>JAAUZJ010000011.1 GCA_014804695.1 Lachnospiraceae bacterium
ATAGCGGATGAATACCAGGACGATTTTGAAAACGCTGTAAAATATTATAGTGAAAATGTCAATAGATTTATGGGCTATATGTCCAAGGATTCCATCGCAAACGAATTCAACAGTATGTTATTTGCCATTACATCCATAGGCATTGCGCTTGCCGCAACCATAGCCTTAATCGGAATCCTGAACTTCATAAATGCAATGATCACGGAAATAATTGCCAGAAAACGCGAATTTGCCATGCTCCAGAGTATCGGCATGACCAATGCGCAGCTCAAAAAGACTCTTATATGTGAAGGAATTGCCTATATAGCGATTTCAGCAGGCGTTAGTTTCGTGTTGGGAAGCCTTCTCTCATGGAAAGTTCTGGAAGCTCTCAATAATGTATTTCTGTTCTTTGAGTACCGTTTTCAGCTCCTGCCGTTTATTATAACGATACCTATTCTTCTGCTTGTTGCCGT
This sequence comes from Lachnospiraceae bacterium, assembly GCA_014804695.1. Lineage (GTDB taxonomy): Bacteria > Bacillota > Clostridia > Lachnospirales > Lachnospiraceae > UBA3282. The sequence goes on from JAAUZJ010000011.1 coordinate 456, forward strand.
ACTTGCACCGCTATTATCCTTTAAGCAGCTAAGAAAGAAAAGTATAGTGGAGAGACTGCGGGAATCGGAATAAATTAATTGAAATCCGAATCAGAATAAGTATGTGCCTTCTATTGACTTTAGTCTGCTAAACTGCTAATATGATAACGTGTCACATTACAGAACATATATTATTATAACATTCGTTATGTAATTGGGCATATACTTACATATTTGAGGAGGAATTTATTATGAAAAAATTTATCGCAACGACACTGGCATTGACCTTATCAATGTCTCTGATGGCTTGTGGAGGCAATAACAATTCCAGCACTCCGGCAAGCGCCGACAACGCAGGCTCTGCTGCTGACACAACTACCACAGACACTCCTGCCGCTGACACAAATGCTGATGCAGCAACAGACGCCAATGCTAACGCTGACGCCAATACTGATGCAGCAGCATCTACTGAAGACAGCGATTTAGCTTATGTTCAGAGTAAGGGTACTCTTGTAGTAGGTATTACTGATTTTGAGCCAATGGACTATAAGGATGCTGACGGAAACTGGATTGGTTTTGACGCTGAAATGGCTAAGGCTTTCGGCGAAAGTCTCGGCGTCGATGTTGAGTTTATCGAAATCGACTGGGATAACAAGATTATGGAATTGGACGGCAAAACCATTGACTGTGTCTGGAACGGAATGACACTTACATCTGAGGTTACAAGTTCTATGGAATGTTCCAATGCATATTGTAACAACGCTCAGGTTGTTATCGTTCCTGCAGATGTAGCTGACCAGTATCAGGATACCGATAGCTTAGCAGACTTAACTTTCGCAGTAGAAGCAGGCAGTGCAGGTGAAGAAATGGCAGAAGAATACAGCCTTAATTACACACCTGTAAAAGCTCAGTCTGACGCCCTTATGGAAGTAGCTGCCGGAACTTCCGACGCTGCAATCATAGACTCTCTTATGGCTGCTGCAATGGTAGGCGAAGGCACAGGCTATGCTGATTTAACTTATACGGTTGGCTTAAACAGTGAAGAATACGGCGTTGGCTTTAGAAAAGGTTCTGACCTTGCCGCTGCATTAAACGATTTCTTCGATGCAAGCCTTGCTGACGGCAGCATGATGGCATGTGCCGAAGAATACGGTGTTCAGGCAGCTATCGTTGAGTGAAATGCCCCACAGTAAGCTGTAGGGCATTTCACCCTCGCGACAGTCGCCAAATATACGCACAAGTGCGTCTGCTTGGCTCGTTGCCCGCGGGAATAAAGTCAGTTATCACATTAGAAGAGAAAGCAGGATATATAGATGGATTTAATTCTGGAACAAATGCCGATTGTAATTCGTGCATTGAATGTTGGCTTTTTACAAACATTGAAGCTTTTTTTCGTAACACTTATAGGCGCCTTTCCCTTGGGCTTGGTTATCGCCTTTGGCTCAATGTCTAAATTTAAGCCGCTCAGTTACTTTACTAAATTTATTGTCTGGATCGTACGTGGAACCCCGCTTATGATCCAGCTCTTAATCATCTATTATTTTCCGGGTCTGGTATTACATAATCCAATCTGGGGAGGCGGCGAGACAGGACGGTTTCTTGCCGCCGCCGTTTCTTTTATAATAAATTACGCATGTTATTTTTCAGAAATTTACCGTGGCGGAATCCAGGGAATCCCTGTCGGTCAAACCGAAGCCGGCTTAGTTCTTGGCATGACCAAATCCCAAATATTCTTTAAAGTCACCTTACTTCAGATGATCAAACGAATTGTTCCGCCTATGTCAAATGAAATCATAACCCTCGTAAAAGATACATCCTTGGCCCGCATCATTGCCCTCCAGGAAATCATCTGGGCCGGCCAAGCCTTCATGAAAGGCTCCCAAGGAATCTCCGGCGCCATCTGGCCGCTGTTCTTTACAGCAGTATACTATCTGATATGTAACGGCATATTGACTATTCTGCTAGGCGCCCTAGAAAAGAAACTTGACTACTTCAGATAACAAGAATGACTCACTTTAAGACATAACAATCACTCACGGTGATTTTTACAATGACCAGAATTTGCATAATATAAATAAAAAAGGGGCGACCTTCGCTCCCGCGGTTCGAGCCCCTTTTTTATTTATATTATGCAAATTCGTCCCCATTCAAAAACCCCGAAAGGAATTCGTACACCATGCCAATCCTAGAAGTCGAACACATCCGTAAAACCTTCGAAAACACCAAAGTCCTCGAAGACATCAGCCTTTCCCTCGATAAGGGTCAGGTAGTTTCTATCATCGGTTCTTCCGGAAGCGGAAAGACTACGCTGCTTAGATGCCTGAATTTCCTAGAGCGTCCCGATCACGGCATTATCCGTGTAAACGGAGAAACTTTGTTTGATTCCAACAATCCAGCTACACAGCGCGAGTCTGAAATCCGCAAGAAACGTCTGCACTTTGGTTTGGTTTTCCAATCTTTTAACCTGTTTCCACAGTATACCGCAATGCAGAATGTAATGCTTGCAAGAGAGCTTCTCGCTAAAGAAATGCCGGACTACAAGGCTAAAAAGAAGGAATTACAATCAGAAATAGAGGAAGAAGCGGTTTCGCTTCTTAAACAGATGGGCTTAGCCGACAGAGCTAATCACTATCCCCACCAGCTTTCCGGCGGACAGTGCCAGCGTGTTGCGATTGCACGTGCACTTGCCCTAAAACCCGACATCTTATGCTTCGATGAGCCAACTTCAGCATTAGATCCGGAGCTTACCGGTGAGGTTCTTAAAGTAATCAAGGAGCTTGCCGATAAGAATACTACTATGATTATTGTTACTCATGAAATGGCCTTTGCAAGGGATGTCGCCAACCACGTAATTTTTATGGACGGCGGTCACATTCTTGAACAGGGCGACCCTATGCAGGTATTTGAAAATCCGCGCGAGGAACGTACACGCCAGTTTTTGTCACGTTTTACACAAGAATAAAAGTAAGGGTGCTTTTTCTAATTAAATAGAAAAAGCACCCTCTTCTTTTGCTTTCAACCAATTCAAATTTCTTGCTTCGATAACTTCATCCGGAAAGTCAACTTCTTTCCAAGGCGATCTGGTACATATGCTCTTATACTCGCACAGTTTGCAAGCCGACTTGTTAGCATATCTTACTTCACCGCTTTTTTTAACCGACTTCCTTCTAAGAACCTCTCCTGCCGGACAGTACACGCGGTCTTTTTCCAAATCTCTTACAAAATACCCCTCCGCCGCCCTTTTTTTCATTTGTTCTTCCACTAAAGCGCCGTTATTAATTTCCATAATAAACGTCCTCTTATTTCTTATTGTAACTTAAATTTATTTACTTCCGTATTCAATTGTTGCACAACGCTCATATTATTATCAGCCTCTTTGGCAATATCTCCCATGCTTGCGGTTAAATCAACTGACACTTCTGTCACATTTGTAACACCCTTCGCAGTCTCTGATACTGCTATGTTAATTGAAGATATAGCTTCTTTTATCTGGTCTACATTATTCTTAATCTCTTCGCTATCGCTTGCAAATGCCCGCATCATTTCATTGATGTCACCGACATCGTTACGATAGCTCGCACTTGTTTCAAGAAGTTTGCTATATCCGCTCATTGCGGTTTCGTCCATGAATTTAATCATCTGCTCCGCATTCTTAGCTAACTCGTCCACTGCTTCAATAACAGTCTCGCTGACCTGTTGAATCTTGACTGCGGCCTCCGCAGAACTGGTTGCAAGCTTTCCTATTTCATCCGCTACAACTGCAAAGCCTCTTCCGGCCTCACCTGCACGGGCAGCTTCAATGCTGGCATTGAGCGCAAGTAAATTTGTCTCTTCCGTAATATTTAAAATATTTTCGGTAAGAAGATTAATTTCTTCTACAGCCTTGGATTTCTCTATTTTTTCATTGACAGAAACAGACATCCTCTGTACCTGTGCCTTGGCGTCTTCCTGCGCCGCTACTGCATCTTCATATATTTCAGTAGCTTTCTTCATAACTTCATCAGAAGAATCTTTGCCGGAATTTGCACTGTTCGAAATATTATCCATAGTCTCATATATACTTCCCACGTTACCATCAACTTCGTTCAGCGCAGCACTGGTTTCTTCCATAGATGCACTCATTTCTTCCATAGTAGCCGAAATATCTGTAATATTCATTTCTACTTTTGAAAGTTTCTGTACAATAGTCTGGGTAGAACCATTAAGTTCGGAAGAATTATTCGCAATACCAAGCATGATTCCCTTAATATATTCCAAAAGTGCATTTACGTTATCGGCAATAAGCTCCAGTTCATCACCGGTTGTAATATCAAGAGTCTGAGTTAAATCTCCCTCATTATGTACCAAATCATATATTTTTTCATCAACGGCTCTCAGGCTTTTCATAATACCATTTATCACTAAACTGAAAAGAACAAAGGAGACAACTATGCACACTATTGTTAATAGTATGATCTGTATCGTCGCTTCTTTTAGTTTCGCAATAATACTCGATGCATCATAGTCACATCCTACAATTCCAACGACTGCCCCGCTGCTGTCCATAATCGGCATATATGCTGAAATAAGGTCTCCATATTCAGTGCTGTCTATATAATCTTCTACATATTCGCCGCCTGCAAAGGTATCCGCCAAATCTTCATATGAACTCTCATATACCTTGCCAACCTCTGCCTGTAGCTCAGAATTATCGGTATCTATTCCATAATACACTTTACTGCCGTCTGTATACAGAGTATAAAAATAGGCAATTCCAAATTCCTGTTGTACGTTACGCATCGTTGCAAGAAGAGACTGATATTCTTCCGTGCTTTCACATCCCGGTACAAGCCCTTTAATGATATCTGCGTCAACTATATTCGTCGCAACCTTCGCTGCCATCTGGGCTTCTTCAACACCCACGGAAACCATACCGGTATGGATTTTGTTATATGCCGATACCCCCATAACAACACAGATTACCAATATAAGTATACTGACCGGAATTAGTATCTTTAGTTTAATGCTTAATTTTCTCGTTTTCTGCTTCATAAAACATACGCCCCCTTTGTTTCATTTTATCAGATAATGCAAATATTTTAAAGTACTTCTATCATTTTCTATTTATTTTCTGACGATATTTCCTCAATAATATCGACAATCGTGCTGATAGCATCCCTTTGGGAACTTTTGCCCATTGTCTCAATATAAGTAAGCCTTGTGAAATACAGCTCCTGCACTTTTTCTACCAGAAGTTTGGTTGTCAGATCATCCTCATCCACCACGATACTAAATCCCTGCGACTCAAAAGACTTTGCGTTAAGAAGCTGATCCCCCCGGCTGCTTGAAGATGGCAGCGGAATAAGCAGGTTAGGCTTCTTGAGCGCAAGCAGCTCATTTATCGCATTGGCGCCGGCTCTTGAAATTACGATATCTGCCATTGCAAAGATATCCTTTAACTCAGACTTAATATATTCAAACTGCTTATATCCTTTGGTTGTAAGAAGCAGGTTATCCATCTTTTCTTTTCCGCATAAATGAACAATCTGGAAATCGGTAAGCAGTTCAGGTAAGGCATCCCTAACTGCCTGGTTAATAGCCGCGGAACCCTGGCTTCCGCCTATTACCATAATAACCGGCTTGGAAGAATCAAAGCCGCACAAACTATAAGCAGCTTCTTTATTGCCTCTAAGAAGCTCCTCTCTAATCGGCGAGCCTGTTAATACGGCCTTGTCACTTGGCACTAACTTTAAGGTTTCCGGGAAATTACAACATACTTTTTTTGCGGCCGGAATACAAAGCTTGTTAGCCAGCCCAGGTGTCATATCAGACTCATGAACTATGCATGGAATCTTAAGTGAAGCAGCTGCTCTCACAACCGGTACGCTGACAAAACCGCCTTTGGAAAAAAGCACATCCGGTTTAATTTCCTTTAAATATTTTCTTGCCTCAGACACTCCCTTTAATACCCTGAAAGGATCGGAAAAGTTTTTGGGATCAAAATATCTGCGGAATTTACCTGTTGCAATTCCGTAATAAGGTATATCGAAATCTTCAATTAATTTTTTCTCTATGCCATCATAAGAACCTATATAATACATTTCATATCCCAATTTTTTCAGCCTCGGAATCAAGGCAATATTGGGAGTTACATGTCCGGCAGTGCCGCCGCCGGTGAATACGATTCTTTTACTCATATAAGAGAAGCCTCCTAAAATTAAAATCTATACCTACTATATTTAAAATAATTTATATTTTATCACTATACCACAAATTTCTACTTCTTTCCAGTACCTACGGCCAGAATCACTAAAACTTACTCTTTTTCATGGTCTCCCAATTTGTAATGGGCGAAACTTGTCGATGCCTTAAGTGGTGGGAATTATTGAGATTGTCTTCTATCCTTTTTATAATAGTGTGAGAAGTAATCTTTTCAAAAGGTTGAGAAAGAATGGGGGATTAATATGTTTAAAATTTTGTTTGCACATCCTGAATTTATGATTCCGATTTTAATTCTTATATCTTTTAGTATAATATGCCAAATAAGTATGGGTGTGCTCTATCACAGGCTTATTTGGGAGACAGAAAATATGTCCGCATCAAAGAATAAATCCTTACAGCAGTTAAAACTGAAGTTTTCAAGCTGCTGCAAATTGCATGATGGAATTTCAAATATTCCGGTTTTTGTGGACAAGTATATGAATCAAATTAAAGTGCATGGAATATCCCTGTCCACGTTAAAGCATATTTCCGGTCAATTAGTACTCCTGTCAATTCTGATTTCCGGAATCGGAGCCTGCCGGGGAATTATATCGGGAGAATCCGTTATTCTCATCGTGCCATACTATATTATCAGTTTCCTGGGATTGTACTGCTATTTTGCAATCTCTTCATTAATTGATATCGCCGATAAAACAAAAATTCTGCGCACAAATTTAATTGACTATCTCGAAAATCACCTTGCTAACAGACTTGAACAGACCGAACAGGATTTAAAAATAGTTCAGGCAGAAGAACCCGAAACTCCAAAAGAAGAAGCGGAAAACCTGCCCGAAAACAAAGAGGATATACCTATACTTTCCCACGCAGAAGCACAAGAGTTAGAATCCCTGCTCAAAGAATTTCTTACATAAATGCCTTTACCAAATATCGCTCTATTGTAATATCGATTTTTCCAAAATATCTATTGCCCTCTCGTTATCCTCCTGGCAATAGGCGATAATTTCATCCTCTCCTTTATCGGCAACAACGCTTGTATCTGCACCAAGCTGCACAAAGCAGATATAGTTTTCTACCGTTTCCATCCGGGACGCTTTGGCCTTGCCCAGATTCTGCGGATATTTTTGATTTTCCTCAATCATCCGGTTTCTATAGTCCTCTAATTTCTGCTCTATCGTTCCTACATAATCTTCTTTAGCGCGAATTATGATCATCATGTCGATATTGGCGTCTATGATCTGCGTCTGTGCCAGAAACTCCTCATACATATCCTTAGTTATACCTGTCTTTTCTTCTAATTCCTCATCCGTCATAAAAATTTCCGGCCAGTACTTTTCACCCAGCTCCTCCTCTACATTTTTCTTTAACTGTATAAGCGTTACTTTTTTATCGTTTATACGCACACTTTTTCCATTTTCCACATAAGAACTTCCTGCCTGTAAATCCTGATTCTGTGCTCCGTCGCCTTGTCCATTATTAACAAAATCCCCTTCCGGCATATTATTTCCACATCCGGTTAATATACTTAATAGTAATCCTGCAAGCAAAACCCTCATTGTACTTTTTTTAATCATATAATAGATACACCCCCTTAACATTTGCAAAACCCTTTCGTAAATTTCTTTATCCATTATTCATTGTATCCCTTTTCCTTATTTGGTATACTATTACATAAACAATTACCAATATGGAGCCGCTATGTTATTCAATTCCTTTATATTCATCTTCATATTCCTGCCCATTACATTAATTGGCTGGTATATATTAAACAAATACAAACACAGCGAACTGGCTAAAACTTTTTTAGCCGGTATGTCTTTATGGTTTTACGGCTATTTTAATTTCTATTATCTTGCAATTATTATAGTCAGCATCATAATTAATTATTTACTGAGCTTTGCCCTCACTTTTGCCGAAGATAAAACATGGGAAAAAAATGCATCCCGCGCCGGCCTGCTAACCGGAATATCCTTTAACCTTGGACTGTTATTTTACTTTAAGTATTATGACTTCTTTATAGAAAATATAAATTATGCATTTCATACCAATTTTAATCTGAAGCATATACTGCTGCCGCTTGGCATCAGCTTCTTTACCTTCCAGCAGCTTTCTTTTATAATAGACCGCTGTCTTGGCCGGGCGGAGCATTATTCGTTTATAAACTACGTGACCTTTGTTACCTTTTTCCCACAATTAATTGCCGGTCCGATCGTGTTATATAAGGAAATCATTCCTCAGTTTGAAAACGCAGATAACCGTAAATTCAATGCCGCAAATTTTTCCGAAGGCATAGTTCTATTTGTTCTTGGACTTGGTAAAAAGGTGCTTATCGCAGATGTATTCGGGCTGGTCGTCAATTACGGTTTTGCGCAGACTTATAGTCTTGATACCGTCTCAACGATTTTGGTTATATTATCTTATACATTTGAAATTTATTTTGATTTCAGCGGATATTCCGATATGGCAATGGGACTTGGCAGAATGTTTAATATCATTATTCCTGTCAATTTCAACTCTCCTTACCGCGCCTGCTCGGTCAAAGAACTGTGGCAGCGCTGGCATATAACCCTGTCGCGCTTTTTTATCACCTATGTATACATTCCCCTTGGCGGCAGTAAAAAGGGGAAACTGCGCACCATAATAAATACTATAATCATATTCTTCTTAAGCGGCCTTTGGCATGGAGCGGCCTGGACATACATTGCGTGGGGCACTATGCAGGGGCTTCTGGTGGCCTGGGATAATCTCGGAATCGTAGGAATCAAAGGAAAAGAAGAAAAAATACCTTCCAAATTCCACATACCCGCATGGCTTGGCTGGTTTTTAACCTTTTCTTTCTTTAATTTGTCCCTGTTCTTCTTTAGAAGCGAAAGTATGGCGGGTGCGGTGCAGATGTTTAAGAACCTGTTTGCTTTTAATTATACCGGAAAAATGTTCGAAGTTGCGGCAGCAATGGATATTTCAGAATTTTATGTTGTACGCGAGGCTTTAAGTATAGCGGCTCCGGACGTTGTAAAATATGCATATTTACTGCTTCTTATTGTATATCTGGCAGTATCATTCTTTTTGATATTCAGAAAAAATGCATTGGAAATCGCAACGGATGGAAAGTTTGGTCCGGTGAAATGCTGGGCGGTGTCGATTATTTTTGTCTGGTGCGTAATTTCATTATCACAGGTTAGTACGTTTTTGTATTTTAATTTTTAGAATTTAAAAGCAATATAACAAGCTATAGAAATAAAAACAAAAATTGGAGACGCAATGCACACAAAACATCAAAAATTTATCAAAAACTTTTTCATACAAAGCATATCGCTCATAATATTGATAATTGCAATCGTCGTAATATTCGATCCCTTTTACCAATATCACAAACCTCTTGCAGGCTTAAAAAGCGTTCTTACGGACAAGGAGTACCAGTGTGTAGGGACACTGCGCAATTTTGATTACGACAGTCTGATCGTCGGCTCTTCCGTTTGTGAAAATTATAACAATCATTGGTTTGACGATGGTTTTAACTGCAGCGCAATAAAGGCGATACGTTCATACGGTGCAACGGCCGATTTATGCTACCTGCTTGATATTGCATATCAGAACAGGGATTTAAAATATGTATTTTACAATATCGATCCCTCTTCACTTTCGGCAAGCACGGAGACAACTTATGAGTCCACCGGCTGCCCTATGTACCTTTACGATGCTAATTACCTGAACGATATATCCTATGTTTTAAACAAGGACGTTCTTATGGAAAAAATTCCGTACATGCTGGCTTTTTCCTTTAAAAGCGATTATGACGAGGGCAATTCCTATAACTGGGCACAGTGGAAATATTTCAACAAAGAGCTGGCAACCGGTATGTATAACAGGCGCTCTTCTATTCTTCCCATGTATGAGAAAACTTATTTCGAGGACGAGCTTTCAGGAAATATAGCCCTGCTTACCTCTCTGGTAGAGTCGCATCCGGAAACCACGTTTAAATTCTTCTTCTCACCCTATTCTATGCTTTGGTGGGATAACGCATACCGAAGCGGCGAACGCGACGCCTGCCTCTATAATGAAAGTCAGGCAATAGGGACTTTGCTTAAATACGACAATGTGGAAATTTATTACTATCAGGATATGGAAGAAGTCATTACCAATCTGGATAACTACATGGATATGATTCACTTTTCAAAAGATATTAACCAGCTGGTCTGTGAAAAATTGATTGCAGGGGAAGATCGTCTCACTATGGATAACTATGAGGGCAGACTTCAGGGTATGTACGAATTGTCGGAAAGGATTGTAAAAGAAGATATTTTGGAGTATTATTCTAAATAAAGTAATAGACACTTGCGAGACGGATGTCCAAGTAACGAACTGAGACAATATAAACAAAAAGCGGGGTTCGACCGCGGGAGCGAACTCACCCCTTCTTTTTGTTTATATTATCTCAGTTCTGGTCATTGGAATTGAGTTCGCAATTGACTATATTAATAGTAACGAGAGGAAAAAACTATGAAACTAATATCATGGAATGTAAACGGGCTTAGAGCCTGCGTTGGAAAAGGATTTATGGATTTTTTCAAAGAACAGGACGCAGATATATTTTGCTTACAAGAAACCAAGCTCCAAGAAGGGCAAATTGAATTAGATTTATCCGGCTATCATCAGTATTGGAATTATGCTGAGAAAAAAGGCTATTCCGGAACTGCAATTTTTACCAAAGAGGAGCCTCTTTCGGTGGTGTACGGAATGGGAATCGAGGAACATGACCATGAAGGGCGTGTAATTACGCTTGAATTTCCGGAATTTTACATGATTACGGTCTATACTCCGAATTCTAAAGACGGACTGGCAAGGCTGGACTACCGTATGCAGTGGGAAGATGATTTTCTTGCTTACATCAAAAAGTTAGAAGCAAATAAACCGGTTATTTTCTGCGGTGATCTGAATGTAGCACATAACGATATTGATTTAAAAAATCCGAAAAGCAATCATAAAAATCCCGGCTTTACGGACGAAGAGCGAGGGAAATTTACGGTTATTACACAGTCAGGGCTGATTGATACTTTCCGGTATTTTTATCCCGATTTAGAGGATGCTTATTCGTGGTGGTCCTATCGCTTCCATGCAAGAGAGAAAAATATCGGGTGGCGCATTGATTATTTTGTCGTTTCAGAATCTTTGAAAAGCCGTTTGGAAGATGCAGTTATTTATAAAGATATCTTAGGCTCGGATCATTGTCCGGTTGGGTTGATACTTAAGTAAAATATTAATTTTATTTACCTAAAACCCCTGCTGCCCATTATACTTCCTGTACGCGGTCAATACACAGATTACCGACACTACTGCTGCCACCCCAATCGGCATCAGCCAGATATCATAAATATCGTCAATCACCCTATATATAACCATAAAAACCGGAGCTGCGGCTAAAATTTTCCCAATTCCGACAAAGCCGTCTGTAAACATCGCCGCCAATACAGGTCCTCCAAAACAGGCCGCAGCAACCGCTACCGCATGAAAAGAATTTTTGCAGCGGGCAGAAATACATATGGTGATCGCACATAAAAATATGAATCCGAAAAGACTAAGCACTACCGCTATTAATATATAATAATACATAGGTATCATTCTCTCCGGCCAAGGCAGCAAACCGTCTACTACCATGCCATTATAACAATTTAAACCATCAAAACCATAAACAATCCCACACAATGACAAATCCAGCAAAAATATCACAGCCCAAATAACGCCCGTTATTGTAAATGCAGCAGCTACTTTTGCATATACATCCGTTTTCCTGCCTTCTACTGTAGTAAATATTAACGGCAGCATCTTAGTCTGCCTCTCATTGGCAAAAATTATAGAAAGACTGAGCTGCACCAGTATACTCCCCATAATCATGCTCATCGACAACACCTCTAAGAAAGCGCTCCAGCCATGATAATATTCTAATATTATTTCTTTTCCGCTAAGTTCCATAACCGCCCATAATGATGAATCGGCAATCGGACACGTCTTCTTTCCCACCCGGTAGTCATATTGGCTTATCATATATCCGTCCGATAAGTTATAATCCAAAACAAACTGAGTTAGAAAATTTGCATCCCTGAAATGGTTCCAGCCACTTTCAACCTTACGCGGGAACCCATATTTTTCTGCAATCTGCTCCACTTTTTCATCCGTTAAAACACCTTTAAACTCTTCCGTAATCTGCCTGTTAATTTGCACGGCTCTGTATCCGATATATCTGACGCCGTCTACGGTCGCTTCCTCGTCCAAAACCTGCATACCAAAAGCAAATAGCAATATTACAATAACGCATACCGAACTTACAACAAAAATTTTTCTATGACAAATTTTATATATCTCCATCTTATATAACGCCATTTTTATAACCATCCTCCTATCTCGGCCTGCAAGTTTGTGTCATCAGACACAATCCTTTAATCCTCGTTCAGTTCTATACGCAACCGCTGTGAAAAGAACAAATTCCGCCGCCGATATTGCCATAAACACATATACACCACCTAAACTCCGACAATCATTCATCGGATATAAAATAGAATATATAGGCGAAGAGTATGTAAGTAAAGCACACATCAGTGATACTATAATACGGCCGAGCAAATTATAACAACTTCTAAAAAGCATAAACATTAAGACCGGCATCCCAAAGCAGATCATCGATGTTACTATTGACGAAAACGTACTTTTAAAATATGCGGAAATGCATAGCGTAACAGCACACAATAACATGATGCCCTGCAAAGTACGTAATAACATAACTGTAATATATGAACCTATACTCAGCATAGTTATCGGAACATATGTATTCAAGCCGCCTATCCTTATTATTCCAGCCAAACAGTTCAAACCGCTGAAACCATAGACCATTCCACATAATAATAAATCCATTACAACTATGACAGACCACACACAAAACCCTACTGTCAAGGCCGCGGCAATTTTTGCACAAATATTCTTTTTTACCCCATCTTTAGACGTAAACAACAGCTGCTGCATCTTAGTCTGTCTCTCATTGGCAAAAACCGGTGAAATACCAATTAACACTAATATACCTCCAATGAGCAAAGCGACCTGCAGCACTTCTGAAAAAATATACCATCCGTCAGAATATTCCAGCACTATATCTTTCCCGGTAAGACGAGCTGCCTCTCCTAAGTCCGTATCCGCAATCGGATATACGCGGGTTGCCAACTTATAATCATCCCAATCCCAGCAATAACCGTCTGATAAATAATACTCAACAAATGCGTTTAAAAAATTTTTATCCCTATAACCGGTATTTTCATCAACTTTCCCCGGAAAACCATATTTTTCTACAATGCTTTTTACCTTCTCATCAGTAAGCACACCTTGATATTCCTCAGTAATCCGCCTATTCACCTGCACCGCCTGGAATCCCTCATATCTAACCCCGTCCACATATGAACATTCACTAGCCACTTTTATTAAGAAAAAAAGCAGCAATATACCCATTGTACATACTGCCCCTATTATAAAGCTTTTCCGACAGCAAAGTTTGTATAGTTCCATTTTGTATAGTCTCATTTTTATAACCATGCTCCTATCTCAGCCTTCTAGTTTGGATCATCAGACACAACCTTAACTCTGTACGCAATACAAATAAACATCTTCCAATCCTGCTTCCGTACATTTTGCATCCGAAACCGGCTTTTCTTTTGAAACAATCCTAAGCTCTACCCTATCTCCATGATTTTTCAGATTGCTGATTATATATTTTTCATTTAATATATCCGCTTCTTTCTCTGTCACCAGACATTTCCATACGCAGCCGTTAACTTCCTTAAGCATCTCAGCTGCCGTTTTCGTCCGTATCATTTCCCCGTTTTTCATGATCATGATTCTGTCCGCAATGTACTCCACGTCCGAAACTATATGTGTTGAAAGAATAATAATTCTATTTTTTCCCAGAGAGCTTATAATGTTACGAAAACGCACTCTTTCTTTAGGATCCAGACCTGACGTTGGCTCATCCAGAATCAGAATTTCCGGATCATTTAAAAGCGCCTGTGCAATCCCGACTCTTCTTAACATTCCGCCGGAAAAGGTTTTTAGCTTTTTATTCTTTACTTCCATAAGATCCACTATATTTAGAAGCTCGTCAATCCTCTCCCTGGCATAGTCTTGTGGAATAGCCTTAAGCGCCGCCATATAATTCAAAAACCGGTATGCGCTGAAATCCTCATAGTATCCAAAATCTTGCGGCAGATATCCCAGAAGGCTCCTATACTCGCCGCCCATCTGTTCAATTTCCCTTCCATCGCATAAAATCCTTCCCTGCGTAGGTTCCAAAATACCGCAGATAATTCTCATAAGCGTAGTTTTTCCTGCACCATTTTCTCCTAGCAGACCATACACGCCATTTTGTAATGTCAGATTAATATTTTGAACTGCTGTCTTTTCTTTAAAAGTTTTATTAACATTAATTAACTCTAATTCGTGCATATCATCTCTCCTTTTTTAATTCCGCTGAATAAGATTTTTATCTGCAAAACGAGTATAAATAACCCCACCATAAAAGCAACTCCCCATACAACAATCGCCGTCGCCTTATACAGCTTTGGACTTAACGACAATACAAAAAATAACGCCATTGTAAAAATACCAGCCATCACTAAAAGATAAGATTTTTTCCGTCCGGCTTCCATAAGCAATACTCCCAGACAAACACATTCCGTAAATACAAACGGCACTAGGATATATAACGCAATGTGAACTAATTCAATTTTCCATCCATATCCTGCAAACAAAATCTCAACGCTAAAAAGCATCAGATTAATAATCCCGGATATAAGCATCTGAAACGCCACAATCTGCTTTACGTTGAAATAGCAGCTCTCGCTGATTTCCGCAATGCCGGAGGAAAATACGCGGGAAATTTCCAAGATAGAGACCACCGCCAAAATTCCGGATAAGAGCATTGAAAATATTATAATATCCTCTTTCTCTACTCTGCGCATTTTCATAACGCATGTTATTAAAATTAAGGTAACACACAACATAAGATGTATAACTGTCATGGATTTATCCATATACCTTAACTGATTTAGTAGAATTCCTTTTCTGCCATTTAAAACACGGAACTGCTTTCTCTCAATATTTTTTTGCAGCAGCAGTAATGTATCTTCTTTTCTTTTTTCATCAATTTTTATCATGCTGTCGGTAATACGGAATTTGTCTTTTATTTCTCCATTTATATAATCTTTATTCTTCATTAATAATCATACCTTTCTCGCTACCTGCGGCATTTACGCCTTTATATACCTATACCATTTCCGCTCTGCCAGTCCTTAAGCAGTTTGTTTAATTTCTTAATTCCAAGATTATAGCGCGACTTTACAGTAGAAATATTACAGCCAAGGAACTTTGCAATCTCCATAAACTTAAATTCCTCATAAATACGTAAAATAATAACCTCTCTTTGCTGCTCCGGGATTTCCATAAGAGCATCCCTAAGAAACATTCTGTTTTCCACGGCGCCTATCTGTTTATCTTCCCTGCCGGACTGTGTGATTTCATCAATCGAAACCGTATCTTTTTTATTCCGGAAATAGTCATAGCATAAATTACGCGCAATAATAAGCAGATACCCTTTTAGATTTTTATACTGATAAGAATCAACATATCTTATGAATTTTAAAAATACCTCCTGGGCAATGTCATAAGAATCTGTTTCGTTTCCTGTCAGATAAAAGCAAAAGCGGTATATTTCATCATAATAGTTATTAATAATGATATTAAGCGCCTCTTTACTTCCGTTATGAACTTTCCGGATTAGTTCCTTATCTGTCACTTGCTTCCTCTTTCCTGTTTGTAAAATGTTCTACAATTAAATAACGTATTTTGATCATAAAAAGTTTATAAAATGTCAAATTTTTTTATATAATTAATAATATCATGCATCTGAAATTATAAACAACGGACAGCACGCTCCGCAAACTGTCCTTATGTTAATAAAAAAGACCGCCAAAAACGGTCTTTTTAAAAACTAATTATTATATGATAAACTTTATTTTCCTAGCCCCCTAATGTAACATCCTGCTTCTGATACCATTGTAACGCATCATCAAATTGCTTTTCCTCATAATCCGGCCACAATTCTTTTATAATATAGAAATCTGAATAAACGGTCTGAATAGGCAGAAAACCGGATAAACGGCACATTCCGCCCCAACGAATGACTAGGTCAATTCTGGGTATCTCACTTGATGCCCAGTTATTTTTCATATCCCATTCCCAACCATAGTTCACTAAGAAATTTATTCTTAGGGTTTCTTTATCGCAGTCAGGCTCACGCTTGCAGCACGCATATGGAAGCAACTCAACAGGGAAACAGGGCGAACCCGTATTACCTATCACATGCAATTCAACATTTTCTTTTTCTATCATTTTAACAGCCATAACGCAGGCTTGTGAAAATGCAGTAACCTGTTCTTTTGGACGTTTACAGTTATCTACTGTAAATCCATAATAGGTCAGTTCCCGTATGCCATAATTTCGTGCTGTCTGAAGCAGCTTCAAGCCTGCCTCTAAGCCATATGCATAGCCTTCCTCTTTTTTCAATCCCTTTTTTTCTGCCCAACGTCTGTTACCATCCGGAATGATCCCGATATGTTTTGGAATACGCTTCACCAAAATAACCATGCCTTTCTCTCAGCCTGTAATAATAGTTTTTAAACTAACTGCTTTTATAAATATGGGCAGATTTTGAGAATCTATACATTTAATTATTCTGCTTGCAGCTTCATTTCCTTTATTACACTTAATCCAATCGGTACAGAGATAGCAAGCGTCATAATATCCGAAACCATCTGGCATATCTCAACTCCGGTCAAACCAAAGAAATGTGGGAGAATAAATATGAGCGGAAGGAAGCACAGGCCTTGTCTTGCGGATGCAACAATTGACGCCTTCAGCCCTTTTCCTATAGACTGTAACATCATATTGCACATTACGATCCATGCATTAAGCGGAAATACAATTGCTTGGAATCTAAGTGCCGCCGCCCCGACTTCAATTACTTCTAAGTCTCCTTTGCGGAATAAAGCCACAAGCTGCGGTGCAAATGCAACTCCGCATACACCGACAACCACCAGAAATAAAAATGCATACTTAACGCAGAACCAAAACGCTTCCAAAACGCGGTCATACTTTTTAGCGCCATAGTTGAAGCCGCATACCGGCTGAAATCCCTGACCAAAGCCAATCAATGCAGAATTGGCAAACATAGCTATTCTTGATACGATCGACATTCCGGCTATTGCAGCATCGCCATATATACCTGCGCTATGGTTCAAGCAGATAGTTGCTAAACTTGCAAGCCCCTGTCTGCACAAGGAAGGCGTCCCACCTCTTATTATTTCCTTATAGTAATGAAGACTTGGCTTAAAATTACTTAACTTAATCTGAACATTTCCGCCCTTCCTTATCATAATACAAAGGATAATAAAACTCACGTACTGACTAAACGTTGTTGCAAGTGCGGCTCCCGCAATTCCCAAATTACATGCAAATATTAAAAGAGGATCCAGTATCATATTGAGAACGCCGCCAGAAACAATTCCTATCATTGCATAAAAAGCGCTGCCCTGAAAACGCATTTGATTATTCAAAACCAAAGATGCCGTCATGGCGGGCGCACCGATTAATATAATACTCAAATATCTGACTGTATATGGAAGTATCGTATCCGTTGAGCCAAGCAGATATGCCAGCGGAGTTACAAAAACTAGGCACACTGACATTATTATAACTCCGGCAATCAACGCAGAAAAAAATCCTATTGATGACATCTTTTCAGCCTCTTCCATTTCCCCTGCGCCAAGTTTTCTGGATATGTAATTACCTGAACCATGACCGAAGAAAAATCCTGTTGCCTGAATTATTGCCATAAGTGAAAATACAACTCCCACCGCCGCCGTTGCCTGGGTATTAATTCTTCCGACAAAAAAAGTATCCGCCATATTATAAAAAGAAGTAATAAGCATACTTAAAATAGTCGGTCCCGCCAGAGTACATACAAGTTTCTTTACAGGTGTTTCCAGCATATAAATTCGTTTTTCTTCCGCATTTGAATAATTCATAAAAAACATACCCTTCTTTCAATCTACACTATACCTATTGCAAACAGATACATATTCGTGTATTCTGTATAAATATAGAGTAATTACCACATAATACTAACTGAATAATACTCTTTTTTACAGTCAAAATCAATTAATCAGTAAAATAAAAATATTATAAAGAAGGGAATATCTATGAATCAGAAAGCATTTAATCAACTCTCCTATGGTCTTTATGTTGCTGCTGCCAAAGCGGATAACAAGATGAACGGCTGTATTGTAAACACTGTTACACAGGTAGCAGATAACCCGAAACGAATTATTGTTGCAATCAATAAAAATAACTTAACCAGTGAATTAGTACAGAAATCCGGAAAGTTATCTATTTCCGTACTTTCCGAAACTGCCCCTTTTTCACTTTTTCAGCATTACGGATTTCAAAGCGGAAGAGATGTGGACAAGTTTGTAGGCGCTTCATTTGCCATCACCGGACAGGAGCTCCCGTATTTGACTGAACATACGACAGCATATCTGGATTGCAAAGTTTTGACATCTAATGATTTAGGTACACACATGATGTTTCTTGCAGAAGTTGTTGATGCAGATGTAATATCCAATGAAAAACCAATGACCTATGCCTACTATCATGAAAATGTCAAACCCAAGCCAGAGGCGGAAAATGCCGAGTCTAAAAAGGGTTGGCGCTGCACCGTATGCGGCTATGTCTATGAAGGTGAAGAGCTTCCGCCTGATTTTATTTGCCCCTGGTGCAAGCATGGCGTAGAGGATTTTGAAAAGATAGTATAATTCATAAAATTACCCCCATCTTTTAATACTCATTTTCTGAATAAATAAAAAATGGGGGTAACATCTATTTCTTTAATGCTATAACAATACACTGGGTTAGCGGCAGATATATCTGCCGCAAATTTTGTGATTAAAACCAAAAAGGAACCAGCGTTACTAAATCATCTTGCTCATTAACCTCTATTTTATAAATAGTTTTCTCTAAAATGTTATCCGGATCTTCAAAAAGCTCTCCAAAATCTTCACAAAATTGTTCATCAATCTTCTCTAAATATACATACGTATAATTTTCTTTCAAATCATCTGACCACTCTTGTACTGTCATTTCTTTGGTCCACAGATCACCCTCGCTTGGCGCATTAGCAAGTGCCCATGAAAAATTAGGATTAATACTGACGGGAGTAAGCGCATAACGAGCCCTCCAATAATCATATCCTAATGATCCCTGCGCAATATAATAGACTTTGTCTGTTTCATAATCAAAAAGACCATATAAACCATAAATATGACCGGCATTTGCTCTCGCTGTTTGATTTTCTGCACGGCGTGCCTTTAAAATGAAAAGATCTTTTAGTTCAACACTACATAAAAACAAAGTAACTATAACGATTGCGATATTTATTTTTCTGATTGAAACTGTATTATTTTTATTATTAGATACGTTTCTATGAATAGCTGAAGGATTTAAAAGGCAGATAACAACAACCAATAAATATCCTAAAGTAATAGTGCCCATATATCTTGAAAATGATGCAACGTTTTCTGCTTCATATTGTGAGTAAGTAAATAAATACAAAATAAGAAGACTTATAGTATATAAAATATATGATATAGAAAGGACTATATTGAGACATTTAACCCGTCTTTTATTGCTACCCATAAGTGATACAATAAACATCATAAGCGTAAATATTATTGGATAAAGAAAATAAGAACATTTTAATCCAATATCGCCAAATTCATTCATATTAAAATAAGCATCCGCAAAAGCAGTAAGAGTAGAAACACGATACTCCGGAATATTATCAGTAAATAATTCGAAAATAGATTTAAATGTTACGCCTGAGGTATTCCATGCACTTCTAAGTTCATTAACCCTAAGATATAATTTCCATGATCTATCCGCTATAAAAGGAACAATTAATACACTGCACCATGTAATTAGTTTTAATATTTTATTTTTAACGTTTAATCCATTTATAGCTAATTCCCTGCTGAAGAAAAAGATATCAACAAATAACGCAAGAACAGCAAATAAATACAGCCCCATACCCGCAGCTTTAGTTAATACTAATACAGCAGATGACATAGCGAAATTATATATAAAGAAAAGATCATACTTTTCTTCCGAAAACCCAATATATACTAGTCTGGCAAACATAATTCCCAATAAACAGTCAACATAAAGAGACATATATGTGTCAGTATATAACAGCATAGGCACGGATATAAGTACAAAAAAACTGAAAAAAGCCTTTTTAAAGTCTTTGACATAATCTTTTAAAGGCGTAATTAACAAGGATACTAATAAAATATTTAAACCTTTATAAATATTACCTTCCGTAAATGAAGATGAAAACAAATTAAAAAAACATTCAAATAAATTAGCTGCGGGCGGATACCCGGAAAATCTAACAGTGGAAGCACCAGTGACACCAAAATTGTCAAAATGGTACATATTTTTAATAACTAACATCCAGTGAGAAAATTCATCCCATTCAACCGCAAAATGCTGGTCAAATGCAATATCCGTAAAAATACAGTATAATATAAAAAACAAAAATGGAAATGATAAAAAAGACTGAATCTGTAGCTGACGATGATTTTTAATTAAGTAAAAGGCGCTATATGCAAAAGCAGCCATTGCGACACCCGCAACTACATATCCGGAATAAGTAAGCGGCATAAATAATGTAAAAACATATAAAGTCATTATAATAGTCATTACAGATACAGATACTGATTCAGCAAAGGTACGTTTAAACTTAATTTGAATTGCAAATGAAATACTAATAATTATAAATATTTTAACAATAAAATTCATTTACTTCCCTCTCTTAGAAAGACCGTCATCTGCTTGCAACTATTATATTTCAAAAATCCTTGCAATTTTATAATAACAATAATTCTACCATAATAAGGATTTTTGTCAATATTAGTGACTTTTGAGTTTTCCTAGTCATCTATACCTCTTATAAAACATCTCTTGTCTCCAATTTATAAAGCGTAAGAAATACAGAAACAGCAGATATTATCAACAATGTTATATAAAATGGAATATTTCCGATTAACGAATAAGCTCCAATATTCCCCTGTGTCAGACACACTATTATAACTCCGGTGATAATAGTCGCTTTTGATGATTTCATCTTAAGTCCGACAAGTAAAGATATAAAACTTATACTAATCATTACTGCTGAATCTACGAGTATTTCAATATAAAACATACTATTTCCAAGTGCAATGCTCTCTGCCGTTATATAGGTATATTTTTTAACAGCTACAAGTGCATGGAAGATTAAGATTTTGGATAAAACCAAAGCTATAAAATTAAAAATCCACACTGCCAACATCTGTGATAATAAAATTTGTTTCCTGTTAATCGGATAAGAAAACATTAAATTCATCGTTTTATTTTTATATGCACTGACAATAAATGCAGCCAGCATTGTACTTGTAAAAATCATAAACGACATATTTGTAAATAATTCAACTCCTGATTTTAACATACTGCCGCCATAGGCAAACCTTGTTTCATCAGATTCAAGCTCACCTGCAACTGACAAAAGAAGCAGTGTAAGGATGAGCACCATAATAAAAGCATTCCGCGCATATTTCATAATATTATTTTTCTTCCACTCAAGTCTGATCAGCTTCAACATTATTTTCTACCCTCCTCTGTCAATTTCAGGAAATAATCCTCAAGGCTTTCGGCCTTTTTACCAATAGCCCTAATCTCCACATCATTCAGCGCAAATGCTTTTGATATGTCATTTGTGGTAAGTCCACTGTCATAGATGCGGACATTGTATTCATCTATTATCTTGAAGTTATTCAATTTCAAATTATCTGTCAGCACATATGCTGCCCTCTTGGTATCAGGCGTAGAAAGTTCTATATATGCCGTATTCATTTCAGATATTTCTTTCATGGATATTTCCTTCATCATATTTCCATGATTGATGATACCAATCGTATCGGCAATGCTTTCTACTTCAGAAAGAATATGGCTGGATATGATGATGGTAATACCATATTCTGTACAGAGCGTTTTAAATAAATCGCGAAGTTTCTTCATTCCGGAAGGGTCAAGTCCGTTAGTCGGTTCATCGAGCACCAACAATTCTGGTTTACATAATATTGCGCGTGCAATACCTAATCTCTGCTTCATACCCAACGAATACTTTTTGACAGGCATATTCGCCGCCTCTGTCAATTCCAGCATTTCAAGAGCATTTTCCACACTTCCGGGATGGTAATATCCCATGTACTCACGGTGAAGCCGCAGATTTTCTTTCCCGCTTAAGTGCCCATAAAATGTGGGAAATTCAATGATACTTCCCATTCTTCTTAAAAACTCATACGAAGCAGGCGTAATGCTTTTTCCAAAAAGTTCAACCGTACCTTCCGTTGGCTTCCAAAGGTTAGTGATCATTTTCATTACCGTAGTTTTGCCCGCCCCGTTCGGACCCAAAAATCCGTATATTTCTCCTTCTTTTACATGCATATTTACGTTTTTAACCAATTCCTTACCGTCAATGGTTTTTGTAAGATCATTTGTTTTTAAAATATATGGCATATTGTCTGCCTCCTCTCTTGAAACCATTGTAGCAGTTAAGGTTTTCAAAACTCTTGACTAATTCTTACAAATTTCTTTCGAAATTAAATTAAAAAATTAATTTTAATATTTAAACTTCCTTAATTTTACAGTAAATGTTGTTTTTACGTTAGGTTCACTATCTAAGACTATATCTCCCCCTAACTGACCGGCAAGATTTTTGGCAATTGTAAGACCTAATCCATTTCCCTGTATATTACGGTTTCGTGAATCCTCCATTGTATACAAGCGTTCGAATACACTTAGGGCAAATTCTTTCTCTATTCCCTTTCCTTTATCCATTACATCAATATACACATTATCTTCACTTTCCCGCAATGTAAGACCTATGTATTTTCCGTCGCTTCCATATCGTACCGCATTTGATATTAAATTTGACAAAATCCTGTCAATAGCAGCCTTCTCCCCATACACGAAAATATCTTTTTCCGGAATGGATATATCCACTGTAAAATCTTTTTCACACAGGATATCATAAAAGCTCAATATACTTTCCCGGCACAGTGCGCTCACATTTATCTTGCTTACCTCTATATTCATATCACCGGCTTCCAACTTCGCCAGTGTAAAAAACTGATTGATAAGCTCCATAACCTGTTCCGCCTTTGCTTCCACTTTCTGTAAAGTTTCATCATCCGGATGGTTAAGACGCATAATTTCAAGATACCCTAAAATGACGGTTAAAGGAGTTTTTATATCATGCGATATGTTAGAAAGCATTTTCTTGGATGAAATCTCCTGCTTCCGAAAGTCGTTTTTTATCTTTTGCCGGTCTAACAGTAATCGGTTAATCTCTCCGCATAAATTCATAAGAGTTTTATTATCTGTAAATACCATAACCTTTTCATCACTGTCATTTTCTACAATGTCGGACAGCTCCATGCTGATCTTTTTTAACTTTGCCTGTATGCCTTTCGTATAGACAAATTGCTGGTATATCACAATAAACAGCAATATGATAATTATAAATATCAGAATAAATATAACCACACTAATAACCATACCTTTCTCTCAATCTGCGATATTTATATAATGCCTTCTGCGGCTCTATTCCATATCTCCAAGCTTGTACCCTATCCCCCAAACTGTAACTATAATCTTCGGATCGCGGGGATTATCCTCTATTTTATTGCGAAGCCTGCTGATATGCACATTGACGGCGTTTTCATCTCCAAAATAAGCATCATTCCAAACGTGGGAATATATCTGTTCTTTGGTATAAACTTTTTTGGGATTTTTCATAAGGAGTTTTAAAATTTCAAATTCTTTCGAAGTCAATTCAATCCTTACCCCATCTTTTAATACGGAATAGTCGTTTGTATTCATGACAAGACTGTCATATTTTAGAACGCTGTCCTCTTTGACAGATTGCGCCACATACTGCGTATTTCTTCTGATATTAGCCTTTATTCTTGCCAGTACTTCCGTAACGGAAAACGGCTTGGTAATATAATCATCTGCACCTAAACCTAAGCCTAATGTTTTATCAGAGTCTGTGTCTTTAGCCGATATGATAATGATAGGCACCGTACTTTTTTCTCTGATCTCTTTCATAACTTCCATTCCGCTTTTTTTCGGAATCATAAGATCAAGCAACACCAGACTGTATTCGTCTGCAAAAAATTCCCTGCATGCGCTTTCACCGTCAAAAGCTGCAACTACTTCAAAATTTTCTGTCATTAGAAAGTTTTTTAACATATCACTTATTTCGATATCATCTTCTACCAATAAAATCTTCATTTGACTATTTTCCCTCTTCTGCTATTTGTTTTCCGGTTATATTTATTTTGCAATTTTTGCCTTTACAGATGTTCCTATTTTAGACGGTCAAAAGAATAAATACAATTACTTTTTGAAAAAGATAGTATAATTAGGATTGACATTTCCTTTTTATAGCGTTATGATATAGAAAATTTATATCGCCAAAACCGTTGACGCGGAAGTAAAGGTGATGATGCTCTTACAGAGAACCCTGATTGCTGAGAATGGGTAGAAAACAAGTCATCAAATGGGCCGCCGAGGGTGCAGTGAAAAATAGGTTATTCATAATCTATCCAGTATTCTGCAACGTGAAGACATACGTCAGTTGTCGTGGATATGTCAGTATCCTGTTGAGCGTACAGCATATGCTGTAAATCAAGGTGGCACCGCGGATAATAATATTCGTCCTTGACAAGAATTTTTGTCAAGGATTTTTTATGTTTGTAAAACTTTATTTTTAAATCATAATAGATAAGAGTGAAAAATAAATTTTTCATCCTATGAGAGAAAGGCATGGTTATTAATATGATTAAACCCGAACTTGACGCATTAAAGGAATTTAAAAATACAGGTGAGTATAAAACCGTTCCTATAAGCATGGAAATTTTATCCGATATCAGAACCCCTATAGAGGTTCTGCGTATACTGAAAAATGTTTCCGGTCATTGCTACCTTCTGGAATCGGTTTCCGACCATGAGAAATGGGGACGCTACACCTTCTTAGGCTATGACCCGAAATTAGAGATTACCTGTCAGAACGGTCATATGAAAGCAGGCTCTCTCACTTTTGAAACTACAGATCCGGGAAAATATATCCGTCAGGTCATAGAGGAACATAAGAGCCCCCGTTTTTCCTATCTTCCTTCATTTACTGGTGGCTTGGTAGGATACTTCTCTTATGATTATTTAAAATATGCGGAACCTTCTTTAAACCTGGATGCGGTTGACACCGAGGGCTTTAAGGATGTCGACTTAATGCTTTTTGATAAAGTAATAGCCTTCGATAACTTCAGACAGAAAATTATTTTAATCGTTAACATTAATTTAGATGACCTTGAGACGGAATATAACAGAGCGGTTCTGGAGTTAAAAAATCTTGCCGAGCTTATTAAAAACGGCACTCCTGCCCAGGATAAGCCCGGTAAATGTACCACTGAATTTAAACCTCTTTTTCAGGAAGAAGAGTATTGCAGCATGGTAGAGAAAGCTAAACATCACATAAAAGAGGGTGACATTTTCCAGATTGTGCTCTCTAACCGCTTAGAAGCCGAATTTGAAGGAAGTCTCTTAAATGCATACAGAGTGCTGCGCACTCTTAATCCTTCGCCTTATATGTTCTACTTCTCAAGCAGCGACATGGAAGTGGCCGGAGCTTCTCCGGAAACATTAGTCAAGCTCGAAAACGGTACCCTTCATACCTTCCCGCTTGCCGGCACACGCCCAAGGGGAAAAAATGAAGCGGAAGATGTGGCACTTGAAAAAGAACTTCTTGCCGATCCTAAAGAACTTGCTGAGCATAATATGCTGGTAGACCTTGGCAGAAACGATATAGGCAAAATCAGTAAGTTCGGAAGCGTAGAGGTTGAGAAATATTTAAGCATTGAGAAATATTCTCATGTAATGCATATAGGCTCTACCGTAAAAGGCGAAATCAGGGAAGATAAAGATGCGCTCTCTGCAATAGACGCAGTTCTTCCTGCGGGAACCTTATCCGGAGCGCCTAAGATTAAGGCCTGCCAGCTTATAAACGATTTGGAAAATAATAAGCGCGGCATATACGGCGGTGCCATCGGCTATCTGGATTTTACAGGCAATCTCGATACATGCATTGCGATCAGAATCGCCTATAAGAAAAATAACAAAGTCTTTATCCGCAGCGGCGCCGGAATTGTGGCAGACTCAGTTCCCGAAAAAGAATATCAAGAATGTCTGAATAAAGCAGCCGCCGTGATAAATGCACTTAAACTGGCAGAGGAGGCAGAGTAATGATTTTATTGATTGACAACTATGATAGTTTTTCCTATAACCTGTTTCAATTAATAGGCTCTCTTAACCCCGATATAAAGGTTATCCGCAACGATGCTTTTTCTGTTAAGGAAATAGAAGCCATGAAACCGGAATCCATAATTCTTTCACCCGGACCGGGACGCCCAGAGGACGCAGGTGTATGCATTGATGTGGTAAAAGAGCTTGGAAGCAAAATTCCGATTCTCGGCGTATGCTTGGGTCATCAGGCCATCTGTATGGCATACGGTGGAACAATATCCTATGCGAAGGAGCTTATGCACGGTAAACAGTCTGAAATTAAACTAAATAACGACTGCGATATATTTAAAAATCTTCCGGAAACTATACCGGTGGCAAGGTACCACTCACTTGCGCTTATAGAATCCACACTGCCTGACTCACTCGCCATAACCGCAAGAACCACCGATGGCGAAGTTATGGCAGTTATGCACAAAGAATATCCCATATACGGACTGCAATTTCATCCGGAATCCATTCTTACTCCGGACGGAAAAACAATAATAAAAAATTTTATAGAAAGGTGAAATTTAAAATGATCAAAGAAGCAATTATAAAAATCGTAGACAAACAGGACTTAACTTATGACGAAGCTTACAGTGTAATAAACGAAATTATGAGCGGCGAAACTTCTCCGACACAAAACGCAGCTTTTCTTGCAGCATTATCCACAAAAAGCACTAAAGCCGAGACTATTGATGAAATCGCAGGTTGCGCTGCTGCCATGCGCGACCACGCAATGAAGGTTGAACACGACATGGATGTTATGGAAATAGTAGGAACCGGCGGCGACGGTGCAAACAGCTTTAACATTTCCACCACGTCAGCTCTGGTAGCCGCTTCCGGCGGTGTAAAAATTGCCAAACACGGTAATCGTGCTGCTTCATCTAAATGCGGTACCGCAGACTGTCTTGAAGCTATGGGAGTAAACATTGACTTATCACCGGAAAAATGTATCGAGCTTCTTGAAAAAGCCGGTATTTGCTTCTTCTTTGCACAAAAATACCATACTTCAATGAAATATGTAGGACCTATACGAAAAGAACTTGGCATCCGTACAGTATTCAATATTTTAGGCCCACTCACCAACCCCGCCTCACCTAACATGCAATTGCTTGGAGTTTATGACCAGTCCTTGGTAGAGCCTTTAGCAAGAGTTCTTACAAATCTGGGCGTTAAGCGTGGAATGGTTGTTTACGGAATGGATAAAATGGATGAAATCTCCGCAAGCGCACCTACATTAATCTGCGAATTTAACCAGGGTGAATATAATACTTATACTATCAAACCCGAAGATTTCGGACTTACTACCTGCAAAAAGGAAGACCTGCTTGGCGGTACGCCACAGGAAAATGCGGCTATTACCACTGCTATCCTTAAAGGTGAAACCGGACCTAAGCGAAACGCAGTCCTTTTAAATGCCGGAGCAGCACTTTATATCGCACAAAAAGCTGATTCTTTTGCGGACGGAATCAAACTTGCTGCAGAGCTTATAGACTCCGGTAAAGCGCTTGCTGTATTGGAAGCATTTAAGGCAGAAAGTAATAAATAACAACAGAAAGGTTCTAGTTATGTCAACCATATTAGATACTATCGCTGAATATGCAAAAGAACGGGTTGCCAATGCAAAAAGGCTTCATTCACTTGAAGAAGTAAAACGCTCTGCTTTAGCCACTAACTGCAATACAAATTTTCCTTTTGAAAAGGCGCTGTCTTCAAACGGCATCAGCTTTATCTGTGAATGTAAAAAAGCATCCCCCTCTAAGGGTTTGATTGCGAAAGATTTTCCGTATCTTGAAATTGCCAAAGAATACGAAGCAGCAGGAGCATCCTGTATTTCCGTACTTACAGAACCTAAGTGGTTTCTAGGAAAAGATGAATATCTTAAGGAAATTTCAAGCGCCGTAAATATCCCCTGTCTTCGCAAGGATTTTACGGTAGACGAATATATGATTTATGAAGCCAAGCTGCTTGGCGCCAGCGCGGTGTTGCTTATTTGTTCGCTTCTTCCTGCAGATACCATAAAGCATTACATTGAGATTTGTGATGAACTGGGACTGTCCGCATTAGTGGAAGCTCATGACGAGGCAGAAATAGACATGGCAGTAAATGCCGGCGCCCGCATTATAGGAGTTAACAACCGCAATCTTAAAAACTTTACGGTGGATATAAGCAATAGCGGACGTCTTCGTCATCTTGTACCGGATAATATTTTATTTGTGGCAGAAAGCGGGATTAATTCACGTGAGGATGTCGCGGCATTGGAAGCGGCGCGGGTGGACGCTGTGCTGATTGGGGAGAAGCTTATGCGGTCTGATAATAAAAAGAAGATGTTGGATGAACTTAAAGGAAGTGTATAATTGCGAAATGGGGGTATCGAATGGGACGAACATAGGCAATATAAACAAAAAACAGGGTTCGACCGCAGGAGCGAACTCACCCCGCCTTTTTGTTTATATTGCCTATGTTCTGGGTATTGAAACGCCATTTTATAATTAAGCTATTTAAGATGAATCGAGGTTATAATGACTAAAATTAAAATATGTGGGCTACAATCCGAGGATGACATTTCATATGTGAATGAGTTAAAGCCCGATTATATAGGCTTTGTATTTCTAAAGGGAAGACGCAGATATATTTCTCCGGAAAAAGCGGCTCATTTAAGGAAACTTCTTGACCCTGCCATACAATGTGTGGGGGTGTTTGTGGACGAACCTATTGAGAATGTAGTTTCTTTACTTAATAGCGGAACAATACAGGTTGCACAGCTTCATGGACACGAGGATGCGCTCTATGCAAAACAGCTGAAAGAATTATGCGGCAAGCCTATTATTAAAGCTTTTATTATTCAGAATGAAGATGATATTAATAAAGCTCTTTCTTATGACTGTGATTACCTATTGTTAGATAATGGGCTTGGCACAGGAGAAACTTTTGACTGGTCCCTTATTCGAAATATTGACAAACCTTTCTTTCTGGCAGGCGGATTGACACCGGAAAACGTGCAAGAGGCCATAACGCTTACTACTCCTTATGGCGTGGACACAAGTTCCGGCGTAGAAACTAACTGTCATAAAGATTATGATAAAATAAAGGCATTCATAAATGCCGTTCATAATCCAAAATGAACAAGTACAATATAACATAATTAATTGCGAAATTTTTTTCAGTAACCAGAACTTAGGAAATATAAACAAAAAGGCGGGGTGAGTTCGCTCCCGCGGTCGAACCCCGTTTTTTGTTTATATTGCCTAAGTTCGTCCCACCGAACAAACCTTTCGCAATAAACTAAAGTATAATATAAAGGAGGCATCTTATGTCAAACTCAAAAGGCCGTTTCGGAGTTCACGGAGGACAATATATCCCCGAAACACTCATGAACGCTGTAATTGAATTGGAAGAAGCATACAATCACTACAAAAATAATCCTGAATTTAATAAAGAGCTCACCACTCTTTTCAATGAATATGCAGGCAGGCCCAGCCGGCTTTATTATGCGGACAAGATGACTAAGGATCTTGGAGGCGCCAAAATTTATTTAAAAAGAGAAGATTTGAACCACACCGGCTCACACAAAATAAATAACGTTCTGGGGCAGGCTCTCCTTGCCAAAAAAATGGGAAAGAGCAGACTTATCGCTGAAACCGGTGCCGGTCAGCATGGTGTTGCTACCGCTACTGCTGCTGCACTGCTTGGCATGGACTGCGTAGTTTTTATGGGCGAAGAAGATACAAAAAGACAGGCGCTCAATGTATATCGTATGCGGCTTTTAGGATCTGAAGTAATTCCTGTTAAAAGCGGAACCGCTACACTCAAAGACGCCGTTTCGGAAGCTATGAGAGAATGGACCAGCAGAATTGACGATACCCATTACTGTCTTGGCTCTGTTATGGGACCTCATCCTTTTCCCACAATTGTAAGAGATTTCCAGTCTGTAATCTCACGCGAAATCAAGCAGCAGATAATGGAAAAGGAAGGAAGACTTCCCGATGTAGTAATGGCTTGTGTAGGAGGCGGTAGTAACGCCATAGGCAGTTTCTATCATTTTATTGAAGATAAAGATGTAAAATTAATCGGCTGTGAAGCCGCCGGCCGCGGAATAGACACTTTTGAAACTGCTGCCACTGTGAATACCGGACGTCTTGGAATTTTTCATGGTATGAAATCATACTTTTGTCAGGATGAATACGGACAGATTGCACCTGTTTATTCCATATCCGCAGGTCTTGACTATCCCGGCGTAGGTCCGGAGCACGCGTGGCTGCATGATTCCGGAAGAGCGGAATATGTTCCGGTGACAGATGATGAAGCCGTAGACGCCTTTGAATATCTTTCTCGTACAGAAGGTATTATTCCGGCAATCGAAAGCGCACATGCCGTAGCATATGCCATGAAGCTTGCGCCCACGTATTCAAATGATAAGATCATGGTAATAACGATTTCCGGACGCGGCGATAAAGACTGTGCTGCAATTGCACGTTACAGAGGGGAGAATATCAATGAGTAGAATTAGTGAAGCTTTTGCTAACGGCAAAGTATTTATACCTTTTATAACCTGTGGGGATCCTGACTTGGACACCACCAAAGAAATAGTAAAAAGCATGGCCGCAAACGGAGCCGACTTGATAGAGTTTGGTATTCCTTTTTCCGATCCCACTGCAGAAGGCCCTGTCATTCAAGATGCTAATCTCCGCGCATTGACCAATGGAGTCACTACGGATAAAATATTTGAAATGGTAAAACAGTTACGGCAAGAAGTGACTATTCCTATGGTCTTTATGACCTACGCCAACGTAGTTTTTTCATATGATGCGGACAAATTTATAAGAACCTGCTCCGAAATCGGAATCGACGGCTTAATCCTTCCTGATCTTCCGTTTGAGGAAAAGGATGAATTTGATGATATCTGTAAAAAATATAACGTAGACCTTATCTCACTTATAGCGCCTACTTCCGCCAATCGTATAGCCATGATCGCCAAAGAAGCCCAAGGCTTCATATACATTGTATCAAGCCTCGGAGTTACAGGCGTGCGAAGCGAGATCAACACAGATATTCCTTCAATAGTAAAACTCATACGTGAAAACACTTCCGTTCCGTGTGCAGTCGGCTTTGGCATCTCCACCCCCGCCCAGGCCGCTAAAATGTCATCCATTTCCGACGGCGCCATCGTTGGCTCCGCTATCATTAAACTTATTGCCGAACATGGAAAAAATGCTGCTGCCACGGTCGGGGAATACGTAAAAAGTATGAAAGATGCTATACGCGCAACCTAAAGTTAACGCAAAAAAACTTAAAAGCAACATGAAATTGATAGAGTTTACATCCTTTATCCAATAGAATATACCTAACTTCATCGCAAACAAGATATGAAAATTTTAGGGAAAGGATGTAACTGTTTATCTAAAACAGTTATCTGGTAACCAAAATGAGTTTAGGAGAAAATTTACAGTTTCTTAGAAAAAGAAACGACATTACACAGGAACAGCTTGCCGAAAAACTGAATGTTTCAAGACAATCAGTATCTAAATGGGAATCGGATACAGCCTATCCCGAAATGGATAAATTATTGCAGCTATGCGAAACATTCAACTGCCGCCTTGATGATATGATAAAAGGAGATATCAGCAGCCTGTATGTTGAAGATAAAGCACACTATGACGAACATATGAATTTGTTCAGCAAGATGACTGCCATTGGCGTAGGTTTGATTTTATTTGGCCTTGCCGTTATGTCGTTTCTTTCCGGAATAGGTATTAATGATGATCTATCCGCTATGGTATTTTTTGTTTTTCTTATTATAGCAGTAGCCATTTTTATTGTAATGGGAATACGACACAGCGATTTTGAAAAAAAGAATCCATGCATAGAAAATTTTTACAGTGAAGAAGAAAAAGATGCTTTTAATAAAAAATATTCTGTTTTTATCACAGTCGGAGTAGTTATTATATTAATTGCCGTTCTTATACTTATGAGTTCTGATTTAATTATATCCGAGGTTAACATAAGTCAACCTTATGATGTGGAAGAACTTATGGGCTCTGTATTTTTCGTTTTCATTACAGTTGCCGTTATGCTTTTTATATACGCAGGAACACAGAAAGATAAATATAATATTAAGCAATATAATCTTGAGCATGATGAAAATTCCGAAACATATAAAAAGTCCCGACTGACCGGCGCCGTGTGCGGCTGCCTTATGATGATCGCAACAATTATTTACTTAATATGCGGATTTGCCTTTAATGAATGGGGTATGCCCTCTGTTGTGGTTTTTCCGGTTTTCGGGATAGGATGTGGAATTGCGTCTATAATCATTAATATCAGAAAATAGATAAGGGGGGTGCTTTGCCCCCCTTTGCTTTCACACAAATTTTACTCCCCTGCCAATGAGCCTGTTCCGGAATTTTTTCTCTTTTTCCTTAAACATAGTACCCACCGCTTTGGTATTCACGGTTACTTTATAACCTGCCTTGCTGGCGCCAAGCGCAGTTAACACCACGCATCCGCCGCCATCTACACCTATAATCTCCACTTCATCTACATTATTAGCCCTTAGAAATTCATCTAACTTTTCATTAGAAAATGCGTCACCTTTATATTTGTCAAAAATATTTTCCGAAATAACATGCAGATGCTCTTCCAGTTCAATTTCCTTGGTACCCTCATATGCCTGAAAAGGCGCAAACTTATTGATCATGCCCTTTTTCATTATATTTCGGATATAAACGATAATATTGTCCTTGTTTTCATCAATCACATTATTTACGGCAGGCATAAGGCTATCGCCGTATTGAAAAAAATCGGCATGATCTTCTCCGACACATACTTCTTGCATGTCTACTACTAAGAGTGCTTTTTTCACGTTATCAACTCCCCTATAAATATCTTTCTACTTAAAGTATACAAAAATGGCTATATAAAAACAACGAAAAATAAAAATATGTTATTCTTCAATCATTTTAAATGTAATCGTATATTCCAATTCCTCCACTACACCTGTATTTATAATTCTATAAAGGATGTCTCTTGCATTTTCAAAAGCCTTGTCTAAAAGACCGTTCTCAATAGCTCTTTGCTCCATAGCGTCCTTACTAATGGCATCAAACTCCCTGATATCTTCAATCTTAATAGAGTTAAACCAACCATTTCTTTCATCCAGTGTTTCAATGCTGTCATCATCTATTTCATGAGAAAGTATTTTAGCTTTTGGAATGTGTATTATAATCTCTTTATTAGACTCATTCAATTCTACAATGACTTTATCAATCTCTACACCCGCTTTGATAACCCCATCCCACTTTAAAATAAATGACTTTGTTGTAAACGAAAATGGAATCTCTTTTCCAAACATTACCGCAGAATCTTCAAATTTGCCGGCATCAGTGTATAAGTACTCTACTGTTGCAAGCTCCCCAATATCCAGTATTTTTGATTCTATTTGCTCTATGCTCACATCTTTTGAAGCAACTTCATATTGAACGATGGGATCTGAAAGTCTTTTATTTTCTTCTTTTAACGCTTCAATATAGTTTTCGTACTTTTCTTTAGCACTTGTATAACCTTTGATAAATACTGTCGATACAATAGCTAATAATACAACTACAATTATTGCAAACTTAATTACTCTGACTTTTCTATTAACCAATAAATCTAATTCTTTTCCTGTATCTCTAAGCATAGCAGCTTTCTCCATAATAATATGGCTGTTGTTGTAGTGTATGCAAAAGTAAGGATAATTTATTATATAAAGTGATGGGTTTTAATATTTTTAGGTATGGACATATAATTACATAAAAATGGCTATGCGTTTCCACATAGCCATTTTTCAAATGATTATTAAAAATATTCAATCTCACTTATTGTGCTACTTCAAGGAGCTTCTGCGACACTCTTAATGTAATCTCAGCATAATATTTCGCTTCTGCGGCATTCATCTCTTCATTTTCTAATTTATCAATTTTCTCAGCCCATTCTATTTCCTCTTTAAGCAATTTAGCATAGTCCATAGTCATAGAAGTAATATCATCCGAAGTAGTGTATTTTTTCATAAAATCACAATATTCATTCATGAACTTTTCGTACTCATCAAGAAATGCCTTAAATTCCGGTCTCATATCTTCTGATGACTTATCTGAGGTTTCTGTTTCAGCTTGGCTGGTTTCATTTTTAGTTTCAGAATCATTTGTTTCCTCTGTTTTTTTAGATTCATTTAATTCCTCATTATTTGTATTTCCATTATCCGTACTTTCGCTATTGATACTTTCATTATCAGCACTTTCACTCTCTGTATTAGTATCTATATTCTCTTTTTCTTTATCGGAAACAATATCTTCCATCTCTTGTTCCGAAGAAGTTTCCTCAGGAGCCCTTAATGAAACACTTAAGTTTTTCTCTTTTTCATTATAAAAAAGACTCAAAGAATATCCATCTTCATTATTAGCCATATATGAAGTATCAAATTTAGTATAATCTACTGTAAAACCATTGTTTTTACAACCTTCAATATATTTCTCAAATAATTCTTTTGACACTTTATAAACATCAATGGAAAAATAACTTTCATTTTCCATTATTATTTTTCCATACTTTGAATCGGGCTGCGGAATCATATTAACTAATGAAGTATTCGGCCATGAATATGTAGATTTTTTATCGGATACATTTTTAAGACCGCTTTTTATTGAACTAGCTGCGCTGACAACAACTATTATTACTATGAGAATAAACCACCATCTGCTATAAAAAGGTTTCTTTTCTTTTATCATTTTGTTTTCCTCTTTTCTTTATAATTTTCACATATCATTTGATTAAGTTATGAGCATATTACATACTAGTTTTTTACATATTTTTGTTCCTCCTGTCCAAATATATTTTGATGTAATAACACTATATTATTGAAAGCAAGCGTGTTGCCAATTCACAATTAACAAAGATTTTTAGTTAATTCATCTGCCTTATCAATTAATATTTCAAGCTGTCTTTTTTCTTCTTTCAGCCTTATAATCTGCTCCTCAAGCACAACCTTCAAAACTACATTTGGAGCATCAATTATATTTTTAATCTCTTTAATTGTAAAACCAAACTGTTGATATAGCTTGATCTGCTTAATTCTTTCCAACGTATGTATATCATAGAGCAAATAACCGCGCTCATTTTTTCCTGATGCAAAAACCAATCCGGCTTTTTCATAACCTTGTACGGCACGTCTGGATACTTTTGCACTATTACATACTTCACGCAATGTCATATTATCCATTTTACATATACCTACCTCCTTTAGCCTAAAATTGCACGTTACGTGCAGTCAACATCTTTTAATCAATTGAATTGGCAACAAAAAAACACTTCCTTCGTTATAGGAAATGTTTTTTTCGCGAATCCAATTTTCGGTTTTGGTCCTAAGGAAATAGAATAGATTTCATACCTAAAATAGCACCGTTTGCGTCAAATCTATGAAAAATATGCACGATTTGACAATAAACAAAATAGCAATAATTAATAAAATAAAGGGAACGGTGCTATACATGTCAATGACTAATTTTAATGATTATACAAGTTACAATAATTTGGAAAGAATATCATCTTATTCATATCAGATAGATACGGACAAGATTAGACAACGTATGTTGCAGGCAGATAAAAACAGAAATACAAACCATCATCAAAATGACAGCGTAGATATTTCAGATGAAGGACTTAATGCTTTAAAAGAAAAAATGTCGACGATAGGACATATCGGACAGGCTGGAGATATAAAAGAATTAGCATCTTTAAGTTCCGGCACCTATGGCATAATAAATGATTTTGAAAAAATCATATCAGAACTGGATGGAGGGTTTGAAAAAGAGAACGGCACAAAGACAAACACATTTTATAGTTATGTAAATAAAATGGCTGCTGCCTACCAGTTGATGAAAGAGGGCATAGAAGAAAAATATACGGTGTCTGACAAACAAAAAGAATATTATACTGCAGATGATGGCAGTATGCAGGAATTGACAAAAGAAATGGAACTTGAAATGCTGGAAAAGCCTATGAAACACATAGCCGTTTTATGGCGACATCTACTCAGATTTGGAGCGAACTGCAAGACTTTAAAGTGCAGACAGTCTACCATTCCACTGTAAGCGAAACAGAAGCATCTACAATTACAAAACAAAATACAGAAATAAAAGATCACGCTTATAATGCATTTATATCTGCAATCAATGATGAAAACATCGGATTGTTAAAACAGAAAGATAGCTTAGATAAATTATTTACTTTTTTATTATGTCGATGTAATGGTTGGCTCATTTTTCAATTTCTGTTCTAATGTATATTTAGGGTGTTGGTATATTGTCTGCCTGACTCCATTTATGATTTTATCCTTCAACATCCAATATAAATTTTGACCGCCATATGCCACATTTTTCTTCACTCCAAAGGAAATGATTGCGCATGGAGAGCCTATTCCATTACGATACTTCAAGAATATGTATACTATAGTATGTGAACCCGCCAATTGACTTTCTATTATATAATCACATCTAATAAGAGAATTATTTTGTGGACCATCTTTTGGCGAATATATACGAATAATATTATTTTGATCTAAATATTGTTCAAGAAAGCAAAGTTGTTCTATCCTACTTTCTATATCTTTTTCATCATTGGGTTTTCCCTTATAAAAATTGCTTTTTGCCAGATATTCGTCTGTAATTGGATTATCTTTATTCAAAATCCATGATATAGTATTATTTTTATTTCTTGGAATATTAATGTCTGTAAGGTATTGAAATCCTACCACATGATGAAAATCTCTTAGCATAAAATTCAACGAAACCACCCGTACAGTTCTATTTGCCAAATGAAATACATATGAGGTTGTATTAACCAAGTTCAAAAAATTAACAGCAGATTCCTGTATCTTATCCATACTCATTATCCTATCGCATAAAATAAAGCCTTGCACAAACACTGGCAAGGCTTTATACTCTTCTTAACAACTTTCTTTCGCTTTCGCTAGATGGATTATGGTAAGTTGCCACCTTTGTGAGCCTCCATGTTAACCGCCTTCCATCACGGCTTGCACTTCATAGGCGAAAGCATTTTTATGAGTCTGCTTCTCAAGAAGTTTCCTTCTGATATTATAGTATTCTATTTATGCTAAAAAGTCAATCATAATATACATGATTTCCTTATTTATACAAAATTCTATTATTATTCATACTGCTGAATCACTTTTCTCACATCCCTCCTTTTCCAACAACCTCTCAATCTCCCACACATTAATCCTACATTCCTCAATCTTCACCGACACCGACTCCAACCCAAACTTCCTAACCAGCCAAAGCGCCGGTTCACTACCGGAATTAATAAAATATCTCCATATACATTTTACAGAATATATTATTAACAAAATTCCGATAAGTATTATTTCAAAAAAATGAAATCTAACTACTATGTATACCCCAAGCACCAATAAAATAAAACCCGCAAAACATTTCTTTTTAAGTTCTGACAACCTTTTTTCAAATAACTGCAGCTTGTTCTTCTCCAATAACAGCTCATTACTTTTATTATAAGAATTCGCATAATTATTATTTTTTGATTTTAAATCATCTATATCATTTTCTTTCGTAACAACGCTGTCTATGCCACCGCTGCTATAAAACAAAAGAACTGAAAATATCACCAGAAGAAGGCCTATATACGTCAAATCTTTTTTACCTTTAATATTTATTTCCTTTATAACATAAGACTTTACCAAATCTTCTGTGTTAAAGCCTTCTATTCCATCGTACCACCCAAGCTTTAGTTCTTCTATTGGATTAGTTATGATCTCTCCTTCAAAATAAACCCCTTCTCCTTTTCCCACTGTAAAATTTTTTAATTTGTCCAGTATAGAATTATCGGATATCATTATCCGGATGTAAGAATTCTGTGCTATGGGAATAGTGTAAAAATCATAAGCTTTCCCCGTGAGGGTTAATAAGGTAGAGCCGCTTCCTGCATATTTATCAGTACCTGCCATTTTCTTTACTACATATTCTTCAATATTACCAGTTACATATCTTCCTTCTTTACATTCCCATTCATTAAGGTCTTTTATAGGAATAGCGTGTTTGTATTTATAATATGACTTTACTCCATTGCATAGTAGCACTAACCCTATAACAAAGATTATGATATTGATAACGATTCTCTTAGAAATAGATATATTTGTTCGCATTTTTATACCTTTTCACTATATAAAATTTCATTTACAGCATCATTTTTAAGACATGAAAAATCAATCACCGCGGGTTGATTTTCCTTATGTTCGCCTATGATCTTCTCCATCCATACCATGTTATACCATCTTCCGAATTTGTAACCGCACTTATGAAATTCTCCAACCATTTGAAATCCTATATGTGAATGAAACTCCACACTATTCTTATTAAGATACTCGTCTTCAATATCCGGGTAGCCAATGCAGGCATTCATATTTAAAATGTTCTGTGCTTTTAATATTTTTTCTAAAGCCTTATAAAGCCTTTTTCCTGCTCCAAGCCTTTTCTTATCTTCTTTAATGTATATAGTAGTCTCAATTCCCCAATCATACGCAGCCCTGCCAACAAAAGGTCCTGCATACGTATATCCGATAATTTCTCCACTATTTTCCGCAACCAGATAAGGATACTTCTTCAGAGTCTTTTCCATACGCCCCCTAAACTCGGCAAGGCTTGGAACATCATACTCAAAAGAAATTGCAGTTTTTTCTACATATGGTCTGTATATTTCAAGCAAAGCCTCCGCATCCTCTATCCTCGCAACCCTGATCTGTACATCCTCCATATATGTTTTCTCCTGACAAATACATAGTTTGTAAAAATCAGTATACCATATTATCTATTTCATAACTATATATTGGTAAAAATATGTTCCTAATCTCATTCAATCCCATAATTAATAAAATATCTTAAAAATCATAATATTCCTTCCTAAACTAGGAAATAATTTTAATAACAAATTAAAACAAGCAATTACGAAACTCTTTTCAATAACCAGAACTTAGACAATATAAATAAAAAAGGGGCGACCTTCGCTCCCGCGACCCGAGCCCCTTTTTTATTTATATTGCCTAAGTTCGTCCCCCCTGACAACAGTTTCGCAACTACCAACACCTTAAAACATAAAAGGAGATATCAAATGAAAGACAAAATTTTTGGCGTGCTGCAGCGCGTCGGGCGTAGTTTCATGCTCCCCATAGCAATTCTTCCTATCGCCGGACTTTTGCTCGGAATAGGAAGCTCTTTTACAAATGAAACAACAATTGCAACATATGGTTTAAGTAATATTCTAAGTGAAGGAACTTTGCTTCATGCACTGCTGGTTATTATGAATAATGTCGGAAGCGCGGTTTTTGATAACCTCCCTCTTCTTTTTGCAGTAGGCGTGGCAATCGGTATGGCCAAGAAGGAAAAAGAGGTTTCAGCCCTCTCTTCCGTAATTGCCTTTTTTGTAATGAATACGGCAATCAACGCTATGCTGATCCTTAACGGAAAAATACTTGAAAACGGAGAAATCGCAGAAAACGTTCTGGAAGGAACAATCGCTTCTTCATGCGGAATCTTAACACTGCAGATGGGTGTATTCGGCGGTATCATTGTAGGGCTTGGCGTTGCCGCACTGCATAACCGTTTCTACAAAATTTCTCTTCCAAACGCGCTTTCATTCTTCGGCGGCACCAGATTTGTTCCTATTATTTCTACCATAGTCTATATGTTTGTCGGAATCCTATTATACTTTATCTGGCCAACCGTCCAAAACGGAATATATGCGCTAGGCGGTCTGGTAACAGGAAGCGGATATATCGGAACTCTGATTTTCGGTCTTGTAAAAAGAGCGTTAATCCCGTTTGGTCTGCATCACGTATTCTATATGCCGTTCTGGCAGACTGCCGTAGGCGGTACAATGGACGTTGCAGGTCAGATGGTACAGGGAGGTCAGAATATCTTCTTTGCCCAGTTGGCTGATTCTGCAAATATTACGCACTTTAGCGCAGATGCAACCAGATATTTCTCAGGTGAATTCATATTCATGATTTTTGGTCTGCCGGGTGCTGCGCTTGCAATGTATCAATGTGCTAAACCGGAGAAGAAAAAGGCCGCCGGCGGTTTGCTGCTTTCAGCCTCCCTTGCTGCCATGATGACAGGTATAACCGAACCTATTGAATTTTCATTCCTCTTTGTTGCACCGGCACTTTTTGTAGTGCAGGTAATTCTGGCAGGCTCCGCCTATATGATTGCGCACATGTTAAATATTGCGGTAGGTCTGACATTTTCAGGCGGTTTTTTGGATTTATTTTTCTTTGGTATCCTACAGGGAAATGAGAAAACAAGCTGGCTAAGAATAATTCCAGTGGGCATTATCTACTTCTTCCTATATTATTTTATATTCAAATTTCTTATTAAGAAGTTCGATTTTAAAACGCCCGGACGTGAAGATGACGACGTAGAAACAAAGCTATACACCAAAGCGGATGTAAATGCACGTAAAAACAATGGTGATTCAGATGCAGTAGACAATCCCGATTCGGTAAGCCGGGATATAACAAGGGGCTTAGGCGGCAAAAGCAATATAAGTGATGTGGACTGCTGTGCTACCAGACTAAGATGCACCGTAAAAGATTCTAACCTCGTAAATGATTCTATCCTAAAATCAACAGGAGCATCCGGCGTCATTCACAAAGGAAACGGAGTTCAGGTAATTTACGGACCGAATGTAACCGTAATCAAATCGAACCTTGAAGATTATCTTGAAAAAGCTTCTGATGATGAATATACAAACAATAGCGCAGGCAACGGAGAAAGCAACTCTCACGGCAATATTAAAGATAATCATACAGATATTAATAATTCTGAAAATAATAAAAAATTTACAAAAGTAGTTAAATCAATTATTATTTCAAGCCCAATTGAAGGCGTTGCAGCAGATTTATCAACTGCACCGGATGAAGGATTTGCCGGAAAGATGATGGGAGACGGCGCCGTCGTAACTCCAATCGATCCTATTGTAAGAGCTCCCGAAGACGGCGAAGTATCTTTTGTATTTGATACCAAACATGCAATCGGTTTTGTAACGGATACGGGAATAAACTTATTAATTCATATCGGAATTGATACAGTCAAACTAAACGGAGAAGGCTTTGAAGTCCGCGTTGAAAACGGACAAAAAGTTAAAAAAGGCGATCCGATGATAATATTAGATATAAATTATCTCAAAGATAACGCACCCTCCATTGTTTCACCAGTCATATGTACAGAATTAAAAGAAAACCAAAAAATCCGTTTGTTAAAAGATGGTGAAATCAAAGCAGGCGAAGAACTTTTTGCAATCGATATATGCGAATAAATAATAGAAAGCAGGCATTGCGAACTTTCACTATATCAATAATTCAAAACTTGTTTAATAAATTGCTTATATTAAAAACAGGCTCCTACATTAGCATAGGAGCCTGTTTATATCAATACCTGTTAAAACATCCAAATATCTCCTGTATTCTAGGCATCGCAAGCCCCGACGGCACATTTCCCTTATCACAAATACCAGCCAAACCTTTTGTCCTTAAAATGTTTTCCAATGCTTTTACTATACTGACAATGTCAGCATTGGACTCTCCGTAATTCTCCTTTGCATAACGTAAAAGATACGCAAGCGTCTGCGTCTGTTCCTCATCCACAAGCTGCTCCAAGTAACGCAAATCCAGATTTTCTTTTCCTACTGAAAAAGCAGTCTTACCCATCCGCTTAATTTTCAAGCGTTCTTCCACGTAACCGTTACCCCTGTATGTCTTTCTCTTTTGTACCGTACCTGACAGATCAATCCTGCGTTTCCCATCAGGAAGATGAAATTCCGGAGCAGATACTACAGGCAACTGGAAATTTTCAATAATTTTCTTAGTTTCATCAGTAATGTCCATAGCCTGATATGAATCCATCTGGACAACCTTATCCGCAATATAGAAATAAGAACCGCAGCTTCCCACTACCAGAATCGTTGAAATTCCCGCCTGCTCATACAAATCCTTGGCACGCTCCAAAAACGGCGTAATAGGTTCTTTTTCCCTGGCAACCACCCGCTGCATCAATTCATCGCGAACCATAAAGTTTGTTGCCGAAGTATCTTCATCTATAAGCAACAGCTTACTTCCTGCCTCAATTCCTTCCACAATATTCGCTGCCTGCGAAGTGCTTCCGCTGGCATCCAAAGTAGAAAAACATTTCGTATCCCTGCCGTTTGGCAAATGATTAATAAATAAAGAAATATCTGTATTTGTAATTTTTCTTCCGTCCTCAGCTCTAAGCTTCAGCGCTGTTTCGTCGGTAATCACATACTCCCTTCCATCACCGGCAATATGATTGTATACACCGCGTTCCAAAGCTTTTAGTAAGGTAGACTTTCCATGATATCCGCCGCCTACTATTAAAGTAATGCCTTTTTTAATTCCCATTCCCCTTAAAGCTCCCTTATGCGGAAGTTCAAGTGTCACCGCCATTTGCTCAGGCGCCTTAAAAGGTATACCATCCTTTAACGGTCTGTCAGATACTCCGCTTTCTCTGGGAAGAACTGCACCATCTGCGATAAATGCGACTATATCCTGTTTCTTAATTTCCTCTCTTATATACTGCTGATCCTCAGCAAGGAAAATTACTTTTTCAATCTCTGATCTTGGAGTTTTTTCATAATACAAACTCTGTTCAACGCATACAGGAATAAACTCGAACAAAATTTTTTCTAATTCCGTAGCGTTTATAGTGCGTCCGTTTGCCGGAAATCCCACTTCAAATCTGACAATAACGCCTTCATCCGTAACCTCACATGCAGTTCTTTCTAAAATTTCCTGTCCGCAGCGGCTTACCGTAATAATTCCGCTTTTTCCTGAGCCCTTCGCCTGAAAACAAAACTTGTCAGCCTGTTTATGAAAACGGCGTATCAAGTAATCTTCCAATGCGGTTTTATTCCATTTAACTGCATAATATTCAGCCGGAAATTTAGCAATTTTATGATTCACATTTACACTCAGCCTTGAAGGCGCCGCAAAAGGATCTCCCTGCACATGTTCAATATTAAGTACATATTTCCCAAAATTATAACTACCTGCCAATGACTTGTAAGCAGGGTAACTTTTACGGTTAATTGCACGTAAATTACTTCTTAATTCTTCAGATGATTTCATTTTATAAGTCTTACCTTTCTTTTAAATATATCTCTCATATTTTAAATGTTAAATTCACTATCTTATAAGACAGCTATTCCACGCCAAACGTTCCTGCTGCCATCTCCCAATACTTTTCCGGAATGTCCGGCCAGGTTACGCTTCCTTCTGCTTCTTTACACATTTTCATAGCAAGCTGCAAACAAGGCGTCGTATAGTCGTCACCCGTATAAAGAGCATGGAGATTCAACTTCGCCCAGTAATGGGATTTTTCACTTAATTTTGATGTTTCAAATTCTTTCTTAACCGCATTTACATCATACTCTAACTGGAAAAATTCTTCCTCCCAGCCTGAATTGCTTCCATGTAAAATTGCATACTGGGTTCTTCCGTTATGATACCAAGGTATACCCACCGAGCCCGGATGAATCAATTTTTTATTTCCATACATCCTGCTTTCCTGAATGTGAACATGTCCTCCAACTAACAGATCTACATCTAAATCATTCATAATTGCTTCTACATTTTCATTTTCCTGTAGTAGCAATTC
This sequence comes from Lachnospiraceae bacterium, assembly GCA_014804695.1. Taxonomy (GTDB): domain Bacteria; phylum Bacillota; class Clostridia; order Lachnospirales; family Lachnospiraceae; genus UBA3282. Next base: position 44,900 of record JAAUZJ010000011.1, read on the forward strand.
TTTAGAAGAAGTCAGGGAACCATGACAATATCTAAAAGACGGATATCCCTCCTTCTTATATATTCCCTGAATATCAAGCCCTTCATAAAAATCCAAATCCTCCTTAGAAAGATTCTCATATGTATAAAGAAGATTTCCGCTGGCAGAAGAATAAGTCCATCTCTCCTCCGGGTTTTTTCTATGATTAAGCATATAATCTTCCCTATTTCCGCGAATAAAATAACATTTATATTTATTCTTCATTTCGTATATAATTTTCATGGTTTTTTGAGGATATGGGCAGTCACTTATGTAATCGCCTAAAAAAAGAAATTCATCCACATTTCTTTCCAGTGCATGTTTTATACAGGTTTCAAGTGCAATGTGATTACTGTGGATATCACCGATTACTGCGATTTTCATTTTCATACCCCTTTATATACTTTAACTTATGCTTTCTTCGTTAATAACCGCAAAAAAACAAATGTCTGCTTCGCAGCCGATTGTTTTTATCTGCGGTTATTATATCATACAAGTTAATCAACTTCATCTGTTTTATTATTATGGTACATATAAAAAACCCAGGAGATTAGATCTCCTGAGCCTTTGTTTTTTATAAATCCGGCTTTTATAATTTAAAATATCTTTTTAAAATTCCACAAGTTCCCTAATATTTACACTCTCCAAAACATCATAAATATCATCATCACTCATACCGGTAAAAGTCAAAACTAATTCGTATTCATCACCCGATATCGTCACTACAGTTACATTTTCTCCTGATTCGCTGTTATCTGCCAGAACATAATCATATCCTGAAGTGGACTTATATGTGCGCTCATTATTTATTTCGCCACCAGTAGAATAAGTTACAGAAGATGCCACTTCTGCTGATACATCTACATATTTCTGCATTTTTATCTGTTCAACGGCAAAAGTATTTTTGCCGTATTCCAAATCTGCGCTAATGGAATAATTTGTGATATCTATATTATCATAAGAGGTTTCATTTCCTTCTATTATAGGCTGACGCTCCCTATAATAAGTAGTTCCAGAGTAATCTTTGTTAAAAGCATTGACAAATTTAACATCTTTTACGGCATCGTTATATTTCTCATATTTATATTCCGTAATTCTCTCTGAAACTTCGTATGGAATCCAATTTGAATTCTCATCGCTTTTATAGGCAGAATAAATTTCATCCATAACCTTTTTTTCAAGCCAGGCTTGATCAGAATCTCCATACTCTTGTTCAATAACATTAGTAATGGTTTCTTCGGGGAACATGTATGATCCTTCATATGTTACAACTGAATAATTACCATCATTTGTCATAACTGTATAATCACCGCTTGAATCCCCTGAATTATAAACAGTAATTACAGTATTAGTATAATATTTTTCAGCTGCACTAGCTATTCCGCCTATGAGTAAAAAACCTGCTGCCACAGCAGCTACCCTTGTAAAATTCTTTGATATTTTTTTAACATTATTCATTTCTTTTTTCTCCTTCTTTTTTAATTGGAAGAGGAAATCCGAAGGCATTTCTTCAGCGGGATCAAGCCCTTGTAAACGACACAATTCCCTGCTTATTTCATCAACCTTTTCATAATTTTCTTCTTCCAGATATTTATCAAGTTCTCTATTTTTTTCCGCAACAGTTGCATTGTTTTTATTCATAAAGTTAACCTTACCTTTCTTTTAACTTGTAATGTTTGTGTCAGAAGTTGCAAATGTCAGTACAAACTTAATATTGAAAAACCTCTGAATTTACTATATAAAATGAGCGCTCATTTTCATCTATATATGAAGTTTTGTCCTCAATGTAACAATCAGCAAAACAAATCAGTATAACAAATCTATATAATGAATTAACATAACAAATCTTATATATGTAAAATTTGAAATCCCTAAAAATCACTTAACCCTAAATTTGCAACCATTTTTCTTACTTTTTTCCTAATTCTAACATACTTCATACGAACCGCAGTTTCTTTTATTCCAAGCTCACCGGCTATCTGTGACATATTTTCTTTATCAACATAGTATTTCTGATAAAGCATTTTTTCAGACTTATTTAATTTACTTAAAATTTGTTCACGATAGAGGCCTTCATCAATTTCCTGTTCTTTTTGACTGCAAATTTGTTCAAAAACATCTTCATTTTTAATTCCTGTCTCAATCTTTTCACATGGAATTTCTTTTTTCATTTTCCTAAAATATTCACAAGTCAGATTCTTTGCGGTTAGATACAAAAAAGCAAGCGGTTTTTCGTGTTTGCAAAAATTATCTTTATTTTGATATGCAATAAAAAATACCTCTTGCGTTATATCTTCAGCCGCCTCTTTATTCCCTGTCTTTGCTAAAACGTAATTATATATTTTTGCATAACTTTCTTTGCAAATTTCTTCAAATTGCATTTTAAGTAACCATGCCTTTCTATAATAAATATATGTAATCATAAATAAGCTTTGGGACAGCTTATTTATTATATATGTCATTTTATAATGAGTGTAACATAAATTGTTCTAAAAAAATAACTCCTAATCCAATATGGTATAGGAGCCATTTTAATCACTTTATTTTTATATACTAAAAATTAAAATCATATTATTTCTTTTTAAGTACAGCCAACGCGGCATAATGCAGTACCTCAAATTCTTCCGGCGCAATTTCATCTAACAGTTTCCTATGCTCTTCATCCCATTTCATAAATTCATCTTCCGATAACGAAGCCCCCACTCCCCGACATGCCCTCATTCTTCCATGCCAGCTCTCCTTTGTAAATGGAACCATAACATCATATTCCTCATGCTCCTCTAATTTAAAGTAATCATAAACAACATCAGGAATTCCAATTGGTTTTCTTGTTTCTCTGGCTCCTGTCCAATTCGGACTGTATTTAAGAACTAACTCCTCACTTGCTCCGGCAATCTTGTCTTCAAACGGAAGCCAAGCCATATACAATATCAGAAGTTTTCCGTTTCTTTTTAAGATGCGGGAAATTATCGGCATTAGTTTTTTGTAATCAAAATACCAGAAACACTGGCACGCCGTTACTACGTCAAATGTTTCTTCCGTAAATGAAAGTTCTTCTGCAGGTTTTGCCATAAATTCAATATTCATATTATTTTTGTCAGCAAGCTGCTTAGCCTTACTAATCTGATTTTCGGAGATATCCGTTCCAACCCAGTCAGCGCCGTACTTATACATATTTCTCGGAAGAACTCCAGTACCGGTTCCAAGATCTAAAACTTTTTGCCCATTTATACATAAACCCATATCAACGATTTTTTGATAAAATATATCCGGATAAATATCTCTATATTTTGCATAATCTTCTGAAGTTTTTCCCCAATCAAATCCCTTTCCGAAATCTATATTTTCATTCTTAATTACCATACGCTGCTGCCTCAATTTCCCTTTCGTCCATTTTTTAGAAACTTATTTGATCACGCTTTTCGAATTTTTTCTATAATATTACATAATTGTTTAAAGCATAATCGACTTAAAAAATCGACTGCGCTTTTTTATAACTTTATTATTCCTGACTCTCAGAATCACTCTCTACATCTACAGTTTCAGCCTCATCTTCACCTTCCGGAATATCTTCAAGAACTTCATCAATATCCTCAATCTCCTGATCGCCATCGCTTATCTTCTCACGTACCTTGGCAATCTTTGCGATTTTAACATCATCATCCAAATTCATCATTTTTACGCCGGATGTTATTCTACCAAGAGTTGAGATATCTTCCATGCGAAGCTGTATTATAACGCCTTCCGTTGTGATCATCATAATCTCATGATCATCATTAACAGCCTTTACGCCAACGACATTTCCGGTTTTTTCTGTAATTTTATAACACTTAACACCTTTACCGCCGCGGTGCTGCACTGTAAATTCATCTAAATAAGTACGTTTTCCAAGACCGTTTTCTGAAACAATGAGTAATGAATCGCCCTGATGATCTAACTGCATGCCTACTATTTCATCATCGGAAGATAAATTCATACCGATAACACCCATAGAGGATCTGCCTGTTGCTCTTACATCAGTCTCTTTAAACCTGATACACATTCCCTTCTTTGTAACCAAAAAGATTTCTGTATCGCTATCTGTAGATTTTACTTCAATTAGCTCATCGTCTTCCCTGATATTTATAGCCGCAATACCTTTTTTTCTGACATTACTATACTCAAGAATAGAAGTTTTCTTCACTATACCTTTCTTTGTTACCATAAAAAGATTTTTATTTTCTTCATAATCTTTAATTGGTATCATAGCGGAAATTTTCTCGCCCGGATTTAGCTGCAGTAAATTTATAATTGCAGTTCCCCTTGCTATACGACTCGCTTCGGGAATTTCATACGCTTTTAACCTGTAAACCCTTCCGAAGTTAGTAAAAAACATTATATAATGATGCGTAGACGTCATAAGAAGATCTTCTATGTAATCTTCATCTATCGTCTGCATACCCTTAATTCCTTTACCGCCACGATTCTGTGATTTAAAATTATCCACAGTCATACGTTTTACATATCCCAGACTTGTCATGGCGATTACTGTATTATCTTCCGGAATCAAATCTTCCATATTTATATCATATACGTCATAACCAATCTGGCTTCTTCTATCATCTCCGAATTTTTCACTGATGATCAGAATCTCTTCCTTGATAACACCAAGCAATAATTTTTCGTCTGCTAAAATTGCTTTTAATTCTGCAATTTTTATCTGTAATTCTTCATGCTCCTTTTCAAGTTTCTCTCTTTCCAAACCTGTTAATGCACGAAGACGCATATCTACGATTGCCTGTGCCTGGACATCTGAAAGGGCAAATCGCTCTATCAATCTTTCTTTGGCAATCTGGGTTGTCTGGCTGCTTCTGATGATCTGGATAACTTCATCAATATTATCAAGAGCAATTAATAATCCCTGTAAAATATGATCTCTTTCTTCAGCTTTGTTAAGATCATACTTGGTTCTTCTTGTTACAACATCTTTCTGGTGGTCTAAGTAATAACTCAGCATATCCAGAATACTCATTACTTTAGGCTGCCCGTCTACTAATGCAAGCATTATAATGCCGAAAGAATCCTGTAACTGGGTATGTTTATAAAGTTGATTCAAAATAACATTTGCATTTACATCTTTTCTGAGTTCAATTACAATTCTCATACCTTCGCGGTTAGTTTCATCACGAAGGTCCGTAATTCCATCTATCTTTTTTAATTTTACCAGATCGGCAATTTTAAGAATAAGATTTGCCTTATTAACCATATAAGGAAGTTCTGTAACAATAATACGGTTTTTACCGTTTGGCATACTTTCAATATTTGTTACGGCACGAACCCTTACTTTTCCTCTTCCTGTACGATACGCTTCTTCGGCTCCCCTTGTACCAAGAATAATTCCGCCGGTAGGAAAATCCGGAGCTTTTACAAGTTCCAATATTTCTTCTATTTCAGTATTTCTGTTTTCCTGTACCTGGTTATCTATAATTTTTACAACAGCACTAATAACCTCACGTAAATTATGAGGCGGAATATTGGTAGCCATACCTACTGCAATACCGGAAGTACCATTTACCAAAAGATTCGGATATCGACTTGGAAGTACAGTTGGTTCCTTCTCAGTATCGTCAAAGTTAGGATCAAAATCTACCGTATCTTTATTGATGTCAGCGAGCAGCTCCATGGAAATTTTACTAAGCCTTGCTTCCGTATAACGCATAGCAGCAGCTCCGTCGCCATCTACTGAACCGAAATTTCCATGTCCGTCCACCAATGGATAACGGGTAGACCATTCCTGCGCCATATTTACCAAAGCGCCGTAAATAGAACTATCACCATGAGGATGATATTTACCCATTGTATCACCGACAATACGTGCACTTTTTCTATGCGGTTTGTCGGGACCGTTGTTTAATTCAATCATGGAATACAGGACTCTTCTTTGTACAGGTTTGAGTCCGTCTCTTACATCCGGTAATGCACGGGCAGCAATTACGCTCATTGCATAATCAATATAAGATTCTTCCATTTTTTCCTTAAGGTCTACTTCTTCAATTTTGTCAAATATTTTATCATCCATACTTTTAACTCGTTTCTACTGTTTTAAATATCCAGATTTTTAACAAATTTAGCGTTTTCTTCAATAAAAATACGTCTTGGTTCTACCTTATCACCCATTAATGTATTAAAAGTTAAATCAACTTCTGATTCCTGCTCTTCGTTAATATTAACACGAAGCAAAATACGTTTCTCAGGATCCATAGTAGTATCCCAAAGCTGCTCCGCATCCATTTCACCCAATCCTTTATAACGCTGAATCTTATTATTCTGGTCACGACCTACTTCAAGAAGAATCTTATCTAGTTCTTCATCACTGTAAGCGTACCACACCTGTTTGTTTTTCTCCAACTTATACAGAGGAGGTTTTGCCAGATAAACATGTCCCTGCCTGATAAGTTCAGGCATAAACCTATATATAAAAGTAAGCATTAACGTTGCAATGTGAGCTCCGTCTACATCGGCATCTGTCATAATTATGATTTTATCATAACGTAATTTCGTTATATCAAAATCCTCATGTATTCCCGTACCGAAAGCGGTGATCATTGCTTTAATTTCTGCATTTGCATATATTTTATCAAGTCTGGCTTTTTCCACATTAAGAATTTTTCCACGCAGCGGTAAAATTGCCTGTGTTGCACGGCTTCTCGCCGTCTTTGCGGAACCGCCCGCCGAATCTCCCTCAACTATATAAATTTCACAGTTCTTAGGATCTTTGTCTGAACAATCGGCAAGTTTACCGGGTAACGACGAACCTTCCAATGCAGTCTTACGACGTGTCAAATCTCTTGCTTTTCTTGCAGCTTCTCTTGCACGCTGCGCAAGAATTGATTTCTCACAAATAATCTTGGCAACTGTAGGATTTTGTTCCAGGAAATAAGTAAGCTGTTCGCTGACAATACTATCAACCGCGCCTTTCGCCTCAGAATTTCCAAGTTTCTGTTTAGTCTGTCCCTCAAACTGGGGATCTTCTATTTTTACACTTATAATAGCTGTAAGTCCTTCGCGGATATCATCTCCGGAAAGATTTTCTTCACTTTCCTTCAATAACTTATTACTTCTGGCATAATCATTAAAGGTTTTCGTAAGAGCAGTCTTAAATCCAATTAAGTGAGTACCACCCTCAGGAGTATTTATATTATTTACAAAAGTATAAACGCTTTCATTGTAAGAATCATTATGCTGCATGGCAACTTCTACATAAACATTGTTTTTTATGCCTTCAAAATACATGATCTGTTCATACAAAGCATCTTTACTTTTATTAAGATAAGTAACAAATTCTTTAATTCCACCTTCATAATGGAATTCTTTCTTTTGTTCAATACCTTCTCTTTCATCGGAAAGTATTATTTTAAGTCCCTTAGTCAAGAAAGCAGTTTCTCTTAATCTGGTTTTAAGAGTATTATAATCAAAGACAGTTTCTTCAAAGATAGTAGCATCTGGTTTAAAATGAATTTTTGTACCAGTTTTGTCTTTTTCACATTCACCTACTACTTTTAAAGGATAACAAACCTGTCCCTTTTCATAACGTTGATTATAAATTTTACCTTCAGAATAAATATCTACTTCCAGCCAATCAGAAAGCGCATTAACTACAGAAGCGCCTACACCATGAAGACCTCCCGATACTTTGTATCCTCCACCGCCGAATTTACCTCCGGCATGAAGTATTGTAAAAACTACTTCAACAGCAGGAATACCGGCTTTATGATTGATTCCGGTTGGGATACCGCGGCCGTTATCTATAACTGTAACGGAATTATCCTGGTTAACAGTTACATCTATTGTACTGCAAAAACCTGCCAAAGCTTCATCAACGGAATTATCAACAATTTCATATACCAAATGATGAAGACCTCTCGCAGACGTACTTCCTATATACATACCGGGCCTTTTTCTAACTGCTTCAAGACCTTCTAATATCTGGATTTGATCTGCTCCATATTCGTTAGCCATTATAAACCTCCTGTAAATTCGCCGGCAATTTTATCTGTTACTTTTCCATTTTCTACTTTAAAAACTTTATTTATTTCAAATCTGTTATTAACAAATTCATCTAAACCCGTACAAGTAATGATTGTTTGAATATCGCCTATGGTATTTAGAAGATAATTCTGCCTGTTACTGTCAAGTTCAGATAAAACATCATCCAAAAGTAAAACAGGATTATCCTTTGTTAATTTTTTAACCAACTCAATTTCTGATAATTTTAAAGACAGAGCAGCAGTTCTTTGCTGACCCTGAGAACCGAATTTACGAATATCAATATTCCCTGCCATAAAAGAAAAGTCATCCCTGTGAGGACCTACCGTAGTCTGCTTTAATTTAATATCTTTTTCTTTATTAACAATTAAAGAATGTTCATAATTTTCTATCAAAGTATCCGGTTCATATGAAATAACCAATTCTTCTCTATCACCGGACAATTTTCTATGTATTTCATATATAATATCGTTTAGCTGCTCTACAAATATTTTTCTTCTTTCAATGATCTTACTTCCGAAAGAAACAAGCTGCGAGTCCCAGATATTTAATGTATCTTTTAATTCAGGATTAAAATACATATCCTTCAATAATTTATTTCTCTGATTTACAATTTTATTATAATGATTAAGATTATAAAGATAAAAACTGTCAAGCTGGCAAAGTTCCATATCTATAAATCTTCTTCTCTCAGAAGGACCATTCTTAACAATACCCAAATCCTCCGGTGAAAAGAAAACTACATTCAAAAGTCCCAAAAGTTCCGCAGCCTTTTTTATTTTTTGTCCGTTAATAGCGATTCCTTTGGATTTATTTTTCCTAAGATGCATGTCTACTCTATTGTCTATGCCGTCTTTTTCAAGTAAAGTTCTTATATGAGCTTCTTCTTTATCAAAATTTATAATATCCCTGTCTTTAGTTCCCTTATGGGATTTCGTAGTGGAAGATAAATAAATTGCTTCCAGAATATTAGTTTTACCCTGGGCATTATCCCCATATAAAATATTAGTTCCATTGCTGAAATTAATATCCAGAAAATCATAATTTCTATAATTTGCTAATTCCAATGATTTTATTATCATCAGTTTTCTACCCTAATCTTGTGTCCGTCATATTCAATAATATCATCAGGACGAATTTTCTTTCCACGTTGATACTCAACTTCACCGTTTACTTTTACAAAACCGTCATTGATCTTGATTTTAGCATCTACGCCTGAATCAACTAAACCTGCAAGTTTAAGAGCCTGCCCCAGTTTAATAAATTCATCTTTAATTATAATTTTTTCCATAATTTACCTTTTTATTCCAATTAATTTACTGTAGCAAAGTTAACCGGAAGAATTAAATATATATAATTTTCTTCAGCATCCCTTATAAAACATGGAGCCTTTGGATTCACCATATATAAATCCACTTCTTCATCATCTATTATTTTTAAAGCATCAATTAAGAATTTAGGATTAAATCCTATCATCAAATCTTTTCCGCTCTTATCAATATCAATCTGTTCATCCATGCTGCCGATGATGGTATTCATCTTAATTTCCATTGAACCATCTACAATATTTATTATAATAGGCTTTTTATCTCCTTCCTTTACAAGAAGAGTAGCCCTGTCTATACAATTTAAAAATTCTTTTTTATTAATTTTTACTTTTGTCTCATAATCACTGGAGAGCATCTGGTCAATCTTAAAATACTCACCCTCTATCAATCTTGATACTACAACTGTATCATCAAACTCAAATAAAATATGGTTATCCGTAAAATAAATATTTACATCCTTTTGTGTATCACCAGAAAGTATTTTGCTTATTTCGCTTAAAGTTTTTCCCGGAACTACTATCTTTTTAGGAGAATATGTATTCTTTAATCTTATTTTTCTTATAGAAATTCTATGGCCATCCAGAGATACCACTTTTAAAGTATCATCATTTATTTCAAATAATTCTCCGGTCATTAATTTATTATTATCATTATCAGAGATAGAAAAAATTGTCTGTCTTATAATTTCTTTTAATGTAAATTGGGAAATTATAATGGATTCATTTCTTTCTATTTCAGGAAGATAAGAAAAATCTTCTCCGGACTTGCCTATTATATTAAACTTAGCTTTTTCACATGTAATAGTTGTTTTAAGATTATTATCAGTTTCAATTGTAATATCGTTATCAGGAAGTTTACGTACTATCTCAAGAAAAATCTTTGCATCTAAGGCAATCATACCTTTTTCCAAAACTTGTCCTTCAATCTTTGTCTCTATTCCAAGTTCCATGTCGTTAGCCGTTAATTTAATTTCACCATTTCTTACATCTATCAGAATACATTCCAGAATAGACATAGTTGTTTTACTTGGAACTGCTTTTGAAACAATGTTAACACCATTTAAAAGATTAGATTTTTCACATACTATTTTCATATCTGTGTATAACTTCCTTTCTGAATATGAAGCTGAATCGAATTTGGCAGCTCATATTTATTTTTAATTTATTTAGTAATCCATAATAATAATAGATGTTAAAATGTGTATAACACATTTATTATACTATTTTTCAAGCAAAAAGAAAATGCAAAAGATGTTAAAAAGTTAGAATAACTTGATAATAAGTTATTAATTATTCACAATTCATTATTATGAAGAAGCAATTTTTTTCTTAATATCTTCAATTTTATTTTTTAATTCCACATTATTAGCAATTTCCTCATTTATTTTATTAAACCCATATATGATGGTTGTATGATCTTTTTTACCGAGGATCTTACCTATATTTGCAAAAGAAGTATCTGTTAAGGTTCTGCAAAAATACATAACAACCTGTCTTGCCTGGACAAATTCTGAATTTCTTCTCTTAGAAGTTATATCTTCAGGAGTTATATTAAAGTAATCCGCTACGGTACTTATAATTAAGGAAGGTGTTATTTCTCTTGACTTGTCCGGGTAAATTACATCTTTTAAGGCTTCTTCTGCATGCTCCAGATTAATATCAACATTATTTAATTTGGAATATGCAATAATCTTATTAAAAGCGCCTTCAAGTTCTCTGATATTTGATTTAATGTTAGTTGCAATATATTGAAGTACTTCATTATCAATTTCTTTATTATTAATTTCAGCATTCTTTTTTAAGATTGCCATTCTTGTTTCATAATCGGGAGCCTGAATATCGGCAATCAAACCCCATTCAAACCTCGAACGGATTCTTTCTTCTAATGTTTCAAGATCTTTAGGTGGTTTATCAGAAGATAAGATAACTTGTTTTCCATCGGAATGAAGGGTGTTAAATGTATGGAAAAATTCTTCCTGTGTACTTTCTTTTCCTATTATAAATTGAATATCATCAATTAAAAGAACATCTACTGTTCTGTATTTTTCTCTTAATTTATTCATCTTTGAAGCGCTGCCGCTTCTGATGGCTTCGATTACTTCATTTGTAAAATTTTCTGATGTGACATATAACACTTTCATTTCCGGATTCTGTTCCAGGATAAAATGTCCGATAGAGTGCATTAAATGTGTTTTGCCAAGTCCTGCTCCTCCATATAAATATAAAGGATTATATGCTTCCCCCGGAGATTCTGCTACGGCAAGTGAAGCTGAGTGTGCAAATCTGTTATTACTCCCAACAACGAAAGTATCAAATTTATATTTTGAATTCAAATTAGCATTTTCATAATTAATATTATATACGTGACTGGAAGGAGAAATATTGTTAACTTTTTCTTTATTTGCATCCTTTTCTAAAATAAAAGAAATATCATATGTATGATCCATCATTTCAGATATTGTTACCTGAAAGAAACTTTTATACTTAGTAGAAATATAATTAAGGGCATGGGACTGATCAGAGGGGATAAGTATAGTGACAATATTATCCTCTAATTTATAAAAATTGAGCGGAGCAATCCACGTAGAATATGAAATATCAGAAAGATCGTATTCATTTCTTATTTTTTCTTTAATTAAATCCCAGTTCTTTTCAATAGAATCCATTATTTATAACCCCTTAAAATTATATTAAAAAAAAGATAACGAAAATACCCTAAATATATATTAATATAAATAAGAAAAAAATTCAAATAATACTTATCAACAAAAAAATTAACAGGTTAACATATATTTTTAAAATTATTTTTTAATTGTGAATAAGTATGATTTTAAATATTAACATCATAAAACTCTATAATAATGGCAAATTTAAAATATTTTTAACATATAAATATGAAGTTATTAACATTTTATCCACAAAATGTGGATAGACTTATGTAAAGTGGATAGCCATATGTTGATAAAANTACTTTTTTATTTAATTTTTAACTTATTTTGCCATATTTACTTGACTGTTTTAATTTATTTATATAAAATGGAAGTGTTGTTTTCCGAGAATACCGAAAATAGTATTTGTAAAGGAGGTGCATCGCAATGAAAATGACATATCAGCCTAAAAAGAGACATAGAGCTAAAGTTCATGGTTTTAGAGCAAGAATGAGCACTAAAGGCGGAAGGAAAGTTTTAGCTGCAAGAAGAGCAAAGGGAAGAAAAAGATTATCAGCATAGGCCGCATTTATGTGGCCTTTTTTTCTCAAGGTAAAATGNAATNTTTTTATGTATGAAATTCTCAGAGTCGTTGAAGAAAAATAGTGATTTCCAGAATGTTTATAAGAACGGAAAAAGTTTCGTAAATAAGTATTTGGTTATGTATGTATTGGAAAACAACAGGAATATAAACAGACTTGGAATATCAGTTAGTAAGAAAGTTGGTAATAGTGTTGTAAGACACAGATTTACCAGACTTGTAAGGGAAAGTTACAGACTACACGAAAATATATTTAATAGTGGTTTAGATATAGTAGTCGTTGCCAGAAAAAGTGCAGCTTCAGTTGGTTATGAAGAAATTGAAAGCGCATTATTACATCTTGCAAAAATTCATCAGATATTAAAAATATATTTTTTTGTTTAGATGAATTTATTTAGAAATTGATATGAAAAAAATTTTTATTTATCTTATTAAATTCTATAGAAAGTATATTTCTCCTATGAAAAGTACAAAATGTCCGTATTTTCCGACTTGTTCCGAATATGGACTGGAGGCTGTAGAGAAGTATGGAGCTTTTAAAGGAGGCTTTCTTGCTTTGTGGAGAATTATCAGATGTAATCCTTTTTCAAAAGGTGGTTATGATCCTGTTCCTTAGAAAAGAGTAAAAAGGAGGAAATAAGAGTGCCGGGTATTTTATTAACTCAGGATTCCGGAAGAATTATAGGACCTATTTCTAAATTATTAGGTTATATAATGGAGGCCATTTTTTTCTTATTAGATAAAATCGGGATTCCTAATACTGGACTAGCTATTATTTTATTTACGATTGTTATCTATTTACTTTTAATGCCTTTTACTATTAAGCAGCAGAAATTTTCTAAATTATCTGCTAAGATGAATCCTGAACTTCAAGCTATTCAGGCAAAGTACAAAAATAAAAAAGATAATGATTCTATGATGGCAATGAATGCAGAAACTCAGGCTGTTTATGCAAAATACGGAGTTTCTCCTTCAGGAAGTTGTGTGCAGTTGATCATCCAGTTGCCTATTATGTGGGCATTGTATCGTGTAATTTATAATATGCCGGCGTATGTAAAAAGTATTAAAGAAGCTTTTTTCCCACTTGTTGATAATCTTATTGCACAGGATGGAAGCGCTGAATTTATTCAGACTTTTAAAAATGCAGGCATGTATGCNAAACAGTTTTCAAATGAATCATTTACAAGCGGTGTAACAACTTATGTACAGAATACTTTTATTGATGTTTTAAATAAAGCTACTACTACTGAATGGAATAGTATTGCTGAAAAATTTCCCAGTTTATCTGTTGATGTCAATAATACACTTGCATCACTTGAAAAATATAATAATTTTTTAGGTTTGAATATCGGTAATTCTCCTTCTTACATGATGGGAGAAGCTATTAGTTCAATGAAAGGAGCTTTTACAGTAGGAGCTCTTGGAATGGCAGCAGCAGCTTTNGCAATTCCTCTTCTTTCTGCAATAACACAGTGGATTAACGTAAAACTGATGCCGCAGCAGGATATGAGTAATGCAAGCGAACAGCAAAACAGTATGGCGCAGTCTATGAAAATGATGAATATGACTATGCCGATCATGTCAGCTTTCTTCTGTTATACATTGCCTGCAGGTCTTGGTCTTTATTGGGTGGCCGGTGCTGTTGTAAGAAGTATTCAACAGATTGTTATTAATAAGCATATAGATAAGATGGATTTGGATGAGCTTATTAAGAAAAATGAAGATAAGGCAAAGAAGAAGATAGAAAAGAATGGTGAAAGAGTAGAAAAATTAAATACTTATGCTAATATGAGTACAAAAAATGTTAAAACTCCTTCTAAGCCTTCTATGACACAGGAAGAAAAAGAAGANGCAGTAAGAAAATCAACAGAGTATTATAATAANAANGCNAAACCGGGAAGTCTTGCTGCTAAAGCAAATATGGTAAAACANTACAATGAAAAAAANAATAAGTAAATTTATTATTAGTGTGATTTTATAAGGAGGTANAAGATAATGGAATTTACTGAATTTTCAGCTAAAACAGTTAATGANGCTATTACGGAAGCTTGTCAGAAATTTGTAATAACAAGTGATAAATTNGAATATGAAGTAATCGAAGAAGGTTCGTCAGGTTTTCTTGGAATCGGTTCTAAACCTGCTNTAATAANGGCAAGNGTAAAATCTTCCGTAGAAGATACAGCAAAAGAATTTTTAAATTCGGTTTTTGCNGCAATGAATCTTACTGTTGTAGTTGATATTAAATATAATGAANCTAATAATTCTATGAANATAGATTTAAGNGGCGATGAAATGGGTATCTTAATTGGTAANAGAGGACANACCCTTGATTCTTTACAGTATCTTGTTTCTNTNGTAGTTAATAAAGATGTAGAAAATTACATTCATGTAAAAGTTGATACGGAAAATTACAGACAAAGAAGAAAAGAAACACTTGAAAATCTTGCAAAGAATATTTCTTATAAGGTTAAGAGAACAAAAAAACCTGTTTCTTTAGAGCCAATGAATCCTTATGAAAGAAGGATTATACATTCTGCTTTACAGAATGATAAATATGTAACTACACATAGTGAAGGTGATGAACCTTACAGACATGTTGTAGTAGTATTGAAGAAATATAATAAAGATAAAGTTTAATTTGTTTTGAATTGATATGATGATTTTTATGATATATATTTTAAAAAGTTATGAATATTAAAAAATATAATATTGTAATTATAAAAATTGGAATGTAAATTTATTTACATTCCAATTTTTATAGGATATATTTAATAATAGTTAAAAATGTAATTAAATTTGAGAAAGGTTAATTGTTAAATATAATGATTATATAAAATTTTAATCCCAGTATTTAATAATAATTTTTAAATTGATAATATGAAAACAGATACAATTGCTGCAATTTCAACTGCCATGTCTAATTCAGGTATAGGAATTATACGAATTAGCGGAGATGAAGCTATTTCTCTTATTAGTTCTATATTTATAAATAAAAATAATAGAAAATGTTTATCTGATTATAGATCAAATACTATTCATTATGGATTTATTATAGATGAAGATAAAAATATTATTGATGAAGTTATGGTATCTGTTATGAAATCGCCTAACAGTTATACAACTGAAGATACAGTTGAAATTAATTGCCATGGCGGTGTATTCATGATGAAAAAAATCATGGATGTTGTTTTGAAAACGGGTGTAAGAGCAGCACAGCCCGGTGAGTTTACAAAAAGAGCTTTTTTAAACGGAAGAATAGATTTATCTGAAGCGGAAGCAGTTATGGATATTATAAATTCAAAAAATGAATTTGCCCTTAAAGCTTCCGTAAGTCAATTAAAGGGTTCAATATCAAGTGTTATTAAAAAATTAAGAGAAGAGATTTTATATGAGATTGCTTTTATAGAATCTGCTCTGGATGATCCTGAACATATCAGTCTCGATGGTTATCAGGAAAAACTATCAGAAAAGATTGAAGATATAATTGAAAAACTTAAAAATATGATAGATACTGCAGATAATGGAAAAATCTTAAAAGAAGGCATTAATACTGTTATAGTCGGAAAACCAAATGTCGGAAAATCTTCTTTATTAAATATATTAGTCGGTGAAGAAAAAGCAATAGTAACCGATATAGCCGGAACAACAAGGGATGCTCTTGAAGAGCAGATTAATTTAAATGGAATTATTTTAAATATTATTGATACTGCAGGAATTCGTGATACGGAAGATGTGGTAGAAAAAATTGGTGTTGAAAAATCTAAGAAACATTTAGAAAATGCCGATTTGATCATATATGTTGTAGATGCTTCCACAAGATTAGATGAAAACGATAATGAAATTATCAAATTATTAAATGGACGGCAATCAGTGATTCTTTTAAATAAATCTGACTTAGAAACATTAACAACTGAGCAGGATATTAAGCTTTATATGAATAATTCAGATTGTGATAATATTATTTCTTTTTCTGCAAAAGAGCAGATAGGCTTGGAAAAATTAGAAGAAACGGTAAAACATTTATTTTTTAACGGTAAAATATTATTTAATGACGAAGTATACATTACCAATATTCGTCATAAATCTGCTATGCAGGATGCTCTATCCAGTTTAGAGTTAGTTAAACAAAGTATTTTAAATGAAATGCCGGAAGATTTTTATTCTATTGATTTGATGAGCGCGTATTCTTCTTTAGGAAAAATTATCGGAGAAGAAGTTGGAGAAGATTTGGTTAATGAAATATTCTCTAAATTTTGTATGGGAAAATAAGAAAAGAGGTTTTCATATGTCTATAGAAAAAACAGATCGGATAGAAAAATCATATGATGTTGCAGTAATAGGAGCCGGTCATGCCGGATGTGAGGCAGCTTTGGCCTGTGCAAGAATGGGATTTGAAACTATTATTTTTACGGTAAGTATAGACAGTATAGCTATGATGCCTTGTAATCCGAATATTGGAGGAACTTCCAAGGGACATTTGGTAAGGGAAATAGATGCCCTTGGTGGCGAGATGGGTAAGAATATTGATAAAACTTTTATACAATCTAAGATGTTGAACAAATCCAAAGGTCCTGCCGTTCATTCTCTTCGTGCACAAGCTGATAAATCTGAGTATTCCAGAGAAATGCGTAAAGTTTTAGAAAACCAGGAACATCTTACAATAAAGCAGGCTGAGGTTTGCGAATTAATTACTGAAGATATAGATGTTTCAGATAAAAGCGATTTAGATGAAAATACTTTTATGGCTTGCAATGGGTATGGTAAAAAAATTATTGGTGTAAAAACCTTTACCGGTACAATATATATATGTAAAGCTGTTATTTTGTGTACCGGAACTTATTTAAATGCAAGATGTTTATGTGGTGAAGCTATTACTTATACAGGACCAAACGGTCTACAGTCGGCAAACCATTTAACTGATTCTTTGAAAAAAATAGGAGTTGAAATGCGTAGATTTAAGACAGGCACTCCTGCAAGAATGGACAAACGCTCTATAGATTTCAGTAAAATGGAAGAACAGTTTGGAGATGAAAAAGTTGTTCCGTTTTCTTTTTCTACCGATCCGGAAGATGTACAGATAGATCAGGTTTCATGCTGGCTTACTTATACTAATGAAAAAACTCATGAAATTATTAGAGGGAGTTTAGACCGTTCACCTATTTATGCAGGAGTTATTGAAGGAACCGGACCAAGATATTGTCCGTCTATTGAAGATAAAGTTGTAAAATTTGCCGATAAAGACAGGCATCAGGTTTTTATTGAACCGGAAGGCTTACATACTAATGAAATGTATGTTGGTGGTATGTCTTCATCTTTGCCTGAAGATGTACAGCTTGCCATGTACAGAACTGTTCCGGGACTGGAAAATTGCAAAATAGTAAGAAATGCTTATGCTATTGAATATGATTGTATTAATCCGAAACAATTATATCCGACTTTGGAGTTTAAAAATATAAAAGGACTTTTCAGTGGTGGGCAGTTTAATGGAAGCAGCGGATATGAAGAAGCGGCAGCTCAAGGGTTGATTGCAGGAATTAATGCAGCTCTTATGCTTCTTGGAAAAGAACTTATTACTTTGGATCGCTCAGAAGCATATATAGGAGTTTTAATTGATGACCTTGTAACAAAAGAAAATTTTGAACCTTACAGGATGATGACTTCAAGAGCAGAATATAGATTATTGCTTCGTCAGGATAATGCAGATTTAAGACTTAGAGAAATTGGATATAATGTCGGACTTATTTCAAAAGAGCAATATGATAAGACCTTGAATAAGAAAAATTTAATTGAAAAAGAAATAGAGAGACTAAAAAATACAATGATTGGTGCATCTAAGACTCATCAGGAATTTTTAGAGAAACATGGAAGCTCTCAGTTAAAAACAGGAACTAATCTTGCAGAATTAATGTGCCGTCCTGAACTTAATTATGAAATTTTATCTGAAATTGATTTGGATCGTCAACCTCTTCCTGATGATGTAATTGAGCAGGTTGAAATTGAAGTTAAATACGAAGGTTATATTGATAGACAGTTAAGACAGGTTGAGCAGTATAAAAAAATGGAAAGAAAATTGATTCCGTCTGATTTAGATTATAATGATATAAAGAGTCTGCGTTTAGAAGCAAGGCAGAAACTTATAGATTATAAACCTGTTTCGGTTGGACAGGCTTCCAGAATATCCGGAGTTTCGCCTGCGGATATTTCGGTGTTATTAGTATATTTGGAGCATTTTAATAAAATGAAGTGATAGATAAAATTTAAGTTCTGTTTATTGATAAGATTTTTATATAAAATTTGAAAATAGAATAGAAATCGATTTTATTAATGTGATAATAAAGTTATTGCTTAGATTTAGGAGACTATATGATAAATATAGATTTAAAAAATTACGAATTAAATATATTTATTAAAGATTTAGAAGAATTAAATATAATATTGAATGAAAAACAATTATGCCAGTTTATGAAGTATTATGAACTTTTAATTGAATGGAATCAGGTAATGAATCTGACTGCAATTACTGACTTTGATGAAGTTCTTAAGAAACATTTCATAGACAGTCTTTCATTGATAAAAGTATATAGAGTTAATTCCAATGTGAATTCAGAAATTTCTTCTGAATTAAATTCTTCTATATCACTTATTGATGTCGGAACAGGAGCAGGCTTTCCAGGAATACCATTAAAAATTGCTTTTCCTAAAATTGAGATTACTTTATTGGATTCTTTAAATAAAAGAATAAACTTTTTGAATACCGTAATTGAAGAACTTGGACTTGAAGATATTGAAGCAATTCATGGAAGGGCGGAAGATTTTTCAAAAAAAGGAATGTTTAGAGAAAAGTTTGATTTATGTGTTTCAAGGGCAGTTGCCAATCTTTCAACACTTTCCGAATATTGTCTTCCATATGTAAAAGTCGGTGGAAAATTTATTTCATACAAATCAGAAAAAATTACAGAAGAAATTGCAAGTGCAAAAAAGGCTGTTTCAGTTTTGGGAGGTAAAATTGAAAATCAGGTAGAATTTATGATACCAAATTCGGATATTTACAGGAATCTTGTAGTTATTAATAAAAATAAGAAGACTCCTGACAAATATCCGCGTAAAGCAGGAATTCCTGCAAAAAATCCTATATTATAAGTGTAATTCTAAAAACTGCAATTTTATGAATGCTATGTAGTATTTAACTTATAAAAATATCTTAATAAGCTCCAAAACTTTATCCGGTGATTCAAGCTGCGGAAGATGCTTTGTTTCCGGAATATATTCTAATTCAATTGAATTATTATAATAAGAGTAATTTTCTAATATTGTTTCGATATCTTCTTTTTCTTTTCCGCCCATAATAAGCATACTGTTGTTTATGTCTTTAAGAGCATAAATAATATTTGTGTTCATATATTTTGCAATGAAGCTTGCAAAAGAATATTTTGCATAATAACCGGATTTTTGTGATGCTTCAAGATAATTTAAAATATATTTCTTTTTTATTTTTGATTTATCATAGAAATAATTTTCTTTGAATGTTTTTTCAAATGAATGTTTTGTATTTAAAATATTATAAATAAAAGTTCCAAGAATCGGAGTTTCAATTATAAACTTCAAAAATTTTAGTTGATTGGACGGAATCTGATTTTGACTATATAAGCTTTGGGGATTTATAAAAATCATTTTGTCAAAAAAGCCAAGGTTATTGTGACATGCCATAATGACAAAAGGAACAGAATAACCAGTAGCAATGACAGAAGTTTTCTTTCCAATTACATTTTTAGTAAAATCTGTTACAAGCTGTTCAAATAAATTATTAGTATAAGTTATTGTAGGTTTTTCTGAAAGACCATAGCCTAACAAATCTAAAGTATAAACCTCATGTTTATCTGTTAAATTATCTGTTAAACGATGAAATTCATAACTTGAACTTCCGGATGTAAGATCATGTATAAAAAGTAAAGGGGTTCCTTTTCCTTTCTTATTATATCTAATATTTCCAAAACGCCATTTGTAATATTGATTTTCAGAATATGACAACAGGTTTTTTGAAGTATGTAAAAAGTTTTTCAATCTATTTATTATATGAATTGAAGCAATTGAAGATGAGGATAATAGAGTAACTGTTAGAATTTTCTTTTTCATTATTGTATTTTCTCCGTTCATTTTATTTTTGCGAGAAACTAGTCAAGTGACTGCCGCGATGATAAAATTTCTTTATATAAAAATTATTATACTTTATATTGTGAATGATTACAAATTAAAGATTATTTTAATGTATTTTTATTGTGCATTAGTAGTTTAAATATTGATATATGATATATTTTAACAGTTATATTACTACAATGTAATAATTTTAATGTTTCACGTGAAACATTTGTATTGAAAAAAATTCCATCCACAAGATAATGTTTCACGTGAAACAATTTTACTCAAGATATTGTAAAAAAATCTGTGAAACATTTCTATTTTTACAAAATATATTCCGTGAAACATTTTTTAAATTGTATTTTACTCAAATAGTCGTATAAGAATTATCTTTTTATAAAATTTAAATATTTTTCTATAGATTATAATACTAATTAGTGTTATAATCGTGTACAGACAAAAGAAATGGGGAAGAATTGGAGAAAATAAAATATGGGAAGAACGATTGCAATAGCAAATCAAAAAGGTGGTGTTGGTAAAACAACAACATCTATTAATTTAGCTGCTGCTCTTGCGGCAAAGGGAAAACGGGTTTTAGTTATAGATACTGATCCACAGGGAAATACAACAAGTGGTTTTGGTGTTGAGAAAAACGATTTAGAAAATACAATTTATGAATTAATACTTAGTGAATGTTCTATAGAAGAATGTATTTTAAAGGATGTTATTCCCGGAGTTTCTATAATTCCATCTAATGTTAATCTTGCTGCGGCAGAGATTGAATTGATTGGCGTAGATAAAAAAGAGTACATATTGAAAAATGAAGTAGATTGGGTGAAAGATAAATATGATTTTATTATCATAGATTGTCCTCCTTCTTTAAGTATGCTTACAATTAATTCTATGACAACAGCTGATACGGTATTGGTGCCTATTCAATGTGAGTACTACGCTCTTGAGGGATTGAGCCAGTTAATTCACACAGTAAATCTTGTGAAAGAAAGATTAAATCCCGATTTGGATATGGAAGGCGTAGTATTTACGATGTATGATTCCAGAACAAATCTTTCTATGCAGGTAGTAGAAAATGTAAAAAGCCATTTAAGCCAGAATGTTTACAAAACGTTGATACCAAGAAATATCAGGCTGGCAGAAGCACCAAGTTATGGTATGCCAATTAATCTTTATGATCCAAAATCTGCCGGTGCAGAAGCGTATATGTCATTGGCTGATGAAGTAATAAATAATAAATCGAAAAATCAGTAATTTTTTAGTTTGAATAATGGAAAGGATATGGTATTAATATGGCGGCAAGAGGATTGGGGAAGGGATTGGATGCACTTATTCCAACTGTATCGACTGATACAAAGAAAAAAAGTGCCGAAGCTGATAATGCTGCGGAAAAAGAACAGGAAACTATAGTAAAAATTACAAAGATAGAGCCAAACCGTGAACAGCCCAGAAAAAATTTTGATGAAGATGCGCTTCAGGAGTTGGCAGATTCTATTAAGCAATTTGGCTTACTACAGCCTATTCTTGTTCAGGATAGAAAAACTTATTATGAAATTATTGCCGGAGAGCGTCGCTGGCGTGCTGCTAAGCTTGCCGGATTAAAAGAAGTTCCTGTAATAATACGTGATTATACGGAACAGGAAATTGTTGAAATTTCTTTGATTGAAAATATTCAAAGAGAAGATTTGAATCCTATTGAAGAAGCTCTTGCTTATAAAAGACTTTTAACAGAATTTAATCTAAAGCAAGAAGAAGTAGCGGAAAGGGTATCTAAAAGCAGGACTGCCGTTACAAATTCAATGAGACTTCTGAAATTATGTGATGAAGTACAGCAGATGATTGTTGATGACAAAATTTCAACCGGACATGCCAGGGCTTTAATTACTATAGAAGATCCGGAGCAGCAGTATGAAATTGCACAGAAAATCTATAATGAAAAACTAAGCGTTCGTGATGTAGAAAAATTAGTTAAGAATTTAAATAAACCTGAAAAACCTAAAAAAGAATCGACCGTAGAAAATAGCAGCCTCAATGTAATTTATCAGGATGTAGAAGAAAAATTAAAACAGGTGCTTGGAACAAAGGTTTCTATTGATTCTAAAGGAAACGGTTCGGGAAAAATTGAAATTGAATTTTATACACATGATGATTTGGACAGGATTATAGATTTATTATCCAAAGCGGAGGATTAAAATGAACTACGATTTACTAAAGAGTATGGGGCTTGGAAATTTTGATATTACCTATATTTTTATTGGTATGCTT
The DNA here is from genome assembly GCA_014804695.1 of Lachnospiraceae bacterium. Taxonomy (GTDB): domain Bacteria; phylum Bacillota; class Clostridia; order Lachnospirales; family Lachnospiraceae; genus UBA3282. Next base: position 67,932 of record JAAUZJ010000011.1, read on the forward strand.
GCTCTTATTCTCATTTTAATAATATTGGTTATTATTCAAATGGTCAGTGTTGGAAAATTAAAAAAGAAATACAGAAAGTTTATGTCTGGTAAAAATGCTAAGAATCTTGAGTCAGATATTATAGATTTATTTGAAGATAATAAATTTATTAAAATTTCTCTTGAAAAAAACAGTAAAGATATTCATACTTTATATAAAAGACTGGAAGATACTTTCCAAAAAGTTGGTATTGTAAAGTATGATGCTTTTAACCAGATGGGTGGAAAGTTAAGTTTTTGTCTAGCTATGTTAGATGAAAATAATAACGGATTTCTTCTGAATTCGGTCCACAGTACGGAAGGATGTTATTCTTATACAAAAGAGATAAAAAATGGTGAATGTGATATTTCCTTAGGAGATGAAGAAAGAGAAGCATTAGATATAGCAATGAAGAATACTGATTGACAAAGTGATGAATGATTAATAAAATAACGGTTGGTATACATATGACTAGAAAAAAGTGCAGTGTTGATGAATTAACAGGTAAAGAAAGCCTTGCCAGAAGTGTGATCACTGATGACTATAATATATTGCTGTCATCGGGAACAGTTTTGAAAAAGGAATATATTGATAAACTTAAAGAATTGAATATATCTGAAGTTTACATATGGGAAGAAGGTACGGAGTCAGTCGCAATTTTAAAAGAGGATTTAGAAGAAATTTTTAAATCCGAAGTAAAAAATGTGCTGGAGAGACATACATATTATCATAATGAGGAATTAATAGAATTAAATAGGACGGCAGATAATATTATAACAAATATTCTTGAGGAAGAAGAAGTTGTTAATAAGATATTTGATATCAGGGAAAGAAGCTCTGACGTTTACGAACATTCTATTAGTATATGCAGTCTTGCAACAGTATTAGCGCTTCGTTTAGGACTTCCACATAAATTAATACATGACATATGTGTCGGTTGTTTATTGCATGATCTGGGTCTTCTTTATGTAACAATTGACTATACTAATGTAAATGTAGAAGAATTGTCTGAGATAGAATATGCTGAATATAGAAAACATACTGTCTATGGATATTCTTCATTACAAGGAGAAAATTGGATTTCCAATGTAAGCAAGAATATGATATTATATCATCATGAAAGAATTGATGGTTCCGGATATCCTTTGAAAGCAACGGATATCCCATTAGAATGTCGTATTATTCAGGTGTGTGACGCTTTTGATGAAATGATATGCGGTATCGGATGTGAAAGAGTTAAGGTTTACGAAGCGGTAGAATATTTGAAAAATTTCAGAGGTATCAAATTTGATGCTAAAATAGTAGATGCATTTTTGGAATTTACTGCCGTATATCCCGCAGGTACTTATGTAAGAACCAACGAGGGAGAAATAGGTATAGTGCTTCGCCAGAATAAGCAGTTTCCGGGAAGACCTATTATTAATATAGTTAAGGATAAAGATGGTAAGACGGTAAGTGTTATTAAAGACTTACTGAAAATAAATAATATTTATATTAAGGAAGTCATAGGATAAAGGAGCATAGTGTGAGAAGTACTTCTAAAGCTCACAGCAAAGGCTGCTTCGCTAAGAAGTACTAAGTCTCACACTGAAGAATGCCCAAAATACAGGCATTCTTCATCCCAATAAATTCGCAGGTTGAGAAAGGAGCAGGAGTATTACTATGATAGACATTAAATTTCTAAGGGAAAATCCTGAAATAGTAAAAGAAAATATTAGGAAAAAATTTCAGGACTCCAAATTATCATTGGTGGATGAAGTTATAGAATTGGACGCCGAAGTCAGGAAAGTTCAGCAGGAAGCTGATGATATCCGTGCGAAGCGAAATAAAATTTCTAAAGAAATTGGTGCGCTTATGGCTCAGGGTAAAAAAGATGAAGCAGACGACAAAAAAATGGAAGTTGCTGAAAATGCTTCACGTCTTGCAGATTTAGAAGATAAAGAAAATGAACTTCGCGAAAAAATCAAAAAAGATATGATGACAATACCTAACATTATTGATCCATCTGTTCCGATCGGAAAAGATGACACGGAAAATGTTGAAGTAAAGAAGTATGGTGAGCCTGTAGTTCCGGATTTTGAAATTCCTTATCATACGGAAATTATGGAGAAATTTAACGGAATTGACATGGATGCTGCCGGAAGAGTAGCAGGAAACGGCTTCTATTATTTAATGGGCGATATTGCCAGACTTCATTCTGCAGTAATAGCTTATGCAAGAGATTTTATGATCGATAGAGGCTTTACCTACTGCGTGCCTCCTTTTATGATAAGAAGTGCAGTAGTAGACGGCGTTATGAGTTTTGCGGAAATGGATGCCATGATGTATAAAATCGAGGGAGAAGATTTATACTTAATCGGTACATCGGAACATTCTATGATCGGAAAATTTATAGATACGATTGTTCCGGAAGAAAAACTTCCTCAGACATTAACAAGTTATTCTCCATGTTTCAGGAAAGAAAAAGGCGCTCACGGAATTGAGGAACGCGGTGTATATCGTATTCATCAGTTTGAAAAACAGGAAATGATCGTTGTTTGTAAGCCGGAAGAGTCTCCGATGTGGTTTGATAAGTTATGGCAGAATACCGTAGATTTGTTCCGTTCATTAGATATTCCTGTCAGGACAATTGAGTGTTGTTCAGGAGATTTGGCAGATCTGAAAGTAAAATCTTATGATGTGGAAGCATGGTCTCCGAGACAGAAAAAATATTTTGAAGTCGGAAGCTGTTCTAACCTTGGAGATGCACAGGCAAGGAGACTTAGAATCCGTGTAAATGGTGAAGGTGGAAAATATTTTGCACACACACTGAATAATACCGTAGTTGCACCGCCCAGAATGTTGATTGCATTTTTGGAAAATAATTTACAGGCGGACGGTTCTGTGCGTATACCTGAGGTTCTTCGTCCATACATGGGCGGAAAGTCCGAAATTAAATAACATGCGAAATTAAAAGATTTATATGTTAAATTAAAATAATAAAAGTCAGGGGGTGGAATCTTTGCATAAATATATGCGGGCTATTGGTTTTAGTGAGCTGACAGACAGAATTGAACAACAAAAACTTATAACAGATATTATTTTACATTCAACGCATCGTTCTTATACGTCTAATGGCGAAGAAACAATACTTGCAGAGTTTTGTGAAGATTTTGCTGAAAATATAGGAATTGCTGTTTGCGGTGAATTTGATGCGGAAGATAAATTCACATATGATTATTTTTATCCTTATTTAAGAGGAAGTGGAGTTAGTTCATATGAAGATGTTTCTGTGGAACGCCATGCAGAAAAGGAATCCTATGCCGGAATTTGCGATGATATTAAAGTCGGAGTAAGTTTAATCTTTTATTTACAAAATATTATTCCATATGTGAAGGCACATTACATGGATTTGCTTCCTATCAGGGGAACAACTCTTACTTTATCTGCTCTTTCAATTAAAGGAAGTATTATACTTCCTATTGTAAAAAATGAGACAGAAATGCAAAAGGTAAAAAAAGCTTCTATAAACAGAAATCAGTTGATTGCTGCAGCAAGGCAGGGCGATGAGGAAGCAATTGAAAGTCTGACTTTAGAAGATATGGATACTTATACATCTATTTCCAAAAAGATTTTAAAGGAAGATGTTTTTAGTTTGGTTGATACTTACTTTATGCCGTATGGTGTAGAATGTGACCAGTATTCAATTTTGGGTGAAATATTAGAGTTCTCCATGACAAATAATAGGTTGACAGGAGAGCAAATTTATGTTATGAAATTAAGTTGTAATGATTTACAATTTGATATTTGTATCAATGCAATGGATTTATACGGAGAACCTCAGGTAGGTCGTAGGTTCAAAGGTATAATTTGGATGCAGGGCTATATTAATTATCCTGCTTAATGTGTGAAATGCCTGATTATTTCAGGCTTTACATATACGTTCCCTTAGTTAAATGGATATAACAGGAGCCTCCTAAGCCCCAGTTGTGAGTTCGATTCTCGCAGGGAACGTTAAAAAAGGCTGTAAATTCAAAATTCTTGAATTTACAGCCTTTGATTTTTCAATCTTACTTACGCTTTAATTGAAAATCGCGAGTCTGACTCTGCAAAAGGTTAACCTGATCAAATAATTCCGTGCTAACTGTTGCCGATTCTTCACTGTTGGCGGAATTCGTTTGTACTACGTCGGAAATCTGTCCGATACCTTCAGCTACTTGTGAAATTGCAGTAGCTTCTATTTGCACCGCATCGGTAATTTCATCAATAGCATTATTGGACTGCATTACCAATTCAAGAGTTTTATTTAATGTTTCCGAAACCTCTTCTACAATGCGGTTACCACGATCTGCTGCCTGTACGGAATTTTCAATTAATTCTTTGGTAGCCTTAGCCGCCGTATCAGACTGGGCAGCAAGGATACGCACTTCCTGGGCTACTACTGCAAAACCCTTTCCGGCTTCACCGGCCCTGCTTGCTTCTACGGCAGCATTCAGTGCAAGGATATTGGTCTGGAAAGAAATATTTTCAATAGTAGAAATAATTTTTTCAATTTGCTGAGATGTATTGCTTATATCTTTCATGGCATTAACAAGCTGCTCCATTTGCTGGCTGCTAAGGTTTACCTGGTCTCCGGTAAGATGAGCGTTATCCCGCATAGTTGAAGCCATCTCTATATTTTGCTTTGCACTTCTTGAAAGATCGCCTAAGGTAGATGAAAGTTCTTCTACTGCACTGGCCTGTTCCGTAGCGCCTTTTGCCAACATTTGAGCTCCGTTGGAGAGACTTTTTGCATGACCAAATACCTTATTTTCAACATCATGTATATTTGCAAAAGCTAAGGAAAGCGAATCTGTAAAGCTGTCAATAGAATCTTCAATGGAACGGAAGTCTCCGATAAAAGGTACAGAGGTAGTCACATTAAAATTGCCTACGGAAAGCTGGCTCATTATGCGATTAATATCTTCTATATATTTGCATGTCTGATCTATAGAGTTTTTAAGTGTCTTGGCCAAATCACCAATTTCATTATTGGCTTTATAATCCAAGTCAAATTTCATAAAACCATCCTGCAGAGGTTTCGTTTTTTCTGTAATAATGAGAATTGGCCTTACTACGCGTCTAAGTATATATATTACCAGATTCAAAAGACAAAATAGCGCCAGTGCCAAGCCTGCGGCAGTAACCATATGCATAGTTGTTACGGTTTTTTTCATATTTTCAGTACTTGCTTCGTTAAGTACCGTACCACGTTCCACGACTTCATCTATCAGGCCTACCAGAACACTTAGGTTACCCAAAATTGTTTCCTGATAATATTCCTGCGCCTGATTAAGATCTGTTTCCGACAGCTCTAATACGTATACGGCTGACTGGTGCAGTTCCCTATGTAGAGGTTCCAATTGACTACGCAAGTCAAGGATAATCTCGTCATCTGTTCCCGCCTCACCATAAATCCATTTACCCAGCACACAGCCGGTCGGATCTGTGCTGCCGGTAAATTCAGTGCCGCTATAGAGGGCATTACTGAGGTTGCTTGACCATTTGTAATGAGCTACTTCTGCCTTTTGGGCCCGTTGCAGCAAAGCATTTATCTCAATATTAGCTTCTTCTGATTTATCCATATTTATGATATTTTTTGTAGTCAGAAAACTGAACATTAAGACAGAGAGAATGGTTGTTATTACTAAGATTCCAACTATTATTTTTATACTTCTCCGCATTTTTGTCTCCTTTTCTTTTTATTTTAAGGGTATCATAGCCATTATTCTATTTCAATGACTTATTGAAAATAATTATTGGTAAAATTTCCGTGTGAAAATTTTCGAAAAATCCTAATTTGCAGCACTTTAGAAAAATATCTGCAAAAACTTGTGATATGAGTCAGTTTATGCTATGATTTATAAAAATTAAGGGATGTTATATGAATTATATTATTTTAGATTTGGAATGGAATCAAAGCAGCACCGGAGAGGAAGAAGTATGTAAGGTTCTTCCTTTTGAAATTATTGAAATCGGCGCTATTAAACTGAATAGTTCCCGCGAAAAAGTAGATGAATTTAATGAGTTGATCAAGCCGCAGGTTTATCATGAAATGCATAATTTTACAAAGAAACTCATTCATCTTCAAATGGAGCAGTTGGAAAACGGAAAGCCCTTTGTCGAAGTAATGGAAAGTTTTAGGAATTGGTGGGGGGAAGACTACATTTTCTGTACATGGGGGCCTTTGGATTTAGTTGAGCTTCAAAGGAACATACGTTATTATGATCTTAAACCTATTGGCTCGGGTCCATTCAAATTTCTGGATGTCCAGAAACTTTTCAGTATTGCCTGCGAGGATAGGAAGTCAAGAAAAACATTAGAATATGCAATAGATTTTCTGAATATAGAAAAAGACATTCCATTTCACAGAGCGCTCGCCGACGCCCACTATACTGCTAAGGTATTAGAGCTTTTGGATGAAAAAGTGTTGGGAAATTATTCTTTTGATGTTTTTCATATTCCGGCAAGTAAGAAAGAAGAAATCAGAACAATTTTTGACACCGGATATCAGGAGACTTATGCAAAATATATTTCCAGAGGATTTGACGATAAGATAAAGGCAATGAATGATAGAAATATTGTCAGTACCAGATGCTATATCTGTAATAAAAGCATAAGGAAAAAAATTAAGTGGTTTTCACCTAACAGCAAACATTATTATTGTGTATCTTACTGCGATAAGCATGGATACATGAAATCAAAGATACGGCTCCGCAAAGCAGAAAACGGAATGATATACGTAGTTAAAACAGAAAAATTCATATCCGAAGACGGAGTAAAAAGTATAGAAGACAAGCAGGAGCGTGCCAAAATACACCGTAGGGAAAAACGAATAGCTAGAAACCAAAATCATCGAAGCTTGAACTGATACGTTCTCTTCGATGTTTTTTTCTCTTCAATCTGTTTTTGCGGCGCATGGCATTATTCCTGCTGACTAACATAGCTCTTATAATAAAAATGCAAATAATAAGAATTGCAAAAATCAAGATACCGGTCAGTACCTTTTTTACATTAATAAAAATAGTATTCCCGCTCTCGTTAGGGGTACTGCTGTCTCTCTCTACGCTGATATTAGTGGCGCCTTGGGGATCACTATTAAATTCGTAAGTTGATTCAAGATTTGCCAATAGGTTTACATAAGTACTACCCACATAGGTATCACTATAGGTATAATTAATCTGTGCCACGTGATTTCCCTCTGTGACATCATAGTTGATAGTAGAATTTAAATCCGAAAAGTCCGCCATATTCGGGACAATTACATAGCTGTCTGAATCAACGGATAAAAGCGATTTAGAACTTCCGAAAATATCATTGTCCGCATTAAAAAAGTTAATATTATCAATATTAAATTTGTCTTCGCTTTCGGAGATATTCAATATCTGGAAATTCTGGAAACCGTAATCAAATAGTTCCACTGTATCCGTAAACTGCGTTGGGGATTCTTCTTTAAGAACAACACAGATTAATTTCATTCCGTTTTGCTCTGCGCAGGTAACAAGTGTCTGCCTTGCCTCGTCAGTATATCCAGTCTTTCCACCTATAATACCGTTATATTGAATTTCTTCAGTGACCAGCCTATGTTTGTTTTTTTTGTAAAAATCATCCGGCTGTGTCGCAGATGCTTCAAAATGATATTTTGGCGTATTGCTGACTTTACAGAGCAATTCATTTTGAAAAAAGAGCCTGGAAATGACAGCAAGATCGTAAGCTGAAGTATAGTGATTTTCATCATGAAGTCCGTTTGCATTAACAAAATGAGAGTCTTCGCAGCCAATCTCTGCGGCATATTCATTCATCATATCAATGAAATCATCAATAGTACCAGCGGTATATTCCGCAACGGCATTTGCCACTTCATTGGCGGAAGCTACCATGATACCATAAAGACATTCTTCTAAAGTAATGGATTCGCCCGCATCCATTCCCATATTTGAACCGTCACCGGGCACACTGAAAACTGCTTCGTGTGAAAATGGTACCATATCATCTAAATTACCGTTTTCAATAGCAAGCAGACAAGTCAGAATTTTGGTGACGCTGGCAGGATATAATTTCTCATGAATATTTTTGGAATAAAGTATCACTCCAGTATTTGCATCCATCAAAATAGCAGCCTGGGCGCTGATTTCAGGTCCAACAGGCCAGTTCTCTATTTTATTGGATTGTATCGGCAGCTGTTTTCTTGCTTCAGCCTGTTCGTTGAGTTCATCAAGGGTTGCATGGGCGGTAATATTATTAATACTGAAAAGATGAGTAGTTAGAACTAGCGTAATTAATATAAGTGATAAAATTTTATTTTTGTGAGTTAAATGCATGAAGCACTGGTTCCTTTCCATCAAAAAAGACAAATCAAATTGTATCAATAAAACATATTTACTATCATACACTATTTTTTATAAAAACAAAAGATAAAATCGGCGAAAGTAAATAGAAAAAGAAAATAGAAATATGAGAGTGATTGTGATATTATATTAACAATACAAATTTAGATATTTCAAGGAAAGTTAAATATACCATGAAGACTAATAATGAAAATGTGGCTGCATGGTACTATAAATTATTTATGAGGAGAGAACAAAAGGAATAATATGAGACTGCGAAATGTTTCAGGTTCCAGAGAGGTGATAAGTACAAGCCGCTTTGTGGTTCAAGACTTTAAGGAACATAAGAATAATTGGAATAAGCTGTTTGGAAATTCTAACCCTTTACATATTGAAATAGGCATGGGAAAAGGCCGTTTTATTATGGATATGGCAAAGCTTAATCCGGATATTAATTATATTGGTATCGAAAAATATTCCAGCGTTTTGATACGCGGGATCCAAAAAATGGAAGTAGAGGAACTTCCCAATTTATACTTTATCCGGATGGATGCGGAAGAAATAACAGATGTCTTCGGGCAAGGAGAAGTATCAAAGATTTATTTGAATTTTTCTGATCCCTGGCCAAAAGACAGACATGCCAAAAGAAGGCTGCCGTCGCGTGAATTTTTAAACAGATATAATGAAATACTATCTAAAGAAGGAAATTTGGAATTTAAGACAGATAATAAGGAACTTTTTACATTTGCACTAGAACAGTTAGAGCTGGCTAACTGGCATTTGGATAAGGTAACCTATGATCTTCATAATGATGAAGCTATGATGGAAGGAAATGTTATGACGGAATATGAGGAGAAATTTTCGTCTAAGGGGAATCCTATTTATAAATATATTATAAGTAGGTAAAAGTTGAATTGATTATTGGAAATAGGTTTGTAATTATTTAAATAATTTATATGCAAAAGGAGGGTTATAAATGGAATGTAAATTTACAACTGCCAATTTTGAAGAAGAGGTACTTAATTCGGACAAGCCGGTGCTTGTAGATTTTTATGCGGATTGGTGCGGTCCCTGTAAGATGATGGCGCCGATCGTAGAAAATCTTGCTGAGAAGTATGACGGTAAGTGTAAGATAGGAAAGTGTAATACCGATGAGGAAAACGGTCTTGCTGCACGTTACAGAATTATGTCGATACCGACTATGATAATTTTCTCCGGCGGTAAGATTGTAGAAACTATTGTGGGAGCTGTACCACAGAAAGAATTGGAAGATAAGATAGAGAAAGCGCTGGCCTAAGCACCGGCGCTTTCTAAATTTTTAGAATCTTTTGAATAAAGCAGCTTAAGTATAAGCGGCGTCGCAATCGAAGAAACCAGGATCAGTAGGATAACTGCTGTAAAATAATCGGCGCTTATAAGTCCTGCGGATAAGCCTTTTTGTGATATGATCAAAGCTACCTCGCCTCTTGTCATCATTCCAACGCCGATTTTTAATGAATCGGCCCAGTTATAGCGGCACGCTCTGCTTATAAGACCGCATCCGACTATCTTTGCCATGAGCGCTGCAATAACGAAACAGATACAGAATATGAAAAAGTGGCCGTTCATCGTATCAAACGAAGTTTTAAGTCCGATGCTTGCAAAGAAGATAGGAGCAAAGATCATGTAAGAACTTACATCCATTTTCCGTTCTATATATTCATTATCACTTAAATTGCAAAGTACGATTCCCGCTATATAAGCGCCTGTAATATCTGCGATTCCAAAATACTTTTCAGCAACGTAAGATAAAGTAAAGCAAAAAGCAAGGCTTACAATAGGTATCCTTCTCGTATGAGGATAGCGTTTATCCAGTATAGAGAAAAGTTTAAATACAATGAAACCGCCAATGATCGCAAGTATAAAAAAGACTACGGTTTTTCCAAGTACAAGCATTGGACGGGATTCAGGATCTTTGAAACCTATTACAAATGTAAGTACGATAATTCCGATGACGTCATCAATTATAGCCGCGCTTACAATGGTTGTTCCGACTTTACTTTTGATTTTTCCCATTTCCTGCAAGGAAGCTACGGTAATGCTGACACTGGTTGCCGTCATTATGGTTCCGGTAAAAACTGCCTTGTAGAATTCTTCGCTGCCCCAGGGTGCAAAACCGTAAAATGCCATATAAAGAACAGCGCCTGATATTAGGGGAACAAAAACGCCGAAACATGCTATAAGAAATGCGATAGGCCCTGTCTTGATGAGTTCTTTTAAATCAGTGTCCAATCCCGCTGAAAACATCAACAATATGACGCCGATCTCTGCCATTTCAGTAATAAAGTCAGTTTGTTGTATTATTCCGAGTACGCATGGTCCCAGGATCAAGCCTGCAATAATTTCTCCCACCACTTGGGGCGCTTTAAAATGTTTCGCCACAACAGCAAACATTTTTGCAAAAAACAGAATTATTGCAAGGTCTTTCAGAATTTCATATGCTTCCATAATTCCGCCTCCAAATCAAATAATCCTATATATTTATACGTTCGTAAGATAAAAATGTCAACTTCTATTTTAAAAATTTGTTAAATTTGCAAAATTTATGGAAAATGGTGCCAAAATTTCTTTAAAAGTAACGGTTCGGTGGCATTTCCTGTTGTAAAATAGTATTTGTAAAAGGGGAATATTTAGGAAGGTTTGTAAAGTACTGTGGCAGAAATAATTCTAAGCTTTCCTAAAGCTGTTGAAAGGGAGATTTTTGAAATTTAAAGACTCCCTTTTAATAGTACTGTGATAATAAAAAGCCTTGAAAACAATTTGTTTTCAGGGCTTTAATAATATAAAAATCGGGGTGACGTGATTCGAACACGCGGCCTCTACGTCCCGAACGTAGCGCTCTACCAAACTGAGCCACACCCCGACATTTATACGAACAACTAAGATAATACAATATTTTATAGGGGTTTGTCAATGTTTCTGGGATATTATTTTTAGAATAAAAAAACTTTAGAATAATTTTGGAGATTGAATTTATTTTTAGGTGGGAAGAATTGTGATTGACAATTTGGTCTACATAATGTAAACTGAGCTCATGAGGTTTACACCTTGTAAACTATAAATTTACGCTGCATATAATGTGTCTAACACATATATGTCTGAGAGTTAAGAGAAAGGTATGGTTATAGATATGGGAGATTTTAAACTTGCTGATGCAGAGAAAAAATTTGTGGAGCTGGTATGGGAGAGTGAGCCGCTCCTTTCGGGCGAGCTGGTAGCTTTGTGTGAGAAGGAATTAAATTGGAAAAAGTCAACTACATACACGGTATTAAGAAGGCTTTGTCAAAAAGGAATTTTGCAGAATGAGGACTCGGTGGTAACTTCCCTGATAAATAAAATGGAATACATGGCAAGATGCAGTGAAGAAACGCTGGAAGAGACTTTTGACGGATCGCTTCCCCAGTTTGTAGCCGCGTTTATGAGCAGGAAGAAGCTTAATAAAAAACAGATTGAAGAAATCCAAAGCTTAATAGATAACTACGAGGGGTAAGAAAATGGAAATTCGTATAATTTTATTACACCTTCAGATTATTGCAGCAGTAGTTATGGCGTTATTACTCAGGCTTGCTATAATAAAACTTCCGAAGATATACTCGTACATATTATGGATATTGGTGTTTATCAGATTTATGTGTCCGATAGCGGTGGAAACGGACTTTGGAATTATACCGTCGCAGGAGGAATGTATACAGTGGATAGAGCAGAGAGTATATAGAGGCAGCAGTGCAGGTGAAGCCAGACTGGCGGTGAATGGTTCTGAAGCATATTATGGAGCAGGGTATACGGATAACGAATTTGATTACATGTATGGGGACGGCACTGCGTTAAAATCAGATGATTATGTAAATGATCTGTATCCTGCCGGAAATCCGGATGATATATATGGAAGTGATTTGAATGATATTGTAGATCCTGATGGAACTTATGGAAGTAGTTTAAGTGGTATTGCCAATCCTGATGGCGCCTACTTGGATTTTAAGTCAAATAATAATTTGAAAAATGGCAGCAGTAATATAAATTTATCTAATAGCTTACAGATCAGTGAACTAAAACAAAGATTGGAAAAAATTTTCAAATTCCTATATATAATATGTATTTTAGGTACGCTCTCCATTATAGTCTATAATGGCTACGCATTGCTTAAAGTTCATCGAGCCCTGCGGGGTGCATATTTATTAGAAGAAAATATATACATATGCACCGGAATAACTTCGCCTTTTACTTTAGGTTTTTTTCATCCGGCAATTTATATCCCGGAGGGTATGGACGCTGTAGAACAGCAATATATCATTTGCCATGAAAGAGTACACATCCGCAGGAAAGACTATATCATCAAAAATATCGCCTTTATTCTAAGTGCATTTTATTGGTATAATCCCTTTGTGTGGCTTGCATTTTATTTCTTAGAGCGTGACATGGAGATGTCGTGTGATGAGAAGGTAATTAATATCATGGGCGATGATATCAGAAAGCAGTATTCGCAATCTCTTTTGAATTTTGCACAAGGAAGAGGCGCAGCTGCATTTACGCCTTTAACTTTTGGTGAAAATAATGTGAAGCAACGGGTAAAAAACGTCCTCGCCCATAAAAATGCAAAACTATGGGGACTTGTGCTTGGCATCATAATCCTGGCAGCGGCATGTATTTTATTGTTTACTACCCGTCTGGGGGTAAAAAATGATATTTCAAATTTAGAGATGCAAATTACAGCTGAAAACGAAGAAAATAACTCTAATCCAAATGACGTTGTTGATTTAGATGATAATTATGAAAATACAGAAAAAAATAATAAGACGGGAATTGCTGATGAGGATCATGATACCATAGATAAAGCATTAGAAGTCTGGGCATGCGCTTTTACCGACAGGGATGGTCAGCGGCTGTATGACCTTGCCGCAGATAAGGATGAATTTATGGAATGGGATATGGTAAATGCACAGCCTGGTGTAATAACCTTTGGTCTTTCAAGCCCCTGGCCTTGGGAATATGGATATAATATACGTCAAAACGATGATAATAGCGCGGTAATACGATATTATATGAATACCTCAGCTCCTGAAATTTATATTGCCGATGAGAAAGTATATGTAGTGGAGAAGGATGGTTTATATTATATAAAACATAGCGATTTAACAGAATATTATTCCATAGATAATAAAGAGCAGTTCCAAGAGCTGTACGGAAAAGATAAATATGATTTCGGCTATGAAAATACAGGGTATTCGTTAATTTTTTATCAATCTATATTGCAGCATTTGATAAATGGGGGAAATCCTGAATATTATGAGCAATATACGGATCCTGTAACGGCGGCCGTTAGTTTATTGCACTTGGGAAAAGGAGAGGGAAAGGCAGAGTATGATAATATCCCTATGCATGTTGATGATATTGATATACCCTGGCTTAGTGCTCTTTCATTTAGTGGTGAGGGCAGCAGGGCAATTGTTACTTACACTTTTGCCGAGGATAACTCTACCATAGAGATCGTTATGGAATTAGTGGAAGGAAGTCAGGGTATATGGGCGCCTTTAGAAGATGAAAGTCCGATGCTTAGAAATGTATATCAGACTCGTGATATTACTGTCGAGAGTGGCGAAAGAAGAGAAGTTTATATCCAGACCAGCCAATATGGTATATATGAACTGGATAGGACGGGGCTTACCTGTATATATCCGCATTATATTCCGTCTGATACGTTTTGTGCAGCAGCAGATTCTAAATTGTATTTTCCCGACAGTTCATCATATCAGGATGGAGATTTAGATTACGATCAGGATGTAATATGTATACTGGATATAAATACAGGAGAATACGACAAAGAAACCTATAAACTTGATGAAAGTGTAAGAAGGCTCCTCCCTCTTAGATGGATCAGTACATATGATGGATTTATAAATTTATATGGAAGCAATGGGGAACAATGTAGTATTCCTCTTATCAATACGGGAAACACTCCTTTAAGCAGCGGAAATGTCTGGAATGGTAAACAGGTATCGCAGTTAAATTCAGATGAACAAAATGCATATGGTATATTATTAAGAGCGCAAATACTGGAAGATCCGGATTTTCTTATGGATGTTTCTAACCGCACTTATACAGAAAATTATGCCTACCTGGATATGGACGGAGACGGTAAAACGGAGACAATATCGCTTTCTGCTGATATGGTAAATAACTCATCTTATCAGTCATATGACAATTATGTGCTGAAAATAGGAGATTCCGAGATTAAAGGTTATTCCGAAAATTTGCATAATAATTTATGGGTATTCAGTCCGGATGGCAGCAGCCTTGTCCTCGCGTTATATGAGGACGGCCCAAGCGCAGATCCTGTGACAACCTTATTTTCTTATGAAAACGGAACGGTTAAAAATATAGGAGCGTTCGGAGACGATATAAGGAAGTGTACTATTGAGAATGGAATTATAAGCGGAACAGAAAGACATGATGTGTTACAGACTGATTGGATAAAGGCTCAGTGGGAATTTAATTTCAAGGGAGAGTTAAAAAGGCGTGAATATGACACTTATGATTTCATCGCGCTAAATGATATTACTTTATTAACAAGGCTTATGGTACATACCAGTCCCGATATGGAAAGCGAAAGCTATGTAATAGAGCCGCAGATCGTGAAGTTTTTAAAAACCGATAGTACGTTTTCATGGATTTATATGGAAGGTGAAAACGGAGTAAAAGGTTGGTTTAAGGTCGATGGTCTGGAGGTTGGTGAGAGCGGCATGGATTATTATGAAGTATTTGAAACTTTGAATCTGGTGGATTAGCAGTATATTTGATTCGGGTGTCAAAAGGTACATTGAAAAAAGTATGCGGCAAGGTGCACAAATAATAATCTGCGCCTATGCCTTTGGAAGGAAATTAGAAATTCTTAACATTCCTATTCCAATGCCCAGCAATTTCGGAACACGATGTTCCGAAAAGGGGCAACTGAGCCATGGATGGCGAATTTGCCCCGCTTGCGTCCTTCTTTCACAACCCAAGTAGGAATGTTTAGAATTTCTTACTTTCCGAACAACGGTATAGGCACAGACTATTATTTGTGCACCTTGCCCCCACAAAACTTAAAATGTACCTTTTGATACCCGAATCATATCTATATTTAGGTTAACAAGGAGAAACAAATGAAAGCAGAAACAGAAATGCGTACGGTAATTCGTGACACATTAATATCAATGTCCGAACCCGATTATCAGAAATTTGCAGCCGGCCTGCTGCCGGGCGTAGATAATATCCTGGGAGTCAGACTGCCCAAGCTTCGTAAGTATGGCAAGAAAGTCTGGAAAGCATATGGCATGAAATATTTGGAAGAAACGCTTGAGAACCCTTGTAATAATAATGACATAGAATACATGGAAGAAATATTTTTACAGGGTGTAGTAATAGGCAATCTAAAAGTAAAAGAGGATGTGACTCTTTCGAGCATACAAAACTATATTAAAAGCTACCTTCCTAAGATCAATAACTGGTCTACATGCGACAGCTTTTGTGCCGGACTGAAAATAGCAAAAGAATATTCAGCTCAGATGTGGGAATTTATTAAGCCATATCTTGTTTCCACGCGGGACTATGACGTCCGTTTTGCAATAGTGATGATAATTAACTATTATATACAGGATGATTATATCGAAGAACTGTATAAACTTTTTAATAAGGTCGGTGCTGACTGGAATAGTCAATCAGCTTCGGATCAAGCGGTCTATTATGTAGAAATGGCATTGGCATGGGCGATATCAATCTGCTATGTGAATTATCCGTACAAGACTTTGAAGTATCTTAAGGAGGTAAAAAACCAGACAGAGGTACTTGATGATTTTACATATAATAAGGCTTTACAAAAAATTGTCGAATCCCGCTGCGTATCTTCGGAAGAAAAGGCGCAGATAAAATTAATGAAGAGAAAATGATAATTTGGCTGAATTTGCCCGAACTTGAAAAATAAGATTGTATTTATCAATATTTGCGGATATAATATTTTGTGCAAAGTGTAAATGAAATATGCCATATTATAGTGTGAAAAATAAATTTTTCACACTTTGAGAGAAAAGCATGGTTATTAAAATAGTATAAATTCAAATCTTTCTGTACACCATATTATTGCAGAGTGCAAGATTTTAAAGTACAGAAAGGAATGATTTTACTATGGATTATAATCAATTACCCTTAAGTCTTGGGTTTCTGGGTATGGAAAATCAGATAGAGATGGACAGGTTTTCCAATTTGTCAGATGATGAGAAGAAGGAATATATAGAAAGAAACAGAAGCAGATTATCTGACGACGTGGTAGATAGATTGACATCGTCAATCGCAGAGGATGATGATATCATATAAGCGCTAAAGGAGCCTAGTGTGAAAAATTAATTTTTCACACGCAAGTTTGTGCTTACGCCCAAACTCGCAGGTTGAGTAAGAATGGTGGATTTTTATGCAGATACGGTTACCAGATAAAGTACACTATATTATCGAATCGATTCAAGCAGCCGGTTATGAAGCTTATGCGGTTGGCGGATGTATCAGGGACTGCGTAATGGGAAGGGTACCTGATGACTGGGACATTACAACATCTGCGAAACCGGAAACGGTAAAATCGCTTTTTAACAGGACGATAGATACGGGTATTCAGCATGGAACCGTCACTGTTATGATTGACAAAGAAGGCTTTGAAGTTACAACCTATCGCATTGATGGAAAATATGAGGACAACCGTCATCCCGAAAATGTGACATTCACGTCAGATTTAGCGGAGGATTTACGGCGTCGCGATTTTACCATCAATGCGATGGCTTATAATGATAAAGATGGATTGATCGATCTTTTTGGCGGCATAGACGACATGGAAAGCGGTATAATACGTTGTGTCGGCGATGCGAGGGAGCGCTTTGGAGAGGACGCCCTTAGAATGATGCGGGCAGTACGGTTTTCGGCACAGTTAGGCTATACTATAGAAGACGAAACCAAAGCGGCAATTAATAAACTTGCACCCACGCTGCAAAATATCAGCGCCGAACGTATTCAGACTGAACTTGTGAAGCTCTTAATTTCAGACCATCCGGATTTCCTTCGCACTGCATATGAAACTGGGATTACAAAATATACCATTCCCGAATTCGATACATGTATGGAGACAGAGCAGATCAATCCTCACCATTGTTATAGTGTAGGAGAACATATTTTACATAGTCTGGCATATGTAGAGGCTGATAAGACGCTTCGCCTTACAATGCTTCTTCACGATATCGGAAAACCACAGACCTTTTCAATTGATGAAAGCGGAATCACGCATAATCACGGACATGCGCTTGTGGGCGAAGATATGAGCGTGAAGATATTGAGAAGACTTAAATTCGATAATGATACAATTTATAAGGTAAGAAAACTGGTGCGCTATCACGACCAAAGAATAGAACCTGATGCCAAAAGCGTCAGACGCAGCATAAATCTTATAGGAGAGGATATCTTCCCTCTATTGTTTCATGTTCAATATGCCGATATTATGGCACAGAGCGATTACATGAGGGAGAAAAAACTTAAAACTCTTGAAGAACTTAAAGTAATTTATGAACAGATATTAGAAAAGAAGGAATGTTTTTCCCTAAAGGATCTGGCAGTATCCGGCAATGATCTAATTGAAATTGGGATGAAGCCGGGCAGGGAAATAGGCGGAACTCTCCAGAAATTATTGGAAATTGTTCTGGAAGATCCGGAACTTAATAATAAAGAATATCTTCTTTCATGTATACCATTTAAAGATTAATTGACAAAAAAATCATACTTTTCCATAGCTTATCATAATATAGGATAGACGGGGTTATGGGAGGTATTTTTGTGAATGACAGAGCTGTCAGTTTGTTAGATTATTATGATTTAGAGGTTATCCGCACTTGGAAAGGGAGGGGAGCAATTCTTTGCGAGTCGGATAAGGGATTATTTATTTTGAAGGAATACAACGGCCCCATGAATAAGGTTCATTTTCAGGCTGCGTTGTTAAATCATATTAAGGAAGCAGGCTTTACATTGTCAGAGACTATTTTGAAAACGAAGGAGGATGAACTCGTCGTTTATGATCAGGATAGGATTCCTTATATTGTAAAAAGTTATTTCGAGGGAAAAGAATGTAATAACAGAGAGCTTGATGAATGCATACAGGCGGTGCAGATGCTTGCCAAGTTACATAACTGCGCCGATTTATCAACGTGGGAAGGTTTGTCTTCCCAGCCGGTATTTCATATTGAAAAAGAATATGATAAGCACAACAGGGAGCTTAAGAAAGTACGCCGTTTCCTGCGGACAAAGAGCCAGAAAACGCCCTTTGAGCTTTATCTTGCAAAACATTATGATTATTTTTTTGATATTGCTTTGCAGACCGCGGAGGAAATGCGTTATTATATAGATAATGAAAAAAATAGTGATCGGGAAGAATTTCCTATTGTATGTCACGGCGATTACCAGTATCATAATATTATACAGACGTCAGAAGGAATGGCGCTTGTTAACTTTGAAAAATGTATAAGAGACGATACGGTAAGGGATTTATATCTTTTTATGCGCAAATTGTTAGAAAAGAATAATTGGTCTCAGAAGATAGGAGATACTCTTTTGAATGCGTATGATAATGAGAGGACCTTATCCGAAGAAGACTATATGAAGTTATATTATCGTTTTGCTTATCCGGAAAAGTTTTGGAAAATTGTTAATTTTTATTATAATTCCGGAAAGGCATGGATTCCGAATCGCAACATGGAGAAATTAGAGAAACTTTTGGCACAGGAAAAAGAAAGATTAGAATTTCTTGAAATGATTTTTCGTAAATGAAAAAAACTTTCGTAAACGAAAGTTAAAAGAAAGGCATGGTTATTAGAATGTACAAGAGATTAGTATCAGTTGTAAGCGTCATTACGATATTAGCGTTGATCATTACAGGCTGCACTTCTCAGGCAAGCAATATAGGTCTTGCCAGAGAAGGAAATAAGAAAACGGTGGCTTCTGACTTTGTTGTGACTGAAGTCGGAAGTTATGATTCAGTGGATACAGCCGTAGTTCTTTCAATAGCACAGGATATCGGATATGTAACTTTTATGAATATTGCGACAGGCAGGCAATATACATTATCATATGATGGGACAACTTATGTAAAGGATAAATACGAAGGGGCTATGTCAATGTCCCAGATTGGAGCGGGAGATATAGTTGACATTACCTTTTTAAAAAGTAAAAAGAAGTTAACGAGTATGCAGCTGTCTCCTCAGGCATGGGAATTCAGCAATGTAGAAAATTATAACCTGGGCGGTGCAAATAAGACTGCAACTATAGGTTCAAATACATATTCGCTTCCTGATGATGTAGTGGTAATTTCAGAGGGCGAGCGTACAGAGGTTATGAACGTAGTAAATAAGGACGTGCTTACCATAAAGGGCATCGACCATAAAATCTGCAGTATTAATGTGAATAAAGGACATGGATATCTTCGTCTTTCCAATGAACAGGCACTAGTAGGCGGATGGATTGAGGTCGGTAATGCGGTAGTAACACAGATTACCGAAAATATGATGTTAACAGTACCTGAAGGAAGCTACGAAGTAATTCTTTCCAAAGACAATGCCAGTACTGTTAAAAATGTTGTAATCGAAAGAAACAGAGAAGTAATATTAAATGCGGGAGAGCTTGATATTGTACAGGACAAGGTTGGTAAGATAATATTCTCAGTGGAGCCGGTTGATGCGACAGTAAGCATTGACGGTAATATTGCAGATATAAGCAAAGAAGTGGAACTTCCCTATGGAATTCACCATGTTAAGCTCGAAGCTGAGGGTTATAAGACGATGGCTAAGTACATTCAGGTTGGTTCTGAGTATGCAAGTTTAAGTTTCACTATGGAACCCGGAGACGATGCCGAAACTGAGGATGCAGACAGCGATTTCGGTGATAAGGGAGATAGCGGTAATGATGACGAGGTTCAAAGCGCCGTTACTGAAAATCAAGTCTATATAGACGCTCCTGTGGGAGTTGAGGTTTATCTGGATGGAAATTATATGGGCATTTGTCCGGTTAACTTTAAGAAAGTAACAGGAAGCCATACCGTAGCGCTTAGGAAAACCGGATACCAATCTAAGAGCTATACTATTTATCTGTATGACGACGGTCAGGATATTACTTATTCCTTCACCGACTTAGAGAAAGAAGACTCAGGCAGCAGCGGTAACAAAAATTCTTCATCTAAGAGCACAAAAAATACGAGCGAGGGCAGCAGCAGTATTGAAAAGGATTTTACATCTTATAATTCCTCGAAAAACAGTTCTTCTGATGATACTGTCAGCGGAAATGGTAACAAATAGGTGAATAAAAAGCCGATAAATAGTTGACATAATACTAAATATGGGGGTTTTTTAAAAAAAAACTTCTAGAAAACGGAAAAATGGGCATTTTTTGCCTTGACAAGCAGTGAAAAAGCCTTTATAAATATATATAGTTGTTTCAAAAGAGAAACTTCTAAATCGTAAACTCATTTAAGAGGAGGAATAAAACAATATGAACAAGGCAGAATTAGTAACAGCTATGGCTGATCAGGCAGGATTGTCTAAGAAGGACGCAGAGAAAGCATTAAAGGCATTTACAGATGTTGTTGCAGACGAACTGAAGAAAGGTGAGAAAGTACAGTTAGTAGGTTTTGGTACTTTTGAAGTTTCCGAGAGAGCAGCAAGAGAGGGAAGAAATCCTCAGAGTGGTGCAGTTATGCAGATTCCGGCTTCTAAAGCTCCTAAGTTTAAAGCTGGTAAAGCTTTAAAGGATTTCATCAACTAATTATTTAGTTTGAAAAGTCTAAAGAAGAAAGACCTGTGTATGCTTTTGCATTACGCAGGTTTTTTTGTTTATGAAAGGAAAGAGGGTTTAAAATGAGATTAGATAAATATTTAAAGGTTTCCAGACTTATTAAGCGCCGCACAGTTGCAAATGAGGCGTGTGATGCGGGCAGGGTTTTTATTAATGATAAACCTGCAAAAGCTTCTGCCAATGTTAAAGTAGGCGACATTATTACCATTCAGTTTGGTAATAAAGAGGTAAAAGTAGAGGTTCTGGATATTCAGGAGACGGTGCGCAAAGAAGAAGCTAAGGAATTATTCAGGTATTTATCATAAAATTGGTGATAAATGCCTAGGACAGTGCATACATTTAACTGGAAGATATTTTCAGGGAGGTATGTATGGAGGATTTAAATAACATTAATAAGAGGGCCCATAAACTGATGCTAACCAATAGAAGGACATGTACTATAAGCGGCGTCAATGATGTGTTGTCTTTTGACGTCAATGAAATCCTATTGGAAACAGAGCAGGGAATGTTAATGATAAAGGGAAATGAACTGCATGTCAGTAGATTATCTTTGGACAAAGGAGAAGTGGATATAGACGGCAGGATAGACAGTTTGACTTATTCCGAAACTGCCGGATATGGCGCTAAAGGGGAATCTATATTGGCGAGACTGTTTAAGTAGGTGGTATATGAGTCAGGATATCATACAGGAAGTTACCTTTTTCTTACATTCGTTGGTTATGGGGATAGTCATTACTTTTGTCTATGACTGGTTACTGATCATTAGAAAGCTTATAAAGCATAATACTCTGTGGATATCAATAGAGGACCTGTTTTTCTGGCTTGCATGCGGTATAGGTGTTTTCTATATGCTGTATAAGGAAAATAACGGCGTGCTAAGGTGGTTTACAGTAATAGGAGCCGTTATTGGAATGGGCTGCTACAAATTGCTGATTGGCAAATGGTTCGTACATATTATGTCAACCTGTATATACAAGATAATGTGGTTTGTTTTTAAAATATTACAAATTGTAGTAGTTCCGCTTAAATGGCTGTTTTCAAAAATAAAAAAATTGACAAAATTTATCAAAAAGAAATTAAAAAAATTGTTAAATTTCATAAAAAATAAGTTGACGGTTTGCATAAAAATGTTTAAAATGATTTTATGTAAACAGTAATGACTATAAAATGGAAATATATGTATTGGAGACGTAAATGGCAAAGAAAGCAGCATATAGGAAAAAGCGGCAAAACAGAATGGCTATGATTCTGGTGACAATAGTTGTGTTGATGATGTTTGTTGTGGTAGCAATCAAGAGTGTAGAACTTAGGGAGAAGAAAGAGTTTTATGAATTGAGGGTAGCGCAGCTTCAGGAAGAAATCGATGCAGAGATGGCGCGGACCGAAGAAATAGAAGAGTATGGAAAATATACGCAGACTAAGAAATATGTTGAAGAGGTGGCAAAAGATAAATTAGGACTTGTGTATGAAGGTGAGATTATTTTTAAAGATGAGAATTAAGCAGATTTTGGAGCCTCAAGTATCCAGAATCTGTTTTTTACATTATGGGAAAGTCCGTCGCAAGATGGACATGGAATCAAAAGGCGAACTTGTTCGCTATTTTATTAGAATAATATGGACAACCTCCACATATATTGATTAAATAAGTGGAATAAGATGGGGAGGCATATTGTATATGAGAAGGATGTCGGAGATAAGAGAGGAAAATGCTATATCTGTAATACCGGAATATGGCAGACAAAAACTTTTAGGATATGCGGAGTCTTTCAGGGAGCTGGCTGAACTCTTTGAAGAGGAAATGGAAATAAAAGACTTTGAAATGAAAGATTTTTTGGAAAGCGGTAAAGACAGGCAGGAGTATTTATGGCAGAAAAAGCTGTGTGAGAGCAGGGGGCTTCTTGCCGGGCACCTGAAAGAGATGTCATGCATAATGTCGGATGTGGCAAAAGAGTCCTACAGATATCGTCCGTTATCGGAGAGAAGATACAGGCAGATAGCCAGATATTTGAAAGAATCGGGAATTTTACTGAAAAACTTTCTGATTCTGGAAAATGAGGACAAGCATATAGAGCTTAGCCTGACAATGAAGAGCCAGCAGCGGGAAAGTATTATCATAGCGGATGTCGCAGATTTAATATCAGTTGTTATGAATATCAGGGTGCAGCCCTCTAAAAGCGAGCCGTTATTTATGGCTAAGGAATGGACGAGCTATCATTTTCTGGAAGAACCGGAGTTTCATATTTTAACAGGCTTTGCTAAAGCCGTAAAAGAGACAGAGAAGGTTTCCGGAGATAATTATTCATTTTGTGAAATAGAGCCTGGCAGAACAATTGCCATATTATCGGATGGTATGGGTTCAGGAGAGGAAGCCTGCGAGGAGTCGGAGAGAGTTATAGAAATGATGGAAAGACTTCTTGAATCGGGATTTAGGAAAGAAGCGGCGATCCAGATTATAAACGGGGCATTGGCAGCAGGCGAACAGGAAAAAAATATGTCCACTTTAGATATCTGTGAACTGAACCTATATACGGGAGCCTGCGACTTTATTAAAGTGGGAGCGGCGTGTACTTACATAAAGCGTGATAATCTGGTGGACAGGCTTTCTGCCAGAAATCTGCCGCTTGGAGTTTTCCAGCAGATAGAGCCTGAAACAATGCGCAGGCAGCTTCAGGACGGCGATTACGTTATTATGCTCTCGGATGGTGTATTGGACGCACTTTCGCAGGGAGTGGGTGAAGATATGCTGCCGGAGATCATTTCAAGAATATATCATACCAATCCGGCGGAGATTGCCAATCAGATCCTTGGTTACTGTATCCGCCAGAGCATGGGAAATATACGCGATGATATGACAGTGCTGGTTATAGGGATATGGAAGTATTCCTAGAGATATGGTACTATTATTGGTGATCTTAACATTGAGGACGTATTTATGGTAAATAAAAAAACGGAAGATATTTATGCAAAAGTAAAGAAGTATACGCAAGATCATAAGATGATTTCTGACAGGGATGTCATTTTGATCGGGGTTTCCGGCGGAGCAGATTCGGTCTGTCTGCTGGTAATGCTGTCTCAGTTATCTAAAGAGATTAATTTTGATCTGATTGCGGTGCATGTACATCATGGAATACGTGAAGATGCAGATGACGACGCCGCTTATGTTGGAGAACTATGTAAGAAATTAGACATTCCTTTTTTTCTTAAAAAAGTAGATATGGCAGGCTATGCAAAAGAAATGGGGCTCTCGCCGGAAGAAGCGGGAAGAAAGCTGCGTTATCAGGCATTTGAGTCAGTAATAGAAGAAGTATTTGAGACAAACAAGGCTGATGGGAGAAGTAAGGAACACTATAAAATTGCAGTTGCGCATAATAATAACGATAGGGCGGAAACCATGCTGTTTAATCTCTTTCGCGGCAGCGGCCTAAGGGGGCTTGGAAGTATTCGTCCGGTGAGGGATAATATCATCCGTCCGCTCTTATGTCTGGAAAGGACAGAAATCGAGGCCTATCTGAATCAGGGAAAAATCGCATATTGTATAGACAGTACCAACGAAGATGATACTTATACAAGAAATAAGATAAGACACCATATACTGCCTTTTGCAGAGGAACAGATTTGTAATAACGCTACGGCGCATATATCGGATGCTGCGGAGGTTCTGGCGCAGACACAGGATTTTATACAAAAACAAAGTACTCTCGCTTATGAAAGATGTGTAATTAGAGATGCGAAAGAAATATGTGATGAAGCTATAAATAGGAATGTAGACGAGACGTGCAATGAAAATGAAGAGAAACATAAACAGGATGAAAATAGAATTATATTAAATATGAATATTTTCCTAGCGGAAGAACAATTCATACAAAGACTGATCCTACTCCTTTGCATGGAAAAACTTACGCCGCATAGAAAAGATATAACAAAAGAGCATATTGCATCGCTCTTGGAATTATGCTCTAAAGACGGCAGCAAAGAATTATTCCTGCCCTATGGATTAACGGCGCGCAAAGAATATGACAAGTTTGTCATTTTTAGAAAATCAGAAAGTACTGTTGAAAATATGCAGGATTTAAGGGAATATCCGCCAATACCTATTTCCGTTCCAAGCGAAGTAACAGCTAGAGGCTTGGGCATATTAGAGTTTAAATATTTAAAAAAAGAAGAGTTTTTTTACAAAAAAGGGGAAATTATTCCAGAAAAAAGATATACTAAATGGTTTGATTGTGATAAAATAACAAAGGTTATAGTGTTAAGGACGCGTGAAACGGGAGATTATCTTACCATAGACAGCGCCCTGAGGAAAAAATCTGTAAAAGAATACATGATTAATGAGAAAATCCCCAAAGGGCAGCGTGACAGTCTTTATTTATTGGCGGACGGTGCGCATATTATGTGGATACCGGGCTATCGCATAAGCCAGTATTATAAGGTGGATGAAAATACAAAGTGTATCTTGCAGGTACGATTAAAGGAGAATGATAATGGCTGAACATCTGGAAGTTTTATTATCTGAGGAAGAAGTTGACGCTAGAATCCGTAAACTGGGAGAACAGATCAGTAAGGAATATGAAGGAAAAAACATACACTTAGTATGTGTTTTGAAAGGTGCAAGTTTCTTCATGTGCGAGCTTGCCAAGCGAATTACGGTGCCGGTATCTATCGATTTTATGTCGCTTTCCAGCTATGGCAGCGATACGGAGTCGGCAGGAGTGGTTAAGATCGTTAAAGATTTAGAGGAGCCTTTAGAGGGCAAACATGTGCTTGTTGTAGAGGATATCGTAGATACCGGAAGGACATTGAAATATCTGATAGAGCTTTTAAAAGGCAGAGGTGCGGCCGATGTAAAGCTGTGCGCTTTGCTGGATAAGCCGGATAGACGGGTGGTTGATGTAAAAGCTGATTACACAGGATTCAGCATACCGGATGAGTTTGTTGTAGGATATGGTATGGACTACGCACAGCGTTACAGGAATCTGCCATATATCGGGGTTGTCAAATTTGATAATTAACAATACTAAGAATTTTTACAGAGAAAGAGGTTTACTTTGAATAAGAATAATAAAAGCTTTTATTTATATTTTGTTATAATCATAGGGCTGCTTCTTTTTACCGTATGGCTTGGATCATTGAATGTGCAGGGAGACACTTATACAAAAGGAGAATTGGAAGCCCAGCTTAAGAGTGAAAATGTAGCAATGGTAAATATCAGACCTAATAAGGAAACGCCTACAGGTTCTGTTAAGATTACGTTAAAGAGCGGGGAAGAAAGAGTTCTTTATGTAACCGATGTAAGGGAAATAGAAGAGTTTATAAGGGGGTATGGGATTGATCCGTCAATAGAATCCATTCCGAAAGAAAACTGGTTTCTTAACAGTGTATTCCCTATATTGCTTGTTACGACTGTCTGTGTATTCTTTTTTGTAATGTTTAATTCCCAGAATTCCTCGAGCGGCAACGGCGGTAAGATGATGAATTTCGGAAAAAGCCGCGCAAGGCTTTCACTTGGCGGTGATAATAGAATTACGTTAGAAGAGGTTGCCGGTCTGAAAGAAGAAAAAGCGGAACTGGAAGAAATCGTAGAATTTCTGAAAGAGCCGGGCAAATTTACGAGGGTTGGAGCAAGGATTCCCAAGGGAGTGCTGCTTGAGGGTGCACCGGGTACAGGTAAGACATTACTTGCCAAAGCAATTGCCGGTGAAGCCAATGTACCGTTTTTCAGTATATCGGGTTCGGACTTCGTAGAGATGTTCGTCGGTGTCGGTGCTTCCCGTGTGCGTGATATGTTTGCAGAAGCCAAACGACATGCTCCATGTATAATTTTTATTGACGAAATTGACGCGGTTGCCAGACGCAGAGGTACCGGTATGGGCGGCGGCCACGATGAGAGGGAACAGACTTTAAACCAGTTGCTTGTAGAGATGGATGGTTTTGGCATAAACGAGGGTATTATAGTATTAGCGGCAACTAACCGTGTAGATATTCTGGATCCTGCAATTTTAAGGCCCGGACGTTTTGACAGAAAAATCAGTGTTGTGTCTCCGGATGTGGGAGGAAGAAAGGACATACTTAAGGTTCATGCCAAGAATAAGCCTTTAGCGGATGATGTTGATTTAGAGCAGATTGCGCAGACGACTGCCGGCTTTACCGGTGCGGATCTGGAAAACCTTTTAAACGAAGCAGCAATCAATGCTGCGATGGAGAGACGGGTTTTCATCAAGTCGGAAGATGTTAAGAGGGCATTTATTAAAGTAGGAATCGGTACGGAGAAGAAGAGCCGCATTATCTCCGATGAGGAGAAAAGAATTACGGCCTATCACGAAGCCGGACATGCGATCTTATTCCATGTGCTTCCGGATGTAGGTCCTGTTTATACGGTTTCGATCATACCGACCGGAATTGGGGCAGCAGGATATACCATGCCGCTTCCTGAGAAAGACGAAATGTTCATGACTAAGGGAAGAATGAAAGAAGATATTATGGTATCTCTTGGCGGACGTATTGCAGAGGAAATTATTTTTGATGATATTACAACCGGAGCCTCCAGTGATATTAAAAAAGCAACCAAGACTGCACGCAGGATGGTTACAAGATACGGAATGTCTGACAATATCGGTGTAATTAATTACGATGATGACGATGACGAGGTATTTATCGGAAGAGATCTTGCTCATGCCAAGAATCATAGTGAAATTATTTCCGGAGAAATCGATAAGGAAGTAAAGGCAATTATTGATGAATGTTACCAGAAAGCTAAAGAAATCATAATGGAACATGAAGACGTTCTCCATAAGTGCGCTGAGCTTTTACTGGAAAAAGAAAGAATCAACCGGGCTGAATTTGAGTCATTGTTTAGTACAATCTAATGTTTTTGTGAAAAATGCACAAAAAATAATCAACGAAATTGTAATATTTGTGAAACCTTGGTATTGTAGTGTTTACAGGGCTATGATATTATACACTTGTAACCCCCAATACATTATATAGTTTTTTGCTATACCCCATAAGAAGAAATACCTTCTCTAAAAAGGACAGCGATTCCAAAGCTGTCTTTTTTACTTGTCATAAGGACAGTTCGCAAGGCGTGCTGTCCGTTGCTTTGTCTACTTTTCGAGTTAGATCTACATTTTTCCCCAATTCTTGTACAGAACCACTTGAATCTCCACTACATATAGTATAGAATAGACATGTATGTTCTAAAATTTCAGATATTAATTTTAAATATGCTAAAGCATATATAAGGAATAAAAGCTGAAAATACCAATATTATATAAAGTGGAGGCTTATTTTGTATGGATATAAATCAATACATTGTAGCAATGAGGCCGGTTTTTAATAAAAAGGCATTGTTCAGTGATACTACGGAGAATTATATATCTCCGGCGGAGCCAAATGCATATAGTGAGGTAACTATTCGGTTTAGAGCTGGCAAAAATAACATTGATAAAGTATTTTTTGTGAACAAGGGCGAGAAGTATTTAATGTTTAAAACCGAATCCGATGAATACTTTGATTATTATTCACATACGGAGCAGCTTGATAATGTAAAGCTGAGCTATTATTTTGAAATACATGCCGGAAAGATTTCCTGTTTTTATGATATGCGCGGAGTTGTAAAGGATATTGAACCTTATTACAATTTTCAGATAATACCGGGTTTTAAGACTCCGGATTGGGCAAAGGGAGCTGTTTTTTATCAGATATTTGTAGATAGATTCTATAACGGGGATGTGTCCAATGATGTTTTGACAAATGAGTATAAGTATATAGGAGAGGGAACAGTCAAGGTCGAAAATTGGAATAAATATCCTGCATCTATGGGAGTGAGAGAATTTTACGGCGGCGATTTACAGGGCGTTCTGGATAAAATGGATTATCTGCAGGATCTGGGCGTGGATGTGATTTATTTTAATCCGCTTTTTGTGTCGCCCTCAAACCATAAGTATGACATACAGGATTATGATTATATAGATCCGCATTTCGGTAAGATAGTCAATGATACCGGAGATGTACTGCAGTCAGGACGGGAACCCAATCAGTCGGCCACGAAATATATAAACCGTGTTTCAAGCAAAGAAAATCTGGAGGCGAGCAATGAACTTTTCGCCGAAGTGGTAAAAGAAGCACATAGGCGCGGTATGAAGGTTAT
Organism: Lachnospiraceae bacterium; assembly: GCA_014804695.1. Lineage (GTDB taxonomy): Bacteria > Bacillota > Clostridia > Lachnospirales > Lachnospiraceae > UBA3282. The sequence goes on from JAAUZJ010000011.1 coordinate 97,323, forward strand.
TTTAGACGGAGTCTTTAATCACTGTGGTTCGTTTAATAAATGGATGGATCGCGAGCGGATTTATGAGGAAGCCGAAGGCTATGAAAAGGGCGCTTATGTTGCCGAGAACAGTCCTTATCATAATTATTTCCAGTTTAATAATAATAATTGGCCCTACAATGGCGCGTATGATGGCTGGTGGGGGAATGATACTTTACCGAAGCTGAATTTTGAAGGATCAAGGGAACTTATAAATTATATTCTTGAAATAGGTAAAAAATGGGTATCACCGCCATACAATGCCGATGGATGGCGGCTTGATGTGGCAGCGGATTTAGGTCATAGTGAGGAGTTTAATCATAACTTCTGGAAAGCATTTCGTAAAGCTGTAAAAACGGCCAATCCGGAAGCTATTATTCTGGCGGAGCATTACGGAAGTCCTAAAGATTGGCTTCAGGGCGATGAATGGGATACCGTTATGAATTATGACGCATTTATGGAGCCTGTTACATGGTTTTTGACAGGAATGGAAAAGCACAGTGATGACTATCGCGAAGACTTAAAAGGAAATGCCGGTAGTTTCTGGGAAGCAATGAAGCATCATAGCGCGAGTTTTACAAGCCCTTCCCTGCTAACGGCCATGAATGAACTTTCAAACCATGACCATTCACGCTTCCTGACAAGAACAAACAATAAGGTAGGCCGTACAAGTACGTTGGGAGCGGAGGCTGCCAACATAGGAGTTAATAAGGCGGTGCTGAGAGAGGCTGTAGTTATTCAGATGACGTGGCCCGGAGCGCCTACAATTTATTATGGTGATGAAGCGGGGCTTTGCGGCTTCACTGATCCGGATAACAGGCGCGCATATCCTTGGGGGAATGAAGATAATGAGCTGATAGAGTTCCATAAGGATGTCATTAGGATCCATAAACAGAACAAAGAGTTTCTGACAGGCTCTTTAAAATATCTGGATGCAGATTATAATGTTATAGGATACGGACGCTTTACAAGCGAACAGCAATCAGTGGTATTAATTAATAACAACAGTTATGAAATTGCAAAAGAAATTTCCGTATGGTATCTTGGAATACCTAAGGAATGTGTATTAAAGTCTCTTATGCTTACCGATGTAGACGGATATACGACCGAGTCAAAAGAATATCCGGTCATTTCGGGAAAAGTAAAAATTACCCTGCCGCCTACGTCTGCAATAATATTGCAGCATAGCGCTAAAAGAGATGGTCTTTCGGTGGACAGAGACAGCGCGGCTCCAAGTAAAAATTTCTTGCATTTTATGTAGTGTTATGATATAAATTGTAGTTGTAAGACAGCCTCTTACAATTAAAATGGATGGATTCCCGAGTGGCCAAAGGGGACAGACTGTAAATCTGCTGCAAATTGCTTCGGTGGTTCGAATCCACCTCCATCCATTGTGCCGCAGTGGCGGAATTGGCAGACGCCCGGGACTTAAAATCCCGTGGGTAGTGATACCCGTACCGGTTCGACCCCGGTCTGCGGCATTTGTGAAAATCATTCTAGAGGGGCTCTAGTCTGGAATATTTATGTGAGTAAGAATTTCCAAGCTTCTTCCTCTGATAAATTATAGGTTTCCTGAATATTTTGGGCGATAATCTCATCCGTGATATTCAGATTACGGCATATAGTAATTGTACCGCGGATTCCTTCTATTCTACCTTCTGCTCGTCCATCTGCGATTAATTCTTTTAATGCATTACACATATCTATTTTATCCCCCTTTCTATGGTATGTTCTTATTTTTATCAATGCATCTGCATTAGCATAATGCGCGGCTACTTCAAAAGCATCTGGTTCCATATTCTTGTAATACGAGTCACTTTCAACAAGTTTAAGCAGAGCTTCCTTATTTTCGGAATACTTGATAAATTCAAATACTTGACGCACATCTGTTTTAAATACGTCCGTATTTTGAAGTTTTCGTATTTCAATTAGATTTATCTTATAATCCTGTACTTTTTCTTTTAATTGTTCAGGAATATCTGTAAAATCCAGTATTTCATGTAGTGATTCTGCACCATCCCAGTCTATAGTGCCTGCATACAGGATAAAAGTTACGACCGGATATAAACGGCTGTTCTTTTTAAAACCATATAAATATTCGCCATTACTTAAATTTTCATGTTGCTGCCTTACTTCCTTACGGATTCGCAAGGCTTGTTTATCATATTCTGCCGCATCATATATCATGCTGCGTAGAGGCATAGAATAGTCGATAGTTTCTTGATTTTCAACTCCGATAATTGCAAAATTGACACCAAATGCAGTTTTTCTGATAGTATCTCTACTTTTTGAAGAAGGTAGAGAACTATTGTCGTGTATGGCGTCTGCATTTATTAATTGATTGCCATTGTAAATAATGCCGTTAATAATATCAGCATAACGAGCCTTGTTTGAAAGAAATTTCTTCCATTTAATATCTTGTTCCATATTCTACTCCTCCTGTGTACAGGAGCTCTCCAGACCTCCTGCTCTTTAATATTGGGTTTAAAAGCATGGATTTTCTGAAGTCACATAGAATTGTTTTAAGATAAGACAGCGTCTTTTTGTGAATGTAGAGCAGTTGTGGATTCGAAGCATGGCTGCCCTATGTAGAAAATTTGCTTTTATAAAAAATAAGCTGTTGGATTTTCATAAAGCATATCATAGAAAGCATTTTGGTGCAATCCTTTTTTATAATAAATATAAACGAAAAAACGTTTATCTTAATTATTCCTTATTTTTAGCTTTATAATAAAATTTTTATAAATATCATCAATGATGATTGACAAAAAAACTTTTGTTTATATACTTGTAATCGTCACCGACCGACTGGTCGGACGAAATAGAAAAGAATTTTAAGTATATTAGAATAAGTATATCAAAAAGAGGAGCATACATATGTTAGGAAAATTCAGCGTTAAGAAGCCTTATACTGTTCTGGTGGCGGTGGTTCTTGTAATCGTGCTTGGAGTTGTTTCTTTTACAAAGATGTCTACCGATCTGCTTCCCAGTATAAGTCTCCCATATGTAATAGTTATGACTACTTATCCGGGAGCAAGTCCGGAAACGGTAGAGATGGTAGTGACTAAGCCGGTGGAAGCTTCTATGGCAACAGTCAGCAATATTGAAGAAATCAGTTCGGTTTCCAACGAAAACTATTCGGTGGTTATTTTGGAATTTGCCCAGTCTACAGATATGAACGCTGCATCTTTGGAGATTAGGGAGAACTTGGACCAGATTAAAAGCTATTGGAGCGATTCGGTCGGAAATCCGATAATAATGAAATTAAATCCCGATATGCTGCCTGTTATGATTGCGGCAGTAGGCGGCATTGGCATGACTGATGCAGAGGTCAGCGAAATGACGCAGAATACAGTCATTCCTGAACTGGAAAGCATTGAAGGCGTTGCATCCGCAAGCGCGACAGGTCTGCTTGAGGAGAGTGTTAATGTCATAATTCGGCAGGAGAAAATTGACGCTATTAATGTAAAAGTTTTTGGTTATATAGATGATGAAATGAAGGATGCTGAGGAAGAGCTTGCTGACGCCAAACAAGAGATTATTGACGGGCAGGCTGAGATTGATGATGCGAAGGCAGAGTTAGAGGATAGTAAGAAAGAGCTCGTGGACAGCCAGAAGGAGCTGGATGACAGCCGGGAAGAATTAAAGGACGGCAAGCAGAAGATTATAGATGGGAAAAATGAAATTGAAGAGAATAAGACGAAATTAGAAGACGGGAAGGCGGAACTTAATAAACAAAAAGACGAAACGGCAGCAAAACTTGCTGAGGCCGAAAAGAAAATTTTGACTGGAAAAGCTGATTTAGAGGCGGCGAAAACATATATTACAATGCAGATTGCAACCGCGCAGGCTACACTTGATGCAGCTAAGGATGGTGTAGAGAAGATTGACGAGGCAATAAAGCAATATGAGGATGCACTTGCGGCTATAGATTATATTTTGGCGGGTGGCGAAATTGATGCTGGTACAAAAGCTATAATATCTCAGATGCTCTCGATTGATGTCAGTGACATGACGGATGATGACATAAGAAACATACTTGTAAGTTATAATGTTAAGGCTAAGATAGAAAGCGATGTTGAAGATCTTAAGGCTCAAAGAGATGAACTTAACCAAACAATTGCAATTCAAGAAGCAACCATTGCGGCATTGAACGAACAGCTTCCGGAAATAGAGAAAAATATTGCCCAATTAGATAAAGCGCTAACCGAACTTTATAAAGGCAACCTGACCGCGGCCATAGAATTTGCTAACGCACAGACGGCCATCAGCCTTGGAGAATTTCAGCTTACCACAGCAGAGACTCAGTTAGAGGCAAGTGAGAAACAGATAGAAACAGGAGAAGAGCAGCTTGAGGAAGGACAGAAGCAGCTTGATTCGGCGTGGGATCAGATTAAGGATGGGGAAGAACAGTTAAACGATTCTATAGAGCAGTTAAAAGACGCGCTTCAGCAGATTATTGACGGCGAGGAAGATTTGGAAGAAGCGAGGGAGAATGCTTATAATCAGGCGGATATGCATGGAATTCTTACGGTTGATACCGTAAAATCTCTTTTAGCGGCCCAGAATTTCACTATGCCGGCAGGCTATGTGACGGAAGAGGGTATTGAGTACCTTGTCAGGGTAGGTGATAAGCCTGAAGATATAGAAGAACTTAAGAAGATGCCTATTATGAATCCGGAAATGGATGGGGTAGATATTATTACGCTGGAAGATGTAGCAGATGTATTTATGACGGATAACTCTGCGGATATCTATGCTAATGTAAACGGCGAACCGGGTATTATGATCACCATGCAGAAACAGACCGGATACTCGACAGGTGATGTTTCTGATAAGATACTGGATAAGTTTGAGGAGCTTAAAGAAGAAAACGATAAGCTGATTTTAATTACATTAATGGACCAGGGCATTTATATTGATCTTGTTATGGACTCCATTATCAATAACGTACTTTTTGGCGCAATCCTTGCCATACTTATATTGATATTGTTTTTGAAGGATTGGAGACCTACTGCGGTAGTTGCATGTTCTATTCCGATCAGTCTTATTACGGCGATTGTGTGTATGTATTTTAGTGGAATTACTTTGAATGTTATTTCTCTGTCAGGTCTGGCGCTAGGCGTTGGTATGCTGGTAGATAACTCTATAGTAGTAATTGAAAATATATACAGAATGAGGGGCGAGGGGTATTCTGCAAAAGAGGCAGCAGTCGAAGGAGCAGGAGAAGTTGCGGGAGCCATTCTTGCTTCTACGCTTACTACGGTCTGCGTATTCTTACCTATTGTATTTACGGAAGGTATTACCAGACAGTTGTTTGTGGATATGGGACTTACGATTGCTTATTCGCTTCTTGCCAGTCTTTTAATTGCTCTTACTGTGGTGCCGGCGGTAAGTGCAGGTCTTCTTACCAGGACAAAGGAACAAAAAGAAGGTAAATTGTTTGGCGGATTAATGAAAGTATATGGAAAAGCACTGGAACTTGCATTAAACGTTAAACCGTTAGTATTAATACTTGTTTTAGTTCTTTTAGTATTAAGTGCAGTTGCATCATTTTCACGAGGTATAGCATTTATGCCGGATATGGACAGCACACAGATTAGTATGACATTGACTATGCCTAAGGATACACCGCTTACGGACACCGCGGAAGTTACTGATGAAATAGTGGAAAGATTAATGGCAGTGGAAGATGTAATAGATGTTGGTGCAATGGCAAGTACATCGTCTTTGGGTATGCTTTCAGGCGGAGGCAACTCGAGCACTAATGAAACAACCATTTATATTTCCTTAGATGAGGATAAGAAAAGGGATAATCTGGAAATTGCGGATGATATAGAAGAGAGTATCGCAGATATTCTTGAGAAAAATCAGGCAGAAGCTGCGATTGAGACGTCTACGATGGATATGAGCGCCCTAGGTGGAAGCGGTATTTCCATCCAGATAAAGGGACGTGAGCTGGATACCCTGCAGGAGATTTCAAAAGATATAGCCGCGATTGTTGAAAGCGTGGAAGGGACTACAGAAGTGTCGGATGGTTTGGAAGAGTCTACGGGTGAGATGCGTATTATCGTTGATAGAAATAAGGCAATAGAGCATGGACTTACCGTCGCGCAGGTATTTCAGCAGATTCAGTCAAAGCTTGCAGATGCAACCAGCGCCACTACCCTTGAAACCGAAATTGAAGAGTATGACGTATATGTAAAACATGCAAAAGACATGGATTTAACCAGAGAGTTGGTCAAGGAGCTTGAGCTTGACAGAACTAAGCAGGACGGAACCAAAGAGAAAATAAAGCTTTCAGACATTGCTACATTTGAGAGCACGCAGGCGCCTAAGTCCGTAAACAGGATTGATCAGACCAGATATATCAGTGTAAGTGCAGCGATTGCAGATGGTTATAATGTAGGTTTTGTTTCTTCCGATGTGGAAGATGCGCTTGCAGGTTATAAAATGCCAAGCGGATACAACTATGTTATGAGCGGTGAAAATGAAACAATAACAGAAGCCATGGGGCAAGTTTATTTAATGCTTCTGCTGGCAGTTATATTCATGTATCTGATCATGGTGGCACAGTTCCAATCACTGCTATCGCCGTTTATCATAATGTTTACTATTCCACTTGCGTTTACTGGTGGTTTTATGGGACTTGCGATCAGCGGAAGCGAAGTGAGCGTTATAGCGCTTATAGGTTTTGTAATGCTTTCGGGAATTATAGTTAATAACGGTATTGTACTGGTTGACTATATTAATCAGTTAAGAGAGCGTGGAATGGAGAAAAGGGAGGCAATCATAACTGCCGGAAAGACTAGGATCAGGCCGGTTATGATGACAGCCTTAACTACAATTCTTGCGCTTAGTACGATGGCGTTCAGTGATGATATGGGTGCTGATATGTCTAAACCTATGTCCGTAGTAACAATCGGAGGACTGATTTACGGTACCTTGCTGACACTTGTTGTAATTCCTTGTATTTATGATATATTTATGCGAGATAAGAATGTGGGAAAGAAGAAGAGTTTTTTCAAAATGCTTAAGAAGGAATCCGGTATTATAGATGGGGAGGATGCATGAGATAATGAGTAAAGAGTATTCATCTAAAGAAATAGCCATTTATAATGCAGTAGTTGGGCTGTTTGAAGAAGGCGCGGATTTAAATAATTTAACTGTAGCGGAAATTACGGGAAAAGCAGGTATCGGTAAAGGAACAGCCTATGCATATTTTTCCGATAAGGAAGAAATGATAGCAAAAGCGCTTTTTTACAATAGTAAGACCTTCTGTAAACAGCTTTACAAAGGTATGTGTAAAGAAAAAGATTTATATGCGAAGATTAATTATGTTCTGCTTAAGATGGAACAGCAAATACCGAAAGCTGACTGCATATTTCGTTTTATTAATATGATTTCGGATAATTCAACAATCAGTAAGCGGATCAAAGATATTTTGAGAGGAGAGGTATCATCCGCAAAAATGTCAGCAGTCAATATTGTTAAAGGCGTCCTGGAGGGTGAATTTAAGAATAGGGAAACACCCTCCGAGGACAAAATGGAATATTTGGTGCTTAGTATTTATTCTAAGCTGCTATGTTATGCTATGTTTTTAAAAGAAGATAAATATAAGCAAGAAACCGAGCGAAGTACCATGCGGGGATTAATTTGCGATGGTATCTGCAGAGAAGTCAGGGCGATTTGATTCTGTTCCATCTGGGTTAAAATCGCGTTCTCCAATGCCGTTACCGTGCTCGTTTCCTTTACCGTCGCCCATTCCTTTACCACCACCATCAAATTTGCCGCCGCCACCGAAGTTCATGGAGCCCATTGATGAAATGTCAAGATTGTCAGCATTTATAAATGAGGACGAATCTTCTGACTGACCATCGGAGGTAGATGGAATTGTGCCGTTTAACTGGCCGCTTACGCTTTGTGCTCTCAGCAGGCAGAACTCCTTTAAGGCAGAGCTGCCTGTTTTAAATTCTTCATAAGTGCAGAATTTAGTCGGATCTTTTTCCACATAGGGAGAAATCATATCCGATACGGAATCAATCATATCGGCAAAGTAGCCACTGTCAAAATATTCAGCGATGAATTCCGCTAAATACTGATGATATAACTCAGTATATTCTTCATTATTAAATATCCATGCGAGCATCGGTCTTGTGTCAATACTTCCTCCTGAAATCGGTGTATCAATAGGATAATTCACAAGCGAGCCGGCATCGGAGCCGGATGTGAATCCGCTGAATGCAAGATTGTAATCCCAAGGAATCATAGACAGTTGTCCGTCTTTTTCATATAAATAATAATTATGGATCATGGAGCCTGTGTAGCTGTCAAAATTGAGTACAAAGTTGTGTACAACAAAATAGCGTAAAACTTCTTCTACATCAACAATGTTATCAATATTTTCACCTTCATTTAGCTGCTTTAATGAGGAAATCAGGCGGTCTTTATCTTTGTCGGAGATGTCTGTCTTGGCATTGTCAAATATATTGGAGTAGCTTTCGTATTCATCGTCCGTATATATCAGAGAAACATCGCTGCTGCCACGGACATCATTCATGCCGCCGCCCATTCGGTCATCTTGATTACCTTGGCGGCCGTGTCCGTTTTTATTAAAGTCTTTAAAGTTGCCAGATCTCTTCGGTTGCTCGGCATCGAATTTCTTCGGAGGGGTGGTATCAGAATCCTTTGAAGGATTATTTTCAAAGTTTTTCGGTTGTTCAATACTGAAATCCCCTGAAGGTTCGGAGTTAGAGTTCTTTGTTGATTCATTATCAGAATTCTCTGAAGGTTCATTATCAAAACTTTCTGGTTTCTCCGGTGGCTTAGCACCAAAACCTTCAGAATTTTCTGGTGGTTCAGTACCGAAACTTTCTAAATTTTCCTGCGATTCAAAATCAAAACCCTCTGTCTTGTCTGGAAATTCACCGTCAAAATCCTCCGGCATCTTAAAATCTCTTCCGTTTCCACGTCCACCGCCTAAACTTGAACTATCGGGCTTATATAATTCTCCGTAATCATTGCCATAATTGCGCTGCAAAAAGGTGTCTTCAACAGCTTCTACCGCAAGATATAAGCCCCAGTCTTCGCCATTTACGGTAATGTAGGCATAGCTGCATAAAGGGGCATCAGCGCCGGCCAAGCCCATAAGCTGGTAAGAAAGATAATCTTTCATATAAGTATTATCCTGGATAATATTATTAAGGCACAGCTTATCCAAACCATAATACGAATTGGAGTTATCGTAGTGGTCAAATTCTATTTTAAAGCTGTATCTGTTATTTCCATAAGAATCAACTTGAGAGAGGGAAGTATTTCCTTTAGCGCGGATTGCTACATTTTTGTACGCGTCACCGTCAATTATTACCGCACAGGTTTCATAAGTTTCATCCCGGCAGTTTTCTATGAAAGAATCCCAGTCATCCATCACTATATCTATGGAATGTACAGTCGAAGTATTAAAAAGGCGTGCTTCATATCCGAGAGGAGCGCTTACCGCCTGAACACCTAATTTTCCTGCATTAATAAAAAGAGTGGTAATTATTATTACAAAAACGAGTGCAATAATGCATATTTGGTCAATACGCTTGCTGGTTGACATAACAAGTCTCCTTTATCCCATATACTCTCCGTTATAGCTGACAAGTACGGCATTATTTATTCCTTCCATTTCGGAAAGAGTATTAATAAAATCAGTATTGTCATCTTTCATGCGGACTTCTAAATTCAGTTCGATAGAACCTTTTCTTGCAGTTTTGCTTTTTACTACAAGGCGCTTTACTTCTTTTTCCAAAAATTCTTTAGCTTTAACTTCGCTTTCATGATCAGAACAATTTAACACAATTATATATGGATTAGCATAATGCTTTCTGTTTACAAACACCAGAAGGAAAACGCCTATCATAATGCTGCCTATAACAGCAAGTGTGATCATTCCAGCGGCAAGAACAATTCCGACAGCAATGGACCAGAAAAGAAAGGCGATATCCAAAGGCTCTTTAATCGCGGTACGAAAACGAACGATGGACAATGCACCAACCATACCAAGGGAAAGTACAACGTTGGAGGTTACCGCAAGGATTACCAGGGTAGTGATCATGGTAATGGCAACAAGTGTAACAGCAAAGCTGGATGAATACATTACTCCGGAAAAAGTCTTTTTATAAACATAAAATATAAATAGTCCGATTCCGAAAGCAAGGATTAATGCAAGCAGCATGTCAAAGATGCTTACGCTTGTGATGTTATCAAGGAAATTCGATTTAAAGATGTCGTTAAAAGTCATAATATTTGTCTCCATTTCTTATAATTTGTATAGTTGATTGCAATACTATCGTAATTTAATCAGGTATAACTCCGTCTTTCGAAACATCAATTACCGTTATTCAGTCATACATACGGCAGGCTGCGTATTTAGAAAATGCGCTGCAGCGTCTGCCTTGCAATTGTATGGCGTCACGAATTATATCCGGCAGCCATTCATCCCATTTTACTTCTAAGATAATAGGCGAATCCGGAACCGGGACACTTGGACATTGAGGATCTAAGAAGTTTGTGCTAAAAAGACCGGTTCGGATATTATAATCCATCGTAACTCTGACATTGCCCGGCGGATATATGTAAGGCTCGCGGGTATAGTCTACAATAGTTTTAGGCCGCAGCCCCTGTGCGGTTATTTTAGTATATAATTCATGCACAAGAGAATTTTCATGTGTCAGCATCCAGTCATAATCGCCGTCTACTATTGCCTGCGCTTCCTGTGCGCTAAGAATGGCATTTGTTTTACTGCTAAGATTATTACTCTTGAATTTCTTCTCCAGATGTATACAGGATGTATCACCATTATAGTATCGGATGCGGAATTTCTCACGGTCTTTTACGCCGTCCAGCTTTTCACGAAGAGCTTTGTCCATAAAATTGTCAAAATATAGACTCCGTATTTCATATTTTCCGTCAACTGCATGTGAATCCAACATTGCAACAGCCTGTAGCCTATGCCGCAGGCTTATCATATCCGATAGGTTTATTTCATGTTTCCATTCGTGCCTAAATGGCATGCAATCACTCCTTTATCATATGCTTTTCTAATATTATGGCATAAATTTGGAATGTTTGTGTTCAATTTATGAAAATTTTGTGTTTTGAAATTACGGATTTTTAGATAAAAAATTTAAGAATACAGAGAATACAATTATATGTTGTAAATATAAATTGTGAAATTAATACCCAATAACCAGAACAAGGGTGCAGTATAAATAAAAAGGCGGCGACCTTCGCTCCTGCGGTTGAGCCGCCTTTTTATTTATACTGCACCCTTGTTCGTCACTCTGGATTATTTAACCTCAATTTTCTGTACAGAATTTTTATCTTCCAACTCCTTTTTCGGGAATATCACTTCCAAAATACCATTATTGTAGGAAGCGTCAATATCGCCTGCCTCAATATTATTTACTCTGAAGCTTCTGGAATATGAACTGTAGTATCTTTCCTTGCGGATGTATTTATTTTTATCCTCTTCATTTTTTTCTTCCTTATGGGAAGCGGAAATTGTAAGCAAATCATTTTTCAGATCGATATTAATATCTTCTTTCTGAAAGCCCGGAAGTTCTGCCTGAAGCAGATAATTATCACCTTGGTCAATCACATCCGTTCTGAATGCATCATGGCGTCCGAGTTCATTGTCTCCCCAGAAGCTCTTAAAGGCGTCATTAAACATTTTATCAAAAGAATCCTCAAAATACATTGGTTTATAGCTGCGATTATCAAATAATGCTGGTCTTAACATAAAAATCACTCCTTCTTTATTATTGTCTATTTATTATTGCCAGAAATAGAGAAAACATTTCCTATTAGTAATTTATATTTTTTAAGAGGTAGGAAGTTGTATCTCTGTTCTTCTGTATATATTTGTTATACAACGCATAGAACAAATAATCAATTATGGAAGTATAAAGAAATTATTAAGTAATTATAAACGGCTATAAGACAAAAGCTACGGATTAAAACTAAAAAGACTGATAAAAGCAGTATAAATATACTGTTTTATCAGTCTTTTTAGTTATGTAGGAAGCTGTTGCCTGCGTATATTAATAAGTTACCGGTTTTTCGTTCTGTGCCTTATTAAAGAGATCTTTGAATTTGCCGGATAACTTGCAAAGCTTGTCATACAAATCGTATGTAATTTCTGTCTGGGGCACCACTTCCATATAGGAAACCATTGTTTTAACCAGCATATAGCTGTCGATAAAAGCTGCTTTTACGACTAACGCAACCATCAATGCCAGGAAAAAAGCAATAATGGGGGACCAGTTAAACAATGAAAATAATCCTCCGATTACCGCAAATGGAATGATCCATGCAGCGAATGTTGCAGCCATTACTATAAGTGATGTTACTGCGGCATTCTTCAACAGATGTTTGATATTCTGATAATATATAACGACTCCGTCGCATCCACACTTGAAAGCTCCTTCGTCTTTTTTGTAAAAAGTATAGCCAAGACAGCATTCATCGACATATCCCAAAGCAATACCTATAAAGATTTGTACAAAATTTACAATTGAACTGACACCGGGGATTCCACCGAAAATATCATCAATTTTACCTACTGCTCTCTGAAGCTGTTTGACAGCACCGCTGATTAAGCGATCTAGCGCGAAATATGCATTGGATGCTGCGAACCGCTCTTTGACCATTTCCTTTCCGGTCTCAACCATATTATCAGGAATTTGCCCTTGTGTGACTGCTGTCGTTATTATTGCAATGTGTGCCGCTTTTATCATGTAGCCGACATAATACATTACAAATTCATATACACCGAAGCTCAAGGAGAGCCAGATCAGTACCATAAACATAAGTATTGTTCCGTTACGGAATAGAGCTCCTATACCCACACATATAAGAAGTAATATTATGGATATTAAAGTAATTGCTGCGCCCATAGCAAGTTTCAGCCATGAAAATTTCATGGTTTTTAGATAAATGTCTTTTACGCTCATTGCTGCCTCCTTTGTGTTTATTTAAAACTGTCTTGTAAATTATATTTAAGACAGTCTTTAAATTCAATCGATTAGGATGGGCAATTCGCGCAACTTGTGTTTGCTATTGCATATTAATTTTTGACTTTATTTCAGAGATAATCTGTGATATCGTGTCCAGTGTTTCAATGATGGACTCCATTTTTACTTTTTCCTCATCATCAATAATACCGTCTCTCATTATATCTACCAGTTCTTCTGAAATATTATCCATGTCCTTCGCCGAGCCAAGAAATTTTAGAACTACACGGTCAAGGCTGTCTTGAGTGTTACGCTGTATATTGTCTTTTAACAGATAGTCTGTTGACACTCCGAAAAAGTTGCTGAGAGTAATTATCTTATCAGTCTCAGGCAGTGTTGCGCCTGATTCCCATTTTGATACAGCCTGCCTGCTTACATTCAGCTTTTCTGCCAGTGTTTCCTGAGAATATCCGTATTCTGTTCTCAAATTTAGTAATTTTTCCGCAAAATTCATTGTAATAACCATACCTTTCCTTTTCATATAGCTGTGCTATATTATCATGTGGAAATAATACTTTCAATATAAATTATATTTTATCAATGTAATTTGTTCAACCATCTGGCGTGGCAGTTTCATGCCTAATATGCAATTCCAGGTTGCGATTTAAATTTGGCATAAGAAAAGCTTTAGAACAAGCTGTGAAGTTGGCCTAACGATAGGATGCCTCTGCCACATCCAGTACGATATCTCCGATCTGCAGTTTACTGATTTCATCCAGTGCAAAGGTATAGATACTGAAATTATACTTCCATTCTTCCGCTACTTCTTCCCATGTCCATCCCTCTTCAAGATGTTCTTGCAATTGTGTCCAAGGCGAAAACTGTATAACTGTCTCAGAATGCTCTCCGCCGCAGAACGCATTGAGCTGCAGGCACTCCTGATGTCCATCTTTATATGTGACAGTTGCAATTTGCTCGGTATCCTTATCTGTGCCAATCAGACTGCTGATATAATTTTTGACTGGTGTATCAGGTGCTGCCAGCAGACCTACACCGCTGAGATATACACTTCCCTCTGAACTTATCCATTCATAATAATGTGGCTGCGTTATCTTGATATCGGAGAATTTGAATATTTCTTCCCCCATTTTAATAACGATATCCTCATTGTCTGCCATAAACTGACTGCCATAAAAGGATAGTTGTACTCCATCGAAATACTCCATTCCTTCAGAATAAACTGGGGAAATTTCGTAGCTGACAAATTCTTTTCTCTTATGATCTGCATCGGTATAATAGGCTTCAAGGGAATCTCCCAGTGCAATATTGTTTTCCCGTTCACCATCATTTGTAGATAATGAAAATGCCATGTATCCATACCCCAGATTATCTAAATAGTACTCGCTCATGTCCAGTTTATGTTTTGGAGCCGGTAAGGTTGTTCCTTCTAAAGTATCTTTATTGATATCATTTTCATTTTTCTGTGTAAATTGATCCAATATCGTCCGTATCGGTTTTACTCCCGCCGCATAGGAAATACCGATGCCGCCAAACAAAAACACCACAATGGTCATGAATGCGCATGCAACTGATTTTCTCAGATAAAAATATGTTTTATTATCATTTTTTTCCGAGGCAGGGAGATTTCCGAAAATTTTCTGGTTCCATTCATCCGATACATCTTTTTGAATTTTTAATACATCCTTTATACTGTCTTCATATTGATATTTCATATCCCATCTCCTCCATTCTTTTTGCAATATTTTTTCGTGCTAAATATAAGCGGCTTTTCACAGTTCCTTTTGGAATATGCAATAGGGATGCAATCTCCTCAATACTCATTTCAAGGAAATAATGCGTATAAATCACCACTCTTAATTTATCTGGAAGTCTTCCGACAACCTGGTATAGGTAATCATATAACTCCTTTTTTTCTATTTGTTCTATGCACTCATCCGGATATACCAGATATTCCCTACAATCATCTAATGATGTGTTATATCCCAATTTCCTTTTCCTGGTTATTGTTTTTTTCCACAGTCGGATCGCTATGCCGATGATATAATTTTTTGCTGACAGCCAATCCTGATCAGAGCCGGACATTTTGATTTTATGTTGTATCTCCAGTGCTTTTAGAAAGGTATCTTGATATAAATCATCCGCATATTCCGGATGCCCTGTCAAATGCAGACAAAAGCCATATATGGAGTCTCCGTATGTGTCAGCCAGCCGCTCCAGTTCCTGTGTAGTTATAACATTCACCTCCCTTGGTTTCACTTTGTAATGCCAATTGAACAAGCATGATCGATCTGTCATTCTATTATATACTGTCCTGTTTTAAGGAAAAGGTTCAGTATATATTGATTTAACAATCTACATGGACAATGAATATTTTAGTATGAAAAACAAACAATTCCACGTACCCATAAAGAAATAGGTTTTCAACTTCTTTACGGATGCGTGGAATTATTTGTTTGGGTATTACTATCTGTTCTTTTTTACCGGCCTGACGTACTTCCAATATCGTTCAGGATCATGATAAAAGTAAAATACCCTGCCTTGTGTAGTATCAATACGATAACCTGATGAGGTGTAGTCGAAATTTTTCATCGCCGCTTCAATTTTTTGCTCAACACTTTGGTTTTGCGTTTGAACGTCAAAAGGACCATGTTCAAATACAATATATTCTCCTTCAGGAACATCCATTAGCTGCATATGCTTTGGAATTTCACCACAATAATCCGCAGGAAGCCGTACACCATAGCTCTCTGCTAATGGAATACCCCAACTACATATTCTGCCGGTCGGTTCGTTAATAAATGCCATGATCTGTCCGCTCCCGCTATTGGATTCGAGACCGCCTGTATCGTCCAGCTTTCCACCTATACTGTCAAGCAGTCCGCAAATTGTCTCACAGTCTTGTCCCGGAATCAGGCTTTGCTTTTGCCAGAAGTCCCAATAACCAATGCTCTCATAATTTCTTATGTGAAGATATTTGTGCGCAGGTATTGTCACAAAGTATACTTTTATATCATTTGCAGTAGTTGCCATACTTGTTCCTCCAATACTTATTAAGTAGCAATCAAACGGTTTTATGATAGTACGAAGGACAACGGGAACGGGATTGCTACGATACTCGCTGGGCGTTACACCAAAGGTTTCTTTGAAAGAACGTGAAAACGCTTCATGACTGGAAAAGCCGTAATCCAATGCAATTTCCAAAAAGCCCTTTGATGTGTCCCGGACTTCCTTTAACGCAAAAGCAAGAGTACGGTGCCTTAGGTAATCGCGAAAACGCATTCCGGAAATTTCTCTGAATTTGACGGAAATATAGAATTCAGAATATCCCAGCTTCCTAGAAAGGGAAGAAAGCGTTAGGGTTTCATCATTGCGCTTTTTAATGCATTCATCAATTTCTTCTACGATAGTTTGTACCAATCTATGCCATTCCCCCATTTTTTCCTGTCTTCCTTTCTATGCCATGTCCCCATCTCTTGCGGCCTTCCTTCTTGATTACTCTATGATAATTATACAGGAACAGAAAAAAATATCTTGATTTCGATTGCTAAAATTCTGATTTGGTAAAATTATTTCATTTCCCAATATCCGTCATAAGCGTATCCGGTCTTTCCTATCAATAAATAATCTGACTTTGTAAATCCTGCTTTCTGAATGGCCTTGATTCTTTCTACCGCATATATTGGGGCTTTAGTAATTATTCCGTTACACCCCAACATTTCAGAAAGGTGGGGTGTAATAAGTGATATAACCTCATACAATACATCTTCTTTTTCATAATCACTTCTTACATCAACCCGCAAAATCCCCATATTATTAAATTCATCTTCGGAAACACGTAAACACAGTTCAACTGTTCCAATTACATTTGATACTGTTTTATCAACAATAGAAAGCCTGGCAAACCAGCCGTTTTTATATGATAAATTCCAAAAATCAAGGGCTTCTGTCATTCTTTCCTTTGTTGCATAATAAAAATTATCTCCGTCACAGTTATCGCTGTTAAAAAATGGTAAAGCATTTTTGTCACTGTAAACTTTTAATAAATCATCACAGTCTTCATTTGCAAACAATCTTAATAAAAACTTATCGTTTTCTATTGTAGGGCAAGCTTCATAAATATTCATAGTGTACCTCCGTAAATTTATTTATTCTTTTAGTAGTTTTTCAAAAGTTAAAAATTCTTTCCGTATTTTTCTTTGCATTCTCAATTAAAACATCTTCTGCAACATTCATATATTTAGCCAGATCCCTGACAACATATTTAATATTTTGCGGCACATTCGTCCTATCCAGTCCGGGAACATTCTTAGGGGTTAAATAGGGTGCATCTGTTTCCACTAGGATTCGGTCCATTGGAATGATATGTACGGCGTCTCTTAATTCTTTCCCGCGGCGATCATCACAGATCCATCCTGTAATACCAATAGAAAATCCCATGGAAAGATACTTATCTAATGTGGCTTTATCGCCTGTAAAACAATGAACTACCGATTTTTTGCAGATATCCGGATGCTTTTTAAATCTTTTTATAAAATCGTCCGCGGCGCTGCGTTCATGCAGAAACAATGGTTTGTTAAGTTTTTCTGCCAAAACGATATGCTTTTCTAAGCATCTTATCTGATTCTCCTTCGTAGAGAACATCCGGTCATAATCTAAGCCGCATTCCCCGATCGCCACTATTTTATCATTCTCTGATACTATCTGCTCAATCAGCTGAAAGTCTTCCTGTTTCGCACGGTCTGCGTTGTGAGGATGTATTCCGGCAGTTCCGAATGCATCATGGGTTTTTACAAAATCATTTATCTTCTTATTTTCTTTTGTATCTGTTCCAGTCAAAATACAGGAAACTTCATCATTTGCGGCTTCTTCAATTATCCGTTCGGGTTCTGGAAACTGTTTGCAAAACAAATTTAAACCGATGTCATAGTATTTTATGTTTTTCATATTTTCCTCCAAATAAAATCAAGCATTCGTTCATATACCAATCAAGTTTTTTAGCGACGTGCTTTGTTCCATTAATGCCCTGCTTTACAAAAATATCGTACACACTAATTGTGCAATCGTCAATGTATTTATACGCGGCTTTTACATACAATAAAAGTAATCACAATATTTTTCTATGCCTATACATCCCTTCTTGGCAAAGACATTTTTATCTTGGATATTGGAATATTTATTTTGAGTATTATTATTGCATTTTGATTATAAGGTAAAAGATAAAGCTGAAATCAGTAGAAATTTATAATAATCTATGATATCTTTAAATAAGCAGATCAGGAAAACAAAATTCTGAACAAAAATAAGCGATAAAGGGGAGGTTTTACTATGGAAGAAAATAATACAGTGAATACAACAGCAGAGGAAATTGTTACTGAAAAAGCTAGTACGGAAGAAGTAACGGAGAAAGCGGTTGATACTGAAGAAACCAATGCGGAAGAGACTGTAGCGGAAAACAGTGCAGAAGAAATCGGCACAACGGAAACTATGGCCGATTACAGTAAAGAGCTGGAAGCATCATTTCGCACGATCAACGAAGGAGATATTATTTCCGGAACAGTAATTGATGTTTCGGAAGACGGAGTTATATTGGATTTAGGTTACTATACGTCAGGCGTAATTAAGACAGCCGATATAAGCAAGGATCCGACATTTTCTATTATGGCGGATGTGCATGTGGGCGATATAATAGAAGCGACGGTTGTAAGAAAAGATGACGGAGACGGAAATATTCAGCTTTCGTGCGTCGAGGCTGTGGACGTGCTTGGCTGGGATCGACTGCAGGAATATTTAGACGAGAAGAAGGTTATAAAGGCAAAGGTCAGCGAAGTGGTAAATAAAGGAGTGGTTGTATATGTGGAAGGTATACGCGGCTTTATTCCGGCATCGCAGCTCGCATTAGAATATGTTGAAGATTTGGATTCCTTTATGGGCAAAACTTTGGAGTTATATGTAATTACCGTTGATAAGGATAAGCAGCGGCTGGTTCTTTCGGCCAAGGATATCCTAAAAGAAAAAGAAGCGGACCGTATAAATCATAAGATTTCAATGATAGTACCGGGGAGCATTTTAGAAGGCCGGGTAGAAAGTCTTATGCCTTACGGCGCATTTGTGGATTTAGGAGACGGATTAAGCGGTCTTGTGCATATTTCGCAAATCTGTATGAAAAGGATCAGAAAACCTTCCGAAGTGCTTAAGATAGGAGATCAGGTAAAGGTTAAGGTACTCAATACCAACGACAATAAAATCAGTCTCAGCATTAAAGCAGTAGAAGATTTTAAGGAAGTAGATGAGATTGAGGAAAAACAGGCAGAGGAATACAGTTCCAATGAATCGGTTGGAACCTCGCTGGGGGATTTGCTGAAAGGGTTGAAGTTATAAAGTTATTTGAAATGGCTGGCTGGAGATATGGTCAGCCATTTTTCTTTTTGAAGGTATTTTAATCCGTGATACAATGAGCAAAGTTAAAACCGGAATCTTCATTTAAAAGTTAAAGATTTGTTAAGAATTGATATATTATAATCGAACATAGAGAAAACTGAATAAATGAAAAGGGGTATACACTATGTTCTGGAGGATTTTGAAAAAAGACCTAAAACGTAAAAAGACCATGAACATCATTCTGCTGCTGTTTATCATTTTATGCTCCATGTTTGCAGCGGCGGCGATGAACAACATCATAGCTGTGACTGGCGGTATCGAGCATTATTTCGATGCGGCGGATGTTCCCGATGTCACCGTGATGATGATTTTCAGCGGGGAAAACGATCTTGAGGAAAAGATTGGGGAGCTTGATTCCGTTAAGGAGATAAGGACCGAGCATTGGCTGTGTGTAGCCAGCTCAAAGTATTTCAGGCATAACGGAAAAAAACTTGATAATTTTACGAATGCTGCCTATTTGATTTCCGATAGTGAAATGGCTATCAACTATTTCGATGAGAACAATAACATCATCGAAAGCGTGGACAAGGGCTGCTTTTATGCCAACGCTCCTTTTTTACAGGACATGGATATAAAAGAGGGAGACGAGGTGGAGCTTACTGTCGGTGACAGTAAGCTCACGCTTAAGTTTATGGGGCGGTTCAAAGGTGCGCTGTTCAATTCGACAAGCGTGTATTCCCCGTATCTTATCATGAACTCTGCTGACTATGACTATCTTGACAGAGATGAAGCCACTCATATCATGAATGGCAGGCAGTTTTGTGTTAATACATCATCAGTTGATGAAATAAGGGAACTTGCAAAGAACTATAGCGGTGTATATGTCTATACACGGGAAGAAAGCAAGAGTATTTATCTCTATGATATGCTTTTGGCATATGCCTTATTGATAATCAGCGTTGTGCTGATGTTCACAGCCTTTGTGGTGCTGCGTTTCACGATAGACTTTACGATCAGTGAGGAATTTCGTGAGATCGGTGTGATGAAGGCAGTCGGTATCGATAACGGCAGTATAAGAAGCTTGTATATTGTTAAATATCTTGCCATTGCTGTGGTTGGTGCACTGATAGGGTATTTTAGTTCCGTCCCTCTCGGTGATATGATGATGAAAACAGTATCGGAAAATATGGTTCTTGGCAGCGAGAGCGGCACTATGATAGGGTGTTTCAGTTCCGCGGCAGTAGTTATGATTATCCTGCTGTTCTGCTATGGCTGCACACGCAGAGTCAATAAACTCTCACCGATTGATGCGGTAAGAAATGGGCAGACGGGAGAGCGCTTCCGAAAAAGAAGCCTTATGCGCTTAGGACGTTCAAAGCTGCCACAGGCTGTATTTTTCCCGGTTAATGATGTGTTCAGCTCACCGAAGCAGTTTTCTATTATAACGGTTGTATTTACGCTCTGTATTCTGGTGATGACGATCATGTCAAATTTTGTGTTGACATTAAAAAGTGAAAAACTGCTGCGCTTCTTCGATGTACCCTCAAGCGAAGCGCATATCATGGAGAGCGAAATATTTGGAGAGGTCTTGGTAGATCAGAGTACGTATAAGCAGATCATTGCAGATATCGAAAAGCTCCTTGCCGATAATGGAATGCCCGGCAAATGCACAATGACGATAGGGGCGCAGTTTGAAACATCACACGAAGACAAAACGGAAACGGTTAATTTCCGCGTCATGAAAGGGGAAACAAATGACACGTTCTATGTAGACGAAGGCAGCGCGCCACAGAAGACGGACGAGATCGCCGTAACGGCAGGAACTCTCGATAACCTGGACGCAGAGATTGGCGACAGGGTAACGGCAGTAATAAATGAGAAAGAGTATGAGTTTATGATCACGGGAACATTTTCTTCGTTCGTCAACACCGCTAACGCTGCTTTTCTATATAAAGATTTTGACCTCGGACATCAGGAGGCAAATAATGTGATGGGCGTGCAGATACACTTTGACGTCAGTCCCGACAAGGAGCAGAGAAACCAAAACATTGAAAAGCTGAGAAGCTTGCTCGAAACTGACAAGGTGTATTCGACCCCGGATTACATCAATAATTTTACGGGAATGTCCAATACGCTGAATGCGACCAAGAAGATGATGATGATCATTACTGTGATTGTAACGGCATTGATCGTCATACTCATGGAGCGTTCATTCATCTCTAAGGAAAAGAGCGAGATTGCACTGATGAAGGCGGTGGGCATCGGGAACGGCAGTATCATTTTGCAGCATTCGCTCAGATTTGTGATCGTATCGGTCATTGCCTGCATCGTTTCTTCGGCGGTGCTTATGCCGATCAGCAACGTAATGATGAATTGGGTCGGTAATATGGTCGGCGATGTATCAGGTTTGAAATGCGATTTTAACCCGCTGGAAATATTTGTGATCTGCCCGGCAATTCTCATCGGCGTGACTGTCATTGGCTCATTCCTGACAGCGCTTTACACAAAAACAATCAAGGCTTCCGATACGGCAAGCATAGAATAACTCGCAAGCTGAGTAAAAATGGAGGATTAACATAATGAATAATACGGTTTTACAGACAAAGGGACTTTGCAAGACATATATCGTGAACAAACATCAGAACAATGTGTTGAAAAACGTCGATCTGACGATCAGTGAAGGTGAAATGGTAGCGGTCATGGGGCCCTCCGGCTCAGGCAAAAGTACGCTGCTCTACTGCGTTTCGGGAATGGACAAAGTGACCGCAGGCGAGGTGTTCTTTAACGGCAGGGAAACTGCAAAGCTTGGGGATAAGGAGCTTGCAGGGCTCAGACTTGATGAAATGGGCTTTATTTTTCAGCAGATGTACATGATGAAAAATCTAACTGTGCTTGATAATATCATCTTTCCTGCGGTAAAATCAAAAAAGAATACGGAGAGCCGCAGGCAGACCGAGGAGCGTGGCAGAGCGCTCATGCACAGGCTCGGCATTGACGATGTGTGCAGCAATGATATTAACGAGGTGTCGGGCGGACAGCTTCAGAGGGCTTGTATCTGCCGCAGTATGATAAACAATCCCAAGATGATCTTTGCGGACGAGCCGACAGGCGCTCTCAACCGTGCTAGCTCTGATGATGTCATGAACGAGCTGCTTTCCTTAAACCGCGACGGCACGACGATTATGTGTGTGACACACGATGCGAAGGTTGCCGCCAAGTGCAGCAGGGTACTTTACATTGTGGACGGCGGGATTGTCGGTGAAAAAGAAATGGGACATTTTGATGGCGCTGACAAGGAGCTCCGTGACCGTGAAAGAGAACTGAATAACTGGCTTATGGAACAGGGCTGGTGATACTGTGAAAAATAATTTTTTCACACGTGAACTTGTTCACGTTGCGAATATTGTGCCTGCTAACAGTGAACTGTGTTCGTATTCAAATATCGCAGGCTGTGAGAAAGGCAAGGTGTTTTATGACCGATATTCTGATAGTAGAAGACGATAAAGAACTATCCGCATTACTGACTGACTTCCTGCGTGACGAGGGCTATACTGTGTCAAGCGTGGATAACGGAGAGCGTGCTGTACAGCTCTTTGAACGATATGGCGCAAGGCTTGTGGTGCTAGACATTAATCTTCCCGATGTGAATGGCTTTGCGGTCTGCTCCAAGCTTCGGGCAAATGCGGATACTCCTATACTGATCGTAAGTTCAAGGACGAGCAAGGAGGATAAGCTGAACGGCTTTGACCTCGGTGCTGATGATTATATAGAAAAGCCCTACGACATTGATATTCTTATCGCTAAGATCAAGGGTATATTCAAACGGCGGTATCAGCGTGATACATTGTCGGCGGACGGTGTGACACTCAATCTTGTAGATAAAACAGCGGTCATCGACGGAAAACCCGTAGAACTGCCTGCAAAGGAATTTGACCTATTGGCGCTTCTGATTGAGAATCAGGGTAAAACTCTGAAAAAAGAGTACCTGTTCAACACTGTATGGGGCAGCGACAGCGATTCGGAGTTGCAAACGCTCCATGTGCATATCAATCGCCTTCGCCAGAAACTCGGTGATGATCCTAAGAATGCAAAGCGTTTGCTTACTGTTTGGGGTGTGGGGTATAAGTTTGTATGAAGGCTTTCAGAAGACTGTGTATTTCAGTGATAACTGTATTTCTTTTGCTGACGGCGGTATTGAATATATTTCTTATGGGAATGAAAGACAGAAATGAAGGCAGTTATCGTGTTGAAGCCAAGCGGCTTGCAGATGAGATAGCGGAAACAGGCAATTATGATCGTGAAAAATATCCCCACATTACGGGCGTGTTCACGGGTGATGACGGCGAACTGTACATTTCCGATGAACATTATCTGATTATAAGAGCAGGTGATACGCTGTATCGTGTGGAGTATACTGTCGGAAACGGACAGTACAGCATTGCGGCAATAAATTGTATATTTGGTGTGCTGTTCCTTCTGATGATCGCCCTTTTGTATTATATCCGGGGGCATATCATTGTGCCATTCGGCAGGCTGAACGATGTTCCGCAGGAACTTGCAAGGGGCAATCTTGCTGTTCCGATACCGGAGGAAAAAAGCCGTTTCTTCGGAAAATTCACATGGGGTGTGAATCTCTTGCGTGAAAGTATTGAGGACAGCCGCAAAAAAGAAATTGCGATGCAGAGAGACAAAAAACTTTTGCTGCTCTCCCTTTCTCACGACATCAAAACGCCTTTGTCGGCGATCAAGCTGAATGCAAAAGCGCTTGCCAAAGGATTATACAAGGACGAGGAAAAACGATGTGCTGCTGCCGAGAGCATCAATACCCGTGCAGATGAGATAGAATGTTTTGTCAGCGAGATCACAAAGGCGGCAAGCGAGGACTTTATGAGTTTTGAGGTCACACAGGGAGAAGTTTTTCTCAGTGCTATCATCACAAGAATAGATGCGAGATATGCGCCTCAACTTGCTATGTCAGGAACGGAGTTTGCGATTCAGAAATATGATGACTGTATTCTTTCCTGCGACCCCGACCGCCTTGCAGAGTGCATGCAAAATCTGATTGAAAATGCGATTAAATACGGTGACGGTAAACGAATTGAGATCAATTTTGATAAAATGGACGGCTGTGAACTTATCACGGTATCAAATACAGGATGTACGCTTGAAACGAAAGAACTACCGCAGATATTCGAGAGTTTTCATCGTGGAAATAATGCGGATAGGGTGCAAGGTAATGGGCTTGGACTTTTTATCTGCAAACGGCTGATGTCGCTCATGGGTGGAGAGGTGTATGCGGATATTCGTGATAAATGTTTCTATATAACGCTTGTTGTTAAAATGGCGTAAAGGGGCAGATGCTTGTCATAATTTGGAGGAAAATAAAGCATCTTGTATTGAAGAATTGTATTTGTTTTGTGGATTGTCTAAAGAAAAATAAGAGTATGCCAGATTTCTCCAGCATACCCCACTTTTTAAAAGTATTGAATTTTATAGCAGATTTATGATATGTTTGTTTTCCTCTGTGCGTTACGGTTTTTTGCTGCTAAACGAAACGCTTTTTCCATTGCCGGCGTAAGCGCTGGGGAATCTTCATCAAATACAATTTCTCTCTTTGCCGCTTCTTCTATCTGTTTAATCTGTTTCTCTGTAAGTTTTTGGTTTTCATCCAAAGTAACTGTCCGTATCATAATAAATGCTCCTTTCTGTTTTGGTGGCAAGTCTTGCTGATATTAGGCGTATATTCTCTTTACGCTCTGTATAAACAACAAACAAAACATCATTTACCAATCCGATGGTATTATAACGGTTTTCTTTAATACTGTGCTCATCATCATATATTTCAATACGCTGTAAGTCATTAAAAACAAGCATTTCCGTTTCAAAATCAATTCCATGCTTCTTCAAATTTAGTTTATTTTTTTCCTCATCCCATTCAAATTTCAATGTAACATCTCCTGTCTACATTGAAAAGGTTATACACTTATATTTAGTATACTACATATTCAAAACTTTTTGTATAAATTATTTGAATAGAGGCAATTACAATTTTGTGTAGAAAGTGGTATTATTAAACAAATAATGATATAACTCATTTTAACAAACGTGGATTTGCAAAATTGGAGATAGCGCTATGATTGATTATAAAATGACAAAAAACTTTGAAGAAGAACAATTAAGAGAGTTGTTTTCATCAGTTGGGTGGATTTCTGCAAATTATAGTGATCGTTTAGTCAGAGCATTATCCAAGTCAGATACTGTTATATCTGCATGGGATGGCTCAAAACTTGTTGGTTTGATAAATGCATTAGATGATGGAGAATTAACAGCATACGCTCACTATCTGCTGATTCGTCCTGAGTACCAGAATATGAAAATCGGAAGTAATCTCATAACGAAGTTGAAAAAGGTGTATGAGGGATATTTGTATCTTATTTTGACGGCAGAAAATGAGAAGTTACTTCCATTTTACCAAAAGATGGGCTTCCAAGTGGTTGAGGGTGCATTACCTATGATGATTCAAACGTTGTAATAACACCCTAATTAATCATAACCGGAACCTGCCCGCAATTCTTTCTCTAAAAATTCCTTTATGTACGGATTGTTTTCCTCACTCAATGTAGGCTGAAATGCCATGTAACGGCATTTCTGATACTGCTCACCATCCAATACAAAGGTATATCCCATTACACATTACAGTCATCGGGATTGATAAGCCGTTTGCAGACGGACGCTTTCTTGATTTCCTTTTTTACCTTTTCGGGCAGTGTATCAAGAAAGCTTTGGTATTCTTGTATATGTTCGGAATAAATGCGAAGCTTCATCCCCGTTTTTCGCGATACGAATGTTGCCAGAGTCCTTTTACTGTCGTTTAAGACATAGGACACAACATAGCCGCTTTTTTGTAATTTTATGTCGCATTTACAACCATTACTTATCAGATACTCATTGATTTCGTTTACAAAGCTGCGGAAACGCTCGTCAACTGTTTCCATAAACATATTATATTTCTCGTCCATAAGTCCCTCCGTTATCCCTTTTTCTTTGTTACGGGTATCCATACTTCATATTGTGCGTTCTGTGGATCTGGATTTAAGTAAACCTCAATATCGGGGGCGTTGGCATATTCATATCCGGAGGTCGGAAGCCACTCTGTTATAATCCGTTGCTCCAATTCCTGTATTGACTGGTTTGTGCCTGATCCGGAAAAGATTGCCCAGGTAGACGCCGGAACGGTATATTCTTCAAACTCATCACTTGTTTTTGCACTGGAAACGGCAATAAAATATTTCCATTGTTCTTCATTATTGCAGGCACTAACGCCCAAAAGTCCCATTGGCGGCGTATCCATCATTCCTGCCAATTTCTGTATTGTTCCATTTACAGACGCCTCCTGCCACATCTTAGGCACAACCATAAAATTATTTTCGATTTCCTTATCAAGCGGTGCAGATACGCCAACTATACGGAATGCTTCTTTTGTTTCAATTCTATAATTCATTTCTGTCGCTCCTTTTACAGCAATACTAAACACAATGGGGGAAAAAGATTTCACAGATACGCCCTCGTCTTTTACAGCCGAGGGGGCTATCCCATGAAAAGACTGAAACGCCCTGTTAAATGCGGTCGGGGAACTGTAGCCGTACTTCTCTGCAATATCAATAATCCGTTCATCCCCACCCTGCAGGTCTACCGCCGCTAAAGACATTTTTCTTCTTCGGATATACTCTGCCAGAGTGATACCCGCCATATAAGTAAACATCCTCTGATAGTGATAGGTGGAGCAGCAGGCAATCCGCCCAAGCTGTTCATAGTCAATTTCGTCTGTCAAATGTTTCTCAATATAATTCATGCTTTGGTTTAATTTTTCAACCCATTCCATGAGATACCTCCGTATGTATTGTGTTTAAAGTGTTTTCTTTATTATAAGACTTATTATTTATTTTTTCCTCTCTATCCTTGCACAAAAAAGAGAGGCAGCTATTTAATAATTGATATTTGCTTTTCTGGCTTGGCTGCATAAGTCACGAGTAGATAGAGTGTAACTTTTTCCGTCCTTGATAAAATGTGTCCCACACTGCCGAAATTCAAAATGTACGTTATGGGAAATACATTGTTGCCGTATCTGCAATACCCAGTCATAGTTAAGTGGTCTTGCATTTCTGTCAGACTCCCCGCCGACAACAACTAATTCTATATCGTGTAAATATGCAGAGAGAGTGATGTTTTCAATCAACGGCTGGCAAATTATATTTTTGTGTTTAATGGGTAGTTTAGAAAAAATGCCCAAGCGGTAATCTGCGTTTTCCTGATTTTCAATCGTGCAGCCAACCGTTACATTTTCGTACCCATCTTTCCAATCGTGTGGAATACAATCCAAAAATCTTTCAATCCGCTTTGTTAGAAAAAGAAAATGTAAGTCGGAGCGTTCACGTATCATTTCCCAACATTCAGTACGCCACTCATCAGCGTCCTCTATCAAGAAATCTGATGAAAAGCACACATAAACCGTTTGACCGGATTTCATTTTATAATCTCCGCTTTTTGTTTTTTCAATAGGGGCGTGAAATTTTTCTGTTTTCGTAACAATGTTTGTATCAATTTCCCTTTTATAATCCCCTTTATGGATATAGCAATATTTGCAGCCTGTACTGTATCTGTGACAACCACGCCAAGGGTTCCATATTCCCATAGATATACCTCCCGTTTTAACTTCATCTTTTCTCGCATAGCTTCAGTTGCCGTCTTTCTGAAATGCGCAAGCGCAAGAAAAGGCGGAACAGCCCTTGTAATCGGGGCTATACCGCCTAATCTGAAATTACTTATTTGTAACTGGAAACCCCTATGCGGCTTTAGAGTAGTCAATGATAGAAATTTCCTGCATAAGCGATTTTGCCATATTAACAAGGGATTCAACTTGCTTTGCCACTTCATTGGAATAATATTTT
Organism: Lachnospiraceae bacterium; assembly: GCA_014804695.1. GTDB lineage: Bacteria > Bacillota > Clostridia > Lachnospirales > Lachnospiraceae > UBA3282. Next base: position 125,686 of record JAAUZJ010000011.1, read on the forward strand.
TCTCCGCATTGTTCACATTCTTCACAAGGAACATTTTTTATGATGATAATGCAATTTTTATAATTTACTACGTGTGTTGTTAAAGATGGAACCGTAGTCTTGCATTTACAATACATACACATTTCTATTACTCCTTTCTTGTTTTTAAATCTTTTTCAAATTTATCGGTGCTTGGAAAATATGCAGTTATAAAAAATATGGTATTGCCGTCTGAACCAACAACAATATGCAATATTTTGTTCTCTTTTGTATGTCCGTAAATAAGGCAGCTTGGATGGGGAAAATCGTCTGGATAATATTCTATGATTTCACCTGTTTGTAAACAGGATTCTACATCACTTATGCTTATATCCCTTTCCTGAATTCGCTCTAAACAATGTTTAGCCCATTTTATGTTAGAATCAGAAGCATTATATAGCCTTTGAAGCTGTGTTATATCCATTTCCGAACTTCCTTTTCTCTTGTTTATTGATATTATATACCATTTTGGCAGGGAATAAAATAGTTATTGATATGTTTGAATTTTATAAATAATTAAGATAAGGAAATCAAAAAGAAATAGACGCAATGAAAGAATTTCATAAAAGAAATAGAAAAAGGGAATAAACCATTTCTGATTTATTCCCTTATGATACATTATTTAGTTGTAGTTATCGATACAAGGCTGGAACATATCCTTAGTTACACCGCACAGAGGGCAGCACCAGTCATCTGGAAGATCTTCAAATGCTGTACCGGGAGCAATGCCGTGCTCAGGATCACCTTTCTCAGGATCATATGTATACCCACATGGGTTACAAAAATATTTCTTCATAGTCGTTATCTCCTTATCTGTTATTACCCAAAATATCTATTAAGCAGTCCCTCAAATGCCTTGCCATGTCTAGCCTCGTCGCGAGCCATTTCATGAACGGTATCATGGATTGCATCAAGGTTAGCAGCTTTAGCACGTTTTGCAAGATCAAATTTACCTGCGGTAGCGCCGTTTTCAGCTTCAACTCTCATTTCAAGATTTTTCTTGGTTGAATCTGTTACAACTTCGCCGAGAAGTTCTGCAAATTTAGCAGCATGCTCAGCTTCTTCCCAAGCAGCTTTTTCCCAATATAAACCGATCTCAGGATAACCTTCTCTGTGAGCAACTCTTGCCATTGCAAGATACATACCAACTTCTGTACATTCTCCGTTAAAGTTTGCTCTAAGGTCAGCAAGAATATCTTCGCTTACACCCTTTGCAACACCTACTACATGTTCAGCAGCCCATGTTTTTCCGCTTCCCTGCTCTGTGAACTTTTCAGCGGGAGCACCACACTGAGGGCATTTATCCGGTGCTGCATCTCCTTCATGTACATAGCCACATACCTGACATACATATTTCATAGTTTTTCTCTCCTTTAATAAAGTTATATTTTAAGATGTTTAACTAAAGCATAGGGACACATCTTAATTTTCATTATCTGGTTCGTTGCAATTACCGCAGATGCCATAGAAATAAGTAATATGACCTTGAATCTCTCCGTTAAAATTCATCCCCGCGATATCTACAATGCTGTCAATATTGTTCATGTGTAAATCCATGACCTGCCCGCATTTTGAGCAGACAAAATGATAATGGGGCGAGGTATCGGCATCAAAATGATCCACACCGTCTCCAAGATGCAAACGGGTAATTTCGCCCATATCTGCTAATAAAGTGAGGTTTCTATATACGGTGCCAAGACTGATATTAGGATACTGCTGTCTGACATTCATATATACAACATCGGCAGTAGGGTGATCTTTTCTTGACATTAAAAAATTTTTGATTTCTTGCCGTTGCCGGCTGTATTTAATGGCCAAATTCATCTCTCCAAATCAGTAATCATTACTGATATTAGTATAACAAAGAAAGGATAATTGTCAATATAAAATAAGTTTTAAAATAAAATTTTACAAATTTTTAATAAGAATATATGAATGGCTTTATTTTTATTTGGATATTTTGTGGTATATTAATATAAAGATAAATATTTTAACGTTTATTGTTTGATATATGAGACGGGAAGGATGAGTTTTTTTGAAATTTAAGACCAGGCTGCTTATTACATCAGTTTTAATTATTGTGGTGCCGCTTTTGCTTACTGCGGTTGCATTTACGGCTATAGGTATTTATATTGTCAATACGGAGCAAGACTTTAGGCCGGAAGGCGGTAATTATGCTTTTTTTACCTATACGTTGGAGAATTATGATCAGATAACGGAAGATGTCATTTTGGAAATCAGTGAGCAGCTGCATGTAGATTCAAGCATTATGGAGAACATTGAGTATCTGGAAGAGATTAATAGAAGTCTGGCAGTGAACTCTTCTTATATTATAGTAAGAAAAGACAGTGAAATATATTATACCGGAAATTTTAAAGCGGCAGATAGCATCTTTGATAAACTTCCCGAATACGGAAGGAACATTACAAGCTCAGAACGGGATTATTATTATAATGATATGAGGAAGCTCGTAAAGCAGCTGGATTTTAGATTTCTTGACGGGAGCGAGGGAAGCTTTTTTATAGTGACCAAAGTAAGTTCCCTTATTTCACAAAAGATGTTAGTGGATATGATACTTGCATTTATTTTAATACTGATTTTTACCAGTATGGTTTTGACGCAGTGGATGCAAAAGGGTGTTTTTATACCGATCAATCAGTTGAATACGGCGATGCAGAATATTGCGGAGGGAAATCTGGAATACAGACTTTCAAGCGATGGTAAAGGTGAAATCGGTGAGCTGTATAGAAATTATGAAGATATGAGGCTTAGGCTTAAAGAGTCTACAGATGAGAAGTTTGAGCATGAGAAGCAGAACCGGGAATTAATAAGTAATATTTCGCATGATCTGAAAACTCCTATTACTGCGGTTAAAGGCTATGTAGAAGGAATTATGGACGGTGTGGCCGATACGCCTGAAAAAATGGATAAGTATATTAAGACCATTTACAATAAGGCCAATGATATGGACAGGTTGATCAATGAACTTACCCTTTACTCCGGAATTGACAGTAACAGAATTCCGTACAATTTTCACCGTATTAACGTAGCAGAATATTTTGGGGACTGCGTAGAGGATGTCGGGCTGGATCTGGAGTCTAAGAATATTAAGCTCAATTATGACGATCTGGTATCGCCGGAGACACAGATTATCGCAGATCCGGAACAGCTCAAACGTGTTATTGATAATATAATTGGTAATAGTGTAAAATATATGGATAAGGAAGACGGAATTATTGATATTCGTATTCTGGACGAAGTAGACTCTATACGAGTTGAAATAGAAGACAATGGAAAAGGTATTGCGGCTAAAGACCTTCCTAATATTTTCGAGCGTTTCTACAGGACGGATGCTTCAAGAAATTCATCACAGGGCGGCAGTGGTATAGGGCTTTCCATAGTCAAGAAAATTATTGAGGATCATGGGGGGTATATATGGGCAACCAGTAAAGAGCAGGAAGGAACATGTATGCATTTTGTAATCAGAAAATATCAAGCGCCTGAACAAGAGGAGGTAAATGACGTATGAGCAGGATTTTAATTATTGAGGATGAAGAAGCGATTGCTGATTTGGAAAAAGATTATTTAGAGCTTAGCGATTTTGAGGTAGTGATCGAAAATACCGGAGATGCCGGTTTAAAAAGAGCTATGTCGGAAGATTTTGACTTATTGATTTTAGATTTGATGCTTCCCGGTATGGACGGGTTCGAGGTATGTAAGAGCATCCGTGAGGAAAAAGATATACCTATTATAATGGTATCTGCAAAAAAAGATGACATTGATAAGATCAGAGGGCTTGGACTTGGCGCCGATGATTATATGACTAAGCCTTTCAGTCCTTCCGAGCTTGTGGCGAGGGTTAAGGCGCATATGGCGCGTTATGACAGATTGGTAGGAAGCAACCAGAGGGCAAATGATATAATTGAAATCCGTGGCTTAAAAATTGATAAAACGGCCAGACGTGTATATTTAGACGGTGAAGAGAAGATTTTTACAACTAAGGAATTTGATTTATTATCATTTTTGGCTCAGAATCCAAACCATGTGTATACGAAGGAAGAACTTTTCAGGGAGATATGGGACATGGATTCTATAGGAGATATAGCGACGGTTACGGTGCATATTAAGAAAATCCGTGAGAAAATAGAGTTTGATACGACGAAGCCGCAGTATATTGAGACCATCTGGGGTGTGGGGTATCGGTTTAAGATTTAAAAAGGATATTAGCGGCGCTGTAAAAGGATACCGAAATGGATAAAGAGCAAATTTTATATGAAGATAAAGATATCATAGTGTGTCATAAACCGGCAGGAATCGCCACCCAGACTGCAAAGGTTGGGCAGCGTGATATGGTGAGCGAAGTGGCTAATTATTTGGCCGCGGCATCTAAGGCAGACAGTAAATCAAATAAGCGTCCGTATGTCGGGCTTATTCACCGCCTGGACCAGCCTGTTGAGGGCATACTTGTTTTTGCCAAGAACCAGAGGGCCGCAGGGGAACTTAGTAAGCAGATAAGTGATGGGCGGATGGAGAAATATTATTATGCGGTGGTGGCTCTTGACAGGGGAGCAGCAGAGCCGGATATAGAGGTCGAAAGAATGCCGGATGCAGAGCGGGTAATTGGAAAGACTAAAAAAACACTTGATGAAGAAGTGACAAGCACAAAGACTTGGAAAACATTAATAAATTATCTTTATAAAGATAACAAATTAAATACTTCGACAGTTGTCAATAGGAATCAAAACGGAGCAAAAAGAGCGGAGTTGCATTATAGCCTGCTTAGCTGTATGCCTGTTAAAGATTTTTTCAAAAAATATGATAATATTACAGATAATAATATTGCGTATACAAAAACCGAAAGCGTCACCCCCATTTTATCAGATTATGAAAATACAGACATAGCTCTGGCGCAGATTAAACTAATTACAGGCAGGCATCATCAGATAAGAGTGCAAATGAGTAACGCTGGTATGAGTCTTTTGGGCGACTATAAATATGCTGATGACAAGACTATGCAACTTGCGAAGCAGCTTGATCAAAAACAGGTAGCTCTATGCGCATATAAACTTGAATTTAATCATCCCATAACCGGAAAGCGGATGTCTTTTCATAGGGGGCCTGAATCAGGGATTTTCCAAATCTTCTCATTATAAATGAACATAAATTTCTCATAATAATAGGGTGAAAAATAAATTTTTCACAAACGAACTTGTTCGTTTTGCGAGTATTGTGCTAAAACGCTTTCAGCGTTGCCCAAACATCGCAGTTAGAGCAGGAATGGGAGATTTAGATGAGAGACTGGGGCAGCGAAATTTATGATTTAATTTTTAAAAGAAATAAACTGGTGAAGTTCATGACAATAACTTTACTGGTTTATATTTTTTTTCGCTTTATTTTTCCATTAATAGCCCCGTTTTTTCTTGCGTTTATATTAATTACATTATTTTACCCGGTCTTGCATCGCATACAAAAAAGGATACCTATGAAAAAGAAGTTTCTCGCGGTTGGCGTGATGCTGCTGGTTTTAGTATTTTTAGCTATACTTTTATGGGCGCTTGGATATGGAAGCAGCATAGACCTGGAAGGGATTACCGGTTTTATTCAAAAAACTTATGATCAATTGCAGTTAACCCTTCATAATTGCTGCTACAGTCTGGATGGAAAGTTTGGCTGGAATGGATATGAAATAGAAAATTTCATTGTAGAGAAAATGACAGTGATCATGGAAAATGTTCAGGTGCAGGTGATTCCGAGGGTTTTGTCTTCTTCATATAATTGCTTTAAGGGAATATTTGCGTTTGCAGCGTTTATTTTTATTACCCTGCTTTCGGCAATATTATTGGAAAAAGATTATTCATCCTTTATCCACTGGCTTAAGACTTCCGAAGAAATGTCCTTTATCTGGAAAACGTTAGAGAGCGTTTTGGATTATATTATTACTTTTTTAAAGGCGCAGGGCATAATTTTATTGATTATCAGTGTGTCGTGCAGTGCCGTTTTGTGGGCAGCGGGAGTGGATGGAAGTATTTTTCTTGGAATTCTTGCAGGCTTCATGGATATACTGCCATTTATCGGAACCGGAATCGTGTTAGTGCCGGTTGCCATATGGCAGCTTCTTAACGGCTACTATGTGGCAATGGTTGTTTGTTTGTTGCTTTACATTGCCTGTATCTGTATCAGGGAATTTCTGGAGCCTAAACTGATTGGGGAGCAGCTCGGAATTGCGCCGGTACTTATGCTGCTTGGTATTTATGCCGGGATAAAACTTTTTGGGGTAGGAGGAATCATTGAGGGGCCGCTTGCGCTTATTGTGATTCATGAACTGATGAAGGGGTGAGTGGCTTTTTAATGAGCTTTTTTATATATAGAAAAGTTGTATATTTTTAGCAGTCATGATAAAATTTTTATAAAGTAATAAATAAAAATAATAAGTAAAAAATAGTGTGATCGTATTGTTGCATATATTAATTTGGGGGTGTTTCAGTGGCTGATTATATTGATGTAGAAAAAAGGATATACATACCTTTAAAACCATTAACAGTAAATTTTCATGAAAAAGAAGAAGTTGAACTTAATGCTTTTCAGAGATTTATATTAGAGGCAATTGAAGAGAATGCAACATTAGAACAAATAGAAGACGCAACACAATTGCCTGAAAATGTGATTGAATCGGAAATTTCGCATATGCAGCGACTAAACCTGCTTAATAAAGATTGTACATTATCAGAATTATCGAAAAATATCTTAATGATTTCAAGATGCTTAGAGATACTGAATAATGAAAAAAAGAAACTGTGTATCTGTCTGATCACCGGAGAACTTGAAGAATATGTTGAAGATAACTATTATAATACAGGCCAGGATGATTGGGTGATGGAAGGTGAAATAAGATTTGAGGATATATCCGAAATCAGTACAGAGGATAAAGATTCTATTTTGGCGGACAGTTTGTCTGCTTTAAGCGGATTTTCTGAAGAACAAATTAATAAAGTGCGTTCATCTGTATATGTTGAGTTGAATGAAACTGATAAAAAAATAGTGTATAAGCAGCAGAAAATTAATAAATTGCCATGCCTGATAGGCGATAATAAATTAAAGTCTGAAGACAAGATATATGCTGAGGGCAAATTTTCAGTTATTACGGTAGAAGTGTCAAATGACAGCCTTGAAAAATATAGTGAAAAAATAGCACCCCTTAAAGAATTGTATACGGATGCACCGGAATTTATTTCTGACTTTGGAAAGAATTTGATCAAGGAATACAAGCAGTATGAGGATTATAAAAACGAAAAACTGACATTTGCATATGACCATACATCAGGAATGATAAAGGAAGAAAAATATGATACTGATGCTTTTCCGGATGAAAGAGTGCAGCTGACGTTAAAGGCGGATAAAGAGATAGATGATAAAGTTAAAAGCCGGATTTTTGACGCTGTAAAATCAAAATGGAAATTAGATGAAAAATATCAGGTTAAAACAGCAGATGTTAAAGAAGAGAGGTACATAGTTGGATTTTGTCTGGAAGAATTGAGAGGTGATATATATGCGGATAGATAATTATGAAAAAACTCTTTTGGTTACAGCAGCTGCAGTAAGCTTTATCTGTGACGAATTATCTGAACAGGAAAAGCAGTATCAGAGAAATATGCAGGAAGAATATAACGCATATAAAAACCGCAGAAACAGGGAATATAATGATACTTTAAGATATTATGAAAATGCCGTAAAAAAATCGAAAGGAGATCCCTTACAGGCAGTGATAGAGTATCAACGTCAAAGGATAGAAAGGCGAAAAATAGAGAATAGGCATATACATATTGATATATTGAATTTATGTACTAGACATTACGATGAAAAAGAGAATTTGTTAAAAGAATGTACTGATATTACCCAGATATCACTTGATAAAGCTGTATATAAACTGCAGGCGTATCTTGAGTATTTAGCGGATTATAAAAAACGTATTAGAGAAACATTTGAAAACTCCGGAGAAATTGAGGAGCCGTTTTCATTGACTTTGCCTAAGGATTGTGATTTTGTGCCGCATGGAACGAGCGGTGGTAGTGAAAAAGCCGGTGATGCACTCTCAGCCATGCAGTTTAAAAATATCAAGATGGTTCAATCTGCTGATGAAAAAAGGGAGTTTCAAACGTATTTAAAGGAAAATGATTTATTAGATAATGCTGATGAGTGGATAATAGCGCCTATTTGGGATGAGGGTAAGAAAAGCGTTTTAAAAGGTGTTATTATGCAGTCCGGAAATCAGTATGCATATAAAGCAATGTTTGAGAACTTAGAGTCAAACGCAGCGGGGCGGTTGATATTAAGATATAAAGGAATACTTGAAAAAAAGGATTTTGTTTCATTTGACAGTGTTTTTGTTACATCAAATGTAACGGTGGAATGTTATTCTCCGGAACAAATTAATAACGATAGAGCGAAATATAGTGAATTATTTGAGGAATGTTTTAAATTACAATTATACTTAACATATGAACTTCTGATGCAGAAAAAAATGGCGGCCGTTTCACCTATGGGTGCTTATTTGAAAAAATCTGCAAAAAAACAGCAAACCAAGGCGCTTAAGCATTTTAAAGAGGGAAGAGTTGTAAACGAAAAAGTTAAAATGGCTGTTTTGAATGTGAAAGAAGAAGAATATTCGGATAACGGATATAGAATTAATTTATTTTTTAACGGCGATATCCAAACAAATGAGACACAGGCTGACGCAGTCATAAGGGCGTTTGGTGAAGAAAAATTCTTTATGATACAGGGGGCACCGGGGACAGGAAAAACGACCGTGATCAAAGAACTGATCATGCAGCAGTTAAACATGATTCCTGATTCAAAAATATTGTTTGTCTCTCAGACAAACGATGCACTTGATAATGTTATCAGAGGAATTGTAGAAACTTCGCAGGGGTATGAACTTATTGAAAAGAACCAGATCGTCAGGTGTGGCTCTACGGGAAAAATTCCAGAGGATATAGATGAGTATTCACTTGAAAATAAATGTAAAAAATATAAAGAGAATCTCAAAAATCATGAAGTAAGCGGCGAAGCTATGAAACTAAGGGAGAAATGGCAAAGCTTTATTGAAGATAAAGCAAATAATGATGCTGTAGGAGAATATCTTTTGGTAGATTTCCGGATTGTCGGCGCTACATGTGCCGGATTGGAAAGCAGACATTATGGATTAAATGGATATGAGTTTGATCTGGTTATAATTGATGATGCCGGAGCAGCATCGGCCGGAGAATTATTAATTCCAATCAACCGGGCGAAAAAATTGATCATGATCGGCGATTACAAGCAGCAAGCAGATTCTTTGAATAAAAGTTTCTTCCAACGATTATATGATGATTGCCCGGATAATATGAAGTGTACACTGAAGACGCAGCTTAGAATGACGTCTGTTATAGCGGGACTTTTTCATAAGGCAGGCAGCCACATGGACAATAAAGAATTTTTTGAATCCGTTAAAAAAGTCGAAGCGGATAAGAGATTGTGCGAAGCCTGTGGAAGAGAACTTGACAATAATGAAAACGTATTATGTGTAAGATGTCTTGAAAAGAGCGAGACCGTAAACTGCCAAGGCTGTAATAAAGAGATTGTATATCCGCTATATTATAAACATATTCTGAAAAAAGAAGCGGAATTGATCTGCGGATGCAGTCAAAAGGCTATATGTGAAGAATGCGGAAAGAGTGTTTGGATTGAACAGAGTGCTCTTGAAGAATTACAACTTTTAAAGAAGAAGTGCTTATGTAATGAATGTACAGAGTTGTATAAACAAAAAGTTTATGTTACTTGTGAGCGATGTGGAGATATGATGGAATTCACGTATGCTCATAAAAGAAGGCTGGAAGAAAACGGAAACGCATTGCCGACGATATGTCCTAAATGCAGACAAGACGATAGCAGGATGGTTACAGTTGGAGTGTGCAAGGCCTGTGGAAAGGATATTACATATCAGTCATATTTTATAGCAAGACATAATATTGGCAGACAGACACTTCATAAAGAATGCAGGGATAAATTGTGCGATCCCATTTTTTGTGAAAAGTGTGGAAGAAAATTTGTTATTACATATGGTGAGAAGGAAGATTATGAGAGTAGAGGGGATGAGATACCTAGGATATGTGAAAAGTGCAGGGGATAAATATTTCGGTTGATTTGATTAATTTGAAGGGGTAGAAAATAGTAATAAAATGTAATAAAAATATTTGGCCTAGACATACGTGTGTCTAGGTCTTTTGTTATTATGAAATACAAAGGGTGTTTAAATTAAGTAAACCAAACTGCAAAAGAAGAATGTATAAGAGAAGCAGGTGGAAATTATATACATGATTATGATGAAAATCTCATTGAAATTCCAGCAAATGTACATACTAGGATAGAAAGGAGAGATTGAAATGATAATCATGGTATACAGGTAAATTCCTATTTTTACAAATGTGAGGTCACTTCATATTATCTCTAAAGGCGTATTGCTTGACAGTTAAAAAAATATTAAATACAATGATTTTAAATATTTTATTATAAAATCTAAGCCATGCATATTATAAATAATTTAGGGGGACTATATTATGCCAGAGTTAAGTAGATTTGGTGGTATTGTAATATATCTGTTATTTAATGATACACAACAGCATAATAAACCGCATGTTCATGTTTATTATGGAGAATATGAGGCTGCAGTTGGAATAGATGGCGAGTTATTAGCAGGTTCTTTGCCGAGAAAACAGCTAAAAATGGTTGTCGGATGGCTGGCTTATCATGAAGAAGAGGCATATAAAGCATGGAATCTTGCAGTTAAAGGCGAGCATTTTGAAAAGATTGCACCAATGTAGGAGGTATTTAAATATGTATATTGTTGATGACATATGTTATGCCGGAGAGAAAACAGAAGGAATCAAAGTTAAGGAAGCTAAAGCAATGAGAGGCGGCATGCTTTTGGTGACATTTACAACAGGTGAAAAGAGATTATATGATACAACTTTATTAAAGGGTGAAGCATTTAGACCTTTAAGGGATAATAAAATATTTCAAAATATCTCTATTTTTCATGGAGTAATAACATGGAATAATGGAGAAATTGATATTGCGCCCGAAACGGTTTATGCGGACAGTTACCCATACGATACATTAGAAGTTGGATAAAAATAACAAAAACAAAAAATATAAAGAATATAAGCAGGATCCTTCAATGCCCAAAAAGAAAGATATAAAGCCACAAATCAACCCTACATACAACTGGAACACCCGCCTTCAAGCCATCACCCACAAAACCGGAACCATAATAGTAACCCTATACTTTATCGCCCTGACAATAATATTCCCATTTTACACCAAAGGCGGCTACGCAGAAATTGGGGAAGTGAAATATAATCTTTTCCGCAATATCGGGCTTGCATTAACGGCTGTTATGATGTTAGTTATAGCAGAGTCTCTTTTCCTGAATAGAAAAAATTTCTCCGTTATAACTTTTTATAAGAGCTTATCAGTAACGGATTGGTTAATATATGCTTATTTCATGTTTGTTCTTATTTCCTACATCTTTACGTCTTTTACGGAGGAAGCGTTCTGGGGAGCGGAAGGCTGGTTTATGGGACTTGTCAGCCAGCTTTTGTTTATCGGTATATATTTTTTATTTTCCAGATATTTTATTTGGAGTAACAAATGGCTGTATGTTATATTGATTAGTTCTGCTCTGGTTTTTTTGCTTGGGATTTTAAACAGGTATTCTGTTTATCCGATTTATATGAGTGAGCAGAATCCGGGTTTTATTTCCACAATGGGAAATATTAACTGGTTTTGCGGATATTGGGCGGTCATTTGTCCTCTCGGTGTTGTATTTTATTGGACAAGCAGCGCAAAATGGCAGCAGACAGCTGCGGGTATATATGTAGTGATCTGTTTTATTACAGGTGTGGTTCAAGGAAGCAGCAGCGCATATCTTGTTTTTGCAGGAGTTTTTATTTTCCTGTTTACTCTTTCATTTCAGGGAAATCGGGAAATGTATAGGTTCCTGCAGCTTTGTATATTGTTTGCGTTATCGTGTCAGATAGCTAGACTGCTTCGCTATCTGCCGGGACTTGAGATGAATTATGAGAATGAATTGGGCGTTGTGCTTACGGATACAAATCTGATGTTGTTTATAGGATTAGTGTTTATAGCTGTATATGTACTTTTTCATTACTTTGTGAAGAAAAAGAATTGCGATGTTAAACAGTATAAAAAAATACGTAATGTCGCACTTGCTTTAATGGCAGCAGTATTAATTATATATGTATTATTATTAGTGGGAAATACTTGTCTGCCAGGCGGACTTTTTGGATTATCGGCAGTTTCGTTTTTTACGTTTGATGATGCATGGGCAAGCTATAGAGGGGCGACTTGGAGTATAGGTGTGCGGGCTTATCAGAGTATGCCGCTGCTTAATAAACTGATAGGTGAAGGACCGGATTGCTTTGCGAGCTATGTATATTCGGTAGACGGTTTGGCGGAGCGTACATATGAGTTATTTGGCAATGCAAGACTGACTAATGCACATAACGAATGGATTACTGTGCTTGTTAATCAGGGAATCATGGGATTTGGTTGCTTTGTTGGAGCGTTTGCAGCGGCAGTCTGCAGGTTTATGAAAAAGGCACATGTGGAGTCTGCGTTATATTTGTGTGCGGCGAGTATTTTATTTTATATGTTACACAATATGGTAAGCTTTCAGCAGATATTGAATGCTCCGTTTGTTTTTATGATATTAGGGGTTGGGGAAGGACTTTGTAGAAAACTGGTTAAAGAGGAAGTTGTGACTGGTTCAAGCTTATATTCAAATTGAAATTTTGAAAATATTTGAACTTTTATACTTGTATAGTCAAATCGTTGTAGACAATCCGCGTTTATTTTATTAAAATAGTGTTTTGATAGGAAAGTTAAATAGGAGTGGAGGACTAAAATGGCAGATAAAAAGTTAGTAGAAGCAATTACATCTATGGAAGAAGATTTCGCGCAGTGGTATACGGATGTGGTAAAGAAAGCAGAGCTGATAGATTATACCAGTGTAAAAGGCTGTATGGTGCTGAGGCCCGCAGGCTATGCGATTTGGGAATTGATTCAGCAGCAATTGGACGCAATGTTTAAGGCAGTAGGGGTTCAGAATGTATATTTGCCGATGTTTATTCCTGAGAGCTTGCTTAATAAAGAGAAAGATCATGTAGAAGGTTTCGCGCCAGAGGTTGCATGGGTTACGCATGGCGGGCAGCAGCCATTGCAGGAGAGATTATGCGTAAGACCTACTTCAGAGACGCTTTTTTGCGATTATTATAAAAATACGGTTCATTCATATAGAGATCTGCCGCAGGTGTGCAACCAGTGGTGTTCGGTTGTGCGCTGGGAAAAGGAAACAAGACCTTTTCTTAGAAGCCGCGAATTCTTATGGCAGGAAGGTCATACGGCACATGCAACGGCACAGGATGCTGAAGAGAGAACTTTGCAGATGTTAAATGTATATGCAGAGTTTTGTGAAAAAGTGTTGGCAATGCCGGTAATAAAAGGACGTAAAACCGATAAGGAAAAATTCGCGGGTGCGATTGCAACTTACACAATTGAGGCGCTTATGCATGACGGTAAGGCGTTGCAATCGGGAACGAGCCATAACTTTGGTGACGGTTTTGCAAAAGCTTTTGATATTCAGTTTACAGATAAAGATAATACATTAAAGCACGTACATCAGACTTCATGGGGAATGTCAACACGTCTTATCGGCGGTATCATTATGGTACATGGCGATAATTCAGGTCTGGTTCTTCCGCCTAAGATTGCGCCTACCCAGATTGTGATCATTCCGATTCAGCAGAAAAAAGAAGGCGTGCTTGAGAAGGCTTTTGAATTAAAAGATAGACTTAGCAATTTCCGCGTAAAAGTGGATGATGCAGATAAGAGTCCGGGATGGAAATTCTCTGAGCAGGAGATGCGCGGAATTCCGATCCGTGTGGAAATCGGTCCGAAGGATATCGAGGCAAATAAGTGTGTCATCTGCCGTCGCGATACTAGGGAAAAGATAGAAGTTTCATTGGATGAATTAGAGACTAAGGCTGCTGAAGTTTTGGATAAGATGCAGGTTGAGATGTTAGAGCGTGCAAGGGCACATAGAGATGAGCATACTTATGTGGCTAAGGACGCTGATGAGTTTAAGAAGATTTTCGCAGAGAAAGCCGGATTTGTAAAAGCAATGTGGTGCGGCGAGCAGGACTGCGAGGATAAGATTAAAGAAGAACTGTCGGTTACCAGCAGATGTATGCCGTTTGAGCAGGAGCAGCTTTCGGATGTCTGTGTGTGCTGCGGAAAACCGGCCAAGAAAATGGTATATTGGGGCAGGGCATACTAAGTAACTCCCAAGCTTTGCACAGGGTGAAAAATTTATTTTTCATCCTAAGGTAACCGTAAATATACATCCTCCGCCCTCGGCGTCGGAGACGGATATTTTACCGCCATGTGCAGTAACTATTTCATAAGCAATTGACAGGCCAAGCCCGAAGTGCTCTTTAGCGCTTCGGGATTTTTCTGCCCGGTAAAAGCGGTCAAAGATTTTCTTTTTATCCTCATCGGAAATGCCTATGCCGTTATCCTTAACAGATATATGAAAACGCTCTCTGCTGTGAGAAAGTGTAATGGATACTTTTCCATGTTCAGGGGTATAACTTATAGCGTTGTGTAAAAGTATGGAAATAACCTGAGTGATACGGTCCGGATCGGCGGAGCATAGCGGCAGCGCCTGTTCCGGAAGGTATATGGCAAGCTCGATTTTCTTATTATCCGCTATTGGTTTAAATGCGTCGTACGCGTTAATAAGCAAGGTGTCTAACTCTAGGGATTGGAGTTTTATAGTAAAACTGTTGTTATCAGAGCTTGAGAGGGTAAGCATGTCATTTACCAAAGTAGACATACGAAGCGTTTCCTGACAGATTGTTTTAAGGAAGCCCTCTTTATTGTCGGAAGCTGCTGTTTTACAACACTCTGCGGACGATAAGATCACAGCAAGAGGGGTGCGTAGCTCATGTGAAGCAGAGGCTATAAATGCGGCCTGCTTTTGATGGTTTTCTACAATAGGATGTAAAAGTTTTCCTGTAAAAAACCATGAAAATGCGGTAAGTATAAATACTGCCGCAATGTCGATCAAAACAAAGCGCACCCGCTGCTGCCATATCTGCTTTTGTAGATTTTCAAGAGAATAGAGTATACTGATTTCGAGGGTGGAATCCGGTGTAGTGGGAATGATTTTACTTGCATAAAAGTCAGCGCCCATAGATTCTGAAGTAAATTCATATTCAAAATGATAATATTCATAGGAATAAGCCGATGTTACAACCGTCTCTACTTCAAACATATTATTATATGCCCTTACACTTTCTTCCAAAAGAGTTTTTTTCGAAAGTTCTTCATCCGTATCCGTTAGCTTATTATATAGAAAAGGAACTCCGTTATCTGTAATAAAAAATATATATTTGCTTTGGGACTCCATTTTTGAAAGCCATTCCATAGAGATAATGGATTGGTGCTCTAAGTTAGTGGTAATGGTATTAATATCATTTTCAAAAGCCCGAAACTGATTTTGATAGAGTGTTCTTTCAGATACTAATAAGAAAATAAGTGACATGATTGTCATAATTGTGGCGGTGATTCCTGCACACAATAAAGTCAGGCGTATGTGTACTTTCTTAAACATAGTTTAATTCTCCTGAAGACTATAGCCGATTCCTCTGATTGTTTTGATCTGAAGTTTACTGCCTGTTATTTTTAAACGTCTGCGCAAAAAGTGAATGTAGTTGTCAAGATTTCCGTCTTCTACGTCACTGTCCGGCCCCCAGATCTTAAGTAATAGTGTATTTCGGGGAATTGTCTGCCCTTTAGAGCGTAGAAATGCTTCCAGCAGCGCGGATTCTCTTTTAGACAGGGTGCAGGTTCCCGAAGGTCCGGTTAAGATACCCTCGGAGGTCTGCCATGTAATATCGGCTACAGTAATAATATTAGAGCTTGTAAGGATTTGGGGGGGGCGTCTTGTGACACAACGGATTCTTGCAAGCAGCTCCTCAAATTCAAAGGGTTTAACCAAGTAATCATCGGCGCCAAGATCAAGGCCGTCTACCTTATCGGATAAGGCGCCAAGCGCTGTTATTAGAATAATAGGCGTGGTAATACCGCTTTTTCTTAATGAAGTCAGCACGTCGGTACCTTCCATATATGGCAGCATTCTGTCCAGTAAAATGATGTCGTAAATATTTTGTTCACCATAATAAAGGGCGTCTTCCCCATCTAAGCAGGAATCTACACTAAAGCCCGCGGCCTCTAATTGATAGGTAAGAGAGGCATTAAGTTGTTTATCATCTTCCGCCAGTAAAACTCTCATTTTGCGTACCCCTTTGTATTATATCAGTATTTATAATTTTAACAAAGTAATCTTTAAATATTCTCTAAGATTTTTTAGAGGTTGTTTAGAGATAAAATTGTTATGATGCTATCGTCAGAACTAGTATTGAATGCAAAACTGTAAACAATATAAGTTTTGTAAATGCTTGTTTTATAGTAATCATAAGGAGGAGAATTTGTGAAGAAGATTCAATCAAAAACAAAATTTAATCAAAGTAATCAAAGAACACCAAAGAAAATAGTATCGCTTATACTATTATTTGCAATGCTTACAACAATACTTAGCGGTTGTACTAAGACGACTGAAAGTACAAACAACCCAGATAATCCGGATGCGGCAGCGCAGACGGCTTCGGCTGGTACAAATGCAGGCAGTCAGGATAACCAATCTGCATCGGACGAACCGGTTGCAATGGGGCGGTATGTAGAAAAAGTGACAGATATGTCAGATAAAATCAACGGTTTAGTAGGTAACGGTATATTCAGATTAAATGACGGAACTCTTATTATCACCGAGGGCAGTTGCTTTCCGTTTTGGATTTCAAAGGATAATGGAGAAACCTGGGAAGCGGATGACTGGGCGTGGCATAAAAGAATGATGGACGACGAAACGTATATTTCGGAAACAGCAATAGGCGGTGACGGTACGGTTGCCGTCCTATATGGCGTCAGTGATGACGATGGTGGTTATGAACAGTTCCTTCTTATTATAAAACCAGACGGTACGGAAATTCCTGTAGAGACGCCGACTGAAGCTGGGAAGTATCCGAGACATGTTGTGGTAACAGAGGCGGGCAGGGTTTTTGTAAGCTTTCTGGGAGGTGAAAATCTCTATGAAGCTAAGGAAGACGGAAGCTGCGAATTATTTCTCACTATGTCAGAAGGACCTCAGTTAATGAACGTTTGCGGAAATCTGTTAGTAATGGATGGTTATGACTACAAGGCGCCGCTTATTTATGACATAGAAAAAGAGGAGTATATAGAGGATAAAGTTTTAGAAGACTTTATGAGTGAGAATTATGAGAAAGGTAATAGTTTTGGCAGTGACTGGTATGAACTATATCCCTTTATAGGAGAAGAAAATGTGATTTATATTGCAGGACAAAAGGGACTGCACAGACATGTAATAGGTGGCAGTGCAGTAGAAGAGGTCATTGACGGAAATTTATGTACATTCTCTAATCCTGCCTATGCTATTGGCGGAATGATAATGCTTCCGGATGATGAGTTTATGACCATATTCAGCAGCGGCAGACTGGTTCATTTCGTCTATGATCCCGATATGCCTACAGTGCCAAGCGAAAGGCTTAAAGTATACAGCCTTGAAGAAAATGATACAATACGTCAGGCCAT
The DNA here is from genome assembly GCA_014804695.1 of Lachnospiraceae bacterium. Lineage (GTDB taxonomy): Bacteria > Bacillota > Clostridia > Lachnospirales > Lachnospiraceae > UBA3282. The sequence continues at coordinate 143,488 of JAAUZJ010000011.1, forward strand.
TTCTCTGTATCAGACCGCGAATCCGGAAGTTTATGTCGAATATGAAATGGGTATGGGAAATGACAGTTCTGTCACAAGGGATGATGCGCTAAAGAGTCTGAATACCAAGATAATGGCGGGAGAAGGACCGGATGTTCTTATATTGGATGATATGCCGTTAGATTCCTATATCGAAAAAGGTCTTTTGCTTGATTTAAGCCCGCTTATAGATGGTTTAAGCGGAGACGAAGAATTATTCGGGAACATTGTGGAGGCTATGAAGACGGACTCTAAATTATATGCTATGCCCTGTGAAATACAGGTTCCGGTTATTATGAGTGAAGAAAAGTATCTTTCCAAGGCAAAGGATTTGGCAGGTCTGGCGGATATGATAGAGGAATTGCGGAAGGATAATCCGGGTGATAACTTGTTTAATATTGCAAGTGAAAAAGGAATACTGCGTTTCTTCTCCATGACCTCGGTTCCTGCATGGACCAAGGAAAGCGGGGAAATTGATAAGGAAGCGGTTACGGAATACCTTAAACAGACAAAGAGAATTTATGACGCCCATCTGGACGGACTTTCTGAAGAGTTGATCGAAAGATACAATCGTACAAACGAATACTGGTTGTCGGAAATGGGAGAATTATATGACGAGTCCAAGTATTTAAGAACAACTGCCAGAGGACTGGAGTATACAGCAGGAACTATTAAGTTGTTTATGAACGCGCTCAGCTCCCGAAGTGATTATGACCATGTGATTTCCGTAAACAAGGTAGATGGATTTGAAGACAGGGTATGGGCGCTTATGGACGGACAATGCCAGAATGTATTCTGCGCCAATACATTAATGGGTATCAATGCAGCGTCGCAGTATACCTCACAGGCGCAGGATTTCATAAAACTGTGTCTTGGCAAAGAAAACCAGTCAGCTATGTTTAATGGGTTTACAGTCAATAAGGCTGCCTTTGATGATAGTTTTAAAGTGGATAAGAGTCTGGTAAATGAAGAGGGAGCGTATTCATGGGAATCTTCAAGTTATGAGGATGGCACCAGACTTGACTTTATAACATACTGGTCGAGTGAGGAGCAGGCAGCTGAATTTAAAAAGTGCATAGAGTCGTTAAGAACAGCTTATATAGAGAACGGTATGCTTGAGAATGCAGTATATGAAGAAGGTATTGCTTATTTCAGAGGAGAAAAGAGTCTTGAGGATGCAGTAAACGCTATTGAGAAGAAAGTTTCACTATATTTAGCGGAGTAGAATATGCGTAGGATTAACGTACGATCTTTCTTTATATTTATATTGCCAAGTTTATTAGGAACATTAGTATTTGTAATTATTCCGTTTCTGGATGTGTTCAAACGTTCTTTTCATACGGTGATAACAAAGCAGTTTTGCGGATTACAAAATTACAGGATTGTTTTTACCAATCAGGCTTTTGGGCTTGCCGTAAAAAACACGTTTCGTTTCACAATAGTGTGTATTCCGCTGTTAGTGGTAATCGGACTTATAATTGCAATGCCGGTCAGCAGGCTGAAAAATGCGGGAGTAATAAAGTCTCTGTATTTATTCCCGCTGGCCATGCCTACGGCAACCATTGTTATTGTCTGGAAGATGCTTTTTTATAAGCAGGGATTTTTGAATTTATTCTTAAGTAAACTTGGAGAGCTGACCGGCTTATGGGGTGAAATACATAAAGATTATCTGGGAAGCAGTGCGGCTTTCTGGGTATTGGTAGTCAGCTATATCTGGAAAAATACAGGCTATACATTGGTTTTATGGCTGGCGGGAATTCTGGGTATTTCCAATGAGCTCATAGAGGCGGCGAGGGTAGACGGCGCCTCAGAGCTCCAATGCTTTTTCAAAATTATACTTCCTAATTTGAAAGGCAGTCTATACACGATAGTTATACTGTCATTCCTTAATTCTTTTAAAATATACAGGGAGGCATATTTAACTGCAGGGGCGTACCCGGAGCAGGACATATATCTTTTGCAGCATTTATTTAATAACTGGTTTGTAAATCTGGATTTTGATAAAATGGCGGCGGCAACAGTTTGTGTTGGGGGATTTTTGTTTGTGGTCATTATGCTGCTGCAGCATTTGTGGGATAGCAGGTAGGGAGCAATTAAGTTTTTTAAGACGGCCGTTGTACAATATAGACAATGTCAACGCAGGCACGCTTGCGCTACATGTCGCTCGTAGCGGTAGTAAGCTCGAAAATACCTCGCTAACTACCGACGGCTCCATAGTACCTGCTTATGATATTGTCTATATTGTACAACTAGGTTTTGAAAATAGGGAGTTTTGTAATTGCCTGTCAAGGAATGAGTTATTATGGGAAATAGTGATTTAATTATTAAAAAATTAAAACCAAATTTAATAAAAGTTATATTGCTGTTGCCTGCAGTTTTTGTCTGCCTTCCGATAGTATTGCTGATAACAGGCTCGGTTATGGGAAGTGGGGAATTAAAGCAGTATTTGTCACCGCTTTTTCTCGACAGTGTAGAATTTATAAACTGGAAACTCATACCGGATTATCCGACATTTGAGAACTATGGGAAATTGCTTTTTTTGACGCCGCAGTTTTTTGTGCTGTTTTGGAACTCGATTAAGCTGGTAGCGTGTATTCTGGCAGGACAGCTCATTGTAGGGGTACCGGCGGCATGGGCCTTTGCCATGTATAAGGTGAGGGGAAACCGTGTGCTTTTTGTACTTTATGTGGTACTTATGCTGCTGCCTTTTCAGGTCACGATGCTATCAAGTTATTTAGTGCTCAATTCACTGGGGTTGATGGATACACATCAGGCGGTCATTTTACCGGCAGTATTTTCTACTTTTCCGGTATTTCTTGCTTACGGCGGATTCAGAAGTATTCCGATGCAGCTTATTGAAGCCGCGCGGATTGACGGCGCCGGAGAGTTTAAGATTTTTTGCCATATAGGTCTTCCTCTTGGAAAAAGCGGTATTTTGTCGGCTATGGTGCTTGGATTTCTGGAATATTGGAATATGATGGAGCAGCCGATGGCATTTATCGAAAATAAAGCATTATGGCCGCTTTCGTTGTATCTGCCCGAAATAACATGGGCTCAGGCCGGATATGCTTTTGTGGCGTCGATGATTACATTGATTCCGGCGGTGTTTGTTTTTATATGGGGACAGGATTATTTGGAGCAGGGGATTATTTTTTCCGGATTGAAAGAATAGGTGGATTGTGAAAGGACGAAGTGGTAATGCAGGATAGAAAAGAGATGATAGTGATGCAGGAAGATAGCGGAGTTATTAGGGTGGTACAGGGCGAAAGAGAAATAATTGGCATTAGTGGAAATGGCATATATAGGGGTGGTGTAAATAAACGCAGAATCATATACGGGTTTCTTATATTTTTGGGGTTGATGTGGCTTTGTACTGTTATATCGAAGAGCATTTATGCGTCTAAACTTCCGGTGGTATCAACGGAGTATCCGGCGGAAAAGTATATAGAGCATATAGTTGAAACTGATGGCATTGTTGTGGCTGGGGAAAAGAAGCCGATTACAGTTCTTAGCGGAGTCAGGGTAGAGAAGATTCTGGTGCAGGTTGGAGATAAAGTGGAAGAGGGAGATATACTTTTTACAGTAGATTTGGATGATTTAAAAGAGAGTATAAGGGAAAAGGAGACGCAGATTTCCAAGCTACAGCTTCAGGTCGATACGCTCAATCAAAACGCGGAGCTTGCCAAGCAGAAAAAAGCGCTGGAGGAAGAGCGCGCAAGGGAAGACTATGATGAGCTGGCAAGGTATAATAATGATTTAGTCGGCAGGGCGGCGGAAGAGGTTAACAAGATAGAAAAAGAGATTGAAGAAGCCGGAGGAGAAGAGGCTGGCGAAGAATTAAAGGAAGCGCTCAAGGCAGCGGCATATGCGGAGGCTGACGCCAAGCGTGCCAGAGATAATGCAATAAAAGAAGCCGGAAGAAGGGTAGAAGATATCCTGCTTCCCGATAACACGGATTCTACTTTATCTTCCTATAAACTAGAACTTGCTGATCTGCAGGAGGATCTTGCAAAGTATAAGGAGATAGAAAGCAATAACGGTCAGATTCCGTCCAAGGCGGGCGGTCTTATTACAGACATTAATATCAGCGAAGGAAACCGGGTATCAGATTCAGCAGTTATGCTGCTTGCAGACGAGACTATTCCGTATCAGTTCAAAGCAACTATAGATAAAGAGCAGAAAAAATATCTCGGTTTAAAGGACAAAGTGTCATTGGACTTAGAAGGCGTCAGCAGAAGTATAGACTTATCGGTAGAATATTTGGCAGAAAGTGAAACCATGCCCGGAAATTACGAAATTAATATGGATTTACCGGAAGGAATAGGAATGCCCGGTTTATCAGGTACGATCAGTCACAGTGAACCCGGAGAAAAATATTACTGTTGTGTCGATCCCTATGCTGTTTACGAGAACAACGGAAGAACTTATGTATATGTAGTAAAGGAACGGGAAGGCATTTTAGGTATGGAATATTACATAGAAGAAGTAAACGTTAAAGTGCTTGATAAAAACGAAAATTGGGCGGCGCTGCAGGGTGCTCTTGACAGTGACAGTCAGGTTGTGCTTTCCGCTACTAAGGCATTAAAAAATGGGGATATAGTCAGGTTTTAAAATAAAGGTATCTGATGTCAGAAGACTATTTGTCATTATAGTGTCCTTTGCACTGGATTATAATGATATTTTCGTTGTTGGCAATATAAACAAGCCTGTCTTTTTCATTAATCCTTCGGCTCCATTCTCCGTTTAGGCTGTCTTTTAGTGGTTCAGGTTTTCCTTCACCGGTAAAAGGATCACGTTGAATGGCTTTTAGAAGGTTGTTTATTTTCTTCAAGGTTTTTTTATCTTGTGACTGCCAGTAGAGATATTCTGTCCATGCATCTTCTGCAAATGTGATTTTACTCAAGCTCCATAGCCTCCAGTTCTTCCATAGTTTTTACAATTACTTGTCCGTTTTTAACTTGTTGGTTGGCTTTTCTCAACTGTTCCATATTGAAATCTGAGTAAAATGGCTCCAAAGGGGCGGCTACTTCAAAAGGAATCCGACGTTCCCTCAGGGCTTTCTTTGCATAAATCATAAAAAAGGTGGTAAGGTTCATTCCCATCTCAGCACACATCTCATCCAGTTGTTTTTTCATTTCATCGTCAAATCGAAGGCTTATAGTAGTCATATTATCGCTTCCTTTCTATATTTATCATAACTCTGAGCGAAGCAAAATGCAAGAATTATCATGCAATTTCTTTCAAACATATTATATGAAGAAAAAATGATATGATGCTTTTTAATTATACTTTTTCTTATTCTAACATTATTATCCGACATAATTCCCAAACTAGGAAATTTTAACTAATATATTATACATTTTGTGAATAAATATATATGGAATATACAAAAAACAAAAGGATTTTTAAGAAAGACAGAAGAATATTGTATGTTTTTAAGAAAAATTTGTTGCTATAATCACGAATGTAACCGAGAGTTACGAACATATTAAGGGAGGTAAAATATATGAAAAAGAAAGTAATTAGTTTATTACTTACAGCTACAATGGTAGCAGCAATGGTAACCGGATGTGGCGGTGGTTCAGACACATCATCATCAACAAATGACAGTGCAACAACAACAGATACTGCGTCAACTGACAATGCAGCAGCTGATACCACAGCAGCAGATACTTCAGCAGCAGATACAGCTAATGCAGCAGCAGATGCAGCAGGCGGAGACTTGGCAGACAAGAAAGTCGGCGTATGTATCTATCAGTTCTCAGACAACTTTATGACACTTTTCCGTACAGAGCTTGAGAATTATCTTGTAAGCCAGGGATTCTCCAAAGATAACATCACAATCGCTGATGGTGCAAATGACCAGGCTACACAGACAGGACAGATTGATAACTTTATCGCAGACGGCGTAGACGTTCTGATCATCAATCCTGTAAACTCTTCTTCAGCAGAAACAATTACAGATAAAGTAGTTGACGCAGGTATTCCGCTTGTATACATCAACCGTGAGCCTGATGCATCAGAAGAGGCAAGATGGGAAGAGAACGGCTGGGATGTAACTTATGTTGGATGTGACGCTCGTCAATCAGGAACAATGCAGGGTGAAATGATTGTTGACCTTGGTCTTGACACTGTTGATTTAAACGGTGATGGCGTAGTTCAGTATATCATGGTTGAAGGTGATCCTGAGAACGTTGATGCACAGTATCGTACAGAGTTTTCTATCAAAGCTCTTGAAGATGCAGGCTTGGAAGTAGAATGTCTCTCAGATCAGGTTGGTAACTGGGCACAGGATCAGGCACAGTCAATTGTAGCAAACGCTTTAGGACAGTATGGCGATGATGTAGAAGTTGTATTCTGTAACAATGACGCAATGGCTCTTGGCGCATTACAGGCTATCGAAGCAGCAGGACGTACTGTTGGTGAGGATATCTTCCTTGTAGGCGTTGACGCTTTGTCAGAAGCTCTTGAGGATGTTATTGCAGGAACAATGACAGGAACAGTATTCAATGACCATTTCTCACAGTCACACAGTGCAGCAGATGCAGCTATCGCTTTTGTAAACGGTGAAACAAATGATTACTACATCGGTTGTGATTATGTAAAAGTTACTTCTGATAACGCACAGGAAATACTTGACATGGTTAAATAAGTAAACTAATAAGCGGTGCGGGTGTTGTCATAGGCACCCGCATCTTTTCTATAATTAGAGAAGGAGAAGGGGGATAAAATGGCTGAATATAAACTGGAGCTAAAGGGTGTCTGCAAATCCTTTCCGGGCGTTAAGGCGCTTGATAATGTGCAGTTATCGCTTCGCCCCGGCACAGTCCATGCGCTGATGGGGGAAAACGGAGCGGGAAAATCTACCTTGATGAAATGTCTCTTTGGCATTTATAAGATGGATGCAGGAGAAGTTTATCTGGACGGGCAGAAGATTGAAATAGGTAATCCGGATGAAGCAATGAAGCATGGTATTGCAATGGTGCATCAGGAGCTGCAGCCGGTACTGGCAAGAAGCGTTGGGGAGAATCTTTATCTTGGAAGGTTTCCTACCAAAAATTTTGGACCGATTAAGATAATCGACCATAAAACCATGTATGCTGAGACGGAGAAGTGGTTAAAAGAAGTTAAGATGGACTTTGATCCAAAGGCGCAGCTTGGAACGCTGTCAATCGGACAGATGCAGTCGGTTGAGATTGCGAAGGCAGTATCCCAGCAGGCCAAGGTTGTAATTTTTGATGAGCCGACTTCTTCACTTTCAGATAATGAAGTTGAAGCCTTATTCCGCATTATGAATGATTTAAGGGACAAAGGCGTTGCAATGGTTTACATATCTCACAAAATGGACGAGATTAAGCGGATTGCGGACGATATCACCGTTATGCGTGACGGTACTTATGTAGGGACATGGCCGGCAGATGAACTTTCAACAGATCAAATTATTGAAAAAATGGTTGGACGTGAGCTGACAAATGTTTATCCGCAAAAAGATAATGAACTCGGAGAGGTTGTTATGGAGGTGAAGAATCTTTCTTCAATTCATTCTAAGTCTTTCCAAAATATAAGTTTTACCCTTCGTAAGGGAGAGATTCTTGGCTTCGGCGGTCTGGTAGGAGCGCAGAGAACCGAACTTGTTGAAGGAATTTTCGGAATTCGTGGTGTTGCTTCCGGTGAAGTTTACATGCATGGCCAAAAAGTAAAGATCAAGCATCCGATTGATGCGATGAATGCCGGAATCGGATTGATCACGGAAGACAGACGTGGAAACGGAATCTTCGGCTGCCTGTCCATCAAAGACAACGTAGGCGTTTCGATATATAACAAGTTTTTGAACGCAGGATTCGTGTTAGATCATAAAAAGATCAATACAATCGTAGACGAGAATATTAAAAAGCTGAGTATCAAAACACCGAGTATGAAAGAGCACATCTCTAATCTTTCGGGAGGAAACCAGCAGAAGGTTATAGTTTCCAGATGGCTTGCAAACGATCCGGACGTACTGATCATGGATGAGCCTACCCGTGGTATTGACGTTGGCGCGAAGCATGAGATTTACGAGATCATGAACGATCTGGCTAAGCAGGGCAAGGCAATTATCATGATTTCGTCGGAAATGGCGGAGCTTCTTGGTATGGCGGACAGAGTCTGCGTTATGTGTAACGGTAAACTGACCGGTGAGATTACAAATCCGGAAGATATGACGCAGGAAAAAGTTATGAGCTATGCAACACAATTCTGATTATAGGGGGAAGAGAAATGGCAAAGACAAAACAACAGCAAATCAAAGATTTTTTAATAAATAATGGTGTTATCATCGTAATGTTTATTCTGGTTTTTTATACCGGATTTACATCAAAGAATTTCTTTACATCCAATAACCTTATGAATATCCTCATGAACATGAGTTCGAGACTTGTTATTGCGCTGGGTATTGCAGGCTGTGTTATTACTGCAGGCTGTGACTTGTCAGCCGGACGTATGATCGGTCTTGGAGGATGTATCGCAGGTGTGTTATTGCAGCGTATAGATTACTCCGGCAAGTTCTTTCCGAATATGGAGCCGTTAAATGTATTTGTGGTTGCGATCATCGTTATGGTCATATGCGGTTTGTTTGGTTCGGTTACGGGATTTTTCATTGCATATCTGAACGTTCCGCCATTTATTGCGACGCTGGCAATGATGGAAATTGTATATGGTCTTAATCTGATTTTCACAAATGCTACACCGCTTGGCGGATATGTAAAGCAGTATACTAATGTTGCAAACGGAAAGTTTCTTGGAATCAACTATCTGATTTGGATTGCAGTTATTGTAGCGGCAATTACATGGTTTATTTTTAACATGACACGTCATGGAAAATATATGTATGCAATCGGCGGAAACCCGCAGGCAGCAGAAGTTGCCGGCGTTCCGGTAAAGGCAACCCTGATCATAATTTATATGAAAGCTGCTGCTATGTATGGTCTTGCAGGTTTCATGCTTGGTGCAAAAGCAGGTGGTGCATCTGTTCAGCTTGGATATGGTTATGAGATGGAAGCAATCGCAGCATGTACAATCGGCGGTGTATCCGTAACCGGTGGACGTGGTAAAGTATCTTCCGCTATTGTCGGTGTTGCCGTATTTGAGTTGCTTAAAGCGGCATTGCAGTACCTGGGTGTAGATGCAAATGCACAGTACATAGCAATAGGTATTGTTATCTTCGTAGCTATTTCACTGGATATTAGAAAGTATATAGCTAAGAAATAAAGGAAATAATGAATTCAGGCATAGGGTATGCTTAGTTGCTTAAGGGCAATGATGATGATAAATAGCGGCTGGAAAGTTTACCAGTCGCTATTTTGGTATATAGGAAAACTGGAAATTGCGGATATTGTGAATATGGTCCAAATATCGCAGGTTGAGAGAAAGGCATGGTTAATTTTATGACATTTGAGATGGTTTTAGAGCAGGCGGGAATTCCGCTTATACTCTTTGTTGTCTGTATGTATTATGGGCTGCGTCTGCTCATTATGCAGGATGTGAGTATAATCCGCAGTAAAGATAAAGAGCCGCTCAAGGATGAAAAGGCATATGCAAAGGCGGGCGGTAAGCTGCTGCTTTTCTATGCAGGTGCAACCCTGCTTATGGCAGTACTGGTGTTTGTGAATGTGTATGCGGCTGTAGGTGAAATTATTGTGTGTACTCTGGTTATGGGTTTTCTTTGGAAACGGATGAATGAAAAATATGGGAAGGTGTGATCATTGGCATGAGTCAATATTCTGTTTTGCTGGTAGACGATGAAGAAGAAGTATTTGAGGTAATCAGGAAAAAACTGGATTGGGAAAGTATAGGCTTTCGGGTTGTCGGATATGCGCGCAATGGGGTAGAGGCGCTTGAAATGGCAGAGGAATTGCAGCCGGACGTGGTAATGTCGGATATAAAAATGCCTTATATGGACGGGCTTACGCTTTGCAGGAAGTTGAAGGAACTTTATCCGACGATGAAAGTTATTATTTTTTCAGGATTTGATGATTTTGAATATGCAAAGGAAGCAATTAAGATTGAGGCCGAAGAATATATTTTAAAGCCGATTAATGCGAATGAGTTGAGAGAAGTATACGAGAGGATTAAAATTAATTTAGATAGAGAATTAGATGAAAAACGTAATATAGACAAGCTTAGGGAGTATTATATGGAAAGTCTTCCGGTACTTCAGGAGAATTTTTATACTTCTTTAATTGAGGGGCGTATTACGGGAGATGCAATTGAAGAATATGCAAGGAACTATCAGGTTGAATTGACAGGACCGTATTATGTAGTCACTGTGCTTCATATCAGCAAGACGAATCCTGCAACGGAGGATGTTATAGCCGATCCGATTCTTCTTGCAATGTCAGTTGAGAAACTGGCTAAGGAGCAGCTTACCGGTAAATGGAACAGTAAGGTAGTGACTTATCTTGGGGATATTATTGTTATTACGCAATTATCGAGTGAAGACTCGATTACGCAGTTTACTGATAAAATGGACAGAATCTGCCAAATGGCTAAGCGGGTATGCAAGGCGCGTGTGACGGCCGGAATAGGTCATATTTGTAATCAGCCTGCGCAGCTGCCCATGTCTTATCAGGGTGCGCAGAATGCAATATCTTACCGCGTTTTGTATGGGACAACAAGAGCGATTAATATTGCAGAAACCGATCCGCGGGAAAATGCGGATATTCCTTGGGAAGAACCCTATATTCGTGAGATTATTAAGAAAATCAAAATGGGGGAAGCAGAATCTTTACAGGAAGCGATTAAAGAATTTATTTCTAAGCTTTCCGTAAGCAAAATGTCATTACAGAAATACCGCATATTAATAATGGAGTTGATTACGGAGATATTCCGCTTTAGCGCCAATAATCAGATAAATCTGGATGTTATTCTGGGCGAAAACAGCACAGATGAGAACAACGATATTTATACTATGGCGATGCAGTTAGAATCGTCGGATGCCTTGGGAGAATGGTTGAGTGAAACCTGCCTCAAACTTCAAAAGCAGATATTGAATGAAAGACGGGATACCACTAAATCTTTTGTAACAAAGGCAATTGAGTATGTAAAGGAGCATTATTCAGATCAGGATTTGAGCATTGAGACGGTCTGCAGTTATTTGAATGTCAGTGCGGCTTACTTTTCAACGGTTTTTAAAAAGGAGACCGGAAAAACTTTTATAAATTATCTGACGGATTATAGGATGGAAGAAGCAGAGAACCTTTTACTTATGGAGAACGAAAAAACGTATATTATAGCGCAGAAAGTCGGATATTCCGATCCTAACTATTTTAGCTATGCTTTTAAAAAGCAATTCGGAATGTCACCTTCTAAATATAAAACAAGTAAGCTGGAGCAGACTGAATAAGGGATATGGGTAGAAAGATAAAAGAACTTTACGGATGGTTAATTTCATATATCAAAAAGAGTTTTAAACCGCAGTCGATTCAGATGACTATTACGATTTCTTTTTCCATTATATCAACTGTCTGTATGGGGATGCTTGGAGTTTCCCTGTACAACAGTTTCGTAAACAGGATGGAGCATACAATGAGCCAGAATATGGAGCAGCTTCTGGATCAGACAGCGATCAACCTGGAGACTTACCTCAAGAGTATGCGGCGTATTTCGGATGCAATGTATTATAGTGTAATTAAGGATAAAAATCTGGCTACGGATACATTGGATGAGGAAATGAATCTTTTATACGAAGCAAATAAAGGTAACCTGATCAGCATTGCCTGCTATACGAACAGCGGTAAATTAGTGGCGGCAGCGCCGGTAGCTACGGAGAAGGAAAACATAGATATTGTTAATCAGGAATGGTTTACCGAGGCTGTAGGGCAAATGGAGAATATTCATTTTTCCACGCCGCATGTGCAGAATTTATTTGATAACACAAGTTATCGATATTACTGGGTTGTATCTTTAAGTCAGGCAGTAGAATTGACTAATAACGGAAATTCTACATTGGGTGTTTTGCTGGTTGACATGAACTATAGCAGTATTGAACAGCTTTTAAATAAGGCCAATACGGATAACTCTTCGGAATACGTTTATCTTATGGACGGAGACGGGGAGATTATTTATCATCCCAAACAAAAGCTTCTATATACAAATTTATATGAAGAAAATAATCTTGCAGCAGTAAATTATGATGACGGAAGCATAATGGAAGAATTTCAGGGGGAGAAGCGTTTAGTTACAGTCAAAACTATAAGCTATACCGGCTGGAAGATTGTCAGTGTGGTGCCGATGAACGCTTTTAATGTGGGGCTGTCAGATCTGCGTCTGGTTGTAATATTGTTTGTATCTCTAGCCATGCTGATGATCATTGTATTGAATCAGCTTGTATCGGCACGAATTGCCAAGCCGCTGCAAAGACTGAATGAATCCGTTAAAGAATGGGAAAGCGGAAATATGAATCCGGATATTTATATGGGCGGTACTATGGAAGTAGAGCATCTGGGCAGGACGCTGCGTTCTACGGTAGCACAGCTTCAGCAGTTGATGAATGATATTGTGGTGGAGCAGGAGGAAAAGCGCAAAAGTGAATTGGATGCATTGCAATCGCAGATTAATCCCCATTTCCTATATAACACTTTGGATTCAATTGTTTGGATGATTGAAGGTGAACGATATGAAGATGCGGTTTTTATGATTACGCAGCTTGCCAGTCTTTTTAGAATAAGCCTTAGCAGGGGAAAGACAATTATCAGTATGGAGGATGAAATTAAGCATGCCAGAAACTATATGAATATACAGAAAAGACGTTATAAAGACAGTTTTGGTGTGGAATTCCGTATAGATGAGGAAATACTTAACTGCTGCACCGTTAAGCTGATCATACAGCCGTTATTGGAGAATGCCATTTATTATGCTATGGAGGGCATGGATGGAGACGGTGAGATTGAAGTTATAGGATATCGCAGGGGTGAAGATGTTTACATTGAAGTGAAGGATAACGGACTTGGTATGCCGGAGAAAATGGTAGACGAGATTTTGATAGAAAATAATCGGGTAAGGAAGAAAGGCTCAGGCGTCGGACTTATTAATGTGCATAATCGCATAAAACTTCGTTTTGGCAGTCCGTATGGTCTGGAAATTGAAAGCAGATTGGATGAGGGAACGACAGTTCGTATACATCTGCCTTATATTCAGTATTCTATGGAAACGGTAAAGGATTTGGAAGAAGGCCGGTTAAAACAGATAAATGGGGAGGAAAGCGATGACGAGAAGTAGATTTTATTTTGGTACATTGGTTCTCGTCTTTGTGGCGGTTATTGCATGGACGTACTTTTCTATGATGGATGTCGAAAAAGAAGAGAAATCTTATCGTGTTTCCGTCATTGTAAATAACAGCACCAGTGACAGGTGGACCGCTTTGCGTCTGGGCTTGGAACAGGCTGCAAAAGATTGCGGCATTGATTTGAATTATGTTTCGACCGGACAACTGGAAAGTGTTGAGGAAGAGATGGCATTAATAAACCGCGAGCTTGAAAATGGAGCGGAGGGAATTATTGTGCAGATGGTATCCAGTGAGGAATATGCACTTAATATGATAGAAAAGGCAGCAGATCCTGCAATCATATTGTTAGAATCTGATGTGATTCCTGAGACTACGTATGCTTTGGCTGGGCCGGACAACATTGAGGTCGGAAGAGCGGTATCGGATGCGGTAAAGCAAGATTTTGACAAAGAGTTATACGGTAAAAAAATCGGTATTCTTGCCGGAAATCAAAAACAAATTTCCATGCAGCAGAGGCTGCAGGGATTAAAAGATGGTTTTGCCGATACAGAGATTGATATTGCGTGGGAGATTACATCAGCTGAATATGCCAGTGTAGAAAACAGCGCTTCTTTTGAAACATGGGAAAATGTTGACATTGTTATTGCATTGGGAAATGATGAAACCGAGAGAATGGTGGATTTTGTGCAAAGAGAGGAAGTAGATATGGAAGCCCACGTTTTGTATGGAGTGGGCTGTTCCGAGAAGGCAGTGTATTACCTGGATAAAGGGGTTATAAAGATATTGGTGGTTCCGAATGAATTTAATCTCGGGTATCAGAGTATGGAGTCAATTGCAAAACAGTTGAAATATCATTTGAGTAGGGCGGAGGACAGTCAGGTGGGCTATCTGGTGATTGACCAGACGAATTTGTATGATGAGGAGAACCAGAAAATGTTGTTCCCGATTGTGCAGTAGAGGGCAATTGCGAGGAGAATGAAGGGGGACGAACTGAGAGGAGTGATATGGAGTGAAATTGGGGAAGAGGTTGATTGTGTGTGTTATTAGTTTGGGTTTGATTGTAGGTAGTTTGTCGGGGTGTGGGAATGATGTGCAGGAGGAAGAGGTTAAGAGTATTAAGATAGGTGTGACGGTGTATGATCAGTATGATACTTTTGTGTCACAGTTGATAGACAGGTTTAATGTTTATGCGAGTGAGAAGGAAGCGGAGACGGGAGTAGCCATAAATATTGAGGTATACAATGCAGCGGATAGTCAGCCTACACAGAATAGTCAGGTGGAGACTATGATGGGTGACGGATGTAATGTGGTTTGCGTAAACCTTGTGGACAGGACGGAGCCGAAAACGATTATTGATATGGCGGAGAAGAATAACGTGCCGGTCATATTTTTTAACAGGGAATTGGTAGCAGAGGATTTGGAGAGATGGGAACAGCTTTATTATGTTGGAGCCAAGGCGTTTGAATCCGGTATTATGGAAGGTGAGATTGCCGCGGATGTTTTTAAAAATGACTCTGCTGCGGATAAAAACGGAGACGGAATTTTTCAGTATATTGTTTTAGAGGGAGAAGCCGGACATCAGGATGCGATTGTGCGTACAGAATATTCCGTTTCTACGATAATTGAACGCGGCGTAGAGGTGGAAAAGCTTAACTATGCGATTGCCAATTGGAATAGGGCGCAGGCTCAGACCAAGATGACGCAAATGCTTGGCGAGTATGGAAATAAAATTGAACTTGTGCTTGCAAATAACGACGATATGGCGCTTGGCGCGATAGACGCTTTGAAAGCTGCCGAGATTGCACCTGAGCGTTGGCCGGTCGTGGTGGGTATAGATGGAACAAACGTAGGACTTGAGGCCGTTAAGAATGGTGAGATGGCAGGAACCGTATATAATGACAAAGAGGGACAGGCAAAAGCAATGCTAGACCTTGCATACGAACTTTCTACAGGAGGAAGTTTGGCAGGCCTGGATATGGAGGATGGAAAATATATCCGACTGCCTTATGCGAAGGTGGGAGTAGAGGATGTTGAAGAATATATAGAGAAAAGTGAGATGATGCCGTAGAGAATGGGGCGGCATTTAATAGATGCGGAATTAATGCCAAATATATATTGACACGCGGGTCTATATGTGATAGACTGCATTTATAGTCTATTGATAATAGACCGGATTTGCTAATACGGATAATAAATTAAGCGGGAGGAGACAATCGTATGAAAGAATACAAATTAGCAGAAGGTGAGTTAAGGTTTGCGGAATTAATTTGGGAAAAGGAGCCAATCACTTCTCCCGAGTTAGTGAAATTGTGTGAGAAGAAATTTAACTGGAAAAAGTCAACGACATATACTGTTTTAAAGAAGCTGTGCGATAGAGGTATATTTCAAAATGAAAAGGCGGTGGTGACTTCCCTGATCAGCAAAGAGGAATTTTACAGCCATAAGAGCAGGAGCTTTGTAGAAGAATCATTTGGCGGATCCATACCAAGGTTTCTGACGGCGTTTATGGGTGGGAAAAAGCTGACGGCAGAACAGGCGGAGGAAATTAAGGATTTGATTGATAGTTTTAAAGAGTGAGGAACTGATGTCTAAGTTCTGGTTATTGGAATAGAGCTTCACAAATATTTAGAAAAAGCGTGTAAATAGAGGAGAGGTAACAATGGAATTGAGCCAAATATTTATCAAAATATTAAACATGAGTTTCACAGCAGGTTATTGTATTATAGCAGTTATTTTGCTTAGACTTTTACTGAGAAAACAAGCTAAAATTTTTTCTTATCTGTTGTGGAGTGTAGTGCTGTTCCGGCTTATTTGTCCATTTTCAATATCGAGTGCTTACAGCCTGCTCAGGGTGAATACGGATATTATTTCACAGGAAAATATAGATAGATGGGCTACAGCTAACCTGAATCAAAATAATATAGCGGATGATGCCGTACCGACACTGCCTACATATATAAATGCAGATAATATTCAAGATTCCTATTTTAATACGGATATGCAGGAAATGAGCAGGAATACATGGATAAATGAAGCATTTGTTGTGGCCTCATGGATATGGGTGGCAGGAATGGCGCTGCTCATACTTTATAGCATAGTAGCGACACTGCGTATGAGATATTTTTTGAAAAAAGCTATATACATAGAGAAGAATATATATGAAGCGGAAGGGATTGCTACGCCTTTTGTATTTGGTATTATCAGACCGCGCATTTATATTCCCGAATATATAAACGAAGACGAGAGGAAGTATGTTTTGGCGCATGAAGAAATTCATATTGCAAGAAAGGATTATTTAGTAAAAATATTGGCGTATCTGGTCGTATGCCTGCATTGGTTTAATCCGCTTGTATGGGTGGCTTTTATCTTTATGGAAAATGATATGGAAATGTCGTGTGATGAAGCGGTGCTTAGGAAACTAGGCGAAGGCGTAAAGAAAGAATACTCGCGCTCTTTGCTTTCCCTGTCTGTTGGACGAAAATTTTTCCAAAGCAGTCCGTTGGCGTTTGGAGAAGGAAATGTGAAGGATAGAATCCAGAATATATTAGGCTATCATAAAAGGGCGTTTGTAACCGTAGTATTGGCTGTGGCAATTCTTATAATTGCAGGTATAGGGCTTATATTGAATCCGGCTGGAGGTAATGTAGACGAAGTTGATTTGGATAAATTATCAGAATTTGTAGAAAATTACGCAACGGTATTTAGTGGCCGGGACGGGGCAAAAATGGTGGATGTATACATAGATGAAGAAACCGCGCTTGAAAATGTATTCATGTTGGAAAAAGCAGGGGATGGTTATACATTAGGGTTGTCAAGCCCTTTTATTGACAGCTTTAGGTATCATATTATTCATGAAGAAAATAAAGCGGATATTTACTATTATGCAATGACATCCGATCCGCATATGGCGGTATGGAAGGAACAGATGAGCTATACATTAGTTGAAGGCGAGTATAAAGCGGTTAGCAGCAGCCTAAAGTTTTTGGACAGTATTTCATCTAAAGAAGAATTTGACGAGGCGTATCTGGTTGACGGCGAATATCAGTTTGCCAATTATCAGGAAAACGGCTTTGTTGAGGCGATTAAATATCAGATAGAGGAAGGAAATCCGTATACGGACAATATGGTATATGCAAAGCCTGAGACGGCAGCAGAGAATATCCTGAATCTGACAGGCGGAAGCGGAATAGTGGAAGGAGACTATGCATGGCAGGCAATGGTGCGGT
Organism: Lachnospiraceae bacterium; assembly: GCA_014804695.1. Classification (GTDB taxonomy): domain Bacteria; phylum Bacillota; class Clostridia; order Lachnospirales; family Lachnospiraceae; genus UBA3282. The sequence goes on from JAAUZJ010000011.1 coordinate 160,993, forward strand.
ATACCTTTGCAGACGGAAGCGAAGTAACGCTCCCTATGTATAATCCGCTTGATGAACAGGCAGGTAGTGGCGAAAGCTGGAACGGTCAGGATATATGGATTGTTGATACTGCGGTCTGGAATGCAAAGGCGCCGTAGATGGTTAGATAAAATTGATATTTTTAAAAAGTAAATTTTGTAAATAAACTGATAATTTTTGTAGATAATCGGAAAGTTTGCTGGTTTGGTTACAGGGCTTTCCGATTATTTTTTACAAAATAAATGGTTGACATGTGTATACCAATGTGTTATGGTTGGTATACAACAGTACACCTTATATAAAAGTATTGTTTATTCAATTAAATACATAGAAAAGGAAAAGCATATTATGACAAACGTAAATTTATCGGATGGTGAATGGAAGATCATGAATCAGTTGTGGGAGCATGAGACGGCTACCATAACGGAGCTTACGGCGTGGCTGCAGGAGACAACAGGCTGGGATAAGCACATTATTATTACTATGCTTAATCGTATGGTAAAGAAGGGGGCGGTTTCTTTTTATGAAAAAGGGCGGGCGAAGCAGTTTTATCCGCTGATTTCACAGAGCGAGGTTTCTATTCGCGAGACAAAGGGATTTTTGAATAAGGTATATCGGGGCAGTATAGGAATGATGGTCAATGCAATGGTAGAGGATAAGGCACTGTCGAAGCAGGATATAGAAGAGCTTTATAAAATTCTGGAACAGGCTGAATTAAAATAAAAAGGGGTTGTATCAATGATAGAAACAATTATTACATCTTCAATATTGATTATATGCATTATATTATTAAGGAGACTTTGCAGGGGTAAAATAAGCGCAGGCGTGCAGTATGCACTCTGGCTGATAGTGGCGCTTAGATTGATTGTGCCGGCGGTTATGGTTGTCTTTCCTAATTTGTTGCCGGAATGGGATCTTAGCATTATGAATGTGGCTGAGAAAGTCGGGACAAATGCACAGGATTATATGCAGGAACCGGTGAATATTGGACAGATTAATGTTCCGTTTGGTAAACTGCCCTTTGTTAATGTAGCAAATGACGGACCGACAGCCGTATTTGTTGCAGGACAGATCGGCTGGACATGGTTGGACTTTTTCAAGGGTATATGGTATGCAGGAATTGTAATTGCAGGCGTATGGATGGCGGCAGTTAATATATTGTTTATGCGAAGACTTTTGGCAAACCGGACTAAATACGAGAAAGAGGATTATAAACTTCCGATATATTATGTCAAAGAACTGGCTTCTCCCTGTCTGTATGGAATTCCGGGGAAACAGGCGGTTTATCTGCCTGAGGAAGTTATAGAGGATGAGGAGAGAATCAGACATATTCTGGCACACGAATATTGTCATTATAAGCATAGGGATGTATTATGGGCAGGACTGCGCTGCATATTGCTGGCGGTTTATTGGTTCAATCCGCTTGTGTGGTTAGCGGCTGTTTTGTCTAAACGTGACTGCGAGCTTGCCTGCGACGAAGCCGCGATCAGGATGCTTGGTGAAGATGAAAGAATTGCATACGGTAAGACGTTGCTTTCCCTGATTACCAAAACGACGAAGGCATCGGATATAGTCTGCGCCGCAACAACGATGACGGGCACAGGCAAGAGTATTAAGGAGAGAATTAAGAGAATTGCCCAGAAGCCGAAACGGTTAGCCGTTATTCTGCTTCCGGTTTTAGTAGCAGTGGGCGCAATCGTTGCATTTACTTTTACACAGGCAAAAGAATATCCGGAAGGTGCATTTTTCTTGGAAGGAGAGGGAGAGCAGCTTGTTTCGACAGATTGCTTCCAGATTAATTTCCCGGAAAGTATAGCGAAAGAAATATATTGCATAAAAGAAAATGACACTGATGTCACAATTTATCATAAGGATGATAAAAGAGAAATTGGAGCTTTTCGCAAGCTTATATATGAAGAGGCCGTTGCGCTTTCGGATGAGAGGGAAGTTGTACCGATCGGGGATTATGGAAAGAATTGGAAGCTTAAGTTTCATATGAATGGCGGAGATGATAGTGAAGGTGTTATTGATGGAAACTCTATATCAACGTATTATGATCCTTATGATGAGAATGAGACCGGGACTGGTGGGGTAGCAGGTACGGACAGTAATGCTGATTCGACTTATATAGATAATGATTCAACTGATACAGAGAGTTATTATGGCGTTGATTCGGCTGATACTGCGTACGCATCAAACGGTGGTATCGATCCTATCCCGGCGCCGGAGGATGTAGATAGCAAGGTAATCAACCTGCCTTATGATGAAAATGCGGATTATTCAGCGGTAGATGCCGGGGAAAAGGGAAGTGACACCCAAAATGAAGACTATACTTATATAATTTATACAGAAGATGTAAGTAACAGTACCCCGTATGAAGAAAGTCATGATTATCTTCCGAATGAGAATATTATTGTAACAGATATAAACGATGCTTCAAGTACTGTAGACCATTTTTATACACCTTATACGCCAAATGAGAATAATGAAACAGAAGATGTAAATAAAAATGATGCAGGGAATCAAGAGGCGGCCCCGTATGAAGAGGCACATGATTATCTTCCGAATGAGAATATTACTGTAACATATACACCCGATGAGTCACATACCGTAGTAGATCATATTTATACTCCGAACGAGAATGTTGAAGCAGAAGATATTGCAGAGAGTCAAACCGGTGCCACATATGAAGAAAGTCATGATTATCTTCCAAGCGAGAGTGTTCACGACGAAGGAACTTCTACTATAATGCTTCCTGATGATGAGATTACTAATGTAAATATACCGGCATATAAATACTGCTATATTTACGTACCCGCAGATAATTCCGATGCCGAAGAAAATATACAAGAAAAGCTGGCAGAACTGAATCAGGAAATTATTGATTTGAGTGATTCTGTTACTATATTATTTATAAGTATGGATTCCATGGAAGAGATACTGGATATTCTTGCGGGAACTCACCGATCGGATATTAATGATTTACCCAATATCTCTGAAATCGCCCAGACGATTCCGACCGCGGAAGGATTAAGTTATAGTATGACGGAGTTGTCAGATCGCGAGCCGGATAAGATAACGCTGCATTATCACTTATTGTATGACGATATTGCAAAGATAGATCAGGATACGCTCTTTGTGGATGCGGTATTAATGTTTTCACTGATTGAGGATCTGGAGACATGCAGCTTCCAGATTAGTGGGGATTCTGAAAAAATTAAATATTCTGTAGCTACACTGGATGATTATCTGGCATCAACGGTGAATTATAATTATGAAAGAAGTGAAATGGAAGAGCTGTTTGGGGAACTTTATCCATGTTCTGAAACAAAGGAGGAGTTTGTTGATTTATATAACAGGGTTGTGGAGTACCTTGGGGAGCAGGAATAGTATTGTATCCGATTTATAAATTATAAAATTTTAATAAAATATTAAACTTTTTGAAACATTTTTTTAATCTAAATACTCTAATATATAGTAATGTATAAACTATATATGGTATAGTATAAACAAGTTGTTTTAGAGATTATTTAAAGATAGGTTTGTTAAATTATTATCGGGATAAAACTATTTATTACCTTAAGGGAGTGGGGATAAAAGTGCAAAATACAGTACATAAGAAGAACTCGGAGATAGCCTTATGGGAAATGAATGCACCCAGAAGTAAAACTGCAAATAGGGCTGGAAGAAATCGCTCTCGTAGTTCACAAACTACTAATCGCACAAGCACTAAAAATATTCATGTAATTGAACCTACGGCCAGACCAAAGCATTATTATCAGAGTCCTGATATGACTCTGATTGCTGAACGCAGATTGGCAAGACGCCGACGCGCATATTTTTACCGCGCGTTGGCATTTGTCATGCTTGCGTCTATATTTGTGCTTATGGTTTCTGTAGTGGGATTTATCTTTAAATTTATGGGCAAAGAACAGGTGAAGGAAGCAAGCACTGTAAAGAGTATGCCAATCATAAAAGATGTCGAGGAGCCTAAGATAGCTAAGCCGGATATAACGGTTGATTTGCTGGAAGTTAACGATTATTCCAGACCTGCAACTGAACTTAACGAAATTAAAAGCATTTTCGTTCATTATACCGCCAATCCCGGCACATCTGCCAAGCAGAACCGCAGTTATTTTTCCAATCTCAGCGAGACTCACGAACGCTCAGCAAGCGCACATTTCATTGTAGGTTATGAAGGAGAAATTATACAGTGTATCCCTATGGACGAACAGGCTTATGCGGTAATGACAAGAAATGAGGACTCTATTTCTATAGAATGCTGCTATTTGGATAAAGACGGACAGTTTACGCAGGAAACCTATGATTCATTGATACATCTTCTTGCCTGGCTTAAGCAGGAGTACAATTTGGAAAACGAGGATATACTGCGCTATTATGACTGCGGCGGCAAACTTTGCCCGATTTATTATGTGGAAAATGAAGACGCATGGGATAAGTTGCTTAGGGATGTTAGTAGGTTTGAGGAAGAACAATAAAATTTAAAGCAGCAGCCAGTCAATCAGATTTAATGCCTTGATTCCATCATAGGAATTGATATAGTTTCTATCCATAGATAATACGATTTTTTCATAATTATCTGATATCATCCGGAGCGGACGAAGCTCCCGTTCACGAACTTCCTGTGACTGCATGCTTTCCGTTACCTGAATGTATAACCTGTCATTTGGTTTCTCGGCTACAAAATCTACTTCGGTTTCACCTACCTTACCGATATAAACACGATAATCCCTGCGTATCAGTTCTAAAAACACAATGTTTTCAATTATATGTCCACGGTCGGCATCACGATACCCAAGAAGCATATTTCTAAACCCCATGTCAATAATATAATTTTTTCCAAGTGTTTTCAGTAATTGTTTTCCCCTTACATCATATCGTTTGGCAGGATAAAAAACAAAAGCATTGTACAGCATGGAAATATACCGGTTGACTGTTTTTCCGGCAATGTTTTTTTCTTTTCTATTTTGAATGTCTCCCTCATCAGAAAGCACATTTCCAATATTATTAGGTGAAGTGATGCTGCCGATATTTGAGCAAAGAAACAGCACAATTTTCTGCAATGTATGTTGGTCTGCCTGCTGGTTTCGCTGCAAAACATCCCGCAAAACAACAGTTGAATAGATACCTTCCAGCGCCTGATTACTCCTTGCCTCATTGAATTGATATTCTCTTAGAATCGGCATGCCGCCAAATTGCAAATATGTCTGAAATTTTTCTTCCATTGTAATTGCTGTTTCAAATTCATAAAAAGTCAGAAATTCTTTAAACGATAATGGCAGCATGCGAATCTCTACATATCTGCCTGACAGCACAGTGGAAAATTCTGTGGACAGCAAATAAGCATTGGAGCCGGTAATGTAGATATCAACATCATAATCAATCCGAAAAGACTCTATTGCTTTTTCCCAGTGTTCTACCATTTGCAACTCATCAAAAATCAAATAAACCTTTCCCTCTGCAGGAATAAGGGAACTAATATAATCGTAAAAAGCTAGATAGTTAGTCAGATTACGATATTTCAGCGACTCTAAGTTAATATGAATAACATTGGTATCCGGCACATTGTTTTCTATCAAATATTGATGAAATAAATCAAGTAACGATGACTTTCCGCATCTGCGGATACCAGTTACAATTTTAACTAAATCAACATCTTTGTTCTGGATGAGCTGCTGTAAATATTCAGGACGATTGATAAGTTTTTGCATGGCGCATCTCCCATTATTATTTATATATAACTTTCATTGTAAGCATTTCTATTTTTTATTATACCCTAATTTGTAATAATTACAATAGTTTTTGACTTTGGAGTAAGAAACTTTTTACGATAAAATACTTTTCGACTTTGAAGTATGAAACTTTATTTCCGAACAGACTTTATTCCTTAGAGTTCTGAAAATTTTACATTAATAATACAGTTAAAAGTAGCGCATAGCATATGTTGCGAACTGTCATTATATAAAAAAGCACCCACCTCATAGTGGATGCTCAGTAATTATATTTGGTTAGCTGTCGCCTATTTAGAATTTTTGTCTTCATCAGCTGCCGATATCTCATCAGTTCCGGTTTCTGTCTTTTTACTACTTTTCATATGTAACCATGTCTCTACCCGTTTTCTGGAAAATTCATAATTCACCAGCAGGGAAATAAGCACGCCTATACCTGTGTCTATCATACGCTCCAAAGCATAATTAATATAATTGGGAGGTGTGTTAAAAAGAATAATGCACAGTACCACTCCCCCCGGCTGTACTCCTCCCGGCCAGTGAAAACGCACACACAGGGCAATCAATATGATAATCCCCAGAAAAACCATCAGAAGCCTTAACCAATAATTGCCTTCCGGATAAAACATATGCTCTACCTGAAAAAGTCCCAGACCGATGAAGCCGCCGATAATTGTTCCAAAAAAACGATTTCCGCCGCTGCGTTTAGAGTCCTCCATGTTCACACCCATACCAAAAATTGCGCCAATGCAGGCAAAGGTAGGGTTAGCGTCCGGAAACGGAGCATAAAGAAGCGCTGTGAGTGTTGCCGCTATAGCAGTCTTGATACTTCTAAGTCCCAGACCGGGAATGGGTGCATGCACCGGATTATGTTCTTCCATATAACTGATTCCTTTCCAAGTAAAAATCCAAATAAAAAAGCGGGTGATGGGAATCGAACCCACATATCCAGCTTGGAAGGCTGGTGTTCTACCACTGAACTACACCCGCAAAATGTATCATATATTTTTGAAACCTTAGCAATAATATCATATATGGATTTTCTTGTCAATAAAATTCTGGTATAATTATAGAAATACAGCTATGGACAATTCCCAATTACCTTTTTATAATAAAAAAGAGACAATGCAAATGTAACTGTAACACAAACATGACACAGATGTCATAAATAGTATGGCTACAAATACTAACTAGTGCCTTTATAAGGAAAAGAAAACCATGAAAAGAGATACATACACACCCTCGTCACATAATCGTCCGGAATTAAACGACAATGATGACGATATACTAGACTTGGACGAAGAAGATTTAGACACAGAAGACTTAGAAGATTCCGTAGATTTTGACAGAAAAGAAAATAAAAAAGAAGCCCGAAAAAAATATGCGGAAGATGACTATGAAGACGATTGGGAGCCGGAATGGAATGATATTGTAAACAAAAAGCTATTATATGGAATAGCAGCAGCCATAGTTCTTGTTCTGATCGTGTTGATCATCGTCTTCGCCGTTTTTTTGAAGAACAAAAAAGATGAGCGCGAAGCATTACAGATGCAGCTTGATATGGAAAACGTAGAAGACCAGCAGTCTTCGGAGGATGATATAGAGTCTGAACAGGATGTACAACCGGAAGAACCGGATGACGGACAAGATGAATCGGATTTGGAAAAAGATATTAATGATTCTGAGAATGTTGAAGTAGGAGCTCTGGATGATGAGCAGGATCCACAGGCCAATGCGGCAGCAGGTAATGAGGGAAGCGGAGCGGAGGTTACCGTAACAGGTATAAGTGATGATGAAGTTTCCGGAGTTACAATGGGTATAGACGTATCCAAGTATCAGGGGAATATCAACTGGGGAAAGGTCAAAGCCGCGGGCGTAGAGTTTGCCATGATCCGTGTAGGATACAGGGCTAAGACCACAGGAGAGATTTTTGAAGATCCTACTGCAAGGTATAACATGCAGGAGGCGCAAAACGCCGGCATCATGATAGGAGCATATTTCTTTTCATCCGCGGTTACGCAGGAAGAAGCAAGAGCCGAGGCTGCATTTACTAAAAATATTATTGCTAAATATAAGATCACATACCCTGTAGCGTATAATTGTGAAGATTTTCAGTCGCCTGACAGTAGGCAGTACGGATTGGATTCTTCTACAAGAACTGCGCTTGCATGTGCATATCTTGACGAAATTGCGTCAGGCGGATATACGCCTATGTTTTATGCATCAAAAGGAGAGCTTGAGGGTAATGCCCAGTGGGATACCACGACGCTTGCTTCGAAATATAAAATATGGGTAGCGCAGTATCCGGGCAAGCCATACCCTGAGACCAGTGTTTCAGAATATTCGGGAACTCATGATATGTGGCAGTATACAAGCCAAGGAAATGTTGACGGAATACCGAGGAAAACTGATGTAAATATCGCATATTTTAAATATACAAAAGAAGCTGATGCAAAGGATGATACGCCTGCGGAGGTAGTGGAGGCAAATCCGGAAGTAGGAATTATTTTTACAGAGGTCAATGAGACTGTAACTGCTAAGCAGGAGACTAATCTGCGCTCCGAGCCAAGTACGAATAGCGATGACACTATTGTATACAAGCTTGTACACGGTGATACGGCAACAAGAACCGGAATCGGGCATAATGGATGGTCAAGAGTCATATATAATGGACAGACACTGTACGCGGTTACTAGTTACCTTACTACCGACATGGCGGATACCGGTCAGCAGGCGCCGCCGCAGGGACCTGTATATACTCCGGTAAATGAGCAGGTTACGGCGAAAATTGAAACTAATCTCCGGACAGAACCCAGTACGTCAAATCCGGATACGGTGGTAGGAATGTTGCATAACGGCGAGGTGCTTACCAGAGTGGGCATAGGTGATAATGGCTGGTCACAGCTTGAGTATAACGGACAAACCGTATATGCCGTTTCAAGCTATTTAACAGTGCAGCCTTAAGTTAAAAAAATAAAATAGGAGATTGTCGGTATTGGGAGTTCACAATCACCTAAAAAAATAATAAAGGAGACGTAAGTATGAAGGAAATGGTTCTTAAAAAGTTTGAAGAGATTTTTGGAGACACAGAGGGAGTAAACGTATATTTTGCACCGGGCCGCGTCAATATGATAGGTGAGCATACGGACTATAACGGCGGACATGTTTTTCCCTGCGCATTGACAATAGGAACATATGCGGCAGCCAGAAAAAGGGAAGATGATAAGCTGCGTTTATATTCCATGAATTTTGACAAGCTGGGAGTAATTGAATCTTCGATCATAGATTTGAAGCCGGAAAAAGAAGCAGAGTGGACGAACTATCCTAAGGGCGTTATGTGGGCTTTTGAAAAAAGAGGATTCAAAATGCCATGCGGTATGGATATCGTGCTTAACGGAAATATTCCAAACGGCTCAGGTTTATCTTCTTCTGCATCACTGGAAGTGCTTACGGGTTTTATGCTCCGCGACTTATTTGGTTTTGACGTGACTAATATTGACTTGGCGCTTATAGGACAGTATTCAGAGAATAATTTTAATGGCATGAACTGCGGAATTATGGATCAGTTTGCTTCCGCAATGGGTAAAAAGGATAACGCCATTTTCCTTAATACCGCTGACTTATCTTATGAATATGCTCCGCTTGTTCTGGAAGGAGCTAAGATAGTTGTAACTAACAGCAATGTAAAACATAAGTTGACGGATTCCTCATATAACACTAGAAGAAACGAATGTGAAACAGCCCTTGAGGAGCTTAAGACCGTTGTGGATATTAAAGAGCTGGGCGATCTTTCCGAAGAAGAGTTTGAGGCTAATAAATCGGCTATTAAAGATGAAGTAAGGGTAAAGAGAGCAAAACATGCCGTTTACGAGAATCAGAGAACAATTAAGGCGGTTGCGGCTTTAAAGCAAAATGACGTTAAGCTTTTTGGTGAGTTGATGAACCTGTCCCATATTTCTTTGCGTGACGACTATCAGGTATCCTGTGAAGAGGTTGATGTTTTGGTAGAAGAAGCATGGAAGATACCGGGCGTGATTGGTTCACGTATCACTGGAGCCGGTTTTGGCGGATGTATGGTCAGCATAGTTAAGGATGAAGCTGTAGAAGAATTTAAGGAGAAGTTGGGAGCGATATATAAAGAGCGCGTTGGTAAGCAGGCTGATTTCTATGTAGTGGAAATTGGGGATGGGCCGAGTAAGTTGTAAATTAATATATTAGGGGTATCAAACCATTATTATAAATGTGGAGGTAAGATATGATTCAAAATAATATTAGGAAATTAGTTCAATACGCATTGCAGACTAATTTGATTGAAGAGGCTGATAAAATATACACAACTAACCGCCTGCTTGAACTTTTCAGATTAGATGAATTGGAAGAAACTGACACAGATGTCACAATGACTGAAGAGGAATTGGAAGCTGTTCTTTCGGAAATGATGGATTATGCGTATGAGCAGGGTATTATGACTGAGAATAGTATCGTGTATCGCGATTTGTTTGATACTAAGATCATGAGTATGCTGGTTCCAAGGCCAAGCGAAGTGATTTCAACTTTTAAGGCAAAGTATGAGAAAAGCCCTCAGGAGGCAACGGACTATTTTTATAAATTGAGTCAGGATACGGATTATATAAGGCGTTATCGTATCAAGAAAGATCAGAAATGGATTGCGCCTACTAAGTATGGTGATTTGGATATTACAATCAATTTATCCAAGCCGGAAAAAGATCCCAAGGCGATTGCAGCAGCTAAAACTGCAAAGCAAAGCGGTTATCCTAAGTGTTTATTATGTATGGAAAATGAAGGATATGCGGGAAGGGTAAATCATCCGGCAAGGCAGAATCATAGAATCATACCGGTAACTATTAATGAGAGCAGATGGGGATTTCAGTATTCACCATATGTATATTATAATGAGCATTGTATAGTTTTTAATTCCAAACATATTCCAATGAAGATTGAGCATGATACGTTTTGCAAGCTATTTGATTTTGTAAAACAGTTTCCGCATTATTTTGTGGGCTCAAATGCTGATCTGCCGATTGTAGGAGGCTCAATTTTAAGCCACGACCATTTTCAGGGCGGTCACTATGAATTTGCAATGGCAAAGGCGCCTATTGAAAGAAAATGTACAATTAAAGGATTTGAGGATGTTGAAGCTGGAATTGTTAACTGGCCTATGTCCGTAATCCGTATTTCTTCGGAAAATACTGACAGATTAATTGCGCTTGCAGATGTAATTCTGGATGCGTGGAGGGGATATACCGACGAGGACGCATTTATCTATGCTGAAACAGACGGTGAACCGCACAATACGATTACTCCGATTGCAAGAAAGCGCGGAGATAAATTCGAGCTTGATTTAGTTTTGCGTAATAATATAACGACCGATGAGCATCCGCTTGGAGTGTATCATCCCCATGCAGAGTTGCACCATATTAAAAAAGAAAATATAGGTCTGATTGAAGTTATGGGGCTTGCTGTACTGCCCGCCAGATTAAAGGGTGAAATGGAGCAGTTAGCTGAGGCTATCCTTGAGAAAAAAGATATACGTGGCGACGAAGTTTTAGAAAAGCATGCGGATTGGGTTGACGCATTTTTGACTAATTACAGTGATGTCAATAAGGACAACATAATGGACATTTTACATAAGGAAATTGGGGATGTGTTCATGAGAGTGCTGGAAGATGCCGGCGTCTATAAGAGAACCGAAGAGGGACAGGCGGCGTTTGATAGGTTTGTGGAGTCGCTGAATAAGTAATTATAGTTTGAAAAATCACTGTTATTCCTACATAACAGTGATTTTTTAAATTGCTTTATCTCAAAATATAATCATACAAAATTATATATAATTACTTGTTTGGCATAAAAATCATCGCCTTCGTAGAAACCCGTCATGTTAACTGATAATTGTTCTTTAATATCAGAAAATGTTCCCTCACGTTTATCAATATCTGAATCTCCATTGACTCCGCTATTTTTGACAGTCCATACTTCATAGTTAGTATTTTCAGAAAAATATACTGTAACAAATACTGCGTCATCTCCCCCATATGCAACAGCAGTTGTTGATGACAAATTAAAAGTTTTATTTATTATAATGCTATTATTTTCAATACTTATAATACTTCCATCTAGTATAGAATCTTCATTAGCGCTTTGAGAATTATTCTCATTTTCATTTTTGCTACTGTTTGACTGATTATTGTCATCATCTTGTAAATTATTGTTTTCTTTGGTGTTTTGTAGACTATTAGCAATTTCTTCACCGGTTTGACTATTACTGATATTTTTTTCTATATCTTCATCATTAAAATTGATTGTGTCTGCTTTTGATACATACGTGTCTGAATAAGAATTGCTGCACCCTGTGGTCATTAGTAATAATTCTGTACAAATATATGCTGCTATTTTCTTGTTTCTCATTATTCTTTTCCTTCTTTCTTATAGTTTGAATAATAAGAACATAGCAGATTATTCTCTAAGTAATCTTTAAATCTTATGTAGCCACTTCCCACTCACAAACCGCATTGACAAGATAGTCGCTCTGACAATCCAGTCAACAAATATTCCAATCCACACTGCCATAAGTCCGAAACTTAATAAATTTATTAAGTACAGAGAGATTTTTATCCGTATGATTAGGCGATTTTGCTTTCATATAAAAAGCGAGTAAAATAAATTATGACTTTATTTTACTCGTTAAAACGTAAGTGTCAATAAGCTAAATGGCAGTGTGGTATTATTGAGATAGACAAGTGTATAAAATTTATGTAAAAATTATTTTAAAACCCTCTTGACCTTATCGGAACGTCATAGTTTACAGTGAAATTATCAAGAGAAATGGAGGACATACAAAATGAGGACTGTAAAGGAAATAGCAGATATCACAGGTATCAGCGCGCGGACACTTCACTACTATGATGAAATCGGGCTGCTTGTGCCGACTGATAAAAGTGAGGTGGGATACCGGCTTTATGACGATAAGGCTTTGGAAAAACTACAGCAGATATTATTTTTCCGTGAATTTGATATTCCCTTAAAGGAAATCAAAGCTGTTATGGAAAATCCGGCTCTTGACAGAAACCAGATACTGGAAATGCAGAGGGAGATGCTTATTGTAAAAAAGGAACGCATGGAGCGTCTGATCAAAAGCATTGATGATATTCTGAAAGGAGAAAAGACGATGGATTTTGAAGTATTTAGTAAGACGGATATTGAAGAAATATTTGATTCTATGATTTGGCACATGCAGCCGGAACAGAAAAAGGCAATGACAGAAAGATTTGGTGGCGTTGAAGGCTTTAAAGAGCACTTTATGAAAGAAGTATCCAGTGAGACGGCACAGAAAAACTTTAAAAAGCTTGTTGAATGGTATGGTGGAAAAGACAATGCGTTGGATGTTGCCAAGAATCCTGTCGGACAAGATGTGATAGAGGCCTTCCGTATAAGGCAGGAAGGCGTTATGCGAAAGTTAGCGGAACGAATGAACAAGGGATATTCTGTAGATTCATTTGAAATCAAAGAGGTTATCGGAGAATATGGCTTTGTACAAAAACAACTTTTACGCATAAAATATGAAAAGGATTTTATGCTGCAATTGGCAGAACTTTATCAAAATAACGAAGGCATGAAAAAAGTGTGTGATACACAGTACGGAGAAGGCGTGGCAGATTTTTTTGTAAAAGCAATAAGCGCATTTTATGCGGAAGGGGAGAAATCATAGGGAAAAGCATAAGAAAAGAGGGTGCTCCACGGTCATATATGACCGTCGGAGAGTCCCTCTAAGGTAGACGCGTAACTTTCATTACGCAAAACAGATAGGAATTATCTGTCGAGGTGCGGGTATGTATATATCGCAGTATTATAAGTCTTCGGAAATGCCTAGCATACTGCAGAGAAAAGCAAAGCAGTCTCCTTGTTGCTTGAGATTCATTTTTTGATATAGAGAAATGAGCCTTTGATATTTTTTGAGATTGTAGATATTGTCTGCAAGCAGATGATCAGCGTTCGTCCGCGCTTCCGAGAGATATAGAATATAGTCGGTAGATACGTGAAAGAAACGGGATAAATCGACTAATAACATGGCGTCGGGAATACTGATGCCATTTTCGATTTTGCTCAGCATAGTTTGGTTTGCACCGAGTTGTTCGCCGAGAACTTGCTGCGTCAATTTTTTTTCTAATCGCAATTCTTTTATTCGAGTGTCCATTGAGTAAACATCCTTTCTTCTATTGTAAGCCTTTTTTAGGTGAAAAAAATTCCAATATTTAATGGGGATATTCGATAGGGAATATTTACCATTAATGACAATAGAAAGGTTGTAGAGTACACTCGCTATTGCTGCCTGTATTTGGATTTATTTATATTAAATAGGAAAATCAGTCGAAAAAGGAAAAATAGTACTGAATTAAGCAAAAATAGCATCGAATCGAGAAAAAATAACACTTGACAACGCTTTTATTGGCTGAAATTAGCGAATGTGTTATACTGTTATAAGATTCGTATGTCAAAAGATATGTTTTAGGCATATAAGTTTGTTATTTTGACAATTTTTTGTAATCACATAGACATGTTATTTTTAAAGGAACAATAACAAGCATGAAAATTCTCCTGACAGCCATAAATGCAAAATTCATACATTCCAATCCTGCCATATACAGTCTGCGGGCATATGCAGATGAAGAGTTTAAAGAATTTATTGAGATTGCGGAATATACGATCAATAATAAAACGGAAGAAATTCTTGCTGATATTTATAGTAAGAAACCGGATGTTATTGCTTTTTCCTGCTATATATGGAACCGCAGTATAATAGGGATTCTGTTGGCGGAGCTGCCTAAGATACTGCCTAGGACGGATGTCTGGCTGGGAGGGCCGGAAGTGTCTTATGACGCGGATGCTCTTTTGAGAAAATATCCTATGGTAAGCGGTATTATGATTGGCGAGGGAGAAGAGACTTTTCGGGATATTGTGGAGTATTATGCAGGTGTAGGAGATGGCACGGGAATAGAAGATAACAGTGTAATAAAAGCGGTGGACAATAGGATTAGAAGTTTAAACGATATACAGGGTATTGCATATCGCGTAACAAATGGTGAAATCCATCACACGCCGCCCAGACAGCCCACCGATATCTCCAAACTCCCATTCCTATACGACAACCTATCTTCTTTTGAAAACCGGATAATATACTACGAAAGCAACCGTGGCTGCCCTTACAGGTGCAGTTATTGTCTATCTTCCATTGATAAGACGGTGCGGTTTAGGGACCTGTCAATTGTAAAAAAGGAGCTTCAGTTTTTTCTGGATAACAATGTGAAGCAGGTTAAATTTGTAGATAGGACTTTTAACTGCAATAAAGAACATGCACTGGAAATCTGGCGGTATATAGCAGAAAATGACAACGGTGTCACAAATTTCCATTTTGAGATTGCGGCAGAGCTTATTACGGACGAAGAAATAGACGTTCTTGGCAAAATGCGACCGGGGTTTGTGCAGATGGAAATCGGAGTTCAGACTGTCAATCCAGATACGCTTAATGAAATAAGACGGATAAGCGACATTGATAAATTGCGCGAAACGGTGAAAAAAATTACGTACAATCATAACATTCATATACATCTGGATTTAATAGCCGGACTTCCATATGAGGATTATGATAGCTTCAAACATTCATTTAATACTGTTTATGAAATGCATCCGCAGCAGCTTCAGCTTGGTTTTTTAAAGGTACTCAAGGGTTCTTATATGCATGAAAAGGCCAAAGATTATGAGCTTAAGTATACAGACGAGCCGCCATACGAGGTGCTTTCCACTAAGTGGCTTTCTTATGATAAGATTCTCAGTCTGAAAAAGATTGAGGAGATGGTGGAAGTATATTATAACAGTAATCAGTTTGAATACACTCTGCCGGTGCTTCAGACAGCCTTTGATAACGCCTTTGACATGTATTCAGGGCTTGCTGATTTTTATAGGCAGAAGGGTTATTTGCTGATGACGCCGTCAAGGAGCTATCGCTATCAGGCGCTGCTTGAATATGCGATGAGCACGAAGCTTTCGGCTAACGAAGAATTGCTGCGGCAGCTCTTGACTTTTGATTTATATTTGAGAGAGAATATAAAGAGCAGGCCGGAATTTGTGAAAAATTTAACAGACTATAAGCCGCTTATCCGGCGTTTTTATGAGCGGGAGGAAAAGGAAAGAAATTATCTTCCCGAATATTCCGCTTATGACAGCAGGCAGCTTGCAAAGATGACGCATATAGAGGTATTCGATTATCCGGTGTGGGAGAAGGACATTTACCTTCGTATGAAAAGGCTTGACTCGCCCTGCATGATGCTATTTGATTATAAAAAGCGAAATGCTATAAATTATGCGGCTGGGTATACAGTAATAACAAATTTGGATTCATTAAAGGAGGCAGACCATACAAATGAATAAAAATACTAAAGAAATTCTTGATTTGCTTGATGAACACTATGGAACGGATTATGTCTGCTACCTGCATCATGATAATGCATGGCAGTTACTTATTGCCACGATACTCAGCGCACAGTGTACGGATGCCAGAGTTAATATTGTAACCGAAGATCTGTTTCGCAAATATACCAGCATAGATGATTTTGCCAACGCGGACTTAAAAGAGCTTGAACAGGACATTCACTCTACCGGTTTTTATCATAATAAAGCGAAAAATATTATTGCCTGCTGTAAAGATTTGCGTGATAAGTTCGGAGGAGAGGTGCCGAGTTCTATTGAGGAACTGACATCACTGTCAGGAGTAGGACGTAAGACGGCGAATGTCATACGCGGAAATATTTTTCATGAGCCAAGTGTTGTAGTGGATACCCATGTAAAGCGGATTTCCAAGAAACTCGGACTTACTAAGGAGGACGATCCTGTTAAGGTAGAGATGGAGCTTATGAAGGTTCTGCCCAAGGATCATTGGATCCTTTGGAATATACAGATAATTACATTGGGACGCCAGATCTGCAAGGCGCCTACGCCCAAATGTGATGAATGTTTCCTTAAGGCACAGTGCGCGGATTATAAGAAACGGAATAATAAGCGAAATAAGAAAGCTTAAAAAGAACGAAAGGATCGAAATGATAGATTCATACGTATGCCTTGATTTAGAGACTACAGGCTTAGACCCCAAGCATGACAAAATTATAGAAATAGGCGCAGTTAAGGTCAAGGATAGGGAAGTTGTCGATTTAATGGAGACTTTTGTCAATCCGCAAAGACTGCTTGAAGAACGTATTATCATGCTTACGGGAATTAAGGATGAACAGCTCCTCGATGCACCTGATATTACAGATGTATTGCCTAAGTTGATCGATTTTATTGGTGACGATATACTGCTTGGGCATAGCGTGTTGTTTGATTATTCTTTTGTGAAAAAGGCAGCAATCAATCAGCGTTTAAAATTTGAAAAGTTTGGAATAGATACATTGAAATTAGCGCGTAAGTTTTTACCTGACTTAGAAAGCCGCAGTCTGGAATTTCTGTGCAGACATTTTGAAATTGAGCACAGCGCACATCGGGCGCTTGCCGATGCAAAGGCGACATCTGAACTTTATCATAAACTGGCGGAGCTTTTTTATGAAGGGCATGAAGATGTGTTTAAGCCGAAACTGTTATCATATAATGCCAAACGGGATACGCCTATTACAATTCCGCAAAAAGAGCAGTTATATAAGTTGTTGGACAGGCATAAAATAAAAGTAGATTATGATGTGGAAAAGCTTACCCGTAGCGAAGCAAGCCGTATTATATCTCAGATTCTTGTAGAATACGGACGATAGTCTGTTTAGTTGCTGAAGTGATTGTTTCGGCAACTGAATGGAGATTACGGATTTTTTCCGGGGTATTTTCTTCCTTATAAATTGTACAAAGCAGTTTATAGGATGCACTTATATCTGTTCTGGTAGATACGGCAAATTCAAGAACTTCGCGGGCCTCTTTTACATAACCTTTTTCGTATAGACAGGCAGCCCAGCTATTTAGGGTTCTGGCAAGTACGGTATAATTTTGGTCGAAGCGTGATAAGCGGTCAAGATTGGGCGCACCGTATTGTAGTTTCAGATCGGTGTTGCTTATACCGGTAAAATTGACTATTGAGACTCCACTTAAATATTTCACGGTGTCCTGATATTCGGCAATCTGCTCATCTTCCGGCAGAATATGCATGGGAAGGCGCTCAAGCGGTATTGTGATATACTCAAGGTCATCAAGCGGTTGCTTTGTAGTATTATTGGCCCGGTGCTCCCTAGCCCAGAATTTCTGAATCGGGTCGCCGTCAATATGGTTGCGCTTGGCAATCTGAAAATTAAGCCATATAATAAAGATGATAAAACTTGCCAAAAAGGGAAATTTCATATATAATATCCTTTCAGTAATAGAGGAGGTTGTGCTTATGTTTTCGTGGCATAATAAAAAATCAAGACAGATAATATCTGCTATCATAATCATAATACTTATTTTAGCTATGGTGGTTCCGCTTTTGGTAAGTGTGGCGGTATAGTTATAGCGAGTTTAAGTTTATCATATTTTTTGCATCTAGGCAATCGCAGGTTGAGTAAGAATGGAGGATTTTTATGAAAAGCAGTTGGAGAAGGCTTATCGCCACTATTGCATTGTGCGGTGGTGTCTGCATTTCAGGTATTACACTTAATGTAGACGCTAAGGAAAAAGCTAATGATAAGATTGAAGCCGGAATATATGCAGATGACATAAATTTGGAAGGTATGACTGCTTCGGAGGCTAAGAAGGAAGTTCAGGCTTATGTAGACTCGTTTGCGGATACTGAAATCGTAATGCATGCCATAGATGACGGAATCATTACCGTAACGGCATCTGAACTGGGACTTAAGTGGAAAAATAAAGAGATAATTGATGAAGCAGCAAGCCTTGGAAAGAAAGGTAATATTGTACAGTGCTATAAGGCGCTCAAGGATCTGCAGCGTTCGAATAAGATTTATGATGTAGAGTTTGATTTTGATAAAAGCAAGATTAAATCATTTATTGAAGAAAATGGCACCGAGTATAATCAGGCAGCTGTCAATGCATCCTTAAAAAGGGTAGACGGAGCTTTTGAAATTACCGATGGTCAGACCGGTATCGAGGTGGATTTAGAGGCATCTGCGGATGCAGTTTATGATTATCTGACAAGCGAGTGGAACGGTGAGGCCGGAGACGTCAATCTGGTAATAAATATAGTTGAACCAAGAGGCAGTAAGGAAGAACTCTCTATGGTAAAAGATGTTCTTGGAACTTTTACCACCAGCTACTCTACATCCGGTCAGTCCAGAAGCGCAAATGTGAGCAATGGCTGTAGTCTGATTGACGGGTGTACCTTGTATCCGGGAGATGAATTCTCAGCATATGAAGTGGTTTCTCCGTTTACGGAAGCAAATGGATATTATATGGCAGGTTCCTATGTGAACGGTATGGTAGTGGACAGTCTTGGCGGCGGAATCTGTCAGGTGTCTACAACCTTATATAATGCGGTGCTTCAGGCAGAGTTGGAAGTGACACAGCGTTACAACCATTCTATGATTGTTACTTATGTAGATCCTTCTGCGGACGCAGCGATTGCAGAATCTTCAGGCAAAGATTTTAAGTTTGTTAACAATTTGGAATATCCGATTTATATAGAAGGTCAGACAACTCCCGATAAAAATATTACTTTTACAATATACGGAGTAGAGACAAGAGACAGCAACAGGAAAGTTACTTATGAGAGCGTAGTGCTTGAGAGGATCGTGCCGGATACTGAGGTTATATATACTAATGAATCTCTGCCGGTTGGATATTGCTCAGTTCAGTCTGCGCATATCGGGTATAAGGCACAGTTATGGAAAGTTGTTACTGTTGACGGTGTTGAAGTCAGCAGGGAACAGGTTAACAGCAGTACGTACAATAAGGCGCCAAGAAGCGCTACGGTAGGAATTGCAACTGCGGATCCGGCGGCATATAATGCAATTATGGCAGCAGTGGCAACCAATAGTGTTGACCAGGTCAAAGCTGTAGCGGGAGCATATCAGGCAACTGCAGATGCGGCAGCGGCACAGGCAGCAGGAGACGCGGTAGCAGCACAAGCGGCGGCGGATGCTGCGGCAGCACAGGCAGCAGCAGATGCAGCAGCGGCACAGGCAGCAGCAGATGCGGCAGCTCAGGAACAACCTGCTCCGGACGCGGCAGCACCGTAAATTCCATGCCATTATTTAGAGAATAAATATGTCATAACAGGCGGATAAAGTATTATGAGAATTGGTAAGATATCGGAAAGTGTTCTTATTCGTTCCGTTTTAAGAAATATAAAGACAAAAAGGGAAGAAGTTTTATGCGGCGCAGGCGTGGGGAGAGACTGCGCCGTTTTGTCATTTGACGAAAATACGGAAACCGTTATTTCTACCAATCCTGTCAGTGCGCCTATGGATATGGTGGGCAGCTATGGAATACATAAGGCGCTCAACAACATAGCCGCCGCAGGAGCGGAACCGATCGGAATTATGATTTCGGCTTTACTTCCTGAAGCGACTGAGGAGAAGGAACTTCAGGCTATGATGAAGCAGGCGGAAGAGACAGCGAAGCTTCATAACGTGCAGATCATGGGAGGGCATACGGATGTGATGTCAGGTATAGACCTTCCTATACTTACGGTGACAGGCGTAGGTAAGCGAAGTAAAGTTAGTACACGGGGAAACGAAGCTGACGGACATGCTATAAGAGCCGGACAGGATGTAATAATCAGTAAGTGGATAGGGCTTGAGGGTACAGTGAGGTTAGCAAGAGAACATAAGGAAGAATTAATCACCCGATATCCTATAGGAATGATAGAAGAAGCGATGGAATTTGAACGTTTCCTTTCGGTAGTACCGGAGGCCGCCACCGCCGTTAAGTCCGGCGTCTGCGGTATGCACGATGTTTCATGGGGCGGAATCTTCGGTGCCTTATGGGAGATGGCAGATGGCGCTGGCGTTGGACTGGAAATAGATTTAAAGAAATTGCCGGTTCGTCAGGAGACTATAGAGATTTGTGAGTTTTATGATTTGAATCCATACGAACTGTTGTCGGGAGGTAGCCTGCTTATGACTGCAACGGATGGAACAGGTCTTGTAAGAGAACTTAACAAAGCAGGAGTTCCTGCGGTCATAGTGGGTAAGACCACTGCGGGAAATGACAGGGTAATTTTGAATGATGATGAAAGAAGGTTCTTAGAGCCGCCAAAGATGGATCAAATATATAACATATCTGATAGTTAAGTATTGGTATTATTAAATAATGTGCCTGCATATGGATTGCGGCAGAAGAAAGGAATAGGTAATGAATTTATGAGAGAGAAAATATTGACAGTGATTGAAAGAAACAGCCGGATTGATACTAAAGAACTTTCGGTTATTTTGGGCGTGGAAGAAATTGATATTGTGAACGAGCTTGCAGCGCTTGAGAGCGAAGGCATTATTTGCGGCTATCATACATTGATTGACTGGGAAAAGACTTCTATTGAAAAAGTTACTGCATTGATCGAAGTGCGGGTTACTCCACAGAGAGGACAGGGCTTTGACAGTATTGCAGAGCGCATCTATAAGTATCCCGAGGTAACCTCTGTTTATCTTATATCAGGAGGTTTTGATCTGCTTGTTACGCTTGAGGGAAAATCTTTAAAGGAGATATCGGGCTTTGTATCTGACAAACTTTCTACGTTGGATACGGTACTTAGTACGGCAACTCATTTTATACTTAAAAAATATAAGGATCACGGAACGATTCTTGCGAAAAAATATGAAGATACAAGAGAGAAGGTGACTCCATGAGAAATCCATTGTCAGATAAGGCAGTAGGCCTTAAGCCTTCCGGAATAAGAAAATTTTTTGATATTGTAAATGAGATGGATGACGTAATTTCTTTGAGCGTGGGAGAGCCTGATTTTGATACGCCGTGGCATATAAGGGATGAGGGAATTTACTCACTGGAGAAAGGACGCACTTTCTATACATCCAATGCAGGACTCAAGGAATTAAAAGAAGAAATCTGTCTTTATTTAAAAAGAAAACAGGGCGTGGAATATAATCCGCTTAATGAGGTGTTCGTAACGGTAGGCGGCTCGGAAGGTATAGATGCAGCAATGCGTGCCATGCTGAATCCCGGGGATGAGGTACTTATTCCGCAGCCGAGTTTTGTATCATATGAGCCTTGTGCAGTACTGGCAGGCGGCGTTCCGGTTATTATAGAGTTAAAAGAAGAAAATGAATTTCGTCTGACTGCGCAGGAATTGGAACAAGCAATTACGGATAAAACCAAACTCTTGGTTTTACCGTTTCCTAATAACCCGACCGGCGCAATTATGGAGAAAAAAGACCTTGAGGAAATTGCAGAGGTAATTATAAAAAATGACATATATGTCATGTCTGATGAAATTTATGCCGAGCTTACATATAAAGATAAGCATGTTTCGATTGTGGAAATTCCCGGAATGAAGGAGAGGACGATTTTGATTAATGGCTTTTCTAAGGCATATGCGATGACCGGATGGCGTCTTGGCTATGCTTGCGGACCGAAGGAAATCATTGCGCAGATGTTAAAAATTCATCAGTTTGCTATTATGTGTGCTCCGACAACCAGTCAGTATGCCGCTGTGGAAGCGCTACGAAACGGCGATGAAGATGTGGCGCAGATGAGGGAAGAATATAATCAAAGAAGAAGATATCTGCTCTATGCATTTAAGGAAATGGGTATTAAGTGTTTTGAGCCTTTTGGAGCATTTTATGTTTTTCCGTCTATTAAAGAGTTTGGCATGACAAGTGATGAATTTGCAACAAGGTTTTTGCAGGAGGAGAAAGTTGCGGCAGTACCGGGAACTGCGTTTGGAGATTGCGGGGAAGGATTTTTGCGTATATCTTATGCGTACTCTTTGGATAATCTTAAGGTGGCAATGGGAAGGCTTGCAGATTTCGTAGAGCGGCTAAGGAAGGGGTAGCAGATTCAGATTATGTCAGGCGTAAAACTAGCAAAGTATTGTCTGAGATAGCGATAGAAATAGAAGGGATAGATTTATGCATATTATTTTACATCAGCCTGAAATACCGGCAAACACCGGCAATATCGGAAGAACCTGTGTGGCGACCGGAACTTCGTTACACCTTATTGAGCCGTTGGGTTTTCATCTGGATGAAAAGTCGATTAAGCGCTCAGGGATGGATTACTGGGATAAGCTGAATGTGACAAGATACATGAATTACAATGAATTTCTAACTAAGAATCCCGGGGCCAAAATATGGATGGCAACCACCAAGGCAAAAAAGGTTTATACGGAAGCGGATTTCGGTGCGGACGATTTTATAATGTTTGGTAAAGAAAGCGCCGGTATTCCGGAAGAGATTCTGGTGGAGAATGAGGAAAACTGTATCAGGATTCCAATGTTGGAAGAGATTCGTTCCCTCAACCTTTCAAATGCCGTTGCGATTGTGCTTTATGAGGCGCTTAGGCAGAATGGTTTTAATAATATGCAGAGACAAGGCGAGCTTCACAGGCTGCAATGGCGGTAAAGTGTCAATTACAGGCATGTGTTCTTACCTTTCAATTATTCTGCTGATTATGCAAGTCTTAATCTTCGTCTTCAATAGCTGATTTTGGCAGCGAGAAGATGAATTCAGTGCCGACGCCTTCGGTACTGATCACATTAATATGTTCACCATGGGACTGGATGATTTCTTTAGTGATAGAGAGACCAAGACCGGTCCCTTTTTTGTCCTTTCCACGCGATATATCTGATTTGTAAAAACGATCCCATATAAGTTTCAGATTATCTTTGGGTATGCCGATGCCGGAGTCCTTGACGCTGACAAAAACCTTATTATGCTTTTCGGTTGTTTCAAGTTTGATTATTGAATCGTTATGGCTGAATTTAATGGCGTTATCTAACAGATTATAAAGAACCTGCTGGATTTTGCCCATGTCGGCGGTTACAAACATTTCTTCACCGGTCAGGACAAGTTCAATGGCAATCTTTTTCATCTGGCAGGTGCCCTCAAATGATGCGGCCACATTGCGGATAATAATGTTGATATCGAAGTCGGTCTTATCCAGCATAAGCCCCTTGGTATTTAAGTTGTTTAAGGTCAAAAGGCTGTTAGTCAATTTGGTAAGACGCTCAGTTTCGTTTAAAACGATAGTCAGATATTTTTCGTGCATGTCCTCAGGGATAGTGCCGTCTAACATAGCTTCAAGATAGCCTTTTATTGAAGTTAAAGGGGAGCGGAAATCGTGGGAAACGTTGGCGACAAATTTCTTTTGGTCGTCTTCCGAGCGGGCAATTTCGCTTGCCATATAGGAGAGGGTAGCGGCAAGATAGCCCATTTCGTCCACGCTTTCAACAGAAAATTCATAGTGCATATTGCCGCTTGCATACTGCTCTGTGGCTTCCGTAATTTTGCGAAGCGGTATATAGACAATTTCTGTGAAAAAAATCAAAATGATTAATGAAAGCAGAAAAAGTATGATCAACGTTATATAAGAAATATTAAGCAGGTTGTCGGAGGCTGCCCTTATACTGCTCATGGGAGTGTGTATGACAACATAGCCTTTTACTTTAAAATCAGAAGTAATAGGTGCAAAAACGCTTAATGTATCTTCGTCAAAGGTGCCGAAAAAATCTCCGATCGTATAGTAGGAACCTTCGGTAACCGTCGGGTTAAAATTTTCAATTACCACTTCATTTTCCACATTCATGGGAGTGGCAGAGTCAAGTATCATACGGCCGGATGGGTTAATGATCCAGACGGAAGCATTGAGGTAAGCATCAAGGGCGTCCAATTGACTTTTTACCGCTTCAAGGGTAGTTTCGCTGTTATACAGATCGGAAGCATAGGTGTTGGCGATAAGGGTGGCTTCTCTGTATAGCGAATCAGCTTTTTCCTTTTTGAGATGGTCAAGCGTCATACTGGATACAAAGGTGGCAACCACAATAAAGCCGAAAAAGCCAAAAATTATATATGCAAGTATTAATTTCAGATATAAAGTCTTTCTCATTTTATGTTTAATGCCTTTCTAAGACTGCTTAAGCCCTTGTTTCAAATTTGTATCCAATACCCCAGATTGTTGCGATCCGCCATTTGTCGTGATCGTTAATTTTTTCACGAAGTCTTTTTATATGCACATCTACAGTTCTGGTGTCGCCGATATATTCATATCCCCAGAGCTGGTCAAGTAACTGCTCTCTTGTAAAAACATGGTTAGGTGAAGAGGCGAGGAAATAAAGCAGTTCCAGTTCTTTGGGCGGCATTTCGATTGTTTTTCCCATATAGATAACGGAATAGTTTGTCTGATTGATGATCAGGTCCGGATATTCTACACATTTTACATCGGAATTAGGCTGAACGGAAACCGCAGGCTTATAACGGCGGAGCACTGCCTTGACTCTTGCTACAAGTTCTTTGGAGTCGAAGGGCTTTTCCATATAATCATCTGCACCAAGTTCCAGGCCAAGAACCTTGTCAAAAACTTCACCCTTGGCGGAAAGCATTATGATGGGCAGGGAAGCTTTGGTGCGCACTTCGCGGCAGACCTGATAGCCGTCAATGCCCGGCAGCATCAGATCAAGCAGCATCAGATTCGGCTCAAAGCTCTCTACGGCGCTTAGAGCTGATTCCCCGTCATTTACGATCATGGTTTCAAAACATTCTTTTGTAAGGTATAGCGAAATAAGTTCTGCAATGTTGTTATCGTCATCGACAATTAATACTTTTTGTTTACTTACCATTTGAAAAATTTCCCCCTTTATTTAAACTCCGCGATAGTAACGCCCGCGTCGCCCTCACCGTATTCACCCATGCGGTAATTCTTTACATATTTACAGCGGCGAAGGTAATTCTGGACTGCTTTACGCAGCGCACCGGTACCCTTACCATGAACGATTCGGACGCTTGGAAGGTGTGCTAAATAAGCATCATCCAGATATTTATCAAGTTCGGAAATGGCCTCGTCCACAGTTTTTCCAAGGAGATTTATTTCCGTTGAAATAGAATAGGACTTGGACATTTTCAGTTTGCCGGAGCCGGTGCGTTGCATAGAGCCGGAAGTGGTAACGGTTTCTTCTTCAAGTAATACCAAGTCATCCAGCGACACCTGCGAGCGTATAATGCCGCACTGTACAAACATTTTACCGTTTTTGTCAGGAAGCGAGCTTACGGTGCCTTTAAGCCCCATTGAAACGACTTTGACCGAATCTCCAAGTTTAAGCTGGTTTGGTTTTAGACGCTTATGCGTTGGCTTGTCATTGTTAAGAGCCAGTTTCTCATTCTTTTCGGAAATCTTGTCACGTACTTTCTGCCGCGATTTCTCTAAATCTTTTATGGACAAAGAGGAGTCGGCCTTGCGGAAGGTGCGTATGGTTTCATCCGCGAATTCTTTAGCGTCCTGCAATATTTGTCTTGCTTCCTCATTGGCTTCTCTTAGGATGCGTTCCTTGGATTGATCGATTTTTTCCTGTTTGGATTCAAGGCGCTCTTTAAGGGATTTTATTTCCTGTTTATACGACGCAATTTCCTGCCGCTCTTTTTCAATTGTAATGCGGCTGTTCTCCAAATCGGTTAACAAATCTTCAAAGTTCTCTTTGTCTTCAGTGATATGTTTTTTGGCATCTTCAATTATATAATCGGGCAGACCCAGCTTAGAAGAAATTGCAAAGGCGTTGCTTTTTCCCGGTATGCCTATTAAAAGCCGGTATGTGGGGCGTAGTGTCTCCACATCGAATTCACAACAGGCATTTTCGACAAAGGATGTGGAAAGTGCGTAAACCTTAAGCTCGCTGTAATGCGTTGTTGCCATAGTACGAATTCCCCGACAGTGCAGGTAATCCAGAATTGAGATGGCTAAGGCGGCGCCCTCTGTAGGGTCGGTGCCTGCGCCAAGCTCGTCAAACAGGCAGAGCGAATCGGCATCGGCATTTTCCAAGATGGAAACAATGGATGTCATATGGGATGAAAAAGTAGAGAGATTCTGTTCTATACTCTGCTCATCCCCGATGTCTGCATAGACTTCCGTAAAAATAGATAATTCCGAGCGGTCAAGCGCCGGTATATGAAGGCCTGACTGCCCCATAAGGGTAAGAAGGCCGACTGTTTTAAGCGAGACGGTTTTACCGCCGGTGTTTGGACCTGTAATTACCAGTAAATCAAAGTCTGTGCCGAGTTCTATATCTATGGGTACGACTCTTTTTTTATCAAGAAGAGGATGACGACCTTTACGAAGCTTAATATGGTGTTCGGTATTAAAAATAGGCATAGTCGCATTTTCGCACATGGCAAGAGAGGCCTTGGCGAAAATGAAATCCAGAGTAGTCATAATCTTCTGATCAGATGCAAGCTCCTGTGTATGCTCGCCTGCGCGCGCGCTTAAGTCAGCCAGAATAACTTCTATTTCTTCCTGCTCTTTTATTGAAAGCTCTTTTAATTCGTTGTTGAGCGTAACTACAGCTGCCGGCTCAATGAAAAAAGTGGAACCGGTGGAGGACTGGTCGTGAATCATACCTGCTACCTGGCCTTTATACTCGGCTTTTACCGGAATGCAATAACGATCGTTGCGCATTGTTACAACCGCATCCTGTAGATAGGTGCGGTAGGAGCCGTTTACCATGGAGGTAAGCTGGGAATGAATTTTGTCATTGGTGATTGCCATGCTTCGTCTGATGTGTTTGAGAGTCGGGCTGGCGTCATCGGCAATTTCTTCCTCGGACAAAATGCATCTGCGGATTTCGTTTGCAATAGGAGTAAGGGGCTCTAAGGCGTTAAAGTAGTCAGATAGCGTATCGGTGGGGGCGTCTTCCTTGTCGCTGCGGCCGTAGGCTTTGATTCGGTTGACGTTTTCGAGCATGGACGCGATGCTTAAAAGCTCCGAGATGGATAGGGTGCTGCCAACTTCTAAGGAACGTATGCTGAAGCTTAGATCTTTGTTGCCGCCAAATGAGGTTGAGCCTTTTTTGAAAAGGCGGCTTAGGGCATCAGCTGTTTCTGTCTGGGCGAGCCTTATTTGTTCAAGGTCGGTCATCGGGGTGAGTGACTGGCAAAGTTCTCTGCCGGGGGCGGAGGTGGCTTTGTCGGTTAGTTGGTCGATTATTTTGTTGTATTCTAATGTGCGTAGGACTTTGGTGTTCATATTTTAACCTCGCTGGGGGTGAAGCATTTTAGGGACGTTTAGGCACGGTCGTGACATTTGGTGGATGTCAGGACGTTCAGTGCACGCCAACCCGGACGTTCAGCACACGCCCATTCGCAAAACGCGCTTGACAGCGCTTTCCGCTGCTGCGCAGCTCTTTTTGCTCATAAGCGGGCGTTCCCTCAGAGCAGAATATGTCAGCTAAACTCATGCGAGCATGATTTAGCTGATATATTCTGCTCTGGCTGAACTGGTTATAATTATAATATCATAAAGGTTGTAAATTTACTATGAAAAAGATATACTTAAAACATATGTGTTATGTCGGGAGTAAGTTATGTATTTTTACTCCCAAGCGTTGTAAAAATATGAAAAAGGCGGTTATTTCGTTGTATGGCTGATGAAAATATTAAAAAGACGGATATAGATAAAGATGATGCGGTGGCTAAGGATCAGGCGGAATATTCACCGCTTGTGCAGTCGGATTTTTTGCGGGAAAGGATTAAACAAAAACCGGTCAATAAGAAAAAGCTGCTGCGGAGGACCATAATAACGGCATCGATGGCGGTGCTTTTTGGGCTTGTGGCGTGTGTGACATTTTTGCTCTTAGAGCCGGTCATTAATAACTGGTTATATCCAGAGGAGGAGCCGCAGGAGGTACAGTTTCCCGAAGAGACTATTGTTGAAGAAATGAATCCAGAGGATATGCTGACGGAGGAAATGGTAGAAGAAGAGTTGGAGGCGGAAAGCGCCGAGCTTGAAAATGAGCAGATAGAGGAATTGCTTTCACAGGTGACATTCGGGGTGAAGGAATATCAGGCGGTATACGAAGAACTTTCGGACATGGCCAAAGATGTCGGCCGCTCAATCGTAACGGTTACCGGAGTTACTTCAGATGTGGATTGGTTCAATGATACTTATGAGAATGAGGCGACCGCATCCGGAATCATCCTTGCCAATAACGGGCAGGAAATGTTGATTCTTGTCAGTATGAATAATATAAGCGGCGCGGAAAGAATTGTCGTGACATTCTGTGACCAGACCAGTATAGAAGCAGAGGTGGTACAAAGGGATGCGTCTACAGGACTTGCCATTTTGGCAGTGCCGCTGTTGGCGATAGATGAAGAGACTATGGATGTCATTAATATTGCCAGCCTTGGCTCCAGTATGATCAATCTTACCGGGACGCCGGTTATGGCGCTTGGAAGTCCGATGGGAAACAGCGGTTCAATCTGCTATGGCTTTATAACCTCTTCAGGTACTTTGATAGATCATGTGGATTCGGCGTATAAACTTATATCTACGGATATTTATGCAAGCCGGAATTCAACAGGCGTGCTTGTTAACTTCAAAGGCAAGATAGTCGGTATTATTGATAATTCATACAATAGTGATGACAGGGGAAACCTCATTTCAGCATATGGAATTTCGGAACTTAAGAGAACTATTACAAAAATGTCCAATGATCAGAAAAGAGCGTACCTGGGAATTCATGGAGCGGATGTGCCGCCCGAAGCCAGCTTGGAATCAGGTATTCCGGCGGGGGCTTATATTAAGGAAATTGAAATGGATTCACCGGCAATGATAGCCGGAATTCAAAGCGGAGACGTCATAACCAGAGTGGGAGGTGCGGAAGTTACAAATTATAACGAACTGCTGAACCTGTTGTATAGCGCAGAGCCGGAGGACGTTGTTAATATTACGCTTATGCGTCAGGGAATGAATGGATTTCAGAGTATGCGGGTTACGGTTACACTGGGAGAAGTAGGATAATGGTTGGGAATTATTTAATATTATAGATGAAGGAAAGGGATGATGGGAATATGAAGTATATAAAGGATTATAAAGAAGGAGATCGGATTTCGGATATATATTTGTGTAAGCATAAGCAGTCGGCGGTGACTAAGAATGGGAAGACTTATTATAACGTGATCTTGCAGGATAAAACGGGAACGATAGATGCAAAGGTGTGGGAGCCGAATAGTGCCGGAATTGAAGAGTTTGACAGCATGGACTACATAGAGGTGTACGGTGATGTCAATAATTTTCAGGGCGCTTTGCAGCTGAGTGTGAAAAGGATTAGACACTGTCATGAAGGTGAGTATGACCCGGCGGAATATCTTCCGGTAAGCAGTAAAAATATTGACGCCATGATGGAAGAATTACTTGGTTTTATTGACAGTATTGAGAATCGTTATCTTAAGGAGCTGTTGCAGGCATTTTTTGTAAAAGATAAGGAATTTGTTAAGGTCTTTCGTCAATCATCTGCGGCTAAAACGCTGCATCATGGTTTTGTTGGCGGGCTGCTTGAACATTCCTTGAGCGTAGCTAAAATGTGCGATTTTTATTGCACCCAGTATCCGCTTTTAAAAAGAGATTTGCTGATCACGGCGGCAATCTGCCATGATATAGGAAAGACAAAAGAGCTTTCTCTTTTCCCGGAAAATGATTACACCGATGACGGACAATTCCTGGGTCATATTGTAATAGGAACTGAGATGGTTGGAGAAAAAATTCGTGAAATTGAAGGATTTCCTGCATTCTTGGCAAGCGAGCTAAAGCACTGCATACTTTCCCATCATGGGGAATTTGAATTCGGTTCGCCAAAGAAGCCGGCAATTATAGAGGCTGTGGCGCTTAGCTTTGCAGATAATACAGATGCAAAAATGGAGATCTTTACGGAGCTTTTGAATTCCTCGACAGGAAACGGCTGGCTTGGGTTTAACAGGATGTTTGAATCTAACGTGATTGACTCCAGATGGGAATAAGTTGAAAAATCTAAGATTTTTGGATATTGGCAGCATAAAGGAATAGGATAAAATTATGGAATATAAGAAAAATGATATAGTAACGGTCAGTATTGACGATATCGGGAACGATGGCGAGGGAATCGGAAAAATCGACGGATACGCTCTTTTTGTCAAGGATGCTGTCATAGGTGATATTGTAGAGGCAAGAATCACCAAGGTAAAAAAGAATTACGGTTATGCAAGAGTCGAGAAGGTGATAACACCTTCTTCTTTTCGTGTGGAACCCCGCTGCGCTTTTCACAGGCAATGCGGCGGCTGCCAGATTCAGGCAATGAGTTACGAAAAACAGTTAACTTTTAAACAGGATAAAATAAGGAATAACCTGATAAGGATAGGCGGTTTTGAGAAAGAATTCATAGACAAGGTTATGGAGCCGATCGTAGGAATGGAAGATCCCTGGCATTATCGCAACAAGGCACAATATCCGGTCGGATATGATAAAAACGGAAAATTGGTGACAGGCTTTTATGCAGGCCGCACCCACGACATTATCCCAAATACGGACTGCGCATTAGGAGCACATGAAAACAAACTGATCCTGGAGACTGTGCTTTCATATATGAATGAAAATCATGTTACGGCATACAGAGAAAATACCGGAGAAGGCTTAGTGCGCCATATTCTGATCAGAACCGGTTTTTCATCGGGGGAAATCATGGTATGCCTTGTAATTAATGGGAAAAAGCTGCCTGCGGAAAAGGAATTAATTAGGAAACTTACGGAAATAGATTTTGAGAATGCAGATTTGCAGCGCCCGGCAAGGAGGATTGTAAGCGTTTGTGTCAGCATTAACACTGAACGCACCAATGTGATCATGGGAAAAAAAATACGGATTCTATGGGGAAGAGGGTATATTGAGGATAGTATCCGTATTATGAAAACGGCAGATGAAGGTGAGCGGAATAATTTATTTGAGCCCACAAATGAAAAAGTAACTTTCCATATTTCCCCGCTATCTTTTTATCAGGTTAATTCGCTGCAGACCGAGAAACTATATAGCATCGCACTGGACTACGCGGGTCTTGCAGGAAACGAAACTGTGTGGGATCTGTATTGTGGAATCGGTACGATTTCGCTTTTTCTTGCTAAGGCAGCAGGATATGTTTATGGAGTCGAAGTTATTCCGCAGGCAATAGAGGATGCCAGGGAAAATGCGCGTATAAACGGCATTGGGAATGCGGAGTTTTATGTAGGCGAGGCTGAAGAGGTCCTGCCTGATAAGTATGAGAAAGAGGGAATCCACGCAGACGTCATCGTTGTAGATCCACCCAGAAAAGGCTGCGACGCCAGATGCATAGAGACTATGCTTGCAATGAAACCGGAAAGGATTGTGTATGTCAGCTGCGATTCTGCAACGCTGGCTAGGGACTTGCGGGTGCTGGTGGATGGCGGGTATGAGGTGAGACGCGTGAAGGGAGTTGACCAGTTTGGTCAAGGGGTGCATGTGGAGACGGTGTGCCAGCTTGTGAGGAAAGATGAGGGTGACGGTATAGTAGGGGATGTAGGAAGTATGGTGAAGAGAAAAGTAAATTATCGGGAAGAAGAGATAGTGGATTGTGGGTGTATTTATGGGTAGAGTAGAGATGCAGGGAAATATGATTGAATTTTGGAGTGATTGAGAAGAATTTCATAATCCAAATTTTATTTACTGTCAAAACAAATACGTATAAGGCAATGATGCAACAGCGTTCACAGGATCAGAAGGAAAAGAAATAGGTGGTTATTTTTATGGAAGTAATGCAGAGCATAAATAGTCAGAATATATCCGACACATTAGATGATGAAATGATGGTTATTCGTTCCAAGTTGGATGCTGCGATAGATGATGTGGAAAATGGCAGAGTTATTTCCGAAGAGGAATTGTGGGCAGAAATTGATACCATATGATTTGGGAGGTTTATGCAGAAGAAAAATATAAGACTAAATATACCTACAGTAGCTGCGATGACATTAATTTGAAACCATATAGTATTTTACATAGTGAATGAGAAAGAAAAAAGTGTTACTGTCCTACGTGATTTACAGGACAGCATGAACTAGCCGTTTATAATAAAACGATGACTGGAACAAAATGAATAGTTTTATTTTTAAGACCATTACTCTGGTAGTGGTTTTTTTAAAATATAGGGGTAACATGCTCATATTAATCCTGTAATTCTGTAGTTCAACAACCTGAAAAATGAAATTCAGTCAATTAACGGTCATCCATCTAACATTATATCCCATTTTTCGATAAAAATTTAGTTTTACAGTTTGAAAATTACAAAATGAAATTGATTTTTACAAAACAAAATGGTACCTTATTATTGGGGATACATGTATATCAAGTGAATGTAGGTAAAGGTGAAAGCAATGGCAATGAATTACAACAAGCTCTGGAAATTGTTAATAGACAGGGGATTATATAGAAAAGATCTGCGAGAAATGGCAGGAATATCTACCAATGCTTTGGCAAAGATGAGCAAAGGTGGGGATGTATCAACGCTGGTATTGGGGAAAATATGCACTGCTTTGGATGTAAAAATAGAGGATATTGTTGAAGTTGTGTTAGATGAATCTAAATAATGACACAGCCGAAATTGAATTAATAATGTAGATACTAAGGAAGTGAATCTATGGATAATCATACTCCTGAACAAAGACGTAGAAATATGCAGGCAATTAAAAATAAGGATTCGGAAATCGAGAAAATTCTCCGTCAAGAACTTTGGAGAAGAGGATTAAGATACCGAAAAAATGTTAAGGGTATTTTTGGACATCCTGATATAGCATTTATCGGAAAGAAGATCGCAGTGTTTTGTGATAGTGAGTTTTGGCACGGATATGATTGGGACAACAGGAAAAACGATATAAAATCCAGGAAGGAGTTTTGGATACCCAAAATTGAGCGCAATATACAGAGGGATTTAGAAGTAAACCAGAAACTTGAAGGGGAAGGTTGGATAGTTATTCGATTCTGGGGGAAGGAAATAAAGAAAAATACAGCTGATTGCGCACAGAGAGTCGAAGAAATTATCAGGAGTAGAGAATAAAGACAAAGGATGATAGAAAATGAATAATTACGCAGGTGAAGAATACATTGCATGCAAGCAATGGATAGCTGATAAGATTCAACATGGTTTTGATTGGAATCAGGTTATTCATTTATGCATTGATGAAGAACATGAGATAGAAGAATTTGGCAGACTGCAAAATGAGGAGTTGATTATACCTCCGAATATGGATTTTTCAGATTGGGCTCCTTTTGTAAGTGTTATTCATAGTAACTATTCGCAAATAACTGATTTATACGGAATTTCCGATAGGGAAACAAATAATTTGGGAGTTCCGACAGATGGTGGTTCAGCGTGGGTGCGTTATAAGAATCTTCTTCTCGGGAAAAACAGTGGAAAAGCGAAGTTTTCAAGTGATGCTGTAGATACGTTGGAAAATAATTGCCATTGGATGCTTAATCATCTTGAGAGAGATACAAGAGCTAGCGGTCCGGTTAAGGGATTGGTGATGGGAAGCGTTCAATCTGGTAAGACGGCGAACATGATTGGACTGGTTACAATGGCAGCGCATTATGATTGGAATATATTCATCGTGCTTTCAGGAACCATAGATAACCTTCGTAAGCAAACGAGAAATAGGTTCTATTCGGATTTGACGGATAGCGGAGGCGTGAGTTGGCATGTTTTGGATTATACAAGTAATCCAGATTATATGGTTGATATAGAGACAAGCCAGAAATATATGGTTGATGATCTCAGCTTGAATATTTTTCAAGATGGTAGATCAACTAACAAATGGCTGCATAGATACGTAGTGGTTTGCTTAAAAAATTCCAGAAGATTGCAAAATCTGATTACTTGGTTGCACTCAAATCCTTCGAGAACTGCAAAAATGAGAATTCTGGTTATAGATGACGAGGCAGATCAAGCAAGTGTTAACACGGTAAAAATGGGTTGTCCGCGGGACGAAGAAGAGATAGAAAGAACGGCAGTAAACCAGATGATTATTGATTTGGTTAGAGGATGTGATTGTGAAGGGAATGTTTCTGCTTCTCAATTTCAGGCAATGAATTATATTTGCTTTACAGCAACGCCTTATGCAAATGTATTAAATGAGGCATATAAAGAATCGTTATATCCCAGTAATTTTATTTGTACACTTCCTGAATCCAATGAATATTTTGGTGTTAAAGCAATATGGGGAAGTAAATCCGATGAAGATTACTCGGGGCTGAATATTATCAGAACAATATCTGAGGAAGAGATGAAAGAGATTAAACTGATACATAAGGGTGATGCTTTTACTCTTCCGGAGGAATTTCAGAAATCCATTGCATGGTTTTTATCAGCAGCGGCGGTTTTAAGATACCGAGGACATAAGAAGCCTATCAGTATGCTTATTCACACAACAGCGATTCAAAACGGGCACTTTGAAGAATATGAAGTATTACGCAGTTGGCTTAAGCGAGAAAGCGCTACCGGGAAAATTCTGATTCTTTGCAATGAAGTATACGAAGCAGAGAAGGAGAATTTTCGACTTTCGGACTTGAAGGAAGGATATCCTAAATATGCAAATTTAGATAAAGTATGTGATGTTTTCCCCAATTTTGAGGATATAAAAGAAGATATTTATCAAATGCTATATAACATTATAAACATCGAACTCGGAGATGAGAAGCAACTTATATATCATGAAGACGGGATTCATCTGTGTGTAGATAATTGCAGTGCAAATAGAATCGCTGAGGAGGGTACATATTTAAGAATTGTGTATCCTACAGACGAAGAATTAGCTGGAATGAAAAAAGCGCCAGTGTTTATAATAATGGGCGGAAATACACTTTCGCGAGGTTTAACATTAGAGGGGCTTGTATGCACTTATTTTGCGAGAAATGTTAATCAGGCTGATACTCTGATGCAAATGGCAAGATGGTTCGGCTATAGGCATGAGTTTGAATTATTGCAGAGAATATGGATGACCGAGCAGGTACAGCGAAAATTTGAGCTTATTGAGGAAATTGATGAAAAGCTGAAAGCTGAATTTGAAGATTTTATGAAAAAGGGAAAAAGTCCTTCGCTGTTTGGCCCCAGAATTTTGAGTTCATCTAAGATTGCTCGATTTATGCTTACCTCGAAAAATAAATCTCAAAATATGGTGGCGTGTGACGTTGATTTCAGTGGTGATAGTTATGAAGTGACTCAATTTGAGGATTCAGAGGAAGATCTTAGAAAGAATATAAACGTAACAGAAGATTTTCTTCAAAAATTAGGTGCTGCAAGAAAGTCGGATGCTGTAAATTCAGCATATTCGTGGAATTCCGTTGATTCGGAGTATGTTATCTCGGAATTCTTGGAGAAGTATAAAATATTTGATTGCTCCCCATTGCATGTAGATATTCCGATTTTTGTGAGATGGATACAGCAAATGAACAAAGAGGGTCGTTACTTAAAATGGAATATAGCTATTGCAGGGGATGCGAAAGCGGAAGAACGCTGGACAATCGCATCTGTCAATGTTGGTAAGATAGAGCGTTCACGAAAAACGACCCCAAAATATATTGATATAGGCTCTTTGCGTTCAGGTCGAGATATTTTGAGCGATGTGTGTGTAGATGAACTTTCTGCAGAGAAACGAAAGCTCTTTGTTGAAGGAAAGAAAAGAGGAAAAAAATTGATACAACTTCGCTATGATTTGGGCTTGGAAGATGTTCCGTTGCTTTTGATTTACAGAATAGATTGTCATAAAGGAAAAGAATCAAAATACAGAACAAAGATTGGTACAAAGCAGGATATCATAGGTTTCAGTATTGTTATTTCAAGTCAGGAGATTAATGCAGATTATATAAGAACAGTTCAGGTAAGAAGACCTGAATACAGATGAAATGGTAGGTGAGCTTGATGTTAGACAGAGAAATACTTAAAACAGATTATGGAGTTTCATATGGCAGTGTGACGTTAAAATCGCTTCAGAATGACAACGTCCCAGAATTGGATTTGCTTGTAAGAGAAGCTATACAGAATAGCTCCGATGCTTCACTAATGGAAGACGGCAATTCATATGCCGTGAATTTTTATAACGGGACATTTGAACCTGTTGAATTTAATTCATATTTAACTGGCCTGGAAGATATTCTGAACAGTAAATTTTCTGATGACTCAGCTTCATTTATGGAAATAAGAGATACAAAAACCTGTGGTTTAACAGGGAAAATCAGGAAGGATGAAATAAAGAAGGATGACCATGGGAATTTTTTTAAGTTAATATATGATACCGGAAAAAGACAGACGATTTCAACGGCAGGGGGGAACTGGGGATTTGGTAAAAGCGTGTATTATCGTGTTGGCATAGGAATCGTTGTTTTTTATTCGAGAATTAAGGAGGGTGACAGAAATGAAGATAGAATGATTATCACGCTTGTTGAAGATGAAAATAGAATCGATGCCGAAGGGAATGATACTACAATACTGAATGCTCTTGAACCTCGTTCTGCAGGAAAAGCGTGGTGGGGTGTTCGTGATGGCGAGGATTTATTGCCGATTACAGATAAGAATTTAATCCAAGACATATTGAGTGTTTTTGGGATAAATGTGTTTAAGGATGGCGAGACGGGCACATCCATAATAATTCCGTATATTAATACCAAAGAACTTCTCGATGGAATTATACCTGTTGAATCGGATATTCAGGAAGATGTCAAAGAACACTTTATAAGCATATGGGCTTCATCTATTTCTGATTATCTTAGATTATGTATTCAAAAATGGTATGCTCCGAAGATACATAACAGGGAACTGGTTAATATTCCGGGATGTAACAAAAAATGGTTGCATGTTACTGTTGATAACAAGCCGATTCGAAAGCAAGATTTACTACCATTCTTCAGATTAACACAAGAATTATATACAACTGCTTTGGCAAAAACTTTTTTGCATGATTACAAAAGTGAGGAATATCTGAATATTGTGACGCTTCCAATCAACATACAGGGTTATTTTGAAAAGGGCTTAACTACAGGTTTTGTATCAATGATACGAATATCAAAATCTGAATTAAATAAAGAACAATGCGTTTTGAGTCCATATGACTATATTGGGAAATATGAGGCAGATGGAGGTCTTAATGACCCCATTGTAATGTATGCGCGTGATCCCGGAATGGTTATAGATTATGCTATTACCGGTCCGTGGGTAAAAAATCTTACACCACCTGAAAGCCAAGAAGATTTTTTGTTTGCATTTTTTGTTCCTATAACAAATAAATCAATAAAACAAAATCTTGCAGTTCCTGAATATGCCGGAATGGAATTGGGAGAATATTTGAGACAATGTGAAGCATCTGATCATATGGGATGGAATGATCCGGTTAAAATGCAAATTGTTCAGCGTATTCAAAGAAATACTATAAATCAAATTAATAAACAGATTAAGGCGAGTGATATAGTTAATATAGATGCTACGGCCAGTAAACTTGCAAATCGCTTGGGAAGAAATTTATTGCCTAAAATTGGGTACGGGAAAAAGAAGAGCGGAGATGATTCTGGTTCCAGAGGCGGTGGAACAAAAATAACCAATGTAAGTTTTGCACTTGTTTCTCAGATGATCAGAGGAAATGAAGTTGAAATGGATTTTGTCTTAAAACTCAGTCATGGAAAGAAAACGGCAAAACTTTCAATGATGATTGCCTCGGAAGCCGGATGGATAGATGCAAATTCATGGTATGAGGATATAGGAACTGTGTTTCCTGTTGAAATACAGGAGTGCTACGTAGACGCTGTCAAGTCACCGGTTTCAGATTATCCATGTGAGGTTAAGAAGTCATGCACAGCTGAGTCATCAAAGATTGAGACAGAGGAAGTTACCGTGGATTTGCAATCTGAAACTGAAATGGAAACAAGAACACAAATAGTCGTAGCGGCTCATATTCAAAATCCAGAAATAACGGGAAAGATAAGGTTGCAGTCATATGACAAGAAATATCAGTTCAATTTCAGAGTGGAATAAGCAGGAGGGGATATGTTGATGGAAAATATATTATTGTATCCGACTTTATCGCCGGAAATGTTGGAAGCTGCCGGACTTTCAGTAGATAAGTATCATTTTACATATGAGTATCAAGAAAAGTACTTTAGTCTTCATCAAAAGGGATCTACAACCCTGAAATTGTCAGATTCATTGGAAATATGGAATGTAGAGACTGAGGGACTGATACTCGACAAAACCGTCTGTTTTGCATACCCCAATTTACTTAAAGGAAAAAATGGCGTAGCATGTAAAGGAGCCGAGATCGGTATATGTATAATTTGGACTAATAAGAAGTTGACTCAGACTGGAATAATTCTTCCTGTTTCAGATGTTGAGAGTCCACAGGGGAGGAACTGCAAATTTCATTACATGTTTGCACCCGGAAGAATATCAGGGGATTTGGAATTAAGTTTATCAATGTTTATCAAATCCGAGGCAGGTGAGATTTTAGAAGATGAAGAAGATTTGATTAATGAAGCAGGAGTTACCGTTGGAGAGATAGAACATGTTGTATTAGACTTCAATAGTCTGTACATGGAATTTCCGATAGAAGAATACAAATCAGAGAATGAACCTTTATGGTGGATTGAATTTTCTGAATGGGAAGATCCGAAAACAATAGACATGTTTACAAAGGATTCATTATGCCTATACTTGAATCCATACTATGATGCTTGTCCAGCGCCATCGACCAGCGACAGCAGTAATTCAATTAAAAATTTTGATCTTATGGTAGACATCCTGGCTCAGACATATTTGATGATCTTTCAAAGATTAAGTGATGATGATTTGAAAGCCACAAGACAAAATGTAGGCTTAACCAATAATTCTATTTGCAGCATTCTTCATCAGTTTATCGAGGATTGTTACGAAGAATTACATTGGGAATCTCCCGAAAAGCTTTTGAAAAGCCTGCAGATTAATATTAGAAAGAAATTGCAGGAGGATACATAATGGCTGATTACGGAAGATACAAATTGTCGTTTAACGATGCTAAAAGTAAAATAGATGTTTATGACAGTATGAACGATGTGGAATTTGTAGATCAAATACGTCATTGGGCAATGTTTGATGTTCCAGAGGAAAACTACGGAGAAATATATAAAGATATTCGCACAGAAGTAGTTAGTGTATTTAGGGAAACATTAGATAAAGGCAATCAAAAAATAAACTATGATCTTGATCTCAAAGTTGGGATTAAACTTTACGAAGTTCTATCGTTGGATAATGGTTTTGATATTGTTAAGGCTAATGATGATGATATCTGGCGATATATTTCTATATGTGTAATGCCTGATTTGACATTTATTCGTTATCCTAATCAACAATCAGACGTGGAAGTCATAAGAGAGTACATTCCAAATCTGTCGTATGCGATTGGCATAAAAACAGAAAAAGGCAGTATAAGAATAAAGAAAAAGCGGTTTTATTCACATACAAGAAGAATATGGCTTAAAACGCTCTGGTGGTATGTACATCTCGGTTGGCAAAATACTCCGAAAAAAACTTATGAAGTACTGAAAAATAACGGAACAAACATCATCAGTCATTTTATTGAACGTCCAGGTAGAGGATACAGAGAACAGCTATTCAGGTGTATGCTATACGCATATTCATTATTGCCTGAACAGAGAGACAGTATATTCAGAGCTGCTGCAAAATTGAATCTTGCCAAGTGTGTATCGATAGAACCTGCATTATCTGAGGGAGGAGAAATATTTTATTCTGAAAAACTATTTGAGGAAGTATTTACGAAGGAGATAAGAGAGAAAAATGCTGAAGAAGTCGATACAGAATAACTGGAAGACCGACATAGTCGGATATGCTCAGAGCATAGTAGAACTAGAGGACACGAAATATCCTGCATGGACTGTAAAGTTTATTGATTCATATGGAGTTGCTATTCCTTATGAAGGTGGGGAAGAAATCAATGAGACTTTTGCAAATGCAAAGATCAGAAGTGCGGATATAAGATTCAAGAATGAAAATATTCAGAGGGCAATAGTATTAACTACAGATTCGGATGAGATAAAGGTACCTTTTTCGAACTTATGCGAAGCTCTCATAGATCCTGGTGAAAAGGGTGAATATAGAGTAATAATTGAATCTTCACCAATTTTATGGTGGAAAGATTGGAAAGAATTGCTTGGGAACAAAAATATAGATGAGAGAATATATGATGTTTTAGGAGAACTGTGTGTATTAAAATATGTTGTTCTTAATGGTGAAGATGCAGAATGGAATGGACCTGATGGTGCGTCATATGATATTGAGACAAATGAAAGATTTGTTGAAGTAAAATCTAGCATTAGCAGGGAGAAGAAAGAAGTGACTATCAGTAATCAATTTCAATTATTTCCAGCCGAAAAAACGTTAGATCTCGTGTTATGCAGATTTGAGCCGGTGATTATTTCGGGAATTTCAATTGATAGTGTGATGTTAGAATTTGAAAATATGGGTTATAACACGGAATTGCTGAACAGAAAACTTGAACTTCGAGGATTTGAGCGTGGAATGAGTGCAAGAAAGAAAAATTTCTTACTGCACGAAATGTTATTGTATACAGTTAATGATTCTTTTCCTCGTATAACTCCGGAGTCATTTACCAGAGGCGTTATTCCAGCGGGGATTACTAAGATTACGTATACAGTTGATCTTTCTGGAATGAACTCAATTTCATTGTTGAATGGAGAAGATGATGATATACAAAACAATTGATTTATGCGCAGGGATAGGAGGAATCAGACGCGGGTTTGAAATGACAGAACATTTTGAAAATGTTTTATCCGCAGAGATAGATCCATATGCTGCAGCTACTTATAAACATCTTTTTGGAGATGATCCAACGAATGATTTAACGTCTGAAGAGTTTAAAAATAATGTTGATTTTATTGAATATGATGTGCTTTTGGCTGGATTTCCCTGCCAGACATTTAGCCGTATTGGAAAACAGCTGGGATTTCGGGATTCAACGAGAGGTACGATATTTTTTGATATAGCGGATATAATATCCAGAACAAATCCAAGAGCAGTGTTTCTTGAAAATGTTGAGAATCTGGTCTCGCATGACCATGGGAACACGATTGAAACCATAATAAATACGCTGGAGGATGAATTGGGATACCGTGTGATAGGAGTCACTGTTAATGAAGATGGAAAATATGTATATAACAGATCGTCGCTGGTAAGAAATACTAAAGATTTTGGATTGCCACAAAATAGACCGCGAGTTTACATTATGGCTTTCAGTAAAAAAAAGTACGGGAAAGCAATAAAGCGTCTAAATGGACAATTGCCATTATCCAGTGAAGCAGTGATATATGAGGATGTCATAGCGATTCTTGACCATAACGTGGATGATAAATACTATATGGCACAGGGATATTTAAATACATTAAAAAAGCACAAAGCCAGAAATCGGAAAAATGGAAATGGTTTTGGGTATTGTGTTGTAAATCAAACAGGTGATGAACATCCGATAGCATACACGATTCTCGCAACAGGAGGATCGGGGAAAGAGCGGAATCTAATATATCAGCCCAAACCAGGTATTTCAGGTAAAGAATTAAAAGGAAAGAAAACTAAATTGAATTCTGAAGGAATAAGAATCATGACTCCTGATGAATGGGGAAGACTTCAAGGTTTTATCGGATATGGGTTTGTTAATGAGAATGGAATTGATGAATTTGATTTCCCCGAGGGAACGACAGACGGGCAAAAATACAAGCAATTCGGAAATTCTGTATCAATCCCTGTTATTCGAAGAATGGCAGAATTTATGTTGGAGTGTTTTGAGACTCTTGAAAAGCAGCAGGTAGAAGTTATCAGGGCACTTGCTGAAAACAATGAGTTCTTTACCAAAAGGGACGCGATGGAGATGCTTGATCTAAATGCGCAGCAGGCAGGATGTCTGTTGAAGAATATGGTTGAAACGAAGGAATTGTTAAGAGTTTCAAAAGGGAAAACAACTCGTTACATAAAGTATCAAAAAGAAGAAGTAAAATTGTCACCATACAGTCAAGAAGAAAAAGTGATTAAGTTTGCGGAAGATAATGAAACTATATCAAATGATGAGGTGCGGGACTTATTAGGAGTTTCAGCTAGTAGCGCAAATGTCTTGCTATCGAGTATGGTGAGAAAAGGAACTCTTAAGAGGGTTTCCAGAGGAAGGTACAAGCTGGAAATATTGACTTGATTTATGCGCTTAATATTCGGATGAAAAAAGCTGGATTACTCTTGTGGGAACAATAATTCCAGAGGTTATTAAATGGCAAATAGGATGCAAACATGTTCAATAAGGAGTACCAGTAGTACAGGTTGCAAAAAATGAATTTGGCATTAATGCAAATATTCTTTACACATAGGTGCTCAAGTT
This sequence comes from Lachnospiraceae bacterium, assembly GCA_014804695.1. GTDB lineage: Bacteria > Bacillota > Clostridia > Lachnospirales > Lachnospiraceae > UBA3282. Next base: position 204,122 of record JAAUZJ010000011.1, read on the forward strand.
TAAGAAACATTACAATAGTATCTTGTTTATAGTCTCAACCGTCATTGAGAAGACGCAGAACTGTGTGTTTCTAAGAAAGTGCAAAAAGTATTGGGAATAGGAAAATAAATTTTCCACAAGCGCTTTCTTGGATAAGAACTTGAGGTAAATCTGTTATTTTTATATGGAACAGAATACAGTTCTTGGAGAGGAATTATAAACACTACTACTATATAATATGAGGAGATAGAGTTAATGTACAATGAGGAAGAATTAAAGGATATCGTACAAAAATTTGAAACCAAAGAAGTTAATGACACAGATATAATAAATTTGATAAAAAAGATTGTTGATTCAGGTGAACAATTATCTTTCTCTATGCCCGTTTACGATTTTGCATCGACAGGGGGCCCTAGTTCTTTGTCTACTTTGTTAGTACCGCTCTATTTATTTGGTAGTGGCTGTAATGTGATTGATTTGGGGGTTCCAGGAAGACCAGCAGGAGCAATAGATGTTTTGGCTCAAATTGATGGATATGATACAACCGTTAAACCTAATATGGTTTGTGAGTCAAATACCTATTTTCATATTGAAGCAGGAGATAAAATTGTTCCTCTTGACAAGGAACTATATCAATTTAGGAAAAAGTATAACAAAGTAAATTTACCGAATATAGCAATTGCAAGCCTATTGTCAAAGAAAGTGGCGTGTGGAGCCAAAATAATTGGGCTGGATATTAGAGTAGCAAAACATGGAAATTTTGGAACAAATTGGGATTTGTGTAAAGAAAATGCAATAAGGTACAATCGTATTGCAAATTATTATGGTATAAAATCAACATGTTTTTTAAGTGATGCAAACAGCCCGTATCAAAATTATATTGGAAGAGGAGAATCGTTAATAGCGTTATTCAATATATTTAATGGTATATGTGAAAGGAAGTTACAGGAACATGTAGACTATTGCGCTGGTATGGCAGAGACATTATTAGGTGAAAATACAAACATTAGAAATGGAAATGCAATTATTGATATAAAAAAAGCATTTGAAGCTAATTTGGAGCAGCAAGGAAGTTGTTATGATAATTTTTTGGAAGCTGTTGAAAGAGTAAAAAAACAATCTTATCAAACTATTGTAGCGAGTCAGAGTGGATACATTAAATTCAATCTTTTGCATATAAGAGACTACATAGTCAGACGACAAATAAATATCACAGAAGTTCGTTATCCAGATCCTTGTGGGGTAGTATTGTTGATAAATGACGGAGATTATATACATAATAATACACCTATAATGAAAACGAGAAATATTCCGCAAGAGGAATGTGAGAATATATTTTATAAAATAGTAGAAACAAAGATGGAAACTGATTGTAGAAGGGAGATAGTTTAGGATGGGAAGTTATTGTTGCTTTTTTGATCCGCAGGGAGATTATAAGGAAAAAAAACTGTCTGATAGATGTCCGATTTGTGGGCGAAGATATGATTATGTGATGGAAAATGCACCTCAAAAAATCATAGATGAAAATAGTAATCGTACATATGATGTAATTAGCGCCATAAGTAGAGGTTTTTATGGAGTAACCTATTTGTGTGAGATTAAAAAAAGATTTAGGGTAGAAAATGTTTTGTTAAAGGTAATTCCGAAGCGTGTATATGATTTTTTTGGTAAGGATTTTGAACAAGAATGTCGTAAGCATGATGAAGTTGCAAGCGAAACAGAGCATTTGGTGAAGATAAATGATGCTTTTTTAGCGAACATATGTTATGAAAAAGAAAATTTGGAATGTCATGTTGCGGAATTAGAGTATGTCGATGGAAATCTCTTGGAGGATTTCATAGATAATGATAATAATTGTCAACCTAAAATTTACGCACAAATTGTAATTGATTTGCTGAAAATGAGACATGAGTTTGAATTAAAGGGTGAATATCATAATGATTTGCATGCCAGAAATATAATGGTTGAATGGTTGGGAGACAACGTTCAGCGTGTAGATGCGGTGTTTGATAAAATACGTTTGGTTGCAATTGATATGAATTCTGTTGCAGATGAGAGCCTAAGTAACAGTAACGGAAAAAGAATTGGAGATCGTACATATATTGCCCAACATATCCGAGCGTTGGGAGAAAAGTTGAGAAATCATTATGGATCAGTGGATAGAATGAGTGATATGGAGTTTAGGCTTACAGAAGAGTTTTTTCGCTTATCACAATTCTTTTCAGTGCCGTCTTCTTCTGCGAACACGCCGGAAATAAATGAAATGATAAATGGGGTTTGTGATGTCTTTAAAAATAATATGAGTTTTTCGCCATGGAAACAAAAACTATTTTTATCAAGAATAAGTGATGGAATAAATGCTCAAACAATATCTACGAGTCATATTCCTCAGTTGCTTGTTGATCCAGACAATAAATGGATAGAAAAAGTTTCCGGACAAAGTCCATTATTGATTACGGGTATGAGAGGATGTGGGAAGACAATGCTTTTAGGGGCCTTGGACATTCACGCCCGTTTAGGTAATGTAGGAGAAGATAAGATAAGGAATAGTTTTGATGAGCACATTTTATCACAAGATTCGTATATTTCTGTTTATGCTAGTTGCCGAGAATTGATAGATATTACAAATGTTGAGAAGTTTGCGTTACCTAAACTTATAATTCTATATGCAGTACAAATAATACGTGCTGGCAGGCATCTCCAAGATATGTCTAGTAGTTTGGTAAATAAGAATTATCATAGGGGAATATCGGATTGTATTGAGAAAATATTTGAGATTAAAGTGGAGAAAGAATATCTATATTCAAGTATATCATTTGAGAAATATTTATGTGATATAGCAAATCATATAATTGAATTTGGGGATTCGCATCAATTGAAAATTCCAGTTATTGCGGCATTTGAAACACTATCAGATGTTTATTTGAATATATCGCCCGTTTTGTCTGATAAGAAGGTTTTCTTTTTACTTGATGATGCAAGTACAAGATATCTTCCGGTTGAAACAATTTCTGCTTTGTTGTCTCATATACTTTTTATGAGTTCCAAATGCACATTTAAAATTACAACAGAAATGCAAACACTATATGGGTTTAAATCGCCCGGAAAGATTGAAAAAGCTCTAGATAGTAGGGATTATGCTATATTTGATCTTGGAGCAGATGTGTTTAATAATACACGGGAGTCAAAAAAAGGTAAAGAATTTATAGAAAAAATTCTAATTAAGCGATTAGAGGCGTATGGATTAATGCGTGGTGTGCCAAGAGAACTTAATAAAGTGTTGGGAGATTGCACATTAAAAAGTATTGCTAAGTTTGTTTTAAATCATACAAAGTCGGATGATAGAAAAAAAGTCTACCATGGAGCAACAGCGTTGGCGGCATTGTGTGTTGGTGATATTGGAGATATTATTTTACTATATGATTCTATAATAGATCAGAATAGGAGTAATGATTTTCCAGTAAAAATTGAGATTCAACACAAGTGTTTTCAGCAATTGTGTAGCAGAAGAATATATAATCTTGAAAGAAGGAATGGGACTCTGCGCGAGTATGCAAAAGCATTTGCAGAGGCAGCATATAGAAGTTTAATGGATTCTGGAAAGTGCAATAATGATAGTAATATACATATTAGGCAGTACAATAGTTTGTATATACGAATAAGCAAGGGGGATTTGGAAGCACAAAAGAAAAGAATTCGAGAATTAGTAGATGCAGGGATATTTGTATATTCAGATGGAAATGGTTGGCCGAGGGCAAAATCTACGGATCATGATCCGACATTACAGGTTAAATTGGCTTTTCGCAAGATATTTGGTTTGTCAAATTTTATAGGCTTGTCAAATACAGATAGATATGAATTATCTGCAGAAGCTGCCGAAGAGTGGTTGCGTAATCCTACCAAGGAAGGGTTGTTGAAAAAGGCTGTAGTTTCTGAAGAGTCAGAAATCATAAAAGACGATAATGAAAAAAAGGATATGATAGATTTATCAGAAGTGGACAATGGCGATAAGGTGGAAGAGTTGTTTGATAATATGCTTGATGAAAATAAACAATATTCATTATTTGATAATGAAATGTTTGGAATGAAAGATGATGCGCAGGTAGGCAAGTATATAACAACTCAAGAAACAGCAGAGGAATATATGAGCAGAATTAAGCTTGTGAAAAAAAGAAAAATTTTTACAAATAAATCATACGATTTAGGTATATTTGGATTAGGGTTTGAAGAAAGAACATTAGAATCTATAAAAAGGATTATTGTAAATAATGCTTTTAAGGAACTAATTCTTATTAGATATCAAGAAGAAGGTTTTACCAATGAGATAGAAAAAATCATTTCAGGAAGAGTAAAATATAAAATATTTGATATGAATCAGTTTAAAAAAATCAATAATGAAATATCAAAAGCTAAATCAGTGTTGGTAGACATAACAGGATTATATAAACCCATTATTTATTATGTGGTAAGGAATGTAATTAAGAGAAAAGATAAAATTGATGTTGTTTATACAGCCGCAAAAGAATATTATCCATTAAATTCTGATATTGAAAAGGAATATCCAATAGAAGATTTGGATGAGGCTACTAAGTTTACAAAACTTATGCAACGTTTAACAATAGGAGAAAATGGAGATTATCAGAATAATGGACTGATGGATGAATACGATTATGACCCAACTAGACCTGTTGCATTAATTGGCTTTGTTTCACCTAAAAATCAAAGGCTTTTTTCAATTCTTGATAGAATGGAGTATAATTATATCTCATTGTTGTTACCAAATGGAAATACCGGAAGGGATAAATTATCTCGTTTGGCTGGAAGCATTGCATATGCAAATTATCCTATGGTTGATAGGGAGGAGTTTGATATAAATCAGCCTCGTGAAGTACTATTAAAAATAGTAGAAAATTATTGTAAAAACTATTTTGATCGGGAAGCTAATGTTGAGATTGCATTAACAGGTTCTAAAATTCAAGCAGTACTTGTAGCAACGATTAGTTCAATTGTTAAGTTTTCACAGTGTTGGTATGTTCAACCAAAAGAATTTGATGTTAAGCATTTTACACGGGGTGTAGCGGCTACAACATGTTACGAAATACTAATAAAAAATTAATTGGAGTAACTATGCCGTGACAATAGTATAATGGTTTGGACAAGGAGAGTTGAAAAAGTTTTTTTAATGTAATTTGGAGACAATTAAATTGTGGCAGAAAGTTATAATACAGAATATAAAGAGTCATGGCAGGAAGAATATTTGAAATGGATATGTGGTTTTGCAAATGCGAAGGTAGGTATAATTTGCATAGAGATTGATGATGCTGGTAAAGTTGTTGGATATATTAGAGGCTATTAAACAATTATAGCTATGATAACAGCTACGGTGTTATCGGCCGCTGCAGGTTTTATCAGAGTCAGTACTGGGATTGGTAATTCTGCTAATGATACTTCAGCCAGCGCTGTAGCAGCAGAAAGCTGCATCTGTTTACAGCGCTCCTGGCGGAACTTGCGCAGCCAGTAGTAATAAGGTTTTTCCTTAACATCATCATCAGCAAGCCATTGTCTCACCGAAACATTGACAGGCCTTTGCTGATATGTGGTTATGATGTTGAGTCAGCTGGCCCGCCCTTCATTGTGAGTTGATTGATCCATGATAGTTAGTCCTCCTCTAAAAAACTGCTAATTTTTTCGTATCTTTTAGTGTGACTCACGAGTATGCTGACTAACCAAGGTGGGGGCTTTGAACCTTATGAGATTTTTCGGAAAACAACAGAAACATGTATCAAACAATATAGGTTGAACAATATATTATAAATAGCTGCAAAATACTTGACAGAAATTTCAAAGTCTAATAGTGTAATTACAGCGATCGCGTTGCAGAAATCTGTGAGGTCTGCAACCAGGGGAGAACCTGCGGGGGCTCCTTTTTTAGTTTAAAAGAGAAGATATAGTTTGTGCCAAAGATTTTTTGACTTATTATCAGCAGATATAAATTTTAATAATAAAAAATAGCATATTTATAATACTTAATATGTTAAAATTAAAAGGCAGGCAAGCTATTATTTGTTAATCGGAGACATAGAGATGAAAACCAGATTTCTAACAAAAGCATTGATCCCCCTTTTCTGTTTCCTGTGTTCAAACATATGCCTTTGTGTCAATGCAAAGGAGTCGGCGGCCTTTGAGAAGGAAGGGCAGATTTATTTGATCCAGTCGGCAAAGGATATGCGAACACTGGCCCAATTGGTGAACAGGAATGAAGAGGTGGAGCCGGGTGTTAAGGCGGGCATTGCGTCCTATCGGATGACAAGAGATATTGACATTTCGGCATACTGTACGGGCGAGGAGGGCTGGGAGCCCATCGGTTATAGGGATAACAGAGATGATAGTTTTGAGGGTATTCTTTGGGAGAAGGTTGAAGAATCGGGAGAAGGTGAGGAGCACTGGGCGACTTATGAAGCGACGGATGCGGGATATTTTAACGGCACCTTTGACGGAGATGACCATATCGTGACAGGACTCTATATCAATCGCCCGGAAGAAGGTGGACAAGGGCTGTTCGGGCAGAGAATGGATCTGCGTGGAAAAGACCCTGACAGTGCAGAATATAAGATCAGAGAGAGCACGATCATCAAAAATCTTTATGTCAAAGACTGTGATATTACGGGCGGCTATAATACCGGCGGCGTCATGGGTGGTATGTGGAATTATATTCAGAATGAGGGTGGAGACATTTTCATAGAAAACTGTCATGTAACAGGAAAAATTGTTGCGGAAGGATGTGCAGGCGGCGTTGTGGGCAGTGCATCTACCGTGAAAAATTGCAGCTTTACAGGAACAGTAGAGGGATACAATGCAGGCGGCATAGCGGGAGAGGCCTACTATATCTATGGGTGCGCAGTTCATGCCGATGTGGCTGGGTTTTATGCTGTAGGTGGCGTCAGTGGCGAGACCAGTTGTGTGCGTAACAGTTATATGGTCGGTTCGGTGGCAGGATATGACCGGGTGGGAGGTATCGCCGGAGAGGGCTCCTGTCTGACCGGATGTTATACCAGAGCAGATGTGAAGGGATACAGCCGTACCGGTGGATTGATCGGTGATATTCAAAGCAGGAACGCCCCCAGACCGGAAGGGTCTTCAAACGCTGCCACTATACAAAACTGCCTGATGGGCGGCTATCGGATGGAGAGAGAAGCGGAAAGGGATACAGAGGTTTATTATCCCACTAATGATCGCTATAACGGTTATATCTATGGCTTTCCCGGCGCTGGAATTGACGACCGCGTCACTTCAGCTTTTTACTATAGGAAAGGGCTTGTGACGGAGGGCTTTGGTAAGGGGATGTATGAGTTTTCAGAGTGGAATTGTAAGCCCTATGACTGTGAACATTTGGAGGAAACGGATTTTAAAGACCTGATAAAAAGACCGGAAGAAAGGTGGTCGGATGTGTGGTGGTGCGCGGACAATTATGCGTGGCCTAATTTGGCATGGGAGAAGGAAAGCAGATTTGGCTATCAGGTTACGGTCACGGTTCAGGAGGGAGACAGTCTGTGGAAAATTGCTGATAAGGTATATGATGACGGAAATTCATGGGAACTGATTTATGAGCAAAATAAGGACCTTATCGGTGATGATGAGAACCTGATCCTTCCGGGGATGGATCTTGAAATAGTAGTTTATGAATAAGTAGATGAATTGTATTTATATAGATATGAAGCGGAGGAACGAACAATTGGAAACATTTAAACAGACAAAATTTATAATGGTTAAAGGTGATATTACAAAAAATCATGATGTTCAGGCAATCGTGAATGCGGCTAATACCAGTCTGCTTGGCGGAGGTGGCGTGGACGGAGCGATTCATCGTGCGGCAGGTCCGGAGCTACTTGCAGAGTGTCGTCTCCTGAATGGCTGTAAGACCGGTAAGGCGAAAATAACAAAGGCATATAGATTACCATGTGAGTATGTTATTCATACGCCTGGTCCGCATTGGAACGGAGGCAAATCGAAGGAACATGAATTACTTGAGTCTTGCTATCAATCCTGCCTTGAGTTGGCGGTGGAAAATGGCATTAGAAGCATTGCATTTCCGTCCATATCAACAGGCATTTATCACTTCCCTTTAGAGGAAGCGGCCAAGATAGCTGTCGGTACTGCAAAGAGATTTGTTACTGATTATCCGGATAAATTCGATGTTATCAAGTGGGTTCTTTTTGATGATAAAACACTGGAAGTATACGAGAAAGAATTATCAGTATGTATGTAGTTTATGAATAAATAGAAATTAATAAAACTTCCTTTTGACAATTTTAGTAACTTAAAAATAGTAATTGGGCACCTTCTGAAAAATGTCGGATATTTCAAAATGTGAACTTGTTAGAATGTTTCCACATTGTTTCTATACGGAGAATAAAATATGTGGTAAAATATCGAGAAAAGAGTTATATAAACAAAATATATAATAAAAAGAAGGAACAAAAAAATGGACAATAATTACAATCAGCAGACAGGTGCAAATTCTAATCAGCAGGACGGCTCCTATCAACAGGGAAATTTCAGTCAGCAGGGCAGCCCTTATCAACAGGGAAATTTTAGTCAGCAGGGCAGCTCCTATCAACAGGGAAATTTCAGTCAGCAAGGAAATTCCTACCCACAGGGGAATTTTGACCAGCAGGGCAACTCCTATCAACAAGGGAATTTTAGCCAGCAAGGGAATTCCTACTCACAGGGGAATTTTAGCCAGCAAGGAAATTCCTACTCACAGGGAAATTTCTACTCACAAGGAAATTTTAATCAGCAGGGTAATTCCTACCAACAGGGAAATCCATACCCACAAGGGAATTCATATTCGCAGGGAAACTTTTATCAGCAGCCCGGGCCCTACATGGATAACGGCTACGGAAATTATGGTGGCAATACTGAGCCGCAGAAAGCCCCCAATATCTTTCAGCAGTTTGCTCTTTCCTTTATACCGCCACAATATGACAAGTTGACGAGGGTCAAGACCGGAAGCATGATTGGGTTCGTGACGCTTCTGGCTTTGGTCGCAACCATTATTTCATTTGTAAATCTGATGATTGGATTTTCACCCAGTGATGTAAAAGAGTGGGCGAGCGAACTGCCGGATTTTGAGATAATGAATGGAAGGCTGTATGTTGAAGATGATTTTCTGTATGATGAAGGCAATACCATCATATATATGACGGATGATATCAGTGAATTTACATATGATGATGCAGCTGAGCTGGTAGACGAAGGATATCAAAATATTCTTCTGATAGGGCAGGATAGAATTTCGATCATGCAGGATGGGCAGTATCAACAGCTTGACTTCAGCGATTTCGGGAGCGGCTTTAAAATCAGTAGAGACAGAATGGTTGAATCATTGGCATCTATAATAATGGTAGTGATCATAGTGGGATATGTTTTCTTCTTTGTGGGAAGAGTTTTCTGGTATTTTCTGTGCGCGGCGGTTTATCTGTTGTTTGCGCTGCTCATTAACTCAATTGCGAAGAAACAGCAGTCGGCGGGAGAGCTGTTTAGAGTAGCAGTGTATTCTAAGGTGTTGATGTTTGTAGTAGCGACATTGATCAGTATTTTGCCCTTTGTGCATTTTTCAGTGCCATTTCTTTTCAGGGTTGTCATTACTGTAGCATTTATGGGTTTTGCGATAGCAAATTTGCCTGAAAAGTTTTGAACCCAGCCCTTGAAGTGAAAGTCGACGGTCGATTCGAGTCGTTTCACGGTCGATTGGTGAAAAATCGTTCTTTTTTTCAAAAAGTTATGATAAACTATCAAACGTTGGTGACATGTTATAACTTTTAATGATTGAGAGAATGAAAATGAAATTAAGACGGAATAGTTTTTTCTGGGTTTTATTAAAAATGAATATGCTGCCGCTTATCTTATTGACAGTGGTGATTACGACCTTCAGTGCCGTCCGGTTTGCCTCATCCATGAATGTGGAAACCAAGAATGGTCTGGTAAATCTTTGTCATACGGTCGTTACTTTGTACGATACTGTATATGAAGGGGACTATCATATAGAAGACGAAGGAAATTCTGTTTATTTGATGAAGGGGGATCACCTGTTAGATGGTGACTTTTCGATCATTGATGCTATTAAAGCAAAGACCGGCGTTGATATCACGATTTTTAATCAGGATACCCGTGTGGTTACTACGATCGAAACTAGTGACGGAGTTCGGGCAACCGGAACAAAGGCGAACAGTATGGTGGCGGAAGATGTGCTAAATGGTGGTCATCCGCATTTTTATTCGAGTACGATGGTAGCAGGTATTAGGTACTTTTCCTACTATGAACCGATTTATGCATCGAACGGAAAATGTATCGGTATGATTTTTGTCGGGAAACCATCTGAGGAAGTGGAGCGGCTGGTGTATGATTCGGTTAAGCCGATTATCGTATTCGGTATCCTTACGATGCTGATCGTATGTTTTGTGACAACGCGTTTTTCCGGAAAGCTTGTAAGTGCGATCCGGAGAACGGAAGCATTTGTGGTGACGATTGCAAAAGGCGATCTTCATACGGAATTTGAAACGGATATTCTGGAGCGCAAGGATGAACTGGGACAAATGGGACGCTGTCTGGTCAGGATGCAGAAGTCGCTTCAGGAGCTGGTGGAGCAGGATATTCTCACCGGATTATATAATCGGAGAAGCGGCGAGAAATTGTTGCTGCGGACGTGTGAAAATTACCGGAAAGAGGGGCGGCCTTTCTGTGTTGCGATCGGTGATATAGACCATTTTAAAAATGTCAATGATACTTACGGTCATGAATGTGGCGATGTGGCGCTTGCAAAGATTTCCGAACGGATTAAAGAACATATGGAGGGTAAGGGATTCGTTGCCAGATGGGGCGGCGAGGAGATATTGCTGATATATGATAATATGCAGCTTGACACGGCGGTGTCCTGTATGCAGGAGCTGCTGGAAGAGATTCGCGCCGAGCGCATTACATATGGTGATACAGCGTTCGGTCTTACGATGACTTTTGGCATCACGGAGGGCAATGCCGGGAAGGTTGAACACATCGTGCGTGATGCGGATGTGAAGCTGTATGAAGGAAAGAATAATGGGCGTAACAGAATTGTGTATGAGGCGAATTGAGGTTAAGATGAAATAAAGATGAACCTGCTTTTGCTACAATATTGTACTCGACTGCATTTTTGGGTATAATACATTAAATATTTGCACTTAACTGCATTTCCCACTGTCTTTTAAGGAATACTTGCAAGCTGTTGCAAAAATAATTATATGGAGGAAAAAAATGTTATTTTTAGAATATCCCAAATGTTCAACTTGTCAGAAGGCTAAGAAATGGTTGGAAGAACACAATATAGAATATACAGACCGGCATATTGTGGAGAACAATCCGACCTACGCCGAATTAAAAGAATGGCATGAGAAGAGTGGATTACCACTGAAAAGATTTTTTAACACAAGTGGCATGCTTTACAAGGAGATGCAGCTTAAGGACAAGTTGCCAGCAATGAGCGAAGAGGAGCAGCTGAAGCTTCTTGCTACAAACGGAATGCTTGTGAAACGTCCGCTGATTGTAGATGGAGAGAAGGTACTTACAGGATTTAGGGAAGCGGAATGGGAGAATTCTATTTTGTAGGAATTTGATGATAGTAAGATTTAGAGAATGCTAATATGTTCGGGCTCACGGTATTCACGCCAAAAAATGTAATATTTTATAAATTATTCGTGTATTTTAGTGTTAAATTAACAATAAAAATCGTTGAAATTTACACGAATATATACTATACTATAGTCAGTACCTTTGAGGAGGACGGATTTATGTATAGAAAGATTATGAGTTTTTTGGAAAATTGGAAAAATAGCGAACAGCGTAAGCCTCTAATTTTGCAGGGAGCAAGACAGGTAGGAAAGACCTACTCAATTCTGGAATTCGGGCGCACCCATTATGAGAATGTGGCATATTTCAATTTTGAAACCGATCCCAGGTTGAACGAAACCTTTGAAGAAAACATTAGTCCCGAATATTTGGTACCGATTTTATCCCACGTTGCAGGCCAAACGATAGTCAGGGAAAAGACGCTGATCGTATTTGATGAGATACAGCTTTGTGAAAGAGCGTTGACTTCGTTGAAATATTTTTGCGAGGATGCTCCGGACTACCATATAATTGTGGCGGGCAGTTTGCTTGGGGTAGCAGTCAATAGGGCGAAATTTTCTTTTCCTGTCGGTAAGGTGGATATGAAAACTCTTTATCCGATGGATATGGAGGAATTTATGCTTGCAATGGGCGAGGACGCGCTGGTATTGCAGATAAAGGAGAGCTTTGTCAACGACACGCCGTTGCCGGTGGCTCTCCATGACGCTGCTATACGGCTTTATCGTCAGTATCTTGTTGTTGGCGGTATGCCGGAGTGCGTGAAACAGTTTTCAGAAACAAAAGACTATATTCTTATCCGTCATACGCAGGACACTATTCTTTCAAGCTATCTTAACGATATGAGCAAGTACAATAACTTGAATGAAATCAAGAAAACAAGGCTTGCCTACGATAATATTACCGTTCAGCTTTCTAAGAAAAATACTCGGTTTCAATATAAGTTAATAAAAAAGGGTGGACGGGCTTCGGAATTTGAAAATGCCATTGAATGGCTCTGTTTGTCCGGTATTGTGTCACAGGTCTACAAGGTGGAGCAAATTAAAAAGCCTCTTGAAAATTATCGTGATATTGACGCGTTCAAGATTTATGTGTCGGATTTGGGATTGCTTTGTGCCAAAAAGGATTTAGCGGCGAATGATGTTCTTTATATGGTTGAGGAAATCAACGACTTTAAGGGTGGAATGGCTGAAAACTATGTGAATGTGCAGCTTTCTATAAACGGCTACCGGACCTATTATTGGGAGTCTGAACGTGGAGCCGAGATTGATTTTGTCATTCAGCGTGATGGGAAGCTGATACCCATTGAGGTAAAATCTGCCGATAACACCAAAGCCAAGAGTTTAAAGGTTTATATGGAAACCTATAAGCCTGACTATGCTATCAAACTTTCTACGAAAAACTTTGGATTTGAGGATGGGAAAAAGACCGTTCCTCTATATGCTGCATTTTGTATTTAGTGGTGAAGAAGGATTGCAAATAAGCAGTCCTTTTTTGATACAAAAATAATATTTCATTGAATAAAAATGACATAATTACAAAAAATATTAAATATATCTCTTGCACTATTCTTGTTATCAATATAAAATGAAATTGAATAAATTTGTCAATTATGCCAAAAATATTCAATAAAGGAGATTTATAATGGATATTAAAAGAGATAAATATTTGAATGATCTGATTAATAGAATGAATAACGGCATGATAAAGGTTGTAACAGGTATTAGAAGAAGTGGGAAATCATATTTAATTTTTAATATTTTTAAAAACTATTTGACAGGGCAGGGGATTCCAGAATCACATATTATTTCGATTGAACTGGATCAAAGAAAGGATAAGAAATATCGTGATCCAGATGTCATATTGGATTATATAGAGTCATGCATTATAGATGAAGGGCAGTATTATATTTTATTGGACGAAGTTCAGATGCTAAGTGAATTCGAAGAAGTGCTGAATTCATTACTTCATATCAAAAATGTGGATATATATGTAACCGGAAGCAATTCCAAATTTTTATCAAAAGATGTTATCACTGAATTTCGAGGCAGAGGCGATGAAATTCATATCTACCCATTGACCTTTAAGGAATTTATGCAGGCATATGAAGGGGATATGTATCATGGATGGGCAGAGTATATTGTTTATGGCGGGCTGCCTCTTACGGTAACTATGAAAACCGAAGAACAGAAGATTAATTATTTAACGAAATTATTTGATGAAACATATTTAAAGGATATCATTGAGAGACATCATATAGAGAAGTCAGGTGAATTGGAAGATTTGGTTAATGTTTTGGCGTCAGCTATCGGTTCACTTACAAATGTGCCAAAAATTGAAGCGACTTTTAAAAGTGCGATACAGTCAAATATTAGTGCAAATACCATTAGACAATATATAGAGTATTTGGAAGATGCCTTTGTTATAAATAAAGCGAATCGTTACAATGTTAAAGGCAGAAAGTATATTGGAACGCCGGTCAAATACTATTTTGAGGATGTAGGACTTAGAAATGCCAGGTTAGGCTTTAGACAGATTGAAGAAACGCATATTATGGAGAACATTATATACAATGAATTGCGCAGCAGAGGTTATTCCGTAGATGTAGGTGTCGTAGAAAAGAGAGGCTTAAACAAAGAAGGAAAAGCAGAAAGAAAGCAGTTAGAGATTGACTTTGTGGCAAATCTGGGAAGTAAGCGCTATTATATTCAATCTGCTTTCAGTATGGTGACGGAAGAAAAACAAATGCAGGAAAAGGCCTCTCTTATTAACGTAAATGATTCTTTTAAAAAGATCATTATTGTTAAAGATGTTGTAAATGTTACCAGGGATGAGGTTGGAATTACAACAATGAGTATCTATGACTTTCTTTTAAAAGAAAATAGTTTAGAACTTTAATTACCAGTTGACAAACCCCACTATTCATATTAAAATAGTATGAATAGTGGGGTAATTACTGTCACCACACATTCACAGGAGGATTTTCTATGGAAAGAAACATCAACACAAAATGCATACATTTAAAGGAAGACCAAGGCAATAATAATCATTACGGTGCAATCAGTTTTCCGATTTACCAGACGGCAACATTTGCTCATCCGGGCGTGGGTCAGAGCACAGGTTATGATTACAGCAGGCTGCAAAATCCTACAAGAGAGCATTTGGAAAAAATAGTTGCGTCCTTGGAAAGCGGAATAGATGCGCTTGCTTTTAGTACGGGGATGTCTGCGATTTCTGCGTTGATGGAGCTTTTTAAACCGGGAGATCATCTTATCGTGGATGCTGATTTATACGGCGGAAGCATAAGACTGTTCAATAGCATTTCAAGTAAAAACGGAATCGATTTTACAAGCATAGATTGTTGTAAAGAGGATGTGAAAAAATATATAACCGATAAGACAAAGGCTGTTTACATAGAGACGCCGACAAATCCCATGATGAATGTGACGGATATTGCGGCCTTGAGTAAAATAGCCAAGGAGCACAAGCTGATGCTGATTGTAGACAATACTTTTTTGTCACCCTATTTTCAGAATCCGTTAAAGCTTGGAGCGGATGTGGTAGTCCATAGCGGAACCAAATATCTTGGCGGACACAATGATACACTGGCGGGCTTTTTGGTGACATCACGGGAAGATATCAGCGAGCAGCTTAGGTTTAACATTAAAACGACCGGGGGCGGATTGGCGCCGTTTGACAGCTGGCTTATCATGCGTGGGATTAAAACGCTTGGTGTCAGAATGGAAAGGGCACAGAGTAATGCGTTTAAGATTGCGGAGTGGCTGGAAAAACAGAAACCGGTTACGAAGGTAATTTATCCGGGGTTAAAAACGCATCCTGCTTATGAGATTATGTGCAGGCAGAGCAGGGGTTTTGGCGCAATGCTTACTTTTGAGGTGAAGAGTAAGGAGTTTGCGTTGTCCATACTGGAGAAGGTAAAATTGATTCAGTATGCGGAGAGCCTTGGCGGCGTGGAGACATTGATCACTTATCCTACAACACAGACACATGCAGATGTGCCGGAAGATGTTCGCCTGAAAAACGGTATTACGGATTGTGTACTTAGATTATCGGTTGGTATTGAGGATGCAGACGATCTGATTAATGATTTGAGTGATGCGTTTGAAAAAACGGAGGAGGAGCTTTATAGTGGAAAGGAATCTTGATTTTGACACAGTTGTTGATAGAAAGAATACAAATTGTCTGAAATACGATTTCGCGGTGGAAAGAGGTATGCCGGAAGACGTGCTTCCGTTGTGGGTAGCCGATATGGATTTTAAAACCTCTTCTTATGTGCAGGATGCACTGAACAGACAGATTGAACACGGGATTTTTGGATACAGCGAATCTAAGGATGAATATTTTGAAGCGGTCAGCGGCTGGATGAAAAGACATCACAATTGGGAAGTGTCAAAGGACTGGCTTGTCAAGACGCCGGGTGTAGTGTTTGCGTTGGCAATGGCGGTGCAGGCATTTACCGATCCGGGAGACAAGGTGTTGATTCAGCTTCCTGTTTACTATCCTTTTAGCGGAGTGATCAGGGGTAACGGCCGCGTGATAGTGAGCAATACCTTGGTTTATGGGGATGATAATAGATATCATATTGATTTTGATGATTTTGAAAAAAAGATAGTGGATGAAAATATTAAACTCTTTTTCCTCTGCAGTCCGCATAATCCGGTAGGGCGCGTGTGGACTAAAGAGGAACTGATTCAGTTGGGAGACATCTGTTATAAGCATCACGTGATCGTAGTGAGTGATGAAATCCATGCTGATTTTGCATTTAAAGGGAAGCATCAGGTTTTTGCAAATCTGAAAAAAGAATATGAAGAGATTACTATTACCTGTACCGCTCCGAGCAAAACTTTTAACTTGGCAGGTTTGCAGGTTTCCAATGTATTCATTGCCAATCCAAAACTGAGAAAAGCTTTTTGCAAGCAGATAGATATAGCAGGATACAGCCAGCTCAATGTTATTGGGCTGGTGGCATGTGAAGCGGCATACCGGCATGGCGATGAGTGGTATGAGGCGATGCTTAGGTATGTGAAAAGCAATATTGATTTTACACGGAAATACGTCGAAGAAAACCTTCCGGGAGTGACCATGGCGGAACACGAGGGCACATATCTTGTATGGCTTGATTTTAGAGATACAGGGCTTGATGTAGAACAATTAGAACACATGATTGTTCATGAAGCTAAGTTATGGCTGGACAGCGGAAAGATTTTTGGAGACAGTGGGAAGGGATTCCAGAGGATTAACGTGGCGTGTCCGAGGGTTGTGTTAGAGGAAGCGTTGTCAAGGATAAAGAGTTGTCTGAAATAAAATTTATTTAAAGGTAAACGGAAAGAGGTAATATATCATGAGCAGGCTGATTTACTTAGATAATGCAGCGACCACCAGGGTTAATGAAGAAGTGTTACAGGAGATGCTTCCATATTTCAGGGAAAACTATAGTAATCCATCTGCAATTTACGGTTTTGCCACGGAAGCGGGCAAAGCGCTGGATCGGGCGAGGGAACAGGCAGCAGATTTAATTGGGGCAAAGCGGGAGGAAATCTATTTTACTGCCGGAGGAAGCGAGTCGGATAATTGGGCCCTAAAGGCAACGGCGGAAGCGTATAAGGATAAAGGCAGGCACATTATTACAAGTAAAATTGAGCATCATGCAATCCTGCACACCTGTGAATACCTGGAGAAAAACGGATACGAAATTACGTATATTAATGTGGATGAGAACGGACAGATTCTGCTAAATGAATTGGAAGAAGCGATACGTCCGGATACAATATTGATATCCATTATGGCGGCCAATAACGAAATAGGAACGATTCAGCCTATAGCACAGATAGGAAAGCTGGCGCATGAAAAAGGGGTACTTTTTCATACGGATGCGGTTCAGGCATATGGGCATATTCCGCTTGATGTAGACGAAATGAATATAGATATGTTAAGCGCAAGCGCGCATAAATTGGGCGGCCCCAAGGGTGTGGGTATTATGTATATCAGAAAAGGTTTGAAACTCCGCTCATTTATTCATGGCGGCGCGCAGGAGAGAAGGAGACGTGCGGGAACAAGCAACGTTCCGGGTATAGTAGGATTTGGAAAGGCTGCGCAGCTTGCGGGACAGAGTATGAAGGAGCGCAGTGAAAAAGAAATTGCCCTTAGAGACCATTTGATCAAGAGAGTGCTCGAAGAAATACCTTATTCCAGACTAAACGGAGACAAGACAAACAGGCTTCCCAATAATGCGAATTTTTGTTTCCGTTTTATTGAGGGAGAATCCATGCTGATTCTGTTGGATCAGTTGGGGATATGTGCTTCCAGTGGCTCTGCCTGTACATCAGGTTCTTTGGATCCGTCGCATGTGCTTTTGGCAATCGGACTGCCTCATGAAATTGCTCATGGGTCTTTGCGGCTGACGCTTTCGGAAGAGACAACTTTGGAAGAAATCGACTTTGTAGTGGATGAGCTGAAAAAAATAATTGAGAGACTACGCAGCATGTCACCGTTGTATGAAGATTTTATAAAAGCTAACAAGTAGGGAAGAACGGTAAGAATATTAGCAGTGGAAGTTAGTATATTAGACACATTGAAATATCGGCAAGGGAGATGTAAATATGTATAGTGAAAAAGTGATGGATCATTTTAACAATCCGAGAAATATGGGTGAAATTGAAAATCCAAGCGGCGTAGGCACTGTAGGAAATGCAAAATGCGGGGATATCATGCGAATGTATTTGGATATCGATGATGATGGGATAATACAGGACGTAAAGTTCAAGACATTCGGCTGCGGTGCGGCCGTTGCAACAAGCAGCATGGCTACTGAGCTTGTAAAAGGAAAGACAATTAAGCAGGCTCTTGAGGTCACAAATAAAGCCGTTATGGAAGCCTTAGACGGTCTTCCGCCGGTTAAGGTGCATTGCTCTTTGTTGGCGGAGGAAGCAATACATGCGGCGCTTTGGGATTATGCCGAAAAGAACAATATTATCATTGAAGGGTTAGAAAAACCTGTAAATGATATCTCTGAGAAAGAGGAAGAAGAGGAATATTAAAAAGTAAGAAGCTGAGTTTGACTCGGCTTTTTTCTTTTAGTAGAATAGCAGATAAGCAAACAAATTACAGATGAGCAAATAAGTAGCAAGCGAGCAGATGAGTTATAGGCAAGCAAATAAATGCCGAAATGACAAATGCGGCAAAGAAGGGTAATCATGAAAAATATTCTAATTATTGATGATGATATGTATATAGGAAATATGTTGGAAGAAACACTTACCAAAGAGGGATATGGCGTTTCCAGGGCATATTCCGGAACGGAGGCATTGTTGCTTTTATCTCAGGCAAGACCTGATCTGATACTTTTGGATTTAATGCTTCCGGGCCTGAATGGGGAGGATGTGCTTAAACAAATAAAGGGCATTCCTGTTATAATAGTCAGCGCCAAAGTAGATGTGGATAACAAGGTGGACTTACTGCTTGGCGGCGCCGCGGATTATGTGACGAAGCCTTTTAATACAAAAGAATTATTGGCAAGAATTGCAGTACAGCTTCGTAATTCAGATGTAAATGAAACAGTACATGTATTGTCTTATGATGATATAATTTTGGACACGAATACACATGTTGTAACTATAGAATCAAGTGAGGTGAAACTAACCCGAACCGAATATGCAATCCTGAAACTTCTCATGCAAAATCCTACGCAGGTAATTACAAAGTCAATGCTGTTAGAGCGCATCAGTGAAGACACGCCTGATTGTACGGAAAGCTCGCTGAAAATGCATGTGAGTAATTTGCGAAAAAAACTGCGGGAAGTAAGTGGCAAGGATTATATAGAAGCAGTTTGGGGAATCGGTTTTAAATTACGCGCTGAATAAATCTTTACTATTTCATTACTATTTTCTTTACCGCTTTCTTTACTATTATTCGATAGAATACCAGCATCATATAAAAGGAGGTAATTTTTATGGATTATATTCTAAGAACCAATGCTTTGACTAAAAATTACAGGCATTTTAAAGCATTGAACGGAGTATCCATGAATGTTCCCAAAGGAGCAATCTATGGCTTCGTTGGAAAAAATGGCGCTGGTAAAACAACACTTATCCGCTTGATCTGCGGACTGCAGGAGCCTACATCGGGAGAATATACGCTGTATGGCAGAAAAAATAACGATAAAACGATTGGGAAATCACGCAGAAGAATAGGGGCCGTTATTGAGACGCCCTCTATCTATCTTGAAATGACAGCGGAAGATAATCTTAAGCAGCAGTATAATGTTCTGGGTCTACCATCTTTTGAGGGACTCTATGACATCCTTAAGTTGGTAGGGCTCGATAACACTGGGAAAAAGAAGGCGAAGAATTTTTCACTGGGTATGCGCCAGAGACTGGGCATTGCAATAGCGCTGGTCGGAGATCCGGATTTTCTGGTATTAGACGAGCCGGTAAACGGACTTGACCCACAGGGTATTATCGAAATAAGAGAGTTGATCTTAAAGCTCAACCGCGAGCGGCAGATAACGGTTTTGATTTCAAGCCATATTCTTGAAGAACTTTCTAAATTTGCAACATATTACGGCTTTATTGACGCAGGAAGAATAGTTAAAGAAATCAGTGCGCAGGAGTTGGAAAAGGCCTGCCGTAAATCAGTGAGGATTGAGGTTACGAATGTAGGAGCGCTTGTCAGAGTACTTGATAATTTTAAAATGGAGTACAGCGTTATTGACGATACCCATGCGGATATTTTTGATAAAGTAAATATTACGCAGCTTACACTGGCGCTTGTGGAGGAAAAATGTGAAGTGCTTTCACTTACTGAAAAGGATGAGAGTCTGGAAAGCTATTATGTAAGTCTTGTAGGAGGTGAGCGCAATGAGTAAACTGTTAAGGGCAAATTTTGCAAGACTTTGGAAAAGCAGGATATTTTGGCTTGGTATCCTGTTTATGTTTGGTATAGGGCTGCTTGTTTTGTATTCTGAATATAAGTCTATGATACGATTTGAGGATTATCGTCCCAGCGCTGACGGCTCACTGTTTGGCAGCTGTATGTATATGCCGATGGTGGCATCGGTATTTATCGGTTTGTTCATAGGTACCGAATATAGTGACGGTACAATCCGTAATAAGCTGATAGTAGGGAATACCAGATCGGCGGTATATTTTGCAAATTTAATTGTTGCGTTATCGGCATCGATCATGATGCATTTGGTTTATATTATTACAATGATTATTATTGGCATTCCCGTTATCGGAAATGTTGAACAGAAAGTTGAAACTCTGGTTATCCTTTTTTTGATGAGTATTATAACAATGACTGCAATTGTAGCAATTTTCATGTTTATCAGTATGCTTATACACAGTAAAGCAAACGCTTCGGTCGTAGCAATTCTTGTTGCTATGGCTATGACTATGAGCGCACCATATATTAATGCCCGTTTGGAAGAACCGGAGTATTATGAGGCGTATAGTGTGACTTTTACGGACGAATCAGGTGAAGTACATGAAGAAAAAAGCGAAAAAGAATTAAATCCTTATTATCTTAGGGGAGCAAAACGTAAGGCGTATGAATTTATGCTTGATTTTCTTCCCGGCTGTCAGATGTTACAAATCGCATATCAGGAGGTGTCTGATTATGTGAGACTGCCGCTTTATTCGCTTGGGATAATAGTTGTAGTAAGTGCCGGTGGGGTGATTTGTTTCCGCAGGCAGGATTTGAAGTAAGGGGTTGTGAAAAGGGTGTCGAAAGGCACGAACTTTTAAATGATAGGAAAGTAGTAGTAGGGAGCATGAGGAATTAATTATGGAGTTCTGGTTGTGGATTATAATTGGTATATTGGCTTTGATTATCGTTGCTTTATTTATTAAAATATATCTTTTGCAAAAAGCGGCGAAGGAGATTGAAGAAGCCTTTGCAGACAGGCTCAAGACGGAGACTAATACATTGATTGATATCTCAACAGGTGATAAGTATATGCGCAGACTTGCAGAGGCTATAAATGTACAGCTTCGCAAGCTGCGTACTGAGCGTCACCGTTTTCAACAGGGCGATATAGAGCTTAAAAATGCTGTTACCAATATATCCCATGATTTGCGCACACCCTTAACTGCTATCGGAGGTTACCTGGATTTATTAGAGCAGGAAGAAAATTCAGAGAGCGTTAAACGTTATATTGATATAATAAGAAACCGGGTTGAGATCATGAATCAGTTAACAGAAGAACTTTTCCGGTTTTCGGTTATCGTTACAACTAAGGATAATCTGGTTATTGAGGAGGTTGCTGTAAATAGCGTATTAGAGGAAAGCATTGCGGCATTTTATACGGCGCTTAATATGCGTAATATTATTCCTGATATTCATATGCCATCGGAGCCGGTTGTCAGAAAACTTGACAAAGCGGCTCTGTCGCGCGTATTTTCCAATGTCCTCAGCAATGTGATCAAGTATAGTGACGGTGACTTGGATATTACATTATCGGAGAGTGGGGAAATTATTTTTACAAATACGGCGTCAGGTTTAAATGAGGTACAGGTCAGCAAACTTTTTGACAGGTTTTATACGGTTGAGGCCGCGAGGAAATCGACAGGTTTAGGGTTGGCAATTGCCAGAACTCTGATTGAGCAGATGGATGGGGTTATATCAGCCAGATATCAGGAGGGAAGGTTAAGTATTACAATAAAATTTTAAAAAATTTATATAATAATGCACACTCGTATTCTAAGTAAATATATTATTATGTATAGAAATTTGCGAAACTATCTATTTTCAAAACCTAGTTGTCTATATTGTACAACGTCCGTCTTGAAAACCTAAGTTTTGCAATTATCTAATACATAAAATATATTTAGGAGTGGATTGTGTTATGGAAGAAAATAAGCGCCTTTTAACAAGTGATTGTAGTTTTGCAAACGTAAAACCGATAATGGTTGATTTGCCATATCCAAAGATTCAGGTGAGGGAACGCAACCTGGATTATGCAAATTTAATCAGTGTGGATTACTGCGGTTCGGTGTCGGAGCTGTCGGCAATTACACAGTATATTAATAACGAAAACCGTATGTTCTGCGACAGATGTCCCATAGCAAAAACAATTTTAGGTATTGCAATGGCGGAAATGATGCATTTGCAAAAATTAGGAGAACTGATCACTTTGCTGGGCGGCACTATTGATTTTTCCGCAAAATACAGCAATGGAAAGTCAGTAATGTGGACACCGGAGTGCCTGACTATTCCTAAGAAGGTTGAAAATATGCTTTTGGCAGATATAGAATCCGAAAGGGATGCTATAAGCCAATATAGAAAGCATATCAAAATGATTGATGATGATTGTGTCAACGCTGTTTTGGAAAGAATTATCAAGGATGAAGAGTATCATATTTTCATACTTCAGGTATTGTTAGAGGAACTGTAGGCCGCATCCGTTTATTAAACATTTTTTTCATGTCCCGGTTTATGAAAAAGCGGAATGAGAATTAACCGGAAAAGCATTGTAACGCTAAAGCATATTAAGGCAACAAGCGCAGCGTACCACGCAAAGCCATCCCATTCATTGTTATATAGTCTTTTTAAAAACGGAAGAGCCAGAACTATCAACATATACCAAAATGCAGGAGCAATAATTGTACTGAATCCTGTAGATAAAACTATACGTCTGAAAATAAAGGATACAAGAATATATATTAAGCACAGTCCCGAAAAATAAACTGTACTTCCAATGATTGTATGAAGTCTGTCCTGTGTCAGAAATCCATGTATAAGTTGTAAGTCTTCCAATCTGATAGGAAGATAGATGGAAGCAATAATGCGGATGCTGTTGACAAAAATGGTAGACGCATAGGAAAATATGGCGCTTAAAATAAACCATATAATTCCTTTTAAAGTGGAGTCTATCTGATATAAAAAAGAAAATATCAGCATAATAAAAGTAAGCAACATAAACTTGCTTCCCGAACATGATGGAGCGATCAGGAACTGATAAAAGTGATTAATATATCCCATGTGAGGAATATATTCAAAAGAAATACCGCTAAGGGTACTGACACACCGGGTGGTGGGTGTCAGTATCCATGTTAGTGTGTCACTGTCATTTGTGCGGCAGAAATATCTCATTACAAGTGCGGCGATAATCGTTAAACCGTAAACAATCCAATGATTCTTAATAATATCTTTTGTGTGTGAAAATTCTAAATTTGAAAGTTTCATATGTTAATCCTTTTCCTCTTTTTTATAATAACCGGTAAGAGTACAAATACCGCCAATGCACTTACAAGAATCATTGTACCTGGCTCCGAACCTATGCGATACCCGACAGCCAGATTTGAGACCTCAAGTGGAAGAGGAAGCGGCTGGTTAACATCGGTGGCTTCGCCTTCGGGATTCCGTACAACATCTAATACGGCAATAAATGAAGTATATGGGGTTATCATAGTATGCTCTAAGCCGATTTGTGTAACCTCTGCTTTTACATCGTCATTATTTCCGTTAGTGCCGTAATCAGTCAGACGCTCCACACGCTTACGTGCCCATAGGTGCCCAATTGCGTTGTTTTCACCGGATAATGCTTCAGATACATTAATACTTTGGGAATACTCTCCGTTGCCGGTAGTGCCTTTAATCTGAATAGTACCTGTGGTTTCACCCTTCCATTTTCCAAGCAGTACAATGGGTTTCTGGGCGTAGAGTGTTGGCAGAATGGTCGGCTCTACATCATAGGCGTCAAATCCGTTGAATGAAACCTGAATATCGGTTAAAACAGGTGAATCTATGTATGTGCGGAATCGCTCGGCAGCTTCGGGAGCCTCCTCTGACTTGGTAACTATGAAGGGTTCACCTTGCCCTATGGATGCAATTCCTTCAATTAAATACCGGTTTACGCCTGAGCCTATTCCGAATGAAAAGAAATCCGCCTGACTTAAGTTATCATTAATAAGTTTAAAAACATCCGATTCACCGTAAATGTAACCGTCGGTAATAATCACAATGTTGCGGGATGTATTTTCATCTTCGGGGATTTTCAGCGCATCTTCCAATGCATCGGCAAGCTCAGTACCGCCTGCGCCTTGCTGCTCTTTAATGAGTTCAATTGCCAAATCGACATTTTCCTGTGTGGCAGGAACAGATTGGGGCGCCATTTTAAAAGATGTTCCGGAGAACAAAATCAAATTAAAGGTGTCTGTTTCGCGAAGACCCGATACGAGATTGTTGATCAATTCCTTGGCGGTATCCAATGGAAAACCGGACATTGAGCCGGATACATCCAGAACAAAAATATATTCCCTCGGTGGTATATCTTCAACCTCACAGCGTTCCGGTGGCTGCAGCATCAGCATAAAAAAGTTTTCGTTTTGACCCTTATCTATCATCAGACCGCTTCCAATTGTTTCCCCAGTGAGTTTATAGTCAAGAATAAAATCGCGGTTTCCGGCATATTCTGAAGAATTAGCAAGGCTGATATTAGCGGCAGTATTTTCTTTCCATTCAATGTCAATATTGTGTGAACTGCTTGTGAGTGATGAGATAGGTACACCGGCCGAAATATTGACATTAATATTGTACTCATCAGGTGGAGCCGTTCCTTCGGTGAGATAGGGCGCAGCGCTCCATTCATCACGATTGCCGCAGTCGTCTCTTACAGGACTTACATAACGTGGACCGGCAACTGTAGGAAAAACAAATTGATAAGTTCCTTCGCTTGGCGTGATCAATTCCGTATAATGCAATTCAATGCTGACATTATCACCGGGCATGATATTGGCAACATCCATAGTAAAAACATTTGCTCTTTCCTCGGAAAGCATGGATGCGCTTTTGCCCTCACTTTTGGCAGCTTCAAATTCCTCTTTTGCCTCTTCTTTTTCCTTAATTGTTGCAGTTACAATTTGATTCCCGATCTGCATCTTCATTCCATGTATGGTGACCTTGGTAGATGCCGGGAAAATATAGCTTGCATTGATGGGTTTCGTTCCCTCATTAGCATAAGTCTGAACTACATAAGTATCAGCTATGATACCCTCGATCGTTGTGTTTACATCAGTCTTTTTTAAGGGAAAACAATCTACCCCTACTTCTTCGCTTTCTACATAAAAATATGGAGAAAGGGTTCTGTCCTCATTTTCCACCGATTCCGTTTCTGCATGTACTACAGGCGCACAGGTGGCAAAAAGCATCAGCGTGGAAAATAAGCATAATAATCTTCTGTGTTTTTTCATTTTTATAATAGCTCCTTTCGATTGGTAATTTTGTATTAAACACTGTTAAGCTGTTGGTATTTATGGTATAGTATGAAGGCATCATAGCTGCATCATTTTTGTATCAAAAGAGAATCATATTTGCATCAAAAGAGAATCATTTTTGCATCAAAGTTGTAACATAAGGTGCAGTGGGGAGAAGATTATGAATTCAAAGAAAACCTTATATGTAACAGACTTGGACGGAACCTTACTTAATACAAAAGATAAAATTAATCCCGAGAGTATCCGGATAATTAATGAACTTGTGGCTAAGGGCATGTTGTTTACATATGCAACTGCAAGATCGTTGGTATCGGCGTCGGTAGTGACAGAGGGACTGACTACGGATATTCCGGTTATTGCGTATAACGGCGCTTTAATTATACATCCGCGTACAGGTGAGATTATATCATCTTTATTTTTTACAAAAGAGGAAGCTGCATTTGTAAGAAACAATCTTGAAAAATATAATATCAGTCCGTTAGTGTATTCTTATGTAGAAAATGTTGAAAGAGTGTCTTGGAATACAAAAAGGGAAAACAAGGGCATTAGCAGATATCTTTCCAATCGTAAGGGAGATAAAAGGCTTAGGGCATTAGAGGATGCAGAAGGCTTATATGACGGTGAGACTTTTTATTATACCTGTATTGGTGAAAAAGAAGAACTGATGCCGATATATGATATTTTCTCAAAAGATGACAGGTTTAAATGTACTATACAGCAGGAACTGTACCGGCCGGAATACTGGTGTGAGATTATGCCAAAGAAAGCAACTAAGGCGGAAGCCATCAAAGCATTGAAGGAATTATGGCAGTGCGATAGAGTTGTTTCATTTGGGGATGCGATAAATGATATTCCGATGTTTGAAATTTCGGATGAATGTTATGCTGTGGAAAATGCCGTTCCCGAATTAAAGGCGTTGGCTACAGGTATCGTAAGGAGTAATGATGATAATGGTGTGGCAAAGTGGCTGGCTGAGAATTTTCATGGGTTTTTAGGCTGTTTCAAATAACATTCCTGAAAATATAGAATGATTTATTTACAATATTATAGTATAATTAAACTAATGAATAAAGCTTTATACGATTAAGCATATTATGTAAAAGGAGTAATATAAAATGCTAACAATAGAGCAAGGCTGTATTGACATTTGGATAGATTACATTGTTCCATGTCTAAAAGATACAGAGACTGGTGCTATTAAAGAAACCGTTGTATTTAAAATTGAAAGTCGCGCATATTTGAAAAAATTTCAGGAAAAAGACGGTTGGCACATAAATTGGAATGAAATACCTAAGGATGTTGAAGTCTACGCATTGGCATTAAAAGACAATAATGAAATACAAGGTTTAATAGGTATAAGAAATGACAAAGACTCTCATGCAGTTTATCTCCATTGGGCTTGTACTGCGCCACATAACAATAAGCACGATTTTGGCATCCAAAAATATGAAGGTGTTGGCGGTCATTTATTTGCCATAGCTGCAGATAAATCAATTCAGTGGGGATATGAGGGCGCAATGCATGGTTTTGCAGCAAATGAAGAGCTGTTAAAACATTATATTAATATATTTCATGCAGAATATTTAGGGATGCTTCATCAATACCAATTTTTCATTGATGAAGAACAGGCAAAACAATTATTGGAGGTTTATCATTATGAATGGAACGAAACCTAAATTTTTAGAGAATGCTACTATTCAACCAAGCTACTATGAACAACCAAATCCATATGTAAATGCACCATCTTGTCATGTGAATTTGTTAGAGCTGTCAAGATATGCAAAACAATGTGGAAAGAAGTTGATTGATTTAACCAAGGAGGAAGTTCAAAGATTTTCTATATAAAATAATTATGATTGTTCCATTCGATATATTTCGGTTAGAGTAAATTCATTTCTACTGCTTCATTTTCAAACCAAGCGATAAAAGCTAACTAGAATCTTATAGAATCCAAGCCCATTTATTGTAATTGAATTTTTACGCGTTTGTGCTAAAATAGTGACAAAGGCGGATTAATTTAACAAAAACAGGCTTTGGGAGGTATAAAATGAACCGTTCAGTAATTTCAAAATATATCAAGTTCATATCTCTTATAGCCTTGTTTGTATTTTTGGTCTGCACATATCAAAACGGCGATTATAATACGCTTATGGTTGCAAAAGCATCCGAGTCTGAACCAAGTCCATCCGCTACCGACGACACTGTCCTAGCCGACTACCAAGAATATCTAACCCGCCTTGATTCCATATCATACACATCCGACATTTCAACCAACGGTTTCAGAATTATATCAAATCAGATTTTCCCTATAGAATTAGAAGGATATGGTGAAGTGTCGCTAATGCCTGCTTTTGACAGGAAATATAACCGTCTGGCGTTATTCTTTGCAGATGAAAACGGAAACGTAATTTATAAAACCGAGCAGTTAGAGACCAACCATCGCGCAGTCGGACAGATGAAGCAACCGAAGTGTGAAATTGCGGCGGTTTCGTTCCGGGATCTGGATGAAGACGGGTTGATGGATATTATACTTATTACGGCCTGCGAAGCTGAAAGCGGAAGCTACGGAGGGGAAACTTATAAATTGGGGGATGTGCTTTTCCAAAGCAGAGAGATTGTCGGTTTTTACCGTGATTATCGTATTTCGGACAAAATTAACCGTTTTGGAATGAGTAAAAGCGCGGAGATGATAACCGCATTTGTAAGAGATGACCGCTCAACCGAATTTTTATATACGGCGGCTACTTTGAAAGAATTGCAAAAGAATGGTTTATATATTATTTCGGAACAATGTTATTTTAGGGACTTTGAGAAACTTGGGCGGCTGCAGGTAGTGCCGGGAACATACCGTATTTCCAATTATGATGTTTTTATGATTTATCTTGTTGACGAACAGGGCAATATTGTATCCAGTTTGCAGCCTATGGGTGACTATGATAACCTGTATGCGCTCAAGGGGATCAATTGCCGCGACATCGACGGCGACGGCCTGAAGGATATTATAATACTGGCAAGATACAGTTATGAGGGTGAAGAAGGTCAGCTTGTAGTGGAAAGTGATTATTCGGTTTATTATCAGAGAACCGGAGGCTTTTCTGCGGATACGGATATTAAGAAGACATATCAATGCAGCGACGACACCACCATGGAGCTTTTAGTAGAAAAAGCCCGTGAATATTGGGGATGGAGATCCACGGAAGGAAAGGTTGAAAAATGATTAAGATACTGATTGTAGATGATGAAAAGCCGATTTGCGATTTGATTGATTTAAATCTGTCTTCGGCAGGCTATAGCTGTACTTCGGTACAGGACGGTTTGGAAGCAATTGATAAAATCGAGCAGAATACATATGATTTGATCTTACTCGATATCATGCTTCCGGGCGCGGACGGCTACGATATAATGGAATATATACGTCCACTCGGAATTCCGGTAATTTTTATTACAGCCAAGCATGAAGTCAAGGACCGGGTAAAAGGACTTAAGTTAGGGGCAGATGATTATCTGGTGAAACCCTTTGACGTAGTGGAACTGGTTGCGCGTGTAGAAGCGGTGCTTCGCCGCTATAATAAGGCAGAACAGAAGTTAACGGCAGGCGATGTAACAGTTGATGTGGACGCGCACAGGGTAACCAAGGCGGGAAGACCTGTAGAGCTTACCAACAAAGAGTTCGGGCTTCTTGTACTTTTTATTAAAAACATAAATGTGGCGCTGTTTCGTGAAACTCTTTATGAAAAGGTCTGGGAGGAAGAATATTTTGGCGACAGCCGTACTCTGGATCTGCATGTACAGCGACTGCGAAAAAAACTTGGCTGGGAGCATAGTCTTGTAGCGGTATATAAAGTAGGTTATCGTTTAGAGATATAGAGTAATAAGAGAAGGGTACATATATGAAATTTTCATTAAAAATACTGCTGTGGATGATTATTGTCATGGCACTGGGACTGGGATTCAGCGGTTTCTATTTTGTGAATTATGTGTTTGAGACTTCTCTTGAGAGAGAGGTAGGACAGGCATTGGACGAGAACAGCATCTTAAGCTTTGCTTTTGAAACGGCTGCGCTCAGCGTACCTGCCAAGTACAGTGTTATGCCCGATACCACTGTAGAAGAGATTGCTTCTAATCTGGAAAAAAGCGGGCAAGGTGGAAGGCTGCTTAGAATTTCCGATGAAGAGAAGAATTCGTTATATGCGAGCGACGGCTTTGAGGCAAATGATGAACTGCTTATGCAGACCACTGACAACTTAAAGACATATCAGATAATACAGTTAGGCGGCAAATATTATATTAATACGGGAACTGCTATTACTGCGCTCAACAGGGTACTATATCTGGAGACTATGAGGGATGTTTCGGAAGTTTTTGCGGAGCGCACGATAGGTTTTTCCCTGTATAGACGTGTAATACTTATAATACTTGTTGCTGCTGCGATAATAATGATTTTTATATCATCCATGCTTACTAAGCCCATACGATTGCTGACCAATGCAACCAAAAAGATGTCAGCCGGAGATTATTCGTATCGTGCAAAGCAGGTTAGTCACGACGAACTTGGCCAGCTTACATGCGATTTTAACAGCATGGCGGAAACGCTGGAACAGAACATAGAAACTCTTGAAGAAGAAATTAAGGCGAGAGAAGAATTTATGGGTGATTTTGCCCATGAGTTAAAAACTCCGTTAACGGCTATTATAGGATATGCGGATATGCTGCGTTCCCACAAGCTGGACGAGGAGCAGAGTTTTATGTCCGCCAATTATATTTATACTGAAGGAAAGCGCCTTGAGGCAATGTCTTTTCGTCTGTTGGATATTATTGTTGCCGGCAAAAAAGAAGCCCATTTACAAAACCTTTCCGTAGAGACGCTGTTTGACTATCTAAAGGATATGTACGTTGCGAACAGGGATATGGAATTTTCCTTTCAATATGACCAAGGCGAAATTCAGGCGGAGGCCAATCTGATCAAAACGGTGCTTGTCAATTTAATTGACAATGCATGTAAAGCTTCGGAATCCGGTTCCAAAATCGAGGTAAACGGATACGCGCTGGAAGAAGGTTACCGTTTTGCGGTCAAAGATTACGGAATTGGTATTCCGCAAGAGGAACAGCATAAGATAACCAAGGCTTTTTACATGGTGGATAAATCACGTGCAAGGAGCAAGAACGGAGCCGGCCTTGGGCTTGCGTTATGTGTGGAAATTCTTAAGATTCATGACAGCGAACTGGAAATAGAGAGTGAAGCAGGCAAGGGCGCATGTTTTAGTTTTTTATTAAAGTACGAGAGTAGGGAAGAGTAAATGAAATACAACATGAAGACAATAGCATTCCTTCTACTTGCAATATTTTCACTGGCACTGTCCATATGGGGACCGGAGGCTTTAGCAAAATATCAGGATAGGGGAACGTTAAATAAAATACAGTCGCAGACCGTAGAAACGGCCGGGGAAGGCTATAGCTATAAGCTAAATGCCAACGAAAAGCTTTATATACTTTCAAGATGTTTAAGTTCGCAGACAATTCCCGAAAGTGAGCAGAATGCCCTGACGCATACGGATGATGCAGTTATTTATCAGGACCTGGAAGGCTCGTATGCTTTTGTGGCAAACTACAGAAGCCCGTCCGATCAGGAAATTACCGACGATCAGGTATATGAAACCTGTAATAACGCAATGGGGCTTTTAAAGGAAGCAGGGATACTGCCGCAGGAAGTAAAGGAAGTCGTGCCCTCTTCATATGATGCTACTTTGTATTTTGCCATTGATGTATTAGAGCCGAGAAATAATATTGCGGTTTGGAAACTCAGCTTATCAAACAGCCATGTAAACGCCGATAAGGAGAATCGTTTGATTGATGCATATATAGGTGCGGAGGACGGAAAGATATATGAGTTTTATGCAAGAACTTCCCTGTTATGGGATGATATTGATGCGGATGCGATAGTGGAAGAATGGGGCAGATACATGGGGCTTAATTCCCCCACACCTTATGAATCGGACAATCCCCTGCTCGAAACAACGCCGTATTTCAAAAAGTATGTTTTCTCAGGAATGGGCGAAAACAGAACGATAGTGACGGTTGGTTTTTATGAAGGGATAAATGAACTTTTTCTCAAAATATCGTAATGAAAATTATGATGCAAAAATGATGCAAATATTATGTGGATTTGATACAAAAATGATGATTTTATGATGCAGCTCCCATGTAATCTTATATTAAAGAGATTACATGGGAGTTTTTTAATAGGATAAGGAGAGTGTGGAATGTACGCAGAGGGGACATATTTGACATCATATTGCTGTAATTACATAAGAAGAGAAAAGAAGATTAGACTTGGAAAGAGGATTTTGGCAGCGTCTACAGCGTTATGTTTGACGGGAGCGGCTGTTTTTATTGCGTGGAAATTGCCTTTTAGCAATGTAATAGCTGCTAAAGAGAGTGTGGAAATAAGTAGTGGAACTGTAGCAATAAATGAAGAGATTGTGACGGTTGATAATGGTGTCGTGACAATAAACGGTGACATGGAAGCGACAGATAGTGAAGCCGTTGTAATAGATGATGCGGATGTGTATAACATAGAAGGCAGCGGCGCTGTTTTTGAAAAGTTAATATATAAGAACGTAACAGAGGCAGCAGCTATGCTCGAAGAGGCGAAACCGACGGTTATTTTTGTGGATGCGGGGCATGGAGGAATGGACGGAGGCTGCGTAAGCGGCAAGGTATTAGAGAAAGACGTAAATCTTGCAATTGCCAAATTTGTTAAAGAGCGCCTTGAGGATTCGGGATATAAGGTCATCATGGCAAGAGAAGATGATACATTTGTAAGTAAGGAAGAGCGGGTAGAGGCGGCCAATAGCGTTAATGCAGATCTCTATGTAAGTATACATCAGAATTTTTCCGAAGATTCTAAAGTGAGCGGTATGGAAGTGTGGTATGACGGAACGGATAATACGCGCGATAATGAAAGATTGGCAAGACTGCTTAAGCAGCAGATTACTAAGACAACTGCGAGTGTAGAAAGAGAGCTTAGAGGAAATGCGGATTTTTACGTGACCGGAAATACAACCATGCCATCCTGCCTTATAGAAACCGGGTTTTTATCTAACGCAGCAGAGCGCCAGAAGCTTGTTTCCGAGGAATACCAGATACAGATTGCAGAAGGAATAGTAAACGGAATTTCGTACTATATAAGTCCTAAAACCATGTATTTAACATTTGACGACGGTCCCACAGAGGAAAACACCGTGAGGGTACTGGATATTTTGAAAGAAAGAGGAATCAAAGCAACCTTTTTCCTGATAGGGGAAAATGTAAGGAAGAACCCGGAAATCGCGCGCCGGATCGTAGCGGAGGGACACACAATAGGAATACATAGTGATTCGCATAATTATGATACTATTTACGAAAGCACGGAGAGTTTTGTGCGCGATTTTGACAACGCGCATCAGACAGTATTAGAGGTGACGGGTGTGGATGCTAAATTATTCCGTTTTCCTGGCGGAAGCATCAATGCTTATAACAAGGAAGTAAGTGATGAAATTATAGAAAAGATGACTGAGCGGGGATATATTTATTATGACTGGAACGCGAGCTTAGAGGATGCGGATACTCAAAAAAGCTATAGTACAGAGGAACTGATTGCAAATGCTGTAGGCAGCACTCTTGGACGAAATAAAATAGTCATGCTTGCGCATGATGCCGTATATAATACAGGGCTTTGCCTGAATGAACTTTTGGACAGCTTTCCGGAATATGAGATAAAGCCGCTGAGCGAGGATGTTACGCCGATACAGTTTTGAGGGTTAGTGAGAAACTTTATCAATATTTTCTTTTCTAAATTCCCTTGGACTGTTCCCTGATATTTTATTAAATATTTTGCAGAAATAATTTGGATTGCAAAATCCCAGCTCATCAGAAATCTGCGAGATGGAAAGCTTGGTGTTTACGAGCATATTCTGTGCTAAACGTATTTTATAACAATGTAAGTATGTCTTATAGGAAGAACCCACACATTCACGAAACCGCTTCATAAAGTGCGAGGCTGATAATCCTGCAAGATCGGCGAGTGTCTCAATGGAGGGATTTTCCGCATAATGAAGATCTAAATAATCCAGGATTTCATTAATCTCTTTATCTTGAATATTAAGCTTTACATCAGCAGATTCCGCAACTTTCCCTTCCCTTAAAAGCGTAATTATTAAGCGGCTGAGAATTCCTTCAATAATAAATTCTGAGTTAGAATCGTAATGCTCATATTCATAAAGCATATCATCAAACATCTGCCTTATTTTCACTTGACATTCCGGAGATAATTCATAGCATAGATGCGACATGACCTTGTTAAAATTCTTTTCTCCAATTTGTTCTATACAACGTTTGGCAATTTTAGGAGTAAATTTCATACCATATCTTTTATAGGGCGCATCGGACAGGGAAGCGGTTTTATGATAAACGCCTATCGTCATTGGTGTTACGTTTCCGGCATGAATGAAAGCGATTCTGTCAGGCGTAGTAGTCTGCCGGTCACCACTCACGATAAGGCCGATTCCATAAAACTCATCATATATGTCAATAGCACGCATTACATAATCATATGGTTTTTCTATATATTCAACATGAACATTATATCCTTTTTTCAGTGGTTTGGGCATTATTCTTTTCCTCCTGATTACTTGCATTGATAATATATTTACATAGAAAATGGACAAATTCAATAGGAAAATAAAAGAAAACTATATAAAAATATTGTATAGTGTGAAGCGTGAAGAAATTTTTTCATAGTTAAACTTGTTCGGTTTGCGAGTCACTGTGCTGAATGTTGACCTCCGGCACAAACTCGCAGGCTGAGAAAGGAGCATGGTAATTAATATGAAAAGCTTAATAAAATATGCAAAACCTTATTTTATTCATATTGTGATTGCAATACTTTCAAGTATCGGCTGTTCCGCTGCAAACGTATGGATTGTTGATATACTGAAACAACTGATTGACGAATCAGTAAAAGGAG
Organism: Lachnospiraceae bacterium; assembly: GCA_014804695.1. Taxonomy (GTDB): domain Bacteria; phylum Bacillota; class Clostridia; order Lachnospirales; family Lachnospiraceae; genus UBA3282. The sequence continues at coordinate 238,997 of JAAUZJ010000011.1, forward strand.
AAATCGCTTCCGCGCTGGCAGGGACAGCCGTAAAGGCCGCGCTGGCAATTATCATAGGAATGCTTGCAAATTATTTAGTTATATATACAACCGGATATTTCGGTACCGGAGTTTTAAAGGATTTACGGCATGACTTAGTAAATCACATCATGAAGATAGCGCCGGACTTTATGGAGAAAAATAATTTCGGAGATATAATTGAAAGAGCTTCGTCGGATGTCGGCGGAATAGCCGGATATATGCAGACTTATTTTAAAGATTGTCTGTATGTGCCGATCATAGTTATTGTGTTTGCGCTGTATTTGTTTTCATTAAATCCATTACTTGCAGCAGCATGTCTTGGACCTTTAGTTATTATGGTGCCATTGAGTATTATGCTTTTGAAACCGGTTAAAGTAGCACAGTTTAAATATGTAAAGCTCTTAGGCTTGACAAATAATAATATTCAGGAAGCCTATAACGGGGCAGATGTAATTAAATCCTATAATCTTCAGAAAAAAATACAGGACAAATACTATATAGCGTTAAAAGAAACCTTTGATATTTCAAATAGGAATGATTTACGCCAATACAATCTTGAGCCCCTTTCATGTCTTATCAGAATGGCACCAATAGCTGTCTCGCTATGCGTTGGAGGCTGGCTTGCGTTTCAGGGGAGTGTGACATTAGGCATATTAATAGCGTTTATCGGCGGAATTGAGAAAATAAACGATCCGCTTGTGGGAGCATATCAGTTGGTTGTCAGAACACAGATGGCAATGATATCGGTAAAGAGGGTATTTGAAATTATGGATATGCCTATAGAGGGTGTAGGGGATAAATTAACAGATGTAGATAAAAAGAGCGAGCATGTATTTGAGCTGAAAAATGTGTCTTTTTCATATGTAGGAAAATCTAATGTTTTAGAAAATCTGAATTTAACAGTTGAAAAAGGAAAAAGAATTGCATTGGTTGGACGAAGCGGCTGCGGTAAGAGTACGCTCATCAAATTAATGTGCAGACAGTATGAAGTCTGCGATGGTGAAATTTCATTCTATGGAAATAAATTTTCGGATATCAGTCCGGAAGTCGTGAGAAGCGATCTTGCGCTCATATCACAGGATACCGTAATTTTTCCAATGAGCGTGTCAGATAATATCCGCATTGGCAAGCCCGAAGCCTGCCGCGATGAAATAATAGATGCGGCAAAGAAAGCGGGCTGTGATGACTTCATCAATGAACTGCCGGAGGGATATGACACCATGCTTGAAGAAAGAGGAAGTAATTTGTCCGGCGGTCAAAGGCAGCGTATTTCTATTGCGAGAGCAATTTTAAAGGATGTACCCATTCTTTTATTGGACGAGCCAACTTCCGCATTGGACAAGGAAACAGAAGCGTTTGTTAATGAGACGTTAAAAATTATTTCGCAGAATAAGACAGTTGTTACCGTGGCGCACCGCCTTACAACAATAACAGACTATGACAAAATCATTGTATTTGAGGAAGGGAAGATTGTGGAATCCGGCACGCACGAAGAGCTTATGCACAAAGGTGGCAAATATTGCAGGATGTATCATAATTATATGGAGTCAGGAGGCAAGTGTGAGGGAAAACACTAAGCCCGAAAAGGAGGGAAGCATGAAAGAATTAAAGAGATACCTTTCGTATATTGGAAAATATAAATTTGCATATTGGAGCATTTTCATAGTAACACTCATTACATCAGTTATAATTACTCTTGTTTATCCGTATATGAATAAGCTGATTTTTAATGCATTAGAATACGGTGATAAAGACCTATTTGTGCGGGCTGTCGTATTATGTATTGTACTGCTCGTGTTAGATTGTCTTTCGCCGTATTTGAGATATTTTCAAATTAGAACTGTTCGCAAAATTGTATTTGACATCAAAATCAGACTGTTTGAAAAGCTGATGAAGCTGGACATGAATTATTATGAAAGCCATCATAGCGGTGAAGCGCTTAAAACCCTGAACTGGGATGCCGATTCTCTTAAGGAGTCTTATTTTTCACATATTTATTGGGTGTTTGGAAGACTGATCAGTGGAGTGGTATCAATTATCGCAATGATTGTATACAGTCCGATACTTACGCTTATTTCGATAAGCTTTTGTCTGGTTACGGTATTTGTTTCTATTAAAATTAATCAGCAGATAAAGCGGATGGATAAGGATATCCAAAACAAAATAGCGAGGCTTACTGAACGCTTAAGCGATATTTTATCAGGATTTACAACACTTAAAATGTTTCGTGGAGCTTCCATTGTTCTGGATTGTTTCCAAAGCGAAAATGAGCAGGCGGCAAATGAAGAAATAAAGAAGAGTCGGAAAAGGGCAGTGCTTGAAATGCTGTCTTTTGTCCTGGGGATTCTGGCAAGTTTTGGAACAATTGGCGCGGGCGCATTCTTGGTGGCCCGTGGCAAACTTGATTACGGAACGGTTATGGCAATCGTGTCATTGCAGATGGACGTCAGTTCAATGGTGCAAAGCTTTGGCTCTGCGCTTACCACATTTTCTTCATCATTAGTGAGAGCCGGAAGGGTTTTTGACTTCCTTGAATTAGACTGCGAAGAGCCGGAATATAGTAATATTATAGAATTGCAAAATGGAGCTTCTCCAATCGCAATAGAAAACCTGTCATTTTCTTATATCGGGAAAAGTGATGTTTTACAAAATTTTTCTATGGTAGTTGCGGAGGGTGAGAAGATTATGATCATGGGAGAGTCGGGCTGCGGAAAGAGTACCCTGCTTAAACTATTGTTAAATTTTTATCAAATTACTTCGGGAAAAATTATGCTGTACGGACGTGATATCAATGAATATCCGCTTTCGCAGCTAAGGCAGTTATTTACATATATCCCGCAAAACAGTTATCTGTTTGAAGGCAGTATTCGTGAAAATATTGCTTTTGGGTATGCAGGAGAAGGACAGGTGAGTGATGTGGAAATTATCAGGGCGGCTCAGTCTGCATATGCAGAGGGATTTATTAAGATGCTGCCGCAGGGATATGATACACATCTGGATGCAGGCGGCAGTAATCTATCCGGCGGTCAGCGTCAGCGCATTGCAATAGCAAGAGCATTTTTGAAGGACTCGCCAATCATTTTGATGGATGAACCGTCCTCCGCATTAGACGTTCAGAGTGAGAAAATGATCAATCAGGCGATAAAAAAACTGATGAAACAAAAGGTAGTGCTTATGGTTACTCACCGGACAACTTCGTTTGAAGAGTTTGACAGGGTTGTGAGGTTGTAGAGGGAAGGTTTGCTCTCTTTTCCACTGGTAATATTTTCTTTGTAATTATTTCATAAAAAAAATTGATAAAGATTGGTCAATAAAACAACAAAAACATTCTTGATAAAATGTCCGGTTTTTCATATAATGAAAATAAGATTACGCAACCGGTTGCGCAACTGTTGCGTAAAAGCTATGCCTGTAAATGGCAGAAACATAAAAATATATAGGAGGTATAAGATGAAAAAAGCAATGAAACAGCTTTTCCAAAAAGGTATAAGCGGAATTCTGTGTGCGGCAATGATATTGACAAGCCTGTCAATACCGGAAATGACTGCGTACGCAGCAGAGACCGGGATTACCGATGAAACGGAAAATGCTGACCAAACGAATGATGGTATTACGAATGAGTCTGATGAACAGGATACGGACTCAGAAAAGGCTAAAGAGTCTGAGGATATTCCTGAAACAGACAATAAGGATCAGGACTCAGATTCGGATGCTGATAAAGATGATGCAAATTTTGAGGTAGGGGGGGACGATACTGCTGACAGCTCTGATGAAGCTGCTCCTAAAGCTAGTAAAAATGTTGTGGGCGCTGCGGATGTGGATTTGGATGAAAGTTCGACACCGACTACTTATGCTGATGAGTCAGTGACATTTAATTATTATGTCGGAGATGTTGAAGAAGGCGAAGAAATAGGAATATACCAGTGGAGCGGAGACACAGACGCTTTGTTTTTTTATAATGAAGTTGAAGCAGGTGATGGAACAATAACGGAAACAGTGGCAGAAACTTCGTCTTCTTGGTATCCTTGGGGTAATAGTGGTAATACTGCTTATTTGATGACTCCGAATGATCAATATGCGGGATGGTACAGTATTAATGTTAAGGCTGACAATGATTCTCTGAATGCTAATGCCAATTTCGAGATATTTAGGAGCACGGATTTAAACAATTCTATGATTAAGTGCGGGCAAGGAACTAATAACCAAAATAGCGAAATATTTAGCGCGCTTATTGCAGGTGATGGTAATGTCTGTGCGGTGAAAGCATATGAAAAAGACGGTAATATTACCAATAAGTTATACCAGGGAACAGATGAAGTAACTTCTGTAATGCGTAATGTGACTCTGCATGTATATAGCACGGATGGTGTGCCGGCGATTATGACAACGTCGAAGTTGAGTTTTATAAATGAAGATGGCGAAATGGACGCAGACGCAGACAATAAAATATCCGAGACTGTTTCAGGTGAGCATGAAGGCACTGCTTGGTATAATTATTATTATGACATGGAGGAAGACGATCAGGAAAATTGGTATAAGCTGACGTTTATTGTGCCCGATGCAGATACGATCTGTGATTTATATATAAAAGAAACAAATGATGAGGATGAGGAAGAATATAAATGGAGCACGACGTTCGTAAAAGGTTCAGCAGGCGAATATAGTGTCCAGTTCCCTTCTGTATTGACAAGTCAGATTTATTACAAAAACGATAAATTTTCTGAATCTTTAGGAACAACTTTAGGATCATTAAAGAACTTAGTTGAAGATGCAAAGAGTTTGAAAGAGGCTGATTATACAACGGAATCTTGGAATGACTTTAAAGAAGCACTTGAAGCTGCAGAGACGGCAATTTCTACTCTGACTACTGCAGGTAAAAAGGATACTGACGTAGATGACGAAGGTTCAAGTACAATTGAGACTGCCTACAATGCCTTGAATGAAGCAATGAAGGCTCTGAAAAAACCAAGTTTGACAGTAACCTTTAATTATTATGCCGGAGATTTAGCTGAGGATGATGAAATAGCGATTGCCTCATTTACAGATAGTATTTCTGTTGCAGAGGGTACAACTGGAACAGAATGGAGACCTACTGGTTGGGATGACGCAAATTGCTATTTGATGAAAAAATCAGATAAATATAAGGGTTGGTATAGCATAGACCTTGTATTTTCTAATACTGAAGACACCGGTGCTGGATTTAATCTTTATTCCACGAAGAAAAGTAGTCAATTATGTGAAATTTCAGTATGGAAAAATAAGGAAGCTATCTACAATAAGCTTATCTCAGGTGCTGAGGAGAGTTATGCGGTAAAAGGCGAAAAATGCTACGAAGGTAAAACATTTGTTAATGCTATAATGCGTAGTGTAACTTTATATGTGTATGCTGAAACTGATGATGCCCCAGCATTGATGAGGGAAAATGCTAGCGGAGAATTAACAAAAATCGAAATTAATGACGGAACCATAGCAATATCTAACCTTCAAGCCGATACATACACTGATACATATAATAACTATTATTATAGCATGACACAGGATACTGATGAGGATGAGGATGATTCTAATTGGTATTATCTGACCTTCATTGTGCCGGATACAGATAATGCTTCCGATAAGATATGTGCATTATACTCAAAGGCAGATGGTAGTGCATGGGTAAAGAATTTCCTAAATGGGCCGACTAGCGATACTTCCAGTGTTGACTTTACTCAGGTCTTTGACGGAAAAACTTATTATAAAGACGGTGAATTCTATGATTCTAAAGAGTCAGCAGAGCTTGCAGGCGGAATAAAATTCAGTATGCTAAAAGCTTTGGTTGAAAAGGCAGAGGACCTTGTTGAAGGCGATTATACTTCAGAATCATGGACCCCTTTTAGTACTGCGCTTAAAAATGCACAAGATGTAGTTAAATCATTGGAAGATGAAAACACGACTGATGACTATGTGGATGCAGAAGGCACTAGTACTATTAAAAATGCTTATAATGGATTAAAATCTGCAATTGACGGTCTGGTAAAGAAAGATATTACGATAAAATTTAACTATTACGCTGGAGATACTAACGGCAAGGAAGTTGGTGTTTACCATTGGAGAGATAATACGAATATAACTTCTAAAGCCAGTGACGCAAATTGGACGGTTTGGAATGGAGATTCTGTTTGGAAAATGGAACCTGCTGGATATTCAGGTTGGTATACTATTGACTTTACATTATCAGGAAGTGCAACAGGTAGTACTAATTTCCAGATTTTTATAGAAAGTGATACGCAGAATCCTGTATTTAGGTGCGGAAGTGATAATGATGGTAATGAAAATTTAACCATATATGAGAAACTTTTTTCCGGGGAAAGCACCTATGCAGTAAAATCTTTTGATACAACCTTTGAAGTATACTCAGGAGAAACCGAAGTAAATACAGCAATGCGCGAAGTTACATTATATGTATACAGAGATAGCGGAGTACCGGCAATTGGTTCCGAAAGTGAACTCTCAAAAGTTAGAACAACTGATGGAGAAATAGAAGAACTTGCGAAAGACAGCTTGGAGTCTGGTGTAAATTATTATAACATGACAGCCGTTACAGGCAAAGAAAACTGGTATTCGCTGACATTCTCAGTACCAGTGCCTGCTGGGGACTCTCATGAAATTTGCAAATTATATACATGTGCTGATTCGACATATACGATTGTAAAAACATTTATAGATAATGAACCGTCCAATGATGATTCTGTAAATTTTACTCCGGTTTTTAGTGGAAATGTTTATTATAAGGATGGGAAGTTCTATCAGTCCATGGAGCTTGCAGAAGGCATAACCCTGAAAATGTTAGAAGATTTATTAAAAGACGAGAAGATAACAAAGATTCTTAATGAAGAAGATGATTATACAGAAGAATCATGGAGTACATTTAATACAGCCTATGGAGCAGCAAATAACTTGGCAATGAGTTACAGGCAGGATACCGATAAGAATAGTGACACCTATAAGGATGAGGCTATCACAAATGCATACACAGCGCTTTCGGCTGCCGCAGACAATATTGTTCCGCTTGACATAGCTTCTGTAGTTACATTGTATTATTATTCGGAAGATTTAGAGGATTATACCGATACGAACACAGTAAAGTATAATCTGTATCTGTCACCTTGGGATAATACAAAGATTAGTTCTACTAAAGATGAAGTATATTTGGCTCAAACAGAAGAGTGGGGCTATAATTCATATGAATTTGAGCTGGTTACGGATGAGGACATAAACAAAGGATATGATAATTGGTATACCGTACCTGTTAAAGTGCTTGCTGCCAACGATGGCAAAGATGGGGATGGTTTCCTCATTCAGCTTGGAAAGGCAACAACGCAGGATGGAAAAACTACTCATGAAGCACTGTTTGCAAATACAGGTATTATAACAATAAGCTACTGGGCAAATACGTCAATTTATGCAGCTATAGCAAATGCAGAAGACGGCAGCGTGATTGCCATTAAAAATGGTGAGATGTATTCGTCTATTGAGGATGCAGAAGTAATTACTTTGGATGACTTGCAGGCGCTGTATAATGAAGCTAGTGCATTACAGAAAGAAGACTACGTTGAAGACGAAAACTGGAATACATTCCAGAGTGCACTTACATCAGCAAAAGCTGTATTAGATAACGGCGAAAGTGCGGAAGAGAGCGAGATACGGGTAGCATACAAGTCACTGGAAGCTGCCATGAATTCCTTGGTTTATAGTACTAGCGCAAGCATAGATGTGAAAAAGGTTGCGCTGGCGGATGACTTTATAACCGGTGCGGACTTATCATCCTATGTATCACTGCGACAGAGCGGTGTTGTATTTAAGGACGAGAAAGGTAAGGCTCTTTCAGATTCAGAGTTCTTCGAATATCTTAAAGAGGGCGGCACAAACTGGGTTCGTATCCGTGTATGGAATGACCCTTATAATAGTAACGGCGATGGATACGGCGGTGGAAACTCCGATTTGGATAAAGCCAAGATTATCGGTAAATTGGCAACTGCCGCTGGAATGAGAGTTTTAATCGACTTCCACTATTCGGATTTCTGGGCAGATCCATCCAAACAGGATGCGCCTAAAGCATGGGAAGCATATTCGCTTGAACAGAAAGAAACGGCTGTTTATGATTATACACTGGACAGCCTTAATGCCTTGAAAGCAGCAGGTGTTGACGTAGGCATGGTTCAGGTAGGAAATGAAACAAATAATGGAATCTGCGGAGAAAAAGGCTGGGATAACATGGCTAGGATTTTCAGTGCCGGAAGCCGTGCAGTCAAATATTTCAATGATAATGCTAATGCGGATGTTGCTGAAGATAAGAAATGTCTTGTTGCAATCCACTTTGCGGATCCATCTTCTAGTGTATTTGCTAGCTATGCAAAAAATTTGGCTAATAAAGGCGTAGAGTATGATGTATTTGCTGCTTCTTACTATCCGTTCTGGCACGGTACAGCAGATAACATGTACAAACAACTGCTTGATGTTGCTAAGACATATGGAAAGAAGGTAATGGTAGCAGAAACTTCCTGGGTAACAACTTGGGAAGATGGCGATGGACACGGCAATACATCACCTAAGACTACACAGGACTTAGATTATCCTGTTTCTGTCCAAGGACAGGCGGACGAGATGGTGGATGTAATCAGCAATGTAAATAAGATTAATGAAACTTGTCAGGGACTGGCAATCGGCGTATTCTATTGGGAGCCGGCATGGATTTCTCCGTATTATGTATACAACGCAGGTTCTAGAGACGAGAGTTTATATAATAAGAATAAGGAATTGTGGGAGAAATACGGTTCAGGATGGGCGTCAAGTTATTCTGCGGAATATGATCCGACTGATGCGGGACGCTGGTATGGCGGAAGCGCAGTTGATAATCAGGCATGGTTTGATTTCAATGGAAAAGCCCTTGCAACTGCCAAAATGTATAGCTATATAAGAACCGGAGCATCGGCAACAGAACGCGTAAATGAAATTGCCAATGTAGAAAATGAAATTATTAAACAGGTAAATGTAGGTAATGATATACCTTGGCCTGACAGTGATGATATTGTAGTAACCTTTAATGATGGTACAAAATCAACGGATAAGAACGGAAATACACACCTTATTTCTACTACGATAAAGTGGGATGAAGATCAGGAAGCATTGGTAAATACAGATAAGGCAGGCACATTTACGGTTGATGGTACCGTACTCTGCAAGTATTATGAAGTAGATGGAGACGCAGATACAATAAAGTCAGAAACATATGATATATGCCTGACTCTGGAAGTCCTTTCTACAAGTAATATTTTGCAGAATCCAGGCTTTGAAAGTGCTGATACCTCATGCTGGAATACAACCTTGTCCGAAACAACGCAAGCTAATATTACAGCAGACCCGGGAAATCACCATGTAGAACGCAAAGACGAAGATCCGCATGGCGGCAGCTGGGGATGGCATTTCTACTCTGCAGATGAAATTAACTTTACCATAGAGCAGGAAGTATCAGACCTTAAAGCAGGAACTTATACTGTAGGCGGATTCATTCAGGGTAACGGAGCTGCTTCTAAAGATTTGCAGACTCTCTATGTGACTGTAAAGTCTGAAAACGGCAGTAAGACTACATATGAATCAACCTGTTCATTAAACGGATGGCTTAACTGGGTAAATCCTGAGATTGCTAACATCAAGGTTTCAGATGGAGATACCCTGACAGTCGGAGTGGAAATAGAATCCACTGTAGGCGGTGCATGGGGAACCATTGATGATATGTATATGTACGGTAAATATGGCATTGAACTGGGCGATATTGAGCATGGTACAGTAAATGTCAGCAATATGGAACCGGACAGCGGCGAAGTTGTAAATATTGCAGCTATGCCTGATAATGGATATTATCTGTCAGAACTTAAGCTTATCGGTAGAAATGTGAATGATAAGACCAGCTTTAAAGATACAACGAAAAATCCGGAGAATGTAAAATATGCAGGGGATGCAGCATATACTGCAGAGGGTGAAGACGGTGTACTCACTCTTACATACAATGGCACTGAGGATCAGAGTGATAAGACGATGTCGGCTGCATTTGTAATGCCTGAAGGCATGGTTACACTGCAGGCAAGATTTGTTGAAATTAGCTTTGACTCTGCAGTTGACATAAGCAGCGAGGATGTAAAAGTAAAAGGCTTCACAAAGTCAGCAGATGGAGAGTATGTATGTGATGCTCCGCAGGAATATACCGGTAAAAAGATTGAACTTGACCTTGAATTGACTTATAAGGGCTATAAGCTGACAAATGCTGATTACTCGGCTCAATATAAGGACAATATGAAGACTGGTAAAGCTGAGATTACTATTAGGGCAAAAGGAAAGAAATTTACCGGCAGCAGGAAACTGTATTTTAACATTGTAGACAATAAGGTAGATATATCTAAGGCAAAAGCTGTACTGACCGGAGCTGATGACGCAGCAAAGGATATATATTACTACACCGGAGAGGAAATTGAACCGGGCATCGAAAATACATTAAAGGATAAGACCGGAAGTCCACTCAAAACAAAAGATGGCACGGCAGATTTAACTTTGGATTCTTCAGATTATACGATAGATTATCAGAAGAATATCAAGGTTGGTAAAGCTACTATGACTGTTATTGCAAATAGTGACAGTTCTAAGATTAAAGGTTCATTTACACAGACCTTTACAATTGCCAAACGTCCTATTACCGACAGTAAGATAACAATTTCGGCGCCTGCCGGAGCTACCTATACCGGAAGCAAGATCACACCGAATGTTACTATAAAATTTGGTAATAAAGTGCTGAAGAACGGTACGGATTATACGCTTACTTATAAGAACAATGTCAAAGTAAGTGAAGTTGAAGGTGTATCTGTAGCTGATACATTGAAGCCTTCCATTAAGATTACGGGTAAAGGAAGCTATACAGGAAGTACAGATACTTATAATGGTGAGAAGATTACCTTTAAGATTTCAGCAAAGAATATCAGTGATTATGGCATAAATGTAACGGCTGATGATATAGCTGAAGGAAAAGTACCTAAGATTACTCTTAGGGATGGAAAGAAGACACTGGTGCTTAATAAGCAGTATAGAGTTGATGAAATCGTCAAGGAAGGTGAAACTCAGCCTGTATTCAAATATGACGAAAGTACAAGAAAAGTTAAACCTACTGCAATAAGCGCTCCGGGTACTTATACAGCTACAATCAAGGGAATAGAAAAAGACGGATACACCGGTACATGTTCAGTGGAATTCAGAGTAATAGACAAAGATCATCTGCTTTCCAGTGCCAGAATAAAAGTTGTTCCAAGGTCAAAGCCATATACCGGAAGTCCGGTTACACTTAAGGCTAAAACATCAGAAAGTGATGAGACTGTAGCTGAATTGGAAGTAACAGATAGTAAGGGTAATGCTTTATATTATAATAAGGATTACACAATCAGCTATAATGATGTTTATGGTGAAGCAACTAATATTAAAGCCGGTAAGGCAACCGTTACAATTACAGGTAAGGGCAATTATGCCGGAACCAAGAGCACTAAATTTACAATTGCTAAGAATGCTGTTGTAAAAGATGCGAATGACGAAGGCAAGGCAGTTATCGAATGGGAGGTTCAGGAAGATACCATATTGTATAAGATTCAAAAGAATATAGAAGCGATTAAAAAGCAAGATCCTTCTAATACAGAAACGCTTTATCTCCCTTATACCGGCTATAATTGGACACCTGAACTTAATATTTATGCAACAATCGCAGGCTCTAAGAAACTGTTGACCAAGGGCAAAGATTACACAATTACGTACAAGAATAATCAAAAAGCCGGCAGTAATGCTTCTGTTATAATTAGAGGCAAAGGAAACTACAGCGGCTCAGTACAATTTGATAATGTATTCACCGTAAAAGATGTGACTTTAGATGATTTCGTAATCACAATCAATCCGGTTGAGTATAACGGTGGTAAAGCGCTTAAACCGGCAATTAACTTTGTATACAAAGAAACCGGTACGGTAGTTAATATGAAAGCGGGAGCGGCTTATGCGGTAAAATATATTAACAATAAGAACGTTGCCAGCATAGAAAGCGCAACCAAGCCTACCGTAACCATTACGGAAAAAGGACTAAATGCTGAAAAGAAGGGAACTGCTAAGAAGACCGAGAATTTCTATTTCACAATAACAACCGGCAGAATAACGGCAGCAAGCGTAAGTGAAATTAGGATGCAGACCTATAATGGCAAACCTTCTAAACCGGCCCTCACCATTAGGGTAAACGGCAAGACATTGAAAGCCGGTAAGGATTATGTTGTTACCTACGAAGGAAACACACGTCCAAACGACAAGGCAACAGCTAGAATCATAGGTATTGGAAACTATTCCGGTACGGTTAATAAGACATTTGTAATTAAATAATCCCTAAAAGAGGTCGGAGATAATTCTCCGGCCTCTTTTTCTTGTAAACAACAAAATTTAAAAATGTTTTCTGCAAAAGAGCAAAAGAAAAATTAGGGTTTCCTTTTTATGGTTAATGAGGTATAATTACATCAAATATTAAGGTGGACAGCCTGAGTATAAAAATTTTTTATGGAGGTAGAGAAAATGTTAGTTTCAGCAACAGAAATGCTTCAAAAAGCAGTAGCCGGTCATTATGCGGTAGGACAGTTCAATATTAATAACCTTGAATGGACCAAAGCAATCCTTTTAACAGCACAGGAATGTAATTCACCGGTTATCCTTGGCGTATCTGAAGGCGCAGGAAAGTATATGGGTGGATATGATGTAGTAATGGGTATGGTAAATGGTTTGATCAAAGACCAGAATATCACAGTACCCGTAGCAGTACATTTGGATCATGGTTCTTATGACCACTGCTATAAATGTATGGAAGCAGGCTTCCCGTCAGTTATGTTTGACGGTTCCCACTATTCAATTGAAGAAAATCTTGCAAAGACCAAAGAATTGGTTGAAGCTGCTCATGCTAAGGGAATTTCCATTGAAGCAGAAGTAGGCTCTATCGGTGGTGAAGAAGATGGCGTAGTAGGAATGGGCGAGTGTGCAGATCCTGCTGAATGTAAGCAGATTGCAGATCTCGGAGTAGATTTCCTTGCAGCCGGAATCGGTAATATTCATGGTAAATATCCTGAGAACTGGCAAGGTTTACAGTTCAACGTACTTGAAGCTGTTCAGGAGAAGACAGGTACTCTTCCGTTAGTTCTTCATGGCGGTACCGGTATTCCGGATGATATGATTAAGAAAGCTATTTCTCTCGGCGTTGCTAAGATCAATGTTAATACAGAGTGTCAGTTAGTATTTGCAGAAGCTACACGTAAGTATATTGAAGCTGGCAAAGATCAGGAAGGCAAAGGATTTGATCCTCGTAAGCTTCTTGCTCCCGGTTTTGAAGCAATCAAAGCTAAGGTTAAAGAGAAAATGGAACTGTTCGGTTCTGTTGGCAAGGCTTAAGATATATAAGCGAAGATATGATTACACTTGAGGGTTGCCTGTATAGGCAACCCTTTTCATGAAAGGAAAAAGATAATGGCAACATCATGGAATGTAGAAATTGATGGCAGCTACTATAAAGTAGAATATATAAATAATAAAAAAGCTGTTGTAGACGGTCAGAAATTAAAACTTACGGATTATAAAGTGAAAACCGGCATAGTTCAAATGGAATACGATATCCCTGTCGGCCCTAAATCAGCGCGTCTGGTAATAACGACTTTGAAACAGCCGCAGCTTGTAATTGATGGCAGAGATTGCGTATCCGGAGCGGAATATGTTCCCATTAAAATACCTATATGGGCGTATATATTTATAGTTCTTCACTGCATTGATCTTATATACGGTGCACTGGGTGGAGGGCTGGCAGCAGTAGGTATTCTGGCGACAGTATCTGTTGCGACTAACAATAAAATGAATATTGCTTTAAAAATATTGATCAATCTGGCAATTCTTATTGTTATAAATGTGATTTTATTTGGCATAGCGTTTATTCTTACCAGTTTAATGTAGTTTAAGGAATATAGCCGAAACTTTATAGAAAATATAAAGTCGGTCTTTATTAAATAATGTATTAATAATCCCCCTTGTAAGTCTGTTATAATGAATGGACTTATAGGGGGGATATATTATTATATACAATATTTATAGTAACGAGTTATTTTATCAAAGTGTTTGATGCTGATAATTATACCTTTTTCGCAACTTGTATACCTATCTTATGAAATGGAATTTTCCTGCATCTTCTGTATTTCAGGATCATACGAAAGTATGGGCTTCTCATTCTTACCTTTTAGAACTCGGTTTACATAATTTACAGTAATCTTATATACCAGAGGCGATAGAACCAGCACACCGATTAAGTTGGGAAGCATCATGAGACCGTTAAAGGTATCAGCCAGATCCCATGCAAGGTTGTCACCCATTACAGCGCCGCCATAGATTGCGACTACGAAAATCACTCTGTAAACGATGGTGAATTTTTCACCAAATAAAAATTCGCATGCTTTAGTACCGTAGTGGCTCCATCCAAGCGATGTAGAAAAAGCAAACAGCATAACCGCAATTGCTACAAAAGCAGCTCCGGTTTTTCCAAAATGCATGGAAAATACTGTGGATACGATGTTGGCCTTGGTTAATTCAATTCCATTATATGTATCGAGCGCCACCCCGGTTTCCAAATCTATCAGACCGGAAGAAAGTACGGAAAAAGCTGTCAAAGTACAGACAATAATTGTATCTGCAAATACTTCAAAGATTCCCCACATACCCTGGCGTACAGGTTCGCTTACATTGGAATTGGAATGGACCATAACGGAGGAACCAAGTCCTGCTTCATTAGAGAAAACGCCTCGTTTCATACCCTGTTCAATTGCCAGTTTAACGCCGTAGCCTACTATACCGCCACCTGCTGCTTTTGCTGCAAATGCGCCTTTAAAAATAGCTCCGAACACAGCGCCAATCTGGGAAATGTTTGTGATAAGTATTATAATGCTTCCTAAGATATAAATTACAACCATGAAAGGAACAATTTTTTCCGTAACTGAAGCAATACGTTTAAGACCTCCGACAATTACCAGACCACCGATGATCATTACAACTATACCCGTAATCCATGTAGGTACTCCGAATACAGTGTTCATGTTTCCTGAAATAGAGTTGATCTGCGTCATATTTCCGATTCCGAAGGACGCAAGTAAACAGAAGATAGAAAACAGTACGGCGAGAACCATACCAATCTGCTTGCAGCCCTTTTTAGAGCCAAGGCCGTCTTTTAAGTAGTACATAGCGCCGCCCGACCATTCGTCGTTACTATTTTTACGGCGATAGTAAATACCAAGTACATTTTCTGAATAATTAGTCATCATTCCGAAGAAAGCAATGAGCCACATCCAGAATACCGCGCCGGGCCCGCCGACCATAATTGCACCTGCCACACCGACAATATTTCCCGTACCTACTGTAGCGGCCAGTGCGGTACAAAGTGATTGAAACTGGGAAATGGATTTGTCCTCGGTATGTCCGACAACATCCCTATCCTTGAAAATTGCACCGATTGTCATCTTCATCCAGTGCCCTATATGGCCGATTTGAAAAAATTTAGTCAGGATAGTCATAAGAACACCAACTACCGATAAAAGGATCAGGGCCGGCCAGCCCCATACAAAGCTGTTGACAGCATTGTTCACATTTGTAATAAATTCTAACATAATATCCTCCATTCTTATGCATTAAATAAGGGTATAATAGATTTAGATAATAAACTATTACACCCTTGTAACGATATTTATTTTATAATAGATGAGGGAAGATGTCAATATATATGTATAATTGTATACAACCAAAACGAGTTATAAAATTAATTTAAACAAAGTTATTTCATTTATTGTATATGTTCCCTCTATCATCTCTATTCAGCTCAATCCATTTCTTTCGTAAGTTTGCTATTTTTGTCGCAAAATCGGCAAATTTTGCAATCTCCATAATCGTCATTTTAATTTATGATATTATGAAACCGAAATGAACATTATACGAAAGGGATAGAAGCATGATAATATTGAATATACAAATGAATAATTTGACGATTGAAAGTATTATAAATTTCATAAATACCAATTCCGTCTTGAACGCGTTATCAACAATCATAGGTATAATATCATTTATCCAGGAATTTCTGGAACGCTATAGAGAGAAGAAGTGGCTTAAATTCATGGGTGAATCAGTCATGATATTTGTCACGTTGGCAATCTTATGCAAAATTAACAGCTGGTCTTTTGCAATGCTTGTAGTGTCGACACTTATCTTTATCATGACTTACCGAAGAAGAGCCATGATGAATAATCAGGCAAAGGTAAACATAAATAATAAAGATGATTCGCAGATAAGCAATCTGCTTTCTGACTCCATGGAAAAAGATTATGCGCCAAAAGTGTTGGATTTTTCGCAGTCATCCTTTAAAAATGCCGAGCAGTGTCTCGCAGAAGCACGGCCCAAAGAAGCAATTTCCTATTTAAATAAATGCAAGGAAAAGGTAAAAAATCAGGTACGTTTTACAACCCGTTATGCAGATGCGTTAATCATGCTGGATAACTATTCCGGAGCATTGTCAAAATTAAATAATTTATCTGAAGTAAAATTAAAGAAAAAAAGAAAATACAAAAATGTCATGATCAGAAAGGCTGCGTGCTATCATGGATTAAATAAACATGTGGAAGAGCTGGATTGTTATGACAAAGTGATAGTATCCAATTACAAACCAGAAAAATATTATTTTTATAGAGGAAAAGTAAAAGTAAGGTTATTAGAAATATATCCTTATGTGAAAACCGCCGAAAAGGCGGTTCTGCATACACAGGGTTCAAAGCAGAAATTTATTCTGTCAGCAATTGCGGACTTTGATAAGGCCTTAAAATATGGAGATAAATATAAGGCGGAGATTCTATCTTATATGGGAAGCTGCTATTTTTATCTCTCAGAGTATCAAAAGGCGTTAGACTTTTTATACGAATCAGTAAGTCTGACCGATGCCTTAGCAAATAATTATGTGTATTTTGGCCTTTATTATTATGAAAACGGAAACTTAGACACAGCAGAGACCTATTTAAAAAAAGGAATAGATTATAATGCGGATAATGAAGTACCTTATCTGTTTTTAGCCAAGATAAATTATAAGAACGACCTGTATGATAAAGCAATAGCGTATGCGGCCAGTGCGCTGTCAATTCTTCCTTCAATCGATGAATGCTATGGTATACAGGGCGATTGCTATACAGAGAAGTGCATGTATTCTGAAGCAATCAAATGTTATACCCAGGCAATCGAATGTAAAGAAAAAGCAGGCTATTTCGAGTCAAGGGCATATTGTTATTATAATAAGCAGAAGCCGAAATATAGAAACGCGTATAATGATATTTTGAAAGTGTTGGAATTAAATGATACAGATTCCTATCGCCTGAGAGCAATCTTGTATAAAGCGGAAATGGACCATGAAGAAGGACGTGAAATGGACATAAATGAGTTAAGAAACCTTATTAATCCATACAGTGAAAATCCCCAAAATTATAACGCAATTGGTATTATATTATTTGAATATGGATATTTTGACGAAGCGGAAGAATATTATAAGAAAGCGATAGAATATGATGCAACTAAAGAATCACCACATTATAACCTTGCAATACTCTTAAGGGATACTGGACGCCCAGAAGAAGCTGTTAAACACCTAAAAGAAGCTATCGCATCTAATTCGATGAATATAAAATTTTTTACATTGTTGAAAAAGTGCTACAAGGACTTAAATGACATCAGTAACGAGATAGCCATCCAAAATGATATAAAAGATTTGAAGCAAAAATACCTAATTGTAAATAAAAAGAACGGGGATGCCGTTTATAAAGTCAAAAAATATTATGAAGCAGAAAAATACTACCGATCGGCATTGTGTTATATTGCGGATGATTCAGCAACATTAAATAATCTCGCCTGCGCACTCTACTATCAAGAAAGATATGAAGAAGCAATTAAATATTTAGATAATGCCGTTGCACGTTCCGCAAATTACTATCTGGCATATTTTAATCTTGGAAACTGCTATCTGCGAATAGGCAGTAAAAAAGAGAATGAAAATTTGGCTAAAGAAAAATATCAGATAGCCTTACGGTTTTTCGGGCATTTTGAACCTGCAAAGAATATGTTAGAGTCCATGAATCCGTCGGCCATCAAAATGATAATAGATGATGGAAAATGAAAATCTTTCAATATATACAAAAGTGTCAGGAGCTTCTGTATGGTATAATTATTATATCAATTCCTTAACCTCGCATACCGACGATTTTGTGATATTGATCTTATGCAGAAAGTTCCTGACTATTATGCATATAGCCAAAACAGAAGAATTCAGTTCCATGATGGAAACAGGATTGTCACAAGCCAAGAATGATCAATCACGTTATACTACCGATGTATTTGCGGATTTGAGGCGGATTCTACACTTTTACCATCCTGTCATATTGTATACCGTCTAACAACACATTCTCCACATACGCAAACCCTAGCTTTTCACAAAGTGCCTTGGATATTTTGTTTTTTTCCATTATAAGTACCTGAAAAGCAGTGAACCCAAGTTCTTTATGACCGTACTCAATTATGGCACGGCAGATTTCATAGGCATAACCTTGCCTCTGGAACGGTACGGCGATCACAAAACCGAGTTCCGGAATATCGAAGCCTTCACGCCAGCTGATACCGGCCCTGCCAATAACTTCCATACCGGCTTTATCTAATACTGTCCACATGCCGTATCCGTAGAAAGCATATATATTCTTGATGTAATCCTTAATATAAGCAATTTCTTCGTCCCTGTCCGGATACAGATTTTCCATATACTGTGTAATGGAGGGTTCCGCATATATTTCATAAAAGCTGTCCACATCGTCTACAGTACTTTCCCTTATTATGCACCTGTCTGTTTCTAAAATAGTCCAAGGTTGTCCGGTCAGGCGTTGATAGGCAAGTTTAAGGGATTCATATTCAATTTCATCTATATTCTCAATGGCATATTCGGCGTATGAAAAATTTTTATCACGGTTGTTATCGTGCAGGTATACAATGACTGGCAGGGAATTATCGCGTAGCCATTTATGATAGAGAGGGTTATCCGTAATATAGAGTGTAGGGGTATTTTCAAACCATGCATCATCATTTATGCAGTCTTTATTTCTAAGAGGTACGCCTATGATGCGTACTTGTATCCCATACAAAGAAAGTTCATCCGCAAGCGTTTCAATACCTGCGATTGCCTGTTCGTCATCCAAAATAAATATAATCTTTTTAAACATCCCTCTTTACCTTCTTAGTCATTTACTATAAAATTTATAAATAGATAACTGCATAACTCGTTTCCAATACTAAGAATTTGTATAATAGTATTGCAATTATCTAATTATATTATAAAACCAGAAAGGAATCAAAACTATGTCACAGAATCCAATAGTTACATTTACAATGAAAAACGGAGACGTTATTAAAGCTGAATTATATCCTGAAATTGCTCCGACATCGGTCAATAATTTTATAAATCTTATTCAGAATAAATTCTATGACGGTCTTATTTTTCACAGGGTAATTAAAAATTTTATGATCCAGGGCGGGGATCCGGAAGGCACCGGTATGGGCGGTCCCGGCTATTCTATTCGCGGCGAGTTTGCACAGAATGGATTTCAGAATGATCTGAAACATACGGCAGGCGTTTTATCTATGGCAAGAAGTATGCATCCCGATTCCGCCGGAAGCCAGTTTTTTATCATGCACAAGACAAGCCCTCATTTGGACGGCGCTTATGCGGCGTTTGGAAAGGTGATAGAGGGCTTGGAGGTTGTAAACAAAATTGCCGAGACAGCTACTGATTATAACGACAGACCGCTGGAAGAGCAGGTGATGCAGAGCGTCACTGTGGATACTTTCGGAGTGGAATATCCGGAACCGGAGAAGCTCTAAATAATTTATGAAAAAGTGGTTGATTTGGATGTTGTTCACAATTTGTTCATATTTATTTTAAAGAAACTTCATTTATGTATCATTCTTTAGACATTTCTTTTGCATATACTTATTACATAAGATAACAAAAGAAATAACAAAGATAGATAGTTTAATCAATACTTTTTCATAATAAATGCCAAGTAAATAATTTTACTTGGCATCCTCCCTTTTTAGAAATATTTTAAATTTGCTATTGACATAATTTATCTGCGGTGATAGAATCCAACTCATAAAAGCAAAGGCGCTATGAAGAAATTCATGGCGCCTCTTTTATTTTGGGTGGCGCGCACTCTAAGAGCAATGAGGAGGAGAAAATTATGACTGAAGAAATTTTGAGTGTGGTAAACGGTGAAATTTTTGGCGTATGGTTTTTGATTGGCGCCGCTTTGGTGTTCTGGATGCAGGCCGGATTTGCAATGGTGGAAACCGGATTCACCAGAGCCAAGAACTCAGGTAACATTCTAATGAAAAACCTCATGGATTTTTGTATCGGTACGGTGGTTTTTATACTGATTGGGTTTGGGCTGTTGCTTGGTGAAGATGTAGTAGGCTTGATTGGAAAACCCGGTTTTGACATTTTTACGGATTATGCAAATTTTGACTGGTCGAATTTTGTGTTCAATCTTGTATTTTGTGCTACAACAGCAACTATAGTTTCAGGAGCTATGGCGGAGAGAACTAAATTTTTGTCATACTGTGTTTATTCGGGAGTAATATCGGCATTGATATATCCGATTGAGGCTCACTGGATATGGGGCGGTGGCTGGCTTTCACAAATTGGTTTTCATGATTTTGCAGGCTCATGCGCAATACATATGGTAGGAGGCATTTCTGCACTGATCGGCGCTAAGATAGTGGGAGCACGTATAGGTAAATTTGTGAAAGAAAAAGGAAAAGACGGTATAAAAGTAAATGCGTTTCCCGGACACAATCTCCCTATAGGCTGCCTTGGCGTATTCATTTTATGGCTTGGATGGTATGGTTTTAACGGTGCAGCCTGTACAAGTATGGAACAACTCGGTTCGGTTTTTGTTACAACAACAATTGCACCCGCTATTGCTACGGTAGTTTGTATGATATTTACATGGGTGAAATACGGTAAACCGGATGTTTCTATGTGTTTAAACGCATCTCTTGCAGGCCTGGTTGCCATTACGGCGCCATGTGATGTTACGGATGCGGCAGGGGCCATAATTATCGGTGCAGTAGCAGGACTGCTGGTTGTATTTGGCGTATGGCTTTTGGATTACAAACTTCATATTGACGACCCTGTAGGAGCTGTGGCTGTTCATTGTATGAATGGTATTTGGGGAACAATTTCGGTAGGACTTTTTGCAACAACCTCAGCGCCCGGGAATGAAGATGTCGTTGGTCTTTTCTATGGCGGCGGGTTTAGACAGCTAGGATTGCAGTTGATCGGTTTCGTATCCGTAGCGGCATGGACTGCAGTAACGATTACGATTGTGTTCCTTGTTATTAAGGCGATTTTTGGACTTAGAGTCAGCGAGGAAGAGGAAATTATAGGTTTAGATTCGTGTGAGCATGGACTTGCATCGGCATATTCAGGTTTCAGTATTATGGATATTTCCAATACTATGACTATGGATGTGAATGAAAATACAAGCTTGGGAACCGATGATTATGATGAGGCTTCTAAGGTACAGAAAGACGCAGCGGTTCCGGTTATAGCAGAATTTGCGGAGCATGCAACCGGAATGTATAAAGTAGTGATTGTGGCTAAACTTTCCAGATATGATTATCTGAAGAAAGCAATGAACGAATTAGGCGTGACCGGAATGACGGTAACACAGGTAATGGGCTGTGGTATCCAGAAAGGCGCGGGAGATGTATACCGCGGCGTTGAAATAGATGCAACACTTCTACCTAAAGTCAAAGTTGAAGTAATCGTGAGCAAGATTCCAGTTGATTCGGTTATTGCAGCCGCTAAGAAGGCGCTTTACACCGGCCACATCGGAGACGGTAAGATTTTTGTATACAATGTTGCCAAAGTAGTCAAGGTGCGTACCGGCGAAGAAGACTATGCGGCGCTTCAGGATGTTGAGTAGATATTTCTTTTTCCATTTTTATATCCCTAATATACCCCCGGTGATTTGTCGCCGGGGGCTTTGTATAATTGAGTGCGCTGGTACTCGATTTTTTATACAAATTATGGTAAAATATTGTATCACTTATATGTTTGCAGATATAATAAAGGTAAAGCAAATAACTATATGAAAGGAAATGGGGTTATGAGAAAAACAAAGATCGTATGTACATTAGGACCGGCAACGGATAATGAAGATGTATTGAGACAACTCATGCAGGAAGGTATGGATGTTGCAAGATGCAATTTTTCACATGGCGTCTATGAGGACCATAAAAAGCGGATGGATATGGTGAAAAAAATCCGCAAGGAAGTAAAGAAACCCGTTGCAATTCTTCTGGATACCAAGGGACCTGAAGTAAGGGTAAAGCAGTTTAAAGAAGGAAAGATTACCTTAAAAGAGGGACAACTTTTTACCCTGACGTCTGATGAAGTGGAGGGAACGGAAGAAAAGGTAAGCATTACTTATAACCGTCTGTATGAGGATTTGGAAAACGGTATGACGGTGCTTATTGATGACGGTCTGATCGAAATGCGTGTAGAGAAGGTTGAGAAGACCAATATTGTATGCCGGGTAATAAATGGTGGTGTTGTTTCTAATAATAAGGGAATTAATATACCGGATGTGAATCTTTCCATGCCGTATCTGAGCGATAAGGACAGAGATGATATTCTATTTGGAATTGCTGAGGATGTAGATTTTATTGCGGCATCTTTTGTTCAGAAAAAAGATGATATCATGCAGCTTAGAAGGCTCCTTGATAAAAACGGCGGCGAAAATATCAAGATTATTGCCAAAATAGAAAACAGACAGGGCGTGGAAAATATTGATGAGATCATAGAAGTGTCTGACGGCATAATGGTAGCAAGGGGAGATATGGGTGTAGAGATACCATATGAAGAAGTGCCTGTGCTGCAGAAAATGATCATTAAGAAGGTATACGAGGTCGGCAAGCAGGTTATCACGGCGACGCAGATGTTAGAGTCTATGGTAAAAAATCCAAGGCCTACCAGAGCGGAAGCTACGGATATTGCAAATGCGGTATATGACGGAACAAGTGCAATCATGCTCTCCGGAGAAACGGCAGCAGGGGCTTATCCGGTTGAGGCCGTTAAAACTATGGTAAGGATTGCGGAGCGTACGGAGAAAGATGTTGACTATTGTAAGAGATTTTTCAATCACGACAGAAAGGCAAATCCGGATATTACGGATGCAATCTGCCATGCAACCTGTACTACGGCACACGATTTAAATGCCAAGGCGATTGTTACCGTTACCAAGTCCGGATATTCGGCTAGAATGATATCCAGATATAGACCATCCAGCGAAATCATAGGCTGCGCCACTTCGGAAAAAGTGTGCAGACAGCTTAGTATGGCATGGGGAGTTATACCGGTTCTTCTTAAAGAAGAAAAAGATGTTTTCGATTTATTTGATAATGCAATAACTGCGGCCAAGAATATGAATTTACTTGAAAAAGACGATCTGACCGTAATTACATCCGGTGTGCCTATAGGTATTTCAGGCACAACCAACATGATAAAGGTACAGACTGTACAGTAGTCATAAGTCTGACAGCCATAAGTTATTCTTTTTAAATAGTATAAAGATGTTGTTTTAAACGGTAAATAAAGTGACTATCGGAATAGTAACAAGGCTTAGGACAGTCGTTAGTATAATGCCCTGTGAAATAGTAGACTCATCGATATTAAGCTGTTTAGACAGCATAAGCGGCATATTGCCGGCAGGAACGGACAGCATCAGGGCAGCAGTGTTTACGATTAAGGCTTCTTTGATGAACAGACTAAGTAACAGTGTGAAGCCTATGGGCAGCATGATCTGTCTTATAATTGTATAGGCATAGAGCTTCGGATGGGTAAAGATATCCTTCGGAGCCATCTGTGCCACCGATACGCCAAGCACCAGCATTGATAAGAAAGTTGTTGTTCTTCCGGCATAAGTAAGGGAAGACGATATAATTGTCGGAATATTGAAGTCTGCAAGATAAAATATAATTGTGAGCAGGGCGGAAATAGTTCCTGCGTTTACGAGTTTGTTAAGAAAGTTTTCGGAGCCGTCTGATTTGGCGGCTTTTTTTAGTACACCCATTCCATAAGTGTAGAGCAGGACATTATAAATTAAGTTGCTTAAGGAGACAAAAATTAAGGAACCAGAGCCTAATACGGCGGAAGCGAGAGGTATTCCGATAAAGCCCACATTTCCGAAAATCGTTAACATCCGGTAGGAATAACGGGCATGTTCAGGTATCCTTAATATCAACGGAATCAGGTAGGCAAAGAGGACCAGTACCGCATAAGAAAGCAGGAATACACATAAGCCGACAAGCAGTTCGTGTAAAGACAGCTTGGGGGAGTCATCAAATGCTGAGCATATGAGTAACGCAGGATTGGTGACGTTTACTATTATACCTGAAATCTGACCGGAGGTGGTTTCGGAGAGCATTTTCTTATGATAAAGGAACATGCCGGTAAGGATTAGGATAAGGATTATTATCATTTGTTCTAGGACTACGGTTATGCTCATGATGTTTTAGGCTCCTTGTTTATTGTAGATAAAGTTTAATGGCTCTATTATTTTTTTGATAATAGATATCGTAGCACATTTATTCAAAATGTAAAGTGCAATATTCTGAAAAATGTAAATTAAGTATTTACATAAAGTGTCCGATATATATATTGAATTATACGCTTTTCTATTTGTATTAGAGATATAATTTGGTGGGCATAAAACGACACACGTGTCAAAAAGGAGTTTGACATAGGGATTTAACAAGGAGGTATGTATTATGGCGTTACGTTTGATAGGAAGAGATGAGAATAGTTTCGTGATCAGCCACAATAAGAATGCGGAAATGAGAAGGGAGGCACGAAACAATAAGGGAAAAGGCGTTAAATTGACCAATAAGTCAATTAACCTGGCTGGATTTAAAGGCGATAATGATGCTCTTACGATGCGTAAGCAGCTTGCCAGAAAAAAGGCAATGAAAATGATAAGCGATGCATGGGCGGGCGATAAGAAGATTGATTTTGATATTGGTGAGATAAGAAATAAGATTAGTGAACGCAAGGAAGAAATTAATGCTTATAACGATTCTTTGCAGGAATTTCAGCAGCAAAAAGCAGAATTAAAAGAATATTATGGCATATCTGATTATACACAGGAAGATATGGATTTGCTTGATAAAAAACTCAAGTCTGCCACTAATCCCGGGATAGAATTTACGCAGGAGGAATTGGAGCGTCTTGGTGAATTAGATGAAGAAGCGTATGCTAAATATAAGGAGCAGACGGCGGGAATAGATACTGCAACGGACTTTTATGAGTTGAAGAAGTCTCAGGAATGGCAGATGGTAGAGGCATACCAGTCAGAGATTAACGGTATTCATTTAGAGCGCCTTAAATTCCGCGAAATGTTCGATGCACAGGAAAAGGCAGAAAAAATTTATGCGGATGCCAGCAAAGACGCTATCAATACGTTAATCGGAGAGATGCAGGAGCATATCGAGGAAACCCACGAAGAGAAATGGGAAGAAGCCAAGGAAGCTGCAGAGAAGAAAGAAGAGCAGGAAGAGAAAATCGAAGAGCAGAGACAGGAAAAAGAGGAGTTTCAGGAGCAGCTTGAGATTAAACGCGAAGAAAGCAGTGAGGCTGAGGAAACCAGAATCGAGCAGGAAAAGAACGCGAGAGAACAGGGAGAGATTATTGAAGGCGCAACGGAGTATATGGGCGGTGACGCAGGCATGTCTTCTGATGTGAAAGCAGCAATTAAGGATATGCTGAATAAGATGAAAGTTCTTGAGGAGGACTTAAAGGGCGCGGAAATTGACGATAAATTATGATAGTAATGTGAAAAGAGTTCGGATATGAAAAAGATAATGCTTTTTGAAGGTGATATTGAGACACAAGGGTACTTTTCCATACAGCTTGCCGAAGCGTTTCAGAAAATGGGGCATCAGACCTTTATATTTGACCTTAGCAGACCTTGGAACAGCTCTCAGCGTTTTTTCAAGTTTTATGAAAAGGGAAATACGGTGCTGGTGAACTTTAATTTTCATGGGATGAGCGGGGAAGAGATTTTTCTGGATGAAAATGACCGCATGATGTGGGATGCGTTGCAGATACCTGTTTATAATATTGTGGTGGACCATCCTATGTATTATCACCATTTTTTGGAAAAAGTCCCTAAGGATTATCATCATATAAGCATAGATAGAAACCATGAAAAGTATATGGAGCGGTTTTTCCCTGAGATTAAGAGGGGACCGTTTCTACCGCTTGCAGGAACGAAACTTTATCCTGACAAGTCTTATACTCCAGCAGAGTATAGAAGATATGATGTGACGATGGTGGGAAATTATACGCCGCCGAGTCAGTTTGAGAAGTATATTACCAGAATAGATGATGAGTATACGGAATTTTATTATGGCATGATTGATGATCTGCTTGCACACCCGATGAAGACTGTTGAGGAAGTCGCTGAGGAGCATATACGCAGGGAGATACCCGAAGTTACGCATGAAGAATTAAAGATGCTTATGAGTAAGCTGACCTTTATAGACTTGTATGTGCGTTTCACAACAAGAGGTGAAGCAGTCAGGGCGTTGGCGGATGCAGGCATCAAAGTCAATGTCTTTGGCGGCGGCTGGGATCAGTTAGAGTGTAAGAAACCAGAGAATCTTATTGTCGGAAACAGTCTTGATTCAGTAGGCTGTTTGAAAAAATTATGCCAGAGTAAGATTTCGTTAAATGTGATGCCTTGGTTTAGGGACGGCGCACATGACAGAATTTTTAATTCCATGTTAAACGGGGCGCTGTGTCTGACAGACAGCAGTGCATATCTTGAAGAAATCCTTAAGGATAAGGAAAATTGCAGAATATATTCTACCGCTGATATTGAAGCGCTGCCGGATATGGTTTACGGTCTGCTTGCCAACCCTTCAGGCTTGCAGCAGGTCATAGATAAGGGGTATAATTTAGCTGAGTCGGCACATACATGGGAGCATCGTGCGGCGCTGCTTAATGAAATGTACTTTAAAGATTAGAAGAGATGAAATAAAATGATAAGAGGAAAATATAAACATATAGGATTTGCGTTCCACAAAACAATTCCCGTTATGCTTGGTTATCTCTTTTTAGGGATGGCGTTTGGTTTGCTTCTGCAAAATGCGGGATATAGTTTTTTGTGGGCGTTTTTGTCGAGTTTAATAATATATGCAGGTAGTATGCAGTTTGTGCTTGTGACTTTATTGACCGGAGGAGTCAGCCTGATTCATACGGCGCTGATGACTCTATTTATAAACGGAAGACATATATTTTACGGACTCTCTTTTGTAGAAAAATATAAAAAGATGGGAAAGGCTTATCCGTATCTGGTCTTTTCACTGACAGACGAAACCTATTCAGTCCTTTGCGGGACACATGTGCCGGAGGATATGGATGAAAAGAAGGTCTTTTTTTGGATTTCATTTCTGGATCAGTGTTATTGGGTACTTGGTTCGACATTAGGCGGCCTGGCTGGCCAGTATATTACGTTTGATTCAACCGGAATTGATTTTAGTATGACAGCGCTTTTTGTTGTTATAGTTATAGAGCAGTGGCAGGAAAAGGAAGCGCATATTTCTGCAATTATAGGGGCAGTATGCGGAATTGTATTTCTGCTTATTTTTGGTGCGGACCGATTTATTCTGCCTGCATTGTTATGTGCTATGATGGCGCTGATTATTATGAATAAGGCGAAA
Source organism: Lachnospiraceae bacterium (assembly GCA_014804695.1). GTDB lineage: Bacteria > Bacillota > Clostridia > Lachnospirales > Lachnospiraceae > UBA3282. The sequence continues at coordinate 266,942 of JAAUZJ010000011.1, forward strand.
AAAAGCTGAAAAACGGACAATTAACTGTTAAATTTGAGCATATGCTTAAGCATACGGATGGGGATAATAGATGAATACAACACATTCTTTATTAATAATAGCAGTGGTTTCGCTGTGCACAATATTTTTACGGGCTTTCCCTTTTTTGATCTTCGGTGGTAAAAAGGAAGTACCGTCTACCGTACAATATTTGGGAAAAGCGCTTCCACCTGCAATAATGGCGGTATTAGTGGTATACTGTCTTAGGGGAGTGTCTTTTTTGCAGGGAAATCATGGCATACCTGAAATCATTTCAGTATTGCTGGTTGCCGGTCTGCATATTTGGAAGAAAAATATATTGTTAAGTATCGGACTTGGAACGGTCTGTTATATGCTGCTTGTGCAGTTGGTTTTTTAAGCAGCTTTAAGCTTTTGGAAGGGAACGGTTAATTATTGTGGGAATAACTGATAAATTGAGACGCAGACGCGCCGAGGCGCTAAAGCGGAATTTTGAACGTTACCGGAGAATTCATGCTCTTTTGGAAAAACATGGAAATGATATTATAAATTCAGATAATTTTCAGATGACAAGATCGCATATACAGCATGGCAGCGTTACCGTCAATGAGCATTGCAGATATGTGGCAATTTACAGTCTTATTTTGAATAAAAGACTGGGACTGCACTGCAATCTAAGGGACTTGGTAAGAGGCGCTCTGCTGCACGATTATTTTTTATATGATTGGCACGATAAAGAATATCTGTCCCAGCGTAAAAGGTTTCATGGATTCCATCATCCGAAGACAGCCCTGAAAAATGCAGATAAAGAGTACCAATTAACGGACGTACAGCGTGATATAATTGTAAAGCATATGTTCCCATTGGTAATCAAGCCGCCAATTTACAGGGAAGCATGGGTGGTTACTGCTGCAGATAAGTATTGTTCATTAATGGAAACGCTGAGGATTCGCAAAGGACATGGAAAAGCAATCGGAAACAGAGCAAAAATCGCAAACTCTATATGACACGCTTGTCACATATTCGGAGAGTGACTTTTATCCCTATCATATGCCCGGACATAAACGCAGGCAGGATGTAGGAGACGCTTCGGATTTGTTCAGGTTGGATATTACCGAGATAGACGGCTTTGATAATCTGCATCAGGCAGAAGGAATAATACGGCAGGCGCAGGAACGGGCGGCCGGATTATACGGCGCGGACGAGAGCTTTTTTTTGGTAAACGGCAGCACTTGTGGGATTTTAGCGGCAATTCATGCGGTAACCGACAGGGGCGATACGATCCTGATTGCCCGAAATTGCCATAAGTCGGTGTATCATGCAGCATTTTTGCAGGAACTTAATTTAAAATACATTTATCCGGAACAGATTGAAGAGTACGATATTAATGGCGCCATAAATCCGGAAGCAGTGCAAAGCGCACTGGAAGAGCATCCGGAATGCAGAGCCGTAGTAATTACGTCTCCTACTTATGAAGGCGTTATATCAAATATTGCTGAAATTGCAAAGATAGTTCATGACAAGGGAAAACCCCTTATCGTAGATGAAGCGCATGGAGCGCATCTGGGATTAGCGGAGAATATACCGGAAAATGCCGTAAGACAGGGCGCGGATCTGGTTATACACAGCCTGCATAAGACACTGCCTTCTATGACGCAGACGGCGCTTTTGCATGCGAATGAGAGTTATGTAAACCGAGCAAAACTGAGACGGTATTTAAGCATATTCCAGTCTAGCAGTCCTTCATATGTTCTAATGGCAGGTATGGACGCCTGCATTTCTTATATAAAGGAAAATGCGGCCAGTGACTTTAGTAATATGCGCCTGCATTATCAAAATTTTATCAAGCGGATGGAGATGTGCCGTAATATTAATATTGCCACACCGGAAATTCTTGATGATGGGAAGTATTGTTTTACAGTGTGGGATATATGTAAATTGGTAATTTCTGTAAAAAAATCATCTATAAGCGGTCAGACTCTTTACAATATTTTGCGCGATGAATTTCATCTACAGATGGAAATGGCAGCAGACAGTTACGTACTTGCGATAATGACAATCGCCGATAAAGAAGATGCTTGGAAGAGATTGGCTGATGCATTAATTAAAATTGATGGTACGATAGATGGTGCAGACACCACTGATAACATAATTAAAACTGCCCAAAATCACCATAAGCATATTGAACCAATTATGCCCATCGCCCGAATGAGCATAGCGCAGGCGCTTAAATCATTTTATAAAAATCCCAAAGTGATACCACTTGCACAGGCGCAGGGAGAAATCAGCGGTGGCTTTATAAATCTTTACCCGCCCGGTATTCCTATAATTGTACCTGGGGAGATAATAAACGAGGAGATAATTGAACAAATAAAGCATAGTTTAGAACTGGGACTTAATGTGCAAGGAATATCCCCCACAGAAACGGTTGAAATTATTTAATAAATTCTGCAATTAGTTATGAATATGCAGCCAAATATCTCTCATACAAGAACAGTTGAAATTCTATCAGAAATGTGTCATTATTAATATAGTAATTTATCTATAAACATAATTGCGAACTTTTTTGCCAAGTAACCAGAGTGTAAACAAAATAAATAAAAAAAGGGGCGATTTCGCTCCTGCGGTCGAGCCCCGTTTTTATTTATTTTGTTTACACTCGTCACTCCAACCAACAACCCGCAATTAATGGAGGTTTTCAATTTGGATATCAAGGTCAATCAAGTACAACAACCGGTGCAGATAGAACAAACCCCGCAGACACAGGAAACGGACGGAACGTTCAAATTCACACTGGTCAGCAGAATAGAAGAACAGGATTTACAGAACGCCCTGACTCATATGATGGAAGAGATTACGAGACAGGGAGATAAACTTGCCAAGCACCGCGATATCAAGGATATGAAGCGGTACAGGGCATTAATTAAGGATTTTATGAATGAAATCGTAAACCGTTCCCACTCCTTTACCAGAGAGAATTTTCTGGACAGAAAAGGCAGGCACCGCGTTTACGGTATTATCAGATTAATAGATAAAAATCTGGACGAACTGGCACAGGAGCTGGTTAAGGACGAACAGGACAATCTGGCAATCCTTAATAAAATAGGAGAGATAAGAGGCCTTCTTCTGGATATCTTCACCTAGGATTTTGTTGGGAAAGGAATTGATATACAAATGGCAAAATTTACCGATGTTATAGGACAGGAACAAATAAAGGAACATCTGCAGAATGCGATTTCAATGAATAAAGTATCTCATGCATACATTCTTAACGGAGAGAGAGGTTCCGGTAAGGAATACATTGCGAAGGTATTTTCAGCTGCGCTGCAATGTGAAAAGGGTGAAATCGAGCCATGTATGGAATGTCATTCATGTAAACAGGCGTTAAGTGGCAATCAGCCTGATATTATTTTTGTGTCCCATGAGAAACCCAACACAATAAGCGTTGAAGATATAAGGGTGCAGATTAATAATGATATCGTAATTAAGCCATATAGCAGCCCCAGAAAGATTTATATTATAAACGAGGGCGAGAAAATGACGGTGCAGGCACAGAACGCTCTTTTGAAAACTTTAGAAGAGCCGCCCGAATATGCTGTTATTTTGATTCTCACTTCTAATGTGGACACGCTTCTTCCTACTATACTCAGCCGTTGCGTTGTACTTAATATGAAACCCGTATCGGACGATAAGATCAAGAAGTTTTTAATGGAGGAATTAGAGATTCCCGATTATAAGGCCAATATCTGCGTGGCTTTTGCAAGGGGAAATATAGGCAAAGCCAAGATGCTTGCTTCGAGCGAGGAGTTTGATAAGGTAAAAGAAGAGGCAGTAACGCTGGTTAAATATATTAATGACATGGAAATCAGCGAAATTGTCAAAGCGATCAAGAAAATTTCGGACTATAAATTTGATGTAACCGACTATCTGGATATTTTGATGGTGTGGTATAGGGATGTGTTGCTTTTTAAAGCCACCAAGGATGCCAACAGCCTGATTTTTAAAGACGAGCTGCAATCAATCCGTAAGGCGGCTGACAGAAGCACTTATGAGGGTATTGAAACAATTGTTAAGGCGCTTGCGCAGGCAAAGCGAAGACTGGATGCGAATGTTAATTTTGATTTGACTATGGAATTGCTTCTTTTGACGATTCAGGAGAATTAAAATATATGCAGGAACTCCTATGGGAGACGGAGGTTAATAGATTATGATAAAAATAATAGGCGTACGGTTTCGTGTCGCAGGCAAGATATATTATTTTGACCCCGGAAAGTTTGATATTAAAAGAGGGGAGCATGTTATTGTAGAGACAGCAAGAGGGATTGAGTATGGTACGGTGATAGTAGAACCTAAAGAGGTACCGGATGAAAAGGTAATCCAGCCGCTAAAACCGGTTCTGCGCGTAGCGACTCCAAAAGATGATGAGCAGGAGGCCGAGAACAAGGCAAAAGAGAAAGAAGCTTTTAGCATATGTCTTGAGAAGATTAAAAAGCACGAGCTTCCGATGAAGCTGATTGATGCGGAATATACATTTGATAATAATAAAGTCCTTTTTTATTTTACCGCTGATGGCCGTATTGATTTTAGGGAACTGGTTAAGGATCTGGCTGCGGTATTTAAGACAAGAATAGAGCTCAGACAGATTGGCGTAAGGGATGAAACCAAGATAGTAGGCGGTATAGGCATATGCGGAAGACCGCTGTGCTGTCATACGCATTTGTCCGAGTTTGTTCCTGTGTCCATTAAAATGGGAAAAGAGCAGAATCTTTCTTTAAATCCGACTAAAATTTCAGGTGTCTGCGGCAGACTTATGTGCTGTCTGAATCATGAGGAAGAAACCTATGAGGAACTTAACAGAAAGCTCCCGAACGTAGGGGATTTTGTAACTGCTGAAGATGGGCTGAAAGGCGAGGTACAGAGTGTTAATGTACTACGCCAGTTAGTAAAGGTTGTTGTAGAGGTTAATGACGAGAAAGAAGTTCATGAATATAAGGCAGAACAGTTACATTTTAAGAGAAAGCACCATAAGAACAATAAACTTGATGTGGATGAAGAAGAATTAAAAGAACTTGAAAAACTGGAAAAGCAAGATGATAATAAATCCAAATTGGACGATAATTAATTGACGAAAAAACGTAAAAGTATGGACTCCGATAGAAATCCTGTGTTGAAAGAAAATGAAAGAATAGACGATTTGCAGCGCAATGGTTATCAGGTAATACAGAATCCCGAGAAATTCTGTTTTGGAATGGATGCTGTTCTGCTTTCGGGTTTTGTAAGAGTTAAGGCGGGAAGTACGCTTTTAGATCTGGGAACCGGAACGGGGATTATCCCTATTTTGCTTGAAGCAAAAACCCAGGCCGCACATCTGACAGGATTGGAAATTCAGGAAGAAAGCGCAGATATGGCAAGGCGCAGTGTGGCTTTGAATAAATTAGAGGATAAGATTGCGATTGTGACAGGAGATATAAAAGAGGCAGGGAATATTTTTGGCGCTGCTTCTTTTGATGTAGTTACATGCAATCCGCCTTATATGATAGGCGGACATGGACTGACTAATCCGGATGCGCCCAAGGCTATAGCGAGGCATGAGATTTTATGCACCTTAGAGGATGTAGTTGCCCAGGCGGCGAAGGTGCTTAAACCCGGCGGAAATTTTTTCATGGTACACAGGCCGTTTAGACTGGCGGAAATCATGGTGCTTCTTCATAATTATAAACTGGAGCCTAAGCGTATGCAGATGGTATATCCTTTTGTGGATAAAGAGCCTAATATGGTGCTTATAGAGGCAAGCCGTGGGGGAAAACCGCGCATGCAAATAGAAAAGCCGTTGATCATATATAAAGAGGCCGGAGTGTATATGCCTGAGATTTATGATATATATGGCTATTAAACAGTTGACGTGAATGTGAATCAGATATAAAGGAGCGAACACAAAATGGCAGGGATTTTATATCTGTGCGCTACGCCGATAGGGAATCTTGGAGATATAACGCAGAGGGTGCTGGAAACATTAGAAAGTGTTGATATAATTGCCGCAGAAGATACCCGCAATAGCATTAAACTTTTGAATCATTTTGGTATAACTACTTCTATGACCAGTTATCATGAATATAATAAAGTAGAAAAAGCAGACTATCTGGTGGGGCAGTTAGTTCAGGGAAAAGATGTTGCGCTTATTACGGATGCGGGAACTCCGGCAATATCGGATCCGGGTGAAGTTCTGGTGCAGAAATGCCGGGAGGCGGGAATTACGGTTACATCCCTTCCGGGGGCGGCAGCCTGCATTACGGCGTTGACTTTGTCTGGACTTTCGACCAGAAGATTTTGCTTTGAGGGATTTCTTCCTTCCGATAAAAAAGAAAAGGCTCAGGTGTTTTCAGAACTGTGCGGTGAATCAAGAACGATCATACTTTATGAAGCGCCGCATCATTTAGTCAGGACATTGAATGAGCTGCATGATACACTGGGTAACAGAAGAATTACCATATGCAGGGAACTTACCAAGAAATTTGAAACCATTATTCCGACAACCATAGAAGAGGCATTGGCGCTTTATGATATGGAAGAACCCAGAGGCGAATACGTTCTTGTCATAGAGGGCAAGAGCCATAAGGAGAAAAAAGAAGAGGAAATACGTTCATGGGAGCAGTTGTCAATTGAAGAGCATATGGCGTATTATACTGACAGTGGAATGGATAATAAGGACGCTATGAAGCAGGTTGCAAAGGACAGAGGAGTGTCAAAAAGAGATATTTATCAATATTTATTAAATAAGTGAGTTGACAAAACCGTTAAAATCCGTAAAATAAGATTGACAAATATATAAGCAAATAATATACTTTGAATATCAAAGTATTTTTTGCGAGAAAAATATATGAATAAAAAGGAGAAAGAAAATGTTAGAAAGAGTAAAAGAAATCATTCAGGAGCAGTTAAATTTGGAAGGTGTTGATATTACAGAGGAATCTTCTTTCAAAGATGATTTAGGTGCAGATTCTCTGGATTTGTTTGAATTGGTAATGGCATTTGAAGAGGAATACGGTGTAGAGATTCCTTCAGAAGATTTAGAGAAGATCACAACAGTTGGCGCTGTTATTGAATATATGAAGAGCAAAGGCGTAGAGTAAATAACTGCGCATAGGAGAATGGGAAACTATTTATGAAAACAAAAATTACACAGCTTCTAGGAATTGAATATCCTGTTATTCAGGGCGGCATGGCGTGGGTTGCGGATTATCATCTCGCGGCAGCGGTTTCGGAAGCAGGAGGACTTGGAATAATAGGTGCAGGCGGAGCGCCGGCATCTTTTGTCAAGGAACAGATTCAGAAAGCAAAAGAAATAACAAGCAAACCTTTTGGTGTGAATATTATGCTGATGAATCCGGAAGCGGATCAGATTGCGCAGATCGTAATAGACGAGGGTGTGAAGGTAGTTACTACCGGAGCAGGAAACCCGGGTAAGTACATGGCAGCGTGGAAGGAAGCCGGAATTAAGGTCATTCCTGTTGTTGCCAGCGTAGGTCTTGCCAAAATGATGGAGCGTGCCGGCGCAGATGCGGTTGTTGCCGAGGGTACCGAATCCGGAGGACATATTGGCGAATTAACGACGATGACATTAGTTCCACAGGTGGTTGATGCGGTTAATATCCCGGTTATTGCAGCGGGAGGAATTGCGGATGGAAGAGGTTTCGCAGCAGCAATCATGCTGGGAGCGGAGGCTGTCCAGATGGGAACCAGATTTGTCGTTGCCAAAGAATCTATTGTACATGATAATTATAAGCAGAAAGTAATATCAGCTAAGGATATTGATTCTGCGGTTACAGGAAGAACTACGGGACATCCTGTAAGGTGCATACGTAATAAGACCACCAGAGAATATCTCAAAATGGAACAAGAGGGCGCAACTTTAGAAGAACTTGAGAAAATGACGCTGGGTAGTCTTAGAAAAGCAGTGGTAGATGGCAATGTAGTTGAAGGCTCTCTCATGGCAGGACAGATTGCAGGTTTGGTAAAATCAGAAAATACCTGTGAGGAAATTATAAAAGAAGTCATGACACAGGCCGAGAAATTGTTGAAATTATAAAATAACAATGCAGTTCTTGAAGCGCAGGCTGCTAAGCTTGCGCTTCTTAAAAGTTAGGCTGCCAGGCCTGATTTTTTTTAAAATAATATTTTGATATTCAAAATATTTTAGGGATAAATAACATATGTAATTAAATAAATAGTATATTATTTTTATAGAAAGGTTAGGTTTCATATGGGTAAAATAGCATTTATGTTTCCGGGGCAGGGAGCACAGTATGTTGGAATGGGGAAAGATTTTTATGAGCAGATTCCGGTTTGTAAGGAGATGTTTGAATTGGCAGGCAAGGCCAGCGGTCTGGATGTAGAGGCGCTGTGCTTTGAGGAAAACGAACAGATTAATATTACTGAATATACGCAGATTGCTATGCTGGCAGCAGAGGTTGCTATGCTGAAAGCGGTTGAGGAAAAAGGAATTAAACCTGATGTGACAGCGGGACTTAGCCTTGGTGAATACGGGGCGCTTGCGGCAAGCGGGGTTATGACGCCGGAAGATGTATTTAAAATAGTAAGAAAAAGAGGTATTTACATGCAGGATGCCGTACCGGAAGGCGGAGCTATGGTAGCGGTGCTTGGATTGGATACTGAAGTTATAGAGAAAATATGCGAGGAAGTGGACGGAACAGTTTCAATAGCAAATTATAACTGTCCGGGCCAGATTGTTATTACCGGTGAAGAGGGAGCCGTACAGGCAGCGGTTGCCAAACTGAGTGAGGCTGGCGCTAAGAGATGTGTTACCTTAAAGGTAAGCGGTCCATTCCATTCACAGATGCTTACAGGAGCTGGTGAAAAGCTGGCCAAAGAGCTTGACGGAGTTGAAATTCATGATATACAGATTCCGTACATAGCTAACGTTACGGCGGATTATGTTTCTGACAAGAAAGACGTTAAGCCGTTATTACAAAAACAGGTTTCATCTTCGGTCAGATGGCAGCAGACCATAGAGAGAATGATCGCTGACGGAGTTGATACTTTCATAGAAATAGGACCGGGTAAGACACTCTCCGGCTTTATGCGTAAAATAAATCGTGATATGACAGTTATAAATATTGAAAAGGTAGAAGATTTAGATAAGCTTGCGGCAATCTAAACCAGGTAGAGAGGAGAACATAGATGTTATCAGGAAAAGTAGCTCTTGTAACAGGAGCCGGACGTGGAATCGGACGTGAGATCGCACTTACACTTGCCCGGTACGGCGCAGATGTAATTGTAAACTACAACGGTTCTGAGGAAAAGGCAAAAGAAGTAGTACAGGAAATAGAGAAAATGGGCAGAAAAGCCATTGCAGTAAAATGTACGGTAGCTGATTATGAAATGTGCGGAAAAATGATAACCGATATGCTTGCAGAATTCGGTCATATTGATATTCTGGTAAATAATGCGGGAATCACAAGGGATAATCTGGTTATTAAGATGACAGAGGAAGATTTTGACGACGTTATTGCAACCAATTTAAAAGGCACATTCAATACGATCAAGCATATGTACCGTCCTTTTATCAAGCAAAAAAGCGGAAGGATAATCAATCTTTCTTCTGTTACGGGAATTCTTGGAAATGCCGGACAAGCAAATTATGCGGCCTCTAAGGCGGGAGTTATAGGTCTGACTAAGTCTATGGCAAGAGAGCTTGCAAGCCGTAATATTACGGTAAATGCGGTTGCCCCCGGATATATTGATACTGATATGACCCAGGCGATGACAGATGCTGCAAAGGAAGCTACACTTGCGCAGATTCCGTTAAAAAGAGTCGGAACGCCTGGAGATATTGCAGAAACGGTAGCATTCCTTGCGAGCGATAAGGCGTCATATATAACCGGACAGGTTATTTCGGTAGATGGCGGAATGGCGATATAAGAAATATTGAGAAAAATAGAAAGGGGTAGTATTGTAATATGAGCAGAAGAGTAGTTGTAACAGGTATGGGAGCAATTACACCAATCGGACTTAGCGTTGATGAGTTCTGGGATGGCGTTAAAAAGGGTCAGACAGGTTTTGGTGTAATTACCAAATTTGATGTAACTGATTATAAATGTAAGCTGGCAGCCGAAGTCAAGGGTTTTGACGGGAAAAATTATATGGACTTTAAAGCTGCTAAAAGAATGGAGCTGTTTTGCCAGTATGCGGTAGCGGCAGCTAAGGAGGCTATGGAAGATTCCGGTCTGGATATGGAAAAAGAAGATCCCTTCCGCGTAGGAGTTTCCGTAGGTTCAGGTATCGGTTCGCTGCAGAGTATGGAGGGAAATCATTCCAGATTAGTGGAAAAAGGACCTTCCAGAGTTGAACCTTTGATGGTCCCGCGTATGATTTCCAATATGGCAGCAGGAAATGTATCTATCCAGTTTGGACTTAGGGGAAAAAGTGTAAATGTAGTAACAGCCTGTGCAACAGGGACCAATTCCATTGGCGAAGCTTACAGGACTATTCAGTATGGCGATGCGGATGTAATGGTTGCAGGAGGAACGGAAAGCAGTATTACGCCGATTGGAATCGCAGGCTTTAGTGCACTTACCGCACTTACAACTTCAGAGGATCCTGCAAGATGCTCCATTCCTTTTGATAAAGAAAGAAGCGGTTTCGTTATGGGAGAGGGCGCAGCAATCGTCGTATTAGAAGAACTGGAACATGCCAAGGCAAGAGGCGCTAAAATCTATGCTGAAGTTGTAGGTTATGGCTGTTCTTCCGATGCTTATCATATCACGTCACCTATAGAGGACGGTTCTGGAGCCGCCAAGGCTATGGAGTATGCAGTAGCGGATGCAGGTGCAGATATGAACGAAATAACGTATATAAATGCACACGGGACCAGTACGCATCATAACGACTTGTTTGAAACAAGAGCCATTAAACTTGCGTTTGGTGAACATGCGAAAAATATCAGGATCAATTCTACCAAATCCATGATAGGACACCTTCTTGGAGCAGCAGGCGCAGTAGAGTTTATTACCTGCGTAAAAGAATTGCAGGAGGGCTATATTCATAGTACGGTAGGCTATAAGGTGCCTGATGAAGAGTGTGATCTGGATTACTGCATTAGTCCAGTGGAAGAGGAATTTACGTATGCCCTTTCTAATTCATTGGGATTCGGAGGACATAACGCAAGTCTGCTTATTAAAAAATTCGTGGATTAATTATAGAAATACGATAATTGTTAAATATTATTGATTTAAAGGAGTAATAAATATGTCAGTTTTAACTGCAAAAGAAATTATGGAGATAATTCCTCATAGACAACCCTTTATGCTTCTTGATACAATAGAAGAGTTAGAGTCCGGAGTAAAGGCTGTTGCAAAAAAGTGCGTTTCCTATAATGAGCCTTATTTCGCGGGACATTTTCCACAGGAGCCGGTTATGCCGGGAGTGCTTATTGTAGAAGCGTTGGCACAGACCGGAGCAGTGGCTATTTTAAGCCAGCCGGAATTTAAAGGTAAAACTGCGTATTTTGCAGCCATTAATTCGGCCAAATTCAAGGGCAAAGTAACGCCGGGAGATGTACTTACGTTGGAAACAGAAATAATAAAGGTAAAGGGACCTATCGGAGTGGGTTCTGCTAAGGCATATGTGGATGGCAAGCTGGTAACTGCAGCGGAACTTACTTTTGCAATTGGTAATTAGGGAAGGATTGGATAGAGGAATGAGAACGAGAATCATAGGAACCGGAAGCTGCCTGCCTGAAACAGTTGTGACAAACGATGATTTATCCAAGATAATGGACACTTCCGATGAATGGATAAGCAGCCGTACCGGCATCAGGGAACGCAGACTGGTTAAAGAAGAAACTACGGCGTCTATGTCAATAGAGGCTTCTAAGAGGGCGATGGAAAATGCGGGAGTGAGCGCTGAGGACATAGACCTTATTATTGTAGCTACTATTACTGGCGATCATGTTACTCCGTCTACCTCATGTGAGATACAGGCGGCTATTGGGGCGGACAGGGCGGTTGCATTTGATATTAATGCGGCATGCTCAGGTTTTATGTTTGCCCTGCATATTGCAGATGCTTATTTTAAAAGTGGAATTTATAAGACAGCGCTTATTCTTGGCGCAGAAACTCTTTCAAGAATTATGGATTGGAATGACAGAAGCACTTGCGTACTGTTTGGGGACGGCGCAGGAGCGGCAGTAGTACGTGCCGACGATACCGGCCTCCTTGCTTATGACCAAGGCTCGGATGGTGCAAAAGGAATGGTGCTTGCCTGCCAAAATAGGAAAAATAATAATCCATTGGTGAAAAATCCAATGGATATGGAATATACAAGTATGGACGGACAGGAAGTATATAAATTTGCCGTTACTAAAGTGCCTTCATCTATTAAAAAGGTTCTGGATGAGGCAGGGCTTACAGTAGAAGATATTGATTATTTTGCATTGCATCAGGCCAATATCCGCATCATCCAGTCTGTAGCCAAGAGGCTGAAGGTATCCGAAGATAAATTCCCCACAAGTTTGGACCATTGTGGAAATATTTCGGCTGCAAGCGTACCGATCTTATTGGACGAAATGAACCGGAAGGGCTTGCTTAAGCCGGGAATGAAGATCGTGCTTTCAGGATTTGGCGGAGGACTTACTTGGGGCTCCGCGGTTCTTGAATGGTAGTTCCGATTTTGTCGAAAAAAATAAAATCCTTATTATCTTTGGATGGCAAGCCATATACCTGATCCAAGGAGAGCGAATATAGACAGCGCAAGCAATATGACAAAAATCCAAGCCGGAATGTAAATAGGCTTTTTAATTCTTACAGGTATAAAACCCTTGTCATTGCAGTAATGAAACCATGCATTGGCAAGGTCATTATTTTGTATACAATCCTTAGGAATGACGATGAACTGTCTTGAATTTTTTCTCATGAAGTAAAACGCATTATCGGTTTCTGCCAGCCAGTCAGTATCGCTCCAGGGTGATTCTACTTTCCTTTTATTTGCAACGGTATAAGATATCCCGATATCGTTGCACCATACATCCCATCTGCCCAATATATTGCTTTGTGCGGCAATTTTTTCCATATTCTTCCGTATTTGTTTTTCGGGATCTGTAGTCAAGCTGCGGATTATGAGCAAAAAGAAAAATATGATTGCCGTCGCATATGTCGGCAGGCTGCCAAGGCCTTCTAAGTATAAGAATACTATCATAAACAGGCTGACACATAAATACAGTACGAATTGTGATATAATTCGTTTGGCTTTATTGGGGGAGTATGCACGTAGAGCTTCGAGAGCGCCCTTCTCCGTTTCGACCCATCTTTCCAAATCCATCGTAAACGAAAAATGAAAATCTTCCGTTACAGGCTCCTGTATGTCAGGATTTGAGCTGTGTATCGGAAATCGAAGCATCTGGGTGAACTGGAACTGTTCTTTATCATCTGAAAATACACGCATTGGTATGGCATACCATGCCACCTGTGTCTTTGTATGGATTATTCCTAACATCAGAAGACGTTTTCCAGGTTTTATAATACTAATCTGTTCATAGGGAATTTCTGCATAACCGTTGCCGCTGCTTTTTAACATCCCATTTTCAAGCCAGATTGTCTTTTCTTTCAGATGCCCCTGCTTAACGGACATGATATAGACGCAGACTACATCAATTAAAATAAACACAAAATAAAATAGAAGTAATTCTATCGGAAAATGGCGTGGCATAAAAACTATTATACAATATAAGAACAAGACCGCCAAAAACGCCATCTGAAAAGGTCTTCTCCTTTGACGGTCTAACAGCATCTTGATACACAATTCCAACAATTCAGTCTTGGTATAGGTAAAAATATATTTTTTCATAGCATTGCCGTCCACATATTACTTATCGTTAAGAATAAGTTCAATAGCTTTACTTATATATGTCAAATTTGCAATATCGCTTTCGGACCATTTTCGGGATGTTTCACTTTTTTTGTAGTAAGCAATATAGCCTTCGTGCTTCGTGAAGTTCATCTTATAAATTAAAGCGACTTTTATACCTTGTTTAGTAAGATAATCATATGTCTTGGGACACATATGCTTTATCAGTTCCAGTCTATCTATTACTGCCATACCGTGCTCGTTATAAAGGTGGACAAAATTCTCCTCCTTTATATATTCGACCGACGATTCGATAGGAGTAGCATTATTATCTGCGCGCCAAGAGCTGTCCATTACCATTTTTTGGGAATCTCCATAAAATAGATATACCTCATCTAAATCAAAGGTGTTTCCGGTATCCTGCAGCATTACATTTAAAGAAGCCATTGACTGATTGATCAGGTATTCCATCATATGCATTACAAGATACTGCTTGTTCCTTTTCTGTATGGTACTTATAGGAGAGTTTACAGGAGCACCCTCGGAGAGTACGTCCCCATGAACAGCAGGCTCGTAAATAATATAACGGTTCTTACCCTTTTGTTTAGCGCGGTAGAGCATTTTATCCGCAATCTTAAATAATTCGTCATAAACAACCGAGTCAGTAGGATAAGTCGAAACGCCGATAGAGCAGGTTACCTTCGGAACATCTTTACGATCTTTATATATCCATTCCACATTGCTTCTGACACTGCGGAGTACGCCGCGCAGGTCGGAAAGATGATTTAAGCCCTCTAAGACAATAAATATTTCATCTCCGCCAATTCTGCCTACCAGACCGTTGTCACCAACTGACTCCTTTATAACGCTTGACACAGTGGCGAGAACTTCGTCTCCGAACAAATGTCCCAGAGTATCATTAACCTGTTTGAAATTATCAATATCCAATATACAGATATTTACATTATGTTTAGGTCTACGATGTAAAAGATTTTCCGTGTATTCAATAATTGCCTTTTTGGCAAGAAGACCGGTTGTCACATCCCTTTCATAATCGTTGTGCAGATATTCACTCTTGGTGGAATTGCTCAAACATTGAATACAGCCAAGTACAATAGGTTCATTATGAGAGTTTAAAACCGTTCGTCCTTTTATAAAATGGATATCATGTTCAGGGTCTATGGATTCATCCAAAAGAAGGAGTTTGTGCTCAAAAATTTTGGTTCCGCTTGCGATATTTTCACAAAAATCATTAAAGTCAGAGATATGTTCTTTTTTTACAAGTTCGTTATTAAGAATGGTTTCACGAAATTTATCAAGCGTTCCACGGAAAGAAAATACTCTGTTTATGCTCCCACCGTTAAAAATCTGTAAATAATCCTTGTTTTTATCATATGAAAAAAGGTATTCATTCCAAATATCAAGAAACTCGTTACAAATATGGTTTTCATCATAGAGGGAGTCAAGCTTTTCATCAAGACTATCTATATCAAGGATTTTGATTTCAATAAAATCGGAATCTTCGCCTTCAAGCGAAAACTTAGAAAGTTCAGCCAGGACATGGTGATACCGCTTAGCAATAGTCAGAAGACGGAGTACCAGCATGATTGGCTCGTCAAAAGTGAGCTGTGCAAATATCTGCTTAAGGCGCTCTATGTCTTCCGGGTGTATGTTGCCGGCAAGAGACGCATAATTCTCATAACCTATATATTTATAAAAATTCTTATTAGCTTTTTTAATTTGTAGTCTCTCATCAATAATAGCCGTAATATTATATAAATTTGTCATTTGCCATACCTTTCTTAAAATTCCTTAAAGTGAACCATATTTATTAAATATATTGATACGTGCCTATAATACTATTATATTTATTGTATGTTATTTTGGTTATTAAAACAACATTTTTTTGATATTTTTGCTTCAATTTTTTGCCCTGATATTAGTATACCTGTAAAGCATATTTATTAATAAATGCATCAGAGCGCTCATAAACTGTTAATAATAAGAGTGGGGAAACAGCACGCGTTCATTTGGAAAGGCGTGTTTATTATGGAATATGTTAAATTATATATGGGCAGTGATGATAATAACGGGCGTTATTTATGGCGCTTTCACCGGAAATATAGAAGCGGTGTCTAAGGCGGCGCTGGATTCTTCAGGGGAAGGAGTTTCTTTATGTATTACCATGATAGGAGTTATGTCTCTGTGGGTAGGACTGATGGAAATTGCACAAAAATCCGGCCTGATTGCGGGCATGACAAAAGGGATTTCTCCGTTTATAACCTTTCTTTTTCCTAATATACCACGCAATCATCCGGCGAGGGAATATATTTCAACTAATCTTATCGCCAATATATTAGGTCTTGGCTGGGCATGTACACCGGCTGGGCTAAAGGCGATGGAAGAACTGGCGAATCTGGAGGCGGAGCGGGGGAATCCGGAGTATGTTCCTGATGTTGGTGCAGGGAAAAAAAATGTGGCTTTCAGTAAAAAAGAGCGGGAAGCGTCGAAAGAAATGTGTGATTTTCTTATACTCAATATTTCGTCATTGCAGCTTATTCCGGTAAATATGATCGTATACAGACAGCAGTATGGCAGCGTGAACCCGACGGCGGTGATTGCGCCGGCGATTGTGGCGACGTTTATCAGTACGGCGGTTGGGGTGGTGTTTTGTAAGGTGAAGGATAGAAGGCGGAGAGTGTAAAACTCTTCGCTTTTTGATTGGAAAGAGAGACTGCCCTGACTTTGACAGCCTCTCTTTTTATATTACTCTTTGATCTTGTCTATTTCTGTCAAATTAACTCCTGCCACATTAAGCAATGCCTTTAATGTTATATACTCTTCTTTAAGGTCGGCATATGTTTTAACGGCATTTTCTTCTTTTGCTAATAACATACGTCTTTGAACTTTGGCAAAATCATCAAGAGCAGATTTTGTTACTTCAATTCCCGACGGCATATAATCACCTGCTTTCTATATTGTGGTCTGTACTATTTGATACAATGTAAGTATATCATCTTTCTTTATAACTAACAAGTAGACTTTTAGAGAGAGTGCCATAATCCAGACAGCTTCTCCTTTTAATCATTTATCACTCCGCATCCCGAAGCCTTTCCACAATCGACTTCCCCGCCATAACCTTATAAGCAACCATCGGAAGCAAAACTCCAAGTACCGCAAATATAGGCGTAATTATTACAAACGGCATTATAGAGAATTTATAAGTAAAAAACCAGAATACACTGCTTATAACATTTGAGAATATCGGTCCTGTCACAACGATAAGGATAAAGGACAAGAGGACGGAACCCAATGTAAGGATTTCACCTTCGGCAATAAGCATCTTTTTAAGCTGGCTGCCTGTCATGCCGACTGACTGGAGAACGGCGAATTCCCTGTGGCGCGAAACAATGCTTGTGAGGAATGCGTTTAAGAAATTCAATATTCCGATAAATCCGATAATGAAGCTGAGAACACTTCCGAGGATCATAAACATATTAACAAAAGAATTAAAATCCTCAGCATACGTTTTCCGGCTTTCGTAATCATAACGGGGCATTACATTTTCCGTTAAATCAGCAATATAGTCCTCCATATCGTCTATTGCATTTTCATCCATATTGAACGCATAATACATAACCGCATCGGTTCCGGTATCCCGCTTAAAGGTTTCTGCTCCAAGCACAAATTCATCTTGCATAAGTTTATAGCGGTATGTCAGAGAATTAGGGATAACCACTAATGCCGCTACCTCATATTCAACCTCATGATAACTAACAGGGCGCACCCGCCAGAGATCATCAGAGGCGATATCGTCAAAGCTGTCATAAACTTTACCGGTCTGTGGGTTGTAATATTCGTATTCATCTGTGTATCGGATAACGACTTTATCTCCAAGTTTAGCCCAGTTGGTATCCGGATAAAGATTTCCGTCATCGTCATCAAAATATTGCGCTGCTATATAGTTTCCGTCACCGTTTAACTTGGATATGTCTCCTTCAGCTACTTTAAGCTGTTCCAGACAGAAAGGCTCCATTCCATAAAGCTGTACAGAGTTTAGGATTAAATCATCTTTTTTTTCTGAAGTATCAATAATGCTGTTTACGTAATCCTCGTTATACCCAAACTGGTTATACATATCAAGTATATGTTGCTTGGGAGTGAAGGTTTCTATAGTGCTGGTTTTTTCATAAGTTCGACCGCTTTCCGTAATTCCGTGCTGTTCGTTTATGATGTTTATTATATCTTCTTCCACGCTATCATTGTTCATGTTCATAATACTCGTGCCACCCTGAAAATAAGCAGCATCGGAGAGGATAAAATCTACATTCATGCTAAGGCTTACATATTTATTAATGTCAAAGCCTTTGACAAAAGTGACTGTAATAGTCAATATAACAACTGCCAGAGAAAGCGAAATTATAGTAACAAGTGTTTTCTTACGGTTCCGCCCCATATTGGCAAATGCCATTTTATAAATAGAAGCTCCGGTTTTGGCATTGCGGGTGGTCTTTTTGCTGCGCTTATTAGCGCATTGTACGCCATCCGAATAACGAAGGGCTTCAATTGGAGATACCTTTGCAGCCATTCTGCCTGGTTTGCGACATGAAATAACAACAGTTATTAATGAAAAAAGAGCAGAGACTATGAAGATCAAAGGATTGACGGAGAGCGCACCTTCCATAACACCGTTTAAAGTAGAAATTACAAATGGGGTTAGAAT
Organism: Lachnospiraceae bacterium; assembly: GCA_014804695.1. Lineage (GTDB taxonomy): Bacteria > Bacillota > Clostridia > Lachnospirales > Lachnospiraceae > UBA3282. The sequence goes on from JAAUZJ010000011.1 coordinate 285,522, forward strand.
AGCGCCTGTTGCATATCCGATGAGGAGCCCTATAGGAATACCGATAACCGATAAAAATATAGCCTGCAAAAACACCATGCGTTTTAGCTGACGGCCGGTTGTGCCGATTGTTTTAAGTAAGCCGTAGAAACGGATATCGTTGGATACCGAAATTTGAAATACATTATAAATGATCAGGTATCCGGTAAAGACGATCAAAAAAAGTATAATAGCGATGGAAAGCAGGGTTCCCAAATCAAAGTTGTCTGAGAGCTGTGCACCGGCATAGCCCCAGTTTATACCGATATTTATAAAATTATTCTGTGAAGCATCGTCTGTCTGATACCCGTGACGCTCCAAAATTGTATACATATCTTTTTCGATATGAGAGGAGTTCTTGAACATTACGTCCAAATTATAGAGTCCGGTCATACCGTCCAGACATTGTGTATCCAGATTTGTCAGTATTTCATCTACGCGGCTTTCAGGCAAAATTACGTGGTTTGCTATAATCGCGGTATCGTATTCCCACCAGCCGCAGAGCGTAAAGGTTTCCGTTGTTTCGTTTCCGTCAACATCAAAGGTTATAGAGAACTGGGCGCCGATTTCGGGTTCGACTCCAAGCAGCGCTAGAACCTGTGTATCCGTCGCGGCTTCGTTTGTACCTTCCTCGGGGAAACGGCCTTCTATGGGCTTTAAGAACATCCATTTGCAGCAATTTGCATCAGCCCAGCTTAATTCTACATGTGATTTGTTAAAAGGCTCTTTGGAGGGCATGCCAAGATATCTTCTGAGTCCGTACTCTTTTATAAGAGGATCTTCTCGCAGTTCTTCACACTGGTCTGCTGTCAGAGATTTAAAGCCGGCATGCGAGTAGCCGCCAACCATACGAAAGTTGGATTGTTCAAAACCATAAACAATAGACATTGAAATAGTAAAAAGTACGGTAAATAAGATTGAAGTCAACGCAATAGCGATAATAGCAATAATATTCCTTGTTTTGGAAGCCTTCATGCTTTTAAAACTGATATTACGTATGCATTTCCTGTTAGAAACATTAATATTCATCTAAATAACCTCCCTTCCATCAATCCGCAGCATTTGCGCTGCGCTTGCCTGAAAAGGAACTGTCTTTCCCTACAATGCACCCATCTTCAATACGGATAATACGGTCAGAAAGCTGGGCGATTTCTTCATTGTGGGTGATCATTACAATGGTCTGCGCAAACTTATGGCTGGTAATCTTAAGAAGCCCAAGCACATCCTGAGAGGTTTTGCTGTCAAGGTTTCCGGTCGGTTCATCCGCCAGAATGATGGCCGGTTTTGCGGCAAGTGCGCGCGCAATCGCAACACGCTGCTGCTGACCGCCTGAAAGGTTATTAGAGAGGTTCTGGAGTTTGCTTTGCAGTCCCAGAGTCTCTATAATGGAATCAATGTATTTTTTGTCTATTGTGCCGCCGTCAAGCTGAATGGGAAGTACAATATTCTCATAGACATTAAGTACTGGTACGAGATTATAATTCTGGAAAACAAAGCCGATCTTACGCCTGCGGAAAATTGTCAGTTCCTCATCTTTTAAGGAAAAAATATCTTTGCCGTCTACAGTGACGCTGCCGCTTGTGGGACGGTCCAGACCGCCAAGCATATGAAGGAGCGTGGACTTGCCGCTGCCGCTGGTTCCGACTATTGCAACAAACTCTCCCTTGTCAACCGAAATATCAACGCCGGCTAACGCATTTACCGCATTTTCGCCGCTGCCATAGATTTTTTTAAGATTTGATGTGGATAAAATGCTCATAGTATCTCTCCTTTATAAAAATAATATCTTTTTATAAAATGAATTTTACTACCTTGTTCTTTCCAGAATCTTTCCGCGGCAAAAAAGATTCTTACAGTTTTGAAAGATTTTAATAATGTTTGTTATTATTTTTTATCTAATGGAAGAAAAACTGAAAAAGATGAACCTTGTCCAGGTGTTGATATAAGTTTAATATATCCGCCCTCATTGGCAATTATTTCTCTTGCAAGATACAGGCCGATACCGATGCCTTCTTTATCAGTCACCTGCGTGGAACGATAGAAGCGTGAAAAAATCTGTGCCTGTTCTTCTTCCGGGATGCCGATTCCTGTATCGGTAATTTTAATATGGCAGAAAATTTCATAAATAGAAGCTTCAATTGTAACGCTGCCTGTTTCGGTGTATTTAATCGCATTATCAATTATGTTGCAAAGGGCTTCCAGCGTCCACTTTTCATCAAAAAAGGCCCTGATTTCTGTATTTTGTTTCTTTTTGTCCGGAAAAACGATATCAAACTTTAATCCTTTGCTTGCGGCCTTGGGCGCAAGCTGTATATATGCCTTCTCAAGCAGGGGCAGCAATGGTTCGGATTTGGGATGGAGGGCGAGGATGCCTGTTTCCAGTCTTGACATTTTTATAAGGGATATGATCAGAAAATTAAGTTTCCCGGCTTGGGCAGTTAATGCCTTGGCATAATTAGCGCTTGTTTCGTCTAAATCCTGCTCCTGCAAAAGCTCGGAATAGAGAACTATATTGGAAATAGGGGTTTTAGTCTGATGAGAAATATCGGAAATCAGCGTCTTAATTTTTTCCTTTTCATATGCGGAATTTTTGACCGACAGCTCAACATCGCCCAGATAGCGGGCGAACTTGAATTCCAATGCAGACAACATTGATTCGTTGATTGTATCCGCATTAAAATCTCCGGAAATCGCCTGATCAAGCATATCGTCCATTCGTTTCATAGTGCGCCTGACATGTATGATATTGATAACGGATGCTATTATAAGAACCAGCGCACTGATAATAAGTATATTGATTCCTATGGAACTAAAGTCATTCATGTTTATAATTGTGCCCCTTTCTCATTATATCTCTCAGACAATTTCGAAACTCTTTCCAATTCCCAGGACTTAGACTATATAAATAAAAATAAGGGGTGAGTTCGCTCCCGCGGTCGAACCCCGATTTTTATTTATATAGTCTAAGTCCGTCCCCCTTGGACACTAGTTTCGCAATTACCTATATTTCTCCCATATATACCCAATTCCGTAAACCGTCTTAATGCAATCCTGCGCCGATAATTTATCACGCAGTCTCTTAATTGCTACGGAAAGCGCGTTTTCATCAACATATTCCGCGCCATCGCTCCAGACGAAATCGATTAAACGGCTGCGCGTAAGCGTAGTGCCGGCGTTTTCGGTAAGAATACGAAGAAGTTTCTGTTCTGTTTTACTAAGCTCTACCGGTGTGCCTTTGTAGTAAAACTCCATTTTGCCAAAATCAAATATATAGTCATCCAAAGCATAACAACTGTTATCGACATTGGTAGAAGCGTCTGAGTTCACCCTCCGCAGCTGTGTCTGGACTCTGGCGCGCAGTACGGCAAGGCTGAATGGTTTGGTAATATAGTCATCTGCCCCTTGTTCTAAGCCTGCTACAATATCGCTCTCCATATCATTTGCAGTCAGCATGATAACTGGAGTGGATAGGGTTTGTTTTATTTCTTTGAGAAAGTCGAAGCCGTTTCCGTCGGGGAGGTTGACGTCAAGAATAATAAGTGAATAACTGGAGTTATTTATTTTGGCTCTTGCGGTCTGTATGGAGTTGCAGTTTTCGGCGGTGACGGCGTCTGAGGAAAGGGCACGTGCCAGGCCGGCGGATAGGGCGGTGTCGTCTTCGATGATTAGGATTGTTTGCATGAGGTCCTCCGGGGGTGTGGTGGGGGTGATTGCGAAATTCCGGGATGGGCGGGCGGCGGAAAAGGGTTTCCGCTTGGACGGCGCGCTCTCGCTCCGCTAAAAACGCAGCGGTACTAAGGATTTTACAAAAGCCACCATTGTCAAATAAATTTGCCACTGGCGACTTTCGTAAAATCCAAGTGCCGGCGTTTTTAAAGGGCCTCCCAAGCGGAAATCCTTTCCAACCGTCCGCCCCTCACGGAATTTCGCAATCACCATGGATGTTATAAATATCGTGTGTTATATATTGAACTGTAAAACAACTATCTAAGTACTATACAATAATATCATGCAAAATTAGGTTGTACAAGTTATGTACAACAGATGAGGTATTAATATCGACTTTTAAAAGATGGTGTGGCAAAATGTGCAAATAGTTTAATGGAGCACTGATATTCTTAGAGATAGTTTAGAGGCGCTCTTGCTATTATTTAAAATTAAAAAACAGGTCGTGCTAAAAATGACATAATATGACAAAAAATGGCACGGGAAAGGATGCAGTAGGATGAGAAGATTAAAGAAGAGTTTAATGACAGTATGTGTGGGTATGATGCTTTTGGCAGGAGTGACGGGATGCGCTAAAACGGTGGAGTCATCACAGCAGACTCGGGAGAACAGCAATAATGTATCGTCACAGCAGACGCATGAGGAGAGCGATAAAGTGTCACCACAGCAGGTACGGGAAGACAGCAGTAATGAGTCAGATGACACGATAGCTCAGGAAAAGAAAGAGGATGAGGCAGACGATAATGAAGCACAGGAAAATGGAGAAGCAGAGAAGTCGGAAGTGTCTGGCGGAAATCCGGAAGATACCCCTGCGCAAAATGAAATCGGATTTCAGGACGGAACAGAATTTCTTTCAGGGAAAATACAGAGCGTAGAGGAGGATGGCATGATCATTGCACAGACTACCATATTGGAAGATAGTATGGTCACGCTTGTAGATGAGAAGGATGCGAAGAAAATCTCCATAAAGTTTATTGATGACACAAAAGTGGAACGTTGGATTATCAAGGGCGGCGGTGCGGATATTGACAGAAAAGACGCTGCCATATCGGATCTTGCAGTAGGAATGGGAGTAGAAATGGAAGGTTATTATGAGGAAGAAGCTTTTGTGGCAATTCGGGTGTTGATTGAAGAATATGTTTAAGTTTGTATTTTCTTAATAGATTTTTCGAAGAATAGACTTGCTGTTTTGACTTGACAATTGAATAGACTTTGCGCTTAATTTGTGATATATTCATATTGTAGCAAGCAGTACAAACCGCAACAGAAAGCAGGTGATTATATGCCAAACGGTCTTGAAATTATGAAAGCTGCTATTGATGATTTTGAAGAGATACAAGAATATATGTTTTTGGCCCAAAAAGAAAATGCAGCCGAAACATATGAAAGACTAAAAAAGAAATATCTTTCATTGAAAGCAATATTGCAAGTGTCCGGTGTAAATCTTACAGATATAGACCGGATTAAGGAATAACATCCGTAATAATTTTGACGAAATATGTAGATTATGCTATTATATTATCAAACTATTATGAGGAGGGACAACTTAATATGCAGTACGAAATAAAAGGCGGCGCCTTTCCGGTTGTCGTATGTCAATTGGAGAACGGCGAGAAAATGATTACTGAAAAAGGCGCTATGGTATGGATGACGCCTAATATGGAGATGGAAACCATGGGAGGCGGTATTGGAAAGATGTTTTCCAAGGCGTTCTCCGGTGAGAGCATGTTTCAGAATATTTATACTGCCAAAGGTGCGGGCATGATTGCTTTCGGTTCCAGTTTTCCGGGAAGAATCTTACCTTTGAGCGTTGCACCGGGCAAGAGTTATATTTTGCAAAAGACAGCATTTCTGGCGTCAGAGGCAGGAGTGGAGTTATCCATTCACTTTAATAAAAAGTTTGGCGCAGGCTTATTTGGCGGCGAAGGCTTTATTATGCAGAAGATTTCAGGTTCCGGAATAGCGTTTGCCGAGGTAGACGGGGAACTGGTTGAATATGATTTGGGACCGGGACAGCAGATGATAATAGATACAGGTAACGTACTCGGCTTTGAGGAAGGCGTATCTATCGATATTCAGCAGGTTAAGGGACTCAAAAATAAACTGCTTGGAGGAGAAGGTTTCTTCAACACCGTACTTACCGGCCCTGGTAAAATATGGCTTCAGACTATGCCTATATCCAGTGTTGCATCATCTATCCAGCCATTTATCGTAACCGGAAACTAATTTTCGGTTTCATAAAAAATACTCTGCCTGCATAAATTTTAATGAGAGAATTTATGCAGGCATTTCTATGACTCAGCTTTTTACCCATTTTTCCAACATTATTATCCCGGTAATCATTTTTTATATTGTAGCGTACGGATTAGCGTCTAAAACCAATGTCTATGAGGATTTCATCAAGGGTGCAAAGGACGGCTTTCATACGGTTATACAGATTATGCCTACCTTGATTGGGCTCATGGTTGCTGTTGGAATTTTGCGTGCCTCGGGATTTCTTGATTTTCTTGCCGGAATATTCTCGGGAGTGGCCGGACGCCTTGGCTTTTCTTCGGAATTAGTACCGCTTATACTTATTAAAATGTTCTCTTCATCGGCGGCAACGGGACTGGTTCTCGATATTTTTAAAAATCATGGCCCCGATTCCCTTCTTGGAATGACCACATCAATTATGATGAGTTGTACGGAGACGGTATTTTACACTATGTCAGTCTATTATATGGCTGCAAAAGTGACAAAGACCCGCTACACGCTTACCGGCGCAATTCTGACAACTGTGTCAGGTGTTGCGGCAAGCATTATTCTGGCAGGACTTATGTAAAAAAACTGTGTACAAATCTTATGGTAAAACGTCTATACTAAAACCATTCAAACTATTTGACCGTCAAACTATTTTTTGCTAAAATAGGTGCAGATATTTATAAATGGAGATTGGATATGGATATTAATACTGCGCTTAATGACGTTTTAGTCAAGCTGTTCCGTAATATTAATACAATTGAGGAACAGTCCATGAGAACGGAAGAATATAAAGATGTTACAACCAATGATATGCATGTTATAGAAGCAATCGGTATGGACGGGCAGAAAAATATGACTACTGTTGCCAAGGCCTTACATGTAACCACGGGAACCCTGACGATTTCTATTAACAGCCTTGTAAAAAAGGGTTATGTAAGCAGAGTCAGGAGCGAAGAAGACAGGAGAGTCGTTTTAGTATCGCTTACAGACAGGGGAAAAGGAGCGTTTCTCCACCACCACCATTTTCATGAGCAGATGATTGAAAGCGTAGTAGAGCAATTTTCCGAAGAGGAAAAGGAAATATTAGAGAAAGCCTTGACCCGTATCAATAAATTTTTCCTTTCACAAATCAGCTGATCCTATATTTTCTATCTTCGTTATGAGCCGTAGCTTACCGTACTCATTAATCTCTCAAGGGTTCTATAGTCGGCCGGACCGTTATTTAGTATAAATGCGTGGAAACGGTTTGGCGTATACGCGCTTCCCCACGAGGCCTCTGCTTTTCCTTTTAATTCCATGATTTCCAGATAGCCAAGATAATATTTTAAGTAATTACAAGGTTCTTCCACTATGTACTCATAGAGATCGCGTATTCCCTCTTCATCCGTGAAGCCCATAGCCTTAAGAATCTCACAGACTCTCTCGTAAGAAGCCCCCTCGTAATGAATAATAATATCCAGAATTGAATAGATACATAATTGAATCTGTCGGTTTAATTTGTCTGCCGTATATACATATTCCGATTCCGGATGCGACGTTTTGCTTAATTCTATAGCGTAATCAAAGGAATTGAGCTCGGTGTACATTGCCCAGCCCTCCACATAGCCGCTGTAATTTAAGATACTTTGCACCTTTGCAGTGATTTTATCATTCTTATGATGACTGTACACTGTCTGATACAGGTGACCCGGATAGCCCTCATGGGCTAATGTAGTAAAAAGAGAGAGTCCGTCTGTAGTCTGCGTTGTGTTGATATAAATTACATTTTCACTTGAATCGTCAATGGGCGGCGTCATATAAAAGGCAGGAGCGGTATACGGTGCAAGTGCGTCAGCCACATATTTAACGCTGTATGATGTGTTTTCCCCATCAGAATAGGGAATTTCCGGATAATCCGCTTTCATCATATCGCTTAACTCAGACAGAATACTCTCCGCAGTAAGAGCGGGGAAGTCTATATCTGTAGAAAGTGAGGAAGTTCCAAGTGCGGGATATTCTTTGAGTAAAGAAAGAAGCGCGGTATAATTTTTCTCAAAATCAAAAGACAACATTCCTTTAATTTCATCAATACTATGATAAGAACCGGTTGTCAGGCGTAAGGCTGCCTGATAATATTCTTTACCGTTTGGATAACAGGCAAGGCCGCGTGCCTCGCCGCCGCGTCCCTTTAGCAGAGTCAATTCATCTGCGAGCTTGTCATACGCAGGAGCGATGAGCGTAGTAAGAAGCCTTTCATTCGCGGATTGAAAATAGGCGGACTTGCTCTCGTCTATTAAGTTTTGCGTAACCAGTTTGTCAAGTCTTTCCTTAAAAGTGACTTCCAGAAAATGCGTACCTTCTTTAAGCTCATTCGGATTCATAAGCATTACGCATTGCTCTATGAGCTTATCAGCGGCGGTATCCGACATAAAAAGCCCGTGCTCCGCTTTTTCCTGCTCATATAGTATTATACCGTCTAAATACTGCGGAATCTGTGAGAGGATGGAAAAATAGTTTTCGATATCTTCCGTAGAAGATATACGGTATTCCGCTAACAATATAGGCAATTCGGACTGCACGCCCGAAGAAGGTGAGAGCGGTTCGTCAAAGTATAAATAAGCTGAGCATTCTTTTACGGCAGTCAGGTATGTGCTAAGAAGAACGTAAGCATACTTATTAGTATCCGACATCATTTTGGGTCGGAATTTTTTTAGGGTAATAAGGGTTTCATCGATACTTTCTAAAGTTTCGGTAAGCTGTCCTGCATGGTAGACCGGCAGGGTAAGTGAACTTTCGTCTATTCCGTACTTAGAAGCATCCATCAGGGTATAGTGAAGTGTAATAGGATTAGAAGATAGCTCTGATACAAAGAATTTGTTTATGAATTTCTCAAAACGGGCGTCTTCATGAAAGCAGCCGTAAATAAATAAAGTTAATATAATAAAAAGAAGTAATACGACAACGGCGCCGAGCCATTGTCTGGGGGAAAGTTTTTTCTTCAATATAAAAAGACCTTTTTCAAAGATTTTATTTTAATATATGCGTCCGTGTGCTAAATTAAAACCATATTAAAAGACTACCTGATCGCGGCCGTTTGCCTTGCCGGTATCCTTATTGATAAGCTATGCAACCTTTTGAAACCACTCATAAATCAAGCCTTCTTTAAGATAAATAAACTAAAGTATATATCATATATTTATGAAAAATATATAAAATTGCAATGCTTTCACTTATAATATTACACCAATTTATATAGATGTGCAATCTGTTTAAATGTTTAATTTTGTATATATTGTCAGAAATAAACAAATAATTCTTGTAAAAATAAAATAAAAATGTTGAAAAGTAAAACGTGTTATGTTAAACTGATATGCGTAAGGGTGAAAAATAGAAATGCCCTTGCAAAGAAAAGGAGGATATAAGTATGAAAAAGAAATTGTTAAGTGTTATACTTAGCGCAACAATGGTAGCAGCTTTAGTAACAGGCTGTGGCGGTGGCGGTTCAGACGCCCAGACATCAGCTCCTGCAGCTGATAATACAACAACAGATGCTCCTGCAGCTGATACAACAGCAGACGCTCCGGCAGCAGACACAACAACAGATGCTCCTGCAGCTGATAATGCTGGTTCAGGTGAATTAATTACAGTTGGTATCATCAACAATGATCCTAACGAGTCCGGATATCGTACAGCTAACGATAAAGATCTGAAGGCTACATTTACAGAAGAGAACGGATATAGTGCATCATTCGCATACAGCAATGATAATGACGAGCAGATTACAGCAGCTCAGAAGTTCATTCAGGACGGCGTTGATTATCTGCTTCTTTCCGCAGCTGGTACAGCAGGCTGGGATTCTACATTACAGGATGCACAGGACGCAGGCGTAAGAGTAATTCTGTTTGACCGTGTTATCGATGCTGATGAGAGCTTCTACGAAGCTTCTATCGTATCTGATATGGCTCAGGAAGGCCAGACAGCAGTTGACTGGTTAGAGAGCCAGGGGCTTGACGAGTACAATATCATCCATATTCAGGGTCTTATGGGTACAGCAGCACAGATTGGACGTTCAGGCGCACTTGATGATGCAGCAGCAAGTAAAGGCTGGAACATCGTTTCACAGCAGACAGCAGAGTGGAATGCAGAAAATGCACAGCAGATTGTTCAGTCTGTAATCGATTCAGGTGAATCATTCAACGTAATCTATGCAGAGAATGACGATATGGCTAAGGGTGCTGTAGCTGCTCTTGACAATGCTAATATCTCTCACGGTGTTGGCCAGGATGTAATCATCATGGGATTTGACTGCAATCAGTGGGCTCTTCAGGAACTGCTTGATCAGAACTGGAACTATGATGGACAGTGTAATCCTTTCCAGTCTTCATACATTGACCAGATCATCAAGACTATTGAAGGCGGCGGAACAATTGCAGAGAAGACTATCATTATGGATGAAAAAGGATTTGATGCTACAGAAATCACAGCAGATGATGTTGCAACCTACGGTATCTAATATTATTTAGTAATAAATAAGATTAATATTTAAGGTAGTCAAAGCGCGGCGCAGCATAAATGTAAATTTATAAGCCTGCACCGCGCTTTCTTAATATAAATAATTTATAAAAATTCTATAAAGTAGAATTGCGGGAGGTGAACTCAGGGGTGAAAGATGGTTCTGTATTGGAGATGAGAGGAATTGACAAAAGCTTTCCCGGAGTGCATGCATTACAAGGGGTAGATTTTACGCTGCGTAGAGGCGAGATTCATGCACTTATGGGTGAGAACGGAGCTGGAAAATCTACATTGATTAAGGTTCTGACTGGGGTTTACAGTAAAGATGAAGGACAGATTTTTTTGGAAGGACATGAAAAAGCGATAGCGATACGTTCACCGCAGGAGGCACAGCGGCTTGGAATTAGTACCGTGTATCAGGAGATTACGCTGTGTCCGAATCTTTCGGTAGCTGAAAATATGTACATAGGACGTACCGAAAATATGTACCAGAATTGGAAGAAGATTAATTCTGATACCAATAAGATATTAAAATCACTTGACATACCGGCAACGCCTACACAGCAGCTTGGCAGCTGTTCAATTGCAGTTCAGCAGATGGTAGCGATTGCGAGGGCAGTCGATATGGAATGTAAAGTATTAATTTTGGATGAACCTACATCTTCTTTAGATGAGCAGGAAGTTGCTAAACTGTTTAAACTTATGCGGGATTTGAGATCTAAGGGAGTTGGAATTATTTTCGTTACGCATTTCCTGGATCAGGTTTATGAAGTATGTGACAGGATTACCGTTATGCGTGACGGTAAGCTGGTAGGAGAATACGCTATTAAGGATCTTCCGCGTGTTCAGCTCGTTTCCAAAATGCTTGGTAAGGAATTGGATGACTTGTCTGATATTCAGGGCGAGCAGCCGGCATATAACAAGGGAGATAATGCGGTTCCTGTATTTGAAGCTGAAGGACTTGTCAGCGACGCGGGAATTAAACCGTTTGATTTCCATATAGATAAGGGCGAAGTAAATGGCTTTACGGGTCTGCTGGGCTCCGGAAGAAGTGAGTGCGTACGTGCAATCTTCGGAGCGGACAGGGTGACCGGAGGAAAAGTAAAGATGAATGGTAAGCCCGTTAAGATTTCAAAACCTATCGATGCGATGAGGAACGGTATCGGATATCTTCCGGAGGACCGTAAAATCGACGGTATCGTAGGAGATTTGTCAGTCCGCGACAATATCATACTTGCACAGCAGGTATTGAAAGGATTCTTTAAACCTTTCTCGAAGGCGGAAGCAAATAAAATTGCGGATGAATACATTAAACTTTTGAGTATTAAGACAGCATCTGCGGATACACCGATTAAGTCTCTTTCGGGTGGAAACCAGCAGAAGGTAATTCTTGCACGCTGGCTTTTCACACATCCTGAGTATCTGATCCTGGATGAACCTACCAGAGGTATTGATGTAGGAACCAAGGTAGATATACAGAAACTTGTGCTGAAACTTGCTTCAGAAGGAATGAGTGTTACATTTATCTCTTCTGAGTTGGATGAAATGCTGCGTACCTGTTCTCGTCTGGTGGTCATGAGAGACCGTAAGCTGGTAGGCGAACTTTCAGGTCAGGATTTGAATCAGAATAAGGTTATGAATACCATTGCCGGAGGTGATAAATAGTATGCAGAAAAATGAAGTGAAAAAATCGAATGGATCTAATATTTTGTCCAGTCTGCTTAAGAACCAGATTTGCATTCCGCTGGCAGCGTTGTTATTGCTGTTACTGTTTAACCTGATTATGGATCCTACATTTTTTAGGATTACATTGGAACATAACAGTGCAGGAAATCCCGTCCTGTCAGGTTTCCTTATCAGAATTCTGGATAACGGTTCCGAGCTTGCCATTCTTGCAATAGGAATGACGCTTGTTACGGCAGCATCCGGCGGTCAGGATATCAGTGTCGGTGCGGCTATAGCAATTGCGGGAAGTGTACTTCTCCGTATACTTTGCGGAAGCAATTCCCGTCCGGAAACAATACAGGCGCCTATTATTGTGGGATTTCTTGTAAGCTGTGTTGCTGCAATGCTGTTTGGGGCATTTAATGGTGTGTTGGTAGCTTATTTAAAGATACAGCCTATGGTTGCGACACTTATTTTGTATACGGCAGGACGTTCAATAGCAGCATGGGTAAATAATAACGAATTACCGATAGTAAATGATAAGACATTCACGTATTTTGGCTCGTTTATCCCGGGAATTCCCATTCCGACGCCGTTTATCATTGCAGTAGCATGTATGATAATTATGGCGCTGGTTTTGAAATTTACAAACCTTAGGCTTTATACACAGTCGGTTGGTATAAATGGAAGTTCATCCAGGTTAAATGGTCTTAATCCGGAAATTATCAAGGTGTTATCTTTTGTGATTCTGGGTATATGTGTAGCTGTTGTAGGATTGATTAAAGTAAGCCGTATTTCATCAATTAACTATTCTGTTATTGCCAAGGATATAGAGATGGATGCAATTCTTGCCGTTGCGTTGGGAGGAAATGCGCTCAGCGGAGGTAAGTTCAATATGGCGGCTTCAATTATTGGAGCTTATGTTATCCAGTGCCTTACTACGACACTTTATAAGTTCAAGGTACAGTCCGATGCGCTTCCTGCATACAAAGCAGTTGTGGTAATTATACTTGTTGTATCAAGCGCACCGGTTGTTAGGGAATGGTTTTCCTCAATGTGGAAAAAACTGAAACTTAAGGAGGTAGGTTAATATGTCATCATCTAATAAAAAGTCTTCATCCATAAGTCTGAATGATAAAATAAAAAATATGACCGAAACTAATCTGCTCCTTACTATTACGATTGTGGTATTCTTTCTGATGTATATCGGTGCTATGGTGTTCCAGGGGGCAGGTTTCCTGAAACCGCAGACTTTCTTTAATATTCTTAATGCGAATGCTGCTTTGATCATACTCTCCTGTGGACTTAGCATTGTTATGATTACAGGTGGTATTGATATTTCGGTCGGTGGTGTAACTGCATTGATTTGTATGTGTAGTGCGGTGTATCTGGATTACCATGATGGAAATGTTTTTATGGCAATAATTATTTCCTTGGCAATCGGTCTTGCATTTGGGGCTTTTCAGGGATTTCTGGTTGCATATCTGGATATTCAGCCGTTTATAGTTACACTTGCCGGAATGTTTTTTGCCCGTGGTATGACTACAATCGTAAACACTAAACCTTTCAATGTTGCGAACGAGTCATTTCTTGCACTGAAAGGAACCCGTATTATCGTGCCGGGCATGGGTTCTGTAAACAAATTAGGAAAATATGTTAATGCATATGTTGAGATTGGCGTTATTGTTGCACTTATCGTAGTAATTGTATTCTTCTGCATACTCAGATGGACTAAGCTTGGACGTGCGTTTTATGCAGTAGGCGGAAACAGCCAGAGTGCATTGATGTTGGGTATCAATGTTAAGAGGACCAGATTTATGGCACACCTTTTATGCGGACTGTTGGCAGGAATCGGCGGATTTGTATATTTCATGCATGTTGGTTCGGGTTCGGCCTCCAATGCGAGCGGTGCGGAAATGGATGCTATTGCATCATCAATCATAGGCGGTACGATGCTTACCGGTGGTGTTGGTAATATTATAGGAACATTCTTCGGTGTGCTTTCGCTCAATACGATTCAGAATATTGTCTCATCTGCCGGCCTTGATCAGGCTTGGTGGACAGGAATCACCAGAGCAGCGATGCTGTGTCTTTTCCTTGTAATACAGAGTGTTATAATTGCGTATAAGAAAAAATAGAGTCTATAGTCAGGATATTTTCTGACTAAACAATTATTTAAATACCGTTGTACTCAGTACGTAGTACAACGGTATTTATAGCATAATATAGTATATAATCATATAGCTGCCTGAGTGCAGCAGAAAGAGAGGACATATGCAGACAAAAAATTATAAGTTCTGGTTTTGTACCGGATCACAGGATCTTTATGGAGATGAGTGCCTAAGAAAAGTAGCCGACCATTCGGCTAAAATAGTGGAAGGATTAAATGCTTCCGGTAAGCTGCCGTTTGAGGTTGTGCTTAAACCTACATTGATCAGTCAGGCCTCAATAAGACAGACTTTTAACGATGCAAATAATGACGCAGAATGTGCGGGAGTTATCACATGGATGCATACTTTTTCACCGGCTAAGATGTGGATTCTCGGCTTGAAAGAATTCAGAAAACCTCTTTGTCATTTACATACACAGTTTAATGAAGAGCTTCCGTATGATACAATAGATATGGATTTCATGAATGAGAACCAGTCGGCTCATGGCGACAGGGAATATGGACATATAGTAAGCCGTATGGGAATCGAGAGAAAAATTATTGTCGGACACTGGGCAAATCCAAGGGTTCAGGAACAGCTTGGAAGCTGGATGAGAACCGCGCTTGGCGTGATTGAATCATCTCACATCAGGGTATGCCGTTTCGGTGATAATATGAACAATGTAGCCGTAACAGAAGGCGATAAGGTAGAAGCCCAGATTAAGTTTGGCTGGGAGATAGACCATTACAATGTAAACGATCTGGTAGAATATGTGGATGCGGTTGCACAGGGTGATGTGGACGCACTTGTAGATGAATATTACAGCAAATATAAGATAATTGATGAAGGAAGAGACTTAGACGAGTTTAAGAAGCATGTTGAAGTTCAGGCGAGACAGGAGATCGGTATTGAGAAATTCCTGGTTGAGAATGATTATCATGCGATCGTTACCCACTTTGGCATGCTTGGCGGTTTGAAGCAGCTTCCGGGTCTTGCAATACAGAGACTTATGGAAAAAGGATATGGTTTCGGTGCGGAAGGCGACTGGAAAGTAGCCGCAATGGTACGTATGATGAAACTTATGACAGCCGATATTAAGGATGCTAAAGGAACTTCCATGATGGAAGATTATACATATAACCTTGTACCGGGCAAAGAGGGTATATTACAGGCGCATATGTTAGAGGTTTGTCCATCCGTAGCAGACGGCGAAATCGGTATTAAAGTATGTCCGCTTTCAATGGGTAACAGAGAAGACCCTGCCCGTCTTGTATTTACATCTAAGACAGGACCTGCGATTGCATGTTCTTTAGTAGATTTAGGAACGAGATTCCGTCTGCTCATTAATGCGGTTGACTGTAAGAAAGTAGAAAAACCGATGCCTAAACTTCCGGTAGGTACTGCATTCTGGACGCCTCAGCCCAATCTTGAAGTAGGCGCTACAGCATGGATCCTTGCAGGAGGAGCACATCATACTGCGTTCTCATACGATCTTACGGTTGAGCAGATGGCGGACTGGGCGGACGCTATGGGAATTGAAAGCGTAATAATTGATAAAAATACGAATATTCGTGATTTTAAGAACGAATTAAGGTGGAATGAAGCGGCTTATAAAATATAAATAACTAATGGTAAGAGGTATCCAAGCGGGACGAACCGAGGTCATCGAAACAAAAATCGGGGCGCGACCGCGGGAGCGAACTTGCCCCTTATTTTTGTTTCGATGACCTCGGTTCTGGTTGTTGGAAAAGGGTTTACATTTAGTTATATAATTAATTGTTGTTAGTATAAGCGATAATTATTAATGTATGGTTTGAAAAGTGATTAAAATATAAAATATTTTATAGAGGAGGGTGGTAAAATGGGATTCACTACGGAAGAAGTGAAGAAACAGATTGAAGAAGGCAGAGCGGTTCTGGGAATTGAATTTGGTTCGACTAGAATCAAGGCGGTACTGGTAGCAGAGGATAATACACCGATTGCTTCTGGTGCGCATGATTGGGAGAACCGCTTGGAGAACGGAATATGGACTTACAGTCTTGATGATATCTGGAACGGATTGCAGGACTGTTACAGTGATTTGGTAAAAGATGTTAAGAATCAGTATGGAACTGAGCTTACTAAGCTTGGTGCAATCGGATTCTCGGCAATGATGCATGGATATATGGCATTTGATGAAAAGGGTGAGCTTTTAGTTCCTTTCCGTACTTGGAGAAATACTATTACCGGACAGGCATCAGAGAAGCTGACGGAAGTATTCAATTATCATATTCCGCAAAGATGGAGCATAGCGCATCTTTATCAGGCAATTTTAAACGGTGAAGAACACGTTCCTTCGGTTCGGTATTTTACTACGCTGGCAGGTTATGTACACTGGAAATTGACGGGAGAACGTACACTCGGAGTCGGTGAAGCGTCAGGAATGTTCCCGATTGATATTGCAACCGGAGATTTTAATGAAAAGATGATCGCACAGTTTGACGAACTGGTAGCAGATAAGAATTTTCCATGGAAATTAAAGGATATTATGCCGAAGGTTCAGACTGCAGGTGAAAATGCCGGAACTTTGAGCGCGGAAGGCGCGAAGCTTTTAGACCCGACAGGAAAATTACAGGCAGGCATACCGCTTTGTCCTCCGGAGGGAGATGCTGGAACCGGTATGGCAGCTACCAATTCGGTTGCAAAGAGAACGGGTAACGTATCGGCAGGAACCAGTGTATTTGGTATGGTCGTGCTGGAAAACGAGCTTAAAAAAGTATATGATGCCATTGACCTTGTTACAACGCCGGACGGAAGCCTTGTAGCGATGGTGCACTGCAATAACTGTACTTCCGATTTGAACGCATGGGTTGGAATTTTCAAAGAGTTTGCGGAAAGTATGGGTATGAAAGTAGATATGGGCGAGCTTTTTGGAACGTTATACCGAAAAGCCTTAGAGGGAGACGATGACTGCGGCGGACTGCTTGCATATAACTATTTTTCCGGAGAACATATTACAGGCTTTGAAGAGGGACGTCCGCTATTTGTACGAACACCTTCCGATAAATTCAACCTTGCTAACTTTATGAGGGTTCACCTTTTTACCTCGCTTGGAGCTTTAAAGACCGGATTCGATATTCTTCTTAAAGAAGAAGGCGTCCGTGTTGATGAAATCCTTGGACATGGTGGTCTGTTCAAGACGAAAGGCGTCGGACAAAGAATCCTTGCCGCAGCTATGAATGCGCCGGTAAGCGTTATGGAAACAGCCGGAGAAGGCGGCGCATGGGGAATTGCGTTACTGGCTTCTTATATGATTCATAAAGGCGATAACGAAAGCCTTGCAGAATTCCTGAACAAAAAGGTATTCGACGGACAAAAGGGCAGCAAGGAAGAGCCTCATAAAGAAGATGTGGAAGGCTTTGACAAATTCATGGTGCGTTATACCAAAGGTCTGGCTATTGAAAGAGCCGCAGTCGATAGTTTGCGCTGACGCCGTTGGCATCAGATACAAACATCGCAGGATAATTAGAGAAAGGAAATACTATTATGCTGGAAGAATTAAAGAAACGTGTTTATGAAGCAAATATGCTTCTTCCTAAGTATGGTCTGGTTACTTTTACATGGGGAAATGTCAGTGAAATTGATGAGGAAAGCGGCATTTTTGCAATCAAGCCATCAGGTGTGGATTACGATAAATTAACTCCTGACGATATGGTATTAATGGACTTAAAAGGCAATAAGGTTGAGGGGCGTTATAATCCTTCTTCCGATACTCCGACGCATCTGGAATTATATAAGGCATTCCCGGAAATCGGAGGAATTGTACACACTCATTCCTCATACGCTACAAGCTGGGCGCAGGCAGGACGGAGCATCCCTTGTTATGGCACTACGCATGCGGATTATATCTATGGTGAGGTACCCTGTTTAAGATGCCTTAACGAAGACGAAATAGCGGAAGCTTATGAACAGAATACCGGTCTTTTGATCGTTAGCGAATTTAAGAAAATGGGTAAAGACGTCATGGCCGTACCCGCAGTTCTTTGTAAGAATCATGGCCCGTTTGCATGGGGAAAAAACGGTAATGATGCGGTACACAATGCTGTAGTTTTGGAAGAGGTAGCCAAGATGGCTTACAGGGCAGAAACAATCAATCCCCGTATACAGCCAGCCCCTCAGGAATTACAAGATAAGCACTACTACAGAAAGCACGGCGCTAACGCCTACTACGGCCAAAATTAAAACCACAAAAACAGCAAATAAACATAGATAATTGCGAAACTTTCTCTTTCCACAACCTAGTTGTACAATATAGACAAATCAAAAGCAGGGTACTTTGGAGCCGTCGGCATTTAGGCACCGTATTTTGGTGCCTTACGTGCCGCTACGAGCGACAAGTAGCGAGAGCGTGCCCTGCGTTGATTTATCTATATTGTACAACGGTCGCTTGGAAAAACCCCCTCGCAATTATCTAAACAAATATAACAATGGAGGTTGAACATGAACAAATTAGAGTTACAAAAAACAGCTAATGAAGTTCGTAAAGGTATCGTCACTGCAGTACATGGTGCAAAAGCAGGACATCCCGGCGGCTCTTTATCTGCGGCAGATATTTTTACGTATCTTTATTTCGAGGAGATGAATATCGATCCTAAGAACCCGAAAGACCCTGACAGGGACCGCTTTGTATTATCCAAGGGCCATACCGCGCCGGGCTTATATTCCGTATTGGCTAACCGCGGATACTTCCCTGTAGAGGATTTGCCGACCTTGCGCCACCTTGGTTCATATTTACAGGGGCATCCTTGTATGCAGGAAACTCCAGGCGTAGATATGTCATCAGGTTCTCTTGGACAGGGTATATCGGCAGCAGTTGGTATGGCGCTTGCAGCTAAGATGGACAGTAAAGATTACAGAGTGTATACACTGCTGGGAGATGGTGAAATCGAAGAGGGTCAGGTCTGGGAAGCATCTATGTTTGCGGGACATAGAAAACTGGATAATCTTGTAGTTATCGTAGATAATAACGGACTGCAGATTGACGGAAAAATTGAAGATGTATGCTCTCCGTATCCTATTGATAAGAAGTTCGAAGCCTTCAATTTCCATGTGATCAACATCAACGGAAATGATTTTGACGAGCTTGAGGCTGCATTTAAAGAGGCAAGAGCTACCAAGGGTATGCCGACAGCTATCATTTGTAAGACATTAAAGGGCAAAGATGTGTCATTTATGGAAAACAGTATAGATTGGCACGGAAAAGCGCCTAATGACGAAGAATATAAAATCGCAATGGCAGATTTGGAGAAAGTAGGTGAAGCGTTATGTCAGAAGTAAAGAAAATAGCAACAAGAGAAAGTTATGGATTGGCACTGGCAGAATGTGGAAAGGATTATCCGAATCTGGTAGTTTTGGATGCAGACCTTGTTGCGGCTACTAAGACAGGCCCTTTCAAGAAAGCATTTCCCGAGAGGCACATTGACTGCGGTATTGCAGAATGTAATATGACAGGTATTGCGGCAGGTCTTGCAACCTGTGGTAAAATTCCTTTTATATCATCATTTGCGATGTTTGCGGCAGGACGTAATTTTGAGCAGATCCGTAACTCAATAGGATATCCTCATTTAAATGTTAAAATCGGTGCGACACATGCCGGAATTACCGTTGGCGAGGACGGTGCAAGTCATCAGTGTAATGAAGATATAGCGCTTATGAGGACAATCCCCGGCATGACAGTAGTAGTTCCTGCTGATGATGTGGAAGCAAGGGCTGCAGTCAGGGCGGCAATTGAGAAGGAAGGACCGGTATATCTGAGATTCGGACGTGCAGGCGTTCCTGTTATCAATGACAGACCGGATTATAAATTTGAGATAGGCAAAGGGGTCTTGCTAAAAGAAGGAAAAGATGTTACGATTGTTGCTTGTGGGATAACTGTTGCATCTGCACTTGATGCAGCGCAGATGTTAGAGGCTGATGGTATAAGCGCAGAAGTAATTGATATGCACACAATCAAACCTTTGGACAAAGAACTTCTTCTTGCTTCGGCGAAAAAGACCGGCAAGGTGGTTACTGCTGAAGAACATTCCGTTATCGGAGGTCTGGGAAGCGCAGTTTGCGACTGCCTGTGTGAGAATCTTCCTACTCCGGTTCTTAAAATCGGTATGCAGGATGTATTTGGAGAGTCCGGCACGGCAGCAGCCCTGGTTGAGAAGTATGGTCTTGACGGCAAAGGAATATATGCAAAAGTAAAGGATTTTGTTAAATAATTATGAAAAACTTATTATCTCCATCCATACTCGCTGCTGATTTCAGTATTTTGGGAAAGCAGATTGCCGAGGCGGATGAAGCGGGCGCAGACTATATTCATATTGAT
>JAAUZJ010000012.1 GCA_014804695.1 Lachnospiraceae bacterium
TACCCGCTTTCAGCTTGGTATTTCCATAGTATACGGATGGTGCAGAAACTTTTTTGCCAACAGCTACTAATATTTTACCTGCAATAACATCTTCGTCATCAATAGCCTTCGGAGTAATGGTAAACTCTTTCACAGCCTTTCCTGTTAAGATTCCCTTACCTGATACCGTAATTGTAGGTTTCTTAGCGGTAGTAGAAACATTGATGTTATTGGAATACTTAACAGTGTAATCTGTACCCGGAACAAGAGGTGTTCCGTTATTCCTTACTTCAATCTCAGGCTTGATTGCAGATCCGGTGTATTCGTATGTACCAGCTCCTTCATCTACAAAGTCGATTACAAGACCTTTCTCATTGCTATGGTCTTCTTCTACCGTATAATTAAATGTTGCAACCTCACTATATAGACCATCTATTTCTACAACAGCCTTTATTGTAGTGCTTTCAGTAATATCAATTCCTTCATTAGTCTCACTACGGTCATACTCTGTACGGCCACTATTTGCCTCACTTGGATCAGCCGGATTTGCACCTATTGTATAGTATATCTTTGCAGCTGCCAGTTCAGAGTTTAACTTAACTTTTCCACCGTCACTCTGGAAATTAGTTCCACTTTCAGGATCTGCTGTAGGCATAGGAATTATTATTGTATAATTAAATATTTTAACATCACTATAATCATCGCCTATTTTGGCAACTGCTTTTATAGTAGTATTTTCGGTAATCTCAATTCCTGCATTAGCAGCATTGGGGTCATACTCTATGCGGCCACTATTTTCATCTCTTGGATCCGCAGGATCTTCCGCACCTTTGGTATAGTAGATAATTGCACCCGCCACTTCAGAGCTTAATTTAACTATTCCGCCACCATATGGGAACTCATGTCCGTCTCCAGGATTTGCTTTAGGCGCCAGTTCTTCCACCGCATATGTGAATACTGCAACTGTACTATATTTTCCGCCGCTTTCTGCAACTGCTTTTATGGTTGTTTTTTCAGAAATTGCAATTCCTGTATTAGCAGTGCGATCATAAGTCTCGCGATTACTATTTTCATCGGTAGGATCTGCAGGCACTTCATCACCTGTAGCTATAGTATAGTAAATCGCTGATGTTGCTTCATTAGCAGTTAACTTAACGTTTCCGCCGGTATATGGTAACAGAGTTCCACTTTCAGGATCTGCCGTAGGCATACTAAGCGGTACCTTGTAATTAAGAGTTACAACATCACTATACTTAGTACCTCTTTTTGCAACTGCCTTTATAGTTGTATCTGCACTAACTGTAATTCCATCACCTGTCTTATCATAAGTCTCAGGTGTTATACCTTCAGCAGTCGGATCTGCCGGATCATCGCCAATGGTATATAATATAGCTACTCCTTCATCAGCGGTTAATTTAACTATTCCGCCGCCATCCGGGAATTGGTATCCGCTCTTAGGATCCGCCACAGGTGCATTTACTAATACTTCATATTTAACAGTTGTTACATCACTTGCCTTGCCATATCTTATTGCAATAGCTTTAATTGTTACAGTGCTATCTGCCGCATTAATCAGCGCATTGGTAATCTCAATTCCATCTTTGCCTGAATAAAGTTTAGAGCTAGCATCAGGATCTGTCGCACTATTTACATTGTAACGAATCTCAGCTCCTGCTTCTGCAGACATTGTAATTCTTGAACCTAATTCTACCTCACCTGAATCAGGTGTAAATACAGGCTTTGCTGTATCAGGTGTGTCAATTACAGAATATGTAAATTCTGCAACCGTACTGGTCTTACCATATTTTACTGCAATTGCCTTAATTGTTATAGAACCGTTATCAGTATTGTCGTCTGTAACCTCGATTGCACCGGTAAATAAAGTGCTTGCATCGGTCGGAGCATCAGTTTCATTTACATTATAGTAAACTTTTGCACCTGTTTCCGCAGACAGAACAATGCTTGCGCCTTTTATAACCTGCTTATCATCATTATCACCATCAGTCGGTTCAGGTGTAACTATGGCTGTAGGTTCTGCCGGTGCAGACATTGCGCTGTCTTCAGGCATTACAATGTCCATGTTTTTGCCTGCAAATGGATTCCACTCGCCGAAGAATGTTGCAACGCTGATATCTTTTCCATCTTTCAACTTTGCATCAGTCAATAATGTTGACCATGTAACCCTTCCTGCTTTAGTTACTTTTCCATCAGCGCCTACTTCCTGATAGTGATTACTTTCAACGCCGGAAACCTCATATGTACCATATTCCTGGCTTAACGTAGACTCGCCGCCAAGACCGCTTCCCCATCCGTCCGGCAAGATAAGTGACACTTTGGTTCCTGCAGTAGCCTGCCACTTTGCATCTGCTTCATCAATTATAGTCATATAAAATACTGCTTCACCTGTATTAGCCTGCCAAGGTCTTCCTAAATAACCCGGTCTGGAAGTATATTTTGAAGCTGTATCAACACCCGGTATAGTCGAAGTTACATGGCAGTTATACATCAAATATCCACGTCCACTCGACTGCTGCGCTGCAGTAATATATCCCCTATCATTATCGTTTCCTTCATTTGTGTTAAATACCAAATCACACTTAGCAAATACCGCTGTCATACCACCAAAGATATAATCGGTACCACCATAAATAGAACAATCATAGAAGGATGCCGTAACTCCGGTTCCTCCATAAAGAGTATCCTGACGTCCTATAAATTTACAATTATCAAAAGATACTTTTGCACAGTTATTGTAAATTGCAAGAGCTGCTGCTCTTTCTACATATTCTTTCTGCTGTACCGTAGTATCGCCAACTGCCATGGATGCTCTTGGAACCGAACCCTCCTTTGCACCGCTTTGCGGCACAATAATATCTTCAGCCGCTTTTTGAGAGATATACTGGTTAAAGGAATTCTCAAAAATAATTCCTTCTGCAGATACATTAGACGCATTAATTACTACTGTTGCATTCCAATAACTGCCGCTTGTGGTGCCGCTTCCCGGATTAGTAAATGATGGAGCACCGTTTGCCTTATTTGTTGCCAAAACATCTGCATTCCATTTGCAGTCATTTCCCATACTATAATAAGTATATCCGTGTCCATAGTATGAAGTAATACGTACTGCATTTGAATCAATATCAACACCTTTGTTTCTTAATCCTATGCTTGGTGTAGAACTTGCATTGACAAGTTTGATGTTATTCACATCAATAACAAGCATTTCTTCATAGTTGCCCGGTGCTATACTGATAGTTACTGCCTCAGCAGCGGTTCTATCCATCTTACGCACTGCTTCCAAAGCATCATTGATAGTTGTATAATTAGTATCACTTTCCGCCTGTGACGGGTCTACTGTAATGTTAGAATTATAAGGAATAGTTGTTTTAATCTCTATCTTAGTAAGATAAGTCGTGCCGGTAGTTGTTAATTCTACATATCCCGCATCGCCGGTGTAAGAATAAGAAACTGTTTCTGTCTTACTTGTACTTCCCAATGATTGATCCTTATGCGCTTCAAAATCAACATCTCCAAGTTTTCCTGCAGCTGCATAATAGTATGTAGCTTCAACATCACAGTCCCCTTTAACAGGAATCTCAATTTTGCCGCCATTTCCAAGTACCGCATGTGCTTTTCCACTTTCAGCACGTACTCCGGTCAGTTTAAGACCATTATAGTTTCCTGCTGTACAGCTTGCAGCTGTAAAACCTTCCGCCTCTGAGAATATCCACTTACTTATATCCGATTTAAAAGCAATGGTTTTAGTTACATCTGCACCATCTACTACTAAATTGGAAGTTAACATCTGTACATAAATTCCGCTATCAGCCACAACAACACTATATGTACCATCTCTAAGCTTAATATCTTCCGTACCTGTAAAGATATATACATAGCCTTCCTCATTAATGTTAGTAAAGACAAATTTCGCATTTGCTAACTCTGCAAGTGTCGCTCCTTGCGGTGCTATTGTAACACTGTATACCGGTTTCTTTACATACGTAATATTCCTGTCCACAATAGCTGAGTTAATCTTGATTCTATCACTGTTATTATTCGCATTATTGTCCAGTTCATAATCATTAATGCCCTCAGTGATCATGGTGTACTCAACGCCACTTTCTAATTCTGCTGTATAGGTTTTAGCAGTTCTATCGATGGTAATCACAGGTGTATACAGCTTATTTTCCGGTTTCTTAAATTTAATATCTAATGCATTAATTGCAGCATCATCCAAACCAACTATAGAACCGGACAGTGTACGAAGAAGTACTGTGCTAACTTTAATATTATGTTCAGCGGTCTGAGTTTCGTTAGCCGCTCCTAACTCAAGTTCTGCGCCTTCTTCAATTACATATGTCTTAGGAATTACAACTACATCATAGTTGTAATTCTCAAAAAGATCTACTTCATAGCTGCCGTCTTCTCCAACTACTGCTTCTTTTACCATACCGGATTCTTTACATGTAAATTCAAGCGTAAGTTCATCAGATACACCTTCAGGTATTGATACCGTACCGCTTACTTTTACAGTTTTACTATGCTGTCTGGTAACACGACCTACAACAAGTTTTTCATCTATTCCATTATAGATCTTATACATACCTGATTCTGTTGCATAGTATGTTATTAAAGAAGGACCGCTAGGTCTCTCAAAATTCTGCGTCTTTCCATTAGGGTCTTCTACAGTAATAGTATAAGCATTACCATTTGAAGATACCGCCGCAGTCATAATATCCCCGGCATTTAATCTTACTCCAACATATACCTCTTTCTTCGATGACAAATTGGAGTATAGATATCCTGTATATGTTGTATCACCTATTTTAAAAGTCTTATCATCATATCTTGTTAAAGCGGTGTTACTCGTTCTTAATCTATGTGTCGATGAACTTCCACCATCATCGAATAAGAAATCAACATTACCCGCCTCATCTTTAACCTGGAACGATGCAATATTTTTACCTTCAGTTCCTCCATCCACACCCGGATACCAGCTGTTAATTATATCTTCTGTCAGTTTGTTATTATACTTAACTTCCTCTGTACTCTTCAGCTGTTCAGCACCGAAATCCCATACGTCAATTCCTTCAGTGTAAACAGGCTCTGTGTTGCCACCTTCACTTATATAGTTAACCTGGATGCTGTGAATCCATACCGTAGATTCAAATGTCAGCGTAAGTGGAGCTGCATCTGCTTCTGCTACATTAACATATAAACCATGTCCTGATTCTTCTTCGAACTCAGTTGTGGTTATTTTCCCTGATGAAGCAGTCGTCTTTTCATTCGTCCCCGCGCCGCTATAAACGCAGGTTGTAATAGTAACATTTGCTTTTTTAGATAAGTACACTACTATCTCTGTGCCACTATCACTAGTATGAATACCATGCTTATTAGTTCCACTATCAAATGTCGTATCAAAAGTAATTCCATTGTAAGTTTTGGTCAAATCACTAAGTGTTTTATTTGCAAAACTCATGGTAATATCATCAGCATAAGTAAGTTCTTCTACCTTAATATAGCTGATATAGTTGTCTTCTGTCATCGTGATGACTACAGGCTCATCCGCTTCACAGATAAATGTCTGAGGCTTTTGCGCGCGTCTTGCCTCTTGTCCGTTTACTGTATAGTCATCGGTCTTACCTGTTACAGTGACTATAATTCCATCGCTATTTTCACCGAGTTCTAAAGCGGTTAATGGAACGGTAATCTTAGTTCCTTTTTTTACCTCAACCCAACCATCCGAAACTTTGGAATCCCATTTACTGCCGGTAGCTCTTGCATCAATTGTAAGACCTGCTGCTTCTCCGGTTGTTCCAGCTTCAACTGTTACACCATTATCACCAGTAAGTTTTCTGTCGGTTGCAAAATCCCACTCAAAACGTGGTCCCTCTGATGCAAAATTTGCTTTTATTTCTACATCACTTGCAGGCATGGTAAATACACCGTCACTTCCGACTGTCACTCCACCGCTTACTACTTCCCATTCGTCAAATGCATATCCATCATTTGCCGCTGCGGTTAAAGTAATTGTGTCACCTTGTGAAGCAATTGTTTTATCCGCACTTGCAGTACCATGTCCGTCATTGGTTACTGATACTGCATATCTGTCATCAGTAACAATTTTTACATCCATCTTGTGAATATATGCAGATGAACTACTTGTAACTTTTATAGTTACATTACCAGATGCTCTTAGTACAGTATAGGTCAGAACTTTATCCCCTGAAGTTGCATTCTCCTGACTTACACCCAAGCTGGTAGTGCCTGATGTAGCCTCTATAGTTGTTCCATCTTTTGCTCCAAATTCATTACATACATCCAGACTTACTTCTGCTTTACTGCCTGCTTTAATGTTAAAGCTTATGGTAGAATTTTTACTTACTGAAACACCATGATCTTTATCATTCCAGTTAACATTTGAGAATGTAAACGTTCCGCCTACTTTTCCTTCTCCTGCATCTCCTTCAAGGCTAGTTATAGCCCCACCTTTGTTATAACCTGTTAATCCAGCGAAGTTTATAGTTGTGTCATTCTCAACGTCCTTGGTTGTAATCTCGGGAACGTCAGCGGATGGCTCTGCAATTTCAATCTTATTAATATAGGTAGTTCCGCTAGCATTTATAGTTACCGTTCCGGCCTCGTTGCCACGGTACTTATAGGTAACGGGGTTTGTTCCTTCATTTGATATTAATTTTAATTCTGTTGCATTCTTGTCATCTTCGCCAACTCCAATTGTTGCATCAGCCGTATGATTACCTGTAACTGTTATATCACAGTTTCCGGGAACATTTATTTCAATAGTCGAATTTGATGACATATTAACATCATATTGACCTCCATCACTTGCAGTACGTCTCTTAACACCAGCACTAGCTGTGATACCCGCACAATCATCGAAACTAGGAATATGACCTTCTATGTCAGATGCTATAGTAAAATTATATACTGAAGGGATCGCAACTTCATCAGGTTCGGCAACCTCAATCTTGTTAATATAGGTTTGGCCTATAGCATTTATAGTTACAGTTCCAGCCTCGTTGCCACGGTACTTATAAGTAACGGGGTTAGTTCCTGCATTTGATACTAATTTTAATTCTGTTGCATTCTTGTCATCTTCGCCAACTCCAATTGTCGCATCAGCAGTATGATTACCTGTAACTGTTATATCACAGTTCCCGGGAACATTTATTTCAATAGACGAATCTTCTGACATTAGAACATCATATTGACCTCCATCACTTACAGTACGTCTCTTAACACCAGTACTAGCTGTGATACCCGCACAATCATCGAAACTAGGAATATGACCTTCTGCTTCAGATGCCTTAGTAAAATCAAATGTTGAAGGAATGGTAATCGTATCAGACTCTCCAACCAAAAGAGGCTCTGCATACTCGCTCACTGAATTGACAGGTTCCGCAATAGCAGATTCTTCTGATTTTTCAGGTTCTTCTGATTGTCCTACATCATCCGAATCTTCTCCCCCATTATTTGATACTTCGTTTGCCTCATCGTCTTCAGGCAATGCTTCTTCTTCGCCTTCGTCCGAATCTGGTTTTTCACTTGTAAATGACGGCTGCTCTTCGTTCAATTCGCCATCATCCACAGATACTTCTTCCTGTGTCTCAGGAACCGAAACTTCGCTCGCATAAACCGTCATGTTTGGCAAAATCATGGCAACTGATAATACAGCAGCCATAATCTGCCTGCTTAGTTTGCTTGCTAATTTACTCATTTTGTCCTCCTTCTCTTATTCTCTTTTTTTAGCAGCTTGTATAAATTTCTATACAGTTTAAATATATCATACGCTGTTGACAAATTCAATGGTTTTATTAGGTATAACACGAAACTATTAGGTATAACATACCTAAAAAATCCGCAGTATGAATCATTTTACATACTACGGATAAGTCAGCGGTCACAGTATAATATTCTTATGAAAAGTAACGGACATCACGCGTTGCGAGCTGTCCTTATGTTAATCATTTTTTCTTTAAAGAACCCCTTGAAACTTCTTTGACAAGTTCTTCACTGCACTCAGCTATTGCGCAGATGTCCTGTATGGACATATTCCGGCTTAACATATTATGGACAATTATTCTGGTCTTTTCGTCTATTCCCCTGGTTCTGCCTATTGCTATGCCTTCACTTCTGCCTTCTTCTCTTCCATCTGCAATTAGTTTCGTTATCGCTGTACACATATCTATCTTACCATCCTCTCTCTCATAGTAGTTTTTGCTTTCTATCAATTTCGTGGCATTAGTATAATGCGCCACAACATCAAAGGCATCCTCTTCCATGTTTTTATAGTACTCATCCTTCTTTACAAGTTCACTCAACGCCTTGTCATCCTCGGAGCATCGGATGAAGTCAAACACCTGCCGCACATCTGTCCTAAATACGCTTGTGTCTTTAAGCTTACGGATTTCGACTAAATTTATTCTGTAATTCGGCATCCTTTCCCTAAGCATTTCAGGTATATCCGTAAAATCCAGCAAGTCATGCAGCGTCTTAGGACCATCCCATTCTTCTAGTCCAGAATACAGGATAAAAGTCATTACCGGTTTCAATTTATTGTCTTTCTTAAAACCGTATAGATATTCTCCGTTGGTTAGCCCTTTGGAATTACGCCTGACCTCTCTCCGAATCTTCACCGCCTGTTTTTCATAATCGCCAACTTCATACGCCATATTGCGCAGCGGCAAGGAATAGTCGATCGTTTCCTGATTCTCGATGCCAATAATTGCAAAATTTACCCCGAACGCAGCCTTTCTGAGCATGTCGCGGAATATGACTTTCTGCCTATGCGTCCTCGTGCGGATTGTACGAATAAATTGTGGTTTGCGCAAGAATCCGGTCTGAGTATCAAGTTCCTGCAAATCATCTTTTGCTATAAGCTGCTTCCCACCGCATCCTATTCCATTGATAATGTCCGCGTAACGTTCATCATCCGAGAAGTAGCTTTTCCAGGTAATGTCTTGTGCCATATTTAATTCCTCCTGTGTGTTTCGCAGGAGCGTCTGTGAAAACCCCTGCTTCTGTGTTTGTTGGATTAAAAGCATGGATTTTCTGGGTTGTGGCTGAATTCCAGTCACTTAGAATTGTCATATTGACAAATGCCTTGATGGCGTAGAATTTTTTTGAAAATGCATTAATGCTAAATACAAGCATTCTGCATTTATAGAAAATATGCTTTGAATGGAGTATAACACACTTTAATTTATTGTGCAAGTGTAAACGTTATTTCGTTTATACTATAAAAGACCGAAACACATGTCCCGATTTCTGCATAATACGTAAATAAGGGAGATGCAAATGCATCTCCCTTAATATATGTGTAGTGTTTATTAACTAGTTTGTTATAACCTGCTCTGTTTCTTTGTCGAATACGTGAATCTTCTCAACATCGAAAGCAAATTTAACTGAATCACCCGGTCTTGCTGTTGTACGGGAATCAACTCTTGCAGTAATAGGGAACTCAGCAAGATCAAAGTATAAGTAAACTTCTGCACCAAGCAATTCGTATACCTTAATTGTAGACTCAAATACGCATTTAGCTGAGCTTACATATTCCGGTGAATCATATACATCTTCAGGACGGATACCGAATGTAACAGTCTTTCCTGCATAACCGCCATCGATCAGTTTCTTTGATTTAGCTGCCGGAAGAGGAATGCTCTTGCCTGCAATCTTAAGGCTTGCTGTATCGCCGCTTACTTCAACAACAGCATCTAAGAAGTTCATCTGAGGAGATCCCATGAATCCTGCAACGAAGAGGTTCTGAGGTTTCTCATATAAGTTCTGAGGTGTATCTACCTGCTGAACAACACCGTCCTTCATAACTACGATTCTGGTACCCAGTGTCATAGCCTCTGTCTGGTCATGTGTTACGTAGATGATGGTTGTGCCCAGTCTCTGATGCAGTTTAGCGATCTCAATACGCATCTGAACACGAAGTTTTGCATCCAAGTTTGAAAGAGGCTCATCCATAAGGAATACCTTAGGATTACGAACGATAGCACGACCCATAGCAACACGCTGTCTCTGACCACCGGACAAAGCCTTCGGTTTGCGATCAAGAAGAGCTGTCAAGTCAAGGATTTTAGCTGCTTCTTTAACCATCTTATCAATTTCATCTTTAGGTACTTTTCTTAATTTAAGACCNAATGCCATATTGTCATATACTGACATATGNGGATACAAAGCGTAGTTCTGGAATACCATTGCGATATCTCTGTCCTTAGGCTCTACATCATTTACTAATCTGTCACCGATCTTCAATTCACCNGAAGAAATNTCTTCCAGACCTGCNATCATACGNAGTGTGGTTGATTTACCACATCCTGAAGGTCCTACGAAAATAATAAATTCCTGATCTGCNATTTCCAGATTGAANTTCTTAACTGCTTCGAATCCGTTAGGATATACTTTACATACATTCTTTAACGATAAACTTGCCATTTACTCGTTCCTCCTAAATATATTTATTAGTTTTCNNCTTTGATTATNTNACTATAATCACGCTTANTATAGTATACATAANTCNTAANGTCTTTTCCATACCACAATTTCACAAATATTTCTTATGTAATTGTAAAAAATGCTTACTTTCGAGAACAATAATTCTTTTTTCTGTCAACTTGACTAAGAACTTGTTGCTTTACTAGACAAATTGACTAAACCTCGGTCCANTCTTCATTATAAAANGCAAGNTGGTTCTTTCCTCTTTTCTTCGCTTTATAAAGNGCGGANTCCGCTGCNTTATAGAGACTTTCAAANTCNGCNCCTTCCTGCGGGAAAATNGCAGCNCCTATACTTGCCGTAGCNGAATATTTGGTATATTCGCCGGCTTTAAAATCTTTNAAGAAATCTTCTACCTTCTTGGCTTCTTTTCTAATNGCNCTNGCNTCTGNAACATTTTTCANAAATACNATAAANTCATCACCNCCGGCACGTCCNANNATATCNGANGCCCTGAATATTACACGAATCTGCTGTCCCAATGANCGAAGCACTTCGTCACCAAAGGCATGACCCATTGTATCGTTTATCTTCTTAAANTTATCAATATCNAATATNAACATCATCGACTGGGANTTAGGATTCTGCGCCATAAATTCCTTAATCTTACGCTCCGTAGCCAGNTTATTATTGAGTCCGGTCAACAAATCCGTATCCGCCTTAGATTCCAGCTGTTCCTGCTTCTTGCCGGTATATATCTTACTCACAATNCCAAAAGCAACAACAAAAGCAATAAACAGGCTGACAATAANAACTAACTGATACATCATACTCCTAAATGCTTTCCACTGCTGATCNATCTGTTTATCTATATANGTCTGCGGAACNCCGAATACAACCGTCCAGTCTCCNGAACCAAGCGGAGTATAAACCAGTGAATTANNCTCGTCAAGCGGTGCAACAGTAGTTGTCTTGCTNTTTATCTGNCTTCTCATTGATTTGATAAGATCNGCTTTAGAGTTCTTTAAAACTTCAAAGANATTGTCACCNTGNTTCCAATANNGGTTACTTCCGAANCTTGCTATTACATTACCNTCCCTGTCAATAATAGACTCNAGATTCCATGTACTAAAGTCATATTTCTTAACCATATTTCTCATATTGTCAATNGAATAAAACAAAAGCAGCTCCAANTTATTNTTGGTCGTAGTAGAAATAGGCACAGCTACTATAATTGCATCCTTNCCATCTANNCCGTCATCCATTGTATANAGATANCTNACTCCNTNCTCTTCACGAANCTTTTCANAAAAGTCNCATTCNCTGACGGAAATCTGNTCNCCCCGNTTATCGATGGCNGTTCCCATCTCGTCACATATCATCGTCAAATATGCNCTGGAATTANCTCNTGCAATTTCAAGCAGTTTNACTTCATATTCCATATTCTTATTAAGGCCTTGGATTCCCATGCTTTCTGAAACTATTTCAGCNACNGGTACNCCCATTTTTTCTAANGANGTNANTTCCTCATTAAAAATACTTGCACACGTNTGTGCTGTCATCTCAATATTCCTATTAACCGTATTGCTTGCACTCAACTGNCTTTTGGTAGAAAAATTAAACAGCATCAAAACCANNGCCAACGCAAAAAGCGCCGCCGGACCAATCCACTGTATTGAAATCGNNTTCATNTNNTTATTCATTNATTTCCTCATTTCCCTCATCTGTATTCACAGAAAAGTCATANTCCGATGCAANCGTCTGNCCTTCAGGTTCAAATTTCTTAAAAATCCCGCTGTATACAAAAGCCGAAGCATAAGCCGGCAATGAAATGCCAAACAAAAANACGAACATCCACGCANNATCNNAAAAATACATAAGNCCAAGCGGCANNACATATGCNACGGTCATCAATATNGTNTTNGGNGGATTAAGTATNGCNAANGANACNGAATTCTTCAGNATATTNTTAATCGANTTATCAAACCGCGCAAGAACCGGGAAAACNTAAACNGCCGTAAATANAAANANCAATGCAAGNGCAAGGAATATGATCATAAAAATTTTGGAAAANTCCATCTCAGAATATNTGAAAATCCAAAAATCNACNCCAAAAAATGCNATCACCACAAGCATACCNAGCCATATGAGCGTAGCCTGCTTAAANTTTTGTTTNAAAGATTTGAAAAAGCCCCTGAGTAAATATCCTTCTTCTTTACGTACCATTTTCAGTAANACATAATGCATCGCTGTATATGAAGCCCCTATTGTAAATATAGGCAGACAGCANATCATCATTAGAAAATTCAATATCATCAAATCCGCTACTCTGTTCAAAAACTGAATAAACGGACTATCTAAATCAAAAAATTTACCCATGATACCCTCTCTTNCATCTTTGNTNTATTAT
This sequence comes from Lachnospiraceae bacterium, assembly GCA_014804695.1. GTDB lineage: Bacteria > Bacillota > Clostridia > Lachnospirales > Lachnospiraceae > UBA3282. The sequence continues at coordinate 12,854 of JAAUZJ010000012.1, forward strand.
ATTACATNATCAGTGAAAAAATCTACATATTTTGACAATTTTNCATAAATTCNCACAAAANCCGTTTGNNNTTAAATNTTAAATCTNTTGCTTACCTGACTATACTGNNNATTCAATGTCTGGTACATTTTCATNATCTCCGCNGATTTTATTTTAACGNNNTCCATAATACTGTCATAAAAGTTGATCATTGTNTTAACGACCATCTGATTAAGTCTGTCCTTCGCAGCTTCTTCTTTTAAAATGCTNATTACCTCTTCTTTATGTAATGGTTCGCGGTAGCTTCGTTTGTTTATCATACCTTTCACCGAATCCGCCACCTGAAGAATTCTCTGTTCCTGAGTCATATGCTTATTTCTAAGNTTCTTAGGATAACCGCTTCCGTCTCCTCTCTCATGGTGACCGGTGGCAATTGCCACTACATCTNCTCTCATCCTCTTCTCAAGTATCCTCTCTGTTACGCCTACATGNTTCCTAAGTGTCTTAATCTCCTCGGANTTCAGTTTCCTTGGNGCTNNAATAATNTCTNTNGGNATTGCAAGCATNCCCAAATCATGAAGCAGCGCACCNTAATANAGNCTTTCCTTCTCTTCACCGGTCAGAAGCANCTTATCAGCNAACTCGTCGCAGATNCTTATNGTAGTNATCGCATCAATAACAGCGTCCTCAGTACNNAAACCAAGNCANTACATNAGCATCTCCAGNAATTTTTTCTTATCTTCATTGGAAAACAGCATAAAATCTATAATNTAATCCANTTCNTTCTTATACTCGTCCGTTTTNAGNTTAGTAAATATATCATGCTTCTTGGCAACCTGATAAAANAANTCCAGTCCTTCATCGGAGAGCTTGNNCCCNGCCTGNTTATGGAACATCTGCATATTGAANTGGGCNCCCATTGCNGTACTGTAAATATCCATCTTCTCGGCAATATTAATATATGCCGCCAGATGCTTATGTTCATAATCAACCTTCTTAAGCTGCTCATAATCNGTATGATGGTACATAATNACCNTTGCAAGATCCTCTANCGGNGACAAATATTTAAAAAACAAGTANCCATATATAGTATGAGCCCTGCTGTCCCTTGATTCATANCGCAGCATATCATTGAGNGCACCTGCTTCNGTCTTNTAAGCGCCAATATCATGAAGCGTCGCCANCATAACAATATCNGCCAGCTCGAATTCCTCATATCCGCCCTTTTCTTCAAGCATNTTATAAACCATATATGCCACTCTTNNGCCATGNTCTATCANNCTNGGATNNATCATCCTCANAGTATCNCTCATCAATACAAAAATATCTTTACTTTTAATATANTCCATGCTATACCTATACCCTTTCCCCAANTTGCCGTTACAGCACAAATTCCATTGGCGTGTATATAATGCCGCCCTTGCTTTCTTCAGGTCTTAAATCCCTAAAACCTATTTTATGATAAAAATTAACGCCATAAGGAGCGGCATTAACCGTAACCCNGTAAATTCCCGTTTCCGAGAGCAGATATTCCCTAAGGTGTTCCACCAGTGCACGTCCGATTCCCTGCCTATGATATCTTCCNTCCACAAAAAGCAGAGAAATGTGCGAGTTGTTCCTAAGTGTGATCATGCCTACTATTTTCTTCCCATCAAGTGCNACAAACATNTGATANGNGCCCATNANAAACATNNTATACAGGGTAGTATCGGTAATAAAATCTTCAAAATTCCTAATACCTTCCGGTGTATAGCAGTCTGCCTCGAATTGTAAAAAAGTTTTCCACGCCAACGCCATTGCATCATCCCATTCATCCTGATATGCACTTCTGATTTGATAGGGAAGCATGATATTCACCTTCTTTTACTTACTATATCTATTTTAACGTATTTCGGTACGATTTACAAGCGGTAGTCCATTTTCTAATGCATAAGCGTTCTCCAATGTTTCTATAGCTATTGCCTGCATCGCTTCCTTTGTAAAAAATCCCATGTGAGACGTGATCAGAACATTAGGAAAAGTCATTAGTCTTGCGAGATTCTCGTCCTGCATGATTTCATTAGAACGGTCTTCATAAAAAATTCCTTCCTCTTCTTCGTAAACATCCAGTCCTACTCCGCCGAATTTACCCTGTATAAGTCCCTCTATAAGCGCATCGGTATCAATCAGCCCTCCTCTTGAGGTATTAACCAGATACACGCCTTCTTTCATCATTTCTATCGAGTTTTTATTAATAATATGCTTTGTTCCGGAAGTCAATGGGCAATGCAGGGAAATCACATCCGACTTTTCAAACAATTCCTGCAGTTCAACATAATCAACTTCAAGTTTGTTGTTGGGGTACGGATCATACGCAAGCACAGTCATACCAAAACCGTTACAGATTCTGATCATAGCCTGGCCTATTTTACCTGTTCCTATAATTCCGGCTGTCTTATGGTATAAGTCCACTCCCATAAGCCCATTCAGACTCATATTAAAATCCCTTGTTCTATTATATGCTTTATGAATGTAACGGTTTACCGTCAAAATCATTCCGATTGCAAATTCAGCGACCGCCTCGGGAGAATAGCTTGGCACTCTGAGTACGATTATTTTATCCTCCGCAGCCTTTATATCCACATGATTGAATCCCGCGCTGCGAAGAAGGATTGCTTTCACTTTCATTTCATAGAGGGCGTCTATCATTTCCGCCGTAATATAATCGTTTACAAAAACGCAGATAGCATCATAATTTTGGGCAAGGTATATAGTATCCGAATTGAAAGGGACTTCGTAAAAACGAATGTCGAAACCGTAATCCTTTCCCATCGGCTCAAACCATATTTTATCATAAGGCTTAGTACTAAAAAAAGCAATTTTCATATTTATCCAGTCCTTTCACAATATTCTTTCGCTTTATTATAATCAAAACACAAAAAAACATTCCGGATTTCCGCCCGGAATGTCTGATTATAAAAATAAGCTATGAAAATAATTTCTTAAAGAAATCCGAAACTGCATTCTTTATATTCCAAAAGAAATTCTTGGCCGCACCTGTTACCGCATTGCCTACCGCCTCGTTAATTGCGTCATTGGCATTTTCAACAAATCCAATACCGTATTTGTCATACAGCTTCTGTGCCTGATCAATAAGGTAATCTGCATTAAGTCCCAGCGAATCCAGCTTCTTAAGAAGATCAATAATTTGTTGCTTTTCTTTTTCGGTTAAAGTAATTCCGAAATTCGCTTCTCCTTCTTCAATAACCTTTGCTACGCTATCCGCATCACCGGTATCCAGTTCTCCGGCAGCTATTTTATTTTTCAGCCATGCAATCAGAGCTTCTACGTCCTCAGAACTTATATCACCCTGAATACTGTCAGCAAGTTCGCCCGTTGTTATGAGTTCATCAAGAGCTGTATCTAACGCAGTATCAGACACAGAAGCTGATGACATAACCTCATATGCCTTAAGCGCTCCAATGAGCCCGGCAGTTCCTGAAATCGGGGTAGGACCGACAACCAACACTTCCGTATCTTCCATCCCCGCTGTCATAAGGGCATTACGGTACATGCCTGTAGTGCAATAATTAATATTCTGCGTTGTAACAATAACGCCGCTTCCGGGCTGCGCCTTAGTTATTTTTACACTTGATAATGACTTGGTTCCGATTACGGATGAATCCAGATAAGCATCCAGATATTCATGTTCCATAGCGTTTGTAATATAAATTACCGTACAGTTAGACAGATCCGCTTCTGTCAATCCCATGAGGTTAAGTACGGTTTCCCGCTGCTGTGAGGTCAGATCCGCCCCAAGCGCAACAACGGTATCCTTAACATCTGCAGCCATAACGTTCACGCCACATAAACCAAACATAAGCAGCATTGCTGCAAGTCCTATTATTTTTTTCATAACTTCACTCCTTTTTCAGCATGCTTTGCTCAAAATCTGCGATGTTTGGGCAACGCTGAAAGCGTTTTAGCACCAAACTCGCGGGTGAAAAATTTATTTTTCACCCTAGGCAATTCTTTGAAGAATCCAGCGGTAGATATCGCCATATACCATTTCCTTATCTGTCTCATTTAATATTTCATGGCGGGCATTTTCATATAGTTTCATATGCACATTCTGCAATCCATGCGCAAGATAAGTGTTATATGCTTTCTCTACGCCTCGTCCGTAATCTCCCACCGGATCATCAGCTCCGGATAACATAAAGATAGGAAGATGCTTCGGAATCTTTTCAAGTTTTTCTTTATTATAACATTCGCGTATAAGTTGAAAAAGTGTCGAAAAACCGTTTAGCGTAAATGTGAAACCGCATAACGGATCGGCTATATAACGGTCAACATTTGCCTGATTCACAGAAAGCCAGTCATACTGGGTTCTTGCAGGTTCAAATTTTTTATTATATGCGCCAAAAGCAATCTTATCCATAAATTTACTTACATGCTTAGGACCTAAGAAAAGCTGCTGTACGGAAATCAGCGTTCTGGCTAAAAAGAGCAGGGATTTAGGCTGCATACCCGTTCCGACTATGACTGCCCCATCCATTCCGCTTCCGTACCGGTGGATATAGCTTCTTAGAATAAATGAGCCCATACTGTGACCCAGAATCAGATATGGAATGTCTGGATACTCTTCCTGTATGATTTTTTTCAGCCGATGCACATCCCTTACTACAACATTAACCGAGTCATCCTTACAGAAATATCCGTAAAGCCCTCCCTCTGCTACCGACTTGCCATGTCCTAAGTGGTCCTCGCCTACAACCATTATACCTTTTCCCACCAGAAACTCCGCAAATTCATTATAACGCTCTATATGCTCTGCCATCCCATGTATTATCTGGAAAATACAGACCGGTTTCACTATATCGTCCGGTATCCACTTAACTGCATGTATCTTACTTTCCCGATCTCTTGAATCATAATAAAATTCTTCTTTACGCACAATGTAACTTCCTTTTTTAACAAATTTCTGCGCCTGAGGGCATTGTCTTCTCCGGAGTCATAAGCGCAAGGCTTCCGTCTGCTGCTTCCGCACATAAAAGCATACCCTCGGATTTCATACCGGCAATCTCCCTCGGCTGTAAATTAACAAGTACCATAACCTTTTTCCCGACCATTTCTTCGGGAGTATAATACTGTTTAATTCCTGACAATATCTGTTTAACGTTTGAACCTATACGTACCTGCGAACATAAAAGTTTTCTGGACTTAGGTACCTCTTTACATTCTATAATTTCGCCTACCTGAAATTGACATTTATCAAAATCATCGTAGGTAATAACTGCCTTAGGCTCTATATCCACTACATCTTCAGCATTGTCCTTTGTTTCCTCTCCGGTTTCAGACACTGCATCTTCCTGTGCAGACCTTCTTGCCTCAAACATTGCCTCTACTTTGTCCATGACTTCTTTCAGATCACGTCTTACAAAGAGAATCTCCGGCGTCTGGGTAACCTTATTTCCGGACGGATAAAGTTCTGCTGCCTTTGCAATATTCTGATCTTTCGCACATTCTTCCAATACGGCAAAGTCAACCAGCTTAGCGTTAATCTGCTCAGCAATCTTACCAGCGGTTTCCGGCATATACGGCTCTAAGAGACTTGCTCCCACCAGTATTCCGTTTAGCAGATTGTACAAAACGGTCGCCAGCCTGTCTTTCTTAGCTTCATCCTTGGCAAGCGCCCAAGGCATAGTCTCATCTATATATTTATTGCAGCGCTTAAATAATATGAATGTTTCCGTGATTGCATCAGCAACACGCAGTTCATCCATTTTGCCTCTGACATTCGCATAGGTCTGTGTAATAACCTGATACAAATCGGCATCCACATCTTCTTCGCCCTGCGCCACACCAACCTTCTTATTCTCTACAACGCCGCCAAAATATTTATTGCTCATAGAAATAGTTCTGTTTACCAGATTACCAAGCGTATTGGCAAGGTCGGCGTTAAGTCTTTCTACCATCAGATCCCATGTTATTACGCCATCGTTCTCAAAAGGCATTTCATGCAATACAAAATAGCGTACTGCATCAACTCCGAAGAACTCAATCAAGTCTTCCGCATAAATTACATTTCCCTTGGACTTACTCATCTTGCCGTCGCCCTGTAATAACCATGGATGTCCGAAAATCTGTTTCGGCAGGGGCTCGTTAAGCGCCATCAGGAAAATGGGCCAGTAAATAGTATGGAAACGGATTATATCTTTTCCGATAAGATGTAAATCTGCAGGCCAGAGTTCCTTATACTGTCCGGTAGAATTTCCGTCCGCATCATATCCGATACCTGTAATATAGTTAGACAGAGCATCCAGCCATACATAAACGACATGCTTGTCATCAAAATCCACCGGGATTCCCCATTTAAAAGAGGTTCTTGACACGCACAGATCCTGCAGTCCCGGAAGCAGGAAATTATTCATCATTTCGTTTTTACGCGAAACAGGCTGAATAAACTCCGGATGAGCATTAATATGTTCAATCAGTTTATCCGCATATTTGCTCATCTTAAAGAAATATGCCTCTTCCTTAGCCGGTTTCACTTCCCTTCCGCAGTCCGGACATTTACCGTCTACAAGCTGTGACTGTGTCCAGAAAGACTCGCAGGGGGTACAGTACAAACCTTCATAGGAGCCCTTGTATATATCTCCCTGCTCGTAGAGTTTCTTAAAAATCTTCTGTACCTGTTTTTCATGGTAATCATCGGTTGTACGGATGAATTTGTCATAAGAAGTATTTAAGGAGTCACAAATTGAACGTATCTGTCCCGCTACGTCATCTACAAATTCCTTGGGCGTAATACCGGCTTCTTTAGCCTTTAACTCTATTTTCTGACCATGTTCATCAGTTCCTGTCTGAAAGAATACCTCGTAGCCATCCTTTCTTTTAAATCTGGCAATGCTGTCCGCCAGTACGATTTCATAGCTGTTCCCGATATGGGGTTTGCCTGAAGTATATGCTATAGCTGTAGTAATATAATATTTTCCTTTACCCATAAATTTACGGTTCCTTCTTTCTGTTAGATATTGTTAAACTAACACAAAGCTATAATCTTGTCAATGCTGATTCGGAATCAAAGAGAGCGTATTACTGCTTTCATCATAGCTGTATCTAAGCAGTTGCGAGTCATTATCATCTAACCAATTCTGTATATTATTTATCTTTTCTTGATTATTTCTAACCTGTTCCTGTGTGCTTTCTATTTTCTTTTGGGCATCTTCCACCTGTTCTTGTGTACTTCCTATTTGCTTCTGGTTCTCTTCTACCTGTTCCTTTGTGCTTCCTATTTGCTTCTGATTCTCTTCTACCTGCTCTTGTGTACTTCCTATTTGCTTCTGGTTATCCTCTATCTGTTTCTGGTTATCCTCTATTTGCTTTTGGTTATCTCCTATCTGTTTATTGGCGTCTTCTATTTTACTTTGATTCTCCGCAATTTGTTTCTTAGCGGCTTCTATTTCTGCTGCTGCCTTGGCTAATTCTTCGCTCATTCCACTTAAATGATCGGTTATATCTTCAATATTCTGATTAATGAAATTCTCCAGACGCAGTTCTATTCCGGCAATGATGGTCCTAAGTTCCTGGTCCGCTATTTCTAAAGAGCTGATTTCATTATAAATATTAGAGATATCCGTATTGACCTGATTCATCTGCAATGTGATTTCACTTATCTGTTCCTGGATTTCTATGATCATCTCGCCATTCATTACATTGACTATGTCAGTCAGGTCATATATGTAATTTTGCGTACTTTTAAGTTCTGTAATTATATTACTGATATTTTTTGTAATTCCGCTGATATTCTCCTGTATAAGAACATCCTGCTGCTGCAAGGTCACAATCTGCTCTTTAAGCTTGGAATCTTCCTCTTGAAGCTCTTTCATTTTCTTCTGTACTTCATTTATTTTCTTTTTGACTTCTTCATCTTCATGCTGCAGTGACTCTATCTGCTTTTTAAGTTCTTCGTCTTCATTTTCCAGCTGCTTAGTTTTTTCTATAAGGGAATTAATCTGTTCCTGTAACGCCCTATCCTCTTCATTTAGACGTACATCTTCCTCCTTAAGCGCATTGATTTCTTCCTGCAGCGCCTTTATCTGCCCGCGCAATCTCTCATCTTCTGCACGAAGCTCGCTATCATCATCTTCCTGTACCCTGATCGTTTCCGTAAGAGTATTTCTTACCTCTGTCAGCGAACTTAACAGTTCATCCACCTTCTCACTTAAATATTCGCTGCTTGTCAAATACTGCATCCTGAATTCTTCCTCATCTGCATAGCCCGCAGGAACAACTTCCACCGTTTCCACAAAAGTCTCCGCTTTTAGCTCCTCTTTCTTTTCATCAGAATTCTTTCGCCAGATCAATAAAAGGCATAGGATGATAATAACAAGTATTGCCACACCTGCAAGACCAAATGCAACCAAATCCACATTATGCTCGGGATCGTTTCTCCTTTCACTCAAATAATCTGACACTCTTGTCATAAATTCTTTCATAATAATTCCTCCATTTTCTTTGTATAGTTTTTATAAAATCATTTGAATCATGGCGAAACGCCGGATTAAAAGCAGCTAAGATCTACTGCTTCCAATGTGAAGAGTATCCGAAAAAGAATTATCGGATATATAATGACTTCAAAAGATTGTAAACACACGATAGCAAATTTATTTATTAAATGCAATATCGGAAATTTACACAAAAAAATTTTTTAAAAGCCGGAAAAACATCTTATAATCCGATGTTTTCCGGCTTTTTGCATGTCAAAACATTCTACCAGGTAAGCACTTCATATCCGTCTTCGGTAACAGCAACCGTTACTTCCCACTGTGCCGATGGAAGACCGTCATCCGTATACACAGTCCATCCGTTATCATCATCCATATAGATATCCGCCTTACCCATGTTTACCATTGGTTCTATTGTAAATACCATTCCGGGAACCATCAACATCTCAGTCCCCTTCTTGGTGACATAGCTGACAAAAGGTTCTTCGTGGAATTCAAGTCCTACCCCATGTCCGCCGATTTCCCTTACAATGGAATAACCGTTTTCCATGGCAAAATCGTTAATTGCCTGCGCCATATCACCTAGGAAATTCCAAGGTTTAACCTGTTCTAAACCTATTTCGATACATTTATGCGCAGTTTCTACAAGCCTCTTCGTCTTATCAGGGACATTACCCAGCATAAACGTTCTTGAAGAGTCAGAGAAATAGCCTTTGTAGATTGTAGATACATCGACATTAACTATATCTCCATCCTTTAAAATATCATTTTCGGAAGGAATCCCATGACAAACCTGTTCATTGATCGAAGTGCATACACTCTTAGGAAAACCGTCATAGTCAAGCGGTGCAGGTATGCCTCCCATCTCGGCAGTTTTCTCTTCTACCAGACGGTTGATTTCTTCCGTACTCATGCCTATATGTATATTTTGTGCCACATAATCAAGGACAGCTATGTTTATCTTGCTGCTTTCCTTAATTCCCTCTATCTGCTCTTTGGTTTTGATCATATCGTGGTCAGGAACCATATGCCCCTCAAGAGCATACTTCTGTATTTTTTCGTCAAAAGCCATGTGGCAGACTTTATACTTACGTCCACTCTGGCACCAACAAGGATCATTTCTGCCTAACTTTTTCATTGCCCTTTGCACTCCATATTCTTCATCACTTTGCGATATCTTGCAACATTCTCGCTGATGTTCCCATGAAAGATACCGGAGCCGGAAACAATAACATTAGCGCCGGCTTCTAAGGCTGTATGCAATGTTTCATCTGTAATCCCGCCGTCTACCTGAATATCCACATCAAGTCCCATTTCTTCTATCATCCTGCGGGCTCTTTGTATACGATCCGTAGATTCTGGAATGTATTTCTGACCGCCAAATCCGGGTTCTACTGTCATAATAAGCAGCATTTCCACTTTATCTAAGTAGGGCTTTACCGCCTCTACCGGGGTTTCCGGCTTAATGGAAAGTCCCACCCTGCATCCTGCGCGATGGATTTTATCTATCACACCATCTACGTCCTGCGTTGCTTCCAGATGAAAAGTAATACTGTCCGCACCGCACTTTGCAAATTCCTCAATATAGCGCTCCGGTTCAACAATCATCAGATGAACGTCAAATACTTTTTTCGTTACAGGTCTGATTGTTGAAATTACCGGCATACCAAAGGAAATAGAAGGTACAAATACACCGTCCATGACATCAATATGAATATAGTCTGCGCCCGCTTCATCCGCCTCGGCAATCTGCTTTCCCAAAATACTGAAATCAGCAGC
>JAAUZJ010000013.1 GCA_014804695.1 Lachnospiraceae bacterium
GAGCCCCCATTACAGGCCAGTCTTTTATATTAGGGCCAAACTTAATTTCAACATTTTCATCAGCTACGCCTTTAGAATCAAAAACGCGGTTCGCATAAATGTTAGCGTCAAAATGATATTTATATTTTCCGATTTCACCGTCAAATTCCGTCGCAGGCGTCAACACACCCTTATTGGCCGCGGTCGCCGCAATAGAACGTGCATCCATAAGTGCAACCGAAGAAATCTGTCCGTTTTGCAGCTTAGAGCCTTCACGGTTCGGGAAGTTTCTCGTAGAATGGCGAATACTGAAAGCATTGTTTGCCGGAGTGTCACCGGCTCCGAAACACGGACCGCAGAATGCGGTTTTCATAACTGCACCTGTCTCTAAAATTGCAGCTGCACAACCATTTTTAATAAGCTCCATATAAACAGGCATAGACGCCGGATACACGCTGAGCGTAAATTCATCAGAACCTATATATGAGCCTTTAAGAATATCTGCTGCCGCACAGATGTTTTCAAAACCGCCGCCTGCGCAGCCTGCTATAATTCCCTGGTCTACCATAAACTTACCGTTAACTACCTTATCCTGAAGTGAATAAGGTACTGCTCCGTCTAAGCTGACTTTAGCTTTTTCTTCCACATCATGCAGAATATCCTTAAGATTGCTGTTTAATTCCTCAATCGTATAAGTATTGCTTGGATGGAATGGCATAGCTATCATAGGTTTTATGGCCGATAAATCAACTTCTATCATGCCGTCATAATATGCAATCTCACCCGGATTTAATTCCTTATAATCTTCGCTTCTTCCATGAATATCATAAAACTCTTTAATATTTTCATCTGTTGACCATATTGAAGAAAGGCAGGTTGTTTCCGTTGTCATTACATCAATTCCGATACGGAAATCGGCGCTTAAGTTTTTCACGCCCGGACCTACAAATTCCATTACCTTATTCTTAACATATCCATTGCCGAAAACCGCACCGATAATTGCCAGTGCAACATCCTGCGGGCCTACGCCTTTTACCGGTTCGCCCTTTAAGTAAACTCCGACAACTTCAGGCATATTTATATCATAAGTCTGTGACAGCAATTGTTTTACAAGCTCAGGGCCGCCCTCGCCTACCGCCATTGTTCCAAGTGCTCCATATCTGGTATGGGAATCGGAACCAAGAATCATTTTTCCGCCGCCTGCGAGCATTTCTCTTGCATACTGATGTATTACTGCCTGATGAGGCGGTACATATACACCACCGTAACGTTTCGCGCAAGTAAGTCCAAACATATGATCATCTTCATTGATTGTGCCGCCTACTGCGCACAAGGAATTGTGGCAGTTAGTCAGAACATAAGGTATCGGAAATCTGGTAAGACCTGACGCCCTTGCTGTCTGAATTATTCCTACAAATGTAATATCATGTGAAGTCAGTTTATCGAACTTAATCTTGAGTTTCTCCATATTTTCGGAAGTGTTATGCTCTTTTAAAATAGTGTATGCCATTGTACTTTGCATAGCTTCCTGTTTGGAAATCTCTTTTCCGGTTTCAGCTTTTATCTGTGCTCCTGCATCTGCATTATCCGGTACTATCTGTGTTCCGTTAATTAGATAGGCGCCGCCTTTTAATAGTTTAATCATGTGAAATCCTCCCTGTGTATTATTTAAATACTTGCAATAATTCTTTTACTGAATAATTTCATTTTAATTAAAATACCATTCTCTCAACCTACAATGTATGAACCTGATGCCATCAGTATCATCACAAACTCGCGATAAAATCATAATACCACACTTAAAGCACTATTGCTATTACTTTTCGTATCTGAGCCAATATGTCCGACAATAATATTTTTCAAAAGCAGAATTAAATCATCCAATTCGTTTTTATATTAAATATTTATCGTAATACCGATAATATTCCATTTTACAATTTACTTTGATCAGAACACCGTCTTCCTTATACTGTGTATCATAGACCACTGCATTTTCATTCAGATATGAAACTGCCCTGCCATCTGTATACGGAATGAGCATACTGCATTCCTTATATCCGCCGGATAACTTCTCTTCAATCAGACAAATCAGCTCTTCCATGCCTATCTTTTCTTTTGCAGATAGATAGATGCCGTTTTCAGTTACTACCGGAAGTCTGGAACAATCAGGATCAGCATCGGAAGTCATCTTATCCGCTTTATTATAAACATAAAGCATAGGAATACCATCTGCTCCCAACTCTTTTAAGGTTTTCTCTGTCACTGCAATCTGCTCCCTATAGTGCTCGTCACTATAATCTATCACCTGCAACAAAATATCGGCTTCTTTTGCCTCCTCAAGTGTGGAATGAAAAGCCTCCACCAGATGATGCGGAAGTTTATGAATAAAGCCTACGGTATCCGAAAGCAAAAAGGCATGATGATTCTCCGGTGCTATTTTTCTCACCGTTGTATCCAAAGTTGCAAAAAGCATATCCTTTTCCATAACTTTTTTCTCTTCAATATCAACTTCATCCACGCCATATAAATCCAACATAGCATTTAACAAAGTAGACTTACCGGCATTGGTATATCCCACTAAGGCTACGCGTGGTATCCCTGAATTTGCGCGTTGTTTGCGCTGGACGCGACGCTGTGCACTCACTTCTTTAAGCTCCCTTCTGCACTCAGCAAGCCGGTGCTCCAATACACGTCTGTCCAGTTCCAGCTTTTTCTCTCCTGCTCCCCTGTTGCTCATGGAACCGCTTGCACCACCCTGACGGCTTAACGCTGCATGAAGTCCGACAAGCCTTGGCAGCATATACTGCAGTCTGGCTACTTCAACCTGTAGTTTTGCCTCACCTGAGCGCGCTCTTTTTGCAAAAATATCAAGAATCAGGGTGCTTCTGTCCATAACCGGTACTCCAATCTTATCCTGAAGATTCCTAAGCTGCATGGGTGAGAGCGAATTATCAAAAATAACTATATCCGCTTCCTGTTCCTCCGCTTCATCCTTAACTTCATCTACTTTTCCGGTTCCTATATAAAATGCCTTATGGACTTCAGGCAGATTCTGCTCTATTATTCCTACTACCTCCATATCGCATGCTTGCGCAAGACTTTCCAATTCCTCTAATGAAAGCTTATAGTCTTCACCATCATTAAGATTAACTCCTACCAATAACGCTCTTTCCATAATCACTCTCCACCAATTCCTATGGTGATTGCAAAACCCATTTTCAAAACCCAGAGCCCGAATAACATGAATAAAAAAAGGGGCGACTTCGCTCCTGCGTCCGAGCCCCGTTTTTATTCATGTTATTCGGGCTCGTGGCTTTCCAATGCCTTCTGCAATCACAACAAAAGTCTTCACTATTCAGAATAGCAAAGACTTTTGAAAATCACAATATAAGTATCTTGATTTATATAAAAAGTATGTACAACACAGGCCACATTTTATGACAAAAAGCTGCCGAAAATACTGTTGCTGAGCAGATTACCAGAGTTTCCGCTTCCATAGGTGCTTGATAACAGTGTTCCAAGACCGCCATACTGGGAATATGCTGAGGAAAGTCCTGTAAGACCGCTTGTATATCCCGCAGACAGTAAACTCATCTGTGCCTGCATTGTCTGTTGATTTTTATATAAAGCCGATAATGCAGTTCCTACATCTTCCCACTCCGGGTCGCTTTTCAGACGTTCAAGCGCTTCGCTTATACTCAGAGCGGTATCTGAATTCTCATCCAGTGTTAAGCCCTGGCTTTTTAAAGCATTTGTCAGCGTAGTTGGAAAAGTTGAGGTTTTTGAAGTATTAGTCGTAGATGTTTTCGCAGTTTCACTGTTACTGTTAATGTTACCAGTACTGTTAACAGTACTAGTAGTATTTACTTCATGCCCCATTCCAAGATTATTAATATACATGATGAACGTCTCCTTTTTAAATCTAAGCCTATTATATATCAGCTTAATCCCTTTGTGTTAAAAATGTAACGAAACCATTTATAAATGTAACGAATTTTTTGTAAATGTAATGAAAAGCCAAATTATTATTTAGCGCCCTTACCTGTGGTCGTAGCCGCCGGAATCACTACTTTATCCAGCTTCCAGATATCATCCACATATTCCTGAATGGTTCTGTCAGANGTNAATTTACCNGNGCANGCCACATTNAAAATAGCGCTCTTTGCCCAGCCCTTCTCATCTCTGTATGCCTTTTCTACNTTCTTCTGAGCTTCAGCATAAGATTTAAAATCTTTCAGAATAAAGTAAGTATCAGCCTTAGAAGTNCTCTGTGTATTTAACANTGAATTATANAGNGTTCTGAATANNTCAGGNTCATTAGNNGAATAAGTTCCGTTAATAAGCTGCATAAGAACTTTTCTTACATCAGGATCATTATTAAATATATCCATCGGATTATATCCGCCGAAATTCTCATAGTTAATAACTTCATCNGANCTTAAACCNAAGATAAATGCATTNTCTTCCCCGACTTCTTCTACGATCTCAACGTTTGCACCGTCCATAGTGCCGATNGTNAGCGCACCGTTTAACATGAANTTCATATTTCCGGTTCCTGANGCCTCTTTACTTGCAGTTGAAATCTGCTCTGATACGTCTGCNGCCGCAAAAATCATTTCAGCNTTGGATACGCGGTAATTTTCAATGAAAACAACCTTAATCTTACCGTTGATNGNTGCATCATTATTAACNACATCTGCAACNGCATTGATAAGCTTAATTGTAAGNTTAGCATTNCGATAACCTGCTGCTGCCTTTGCACCGAANATAAANGTTCTNGGATAGAAGTCCATATCCGGATGCTCTTTTAACTCATTATACAGATACATAACATGCAGNATATTCATCAACTGACGTTTGTACTCATGCAGTCTCTTNACCTGTACGTCAAAAATCGANCGTGGATTAACTTCAATACCNTTATGNTCCTTGATGTATTCAGCAAGACGCACCTTATTCTGATACTTAATATTCATGAATTCCTGCTGTGCNTTTTCNTCATCTGCATAAACTTTTAANTTATTGATCNTCGGCAGATCAGTNATCCAGTCANTNCCTACATGATCGGTNACCCACTTAGCAAGNAACGGATTTCCGTGAAGAAGGAAACGTCTCTGCGTAATTCCGTTNGTCTTATTATTAAATTTCTCAGGCATCATNTCATAGAAATCTTTTAATTCCTGATTTTTGAGAATTTCCGTATGCAGTCTTGCAACACCGTTAACAGAATAACCTGCTGCAATAGCAAGGTGAGCCATNTTAACCTGNCCGTCATAAACAATAGCCATCTTAGCAATTTTNCCCTGNTTTCCGGGATACTGCTGNTCTATTCTTGCGATAAATCTACGGTTGATCTCNTCTACNATCTGATATACACGNGGAAGNAGTCTTGAGAAAAGCTCAATAGGCCATTTNTCCAATGCTTCTGCCATAATTGTATGGTTTGTATACGCACAGGTCTTAGTTGTAACTTCCCATGCTTCATCCCATGTAAGNTAGTAATCATCCATTAAAATACGCATCAACTCCGCAACTGCAACAGTCGGATGGGTATCGTTAAGCTGGAATGTAACNTTTTCATGGAACTTCTTAATATCTTTATGCTTACGCATATANTTCTCTACAGCTTCCTGTACAGATGCAGAAATGAAGAAATACTGCTGTTTTAAACGCAGTTCCTTACCTGCATAATGATTATCGTTAGGATACAGTACCTCTACAATGTTTCTTGCAAGGTTCTCCTGCTCTACTGCCTTGTGATAATCACCCTTGTCAAAAGAATCCAACTGGAAGCATTCTACCGGCTCGGCATCCCAGATACGGAGTGTGTTGACAATTCCGTTACCATAACCAACAATCGGAATATCGTAAGGAACTGCGCGAACAGACTGATAACCTTCCTGTCTGAAATTGCTTCTTCCGTTTTCATCTACATAAACATTGACATAGCCGCCGAATTTAACCTCTTTTGCATATTCCGGTCTGCGCAGTTCAAAAGGATTTCCGTCTTTTAACCAGACATCCGGTACCTCTACCTGGTATCCATCCCTTATTTCCTGCTTAAACATACCGTAACGGTAACGTATACCGCAGCCATATGCTGCATAACCAAGTGTTGCCAGAGAGTCTAAGAAACATGCTGCCAATCTTCCAAGACCGCCGTTTCCGAGTGCGGCATCCGGCTCCTGATCCTCAATTATATTGATATCAATACCAAGTTCTTCCAGCGCCTCTTTAAAAACATCATATGCCTGTAAATTAATCATATTGTTACCGAGTGCGCGCCCCATCAAGAATTCCATGGACAGGTAATATACCATTTTAGGATCCTGTTTATCATATTCTTTCTGAGTTTCAAGCCACTTGTCTACGATTGCATCCTTAACTGCATAAGAAACTGCCTGAAAAATTTGTTGGTCAGTCGCTTCTTCCAAAGTCTTTCTATAAAGTGTCTTTACATTGTAAAGTACACTCCTTTTAAAAAGCTCTGTATCAAATGTTGCTGTTTTCTTTTGCATTATTTAACCTCCTGTTATGCTTGTTAGCAGTGCTATTCGGAAATCCTCCGGATTTCCTAATCGCCATCTTATATATTATATCAGATTTATTGATTCTTTGCTACTGCTTTTCGATTCCAATAACAACCTTTTCCCCGTTAACGTTCCATTCCTTGGATACGGACAGGGTTTCGCCGGCTGTAATCTGCTCTGCAAGTACTTTTCCGGAAATGATGGCTTCATTTTTGCGCACAATGTCTGCAACCTTATCATTATTGCAGATTGATACCTTAATATGGTCCATAACCTCAAAATCGGCGTCCTTACGCATGGTCTGAATCTTGCTTATAACCTCATAAACAAAGCCTTCCTCAACCAATTCGTCTGTTAAATTTGTATCAAGCACAACCGTAATATTATTATCGGCTTCGGAAACGTAGCCTTCCTTCTGTGCCATCTCAATTAAAAGGTCTTCTTTTGCCAAAGCAATTTCCACACCGTCTACATCGAATTTCAGGACTCCGTTTGCATTAAGCTCGTCCATTGCCTTATTACCGTCCACACTGCCAAGCACCTTCTGTATTCCGCCAAGCTGCTTACCGTACTTAGGTCCCACGGTACGAAGCTGTGGCTTGAAGCTGTAGCTGGTGAACTCTCTTACGTCATCGGTAAACTTAATTTCTTTTACGTTAAGCTCGTCCTTTATAATTTCTTTATAGAAATCGCTAAGCTCATTTTCAGCCTTCACAAACATTGTTCCGATAGGCTGACGGTTCTTGATATTAGCGGCATTACGTGCGGCACGTCCCATTACAACAATCTTAAGGACCTCTTCCATATCCTCTTCGAGTTTCTTATCGATCATCTTCTCATCTGCCACAGGGAAGTCACACAAGTGAATACTTTCCGGCGCTGCCTTATCAATACTTCTAACCAGATTCAGGTAAATTTCTTCCGTCATAAAAGGAATCATGGGCGCTGCGCACTTGGATATAGTAACAAGTGCTGTATACAATGTCATATATGCATTGATCTTATCCTGCTCCATTCCTTTTGCCCAGAAACGCTCACGGCTTCTTCTGACGTACCAGTTACTCATCTCATCAACGAAGTTATCAAGCACTCTGGCTGCCTCCGGAATCCTGTAAGCATCCAGGTTTTGGTCTACTTCATTAATGGCAGTGTTTAATTTAGACAACAGCCACTTATCCATAACCGGAAGTCTATCATAATCCAGACTGTATTTAGTCGCATCAAAATTATCAATATTAGCATACAGTACAAAAAATGCGTAGGTATTCCACAACGTACCTAAGAACTTACGCTGTCCTTCCTGAACTGCCTTGCCATGGAATCTGTTCGGCAGCCATGGTGCGGAATTAATATAAAAATACCATCTGATCGCATCTGCGCCGTAAGTTTCAAGCGCTTCAAACGGATCCACTGCATTGCCTTTGGACTTGGACATCTTCTGTCCGTTCTCATCCTGCACATGTCCCATTACTATTACATTTTCAAAAGGCGACTTATTAAACAGCAGTGTAGATTCAGCCATAAGAGAATAGAACCATCCTCTTGTCTGGTCTACAGCTTCCGAAATAAACTGCGCCGGGAACTGTGATTCAAATAAATCCTTGTTTTCAAAAGGATAGTGATGCTGTGCAAAAGGCATTGCGCCCGAATCAAACCAACAGTCAATTACCTCAGGCACACGTTTCATGGTTTTACCGCACTTCGGACATTTTATCGTAATTTCGTCAATATATGGACGGTGCAATTCAACCGTCTGAGCCTCCGGATTGCCGCTCATTTTCTCAAGTTCTTCCCTTGAACCGATCGACTCCATATGACCGCAGTCTTCGCACTCCCACACATTCAAAGGAGTTCCCCAGTAACGGTTTCTGGAAATACCCCAGTCCTGAATATTTTCAAGCCAGTTTCCAAAACGGCCTTCTCCGATAGATTTCGGTATCCAGTTGACAGTTTTATTATTGCGTACAAGGTCATCCCTAACCGCAGTCATCTTAATAAACCATGATTCTCTCGCATAGTAAATAAGCGGAGTGTCACATCTCCAACAGAACGGATAATCATGCTCAAATTTAGGAGCGGAAAATAACTTGCCCTCCTTATCCAAATCCTTCAGGATTTCAGGATCTGCTTTCTTTACAAAAATACCAGCATATGGCGTTTCTTCTGTAAGCTCACCTTTGCCGTCTACAAACTGTACAAGCGGAAGGTCATATCTGCGTCCTACATTGGCATCATCCTCACCAAAAGCCGGTGCGATATGAACGATACCTGTACCGTCTGTCATTGTGACATATGTGTCACAAGTTACAAAATGAGCTTTCTTGCGCATCTTGGCTGCCGTCTCGCCTGTACAAGCAAATAACGGCTCATATCCTTTATACTCCAAATCAGTTCCTTTGTAAGTTTCTAACACTTCATATGCCGGCGTATCGTCTTCGGTCAGAGAGCCAAGCACATTGTCAAGCAGCGCCTCTGCCATATAATACGTATAGCCGTCAACAGCTTTTACTTTTACATACTTTTCATCCGGATTCACACAAAGAGCCACATTGGACGGCAGTGTCCAAGGGGTTGTCGTCCATGCAAGGAAATAAGCATCCTCACCGATTACCTTAAAACGTACAACCGCTGAACGCTCTTTAACAGCCTTGTAGCCTTGCGCAACCTCGTGTGAAGAAAGCGGGGTTCCACAGCGCGGGCAGTAGGGTACAACTTTAAAGCCTTTATACAAAAGCCCTTTATCCCAAATCTGCTTAAGCGCCCACCATTCGGATTCTATAAAATTATCATGATATGTTACATAAGGATCATCCATATCAGCCCAAAAGCCGACTGTATCGGAGAAATCCTCCCACATCCCTTTATATTTCCAGACGGACTCTTTACATTTACTGATAAAAGGGTCCAAACCATACTCTTCTATCTGTTCTTTTCCGTCCAGACCTAATAACTGCTCAACCTCTAATTCAACAGGAAGTCCGTGCGTATCCCAGCCTGCCTTACGGGGAACCATGCATCCCTTCATAGCATGATATCTGGGAATCATATCCTTAATTACACGTGTGAGCACGTGTCCTATATGCGGTTTACCGTTTGCTGTCGGAGGTCCATCATAGAACGTGTAAGTTGGTCCATCCTTTCGCGAGTCCATGCTTTTCCGGAAAATATCGTTATCTTTCCAGAACTTGCTGACCTCCTTCTCTCTGTCTACAAAATTTAAGCTGGTATCAACTTTTTGATACATAATAATCCTCCCATTTTTATTAAGTCTTCATCCTTATTAAGCCTACGAGTTTGAGTATATGCTCAATTTGCCGCAGATGCAAGTTTAAATTTGCGTGCAGTAATACTGAATGTTGTGGTTTTACTTCCTACATACTTAGTTCCATCACCGCTAATAACTATTGTTGCCTTGCCCTTGGCCTTGTTATTTACATATTGGACTGTAATGCCATTATCAGCAAAATCCTTAGCTGGGATAGTTTTCTTTGCGCCGTTTACTTTGATTGAAATTTCCTTGACATTATCAATCTGCGCATCGCCGGTGTATTCCACCTTTTTGGCATTGAGCGTTACACTTGCCTTAGAAAGGTCGACTATAGTATTCGTAGGTTTGTCTTGAACAGTATATTCAGCCTTTATATAATCCGAAGCCGTACTATCATAATTTCCCTTTCCAGTTATCTTAACATATACAGTGGCTCCTGCTGAAACCTTATGCTGCGCATCCATTGGAGTCTTTAAATCGGAATCCGTGTAATATGCAACGGTATAGTCAGATTTCTTTAACGTTATTCCGTCTATGCTTACATATGGAACTGACTTATAAACGCCATCCTTTCCATTGGACACCTTATTCGGAATTACAATATCAAGTTTCTTCGTATTATTCGCTTCATCTACACTGTTGTTACACAGCAAAGCCTTATTGATTGTGAAGGAGTTACTGATTGGACTGCTGCCCTTATAATTACCGAGGAAAGTTATTTTATATGAGGCCTTCTTGCTATCCGTGCTCACTTTCTTATTATTACTATAGGTAACCTTATAATCCTTACCTAATTCTAATAATTTATTATTATCCTCATCAATTTTAATTTCTTTGTCATATACCTTCAAATCATCGTCAAGTGTAACTCCCGCACTATCAAATGTATAAACTCCGTTATTCGGAAGAGCTGCAACAGTGAAGGCGGTGTTATTCTTCTTTGCTGCCGGTTTAATTTTATAAGTCTTAGTTACGGAACAACCTGTATATTTACCCATTCCTATTACCGTACACTTAACGGTTCCCGCATTTACCGCATCGGAATATTGCAGCGTATAGTCTGTTCCTTTAACCATGCTGCTTGGATCTAACACTGGGGCGATTTCATGCACTTGTCCGTCATAAATCAGATTATTAACAGCCTCTTTTTTGAAACTTACCTTGAACTTTTCTCCCTTTTCAATAACATTGAGCTTAAGGGCAAGAGTTCCCTTATAGTTAGAGTTAGGTTTAGCTGTAATCGTAAGCGTTTTGGTGTTATCCGCGGAAGTATACTTTTTACCTGAAGCACCCGTAACCGTATAATCCTTAGTAGTAAGTTTTATATTATTATAATAAATAACCGGATCAACTTTAGCACCTTGTACAACTGTTATCGTGTTTAGTTCAGCTGCATTATCTGTATCACTTGCATTATCTGTATCATCAGCTTTATCTTCTTTCACGACTCCACTTACCGTTACATCATCAGCATCAAGGCTCTTTTGTAATATTTCAAAATTTTCATAATCATTTCCGGAAAATCTTCCTTTACCGGTTACCGTAACCTTCGGAAGTTTCTTTGCATCCGTTTTCAATTCTTTAGACGCCGCCTTGATGTTGTTGGAATACTTAACTGTATAATCAATATCCTTAACAAGCTTTTCATCATTGTAGGTTACAGTTATTTCCGGTGTGATCGCGCTTCCTGTATAAGTATATTGTTTTTGATCATTTTTGAACTTTATATTAAAGCCTTCCTGTTTTTCAGTACCCGGCTTCTCTGTGTTGTTGTCTTTCCACTTGGCGTAGAGTGTTATGCCAACTGTGACAGGGGCATTAAAATCATACTCTTCTTTTAATTCCTCGTCTTTATACCAACCTACAAAGGTACAGTTATCCTTGGTCGGGTCATCAGGTTTGATGCATAGCAGCCCGCTCTCTACGGTCTGCGCAGGTACTTCTGAACCGCCGTTTGTGACGAAGGTGACTGTATAAATAGTTGGATTCTCAATCCACTTTGCAAATAGGGTTATGTTCTCTGTTACAGGACTGGTGAAATCATACAGCTGCGTTAATCCCTCGTCGCTATACCAGCCGTCGAATGTATAACCGTCCTTGATTGGGACATCAGCAGGCTCATTGCATGTATCTCCGCTATTTACAGTTTGCACTCCTACTGAGGATCCGCCGTTTGTGTTAAAAGTGACGGTGTATGCTTTATGTGTAACACTGACATAATAGAAATTAATTCCGTTCTCTTTGCTGTAAATACAATATTCCGCTTTATCCGGAAATTCTATGATAATATAGTGCCCAGAACTACCATCTACCGAAATACTACCGTCACTGCACTTTTTATACTTATTTTCATCTTCTTTATCATATCCGTCAATAAGATAATAATAATCAGTATAATCTGTTAGAGTACTGCCATTTACGGTCGCAACCCCCATCTTGGATGTATTCGAACTTGAAGCTGCCATACACGCCATATACAACGTTGCTGCACCTTGCGTAGTAAATTTGATACTCCTATAATTAGCAGTTCCCGCCCCTCCTGTTTTAAGTCTTGCTGTATATGACTTGCCATCTATTGTCTTACTATTACTCTCTACAGTAACTTTATTACTTGAACTTGCAGTAATGGTGAAACCATTTTTATCAAAACTACTCGCATAAGTTTCCGCAGCTATTTCACTTGCAGTAAGTTCCATATCATTACTATTAGCCCATTTAGCTGTGATAGTAACATCACTCGTAGGTACATATGGCAGCGTTACACTATTACCTTCATCATCTACCCAGCCCTTGAACGTATAACCATCTCTAACAAGTTCCGGAATGTCAGACTCGGTAATCATCTCTCCGAAATTTAACGTTTTGGTAATAAGTGGTAAGCCATTACCCAAATCTATAATAACAGTATGTGAACTAGAATCCTCTGCAGGCTCTACCCATATTGCATACATGAAATCATTGTCTTTCCTGGTAATTTTATGGTCTCCCGGAGCAATAACATCGCTTTCTATTATTCCGTCTACCTTCGCGTACGCTTTTCCATCAATATAGGTACTAGCTGTAAGTGGGTTTTTGTTATCCATAAAAAGCACCACTCTGGCCGCAATAGTTGTGGTAAATTCAATAGTTGCAGGTTTGCGCAAATCCAGTCTAATCTTGCCACTGCCCGAACTATAACTTACACCATTATAAGTTCCTGAAGTACTGGTGCTAGTCGCAGTAGTAGCTTCAATATCAAAATAAGCGCTATCAGTACCGTCTACAGTAACATCATGTTTCGTTAATTCATTTATTGGCAAACGTTTATCAGATCCGGAAGAACTTTCATTCTCATCAATCCATTTACCGGTAAGCGTCACATTTCCTGTTATAAGAGTGTCAAAATTCCATTTACGAGCACCATTATACCATCCGTCAAACTTCTTACCTTCCGGCACAGTTGCAGGCGTTTCCGGTTCTGTGACCTTAGTATTTATCTCTACTTTCTCAGTCCAACTCTGTTCACCGTTTCCGGGGTCGAATGTCACGGTATAATAAACTGTTGTAGAAACACTGTTAACACCGCCTACTGATACCAGTGCAGATTCATAATTTACACATAATGCCTGAAGAGCTGTATTTATATCTGAAGATGTATCATCGTTAGCACCATTAAACTCAAACTGCAGATCACCGCCATTCACACGTCCTGCTTTAGCCATCACATTGTCGGGAACATCAGCTGCATTATCAGGAGTATAGATATAAAAACCTGCTTCCGTATCAAAGTTACTATAAGTATTTCCGCCTTTTTTGCTCTTAACAGTATTCGGAACCGGTGTAGTTTTATCTTCAACAACATATGCATCAAATTCTACAGAGGAACCACCGGTAATATCGCTATCTTGTGCATCGCTTACTTCTGCTTCAAAACCGGATTCTACACTCTTATTATCATCATCGGATACCTCATCCATATTCGCATCTGCGTTATTATCACCGGATACTTCACCCATATCCATATCCGCATCCGCACTATTATCACCGGACATGTTGTCCGTATCATCATTTATATTATCGTCAGACGCATTTTCTTTATCCGCATTTGTAGTATCATCGTCACCTTCAACATCTTCATCCACAGACTCATCATTATTTAATTCTTTATTCAAATCAGATTCTTCATCTGCATCATCTATAGCCACATATGCAACAAATTCATTATTTTCGCTTTGGGATAAATCTTCCTGTGTTGATGAAATGGGCTCAGCATAAGGAATAAAAGTCGACTCACTACGACCGACAAGTATATTTCCATATGCCTTAATCATACCGCCATCTTCATTCTCCTTAACTTCATCTCCATCTGTTGCTGATGCCGGCCCAAAAGTTCCGCCGCTACCACCCGCAACATCAGTACCCTGTTGGGAAATAAGCATCGGATTTTTCGTATTCCTAAAATAATTACTCTCGGCAAAAACAGAAGCTCCCTGTGTAGCCCCGATTCCGTACTTAGCATTTCCATCATAATAATTATTATATACATGTGCATCAAAGTAACGGACTCTCGGATGTCTGGAGTCTGAATGGTCAAACCAGTTATGATGGTAAGTAATTCTTCCCCCTTTACCATACCCTTCACTAAGACCTAACAGACAGGATTTACCTGAATCCCAGAAATGATTATATGAAAAAGTTATTAAGTCAGACCACTTGCAATCTAACATTCCATCGCCCTTTTTCTGGTCGGCATCAGAACCTGCCTTACCATAGAAAAGGTCGCAGTTATGTACCCAGATATGTGTATTATCCTGCTGAAGACCGATATTATCTCCTTCATCACTATCGCAATTAATAAATCCCAAATTACGTATTTCTACGTTTACAGCTTTCTGTAAACGTATACCCCAGCCATTTGCTACTGCATCCTCACCTACACCTTCGATGGTGATGCCTATATTCTTTTTATTCGTATCAATCAGAATATCGCCACCATCCAACACTGCAAAATCATCTATATTGCCAATAATACGTACGTCCAATGGAGGAAGAGTGTCAGTATTATATGCATATAAAATATTCTGAAGTCCTTTGTAAGTCTTACCGTTTACTTCAAGCTCGACATCATCCTTATTTGAATTATAAACATAAATAACATTTGCGTTACTTCTAAGCGTTCCGGTATCATTATATGCGCCTGAGGCAGTGCTAATTCCGTCTTCATCTTCTACCCATGCATAACCTGAACGGTCGTAGGATAGTACAGTCACTTCTTCTATCTTCTCATCTACTGCTGTATCATCTATCTGTCCATCAGTCAGAGTAACTGCCTCAATCTTCACATACCAAGTGCCGGCAGCAAGCCCCAATGCATCTGCCCTAAAATATGTACCGTAACTTCTAATCAATTCATTATCAATCTGAGTCCAATCACTCTGGTCTTGTGATACATACACCTGATACCCATCCGCACCGGTAACAGGCTCCCATTCCACATAAGCCCCTTCTTCATAACCGCCATGCGCTTTAACTGTTATATCTGTCCCTGCAGCCTCAACAGTGAGCAACATACTATAATCCACCGTCGGAACCGCCATAATCAAAGCCAGCATCAAGGCAAACACTTTTTTAATAAGTTTCCTACCCTTATTCTTCATTACCCCATTTCTCCTTCCCATTTCATAATTAATGTCTGATTTTTCAATTTTCACACGAGCGCATCGCCATAATAGTATCCTCAAGCAGCTTATCTAACTCTACGCCCATCATTTCCGCTCCGCGCTCAATTACCTCCCTTGAACACCCTGCGGCAAAACTTTTAGTCTTATACTTCTTTTTCAGTGATTTAAGCTCCATATCCTGAACGCTCTTAGACGGCCGCATCAATGCTGCTGCCCCTATCAGACCGGAGAGTTCATCTACCGCATACAACACCTTTTCCATCTCATGTTCAGGTTTAATATCCACAGTCAGTCCATATCCATGAGAACACACCGCGTGTATTATATCCTCTGAAACGCCGCCTGCGCGAAGCAGCTCGGGTGCTTTTATACAATGTTCATCCGGATATTCTTCAAAATCAATATCGTGTAGAAGCCCTACTATTCCCCAATATTCTGCATCTTCCGCATATCCCAATTCTGTGGCATACCACTTCATTACTCCCTCTACTGTCAAGGCATGCTGGATATGGAACGGATCCTTATTATGTTTTTTCAATAATTCAAATGCATCTTCTCTGCTTATGTATTCTCCCATTATTAAAAATATCCCCTCCTATAGCATAAAGATACCTACTCAGAGTAATTATAGTATTGCAAAAAAGTGCTTGTCAAGGTGCTTTTTATACGTTCATATTGAATGATCAAATATCATCTGACAAGACACCTGTCTTGTCTTTAAACAAAACCCTTTTCTAATTTATAAAACTGGTGTAAAATATCTGTAATATGTAAATTTTTCCAATAAACGAACAAACTATATGTAAAGCAACATCCACAAAATGGAAGGATATAAGGTACAAAATATGGACAGACAAAACCTTACCCTGCTCACAGACCTTTATGAGTTAACAATGATGCAGGGCTATTTCAAGAACAAAGATCAGAATGAAACCGTCATTTTTGACGCATTTTACCGCAATAATCCCTACGACGGCGGCTTTGCCATATCCGCAGGCTTAGAGCAGCTTATCCAATATGTAAAAGAACTGCATTTTGAAGATGAAGACATTGCCTATCTTGCGAGCCTCGGGATTTTCGAGCAGGAGTTTTTGGACTATCTGCGTGACTTTAAGTTCACGGGTGATATTTATGCGATCCCTGAGGGCACCGTAATTTTTCCAAGAGAACCTATTGTAAAAGTAATTGCGCCGATCATGCAGGCACAGCTTGTTGAAACTGCTATCCTGAATATCATAAATCATCAAAGTCTGATTGCCACCAAAGCGGCAAGAGTCTGTTATGCAGCTCATGGCGACGGTATCATGGAATTCGGCCTAAGACGCGCCCAGGGACCTGATGCCGGCATCTACGGTGCAAGAGCGGCGGTAATTGGCGGTTGCATAGGAACCTCTAATGTTTTATGCGGACAGCTGTTTGACGTTCCGGTCAAAGGCACCCACGCCCATAGCTGGATCATGAGCTTTCCTGATGAATACACTGCTTTTAAAACTTATGCCAAAATGTATCCTTCCGCATGTATTCTATTAGTTGACACCTATGACACATTAAAATCCGGCGTACCTAACGCCATCAAAGTATTTACGGAAATGCGTGATGCAGGCATTCCGCTTACTTACTACGGTATACGTTTAGACAGCGGCGACCTTGCATACCTTTCCAAAAAAGCACGCAAAATGCTGGATGAGGCCGGATTCCCAGATGCTGTCATCTCGGCATCCAATGATCTGGATGAAATTCTTATCCAAAGCCTTAAGGACCAAGGTGCGGCAATTACTTCATGGGGTGTAGGCACACACCTTATTACTTCCAAAGACTGTCCTTCATTTGGCGGCGTATATAAGCTGGCTGCCATTATGGGAAAAGACGGCAAGTTTATACCCAAGATTAAACTCTCTGAAAATTCAGAGAAAATTACTAATCCGGGAAATAAGACTATTTACCGCATTTATGAAAAAGAGACAGGCAAGATAAAGGCCGACCTTATCTGCCTTGTGGATGAAAAATTTGACGAATCACAGAAACTTATGCTCTTTGACCCAATTGAGCCTTGGAAGAAAACAATGTTAGAAGGCGGCAGCTATACACTGCGTGAGCTTATGGTTCCTATATTTAAGAACGGAGAATGCTGCTACACTTCACCCAAAGTAATGGACATACGTTCTTACTGTCAGGAAGAATTAGACACTCTATGGGATGAGACGAGACGCCTCGTAAATCCCCATAAGGTTTATGTGGATTTATCAAGCAAACTATATGATATCAAGATTTCTTTATTGGATCAAATAAGTAAAGCTTAAATAACAAGCTTGGCTTAAAAAACAAGCCTGGCTTAAAGAACAAGCTTGGCTTAAAGGAGGTTAAATATGCTTCATATTATTACTGATTCTGCAAGCGATTTACCTAAGAACTATATAGAAGCACATAAGATTCACGTTATTCCTACACCGGTTGTTATTGATGATGTAGATTATTTCGATGGTAAAACTATTAATACCGGTGAATTCTATGATATTTTAGATGATATAAAACGTGATATAAAAACTTACCATATAAATCCTGCCATGTTTACCGATGCTTTTATGCCATATGCACAGGCAGGCGACAGTGTTATATATCTATGCTTCTCGACAGGAATAGCCGGTACCTATAATGCTGCCAATATTGCCAAATCTAATATTTTAGAAGATTATCCGGATTTTGATTTAACTATTATTGATTCCAAAAGCGCTTCCATAGGTTTTGGCATGCTGGTTTCCAAGTTGGTTACCATGCTGGAAAAAGGCGCTTCAAAAGAAGAAATCATAGAAGCTGCTGATTATTTTATTTCACACATCAAACATGTTTTTACCGTCCACACACTTGCTTATCTGATAAAAGGCGGCCGTCTTACAAAGTTCAAGGGCGTAATTGCCGAAACTCTGGATATGAAACCCATATTAATTGTAGATAACAATGGCGCTCTCTCACTCATCAAAACGGTACGCGGACGTAAGAAATCACTACGCTATCTAATCGAATACGCTAAAGAAAACAGTTCTTATCTGGAAAATCATGATGTTGCTATCTGTCACGGCGAAGACCCTGAAACTCTTGTCATGCTTGAAAATATTGTACAAGCCGAACTTCACCCAAGCTCAATCCTCACTTCTGTTGTAGGCTGTGCAATAGGCGCTCACACCGGCCGCGGCATTATGGGCTTTTGTTTCTTTGATGCGGATGACGGAAAATATACGGATTACTTTAAATAATTGAAAGGTACAGGTTATTTTTATGAACGACTCAAATGATCAACATACTTATCTGGAAGTTCACGACAAATTCAAAATGAGAGAGTTAGACCAAAACGATTTGGAACAGTTTAATGCACTTTTGCAGTATGCTTTTCAGGTCACTTCTTATGACTTGTTTCAGACCGGATGGCAGCAGGACGAGATCAAAACTGCCAAAAGCCCAATTTTAAAAGAAGCATATGTATTGGGATGGTTTTATCAGGACAAGCTGGCTTCCATGATAGTCGTATATTCCATGAAAATCAATATTCATGATAATATTATGGATATGGGCGGCATTACCGGTGTTGCCACTTATCCGGAATATACCGGCAGGGGACTGATTCATTCACTTATGAAACGCGCTCTGGATTATATGCATAAAAATGATATGCCTATATCTTGTTTATATCCTTATTCCATTCCTTTTTACCGTAAAATGGGGTGGGAAATCGTATCCGACAAACTTACTTTTACCGTAAAAGATATACAGCTTCCCAAACCGGTTCCCGTAGACGGAATGGTTGAGCGTGTCAGCTTAGATTCCGAAGATTACCACAATGTACATTCTTACTTTGCACTGCAGCATCATGGCGCGCTTATACGTGACGAATTATCATGGGAAGAATACTGGCGCTGGGATAATGAAGACATCATTGCAGCGGTATACTACAACAAAGAGCATAAACCGCTCGGTTATGTGGTCTATTATATTGCCAATGAGATTTTCCATATAAAAGAAATGGTATATTTGAACATCGAAGCCAATTACGGGCTTTGGAACTATATCAGCGCTCATTTCTCAATGATAACGCAGGTGCAAGGTAATAACTTTTCGGGTGAAACAATGGCCTATTTATTCGAGGACAGCGAAATTACCGAAACCATTTCGTCCTATATAATGGCCNGNATAGTNAANGTCGAAGAATTTTTATCNGANTATCCTTTTCAGGCACAGCCGGAGGATTTCAAACTTCATTTTCTTGTACATGATNAAATGATGCCCTCGAACGAAGGCGATTATATGGTTTCATGGNGAAAAGGCAAAACCATCTGTGANCGTGTGGAAGATAATCAGTCNATAAATGTCGTNGAATTGTCCATCAACACTCTTACCACCATGATGATGGGATATAAGNGNCCTTCTTATCTTTATGACCATGAAAAAATTAAGACGGAATATTACATGCTNACCTGGTTAGAGCGTNTNATTCCGGTTGANAANCCTTATTTTTCGGATTATTTCTAANTTATAATCGAANTTCTAANTATATTTTTANTTAAAATTTCANTTNGTTAAAAAATTAACAATCNATNAACAGTCNGGCNAAATATTTTGCCGCAGGAAAAAGCATCTCNGGTTTTACTTCAAATTCCGGATGATGAATCGGATGTCCGATTCCGGTTCCTATTTTTACATAGCAGCCCGGTATTTTTTCTTCNTAAAAAGCAAAATCATCNCCGCCNAGNGANCTTTCTTCCACCGCTANNGGNAGGTTCATTTTCAATGCTTCTTTTTCGCAGTATTCAGCCATNGCTTTATCNTTAAGCGTAGCCGGAGGTCCGGCTATCCATTCTACATCAGCNTCCGCACCGTAAGCCTTGGCNGTAAGCGTTGCAATCTCGCGAAGNCTTTTTTCATAAAGAATACGGTCGNCNCGNTCCATTGTGCGTACAGTNCCTTCCATNACNGCCCTATCCGGTATCACATTCCATGTTGTTCCGGCGCTTACCTTAGTCACNCTTATAAGNGAAGGATGAAANGCATTGACATTTCTGCTNACNATAGANTGGAGNGCNTGTATTATCGCTGCNGATACAGGAATCGGATCAATNCCGTCATCAGGATGNGCGCCATGACAGCCAATGCCCTTAACCGTAATCACAAANCGGTCTACTGCAGCNGTCACAAAACCCTCNCGTATCGCAATCGTTCCCGCCGCGTTGGTCGGATCCGCATGNAAACCCCATANACGCTCNACATCATTCATTACATCNGTCTCAAGNATCTTTAACGCNCCAAGGGAAGTCTCTTCCGCCGGCTGAAATATAATCTTAACGCTTCCCTTTAAATCAGCTTTATTTNCATTAAGCAAAATTGCGCANCCTATTCCGNCCGTTATATGCATATCATGACCGCATGCATGCATTACGCCNGGCGTCTTNGANTTATAATCNAAGTNNGTNCCNTCNTCAATNGGAAGNGCATCNATATCACAACGCAGCGCCTGCANCGNTCCGTCTTTTTCNCCCCGNACTATNGCCACCAGNCCNGTATCNAGTTTATACGGAAGTATTTCCACTCCTGCTTCTANCAGAATTTCNCTTATNTTTTCAGTTGTTGCATACTCCTTATAGGATAGCTCCGGATGTGAATGGAACCAGTAAAAAGCAGTTTGNAATTGTTTTTCCAAATCTTCCATACTCATANNCNATNACTGTGCCTTTCTGTATTATCTCTTCTCACTGTTTGGATCAAGCGCNTCACGCAAAGCGTCTCCGACAAAGTTAATTGCAACAACAAGTACAACTATCATAAGTCCGGGCGGAATCCAGAGCCAGGGTTTGCTTGTCAGGACCGTAAGAGACTGCGCGCCATTTAACATATTCCCAAGGCTTGCCGTAGGCGGCTGCACTCCCATTCCAAGAAAGCTAAGCGCTGCCTCATCTAACATAGAAATAGCAAGTACAGAAGTCGCATAAACCANAATAGGCGCTACCGTATTAGGTAATATTTCGNAAAANAAAATATGTCTAAGCGGCATACCCGCCACGATATTTCCTTTGANAAAATTGGTTTCCCTAAGNGATAACACATTACCTCTTACAAGTCTGGCNATACCCGGCCAGTCCACAAAACCGAGGATGAAAATAATATTCCANAGTCCNGGCTTAAATATAGCCGCTGCCACCAGCACTAATAAAATATACGGAAAGGACATTACCATATCCGTAAAACGCATAATNATCATATCCGCAACTCCGCCGAAATATCCGGCAAACAGCCCCAAAACAACGCCTATCACCGTAGATATAAGCGTCGCCATAACCCCTACCAGCAGGGAAATTCTCGTAGCATATAAAAGCCTGCTTAAAACATCCCTTCCGATTTGGTCCGTTCCAAGTATAAATTCCATGCTNGGCGCACCGCTAAAAGGCCCCACAATGGCGTCAGGATCATACGGAGCAATAATGGGTGCAAGGATAGCTGCACCACATAAAACAGCCAGAATGATCAAACTGAANGCCGCCAGATGATGCCTTTTAAATCTCCTTAATACAGTCTGTAAGTAACTCTCTGTTGAAANTTTATCAATATCAATNATTTGCGATTTCATTATAAATCCCATGCCCTTCCTAAAGNCTGCATGATTTATAGTGACTATTGTAACTGNATGGTTGGNTCNACCANCGCATACAAAATATCCGTAACAAGATTTCCTGCCAAAACAACAACTGCCGAAAGCAGGCACACTCCCATAATAACNGGATAATCCCTATTGCTTATCGCACTCATGGTCATAAGACCTAANCCCGGCCANGAGAACACNTGTTCGATTATNATNGCNCCNCCNAANAGCACCGGNATTTCCATTCCTATTACCGTAACAATAGGCACAAGCGCATTTCTNAGTGCATGCTTATATATAACCTTAAATCTCCCTATACCTTTAGCCCATGCTGTTCTAAGATAATCCTGCTGCAAAATTTCCAGCACTGCNCTTCTGATATAACGTATATTGCTTCCTGCCATAGAGGCTGCCAGAACTATTACAGGCATTACCATATGCTTTGCCACATCCGATACCGAACTTTTTGCACCAAGCGTACTCATACCGCTCGACGGCAGAATTCCCAGCTTTANAGTAAAAATGTAAATTAACAATAATGATAAAAAGAATCCCGGAACGCTGCTNCCCAGAAACGAAAGCGTTACAACCGTATAATCGCCCTTGGAATACTGATGTATTGCACTGTATATTCCNGCAGGTATTGCAATNAGAAGACTTATAATCAGGGACACCCCCATCAAAAGCAATGTCGGTCCCAANTGACTTCCTATCATTGAGCTTACCGANTGATATGATTTAACAGAATATCCCATATTTCCATGTAAAAGCTGTCCCANCCATACAAAATACTGNACATAAAAGGGCTTATCCANNCCCAGTGCNATTTTTTTGGCTTCAAGCGCAGTTTCTGACACACGCGGTCCCTGCAGCATTGCAAGCGGGCTTCCTGCCATACACATAATTCCGTAATCAATTATTGTAATACCGATCAATACAGGAATCGCTATTAAAATTCGTTTTAATATATATTTTCCCATCAACCTACGCCTTTCTGCTATTTATCCATAATCTTNGGACATGCCGCATAGTGTCCGTTTCCCATATTTAACAATACTTCCTGCATCTTAGGTTCNTCTGTGCTGCATNCNTNNCCCGCATATGAGCATCTGGTATGAAATCTGCANCCCGNNGGAATCTCCATACTGCTTCCNATATCTCCCTGCAAAAGCCCNCGCACTTTACCATTCTCCTCCGGNTCGGGCACAGGCACNGCATCAATCAGNGCTTTCGTATATGGATGTACAGGATGGTTAAAGATTTCCTTGGCATCNCCGATTTCCACAATCTGTCCAAGGTACATTACAGCAATCCTGTCGCTTACATAATTAACTGCCCCAAGCCCATGACCTACAAAAAGCAGNGTTAAATTCAGTTCTTTCTGAAGACTTTTTAACAAGTTAAGAATCTGCGCCTGAATNGATACATCCAGAGCGCTTACGGGCTCATCGCAGACAATAAATTCAGGNTTAAGCGAAAGNGCTTTGGCTATACCTATNCTNTGNCTNTGCCCGCCGGAAAACTCATGCGGNTATCTGCCAAGTACGTTTCTTTGTAANCCAACCATATCAAGGAGCCTGAGTATATCTTTCTCAAGAGTATCTCTNGTGGATATTTTATGATACAGCATGGGNTGTGCCAAAATTTCATAAATATGTTTTCTTGGATTCAATGAAGAATATGAATCCTGAAATATCATCTGAAGGCGGGTACGTACATTTCGCATTTCGTCTTTNCCCATATCCGCCAAATTTTTACCTTTATAATAAATAGTACCTTCCGTAGGTTTTTCAAGCCCTACAAGCTGCCTGCCGATTGTAGATTTTCCTGAGCCGGATTCTCCTACCAGTCCCAGAATCTCTCCCTGCATTATGGAAAAGCTCACTCCGTCCACNGCTTTNACATANCCTAANGTATGNGTTACAATNCCNCCCTTTACAGGGTAATACTTTTTCATTCTATCAACTTGAATCAGGGGAATTTTCTCCNTATNCATTGTTTTGTTCCTACACCTTCCTGCCCGTTTTCGCAGACATCCAATNCAATATTTTGAATATTCTATACTTTCAAGCTTCTATCGTCCTGTAACTTTCTGTCTTATACATTTAGCCGTNTGGTNCGGNGCAAATTCATAN
Source organism: Lachnospiraceae bacterium (assembly GCA_014804695.1). GTDB lineage: Bacteria > Bacillota > Clostridia > Lachnospirales > Lachnospiraceae > UBA3282. The sequence goes on from JAAUZJ010000013.1 coordinate 24,195, forward strand.
TCTTCCTGCGGCTTGTCACAATCTGTNCTGTAATTCTTGCAGCGCCCTGCAAAACGGCANCCTGAAATATNATCATAATTCTCCGGNACAATGCCCGGTATCGAATCCAGANGCCTGTCCTCNCCATCCCGTATTGACGGTATNGACGCAAGCAGCGCCNGTGTATAAGGATGCTTAGGATTTTTAAAAAGCTCTTTNACCGGNGCTTCTTCAATCAACTGNCCGGCATACATAACAAGCACTCTGTCCGCCATCTGTGCAACAAGTCCNATATCATGGGTAATCAAAATGACAGCCATGTCATTTTCTTGNTGCAATTCCTTTAAAAGATTCATAATCTGAGCCTGTATTGTAACNTCCAACGCCGTGGTNGGTTCATCNGCAATCANGAGTTTAGGATTACATGAAAGNGCCATTGCTATCATAACNCTCTGNCTCATACCGCCGGAAAGGGTATGCGGATACTTTTTCATTGTGGCTTTCGCATCAGGCATCCCCACTCTCTTAAGTAATGTTTCGGCTCTCTCCTGCGCCTCTTTCTTGGATAGCTGCATATGCGTCATGATGCTCTCCGTAATCTGGCTCCCNACTGTAAAAACGGGGTTCANTGACGTAAGGGGNTCCTGAAAAATCATNGTTAACTGGTTNCCCCTTATCTTATCCAATTCTTTTTCGTTCATATCTAACAGATTTTTACCGTCAAACATGATTTTTCCGCCAACCACTTNTCCGTTTCTGGAAAGCAGNCCCATAATTGAAAGCGANGTNACGCTTTTNCCGCAACCNGACTCGCCTACTATACAGACAAACTCACCTTTATCTACATGGAAATCAATATGGTCAACTCTTATATGCGTCCCAAAATCTTCTTTGAAAGATGTCGTAAGNCCTTCAACCTCTAATAAATGTGACATGGCTTCTCTCCACTTATTATTATACAAATACCACAGACGGTCATCTACCATCTGTGGTATCTCACTTATCACTTAACGNCTATATTATCATATCANTATTNNATACTGCAATAAAAAATTTTTTAATACATTCTGAATGTTCTTTCTAAAAAGTGTTTACAAACTAGTCTTTAAAACATTCCCTGATAATTATTCAACGATTTCCCACTCTTCTACNTTCATAAAGGTGCCATATACATCAGCGGTTACNCCTGTAAGCCTCTTGCTTACCGCNCCCTGNGCACTGATTATATATGCNGAAAACATAGGAACATCCTCCTGAACTTTCTTGTCTACAATAGAGTAGAATCCCGTGATTTCATCAACNCTTCCAGCCGTCTGTGTTCCTTCNAGCGCCTNATTTATTTCATCATCGCCGTATCCTGTCCANCTATCTTCACCGCCAAGCAGCCATGATATATCNGGATAAGGATCTGCCGGTGCATANGTATACTGTACNGCAAAGAAATCATAATCGGTGCTTCCTGCTATAGTCATAAGCGAAGCAAGATCGACTGTCTGTACCTCTACATTAATTCCTACCGCCGCCCACTGTGCAACCATGACCTGAGCCGCATTAACAAACGCACCNTCNCCGGAATTTACATAAAAACGAAGTGTCTGTGANCCGTCCCAGCCTGCTTCATTTAAAAGTTCCTTTGCCTTTTCAGGATCATATGNCATAGGAGTAATGCTGTCATCATAAAACGGACCTGCNGAAGAAAGGAANCCGTCTACAACTTCTCCATGCCCTTTCATAAGCTCATTTAAAATCTGNTCTCTATTGATTGCGTANACAAGCGCCTGACGCACTCTGCTATCCGTAATATTCTTTGTCTGNATAAATACGGACTGNTTTGTAACAGGTGAACCATACACAACATCTANATTATCAAGNGCTTCNATATTCTCATAATCTTCCTGCGGAATTGCAGTCATTGTGTGATGCGTCAAATCAATTTCTCCGGACTGAAGTCCTGCATAAATCTGACTTGAATCCAGTATTTTGAAATTAAGATTACTAATCTTAGGNGCACCCTTCCAATAATTCGTATTGGCTGTATAAGAGATATAATGGTCAACATCATAATNTGTTAATATATAAGGGCCGTTTACTACATCCGGATGATTAAACCAATCCAGAGTCATAAGCTCCGCNTCGCTGTAATCTCCTAATATATGTTTAGGNAATGTATGAATATAGAAAGCATAAGTATTCTCAAATGTTGTCANGGCAATCGGGTATTTGGTAGTCATCTGAATGGTTTTCTCGTCAATTACCTTTACGCCTTCAACACTATCTGCGCCCTCTTCTACAAAACCATCATCGCCAACTCCTTCAAATGCATAAAGTAGCATAGTAGGATTTCCAATTACAGGGCTTGCCAGACGCAGAAATGAAAACTCTACATCCTCTGCAGTAACAGGCGTACCGTCAGACCACTGTGCATCATCATTAATGTGGATAACGAAATTAATATTGTCCTCTGTAGTGATGGAATCCGCCAACATAGGCTGAAAATTCATATCGCTGTCCAAATCTACAAGCGGAAGAAATTCCAAACCTATCGCGTACTTGTTGATCCATGTCTGGTCAACAGTAAGCGGATTAACTCCTCCCAATGAGTCTGTAATACCAATGTTTACAATGCTCTGCCCGTCACCGGAACTTGCAGTACTCTGCTCATTATCAGAACTTGCAGTGCCCTGACCATCATCAGATGCTACGCTGCTCTGACCATCACCGGAATTTACATTGCCCTGTCCGTCATCAGATGTACCGCAGCCTGCCATTGTAAACAGCATTGCTGCTATGAGCGCTAAACTAAGCGCTTTACTGCTAAATTTTTTCATTTTACTCCTCCTTATTTCCTACTATTTAGCTAGGAACTGTGCTTAATTATATTTCCATAAACCTGCATTGTCAACATATTTTTACAAAAACATCTAACATCCTTGCACGAAACAAACAGCTCATTTCATACTATTCTAATATGAATACTCGGTTTTGTCAATTCCCATAATGTACATTTTTTATTAAAACCGCTTTTCCTTGACAAAAAACGCAAAAAGCAATACATTTGTATAGGGTGAAATTAGAAATTTCACCATCTTGATTTGAATGCCTGCCGAAGCAGGCAGATGGGAGTCAGGGTGAAAAATAAATTTTTTCACCCTATATCGTCAGCATGGGGGGATTACTATGAAAAATCTTCTTAATTATCAATCAAGTGAATATGACTGCGGTCCTGTTACACTTACTAATGCCATACGCTATCTTTTTGAACGGGAAGATGTTTATCCCGATATTATTAAATATATCATGCTCTACTGTCTTGATTCATATGATGAAAAGGGAGAAGTTGGAAAACGCGGTACTTCCGCATCTGCTATGATGTTTCTTGCTAACTGGATGAATCAGTTCGGACAGATGAAAAATTTTCCTATTTCCTGTGAGTTTATATCCGGAGAGGAAGTACATATAGATCAGGCAAGCAAAATCCTCTGTGCGATTCAGCAAGGAGGCGTTGTTGTGTTGCGCTTATTTCTGGAAGTACCTCATTATGTATTGCTGACAGGTGTCGAGGAGAACAGTATCTATATCTTCGACCCATATTATGAGGAGTTAGATGATCCCGAACTCAGCATCGAATATTCTGAACCCGGAATCACATTCATAACCGACCAGCCTAAACGCGCTAACCGTCTGGTTACTATTGAAAAACTTAACCTTACTACAGAAAGTTTTTATGAAATGGGACCATATGATGACCGGGAGGCGGTTATCATTTTTAACACAGATACCCGCCTTCTACCGGAAAATACCATTGACTACTTTATATAGGTGAAAAATTCATTTTTCACCTTTCTATTGTTCCATCTGCCTTCCAAGGAAGCCGGCCGCGGACTGTATCAGCTTTTGCTCCACCTCGCCCATTTTGGATTTGTTATCCATTTCCAGTAAAATTACCGATCCAATCACATCGCCCTCACAGATAATAGGGCTGATCGCTTCGTGCTGGTATTCTTCGTCAAACTCATGACAAACCGAGATAAAGTTTCTGTCTCCTTTGGCTGCCACTACGCTTTCCCTGTTATTAATCTTCTCTTCCAAGTCCTTGCTGATCGACTTCCCAAGAACACTCTTCATACCGCCTGAGACAGCAATAAACTGGTCTCTATCGGATATCATTGCAATATGACCTGATACCTGTGCCATACTTTCTGCATACTGCTTGGCAAATGTTCCCATCTCTCCAATAGGGGAATATTTCTTTAAAATAATCTCGCCTTCCCTGTCAGTATAAATTTCAAGCGGATCCGCCTCCCTGATGCGAAGGGTACGCCTTATTTCTTTCGGAATTACAATACGTCCAAGATCATCTATTCTTCTAACAATTCCAGTTGCTTTCATAAACTCAAAACCTCCATTTATTCTAATAGTATTTTATATTAATCGTGCTACTAGTATCTGTAAATGGTGGGAGTTTATACCTTGAAATTTTTATTTTTTTATACCTTTTGCACCGGAGAGGTTTGCATTCTGCAAAATATTGCTTTCAAATGAAGTCATGAGATTTTTTTCTTCTCTCTCTCTCTTTAACGCCAGCTTTACCATATCATCCAGAAGTTCCGAATATGGTTTCCCCATTGCCTCCCACAAATAAAAAGCAAGAGAACCCGGAATCGGATTAATTTCATTAACATAAACCTCGTCAGAATCCTTATCTATCATAAAGTCGATTCTTGAAACGCCGTTACAGTCAAGTACCTTAAATGTCTTTACTGCAAGCTCACGTATTTTTTCCCTGAGTTCAGGTGTAAGATTTGCAGGAAGCTCTCTTCTTGCAGTTCTCATTCCTTCAGAGCCGCCTTTGTTTCCCGCAACGTATTTATCCTCATAGCTTAAGATTTCATCGTTGGAAATCGGCTCTTCACATTCTGACGCCTGTGCACTTTCATAATCGCCAAGAACCGAACAGTTGATTTCACGTAAATTTTCAATCGCTTTTTCGATCAGCACTTTCTGACTGAATTCATAAGCATACTCCAGTGCTTCCACTAAACCATCTCTGTCCCTTGCCACCTTAATGCCTACGCTGGAGCCTAAATTTACAGGTTTAACAATAACAGGGTACTCTATTTTATCCTCAACTTTACGACAGGCCGTTTCTACATCTGCCTGGTAGTCCGTAACATGCAGTGTCACACAGTCAAGTACCGGAATGTCATTATCCTTCAATACCGTTTTCATAACATATTTATCCATGGTGACTGCAGACGCCATTACATCACATCCCGCAAGCGGAACATTGTAATGCCTGAGGAAGCCCTGCAAAGAACCGTCCTCCACGTTTGCCCCATGTACAACCGGAAACACCACGTCTATATGATCAACCGTCGAATTACCAATCTTCTTCTCAGGATAGCGCACCATATTAAGCTTACCCTGCTCGCATATTAAAAAAATCCGAATACTGTTTTTTAATAACTCCGGAATATTCTTATAGTTCTTAATATCTCCTATGGCTTCTCCGGTATACATTTCATTTTCCTTGGTAATGTAAATCGGAATCGCCTCATATTTCTCACTATTAAACGCCTTCAATGCCTGAATTCCCGAAATAACGGAAACCTCGTGTTCTACACTTTTACCACCGAAAAATACGCCTACTTTAATTCTCATAATAATCCTCCATGCCTAATTATAATTATCCGGCAAATCATTCTCAATCAAAATCACTTTATGTTTATCGCTATGAATTGCATTTATCATCTGAAAGCCCTCCTGCAGAGTGTCTACAATGATCATCCTGTTATTTGCAAATCCGGCTTCCATAAGTCCGTCCTGTATTGGCTTAGTCTGTTCCCTTCCTACCAAAATAGCATAATCGCACTTATCCTTCGCATACAATCCTATTTCTTTATTTTCATCATACTGTTTATCACCAAGCTCCACCATTCCCGGAGTCATCAAAATCCTCAAGTCTTCAAACATAGCCAGAGTATCTAACGCCGCCTTAAAACCATTCTTATTGGAATTATAGCTGTCATCCAAAACGGTGCGCTCTCCCTGCCGCAGTAACTGTAATCTATGCGGAACACTTTCAAGCTGCTTCACCGGATAAATCAATTTCTCCATAGAAATTCCAAGAGTATTGGCAACCGCTATCGCGCCCGCTATATTCTGAACATTGTGATTTCCCACAAGTCTTGTATGGAACTCATGTGGGGTTCCCTCGTTATCCTTCATCTTAAAAAACGAGCCTTCTTTTGTAACCGATATATCATATGCGCAGTAATTAACGTCATTTTTCACTGTTCCATAACTGATAACATTTTTATCAATTTTCTTATTGCGGATATATTCATTGTCATAATTTAAAAAAACATATCCGTCTTCTCCTATCGCATCCGCTAATTCAAACTTAGTGCCGATAACATTCTCAATACTGTGAAAGCTCTGCAAATGCTGCGGTCCTATGGAAGTAATGATACCATGCTTAGGGTGCACAAAATCACAAATCTCTTTAATATCCCCAACTTCCCTTGCACCCATCTCACATATGAAAATCTCATGAAACGGCTTCATATGCTCCCTGATCGTCCTTACAACACCCAGAGTAGTATTATAATTGCCCGGCGTATGAAGCACACTGTATTTAACCGATAAGAGCTTACTTAAGAAATATTTGACACTGGTTTTGCCATAGCTTCCGGTAACTCCGATAATAACAAGCTCCGGCATCTGGTTCAATATCCTGACTGCATCATTAATGTAGTATCTGTCAATCCCCTTTTCAATCGGATGGTTGATGAAATTCGCAAGTAGAACTATAAACGGAATAAGAATAAACAGACCGGTCAGAATTACGGCACATGCTTTTATTTTCATTTCCATCTCTTCAAACATGATAGAGCACAAAATACCAATAACAAACAAGATGGTCGTAGTTACAAGCATCCTTCTTACTCTCGGTGTGTATACAAGCGGTTTCTTGGCCTGATGCGGTTTATTAACCAGAATTGTCATCAGATTCATAAGACACGCCGCAATGAGACAGCCATAATTACCTATTATAAGAAGCGGCAGGGAAATAAAAGCATAAAGGGTTTTACCAAGAAGCCTGCCTATATTTCCTGTAACACGCAGCCATTCCCTATACTCCCTTGGTTTATATGAATTTTGCTGAAACATATGCATAATGTAGATTTCATACAATATGGCGCCTGCCAGATAAGTAATGATCCAGACGCTCCACAAAACAATATCCATAAATGAACCCTGATTCCTTTCCATCTGCTCATCCGAAAAAAACTTTTAACGCACCATGTACCTTAGCCGGCTGTTCCAAAAAAGAATAATGCCCAGCGCCCTCACACACAACAAGTCCGGCGTCAGGTATAAGCTGCTCCATCTGTTTTGCATCATCTATTGGCGTTGCCGTATCATTATCACCCCAGATGATCAGTGTAGGACAGCTAATTTTAGATATTAACGGCTTTAAGTCCTCATTGACTACTTTTACAAGAGTCTGCCTCATAATGGGCGTTGCATTATTATAATCCGCCGAACCTCTTTTTTTCCTCATATTCTCTACGGCATCCGGATAAAGGAAATGCAACAGCTTAGTGCTCATTATGCTTCGTGCGCACTTATACATCTTAAGACTTATCTTCTGCTTCAAACTCTTCGTTGGCATAATTCCTGCACTGTCGATCAATACTGCCTTATTAATAACATAAGGAAGAGTCTCTCTTGCATTTAACTTAAATAATACCCTTCCGCCAAACGAATGTACAAGCACACCAAATTCTTTTAATCCAAGGCTGTCGATAAACTTAATAATAAAATCCACATAATCATCTACAGCCCATGGCTGCTGCGGTTCCGGCGTCTTTCCAAACCCCGGCATATCCGGTGCAATAACCCTGTGAGAAGGCGAAAGCGCTTTAATAATACCGTCAAATAATGTAATATTTGAGCCCCAGCCATGAAGCAGCAAAATAACGCTGCCCTCTCCCTCATCTATATAATTTACCGGAATGTCATCGATTCTTATAATCACGCATAACTCCTGTTCCATGAAACTATCATTTTGGTTCTAAAATATATTATATGCTTCAAAATACCCATAAAATGACAATATTTGAAAAATATTATTCAATAAAAATAATTATAAAAATAAGATTGAAAAAAATTTATTTTTCACCCTATAAATGTAGTTAATTCTTTTTCTGTCTATTTTACTGTATGCTTAATCTACTGGCAACAAAAATTTCTATATTAATAACCATGCCTTTCACCCTATCACTGCATATAATCTTCATAATCCGCTTCCGTCGCAAACAACATATATACTCCGTCCACATATCCCATATATCCGCTTTCTACCGCATATCCTTTCATAAATCATATCTCCTTTCAGTTTTATAATTATTTGTTCTGAAAGTAGAATATCATTTATTAAGTCCGATAAAACGGTCTTTGCGCGAACGAATGTTCTTTTTTAATTTCGAACTACATTTTCCTTTGCAAGAAGCAGTTCACTCATATCTTCCAATAATTCTTCCGTAAGTGACAATAGCAGTTCCTCGTCCTTTTCTACTACCGCGTACTTTCTGTAACGATAACGGAATGAAGGAACCCCCTTAGCGTCAAACACAAGTTTTTCCTTATATTTATTCAAAAGCAGCGGAATATTTTCTACCGCAATGGCTGCATCCGGAGTGAACAAAAACTGAATAAGCTCATTCTTGCCCTTAATCTCAGTCATATAAAGTCTGTGCGCGCTTACCCTTATCATTGCAATCCTAAGCAGGTTCTCCACAGATTTAGGGATTTTTCCAAACCTGTCAAGAAGTTCCTCTTTCATATCCTCGCACTCTTTGTCATTTTCTATGCCTGCTATACGTTTATAGATATCAAGTTTCTGAATCTCATTTACAATATAAGAAGGCGGAATGTACGCGTCAACATCCAGATCAATACTTGTATTAAATTCTCCTGCGGTGGATATTCCTTTCAGATTCTTTATTGCTTCATTGAGCATTTTGCAATATAAGTCATAGCCCACAGCCTGCATGTGTCCATGCTGCTTTGCGCCTAAAATATTTCCCGCACCACGAAGCTCTAAGTCGCGCATGGCAATCTTAAAGCCACTGCCCAGATCGGTAAACTCTTTAATGGCTTCCAGACGCTTCTCCGCTACTTCTTTTAACATCTTGTCTCTTTTATACATGAGAAAAGCGTAAGCCGTACGGTTAGAGCGGCCTACCCGCCCCCTTAACTGATATAGCTGCGCCAGTCCCATATTATCGGAGTCATGAATGATCATGGTATTAACATTGGAAATATCCAGACCGGTCTCAATAATCGTGGTAGATACCAAAACATCTATATCGCCCGATATAAAATCGTACATAATGCGCTCAAGCTCTCTCTCCTGCATCTGCCCATGAGCAAACGCCACCGAAGCTTCCGGCACAATATTTCCTACCGCAGCCGCTACATCGGCGATATGGGCCACCCTGTTATACACATAATATACCTGGCCGCCCCTTGTAAGTTCTCTTACAATGGCCTCACGCACAAGCTCCTCGTTATATTCGCATACAAAGGTTTGTATCGGCTGTCTGTCATTCGGACCTTCCTCTAACACGCTCATATCGCGTATACCGATAAGACTCATATGGAGGGTTCTTGGAATCGGTGTTGCAGTCAGCGTCAGTACATCAACATTTTCTTTCAGCTTCTTTATTTTTTCCTTATGAGTTACTCCGAAACGCTGTTCCTCATCTATGATCAAAAGCCCCAAATCTTTATACTGCACATCCTTAGAAAGCACCCTGTGCGTTCCGATGACAATATCGACCATACCTTTTCGCAGATCCTCTATCGTCTTTTTCTGCTCGGCAGCGGTGCGGAAACGGGACAGCAGATCAACCCGCACAGGGAAATCTTTCATTCTCTGTATAAAAGTATTATAATGCTGCTGCGCCAAAATGGTTGTCGGCACCAGATAAACCACCTGCTTGCCTTCCTGCACAGCCTTAAATGATGCCCTGATTGCAATCTCGGTCTTTCCATAGCCCACATCGCCGCAGATAAGCCTATCCATTATTTTCGTACTTTCCATATCCGCCTTAGTTTCGGCAATGGCATTTAACTGGTCTTCCGTCTCCTCAAAAGGAAACATCTCCTCAAACTCCCTCTGCCAGACCGTATCCTCTCCGTAGCGGTAACCGTTTTTCTGCTGCCTCAGCGCATACAATTCCACCAAATCCTGAGCAATCTCATTGACCGCGCTCTTAACCTTGGATTTGGTCTTATTCCACTCCTGTGTTCCCAGCTTATTAAGTTTCGGGCTTCCCGCATCCGCAGATGCATATTTCTGAATCACATCAAGCCCGGTAGCAAGAATATAAAGATTTCCGCCATCCCGGTATTCTATCTTGATATAGTCCTTGGTGACCTTCTCCACTTCCACCTTCTCTATACCGCGGTATATGCCGAGTCCGTGACTTTCATGCACTACATAATCCCCAACCTTAAGTTCTGAAAAGTCATTAATCTTCTGACCTTCGTATACTTTTCTCTTCTTTTTTTTCTTTTTCTGCTCACCGAAAATATCGCTTTCCGAAATTACCACAAACTTTATAAGCGGATACTCAAATCCTTTTAAAACCCTTCCATAATAAGCCATGACTTCTCCGGCTTGCACCTCTCTGTCCGGATCCTCAGTATAAAAAGCTGCAAGCCCCTCATCCCTCAGATCCTCGGCAAGCCTCTTTGCCCTTGTTCTTGAGCCTGATAAAAGCAGAACCCTGTAGCCATTTTTCTTATATTTTGTTAAATCTTTAACTAATGCTTCAAAACTATTATTATAAGAAGGCATACTCCTTGCCTGAACGGAAAATTTTTTATCTATTTTAAATAAAGTATTTTTACCCTCCATCATTGAAAGCGCAACCACCCGCCTTTGCAGCAGTTTGGCAGCTACCTCTTCGGCGCCAAAAAGTACATCCATCTGCCCCGGCAGAATATAGCCTTTCTCCACGCGGTGCATCATACTCTCCCTGAACTCAAATTCTACCGCATCCGCATGCTCTTTGACACGCATAGGCTCATCCACAAATATACAGCTCTGCTCATTTGGGAAAAATTCCAAAAACGTGGATAACTGCGGATAAAAATATCTGATGTAGCTGTCTAAATTTACCGCATTCACTGACAGGTTAAGTTCCAAAAGCTGTTCCCTAAGCTCCTTTATCTGGCGTGTTATACGATGAGCTTCCTCGGTCTTCATTTCCGCACGCAGTTTATCCGCATATGCCTTAGCATCTTTTTCTATTGCTTTAATTCCCGCACACAGTTCATCCTTACTTAAGATTATCTCTGTTGTGGGGAATATTGAAACAGATTCTAATTTCTCTATGGAACGCTGGCTTAAAATATCAAAACTGCGGATAGATTCAACGTCCTCTCCCCAGAGTTCAATACGATAAGGGTTTTCTTCGGTCAGATCGAAAATATCAATTATGCCGCCGCGGATGCTGAACTGCCCCGGCGCTTCAACCTGATAATTTTTCTCATATCCAAGCTCTACAAGTCTGGTTGCCAGCGTACTTTCATTAACGGTATTTTGTTTATTGATATGAATAATATTCTGCTTCTGTATGGAAACCGGGATCTGCGGAGCCATCAGTGCATCGAAGGTTGTAATAATCGTCCCAGGCTTATTTTCCATCAGTCTCCTTAAACATTTCATCCGCTGCATAATGAGCTGGTTTCCATGAATATCCGCTTGAAAAAAAATCAAGTCCTTACTTGGATATATTGTGACATTCCTGTCATAAAATTTATAATCTTCATAAAGTTCTTTGGCTTTTAAGTCACTGAAAGTAACGATGATCTTATATTTAAAACCATCGCTAAGCCCATAAACCATATGAAGTTTTTCGGAATCTACACAGCCGTTTACCGCAATTGCCGTATGCTCCTTGCCGAGTATTTTCCTTATTTCATCATATTCTCCCAATTCCTGCAGGGGTGCCAGTAATGCCCTCACATCAATTACCTTCCCTTTTTATTAAAAGTATTCATTGCTGCGTCGCAGCCGTCAGTTATGATCATTTCTACCGCCTGCGCAGCCCTGCTTATGCTATCATCAATCAATTCCATATCTTCTTTGCCAAAATGTCCGAGAACATGGTCTACCAGATCGTATCCTGACGGTTTTTCCCCTACTCCCACACGCACTCTCTGAAATTCATCATGCCCCAGATGGAGAATAATATTTTTGAGCCCGTTATGTCCTCCTGCGCTGCCTTTTTTACGGATACGGAGATTTCCCACATCAAGACTTATATCGTCCGAAATAACAATAAGATTGGTCTTTTCTTCTATTTTATAATAATCTATGACCTTCCGTACACTTTCACCACTCAGATTCATAAACGTCTGTGGTTTTACCAAAACAACACTCTCTCCGCCGATCATTCCTTTACCTTCTTTGGCCTTATGGAGTCTTTTGATAATGTGGATATTATGTTCTTTGGCAATTTTGTCAATCACCATAAATCCCACATTATGCCTTGTATTTTTATACTCCCTACCCGGATTTCCAAGTCCCACTATAACGTACATATTTAATATCTTCTCCTATTAAATTATTTTCAAAACCAGTTGTACAACGGACGTCTTGAACAAGAAAAGGATGCCACAGCATCCTTCTCTCACAAGCATTAAATTACTCATATGCGCCTTTACACATCATCCGGTTCTGAAAGCGCCTTTTCATAGCTGTCCAAAATTGTCTTCTGAATGCTCTCTCTGGTAGCAGAATTAATCGGGTGTGCAATATCCCGATATTCGCCATCCGTTGCTTTTTTGCTTGGCATAGCAATAAAAAGTCCTTTTTCGCCTTCAATTACTTTAATGTCATGAACTACAAATTCATCATCAATTGTAATTGAAACGATCGCTTTCATTTTGCTATCTTGAGTCATTTTACGCACGCGGACATCAGTAATTCTCATGAAGCTCAGCCTCCTTATCATATGATACCGAACGTATTTACGCCGGTTTTCACAAGCTTTTCCACACAAGTCATACTCATCAAGCCACGTAGCTTGTAATCAATAACACCTTTAATATACATTATGACTTATAAGAAGTCATTTCTGTCAGTATATCACTAAATGACATATCTGTCATTATGCTCTACAACAATCTCGATTTTTCCATCTCCTTTATAGTATGAGTTGGCCCGGATTGTTCCTCTGCTTTCTACAATACAGTTTTCTATATGAGTATTATCACCTATATAAACATCATTCAAGATAATTGAATTTTTAATGTAGCAATTGTTGCCTATATATGTTTTCTTAAATATAATTGAGTCTTCAACTGTAGCATTTACAATACAGCCGCTTGCAATCAGACTGTTTTTGATCTTCGCCCCGACATTATATTTTGCCGGCGGATTATCATCCACCCTTGAATATATATCAGGATACTGCTTAAAGAAATAATCGCGGATCTCAGGATTAAGGAAATCCATGTTAGTCCGGAAATAATCGTCTACCGTAGCAATATTACTCCAGTAATCCTTGATCTTATATCCGAAGATTCTCTTCATATCCTTATAACGTATAAGGATATCCTTGACAAAATCATATCGTTCGTCTTCGGCACACTTCTCTATCATCTCAATCAACTGGCGTCTCCTGACAACATAGATACCGCAGGAAATTGTATTGGATTTGGCCACAACAGGTTTTTCTTCAAATTCCTCTATACGGCTTTCCTCATTCATCTTGATCGTACCGTAACGCTCCATGTTGGCCTCAGACGGCATGTCTTTGCATACAACGGTAATATCGGCTTTCTTCTCAATATGGTATTCCAGAACCTTATTATAATCCATCTTATAAACACAATCTCCGGATGAAATAATAACATAAGGTTCATGGCTGTTTTTTAAGAAATAAAGATTCTGTGCTATTGCATCTGCCGTTCCCCTATACCAAGCATTGCTATCTGCCGTTACCGCCGGGGTAAAAACAAACAAGCCTCCCTGCTTACGACCAAAATCCCACCATTTGGAAGAACTGAGGTGTTCATTCAGGCTTCCCGCATTATACTGTGTAAATACCGCTACTTTATTAATATGTGAATTGGTCATATTGCTAAGTGCGAAGTCAATCCCCCTGTAGCTTCCCGCAATCGGCATTGCACAAACGGCCCGTTTGCGGGTCAGTAATTTCATTCTGTGATTGTTGCCGCCCGCCAAAATAATTCCTATCGCTCTCACTGTCCATCACCTGCCTTAATCAATGTTCTGCCACTCGCAAGATAGCCATCATCATAATCGCCGGCAACAGTCTTCCCAAATACAACTGAATTCTTTCCAATAGAAATATTTTCCGGAATATAGCTGTTTTCACCAATTGTTACAATTCCGCTGTTATATATATGAGGGGCGGTATCATTTGACACTTCTTCACCTACACCCAGTTTCACATTATCAGCAATCTCCACATTCTCCGCCACAATAGCCTTATAAATCCTGCAGCCGCTGCTAATCTGGGTGGAATTCATAATAATGGAATCCTTTATGACCGTTCCTTTGCCAATAACAACGCCGCAGCCTATTACGGAATTATATACCTGTCCGTAAATCTCCGAACCTTCTCCGACTATACTTCTCTCAACTACACTATCCGCAGAAAAATACTGGGGTGGAAGTGTCTCACACTTGGTATAGATCTTCCAATATTCTTCATATAAATTAAACTCGGGCACAATATCTATAAGTTCCATATTAGCCTGCCAATATGAACTTAAAGTTCCTACATCCTTCCAGTAGCCGTTAAATTCATATGCATAAATCCCATCGCCGTTTCTATGGCAATACGGAATGATATGTTTGCCAAAATCAAGACCGGACTGCTGTGCATTTGCAAGAAGCGAGCGTTTAAGGCAGTCCCAGCTGAAAATATATATACCCATAGATGCAAGGTTGCTTCTTGGATTCTCCGGTTTCTCTTCAAAATCGGTTACCCTGCGGTTTTCATCGGTGATCATTATACCAAAACGCTTAGCTTCCTCTCTGGGAACGGGCATAACTGCAATTGTAACATCAGCATTATTCTGTTTATGAAAATCCAGCATAACACCGTAATCCATTTTATATATATGATCTCCGGAAAGAATCAGCACGTATTCAGGATTATAGCTCTCCATGTATGCAATATTCTGGTAAATCGCATTAGCGGTTCCGGTATACCATTCACTGTTAACGCTTTTCTCATAAGGCGGAAGTACTGTAACACCACCGATATTTCTATCAAGGTCCCAGGGAATTCCGATTCCGATGTGGGTATTCAGGCGAAGCGGCTGATACTGTGTAAGGACGCCGACCGTATCTACTCCCGAATTGATGCAGTTACTTAGCGGAAAATCAATAATCCGGTATTTGCTGCCAAATGCCACCGCAGGTTTAGCAACTTTGGAAGTTAACACTCCCAGCCGGCTTCCCTGTCCCCCTGCCAACAGCATGGCGATCATCTCTTTCTTAACCAAATACCCTCACCTCTGTTTCTTCTTTTACTGTCTTGGAGTTAATTATATCACAAATTTATTAGAAAGTGAATATTATTTACAAAATAATTCTCAATTAATACCAATTTCTTTATTAATATGCAACAACATTTTCGAAAATTCATATTCTTTTTTATTAATTTTTAACAATATCATGTTTTATACACTGTTTTCTGATTGATATTATTATGAAATTTAGATAAATTTTTGATATTTCGATTCTTATTTCCAATAAATGTAAAATATCGTTGGTTTTTTTGAAGCAAATGCGTATAATACTTATTATAGTATATATTTTATTAAAAAATAAAGAATAGGAAGTTATAAATTATGTATCAAATTGATTTTAATGATCCGATTCATGTATTCTTTATGGGAATCGGCGGCATAAGCATGAGCGGTCTTGCCGAAATCCTTCTCTCGGAAGGTTTTACGGTGTCCGGCTCGGACAGACAAAGTTCGTCCCTTACCGAAACGCTGAGTTCTAAAGGCGCTGTAATTTATTATGGACAGAAAAAAGAAAATCTTGCAAACCGTCCGGATTTAATTGTATACACAAGCGCAATTAAAAGCGACAATCCGGAGTTTGTTGCCGGAAAAGAACTTAACATTCCTTTTCTTACAAGAGCGCAGCTTCTTGGGCAGATGATGAAAAATTATAAGGTTCCCATAGCTGTCAGCGGAACCCACGGCAAAACTACCACTACTTCCATGATATCACAGATCCTGTTAGAAGCGAATACTGATCCCACCTTGTCAATAGGCGGCATATATCGTGCGATAGGCGGTAACATCCGCGTAGGCGGTCCGGAGTATTTTGTAACCGAAGCCTGCGAATATACCAACAGTTTTTTAAGCTTTTTCCCTAAGATAAGCATAATTCTTAATATAGAAGAAGACCATCTTGACTTTTTCAAAGATATTGACGATATCCGCAATTCTTTTCATGAATTTGCCAAGCTGCCCGGTTCTGACGGCACACTTATAATAAACGGGGATATTTCTAATGTGGAGGAAATTACAAATTCTCTTTCATGCCGTGTTATTACTTATGGTTCGTCAAATAATTCCGACTATACGCCTGTAGATATTGCTTATGATGAGTTAGGGCATCCATCCTTTACCCTGATTGGAGCAGATGGGAAAAATGAAGGCTCCTACACTTTAAACGTACCCGGACTCTACAATGTATATAATGCATGCGCCGCTATTGTGACCGCCAAATCATTAGGCATAGACGAAAGTATAATTCAAAAGGCGCTACTTGATTTTGACGGTACAGACAGACGTTTTGAACATAAGGGAGAGATAAACGGAATCTCTATAATAGATGATTATGCACATCACCCGACAGAAATTACTGCAACTTTAAATGCCGCGCTAAATTACCCCCACAAAACCCTTTGGTGCATATTCCAGCCTCACACTTATACAAGAACCAAGGCCTTTCTCCATGAGTTTGCCAAAGCGCTTACGATCTCCGATAAAATCATTCTTGCCGACATATATGCCGCAAGAGAAAAGGATACGCTGGGCATAAGCTCTGTTACATTACAAAAAGAAATACAAAGCCTTGGACACGAGTGCTTCTATTTTTCTTCTTTTGAAGAAATTGAAAATTTTGTTCTTAAAAATTGCACAAAGGGAGATTTGTTAATAACTATGGGTGCCGGAGATGTTGTAAAAATCGGCGAAAACCTGCTTCAAAAATAATTATCCACAATATCCACATCAAAACATGATTTTCCTCTCAATTTTTGATGTGGATATTTTTATCGGCTATTTCCTTTTTTATATTTGTTATCCACATTTTCCACAAGCAATGTGAACAAATGTTCGGTTTTTCTTTCTGTCAAAATGACTATATCTTTTTAAAATTTATCATGATATAATTCATTTTACTTTGAGATATTTAGGGGTGTGCAGGAATGAATCAGGTAACAATTTATCAGGATAATTATACGGATGCAACGGTGATCTCCAATCGTTTTATAGATGAATATATGCAGCCGGCAAATGATGCACAGCTCAAGATTTATCTTTATCTGGTACGTACAATGAGTGCAAGACTCTCTACCAGTGTC
Source organism: Lachnospiraceae bacterium (assembly GCA_014804695.1). GTDB lineage: Bacteria > Bacillota > Clostridia > Lachnospirales > Lachnospiraceae > UBA3282. Next base: position 41,840 of record JAAUZJ010000013.1, read on the forward strand.
TCTAAGATTGCGGACATATTTAACTACACTGAGAAGGATGTTCTGCGTGCGCTGAAATATTGGGAGAAAAATTGTCTGCTCAAATTAGACTATGATGATGCCAGAAATCTGACAGGAATTCATTTACTTGACATGGATGCGCAAGAACCTATACATGAGACAGTTTCCGAAAAAGATCCTTTTGATTACGAGAAACCGGCTTACTCCTTAGACCAGCTTACAGCCTTTAAGTCCAATGAATCGACTTCGAGACTGCTGTTTATTACGGAGCAGTACCTGAAGAAAACACTCAGTGCAAGCGAAATGCAGACAATCTTTTTTATTTCGGACAAGCTGAAGTTTTCGGAAGATTTGATCGATTATTTGATCCAATACTGCGTAGACCGCGGCAAGAAGGATTTAAGGTACATAGAAAAGGTTGCGATCAACTGGGCACAATCCGGTATTGCCACACCTGAACAGGCCGAACTTTATGCACATAAATATGATAAGATCGTATATGACGTAATGAAAATGTTAGGCAAGTCTAACACGCCTACCAAGACTGAAGTATCTTATATTAACCGTTGGACCAAAGAATATGCTTTTGAATTTGACATTATTTGCGCCGCTTGTGAAAAAACTGTCCTTGCTACCGATAAACACCGTTTTGAGTATGCAGACCGTATCTTAAGCAACTGGTACAAGTCCGGCGTCCATCACACAGGCGACATTCAGGCTCTGGAAGAAAACTTTAAACAAAGCAGGAAACCTAAAATTTCTTCCGGCAATAAATTTAATCAGTTTATGCATAATCAATATGACTTTGATGCATTGGAAAAAGAACTTTTGAGCAATTAATATATTTAAAAGGAGACTGCTGTGTCACTTACTAATACCCAGTATGACATCATACTCAGAGGTTATGAAAATAAACAATTGAACACCCGCCATGAATTAGAGCGCAGGACTAAGTATGTATATGAGCATATTCCGGCTTACCGCGAGTTAGAAGATACCATTGCCACTCTTTCCGTCTCCCAGGGAAAAAAGTACCTTGAAGGCAACGAGAGCGCAATAGAAGAGCTTAAAGCTGAGCTTGCCCGTCTTTCGGCGAGGAAAGCGCAGCTTCTTAAAGATGCGGGTCTCCCCGCAGACTATCTGAAACCATCTTATACCTGCCCTGACTGCAGGGACACGGGATATATTGACGGTCAGAAATGTCATTGTTTTAAGCAGACAATGATAAATCTTTTATACGAGCAGTCCAATATCCGTGAAATGCTCCAAAATGAAAATTTTAATGCTCTTTCCTATGAATATTACGAGGGTGAGCACTTATCACATTTTAGAAATGCTGTTACTACCTGTCAGAATTTTATAAAAAATTTTAATTCTGACTACCATAATTTGTTCTTTTATGGTACAGTGGGTACAGGTAAATCTTTTTTATCTAACTGTGTGGCTAAAGAATTAATTGAAAGCGGTCACTCGGTCATCTATTTCAGTTCGTCAGGTCTTTTTGATTTTTTATCCAAGTATTCGTTTGATCTTAAGAATCGCGAAGACCAGATTGAACAACACAATGATTTATATCAGTGCGATTTGTTGATTATTGACGACTTAGGTACGGAACTGACGAACCAGTTTGTTACGTCACAGCTTTTTTCCCTATTAAACGGACGTCATATGGGCAAAAAGGCAACTGTTATTTCTACGAACCTTTCTCTGGAAGAACTGCGCAACCGATATTCGGATCGTATTTTTTCCCGCATCACCAGTCATTATGAGATCTGCAAATTGACCGGACCTGATATCCGTATGTACAAAAAGCGTTTACTGAACAGAAAGTGAGGATTTTTCATGGCAAAGCGCGAAGAAAAAAGAAATCTGGAAACCATTCCCGTCGGTTCTCTCGGAATCATTCCGTTAGAAGGCTGTAAATCACTGGGAGAAAAAGTAGACTATTATCTTGTCAAATGGAGGGCTGAGCGAGAAAGCGAGCACAAAGGAAGCTTAGCTTTCACCGGCTACCAGCGGGATTCATATATTCTGGATGCCAAAGTACCAAGATTTGGCTCAGGAGAAGCTAAAGGCGTTATAAACCAGTCTGTCAGGGGCGACGACCTTTATCTATTAGTAGATGTTGCAAATTACAGCCTGACATATTCTCTGTGCGGACACGAAAACCACATGTCCCCAGACGACCATTATCAGGATTTAAAACGTATAATTGCTGCAATCGGCGGTAAGGCAAGGCGTATAACCGTTATCATGCCATATCTGTATGAAAGCCGGCAGTCCAAAAGATCTTCAAGGGAATCCCTTGACTGTTCAATTGCCTTGCAGGAAATGGTTAAAATGGGCGTCGATAATATTATTTCCTTTGATGCGCATGACGCCAGAGTTCAGAACGCCATTCCATTGCATGGTTTTGAGACAGTACAGCCTGCATACCAGTTCATTAAGGGGCTGCTTAATAATGTTAAGGGGCTAAACATTGACAATGACCATATGATGGTAATAAGCCCCGATGAGGGCGGTACCAGCAGGGCAATCTATATTGCCAATGTATTAGGACTGGACATGGGTATGTTTTATAAGAGAAGAGACTATACTAGATTAGTAAACGGACATAATCCGGTTGTTGCACACGAATTTCTTGGAAGCAGCATAGAGGGCAAGGATGTGATCATCATTGATGACATGATCTCTTCCGGCAAGACCATACTTGAAGTTGCCGCTGCCCTAAAAGCCAGAAAGGCTAAACGCATTTTTGCATTTGCTACATTCGGTTTATTTACATCCGGACTGGATCGTTTTGATAAGGCTTATGAAGACGGAATCATCGACAGGGTTCTTACAACCAATTTAGTATACCAGACTCCGGAACTTCTTGAACGTGAGTGGTATATTGACTGCGATTTAAGTAAATATATAGCATATATAATCGATACGTTAAATCACGATTCATCAATCAGCGATCTGCTGAACCCTGTAGAGCGTATTCAGTCTATTATAGCCAGGTATAATGCGGGCGAATTAGAATAAAAAATTATCAGGCATTGTTATATAATTAACGATGCCTGGTTTTATAATTATTACTGCTATTTCCATACAAATTAATATTGAATTTCCAAACTTTGCATATTTTCAGGATCAGCCGTCATCCTTGACATAATCGTGCACATTCCGTGCTCATCAGCGTCAATAGTGAATTCTTTATTTTCCGTAAAATCCTGTACCAAATACTGCTCGCCTTCATCAGGCGCCATAACAACTTTATATTCCATACCTTCATTCCTATTAGAGGCTATCCATATTTTCCTATATTTTTCCCCTTGTGCACTTTCTTCCGATTTATATTCCCTATAATATAATCCATAAACCGCCGGTGATTTATCCTGCAGCTTTTCTTCATAAGAATTATAAAAACACTTCTCGTTTTCAGCAGCGCATCTTGACATTACCTCTCCGAAAAAAGCTGTGAAAATAGTAGCCCCCGAATCATTTAAATGTCCTTCATCGCGGAAATATTCTCCCTTTTGAATTGATAAATACTCTTCTTTTGCCAAATTAAAGTCATAAAATTCCACATCATATTCATCTGCTATATTATTGATCTGCACAAGAAAATTGTCGTAATTTACTACACTCATAAGCTGTAATTCGTCTATCGGCGACACGAACAGAATGATGGGAATATCTTTTTTCTGACAATATTCTATAATTTTACGTAGATATTTTTCACTTACCTCTCCCATCGGATTTTCTTCCAAAATGCAAGTCTGTTCCTTCAATCTGACCTTATTCCCAAACTTTTTGGTATTATATGAATAACCTTGTTTAACGTACTCAATATATGAACCATCCTCGTGATTCTCGTAATGTTTATATGCAATATAATCACTGTCCTGCTTCTTTTTTATTCTCTGCCTCACAGAATCCCACATATCCAGCTTAGCAAGATATCTGCTAAAAGGAAAACATATATTTACATACTTATCCGGTCCGGCAATATCAAGCATATATTCAATCTTATTAAGCGAAAACCTCATATTATCCGTATTATTCCAATTCCAATGATAATCTATATTTATTGGATCTACATTAGAATTGAAAACATCCTTGGTAATCATAGGATAATATAGTTCAAGATATACATGTGATAGTGAATTATTACGATCGGCTTCTTTCATAAGATAATAAGCGCCGTTCATTCGAAGTGCCGAAGCAGATAAGTTAAAATTATACTGTCCATTAATTTCATCTAACTGCGTCGGATTAATATCACAAAATACATGGGATGAACCTATAATGACATTATCAATTTTCCCATTATTTTCATAAAAGCAATGCCATATAAAACGCGCCCATTCATTTTCGCTGACATACATATAATTTAATATTTCGGATATCCCCCAAAAATAATAAATGCTCCCAAAAAGCTCATTATCCGCTTTAAATATTTTCTATATAGATCATAGTTTTTAATATTCATATTAAATTAATTCCTTCTTTGCCACTATATCTATTATTAACATGTTTTAGTATATATTTTTATAATTTTAGTGTCAACACTATATCACGAGCGGTATTTGGGTAATATATATTTCATGTATATCCAAAAATGTTCTATAATGTATTTCTTCATATGATTTAATTTCTATACCTTTAACATCTATCTTTTTAAATAATTTTATTATACAATGGTAATAAGTCACAAAATACTCTAATGAGGTGGTTACAGTGCTATTAATAAAAGCAAACCCGGAATTAAAAAATGTTTTTAAAAGATTAATTAAGACAATGGATATGCCTGTTACATGGAATGACATTTTAGTTGTGACAAATAATTTCCTTATTCTGACGGGAGATGTCCGTTCACTGGTTTTTAATTTTGATAATACCAAAATATATACAACCATTCTGGAGATTCCACCGGAAAGTGCCCAGCTTGAGCCTCTTCCAAGCGACGCTTTTCTTAACAATGTTCTTAATATAACCATATATGCGTTTGGAAAATGGGGCTCTATAAACGGTCTTAAAGTGGATAAGGACTATAAGACACTGAATGCTCTGTTTTCACAAATTTTCCGTCCGGTAAGTGTCGAGCCCGAATTTGGTGAACGCAATTTACGCTTTTATAAAAGCGGCATGCAGATTACTTACGAAGATGCTATAATCTCTGCATTAAAACTATTAAAACAGGAAATGAAGCTGAATGATAAACAGAGTTTGATCACAGCTGAGGCAAACGACGATAATGAGGCTGCCTCACAAGAAGATCCGTCCGGCGAAAATAATTCTAGATCGCGTCATAAAAATAACTTCGATCTGGATGATTATGAAAACGATTACGAAATCGGCCTCTGGCACAATCTATGTTGGAAAAAAGATACCGCTCACTTTACAAGATCTCCCATAAGTGATAGTGATTCCGTCAAATCACGAATCGGTAATAATTTTTATATGACAAATTACTTATGCCCTAAATGTGAAGAAAGACTATATATGGGCGTATATCCTGTAGATAAAGAACTCTTGATCGAGACAGAAGAGGGCAGGGTATTTATGGCCAGAACCTATGCGTGCCATAACTGTAATACACTCTATACACCACGACCTCAGAAATTATTGCAGGAAGGTGATGTATATAATTTAAAATTTGATTCTGACCGGGTTGCCTATGAAGACTACCTGGATATTTTAGGTTACAGGGCGCAGCGCACTACAAATCCTAACTTTAATGAGTTTGAATCAGAGCGCAACCGTGAGAAAGACGGTAAAGAAGCATCAAATAAAGATTCAGGAGAACAATCCGACCAGGATTCTGCTAACAACACTGATTCCGCCCCTATCTCAAAAATGAAGAGTATAAAGGAAAAACTGTCCAAAGGCGGAAACAGATTTTTCTCCAAAAGCAAAGAGAAAAAAGTCGCAGATTCTGACGATGCTGACGTTCAGGATTCTTCCACTGATGAAGCAGGAGTTGCGGCAGTTTCTGATACACAAAACACTGTCGAACAGTCACAGAAAAGCCAGCTTACGACCGAGCATAAATTAGATTCTCTAGACTCTACAACGCAAGTGCCGACAGAGCAACACTCAGGGTTCGAATATCCAGACACTAAACTCTCAGCACCCAAGCGCCCGGAAATACAACAGCCGGAAACACAAAGCTCAAAACCTCAGGCTTCCCCAAGCACTGCACAAACAGATGCTCCGCCTTCACGTATTCAGATAGCACAGCTTTCTAAGAAAACAACCGACGAATTAAAAGTTATTCTATCTGACTTAGAACGCAGAAATAAAACAGATGCCCCAGAACGGTCTTCAAGCGCCCAAGACGTCAATTATGCAGCAGCAGTGCGAGAGACCCTTAAAGCGAAGCTAACGGCCAAATATGACGCTCGTATGAACGCTATGGGCAATTTGACCCTTAAACAGCTCTCAGACCTAAAGAAACAGATTGAAAAGGAAACAGTTCTTGCTGAAGATAAAAAGGAAACTTATATAAAAAATATAAACTCTCTTTTATATAAGGCAGAGGCAAAAGCCCTGGAACAAAAGGTTGAGCTTAGCAAAAATAAAACTTATGCGGAGATTGAGCAAATAATAAAAGATGTGGAAAATACAGATATTCCCGACGAGCTAAAGCAGGAAACATTAGAGAAATTAAATCTGGTCAAATCCGCCCGCGCAAACCGGGAAGCAGAGCATTTGCTCATGCACATGCCGCTGCATATGGACAGAAAGCAGCTTTCCGCATATCTGGATAAGCTAGGTCAATATAAAGAAGTAGATTTAACGCCATACCGTACACAAATAGAGCATAGAATGGATATGGCGGAAAAAGAAGAGATATCCGCAATGATGAAACGCGGCGGCAAAAAGGACAGAAATGCATGGTGGAATCTCTATGAAGAATTAAAGGAGCGTGATTATAAGGAAGAAAATAAGGCTCCTTTTCTGGAAAAAATATATGATAAGATACGGCAGCTGGATGAAGATGCCATCGAAAGAATCTGTCCCAGCATTGTTACCCTTTCTTTTGACGAAGGGCTTAAGGCGTATGAAGAAATCAGTCAGGGAATGTTTCTGCCCGAATTAAAGACCGATACTTTGGAAATGATCAAGAGGCGTCTGACTAAACTCAAAACCGACGAAAGCACTCAGCTTATGCGAAAATTAAAAAATGATATGGATGAGAAAATGCCTGACTATGATGGTTTTTATTTCTATAATGCAAGGGAAGAGATGAAACTTACACAAGGCGCTCAGGGCAAATATCAGGACTATGATGATGAAAGAGTAAACGCCGATGCCGACTTGGCGCGAGAGCGTCAGGCAATGTTTCGCGCAATAGACGGATATGCGGCTGCAAGGGGAGAATATGAGTATCCTCTTATGGTCTGTGATATTTCGCGCACCAGAAACGGAAAAGAAGGCTTTGTGCTTACTCCGGACCATATTTTCTATCATACTTTCTTAAAGTCCGGCAAAATAAACATATTGGATATTAATAAAGTACAATCCGCTAACCGCTTTTTCTCAAAAGGTGTTTATATTAAACATATGGGCGGTGGGAAAGAAAAACTTCCTAATAATGTGATTTCGGACAATTGGGAAATATTTGCAAAAATTCTGGATGATTTTGCAACCTATCTTAAAGAAAAGCCTGAATCCAGAAATATTGAATATATGGCAAAAGAAAAGCATGATGTGATACATTGTTACCGCTGTGGGTTCGTTTATAAGAATGGAAATATCTGCCCGAAGTGTGGGAGTAAGACGAATAGGTAATACAATACAAAATAGAAAGATAATATTAAAATATGAACACATACATTGCATATTTTGATGAAACCGGAGATGACGGAATTGCTACAACATCCTCAGACCATTTCATTTTAACCAGTTTATATATGCCCTCAGAAAATTGGCAGCAAAATTTTAATCTTATGCGCAGTTTAAGAAAAGAACTACGTGATAAATATGGGTTTCATGTAACTGAAGAAATGCATACCAAACATTTTCTTACAGATAAAAATCCATATCGTAATTATAAGTGGTCAAAAGAAATAAAACAGGAAATTATTAAAGCTTTTACGCTTACAATAGCAGAAATGGATTTAAAGATTGTCAATGTAATTATAGATAAAACAAAATTCATTGATGGCAATTACCGGATTCTAGAAAATGCCTTGAAATACAATATACAGAGAATTGAGAATGATAGCGATGGAACATGGAATTATTTGATTATAACGGACGAGGGTAGAATAGCCCCTATGAGGAAAACAGCAAGGGCTATACGTTCTTATAATCCTATACAGTCCAAGTATTCATATGAGTTTATGAATCAGCCGATCGCAAATATGATAGCGGATATTTTGGAAAAAAATTCGTCCGAATCATACTTTATACAAATATGTGATTTTGTGTCATTTTTCGTTCATTTATACTTTTTGACGGAAATAAGGAATGTGTCATTGCCAAAGCGCGTTGCCAATGTGATTGATGATAATTTTGTGAAAAGGGTTATGGCAACACTGAAAACATCTGGGCGCCTCAATTTAAAGGCAAACGAGTCAAATCAATATGGCTTAGTAATTTATCCTAAATAAATAGAAACACCACCTACGTCGCATCTGCGGTTTCAGTGATTCATTTTTATTATATAGGAATACTTGCTGACTGTCAAGAATGAGTTTGATTTTGCATATAACACAAAAACTAAACTTAATTATAAAAAAGAGGATGTTCCTCCGGTTATATAACCTTTGGAACACCCTCTTTTTAATTTTTACACTTTTAAGAAGTGAAAGTTCATCAGACTAGAAGCCCATAGCCTCCACTACTACCGAAAACCAGTCTTTGTTCTCAAGCTTCCTTGCCGCTATAGTAAAGGTTGCAACTTTACCGCCTGTATAAGACGTAGTTGTGTCATCCTGTACAGAAGTATCTGCAGGTTTAATTACTACCGTTGCCTTACCCTTATTAACATTGCTTACATA
>JAAUZJ010000014.1 GCA_014804695.1 Lachnospiraceae bacterium
CCTATTAAACATATAGGAAAAAACAGAAATATAAATATATATGAATTAAATAGCATATTTACTTCCGAGCTCCATTTCCGTATCTTGATAAATCACATAATTATCCGTCTGTGCATATAATATAAAGCCATAATCTGTCAGTGGCTCCTGTAATTTTCTATCTTTTTTTAAAACCACATAATTACAGCCGTAATCCCTTGTAAGTTCAACAAAAGATGAAGTTTCAATAACTTCGGTCCCTTCCATTGCTTCATACATGACATTATAGTAATCCCATCTTGCGATCAGCATCTCTCTGCCATAGGGCATACTGATATTGCTTGAATATTGCCTTATATAATAGATTAAATCCGCTGGTACAAGTGCCATAACGCGACTTTTTTCTGAATCGATCAATTCTGCCACTTCTATAGCTTCCTGCGGAAGATGATACATGTTTTCCGCCTTGGTTATATGTTCACTGCTATACACAAAACTGCCACAGGCAATAATTGCAATACTCATCAAAACAAGCATGAGTTTTCTACGCTTAGCGCACAATTTTAAGGCTCCGTAAGCGCTCACCATGCTCATCTGAACAAGCCATAAAAGCCGGTAGTAAGTCTCCGAATCATCAAAGATCCTGACAAATGCTTTTCGGAATAATGGGCAGAAAAAAGCAATGAGTATAAGTGTCGGTGCATAAACAAAGATCGCCCGCAGCCTTTTATCATCCTCTTTTAACCACAGATACAATAGGAAAAAGAGAAAAATCCCAAAAAGAAATTTATTCTGATGATATCCCACATAGTTTTTAAAAATAACTACGCTTTCTAAAAAAATACCCCACATACGCGTCTCCTAGGCAATAAGCCCTAAATATAGTATGACATAAAAGAGATTCGGAATACAGGTGAGTCCCAGCTTAACCGGAATTTTCCAGTCTTTTTCCACCAGCATCAGGCATAACGCCGTTGCTCCAAGCAAAATTGCTATAAGAAATACTGCAAGCGAGCTGCATATACCGGCCGTCATATTTAAACAGACAAGCATTATCCACAGGTCTTGTCTGCGACCTTTTTCTTTGTTTTTTTCGCCAGCAAAAAGCCATAGCATCAGCAGAAACATCATAGGTATGACAAGATTGGCTGTTACCGACTTTCCTTGCCATGTTCTGGTCAGGAAAAACGTCTCGTTTGTATATATTGATACATTTCCGAACATTTGGAACATTGCCATTATAATCATAAAAACCGGAATATTTTCTTTGCATGACTTATTGCCTGCTTCTTTTGTAGACATTGCAAAAAGTGCCTTAGCAATCTCATAATATGTCATATAGCTAAGAGGAATCAAAATAAGCGGCATAACAACATGCGATACTATCGTTGCATGGAGGTTGGCCTTGACCGCCACAAATGCAATCCAGATAGGGAAAACTGCCAGTGCATGCCGCATGTCAAGCGGTGAGGATCGTCCGGTGTAGGGCAGATTTTTGTACATTGCATTGCTCTGCTGCGCCATAAGCGACTCCACTACGTAGTAAGCGTCATCTCCGTCAAAAGACGCCCTTGTAACCGCCATATATAACTGAAATCCTGCTAATGCCAGAAATAAGATCCATTCGATTTTTGCCTCTATACTCAGCCCGGACAATTTAAGGTTAGAGAATGCAAACCAAGGCTTCATGCCCTCTGTCTTTTTCCAGTCCATGTACCAGACGATGATCCCAAACGCCGCAAGTAAGATTGCCGCTATCATAAACCACCTTAAGACAAATAAAAAGTTATCATACTGAATCCAGATTACCGCAGGAATCGTAATAGCCTCAAATACGCTCCACATGAGCAGATAACCGGCAAGCAGCGTGGCAATAGCGTTTCTTTTATCGTCCGGTGTGAATTTAGCGGGAATTAGGCCTATGCAAAATGGAATGACCAAGAGCCAGAAAATCAGTGCCATTATCTGTATCATACGCGAAGAGGAAGTCCTTTCTAAAAATTTCCATTATTAGTTTATTTTACAGCAAAATGTGCGGTATGTCCAGATTGGCAAGGGTATGTGCTTTGATGGGATTTTCAGGTCTCTTTTTTGCGAACATCTGTACAATAATCGACAAACATGATAAGATATAAGTTAAGTATGAATGGAATTATATTCTAATTACAGAGAGGAATTTTCATGAAAAAAGCATATATTATAGGCGCGGGGCCTGCAGGTCTGACTGCCGCTTACGAATTGTTAAAACAAAGCAAGGAATACGAGGTTACTGTTTTAGAAGAAAGCGAGGCTATGGGCGGAATTTCTAAAACCGTAAATTACAAGGGTAACCGTATGGATATGGGCGGACATCGCTTTTTCTCCAAGGTACCTGAGGTCAATGAGTGGTGGAACAATATGCTTCCGCTGCAGGGTTCGCCGACTTACGACGATATCATTTTAGACCGCAAGATGACACTGACTCCCGGCGGTCCCGATCCCGAAAAAGTTGACAGGGTAATGCTGCGCAGACACAGAGTATCGCGTATTTATTTTAATAAAAAGTTTTTTGACTATCCCATTTCCATGAAATTTGAAACATTTAAGAATATGGGGCTCATTACTACTATTCAGGCCGGTTTCAGCTATATTGCCGCAATTTTGCATAAGCGTAAGGAGAAGTCCCTTGAAGATTTCTATATAAACCGTTTTGGCAGGAAATTGTATTCCATGTTCTTTGAAAATTATACCGAAAACCTTTGGGGCAGACATCCCAGCCAAATTGCTCCGGACTGGGGCGCACAACGCGCAAAGGGTCTGTCTGTAGCCGCAATTATCAAGGATATATTCGGCAAAATGCTTCCCGGAAAGAAAAACCGCAAGGTTGAGACCTCTCTTATAGAAGAATTCAGTTATCCTAAGCTCGGTCCCGGTCAGTTGTGGGACGTAACCGCTGAGGAAATTCAGAAGATGGGCGGCAATATACTTAAGAACTGCAAAGTAGTAAACCTGCATAAGGATGAGAACAATCATATTACTTCCCTTACTTATGAAACTAATGGTGAGAAAGTAACCGTAGATGGGGATGTTTTTATCTCATCTATGCCGCTTAAGGACTTAGTCGGCGGCATGAACGATGTACCTAAGAAGCCCGCTGAAGTTGCTAAGGGACTGCCATACCGTGATTATATGACTGTCGGTATACTGCTTCCTAAGCTTAATCTTAAAAACATGACCAAGATCAAAACCATAAATAATATTGTTCCGGACTGCTGGATTTATGTCCATGACCGCTCTGTTAAACTGGGGCGTTTCCAGATATACAATAACTGGTCGCCTTATATGATAAAAGATTTGGAAAATACGGTATGGATAGGACTTGAATATTTTGTAGACGAAGGCGATAAATACTGGACAATGTCAGATGAAAAATTTACTAAATTCGCTGTCCACGAAATTCTTAAAATGGGGCTTATCGACAGTCCTAAAGATGTAATGGACTCACATGTAGAAAGAGTGAAAAAAGCTTATCCGGCGTATTTTGATACCTACAAGCATATTGATACTTTAGTAAATTATCTCAAAACGATTGACAACCTATATTGCGTAGGCCGTAACGGACAGCACCGCTACAATAACATTGACCACTCCATGATGACTTCTTTTGAAACCGTTAAGAATATTGTAAACGGCGTAAGTAATAAAGACAACATTTGGAGCGTGAATACGGAAAAAGAATATCATGAAGGGAGTAAATAGAAGAGCGTTTACTTTTTTTGAATGACGGACGAAGCCAAGTACATAAAATAAAAACTAGGGGTTCGGATGCGGTGGCAACTCACCCCTAGCTTTTATTTTATGTACCTGGCTTCTGGATATTGGAAAAATAAGTAACTGCGCTGCTAAGTGATACGCAGCATCCTATCAGTATGAAGAGGATATAATGGAAGATTCTACGGAATCACGTACAAGTTTCATACCCTCTGTATTTAGGTGTACACCGTCGGTTACGTATTGTGGCATATTTTTTTCATTTATGCCGCAATTGCATAAGTCTATTACATTTAAGCCACGATTGGAGGCAATTGTTTCAATCTGTTTACTGTAATCTTCTGAAGTCAATCCATCGGAATTTACAAAGGTTACAAATGGCTTGTTGCCGCTGCCCCAACTGCCTAGCTGAGTTAAAGTACAGCAATATATCTGTGCCATTGGGTACTGCGATTCCAGTTTGTCCAGAATCAAAGTGTAGGCGTCGCTAAAAGTTTCAATAACTCCCTCTTCCACAAACTGTGTACCATCATTTTCTCCGATAGGAATGCTCGTAAGACAATCGTTAGTACCCATATAAACTATGATCACATCAGGATATGTGCCGCCTTTTCCAATCAAATCATCTATCCTGTAATTACTGCAGGCAAACTTAGGGTTGTCAATGCTCAGGGAATCGCCAACGCATGTACTTCCGGAGCTTGAGCTATTGGCACAAAACTGCATACCGGCATCATCCATAAACATCTTCCACCATGTTTCGTCCACATCACCAACTTCACCATCCAGCGGGAAAAAGACTGCATATTCATCCGGTATCCAGCCTTCGTAAGTTGAAATACTATCACCAAGAATAGACAAGGTTTTATCTTTAAGAATATCTGCTATATCTATATCTATATCTTCTTCATCCTCATGAGATAATCCGGAAGCAACGGCCTCATCCATCGTCTGTTCCCCCCATCCGTCATTCTCCTGCACAATCGGCTCCAAATCCGTCACCAAATCTTCCATATCATTTTCATCCCGCTGCGTTTGCTGATTCTCAGAAGACTTACCACTCAAGCTTCCATACAACAGCGCCGTCACAATCACAAGCGCCGCAGCACAAACGCCCCCTATAACAATCCACCATACATTTTTTCTTTTGAAATCGTTAATCATTCGTCTGCCCCTTATTTTTTAAACACCGACTGTCTAGCCCCATGCATCTTTTCATGGTGCTTCAAAACATCATTCACCGCATCCATCCTAAGTCCTGCATCAATAAAATCACAGTTTTTACAGAAATTATATCCCTGTCTTCCGTATTTTACACCGTCCCTTAATTGCTTATACGGTTCGCTGTTCCATCCATCCTTTAAAGGTACTTCATGCAGATCAGCCAGATTTGTTACTTCAAAATTATCGCAGCAGCATATGCCCAGCTTACCGTTTGGCATAATCCACATATCGGTAAAAGGCATAAGACAGGTTTCTTTGATTATCTTACCCTTTGACTTCTTATTCGGCGCGCTTCCGGCCCGGTTTGTCAAGACTTCTTTCAAGTAGCGGATCTGGATTAAAATATCCACATCTTTAAATTCTTCAGGATGTTTCTTCACATATTTATATATCTTCTGAATATTTTCATGCAGCTTCATATCCAGACAATAATTATTAATTATAAGCTGGTTCACATATGGCACAATGGACTTAACCTTATTTATATCCAGAAGCAGTCCGTTGGTTGACATAAAAATAAATGCATCCGGAAGTTTTTCTCTCGCATACTTATGGAATTCCACAATCCTTTTATCCAACCAGGGCTCATTATTTCCATATAATGTCAGATGACCTTTATATCCCCACTCGCTAAGCTGGTCGATAATAGAGTAGTATAATTCATCGGGCATTTTTGTATATGGACGCTTTTCCGCATGTATATTAGCGGTACAAAATTCACATGTACTATTGCAGCGGTTTACTGTCTCTAAATTTACTACCATCGGCTGCGGGATTTCTTTTTGCGCATAAAAATAGTCTATAAATTTACGCTGCTGCCGCCTTCTTGTTATAAATTGCAGTTTTAAATAGCTTGCGCTGGCTAATTTCGGTATATACTTCCTTGCATTCCATCCCAAAACTCCCGCAAAATTGTGTACTCTGATCGGCATTGTCTTATTCCTCTTTCCTCGATTTTGTCTTTAATTCATATAAATAAATTGTATAACTTTCATCCGCAGACGTAAAACTATCTACAAGAACCAGCCCGGCCTCGTCTGCATTACTTATATTTATCCTTGAAAAAATATATTTACCGCCAAGCGCTCCAAGGCTTTCGGCGTCAATATAAATATCATGATCAGTCGCATATATAGTCTTGCTTGCATTAACTATACTAGGATCGGTTCCGGAATACAAGTAAGCCCTCGCACCCCAGTCATCATAATAGATTCTGGTTTCCTCCATCCGTTCCAGTGCAGGCGTTATTACTTTCCTGAAATCCTCTTTATACTGTTGTGAATAAAAGCCAAGATAGCCATCCAACGTCGCTATATCGTTATATTCGAGCACCGCAGGATGCATACCGTATGCTACGGCCCATTCTCCATGATAGTCAATCTTTTCCTTAATCTCTGTAAATAAATCTACCGCATAAAACTGCTCATAGTCAAGAGCATCCACCTCAGTACCATGAAAATATTCGTATGCACGACAATAACATGTATTATATATATCATTATATCTGGTTGGCGTCAGGATTACTACAAGCACAGCCAGACATACAACAATATTCGCCGCCCACATCTGCCAGATACCCATATCATACAGTCTTACTAAAATCAAAAACAATGCTGCGTACCATAGAAACGGATTAAAGAAAATCGTACGGTTAAACTGTAATCCCTGAAGCTGCGGTATAAGAGTCTCAAATAAGGTTCTTACAGGTGCAAAATCATACAAACCGTATACCACACTGTTAAACACTATAAAAAGCATTACAAAGTTAAATCTGTCATGTAAAATCTGTTTTGGCTGCTTTTTAGTCAAATAACGTATGTTATTCGTGGCGAAATAGACTATACAAAGTGGCAGTACCAGCTTAGTATGTACGCCGTCCGCATGAAAAATTCCCTCTTTCCATACAGCGGCAATTTCACTAAGCACCTCTTTTACAGATAAATCCGCATTTACAATACTTGAGCGAATCGTAACTTCGTCGCTGAGTAACATCTGACTAAATAAGCGATATTCGCATACAACATATCCAATCGCAAGAATAACAAGTGCTATCATTAGTGCCCATGTCGGTTTTTTATCCCTAATAGAAAGCCAGATGATCGCAATTACGATATAGCCCAGAATAAAAATCCCCATGTATGAAAAGTATGATACCAGCGGATAGCAAAACAAAGCCAAGTAAAGCAGCTTCGACGGCTTTCTGTAAATCCTTATCAATAAGTATGCCGCTAACGGCATGGATGCAAATGCAAAGCCGTATGCCGGAAAAAGGTTTAAAATCCCATACACAAATCCTACCATATAGACTATAGGACGATAGTCGGCATACTTTTCAGGGTAAAGCTCCTGTATAAGAAGCTTAAAAGATACAATGGCAATCACGACCTTGATAAGCAGCCCCAGTATATACGCCGTATATGTCGAAAAAACCATATAAAGCAGACTGTAAAGCGATAACTCCGAGGGAAGATTATCCCTGCTTATTCCGCCAAGGAATGGCACATCTACGCCGTGCTTCCAAAATGAATTTGTATTTTGCAGCATTCTAAACTGAGCGATAAACAAATCCATGTTATCATGCACGGCAATATAACTTTTTTCACCAAAATAGAAAAAAATGCCGCCCTCAAAAATCAGAAATCCTGCAATCGGAAATATGAACCAGTATTTAGTCAGCCACAGAAACCACTTTTTCTGCGTTAATTCCTTCATTTTTTCATCCTTCCTAAATCTTCTTTTTCCTAAATACAAACAACTTCTGCCCGAAGAAATTCAAGCCCACAAACAGGCACATCCCGACTAACATTGCCACGTTATCCACAATAACCACAGGCTGCGACACAAGCACGTGCTGCACTAACGGCTGTGCCACTCCGTAAGCAATCAGATAGCAAACTATTATATTAATTGCAAATCGCCAAGGCAGCCACTTATCCCGTTCTTCTACTTTAAAGGTCAGTTTGGCATTCGCATGATACGAAAAAACACTTCCTATAAAATACGAAATACCCGTTGAAAGCCAGTAATTCATATGGATTATGTTATACAAAACCGCCATGATTCCCCAACCCATCAGTGTATTAATAACACCCACTATTCCAAAATGAATAACTTCCATTATGAAATCCTTATATTTTTCATAAAGTTTCTTTATACTGTTCATCCTAATTTGCGCCTTTCTCCACGCTGTATACTAATCGGCAGCCTCAATGCCCCACAGTGCGCCATACAGCCTAATCCACTCCGGACGCTCCATTGCCACCACACTGCTTTTCCCATAAAATTCCCTTGTTGCATAATTAGTAAAGACATCCGGATCATCGGTAACCGGCATATGCATAAGCGGTCCCTGCACATCATTAATAAATGGTACAACCACATCCTGAGTACTTTCATCCTCCATGAGCCTTGTCTGCAAATCCATCTGCGCCTTATAATCAGCAGCCTGTCCGCTTGTGATGTACTCAAGCGAAACAAAAGATGTGCTCGTCTTTATATTGCTGCGTCCTGCAGCTACTATTACAAGACAGATAAATGCAGCCGGAACCGCAATCATCTTCAATATGTTCTTAACTGAGTCATTTTTCCAAATCAGTTTTAACCTTAGCGAAAGTCTCTCTGCGATTATAAGAAGAATCCCCGAAGCCATCAGCAAAAATACCTGAAAATTCGTATTCGGCACTCCTCCGGAAACCGCAACATCCGCATAAATGGCCGGCGACTGCATTGCACTGTACAGGCAAAACAGCATAAGTGAAAGCCAGACCGGATGCTCGAAATGAAAAGCATCTTCCTTCATGCAAAAGATTGTGACAAAAATAACAAACATAAATAACAGTCCCGCAAATATAAGCGGCCTTTCTTTCGCATACGTACCTATATCTTTAATGCCATACAGAAACGACAGACCTATGGTTCTGATTCCTTTGGAAAAGGAAAAACCAAAATCCCCGCCTGCCCGCACCCTGTTCCCAGGGGACTTCATACTTACGATCAGACCGATGAATTCTGTAATAATCGGGATGACCAGTATAAAAATCCGCTTGTCCTTTTTAAGAAACCAAGCCGCTATAAGCGTATAACAAGCCACAATTAACGTAAACAGCGCAGCCTGATAATTAGAGCCGCCAAGCATTGACATGAAAATCAAAATACCCACAAACGTAGTTTCCTTATATTCTTGTCCAAACCTAATCAACCATGCTGTAACCAACTGGCACATCGCAAACGGCAGTATATAGTGGACACAGCCGTTAAACCAGAATATGGCGGACCTAGTTGAGGGAATAAATTCTATATTTATTATCATAAACCAGAGCGTAATAAGCAGACAGCTCCATTTATCCAAAGCCATCCCCTGACACAGTATTGTCTTAAACAAATAAAACGTGCTTCCAACCCAAACAAACAGCATCAGAAATACCACTATAACATATCCGCTATCACTAAACACCTCAGGCTGTATTGTAAATAAAAACAGGCTGAACCACGTTCCCTGAAAACTGTAATATGACTGGACGATCGTCCGCCATGAAGCCTTCAAAAGTTCAACAATCGAATGTGTTCCCATCCATGCCGCCCTTGTATATATGGCATATCCGTAGTCATCTCCTGTCGCCCTGTTAACAAACGATAAATACACAACTGGCAGCATAAGTATGACAAAAATCAGGACACTTATAAAGGTTAGCGCCTTCAACTTTTTTTCCAAAATTCTTCCTCCGCCGCTTGATAAAATCAGCACATTAAAATATAATATTTTCAATTGAAATAATTAAAATACAAATTATAACAATAAAATGCCAACTATATCTAATATACACAATTTTACTGCATTTATCAACAATATAAAGATTGAAGAATCAAAGATTTTTCAATCCGGAGGTTATCTATATGACATTAAAAGTACATCACATTGGCTATCTTGTAAAAAAAATAGACGCTGCAATCAGCTCTTTTGAAAAATTAGGCTATCATATCACCCAAGACAAAGTCTATGATGATATCCGCAAAGTAAATATATGCTTTATGGAAAAAGACGGCTACTGTATAGAATTGGTTTCCCCAGCCGCTGAGGACTCGGTTGTTTCAGGGCTTATGAAGAGATACAAAAACAGCCCCTACCATATATGTTATGAAACTGATGATTTTGAAAAAGATTATATGACACTTGTGTCAGATGGCTTCGTGGCCATAGATACGCCGACTCCCGCTCCGGCACTTGGAGGACGGGAAGTCGTGTTTCTGACGAGCGCGGTGATGGGGATGATTGAGTTGATTAAGGGGTAGGATATAATACTAGTTTAACACCTACATTCCTGCACACCAGTCTCGTAGATCCTCATATATCAAGAATTTGCTATCCTCATTGATTATTCCCTTGTCCAATATCTGTTCATATAGTTCTTCATACATAAACTTTAAATATTTATCTCTGTCATAATCCTGATTTACCGCATCATAATCACCCTGTTCTTTAGCAAGCGCTATCATTTCATCCGCATCGACATCCGTATCCCTACATACTTTGATAATAAAAATTTCAGCCATATTGCCATCAACTCTCTGTACCAGCATTGGCACCAGCCAGCTGACAGAATAGCATATAATAACAATCGACAGCATGACTCCCTGAAAACCGCGCTCAATAGCAAATACCTTTCCCTTGAACCACCTATGAGTTTTACCATAACTCCTGCCCGCTTCCATCTCTTCAGGCTTTCCTATAAAAATCATTTTATATCTATAAAAAATAAGAACCGCATAGACCAAAGAATGTATTACAATAAAAAGCCATTGCAAGAACCTCATTATAATGCTCATTGAAAACCACGACATCCAGTATACACTTGAAACTAAAATCACAGGAACCATAACCACAAATACCATATAAACGTGTCTATGGAAATGTTGCGACAACAAATAAAAAAATGCAAGTGCCAGTGTAAGCAAAATGAAATAAGTATAATGTATCTCTAACTGCAGATTATGTATATAGCAATATATTGAATAGCATACAATTAAGACTACAGAAAGAGCAGAGAAGAAAAAGGCATGGAACAAATGCAGCATATTCAATTTCTGATTCAGCAATTTTGTGTCTGCGTCATGATCCGGCAATTTTTTCTGCTGCTCTATGCTTTGATAGGCAAGTACAAGCCACACACAGGCAGGTATCAAAATAGAAACAATTTTCTCTATCTTAAATTCTTTTAAACAGGAGAAATCTCTTATAATATAATGAGCGATACCAAACATTGCACAGGCACTAAAAGCCCCTGCAATATTAAAAATCGTGTTACCCATGACATATGATTTTTCTATTCGGGCATTTTTCTTTTTTTGTTCCCATAATGCAGCGGTAGGCGGAATCAGCGCAAAAAAAAGGATATAAAGACATATGCCTTTCCAGTATATTTGCGAAAAACGCAAAACCGCCGCTATAAAATAGTTTTCCAGCGTTAAACAGCTAAGAAGCAGATAGCTTATAGAAAATGCGGATAAAATACTTGAAATAATTTTGCAAAGCTTTTTAGAATCCAAATCAACTTTTCCACACATCCCCGAAACAAATATAGCAATAACTTCTAATATATTTGATAAATTAAATTCAATATGCATCTTCAGTTTTGCCTCCTGCTGATCATTGCAACATAACACCCTGCTGCAGCACTTCATCTACGACTCTGTCATTAATGCTCAGGTAGTATACACACACGATGTCAAATAGCACACATACAATGAGTACGACATAAAAAATTATTTTCTGCCATTTTTTAAACTCAGAGGAAGTAACTTTCTGCCTAAAATAAGTCGACAGACAAAAGCCGGCTACCAGCGATAATATTACGAATATTCCCATAACTACAGGGCCCAACCCATTTACAGGGAAACTTCCTGCTCCCAGAAATTGAGTTACCAGCTCCCGGTCAAAAGTTATGACAGGATAATCTGCCATGCTGTTCATCAGGTTCTCCAAATACCCCAGATATCCTCGGAACATCGCTACTTTCCGCATATTCATAGCAAAAGTATACAAATAAAGAGTCGTAATAACAGGTGGCAATAAACACAGTGTTGAAATCGCCTTATCAAATATCTCTTGCGCAGACTCTTTCTGCCGCCGTACTAAAAGATAGGTAATAAAAAGTATAGTAGCACAAATCCCACCCAAACAGATGGCAGAATAATAAGTGCTTACGCTTTCATATTTTTCTACCTGTCTTGTGTATTCAATAATCAGTTGAACGATTTCGCTTATTTCAATTTTCATCCTATCCCCTCCTTTATCTATAATCTTTATTTTATCATCTAATACTGTCTAAAAAATTGCATATTTTACCCGAAAAATGTCTTTTTTTGCAATGATCCTTCTTAAGTATCAACAGACAATCAGCTCGTTAACAGCGCATTAACGGATAAAAACGCCAAAAAACGCAAAACACGATAGTGTCCCTGCCAGTATGTCATACACTTGCATATTTGACAGGTTACTATAAAAAATCATCCGGGGTATAAGCCGGAAATATTAAAAAAATGGAGGGATTATTTATTATGAATTCAAAAAGTGTAAAAGGAAGGGGAAAAAGATTTCTTGCTGGCTTTCTTGCTTTGCTGATGGCAGTAACTTTACTGCCTGCCAATGTAGCTGGTGTAGCATATGCTGAAGAGCTTGATGCTATCGAGACTGAAGCACCGGACAGCGTTGTGGCAGTAGATGAAGAGACTGAAGCAGCAGACAGCGTTGTTACAGCAGATGAAGAGACCGATGAACCCCAAGTAAATGATGCTGAATCATCAGAAGACGTAGAAACTGAAGACGTTTTGACTGCTGATGAGGAAGATTTGGCACTTGAGGAAGCAGTACCTGAGCTTGAAGCAGCTGTAGCAGTGGCTTCAGAAGAGGTGCTTGAACCTGCAGAGGTTAGCGCTGCGGTTACTGCAGATACCAGTAAATATGATGAAAAAGTTAATGATGGTAAGGTTAGATCATGGACCTTTGATAAAGCAAGCGCCATGAAATGGGTGAATAAGGACGATGGTAACACTACGCTTACAGCTGACCATGATCTTGATGGCATTAAGTTGAGTGGCGGAACAGTAACTCTAAAGCCAACAGATACCTCAGGTAGCGGTGATAACGTGGTAGAAGCTCCCAATTTAACACTAGCTAGGGGCGGAAAAATTGATATACCTGTTGATGATGACACAGATGCGATTGCGATTGAGATTACCATTACTGGTCGTAACGCGAAGAGATATATTTTGATTGGGGCAGGAACAAAACAAGAAAAAGTATATCAAAAACAAGATAGTTCTGATATACTAACTTATTTTGGTAATGACAAAGTTTATACTAATGAGAAACTTTACCTAAAGACTGACAATATGTTTTCAACAGTACAAAATGATGATGAAACGTCTTCAACAGTGCTGACAATCGAAGCAGGTGATGAAGAGGACAGTTCTAAAGATTTTAAGATTGCAAGTATTGTTCTACATGAATACAAGGAAAAGGTTGACTCAGTCGATCTTACTAATGCTACCGTAGACCTTTCAGTTGGAACTGACAAAGCAAAAACTGCAGTTTACACAGGTGAGCCTGTTGATCTTAATGTAGTCGTTACTATACCTGGTGAAGGTGACGCTACAACTACGGTAAATCCTAAAGCATATACTACATCATTTTTAAGAGAAACTGATACTGTAGGTACGTATGAAGATACTGACGATTTAACTAGTGTAGGTAATATAAAAGTAAAAGTTACATCAATAGATGAGACTAACCCTACTGAGGCTGAGTCTGTTGATGTATTTACAATCACACAGGCAACATTAGAAACAAGTGATAAAGAAGTATCTATAGATGCAGGACAGATTGCAGATTATGCATCAGCTAAGTTAGACCTTGCTGCTTTAATTAAGCCTCTATCTGAGGAGGATATATTCACATATAGCGTAGATAATACACATGATGATTATGAGGCTGGAGCTGTAGTTACGGGTACTCCTGAGATAGCAGCGGACGGCAAAATGACATATGCTGTTGACCTAAATGCAACTACTGATAGTACTGCTACAGTTCTTGTAGTTAAAGTAGAATCTAAAAATTATGCAGATGCTTATATCAAGGTAACAGTAGCTATAGCTAATAAAACTGCAGTAACTGTTTCCGGAAATTCCGTAACACACACATATAACGGAGCTGCTTATGGCTTTAAAGCAAATGCTGTTATTACGGTAACCGGAGCATCAGGTGAGACTCTTGATGATGCAATAGCAGACATAAAAAAGAACTTAACCTATAAATTCACAAAAGTAGTAAGCGGAACACCGGATGCAAATACTGAGACAACTGATGAGCCTACTGCTGTGGGAGTTTATAAGGTAACAGCAACACTTTCAGATGACAGTGACTATACTATGACAAAGTATATAGGCGGTGTAGACGCTGATGACAACGATGTAGATGTAACACTTACAATTGAACCCAAAACAGTTACAATCAAGCCCAATGATATAACATGGGATAAGACAATTAACCCTACTACTCCTCCGGCAAATAAAGCTACTGCTACAAAAGACGATTATGAATGCACCGGACTTGTAGCTCCGGATACGGCTGCAACTATAATTAAAACACAGCCTTCAATTAACTATTACGAACATGGCGATACTCATGACAATACTACGCTCATGACACCGGAGAAATGGAATGCATTAGCAAATGGTGCTTTGGTTGATATCGTAGCGGCTGGTGCAACCGTTGAAAGTGATGGTAACTATGCACTTGACTATGAAGTTGCTACATGTACAGTTGTAGAAAGAACACTGGCGACTATTACTAATTCAATACCTACGACGGGTTCTACGCTGCGGGCATCTGATGTTATAGATGTTACACAAAGTCCGCTGCCTGCTTTAACTACAACTAAAGAAGCAACTGGTTCAGCCGCTGGTTTTTACATCATTGCGGATCAGGATCATAGTATTACAGCAGAAAGTAAATCTGGTATAGTAGACGGATGCTCACACAGAATTAAAATTGGAAACTCAGGATATCCTTACTATAATAGCATCGCATTTAAGACAGATAAAGCAGCAACTTTAAAGATTAAAGCTACTGCAGGTAATAGTAGCAATAAGTCCCATATGGTACTTGCTAAACTTAATGAAGCAGAAACAGAAGTAGCGGAATGTGTTGGCGCACCGATTAAAGTTACCAATAAAGCTACTACTACGGTACAATATGAAGGAACCTATGACACAGATAAAAGAATTGAGATTATAAATTCTAATGGTAACAACTGGGATACCGTGGAAGTAAAACTGACTAATGCAGGAACATATTATATATATGGAACAGGTGAGGAACCTGATACTAGAATATATGAAGTTTCCGTAACCTATGACGCAACCACACCATCTGTAGACACCGTAGCCATCACTCCAACCATCAGTCCAGAAGACTTAGCAAAACTTGATGGCGCTACACTTTACTTCACTGCAACGGATGAAACAGATGTACCTGTTACTGCTTCAGGAACGGCAGTACAGTTGAAGAAAGGCGTAACATACTCATTAGTAGCAAAGAAAAACAATGTAGTTGATCAAACCATTACCGCCAAGATTGACGGCAATGCAAACTATACGGTTCCAAATGCAGCAGCAAGTATTACAATCACTGTTGAAGTCGAATCTTTGACCGCCAACATAACACCTACCATCAGTGCAGACGAAGCAGCCAAACTTGATGGTGCTAAGGTTTACTTTACTGCAATAGGTGAAGAAGATGCGGAAGTTGTTTCCGGTGAAGCTTTACAATTGAAAAAAGGTACAACATATACCTTAGTAGTAAAGAAAAACAATACCACTGATGAAACTATGGCAGCAAAAATCAATGACAGCACAGAGTATGAGGTTACAGATGATGCAACAGTTGCAATCACCATCGTAACCGGACTTACTCCTGCTGAAAGAGTAGCTATAACACCGAACATTAGTGACGACGATTTAGACAAACTTGATGGTGCAAAAGTTTATTTCACTGCACCGGGTGAGAAATTAGAAGTTACTTCAGGTACAGCAGTAAATCTGAAAAAAGCAGTAAAATATACATTGGTAGTAGAGAAAAACGGTACAACTGTTGCAAACACAACAGCTCAGATTGGTACTAGTGCAGAATATACACCTACTGCAGAAACAACAGTTACAATTACCATATCTGTTACACAAGCTCCTACCAAACCAGCAGCTCCTACAGCATCACCAAACGGTGGACGGATACTTCCAGGTGCAACAATCACACTTTCAGCAGCAGATGCCGATGAAATTCTTTACACAAGAGGAGCTGATGAAAACATTGCTGCACCTACGGCACAAAACGGTACAGTATATATTGCTGCTGACAAAATAACAGCACCGACTACAGAGGGCAAATTTGTTATTAAAGCTATTGCAGTAAAGAATGGCGTAGCAAGTGATGTTCAAACCGTTATCTATACAGTAAGAGAAAGCAGCGGAAAGACCGGCTTCAGCGTAGAACTTGTAGATGATGGCACATATACTTACACAGGAAGCGCTATCATACCTGATATCGAAGTATATAACAACGACGAACTCCTTACAGAAGGCGTTGACTATACAGTTAAGTGCGCTAATAACGTAAATGCAAGCGTTAAGAAACCTGCAACTCTCACCGTTACCGGTAAAGGACGTTTCTCCGGCAGCCAGAAAGTTGAGTTTAACATTGCGCAAAAGAGTCTTGGAGATGCAGAACATGATATTATCGGAACTGGCATCGAAACTGGAAATATAGTAATTGCAAAAGGTTCCAAAGCAGCACCCGTAATTATCTATAACGGTGTAAAATTAGCTAATAAAGATATTGTTATACCTAATACGAAGTATAACACTGTAACAGCAGAAGATACACCGGAAGAAGAAAAAACAGTAATAATTACAGCTAAAGAAAATGGTAACTTTACCGGTTCACTTAAGCTTGATGTAAAAGTAGTTGAGAAGAATGAATTAAAGAATTACCAACTGAAAGTCGCACTTACAAAAGGTGTAACTTACACATACAACGGTTCACAACAGGAAGTGTCACTTGATGTAAAAGATGTCAATGGAAATTTACTGCCTGAAACCGATCATCTTGCATCAGAGTATTATTATGTATCATACAACACCACAGATCGTACAAATGCCGGAGTTGTTAAGTTCACAGTATATGGTACCGGAGACTATGCTGGTTCAGTGAGCAAGTCATTCACCATCAAACCGGCTGATAAGAACAAAACTACAGTAAACATTACTGGTGATCCTTGGAGTGGCAGCTATGAAGTTCCTTATGCAGTTGCAGGAGCTACACTTGATTCTTACTTTGATGACGATATCAAGGTTGAGGCTACAGTCGAGGGTGTAACAGAATCACTTACACTTAAGAAAGACAGAGACTACAAAGTTACCTATAGCGGTAACAAGAAATCCGGAACTGCAAAGGCTACTGTTTCCTTCATAGGTAATTACAAGGGAATCGCTAAACAGCAACAGACATTTACGATCAAGGGAAGAGAAGTAAATGCAACAGTAGGCAGCGCTGACTTAGAAGCTATTAATCTGGATGTTAAATTTGGCGCAACCAAGCCTTATAAAAATGAAGGTATTTACAAAGCACCTGTTATCCTTAGCATGGACGGCGTGACTGTTAAGAATTCTGAGTTCGATATCAAGTACTATACAGAAGCTGCCGATGATGATGGCAATTTTGATTCCAGCAAGGAAATGAAAGGAAAGAACAAACTTGTAATTTCTTCCGAGAATGAAACACCTGCTGACTCTGCGACTGTATATGTAGAACTCACAGGTAAAGCTAAAGGAAACTTTGCAGGAAGCAAGATTACCGGTCAATACCAAGTATATAAGGAAGCTGATTATGATCTTTCCAAGGCGAAAGTAACCTTCTACACCTATGATGCTAAAAAAGGATACGTTAAGAGCAGTAAGCTGCCATACACAGGTGAGGCTATTGTATTCGGAAGCGCAGCAGATGATACAAATCATACACCTTACTTAGAAGTATCAATCGGAAAAGATACTGTTCCTACAGATGCATATAAGGTAGAGTATGTCAACAACACACTCAAGGGTAAAGCAACTGTAATAATAGTTCCTAATACCGATGATGAAAGAACAGCAGCAGGAAGCAAGACTGTAAACTTTACGATTACAGCATTGAACCTTAAGAATTACAAAGATGTGCTTGCAGACTTATTCCACATTGGTGAAGAATAATCTGGTATTTTAAGCAAAGCATAATTACAAAGTAACATAAATAGGGTATCCCAAAAGTCGCAAACTGACTGGCGGGATACCCTTTTTATTAAGCGATTTTCACTTTGGCAACAACCTTTTTGACAGGCGCAGGTTCGCCAACTGCAATACATGGCTTATGTGCATTTTCAGGAAGCAGGATAACATAGCTGCCGCCGCTTAGCACGCATCTCATCATCTCTGTCGGCTCCTTCCAGAAAGTCACGTCCTTTTCAGGATTGTACTCTTTCTCTACCTCCAATCCATCAACACTTGTGCAGTCAATAGCCTCTGTGCCACTGATAAGCCACTGAATATCCACGTATTTCTGATGTGATTCCAAGTGGCAGTCTGCTTCAGCTCTTGAAGTATATTCCTGCACCATGTAATAAAAGTCATCATTAACCGGATATTTGCCGGCCGGCATATTTGCTAAATCCTGTTTTAACAAATACTCGATTGCATCACTGATTTTTGAATTCATATTAACCACCCTTTACCTTTCTGTTTGCTATAATTTAGCAATTTTATGTTTTTAATTATATCATAGATGCGTCTTATCGCCAAGCATAATAACCTTATGAAAAAAGCAAGGCATCCCTAAGCCATTTTCAGACTTTGGGGATGCCCTCTTTTATTTATGCCTTGTACTTTACATTATTAAATGTAACTTCTGCATTATATTATTTGCTGAATAAACCTTTCATGAAGCTTGTAATAATGAAACCTTCACCATTTTCTGTATCCAGACTATCTAATGCCTTCTGTACAATATTGAAGGTTGCTGCTTTACCGCCTACATAATCACTTTCAGCATCTGCTGTGACTACTGCGGTTGCTTTGCCCTTTGCTACATTGTCAGCATAAACTATCGTATATTTCTTAGTCGCATCTGTAGGCTGACCAGTTGCATTTAAATCAACAGTCTCCACAGTAGAACCAAGTTTGATCTCCATCTTGGTCGGATATACTGCTTTTCCGGTATAGCCTACCTTATTCTTGGTCTCGCCGCCATAGAAGGTTATCTTTGCCTTGGAAAGGTCTTTGCTCTTGTCATATCCATCAGCTTTCTTGATAATGTTAAAGGTAGCGGTCTTTTTAGTTTCTTGCTTGCTTTCATCAGGTCCGACTACATTCTTGCCCTTTGCCTCTATCGTTACTGTTACGGTTAAAGAGGTAGCATCGTTAGCAAAATCTTCATCTGTGATATTTCTGGTCTTGCCTTTTACTTCGCTCTCATCATCACCTTCTACAGTATAGTAAGCCACATATTCTGATGCCTTCAACAGCTTACCGTTTACGGTTACGTATGGAACTGATTTATATGATCCTTTTTTGTTATAGAACACATCTGCAACTGTTACATCAATGTCATCGTTTTGATTAGTCAGGCCGATTCCATTGATTGTAAACTCCTGGTTTTTAAGTACAACACCCTTGTAGTTTCCAAGTCCGGTCACTGTATACTTCGCAGTTCCGACCTTCTTGTTATTACTGTAGGTAATCTTGAAATCTTTTCCAGGTACCAGTTCTCCATCTGCACTTACAGCCTGTGAGTCCGTGCCTTCTGATGAATTTGCCACATATTTAACAGTTACTGCATCATCGCCTGTCAGATCAAAGGTTACTCCGGTGCTTACAAAATCATAACCATTAACAGTATCTACTCCGTCTACTACAAATTTTCCGCCAGTCTTATCTGCAGCTATAACTTTGTAGGACTTGGTCACGCTTCCTGTACATCTGCTGCTTATACCGGTGATCGTTACTTTCTTGGCTCCAACGTTTGTCAGGTCTTCAGGATAGGAGATGACATAATCAGTATTTTCTACAAGTGGATCCTCTGCGTCTTCAGCGTTTGAAAGTCCGCCCTTTGTGCTTACATCAAATCCGATCACATACGGAGTGCCATTATAATACAGATTTTTAACTGCATCCTTGCCAGTGATTTCGCCGTTTTTGAATTCAGCTTTAATCTTAGCATTTGCCTGATCAGCTTTGGTTACAACACTGACAGGGATTTCAATACTTCCCATGAAGTTGTTTACGCCGCTAAGTTTGAGCAGAGGTGAATCTTCACCACCCCAGTCATTCTTATTCTGTTGTGTAGTGTCGTCATATTCAAAGTTCTTCTTTACAGCCAGTTTTACACCGCCGTAGAGCAGTACAGGCGTCGCTTTTTTGTTTTCAACAGCTGATGCACCAGCTATTACTTTAGCTACAGTTTCTGCGTTTGCTGCTGATTCATAATCATCGTTGTCAAGTGCCTTAGGTACGATCTTAAAGTTTGCAGTTACTTTTTTGCTAAGGCTGCCCTTACCTGTTACGGTTACTGTAGGAAGTTTTTTCTCAGCAACAGCAGCAGTCAGTGCGTCATCTTCACCCACCGTGTGGGATGCATTAACGTTATTTGTGTATTTAACTGTATAATCAGTACCTTCTACAAGAGGAGTACCATTGTTGTATACAGTGATCGAAGGAGTGATCTTAGCTCCGGTGTAAATATAGGTTGAGCCTTCGTCAAATTTGATCGCAATTCCGGTTTTCGGAACGTTCTCATCGCCACCGTCACCGCCATTGTCTTCTGTTACAGTAGCGGATGTTTCAGCAGTTTGAGCAGAAGCAGCATCCCCATCATAAGTAACTACTACTTTAATCTTATAGCCTACATCAGACTTTTTAACTTCATAAGTTGCAGCGTTAGCACCGCTTATCGGTTCTGTAGATCCCACGTGATACCATGCATAAGCTACTTTGCTATTGTCCGGTGTACCACCTGTAAATACAGGAGTAGCAGTCAGGGTACTTCCAACTTTAGCTTCACCAGTCAGTGTAACACTTGTCAGTGCGACTGGTGTTCCTGCTTCTGTTACTGTGTAATTAAAGGTTACAACAGAACTGATTGCTGTAACTGTCTCTGTACCGTCAACAGTTTCAGTTTTATATGCGATAGCCTTAACTGAGAAAGGTCCTACTGCTGTAGCTGTGGGTTTATTAGTATCACTGTATTCTTCACCTGTTGTAGCTGTAGGTTCTGTAGTACCGTCTGTTGTATAACGGATTTTTGCACCTGTGTCAGCAGACAGTGAAATGGTATCGTTTACATTTATAGTTCCGCTTGTAGGATCAGCTGTAGGATTTGCAGTTACATCATATCCGTTTTCAGTGATGTCATACTCAGCGCTGATTATACCACTATTTATTGTGGTACTGTCAGATTTGGTATATACTGCGATTGCTTTGAACTTCGTACCGCTCTCTGTTACGCTGATAGCCGTTCCGTATTCCTGTTTCTTTACGTTATCAAGGATATTTTCTTCTGTTACAGCTTCAAGTTCTGCATCTGTAAGAGCATTTGTACCTTTGTTTGTTACATAATAGATCTTTGCGCCTGTTGTTGCACAAGTAATCGTAACTTCACCTGTCTTAGTACCAAATGTATGCTTTCCTTCTGTAAGAGCAGGAGCAAATACAGGATCTGCTACTGTGGTAGGTTCTGTAGAGCCGCCGCCTGGGTTCTCGGTTACAATCATGTAAGGAATGATACCGCCGCCAACGCCGTTTGTGCCGGTTTTACCGCCTACAAATCCAATGCAGTATGTTCCTGCATCTGTCAAAGTAAATTCAGCTTTAGTAATCTTGGTGTTTCCTTTTGCTTCGGCGCTTCCACCTACTTGACTGGAAACTGTTTCTCCAATCTTTCCTGCATCCCATTTAGCAATCGTAAGCGCTGCTTCAGTTTCTGCTTTAGTAGCAAAGTATGCAACTACTTTGGTTCCATTAGCTGCTGATGTTGTAAATGTAATACAGTTGGCAGGCGCACTTCCTTCGGAAGGCATACTTCCTGATGAAGAAAGGATAGCCTTTGTCATTGGTTTGCTTACGCCTTCAACATCAAATGCATCCCAATTAGTCAGATCATCTTTAAGCTGAGATATTGAACTAATATTTCCAAGCTTAACACTATCCACCATTGTAAAGTAACTATCTAAAGCATCTGCTGAACCATCTGCAATCTTTTCTGACTTTGTAGTTGTCGGAACTACATAGATAAATTCTGCAACTTCACTTGATTCCCAGCCCTCTTTTATAGTAATCGCTTTGATAGGTGTAGTCACAGTAAGATCGAGCGCCTCTGTATAAAGTGTGCTTGTAGCTGTAGGTTCAGTTCCATCTGTTGTGAAGCGTATCTCGGTACCAGCTACAGTTGTAGTAGTATGCAATTCAACTTTGTCATCTGCGCCTAATACAATGTTTTCAGGAGTCGCTGTAGGTTTTGCAGCCTTAAGCGTGTATTCAAATTTTATCGTATCACTTGATTTACCGCCTTTTTCTGCATATGCTTTAATGACCTTGTGGTCTGCATCAATAGTAAGCTCTGCTCCAGCAGTATATTCAATCTTTCCGCTTTCAGCTTCCTTCGGATCTTTAGTATCTGTGTCAGTTGCACCTATTGTGTAGTAAACTGTTGCATCTTCATCATCCCAGTTTAAAGTCACCTTCGTTCCTTCATTCACGGCGCCTTTTGCTGAATCCGGAACTGCCTTAGGTGCTTCAGGTGTATCTGAAATAGTCTTAGTTTCTGTAACTGTTATACATGGAAAGATTCCGCCGCCGCCTGAAAATCCAACATAATAGATGTCAGGCTCTGCTAATGTTATATCATTGCCGCCATTTGCAGCAGATATTTTAAACGCAGTAAATGACTCGTCCACGATTTTCGTTCCACCAGCACTGCCTTTAGCCACTACAAGATTAGCAGCTTGCTTGGGCGCAGCATATATACGCAATTTAGCATTTGCTGTTGTCGTTGTGAAAGTTATTCCATTAGCAGCATATCCATCCGCATCGCCAGCTCCAAGTGCACCACCAGTTGCCCAAATAGCACTTGTTGTTCGATCAGCTTCTGCTATACTTTCATCCCACGTATAACTTGCAACATCAGAAATATATTTAACAGCAACCGTCTTACCAGTTTTTTTACCCATGGTAAAGTAGTTACTAGTTCCAACAGTAGTACCAGAAATATCTACCTGTGAACCGTTATAACCATCAATTGCTGCACCCACTTCATCTCCATTCAGTTTATATACAACATCTTTGGTTTGCGGGGTACCGTCGTCAATTGTATAAGCAAAAGTCTGAACCTCGCCATAAGTAGTGCCAACCTTTGCAACTGCATAGATAGTTGTATTTGCAGAAATCTTTATTTTGTCGCCCTCAGTATACTTATTAGCATCAACTGCTAAAGTTGCTGCATCCGGTTTAGAGTCTGCAGTAGTAGTACAATATATCTCTGCAGATTCACTAGCTACAGGTGTATATGACAAAGTAATTTCTGTATCCTTGGCAACCGCACCTGCTGCAGTGGAAGGTGTTATAGTTCCTACCGTTACTGTGTCAGGTGTAACATCATATTCAAATGTCTGTACTTCACCAACATTATCATTGTCTTTTGCAACAGCTTTGATAGTTGTAGCTTTTGTAATCGTAATTGCACCAGTTGCTTCCTGGGCCTTAGTTACAATCGCCTCTGCACTTACACTGGTTGTTGTATAATCCTCATCTGTGCTTAATACATAATAAACACTTCCTGCAGATGCACTAAGTACCACTTCTCCTGTTGCGTCAGTAAATGTATACTTACTTGTTCCATCAGGATTAGCTGTTACTGTTGGCTTAGTCGGTGCAGTAAAGGTATAGTCGAATTCTTGAACATTCGCATACTTACCTTCGCCATCAACTGTAAAGGCCTTAAACGTTGTAGTTTTATTAAGTGTGAGCGAACTTCCGTTTGTAGAACCATCATCAGCATCCTTAGCTGTGCCATTTGCTATAGCATCATACTTATCTGTTTCAGAATCCGGTTTTACAAGATAGTAAATATCAGAAGCATTGCCCTCTTCTATACTGAGTGTTATTGATA
Source organism: Lachnospiraceae bacterium (assembly GCA_014804695.1). GTDB lineage: Bacteria > Bacillota > Clostridia > Lachnospirales > Lachnospiraceae > UBA3282. The sequence goes on from JAAUZJ010000014.1 coordinate 24,194, forward strand.
CATTTGTGCCTGTGACAAACTCAGTATTAGAGTCATCTGAAGCAGGAGAAGCTGTTATATCACCTGCTGCCGCATATGCCACACCAACACCGCCAAGCATATCAACCGGCAACATGCATACAGCCATCAGCACTGCTAAGAAACTAGCAATAAATCTTTTTGATTTACTGTACATGTTATGTTTTCCTCCTTCTTTTACACTTTTTGAATTCATAATAAATAATCCCTCCATTTGTTTAATATTTCCGGCTTATACCCCGGATGATTTTTTATAGTAAACCTGTCAAATATGAAAGTGTATGACACATTGACAGGGGTACTACCGCGTTTTGGGCATAGTGAGACCGTTAATGCGCTGTTAACGGTAAAACCTCAGCTTGACTCTTTCTCCAAATTTACAACAAAAATCGCACATTTCAAGCGGTCCGACACTTAGTGCCGAACTTTATACGCATCAATTATAGCACCTTTTATTTTAAAAAGATACTATTATTTTCACTTTTTTTTATTTTTATTCTCATTTTATTAATTTCGTATTCTTTTTTATTATTTTTTTGTACACTTTTATAATTTTATTGCCAATATATTATTATTTTTCCTTATATTTACAGCACATTTAATATATTTATGCTAATTCTTAGATGTGCATTAATAATGTTTATAAGGGGATTTTACCAACAATTGCCAACTATGTACCATTTAAGCGGATTAACCTTAATATATACTCTTATATTTGGTTCGGATATATGTTAGCGAAATTTTATTGGCAATTTAAACAAATAATCGAACAATTTTGTACACAACCCACCCAAACATTCTCGTTTATATTATGAATACAAAAGTTTTATGAGAATGTCCTAACTCTAATTAACCATATAAAAGGTGTAAAGTCTCAAAAGTGACTTTACACCTTCCTTGTGTAATATAAGCGTTAATATTCAAGTTCTGAGAAATCAATACCAAAGTTCTGCAGCATAACTTTAGCAACTTTAATTTGATAGTCAAGTTCTTTATTTTCACCAGTCTCACATGATTTAATTCTCATTAAATTAACATATGTGAGAATAGCAGCTTGTCTTTGTTCTTCCAGAGTCATGCAATCACCTACTTTCTATATTGTGGCTTGTATCGCTACAACATAATCATACCACAATTAAGGTGTGAAGTCTATTCATTTATCTTCCTTGTTTATAGTGACAATCCGGCGTTATGTGTGGTAGACTTATCTCTAACAGACCTTGTAAGCGATGATGACAAGATGGAGGCTTTTTATGCTTTTTAATTCAATATCTTTCGGAATATTCCTGATCATTGTGTTTCTTCTATACTGTATATTCCCACATAAATACAGATGGGCTTTTTTGCTTATTGCGAGCTATGCCTTCTATATGAATCTGCATCTGTGGTATGGCATACTGCTCTTTTTGGCTACACTTCTCACATATACGCTTGCCATATCACTTGAAAAGGCGCAGACCGATAGCTCTAAGAAAAGGAATTTATTGTTTGGTCTCCTGCCACTTATTTTGATCATCGTCTTTTTCAAAACGGCCAATCCTGTAATATCACAACTTAACAGTGCAATTTCCAAAGCCTCATTGTCATTGCAGCCAATTACGTTGACAATACTTCTGCCTGCCGGTGTTTCGTTTTATTTTTTTCAATCAATGGGGTATTTGATTGATGTTTACCGGGGAAAAATAAAGGCGGAACGGCATTTTGGATATTATGCTCTTTTTATTTCTTTTTTCCCGCAGCTGCTCGCCGGCCCGATCGGACGGGCTGATTCGCTTATTGAACAATATAAAAAAGAACGGCCTTTTGTGTATGAAAATGTAACTTACGGACTGAAGTTAATGACATGGGGATATTTTAAAAAGCTTGTGATTGCCGATGTATTTGCGGTGACTGTAGACCAGATTTATAATAATGTGCACTCTTATGTGGGGCTGGTTCTCATAATAACAACCGTTATGTTTGCTATAGAAATATACTGTGACTTTTCGGGCTATTCGGATATCGCTATTGGCTGCGCCAAACTGTTTGGAATCGAACTTATGACAAACTTCAAAAGTCCTTACTTTTCTTTTTCCATCAGGGAATTCTGGAGCCGGTGGCATATTTCGCTCTCAAGCTGGTTCAGGGATTATGTGTATATCCCACTTGGCGGCAACCGCGTTCCAAAGTGGAGACACTGCCTGAACCTGCTTATCACTTTCCTTGTAAGCGGTTTTTGGCATGGGAGCGCCATTACTTATGTGCTATGGGGCGCCATTCATGGTATACTTCAAATAGTAGAAACGCTGATTCATCCCAAGGGCAAAGAATATAAGAAACGATTTTGGCAACTGCCCCTTACGTTTATTCTTCTATGCTTTACATGGATTTTTTTCCGAGCAAACAGTATCGAAGATGCGATATGGATAATCTCGCGCCTGTTCTGGGACATTGCACGCCCGTTCAACTATTTAAAAACAGCCGTTATTTGTTTGGACATGTCGTATATACAGATGGGCGGGATGGCTCTATCAGTGTTGGTGCTGCTTATATATGACCTGCTTTCATTAAAATACGATGTCATAGACGAATTTTCTAAGCAGAAATTCTTCATAAGATGGCCAATATATGTAATAACACTTGTTACCATTGCACTATTCTCTGCTAAGGGAGTGGCAACCGAATTTATATATTTTCAATTCTAAGTTATAATTAGAAGTATGCGAAATCTTGTTCTCGATGCCCAGAACTTGGGTAAAGTAAACAAAATAAGGGGCGACTTCGCTCCCGCGGTCGAGCCCCGTTTTTGTTTACTTTACTCAAGTTCGTCCCCTCGACACAACCTTTCGCAATCCACCACCCTTTTAACCTGGAGGTTCCAATACTATTATGAAAAAACTATACGACGTACTACGTTTTACCCTAAAATGCATACTAATTCCCGCGACAGCTATTTTCTTAATATACTGCCTTAATAAGCCCTACCGCCATATTGACGCCAATAAATATTTGGATGTTTCCAAGTTTTCTACACTTAAAGCCTTCTATACCGAAGTCCAGATAGGTAATATCGGCAGTTCGCACGGAGCATATAATTTCGATTATACCCCTTTGACTGAACGCGGCTATTCCTGTTTTAATTTTGCAAATGCCAGTCAAAGTTTCAATTATGACTATGCAATTTTGAAAGAATACGGACACTATATGGCTCCCGGCAGTGTTCTGTTTATTCCGGTATCTTATTTTTCTTTTAATAATGAAGTTATAAATGCAAGCGAGGCCCAGGCACTTAGCGTACGCTACTATCATTGTCTTTCTCCGGAAAATGTTCCTGATTATGATCCTTATATAGACCTTATTACGAATAAATTTCCTATTTTGTCGGCGGGCGAGGATATATTAAAGATTTTTCCTGATTTGAAATTATCACTCATTGTATTTGCTAATGAAAACAATGAAATGACTGATAATATTGAAAAAAACAGCAAAATGGATGATAACAATGAAAATAATGACGAAATAATTGATACACCAGATACCAATTCCGAAATCAACATAGAAGAATTTGCCGCAAGGGCCAAAGATCGTTACAGCAGACATTTTGACAACAAAGAAGAGTATTTTCTTGAAGAAAGAATTGCAGACTTATACGATATATTAAATTACTGCAAAGAAAATAAAATAACGCCCGTACTTATTACCACACCTTTTTCCGTATATTACAACGAGCTTGTTTCAGAGGAATTTCTTCAGGAATTTAGTGAAACCGTAAACCGCATAGCTACTGACACTAATGTCAGTTATTATGATTATTCAAATGATGAGCGTTTCTACGACAATCTCACATATTTTTCGGATTCCGATCATTTGAACGAAAAAGGCTGTGAGTATTTTATGCAGGTGCTGTTAGAGGAAGTTTCCGAATTAAGCATCTTCCCCTGAGTCATCTTTTGATTCCTTCCATACAAAGGTATCTATGATGTAACGCGGACGTTTTTTGGTTTCCATATAGATTTTGCCAATATATTCACCAATAATCCCAAGCGAAAAAAGGGTAATTCCGCCCATCATAAGGGATACGAGAATGCTGGTTGTATATCCCGGCACAGTATTTCCTCTCGCCCAGTCTACAAGACTGAATATACACATAATTATGCTGAAAAGGCACACAATAAAGCCAATCCCTGCAATCATACGAAGTGGTCTGACACTCATGGAAGTAATTCCATCCATTGCTAAAGTCAGCATTTTACTAAGTGTGTATTTAGACTGTCCCGCTTCCCTCTCTTTTACATCGAAATAAACCACATCTGACGCAAATCCCATTGTCGGAATCAAGCCACGCAGAAATAAATTGGTCTCCTGATACTCAGATAAGGCGTCAAGCGCTTTTTTGGACATAAGCCTGTAATCTGCATGGTTGGTAATTACATTACTGCCAAGCAGATGCATCAGTTTATAATATGCCGTTGCTGAGCTTTTCTTAAAAAATCCGTCGGAATGTCTGTCGTTGCGCACACCGTATACTATTTCACTGCCGTTCATATAGCTTGACAAAAAATTATCAAGTGCTTCAATATCCTGCTGCAGATCCGCATCTATCGTCACAACCACGTCGGCATACTTTCTCGCCATCATCATACCGGCTAGAATGGCACTCTGGTGTCCGTAATTTCCTGCGAAGCTAATTACAGAAAAAACAGCGTCCTTTGCCGCAATCTGATGCAGAAGCCTCAGGGTATTATCCCTGCTACCGTCATTGACAAACATTACTTTGCTGTTTCTTTTAATTTTTCCCTCACTTACGAGTCTACGGAGTTTATCGCTCATCACCTGTGCCGATTTTTCCACTACTTCTTCCTCGTTATAACAGGGAACAACCAGATACAGCACCGGTATCTTTCTAACATCACTCTCCATATTTAATCATGCCTTTCCGTAATATTCACGATACCACTCCACAAATTTACCCAGTCCCTCATCTATCGGGGTATCCGGCTTAAATCCAAAATCTTTCTGTAAATCTTCAACATCCGCATAGGTCTGGTATACATCCCCCGGCTGCATCGGAAGAAATTCCTTAACCGCCGTCTTTCCAAGACATTTTTCCAGAGTTTCAATAAAATCCATTAATTTCTCCGGCTTATTATTACCAATGTTGTATACCTTGTAACGGCATCCTTTGGAATTTTTCTCCGGTGGGTTACACAAAATGTTCTCCATACCTTTTACAATATCATCTATATAAGTAAAATCGCGGTACATATCTCCCTTGTTATATATCTGAATCGGTTCGTCGTTCATAATCTTATTTGTAAATTTATAATAAGCCATATCCGGCCTTCCAAAAGGACCATATACGGTAAAAAAGCGAAGTCCGGTTGACGGTATCCTATACAGTGTACTGTACGCATAGGCTGTCAGTTCGTTGGACTTCTTGGTAGCCGCATAAAGGCTTACAGGCTCGTCCACCTTATCCTCTACCGAAAAAGGGACTTTCTCATTCCCGCCATAAACCGAGCTTGAAGATGCATATACCAGATGTTCCACAGGAAAATAGCGGCAGCCTTCCAAAATATGGAAAAAGCCCATCACGTTAGAACGCATATATGCGTCCGGATCATCTATACTGTAGCGTACTCCGGCCTGGGCGCCCAGATTAACTACTATATGAGGATGATATTCCTGAAAAAGCCTGAATACGTCTCTTTTATCGGATAAATCGCCTTTAATAAAAGTGTAGTTTTCATATCCTTTAAGTATCTCAAGCCTGTCTCTTTTCAGTGAGACTTCATAGTAGTCATTCAAATTATCAAAACCTATAACACGTGCGCCCTTTTCAAGCAGACTTTTTGACAAGTGAAATCCAATAAAACCGGCGCCGCCTGTAATTAAATATATTTTATCTGTATTAAGCGGATTCATCCAACCCTCCTGATAATATGTTAACGGCCAATGCTGTAATACTCTATTCCTGCATCTTTCATTTCTTTTACGTTAAATACGTTACGTCCGTCATATACTAACGGAATCCTCATTAATTTCCCAAAATTCTCCAGCGGAATTGCCTTAATCTCTTCCCATTCTGTAAATATAAAACAAATTGCCGCATCTTTAAGCGCCTTCGAAGGATCATCAACATAATGAATCGAACCGTTCATTGATTTTCCTTCAGGATACACTTTCTTAAAGTTATCCATGGCAATCGGATCATAGGCATATATATCTGCACCGTTTTCCAAAAGCAGCGCTACATTATCCAATGACGGCGCTTCCCTTAAATCATCCGTTCCCGCTTTAAAAGCAAGCCCTAACACCGCCACCCTCAGATTCTGGAAGGTGATCATACGGTTATTTGCCTTTTGGTATAATCTGGTCTTCTGCTCGGCATTTACATCCACAGCCGCCTCTACGGTTCTTAAGGTATAACCATGCTGGTGCGCAATATATTTTAACGCCTTGGTATCCTTGGGGAAACAGCTGCCGCCATATCCGATACCGGCATTAAGAAATTTAGAACCGATTCTTGCATCATAGCTCATACCCTCTGCAACCGCATCAATGTCCGCTCCGACAAGCTCACATAAATTGGCTATATCATTCATGTAAGAAATCTTCAGGGCAAGAAAATCATTGCAGGCATATTTGATCATTTCTGCCGAACGTCTGTTCACCGATATGATTGGAAGCTCAAACGGCTCATAAATCTTTTTTAAAATTGCTTCCGCTTCTTTGCTCTCCGTTCCGATAATTATCCTTGCCGCGTGAAGGGTATCATGCACTGCCGAACCCTGCGCAAGGAACTCCGGATTAGAAGCCACCTCTACCTTAACGTCCCTGACTAAAAAGTCGTTTATAAACTGCTCAACCTTATCATTTGTTCCGACCGGAACGGTAGACTTAACCACAACCAGACAGTCTCTTTCCACCGATTCCGCGATCTGCCTGGATACTGTTGCAATATAGCTTAAATTTGCAGAGCCGTCTGGTTGTTCCGGCGTACCTACACCGATAAAAATAGCCTCCGCATCTTTATATGCACTCTGGTAATCGGTCGTATAATGAAGTCTGCCCGCAGCATAATTTTTCTGCATCAATTCCTGCAAGCCTGCTTCGTAAATCGGCGTTATGCCGGATTCCATCATTTTTACTTTTTTCTCATCTACATCCACACAGGTAACATCGTGTCCTTTTTCCGCAAAGCAGACACCTGCAACCAATCCTACATATCCTGTTCCGGCAACTGATATTTTCATTATTTGTTCTCCTTATCTGTATAGTTTCTTTTCCATTTTGTATACAAAATTAGTGACGGAAGATAACAGATCGCCCACAACCACTTCTGCCTGACCTTCCGGACAAGTTCTCCCATTGAATATTCGGCAAACTTGCCATATATGTTATATAAAAGCATCATTTTCACTTGTACCTTCATGCATGTGGCCGGATCATCCAGATACACCTTGGAACGAAACATCATTCCTTTTGGCGAATATATCTTCATCCTGCGTCCGGTATTGGTCAAACCACCATCTAAATAATCACAGATATATATGCTTTTATTGACATGCAGCATCTGATACGGTCCTGACATCTGCATCCAGACAGTATCCTCCGGCATATATTTTTCACCTTCAAATACCGGAAACGGATATTGCTTTAATATGTCAGTGAAAAAAACCTCCGCCTTGTCTCCGCCGATATTTCCGTTAATTCTTACCGATAAATAAGTGTCTATCTTTTCATCTTCCGGAAAATAAGCCGTATTAACCCGTCCATCCTGATGACAGCGCAAAAAGCTGTAGCCGCACAAATTATCGGTATTTCGATACTTTTCATCATACGAAAGAATAATTTCTACCGCATCAGGAGTAAGATAATCATCACTGTCCACTATAAACGTAAGCCTTGACTCTATCTTTGAAATACCCAGATTAAGCGCGGTATGTTTTCCGGCATTGGGCTTTTTTTCATAATAAACCGGTATTTTGTTTTCCGACACATAACTCTGTATTAACTCCTCAGTGTTGTCTGTACTGCCATCGTCAATTACCATCCATTCAAAATCAGTTCTGGTCTGCTTTAACAAGCTTTCGTACAGCCTGGGAAGTAAATCCGCCCTGTTATAAGTCGGCGTGATAATAGTAATACTGCTCATTATATATTTTCCGTTTTCCTTATATTTTTATTAAAGCTTTTGCATCAAGGATAATTTACGCCTGCTGCCTCAAGGAATTTTACCGCTATGCTGTTAACGGAATACTTGTCCCTTAACCCAGCGGCATTTTCAGATAATTTATCTGCAAACGAGACGTCGGACGCTATTTGAATCATAGCCTTGGTCAATGCATCCTTATCCCCTACGGGAATAAGAAGTCCATTCTTCCCATGCTCTATATAACTTCTGGCCCCGCCTATAGGACAGTCCGTACATATGGACGGTATTCCCATAGCAAGCGCCTCTAACATGGAATTTGAAATTCCCTCGTAATTAGAGGTTGATATAAACATTCCCGCATCCTTTATTTCTTCTGTTACATCCTTACGGAAACCATGCCATATAACCTTGTCGCTTATTTTGAGACGTCCTGCTTGCTCTTTAAGCTCCTGTTCAAGCTCGCCCTGCCCATATATATGCAGCTCATATTCCGGAAACTGCTTGGAAAAAACTGCAAATGCATCAAACAAAAGTTCGTGGTTTTTGACCGCATGCAAACGCCCTACCGAAACAATCCTTTTTGTCCTTTGGCCTTCATATGGCCTAGGAATTGCGGCATCTATGGGATTTGGTATCACGATAGCTTTGGACTTAATCCAATCCGGAAAATAAGTAATTCCCTCCTGCGTCTGGAAAGTAATCCTATTAGTGCGTTTGTATGCCCAGTTTCGCAATTTTACCTGTTTACAACTATCCGGACTGCTACGCTCCGCAACCAAAATATATCTCCTCATTCCTAGTGTCGATATCACCGAAAATACAGCTCCCATAACACAGAATGAAAAAATCAGGCAATCCGGATTATTTTTAAAATACTTGCGCATATCAACTAATCTTCGTATCATAATTATCGGATTTCCGCTCGATTTGGGGGCAATGCTAAAATCTTCAATTTTATCATCCAGCTCATATGCATGTTCATATCCGGCAAACTGCATAATTGCCACGTCCAATCCCATTCTTATATATTCCTGCGAAAGAAGCGAAATTACACGCTCCGTCCCTCCGCCTGTCATATTGGGAATTATAAATACGATCTTCATTCTTTAATTATCCACTTCCGATTGTTTTATAGCCTTATATTGGCATAATTCTACAACAAAAATAAGGTAAAATTATATTAAAAATTTTACCTTATTTTATGTTAATATGCAATAGTGGATTCCGTTGAGTTTCTCTTGGAATTTTATAGAAGAAGACTACAAATTATTTTCCTGATATAGTTGTTCACGATAAGCTTCGTCACTCAAAATACGGTTTAAGTCTTCGTTTCTTCCTAATTCTAAAAGAATCTGATATAACTTAAGTAGACGTTGTTCACCTTCTTTAATTCCCAATTGCTTACCCTCAGCCAGTCCATCCTCATGTCCGTTATTATACGCCCATTCACGCTCGCTTTTCATGTGCTTTTCTTCATCATACTCAAAAATGCTCATTTCTACCGCCTCCGCTCGGTTCTTTGATAAAAAGTCTGATAATATTCCATTCTTGATACAATAATCAACCGCCTTTTCTACAGCTTCCGTAAAAGGCATTTCTTTAGCATACATTCTGACCTGTTCCACATACTGCGCATATTCCTTCAAAGTATGACATGCGTTCATCAGTTCCTGATTGTTTCCCCAGTTTATATTATATACTGTAACACTAAGTTCAAGTTCCGGATATGCTTGTTTTTTCTCATACGCATCTGAAAGTCTCAGCGTCTGCACCTTAGGCTGTTCGTCAGTTCCGTTATAAAAGACAACAAACCTTGGTGTAGGCAGCTTAATTAGCGTCTGTCCATACAGATTCTCATCTTTTACTATTGTCTGCAACACTTTTGTTACATAAATTAAATCCCTGAACGGCATATTAGGATTTACGCTGGATTGGTGTTCGTATAGCATTAGCTCATAATCAAATACAAAGGAAATGTCATTCTTATAATTCATATAAACTGCATTTTCCAGTGTTGTAATTTCCAGCTTGTCTACATCTGTGTACGTTGTCCGGTTAAGCGCATTGTATAGGCTTAACAGGTTTTCTTTTTCTTTAAAAAGCATACGGAACAATGAGTCTTTGTAGTTACGTTTTACATGTGGTTCGTTCATATATTTATTGCCCTCCTTGTTGACAAACCGTAATTTTACAAACGGTTTTAGATACAGAAGGACCGTCTCAGATCCTCCTGCTCGTTTAGAATTGATTTGGAATAAAAGCATGGATTTTCCGAAACTTAAATATAGATTGTATCTGAAATAATAGATTTGTCTTAAAGAAAATTATGCTTTTCATTATAATAGCACATTAATAACGATATTGTAAATACTATTTATTTGTTTTTCGTAGATTTTATTTAAAATGTTATTGATTTATTATAATCTCAGCAGTTACACTTTCTGTTTCTGTATGAGAAACTTCATTTTCTGTCTCTGTCTGTACCGGTAATATAACTTTTACTATATATCTGCCGTCATTTCTCCAACAGTCAAATACTCCGCCGTATTTTCTCACAACTTCTTTGACACTTTTAAGACCGATTCCGTGTTTATTTCCTATATTATCCGAATTCTGTAGAGTTTCTGTCTCCTCGCTATTCTCTACATAGCTGTTTTCAATCTGTATAACTACATGAACACCATTACTTGACGTAAGTATTCTGCACAAAACGCCCTCCCGCTCATGAGAGCGCATTTCTGCTTCTATCGCATTGTCCATAAGATTTCCTATGAGTATAACTAAATCAACATCATCTATATTCTGCAAATACAGTGGCTCGGCAATCTCCAATTCCAAGGCTGCACCGCACTCATCCGCATAAGCTTTCCGTTCTGTAAGCATTGCATTAAGGATTTTATGGCTGCATATGATCCGATTCTGGATATTACCTACTTTTATCTGCATATCTCCAATAAGTTCTTCTATCTCTTTACATCTGCCTTCCTCTGCCAATGCGTTTACCGTTCTCATCATATGCTTCATATCATGAATAATAACATCATATTGCTCATGAATTTCATCTAAATCTTTATAATATTTCTCATTGTAATTAATGCGCATATTCTCCGGTTTAGCTTCTTCATTCTGATTTCTTCCCAAATTGGCAAGCATTCCAACAACAACTTTCAAATAGTTTGTCATAATTGTAAATCCGCGCCTTTCTTATATAAATTTAGAGCGCCGCATTATACGGCTGTGGTACATTAAAAAATCTCTAACTTTATATTCACGCAGAATCGACTATTTTTGATTCTATTTTACTGAATGTGGTGTTTTTCGCATTGAATTACTTGGGCAGGTGCCAAATTCGGCAATTTTGGTCGATTTTTAGGAAATTTTTGTCATTAAATGAAGATTTTTATTTATTAAAGCAAAAAATCAGTCGCTTTAGTATTTTTTTTTTAGAATATTGTTCAAGAAATTGTTGTTGAGAGAATTAATATCATCGATCAGACAGCTATCTCATCAAAGCTGTGACGGCCAGAAAGGCAGGTGCAAAGCAAAGATATGGAACAGATTATGAGTAAGGTTCAATCAGAATACGGATATTCTGATTATCAAATGAAATTAATAAAGTTTATGCTTACTGCAATTTTTTATGACGTAAGTAAATTTATCATATTTATGATTTATTTCTATGCTACCGGGAAATTCATTGAATTCTTTTTTGCGGCGGTTCCCATGATTCTGTTAAGGATGAGAGCCGGCGGGCTCCATTGCAAAAGTTACTGGACATGCTTTTTAGTTTCATTCGTTTATTTTTATAGTGTGATAAATTTGCTGCCAGTTTTTATCAATGTACACCCTCTGGTAATATATCCGGTACTACTTGTATGTGCCATTGTTGATTACGCAATCGGTCCTACATCACTCAAAGAAAGGGCTCCGGTAGAAAAAGGTGTTATTCAAAAGGCCAAAATACAAAGCTTTCAGGTGGTATTTCTGGTGGCTGTGCTAATCTTTATTTTCCAGGACACTTCATATCTTATTGTTAGTTTTTGGACAGTTGTATTACATACGGTTCAATTATCTATAACAAAACTTATGAAGGAGGTGAAACACTATGAAAACTTGGCTTAAGAGGAATGCAGGGCTTATTCTTAGTACTTGCCTTGGTACTTTTTTTACTTACCATATTGGCAGCGTTAGTCTTTTTATGTTTGGTGAACCTGAATTTCCAACAGAAGATTAAATATAAATCCAGAGAGTTACCACTCTCTGGATTTACTATAATATGTTCTTTATTTAATTTTATCTCGCAATACATCCTTTCATTTCTTCTGTTTTTTTGCCGGAATAATTATTCTAAACTGCAGAAAGTTAATACTATCATACTTCTCATTACTGACAATTATATTACCAGTTTTCTCACTTACCATACGCTTTAACTTGTGCAGACCTATGCCTCTTCCTTTGCCCTTGCTGCTGTAACCAGCTTCAAAGAAATATTCCGTAACATCCTCGTCAAAATATTCACTGGTATTTGCAACCATTAATTCCAAACGTTCTTCACTTTCTTTCATAGAAACATATATTTTCTTTATAGTTTCAGCATTTATAATTGCACCTTTATCATCACATAGTGCTTCAATAGCATTATCAATAAGTATTCCAGCCATCTCAACCAATTCATACTCCAGTATTACTACTGTAGTTTTAGGAATATCAACATTATACTCAAACTCTATACACATTCTTTCCGTATCCTGAATCTTACTATATAAAAAGCCTGCTATCAAAGGATTTGGTACTGATAATACCAGTTTCGTTTTATCATTTATAGCAATTATATGTTGACAGTATTCTGTCTGCTTCGCTACAAGTTCATCATGATTCTCTGTTGTATATATCATGCTTAAAATCGTATTGATATGATTCTTAGTATCATGTTGCCTTTCCCTGACAAGCATAATTAATTGGTCATATGCATTGTAATACAAGCTATTTATTTCAAGCTGGGTTTTCTTCTTTTCTACATCTGTTCTGGATTTCTGCCACTCATAAATAACAAATGCAAATATGAATAAAAAGAACAGTAATTGCATATATACTATATCTCCTAAATCTCCTGTATACTTCATATTATAAAAATTAATACCAATCGCAATAAGTATTAATACTGAAATCCCTATTACTAAGCGATTTCTTTTTATAAAAAAGTCAGAAATTCTCTTAAAATTTATTAAATGGCTGCACAAAACTATCAGCATTAAACAAACTATATTAATCAGCAATTCATTTATATATATCTCCTCATACTTTTCATAATACACAAAATATAATGGTATAAATACAACTAACTGAATTACAGTTATTATTACTGCAGCCAAAAAGCAATTTATCAATGTTCTTTTAATTCCATCTTTATAATTCAACAATGCATATATAAGTATACAGATATATGATATGCAGAGAAAATACATTGGAAAATCATAATTATTAATAAGTGTCAATAAAAACATATCTATAATTGATAACACTACCACATATATGTTTATTTTTAGTTCCTTACCAAATAACTTTGACATGCAATATAAAAATCCAAATAATTCTATCATATATGCTATATTCCTAACCATTTCACATTCATCCCTTCATCTATCTAAGTACTCTAAATTCTCCAATTTCATCTTTCCAGTAAATACATCCAACACCACAACTGAGCAATTAAGCATCAGCCTACTCTCATTTTCACTAACAAGCCCTATACGGCTTATAATATCACCCGTTATTTATACTCCTCAACAATATATTATATAACTCCCGCATCCAAAAAGCAATAAATCCACATTTTGCAACATTTTTTACCTTTCAAGATTCGGGTGTCAAAAGGTACATTCAAAAAAATTATATGGCAAGCCGCACAAATAATAATCTGTGCCTATGCCTTTGGAAGGAAATTAGAAATTCTTAACATTCCTTTCTATACCCAGCAATTTCGGAACACGACGTTCCGAAAAGGGGCAGCCCCGCCATGGATGGCGAATCTGCCCCGTTTGCGTCCGTCTCCTACACCCCAAATAGGAATGTTTAGAATTTCTTACTTTCCGTACAACAGCATAGGCACAGATCATTATTTGCGCGGCTTGCCACCCCAAAACCTAAAATGTACCTTTTGACACCCGAATCCTTTTAACAAATACCCCAACTTAAAAAACCCAGAACAGCCAATCCGTATCTTTCAATACGCCACTTAACCATCCTGGGTTTTATTATTTTACATACTTCGCACCATCAACAACTTCCGATAAAAACAATTTCTTGTATTTATTACCGATATCAATCGGTTCTTTTATTTCTTTGAGATGTATATAACGGTTTATAGTATCAATTCTATCGATATGATCTACATTCACAATGTGGTATCTGCTGCACTGGACAAATTTACCGGAAGCCAGCTCTTCTAATATTTTCTTAATGGGTTTATACGGAAGTTGTAAATTTCCATTTGTGCAGTGTACGGTCTGTCCGGTTCTGGTATTTTCAACATAGATAATATCCGAAACCTCTTTCTTATACAATACACCTTCTTTGCGAAAGAAAATCGTGTGAGGTTCCTCATTCACTTTAGGCATTTCCAATGCTTCTGCGATAACAGACGCAACCTTGTCCGCATTATATGGCTTTTCAACATAGTAATAACAATGAAGTTCACTATATGCATGCAATGCAGGATCTTCTAAAGCTGTTATGAATATGATCGGTGCATACTTATATTTGGGTATAGTCCTTAAATATTCCGCAAACTGTATTCCCGATACATCCGCCGGATTGGACGAGTTTAGAATAATATCCAGCATAAACAAATCTATATCGTTTTCCAATGTAAGAGTATATGCTTCCTCCTTGGTAGAAGCCTCTTTTATAACCACATCGTCCCTGACATTTTCAATTATTTTAATGAGCATTTCCCTGCTTCTTATACTATCTTCCACGATAAGTATGGTTTTCATACTACATCTCTCTTTTCACAAGCATTTATATACAAGGCTATCCCGCATATTGTATGCATAGCATTATGAGATATATCTTACACATACTTCCCTAAATGTTTTTTCCCTAGCGCGGCTGATGCTTAAATGTGTTCCGTCAATCAGTTCCAGTTCATGGCTGTTCCAGCGTTTCAGATAATGACAGTTCACAAGATAACTGTTATGTGAAAATTCAAAACCATATACTACAAGCTTGGGATATAATTCCTTGGGTTTTTCCTTAACCTTAAGCTGGCATACCGTATCGGTTCTGTCAAAATAATATACCGTACTTCCGCTTTTAGCGATTTCCAGATATAGAATCTTATCCGCTTCGACAAGGACAGTGGATTTACCCTGCGTCAGACGCAGATGCTTCTTGCTCGTCCGTCTGTACATCTCTTCCACAGCCTCAAGCAAACCGCTTCTAAGCTGTCTTATCTTATCCTTACGCGTATATCGGTATGGGAGAATGTTAAAATCATCCGGTATAGGATTGGTCTTTCCTGTGCAGAATACAAGTAAGCCGTCTTTATTCTTTTTCCTATACTCTCTGGCTATCTCCCTGCCGTTTTCTCTGGGGAACATTATATCGAGTATCAGCAGATTGTATCTGCTCACGCTGGCATTAAGCAGCTCTTTGCCCGAAGAAAACATAGATATTTTAAAATCGCCGGGTTCCAGCTCCCCCTCAAGTAATATTTCACGTATCTCCCGCACGCTTTTTCTTTCGTCATCACATATTGCTATCCATAATAATTCATCGCCTGTGTAATTCATAGTCTTCATCCTCTTGCAATAGTAAGTTATCGCCCTGCATATTTATTTTATCTTACAACATTAGTTACCGCAATTTTCCATTTACAACATTGTATTGTAGTTATTTTCATTTTATTACATTTCGCGGTAATTCTTCAAACAACATTTTGTTGTGTGCTAACATCTGTAACAACAGGATGGGAAGGTTATAGATATGAAGACATTAAATACCATACTAAGAGACTTAAGAGAAGACCACGATATTAAACAGGAGACAATTGCAAATTATCTCGGCATATCACAGCAGACTTATTCAAATTATGAAAACGGCCGTCGTGAAATTCCTATTGAGGCCATCAAAAAACTGGCTAAATATTATAAAGTCAGTACAGACTATCTACTGCGCTCAGACGCAGCCTATCTTGGTAATCTGGATATGAATGCATCATATATAGATAATCTCACTATGCATGACGTCATTTATGACATACAAAGTCTTAATGAATCAGACCGTAAAGATTTAATAAAATATATTCGCTTTTTGCATCAGGATTCCGATAAGCAACGGTAATTTGTTGTACTTTTTGTTTGTTGACATCAATCTGTTGTTAAGACTTGTTTTTATCTTGTTGTGTGTTATTTTATTTTTACAACAAATCGAGGTGCAACATGAAAAAGACACATGAACTTTTGAAAGAACTAAGAGAAAGCCATAATTATCGTCAGGAATATATTGCAAAGTATTTAGGAACCACTCAGCAGACCTACTCTAATTATGAATTAGGTCTTCGGGAGATTCCTCTTCATCATATTGTCAAGCTGTCACATCTTTATAAGGTAAGTACGGATTATTTGTTAAGTATCAACGCTCCGTACACAGGTAATATTAACCTTTCACAGACTTATCTGGAGGGGCTGTCACTTCATGATATCATCTACAATATCCAACAACTTGATACGGAAAAAAGAAAGAGCCTTGCGCAATTTGTAAAATTCCTGAATTCCCAGGATGAAACGGAATAATTTGCTTTATCTTAAATTTTCATAAAATTGCATAATTCACCAATGAAATTATATTATGAATGTGGTACAGTATAAGAAAGTATCGCGAGAAAACGATTGGTGGAGGGAATATGTGTAAAAATAATATTTTATATAAAATTGCTGTTGGACTTCTTATTTTTTGTATGATTTTTGAAAACGGTGCCATGCAGGTATTGGCATCAGGATATGACAATAATGTCAGTTCAAATTTAAACGAAATTTCTGACAATGATGTCAGTATGGAATCTGACAGTGATAACCCAGGCAATGCCGGTAATCCAGACTCTGATAACAACTCAGGCGATAACAGCGCCACTGACGCAAAAGACAATTCTAATAATAACAACAACACAGACTCAAATGATAATTCCGGCGACAACGGCAGCTCTGACACTAACGATAATTCAAATGATGACAAAATCTCTGATTCTGACGACAACTCCGACGATAACGGTAATCCGGATGCGGCTCCGTCTGAGGATGACGCCACAGACGATTCAGAATTATCCGAAGACGATGAAATTGATGAATCCGACATAGATTCGTCAGAATCAGATACTTTAGCTGATGATATTGAAACCGCCGAAGCTGCTTTTTCCGATATCGCATCTAACAAGTCCCTCATGGCCCTTATTTACCTGACAGACACCTATCATGTACGCAGTCTTGCCAATGCAGACAGCGCTGTTATTGCTGATCTCGAAAGCGGACATACCGTATATATACATGGCGTAACCATAATCCCCGATGCAGTTTGGTATAAAGTGCAATTCTGGACAAACGGCGTTCAACAGGAAGGCTACGTCGAACATGTCTATCTTGCTTATTCTGATGAGGACTGGCTTAAATGGACGGAAGAATATCTGTACAAACTGGCAGATGACGGCATGCTGGAATGGTCTGCCATAGGCGGTATAAGCACTTATGCTGCTTCCTATGAGGATGTGGCCCAGTTCCCCGCAGGATATCAAAATGCCCTGACACAGCTTAAGACATTACATCCAAACTGGACTTTTGTGCCTATGAATACCAAACTGGATTTTGACACAGCAGTATCAAGTGAAATGGGAGACAAAAGCCTTATTCAAAACACGACAAGCAACGCTTCCAACGGCTGGGTAGGTTCTGCATGTCCAACCGAAAGCGGCTGGTATTACGCCACCAAAGATGCGGTAGCTTATCATATGGATCCACGAAATTTCCTGACAGAAACTTATGTATTCCAATTTGAACAACTCACTTTTAATTCCTCATATCATACAGTCGATGCAATACAATCTTTTCTTAATTCTACATTTATGAAAGGAACGCTGCCGGACGACAGTCAGAAAAGAACCTATGCACAGGCATTTTATGAAATCGGCTCATCCAGAAAACTCAGTCCTATCCATCTTGCATCCCGCGTCTATCAGGAGCAGGGGCAGGGCAACTCAGGACTTATATCCGGCACATATCCCGGTTATGAAGGCTACTATAACTATTTCAATGTTAATGTAAGCGGCAGCTCAGACACCGAAAAAATAGTAAAAGGATTAACTTATGCCAAAGAAAAGGGGTGGAACACAAGGTATAAATCTTTGGAAGGCGGAGCTGCAACTATCGGCAATAACTATATCCTGAAAAGTCAGGATACCCCCTATCTCCAGAAATTTAACGTAGATTCCAATTCTCCATATGGATTATACAATCATCAATATATGCAAAATATACAGGCTCCTTCCTCTGAATCATCCACAACCAAAAAGATGTATTCCAATACAGGAAGCATCAACTCACCATTTGTATTCAAAATTCCGGTATATAACAATATGCCCGGTCTGAAACTTAATAAAACCAGCACGCAGATTAACAAGGGCGAAACCCTGACACTTACCGCTTCCGTAAACGGCACTGCAATAAATAGCAGCGATGTTACCTGGAAAAGCAGTGACACTTCAATTGTGACAGTCGTGTCAGGAACTGTCACTGCAATCGGAGTCGGAACCGCTACCGTAACTGCTACTTATGAGGGGCACGATGCAGTTTGCAGCATTGTCGTTGTAAATCCGCTTCGCGCAATTACTCTGGATAAGGATACTTTAACCCTGAGAAGACCTGATACCATTGTTCAGGATACCAGCCATCTAAGCCAGGAAGAATTAAGCAGCAATATATCTTCCGCTGCATTAAATGTAATTTTTGATCCTGCGGATACAACATCCGATAAAACCATCGTGTGGACTTCTTCCAATAAAAAGGTGGCAACTGTTACAGACGGAATAGTAACAGCCGTAGGCGCAGGCGAAGCAACCATTACTGCTAAGGCTTCTAAGGCAGGAAATAAAACTGCCCAGTGCAAAGTAACTGTAATCGCTCCTGTTTATAAGATAGAATTTTCATCACAAAACAATATGGATACAATACTTGCAGGTCAAAGCATAAATTTATCCGCAGAATATTTCCCCAAAGATACCACTTCTGATACAACAGTTTTATGGGAAAGTTCTGACACTAGTGTCGCAACCGTTGCCCGCACCCAGGGCACCGTTCGCGCAGTCAGCGCAGGAACTGCTGACATTACTGCCACAATCGGAGGATACAGCGCAAGCCATACAGTTAAAGTTGAGAACTGCACCGTAACTTTTATGGACACGGACAATAGTACAATCCTTAAAACCCTTAATACATCATATGGAGCGAAAATTTTACAGGAAGATTTCCCCGATATGGAGAATACTGACGATTCGGTCTTTGTCGGCTGGTACACAGGCGTTGACGGAACAGGCAGCCGATTTGACTCTGATACGCAGATACATCAGAAAGAAACCATGATCTACCCCTGCTTTAGACAGCATGGAAAAGGATTTTATGTTATTCCTGTAGGTGATCAGACTTATACAGGAAGTGCAATTAAGCCTGAAGTTTTGGTATATGACGGAACGTCATATTATGATGGCACGTCATATAAACTGGTTTTAAACAAAGACTACACCGTCACCTACAAAAACAATAAAAAAGCTGCTTTATCTACTGCTGCGGCTGCACCTACCATTATAATCAAAGGCAAAGGCAATTATGCAGGTACGCAGAGCATTACTTTTAACATTGTAACAAAATCACTTACCGATACGGATATCACTGCCGAAAACATCACCGCTGCCTATACCGGCAAAATCATTAAAGGCAGCCCTGTGCTATATCGTAATAATAAGAAACTAATTAAAAATACCGACTATAAACTGTCATACCCACAGACAGGATCCGGTGCATACCAGACTGCCGGAACATACCCGGTTATAGTCACAGGAATCGGCGGATATCATGGCACAATTACCGTATATGAAAATATATCATCCAAGATACTGCTTAACAAAGTAAATATAGCCAAAATTCCAAACCAGCCCTACGATCCTGCCAAAATAGACAAGGTAAACGGCATCGGAATAGAGCCCAAACTTACCGTAACCTATAAGAACAAACCTTTGACGGAAAGCACCGATGGAGGAACTACAGGCGATTATGTTGTAACCTACAGAAATAATATGTCGACCGGAACTGCAACAGCAACAATTACCGCCGTGGTCAGTGACGAGAACCCTTACGCCGGAAGTAAGAGCATCACTTTTAAAATAGCTGCTGATTCAATAAATAAAGCTGTTATAAACGGAGTTACTAACAAAAACTATACCGGCATGGAAGAAGACGTAATGCAGGATAATCTTTCGGTCTCCTTAAATGGAAACACACTGACACCAAGCACAGACGGCGGCATAACAGGCGACTATATCCTTGAATATAAAAACACAAGCAAGGCCGGAACCGCAACTGTGATCGTTAGGGGAATTAATAAATATTCTGGAACGAAAAAGAAAACCTATAAGATAATTGCCTGCGATTTAAGTCAGATTCAATCGAAGATTTCGTTTAGCTATTACACCGAAGATAAAAATATTGATAATATAATCGATGTAAGCAGCCTTAATGAAATTACCACACCGTATGTAAAAGGCGGCGCTAAGCCCACGATTCTGCTTTCCTATATAGGAAGCGAACTTACTTTAGGAAAAGATTATACTGTAAAATACAAGAATAACAACGCAGTTACATCTTCAGGCATGGCGGCAGATAAACTACCTACAATCATTATTACCGGAAAAGGCCTTTATACAGGAAAGATATCAGCTACATTCCATATTACGAAAGACGCTATGTCCGACGATAATGACAAAATTACAATGACTGCCAAGGATGTTGTATACAAGAACAAGAAAGGCGCTTATAAGACCAGCGTTGTCCTTACCGATGTTAACGGCAAGAAACTGCAGGCAGGAAAAGATTACGAAAAGACTTTGCACTACACTTACGTAAATGAAACTACTGTGACTGACATTCATGGCATGAGTATAATCAGAAATGCCGGTGACACGGTAAATGAAGACGATATTCCAAATGTAGGAACAGCAATCCGCATCACCGTCAACGGCATTGGCGCTTACGCGGGAGATAAGGATAGCGATACTGATGGCGATACTGTCCCTTCCAAATCAGCCATATACCATATTGCTGCAGCGGATATATCCAAGGCCAAAGTTACCGTTAAAACCAAAGAATATAATAATGGCGAGGCAGTAATTTTAACGAAAGATGACATTACCGTCACATTAAATGGAAAAGAATTGAAATTCGGAGAGGATTATGAGATAGATAATGACACATATGTCGGAAATCGTAATAAAGGAAAGGCTTCGGTGATTATAAGAGGTCTCGGGGCTGAGTATGGAGGGAGCAGGAAAGTTCAATTTACTATTGGAGGAAAGGCGTTGCTGTGGGGCTAGCTCTCTGCATTGTGAAAAAATGATCCGTATAGCTACCTTTAGTAAACGTCAAACCATGCGCTCACCGTTAAATTTAACGCCGCTTTTATGAGCGGCGTGGTTTCCTGCATTCTTCCGGAAGAGTATCTGACCAGGGCATTAGGTAATCCAGTTGGGCAGGATCTATATTTCCTTTTTCGTCACAAAGTTTAGGAAGCTCTGTGAGAATGTATTTAAAGTAATAGTACGGACGTAAGCTATTCAACTTCGCAGTTTCCGAAATGCTGTAAACCAATGCACTTGCTGAGGCTCCGTTTGCAGTATTGTGGAACATCCAGTTTTTCTTGCCAAGACAGAAAGTTCGGATGACCCGTTCCGAAGCCGAGTTATCGATTGGTACATCTCCGTCCTCCAAAAACACTTTTAAATACGGTTCCTGATTGATTATAAATTTCAGCCCCTGCCCGGTTTTGGATTTTGGGGGCACAGTGCAGGCTGCAGCCTGCTGTTTTACCCACACAAAAAATTCCTCAACCATCGGCCTGATCACTTCCTGCCGTTTTTGAAGACGTTGTTCTGATGAGAGCTCTTTCAGCTCTGTATCCGCATTATAGAATCCGGCTATCTTCTGCAGGGCCTGATATGCAACCGACTGCCTTACTGCCTGTGGATCTTTTTTATCAGCGGCCTTTAGTGCATCGGCGAAGTCCCGCCTTGCATGTGCCCAGCAATTCGCATTTGTTACCTCCGGCAGTTTTTTATCCACCAGATGGTATTGCTGCAGACTGTCTGTCACAAGGATTCCTTTATAATCTTTGTAAAAATCCAGGGGTTTATAATGATCCCGTCCTTTCTGATATTCATATATCACCATGGGGCGCTCCGTATAAAACTCTCCGGAACGGTGCACCCACATATAGCATTTGCTGTTGGGGTGGCTGCTGTCCCCTATTACCTGGGTTGGTGTTTCATCAGACTGCGTAACATGAAGCGACAACAGTTCCTGTTTCATACGTTCAATGAAAGGTCTGAAATACTTGTCAGCACATTTGATGATCCAGTTGGACATTGTCTGCCGGGATATGTTCACCCCATTACGTCCGAATTCCTGCTCAATCCGGTGAAGTGCTGATGAATTCACATATTTTACGTTTAGAATGGAGGCAAGCAGCGATGGCGTTACGATACTGTTGCGAAGCAGATCCTTTGGTCTGTCCCCGCGCAGAAATTCATCCTGATGGTCACCATCGGTTCCAACATATACTTCCACGGTATGGACTTCAACTGTCCACGATTCCGGTTCGTGACGTAGTCTTTTGTAAGTTTCATCCGGCATACGGCGCCAGTTGCCTTCTCCATAGAAGGCATCCAGATGTTCCCTGGAAACGCTGTATGGAGGAATGATTTCTTCCGGGAAATCTTTCAGATCAAGATCCCGCTGTCCCTTTTTCTTCCTGCCCTGTCTGGCAGGCAGTACTTCTTCCGGTGCAGGCTCCGGGACAGATCCATCACAGGCAGCCTCGGCTTCATCGAAAAACGAGAGCTGTCCCTCGATGGACTTTAAGGTTTCTGTATGCCTGCCAAACCGGTAGCTGTTGGCAATGCGCACCTGTTCAATGAGCTTTTCGATATTTTCGTTCAAAGCATCCAGCTGCCCCTGCATCATGAGAACAATAGTAATCAGTTCTTCGCGGCTGCAATTATTCAGTTCCTCCAGTGTATGCCTGTCTGCCATTGGTCCGCTCCTTTAAACTGTTTCTATTATAACAGGAATCTGCATAAATAGCGAATCCGGGCATTCTGGCGTTTCGTCATTATGCCTATGTGTGTAAGGCTGTATAACGTCTGTAAACAAAAGGAAATATAGAGTTTTCAAAGTTCAAAATATTTATTTCAAACCGGTTATAGCCATTGTAACTGCTATGGATAAGGTTCAAAAAGCAAAGAGAGCTATTCAGTCTCCGGACATCAGGAACACCTCTGAAAAATCTCTGTTTTGCACAAAATCATCCGGCTTTTTTCGGTGTTACCTCTTTGATTTTGGGATCAAGAGGATTCAGCCCGAGCATAAGATAATGGAATTGCTCCTCTGTAAGTTCGGCTGCTTCTTCTGTGGTACGGGGCCATGACAGGGAACCGGCTTCAAAACGCTTATAGAGCAGGAGAAAGCCATCCCCCATCCAGAGCAGTCCCTTGATCCGGTCAGAACGTCTGCCACAGAAAAGAAACAGGGTTCCTTTTTCAAATGGATTTTGATGGTATTTATCTCCGATGATCATAGACAGGCCATCAATGCTTTTGCGAAGATCAACCGTTCCGCATGCAAGTACGACACGGCGGATTTTAGCGGTATCCTCAAGCATGGGCGGCCTCCTGCAGCAGTCTGCTTAATACCTCTTCGGAAATATCGTTAGATATCTCGATCGATATGTTTCCACATTTGATAACCGCAACCGGATCGGAATGCAGAGAACACGGCATTGGCTTGTACGGACTGTCCATTGGAATGGAAAACTCCGCAAAAGAGACTTCAGCGGACTGGGCAGACGCGGAAACCTGCATTTGTCCATAGGCTTCCTTACGAAATTTACGCAGCCAGTAATAATAAGCTTTTTCTTTAATGCCATTGTCAGCAAGCCATTGCCTTGCCGAAACATCCGAAGGCCGCTCCTGACATTGATTTACAATATTTAACCAGTTAGCGCGCCTTACGTTGTGGGTTGATTGATCCATGATAGTTTACCTCCTCTAAAAAACTAGTAGTTTTTTCGTGTTTTCTAGAGTGTCTCACAAAAAGTCTAACTATCCAAGTCGCATGATTTGACGTTTACTACCTTTATGATTATACCCAAAGTTAAGAAACACCCCAATTCAATAGGCTTTACGCCTTTGATTTGGGGTGTATATAATTACGTTACTCTTTAATATAGTCAAGTTCGGTTAGATTGACACCAGATGAAGAAAGTATAACTTTTAATTCAATATACCGTCTTTTCATCTTTTTGTATGCATCTGAGTCTTTTTCAGAAGATACCATATAATCTTGTATTCTTGAAAACTCTTCTACAGACAATTTTAGCATTTCGCCTTCAGTCATAATACATTCACCTGCTTTCTATATTGTGAATTATATTGTTACAATGTAAGTATAACAAAATATGCGGTAGATGTAAAGTCTAGCCATTATCCAGCTTATATAGCTCATTTAAAAATTACCATATATAAAATCTGAAACATTGTAAGATGACCCCCACATACCAACAATAAGCACAAGCATAATTGCTACATAGTATATGAACCATCGCAATACAAGCGGACAGCCTGCAATAATTTCACGTATACTATGTTTTTGCTGAATAATATCAGCCACACATATAACTAAAATTCCAAATAATGCAATATTAAAATCTTTCTGTTCCAATCCATATTTATAAATGCTTCCATCAAATAACACCCATAACCGTGAATTTGAAAACAGTCGTTTTACAAGTAGAACAAATCCATCTAATGAACCAGTTATCGTAATCATTTTTCCTATATAAAACAGAAAGAATGTACGTACTGTCTGAAATAATCTATATCCAAATGTATCCGTATTAATATGCAGCATTTCGGTAAGCTTAATAAGCTCATTAGAGAAAATTATACTAAGAACAGACAGTATCCCCCAATAGCAGCCCCATGCCAAATAATCCGCTCCTGTTCCATGCCAGAGTCCATTCAATATTTGCACAATAAACAGCGGAACAGAATAAGAAACAATCTTTCCGGCACGCTTTCCAAACTTTCTTCTGACATTAGTTCCAAGCTTTAAAAATCGCGGACTCATTGCAAGTGGCATATATACATAATCCTTTAACCATGCTCCCAATGTAATATGCCATCTACGCCAAAATTCTGCTACACTTCTTGAAAAAAACGGCTGTCTGAAATTTTGTTCCAACGTTACTCCCATTGCCTGAGCTATACCACGTACAATGTCTATACCACCCGAAAAATCTGCATAAATAAAAAAGACACTGAACAAAACTGCAAGCGCTACTTCAATGCCTGCATAAGAATTAAGATCCGAAAGAACCGGAGATGTATATAAAGCCAGCCGGTCTGCAACAACAATCTTTTTAAAATATCCCCATAACATCAACTGTAATCCATAACACAAACGCTCATACTTAAATTTGGGCAATTCATCAAACTGCTTCATTAGAGCATTATATCTACTAATAGGTCCCTGCACAATTATAGGGAAAAATGTCATACACATTAGCAGCTTAAGATAATTATGCTCACATTCTATCTTTCTCCAATAAATATCAGCTATATATCCAATTGCAGAAAATGTATAGTATGATATTCCAAGCGGAACAATAATCAGTCCAAAGCGAAAATCAACTATCCTTGTCACTTCTTCCCAATGTAAAAGTTTACCAGCTTTAATATAGACTAATATACCAAGAATTAAAAATAAACCTGCAACAAGTATCTTTTTACAACGCTTTTTATAACTTTCAAGCAAAGTTCTTTGTGCTTTGTCTGATAGCCCTTCTTTTTGGTTATCGTAATTTTGGTATATTTTCTCTATCCATCTACTGATAACATATACTATAACAGAGCTTCCTATAACGATTACGAGGTAATTAAGCCCACCAGCCAAACGGTAAAATACGATATTACCAACTAAAATAATTCCTTGTTTCATCCAAACCTTGGGCATCAAAAAATAGATTACTAAAAAAACAAACAAATAAATTATAAAATAAACTGAATTATATGTCATACTATTTCATCCTCTAATGGTACTTCATCTTCTAATGGTATTTCATTAGGCAGTATAATTTATTGTGTAAATCATTCCGCTCTCGTAGCATAATGTACTTTATCATACATTGTAAATAAAGCCACATCTTCAATAATGCCAGTATATTTATCAATAGCTACAGCTGTCACATTATATTCACCATCAAGATAGTTATCTTCCCCATCCCCGATATAAAGATAAGGAACTCCTTTTTCATCTGTTCCAAATACCAGATGACCAAAGGATGTATTAGAAATATCCAAGAATTCACCATTGACACTTTCAACTATATCTGTTAGTCCATTATCCACTATCAGAAAATAGCTCTTACCGGAAGCAACGGCAGTTTCCAATTGTTCTAAAGACTCATATTGGGAAATATTTGCAATAAGCTCAATCATTCTTTCATCCATAAGTGCAATTACGCTCTCATCAATATAAATACAGGCATTCAAATTCTTATCTGAAAGCATCATCAAATAACTGTCCAAATTCTGCAGTTCTTTCAATTCACTTATTTTATATGCCTTATAATTATCATAATTGTTATTCCAATCTATATAGGCTATATCTTCTCTATGATCAGTTATCTTATAATTTTTTGTAATGTAATTTCCTAAAAAGCTAGTAACCTTTCGTCCTCCGCATACATTTAAATGCGAATTAACATCATGACAGTCCGTATTATAATTCACTACGTCTAAATCTAAGAAATTTATATAATCTACATTATATTCTGCTGCAATATCGTATACTGTATTAGCTTCTCTTTGTTTTTCCTCCGACGCCGGAAATGGCAAATAAACCAATAAGATATCAATATTCCTTTTTTGGCACTCTTCTATCGTTTTACGCAGATATTCTATACCAAATGTATCCTCCTCCAATGTATCGTTCTTATCCAACTTAGGATATGTATCCGGAATAGCAACTTTAATCTGATGCGTTGAACCTCTATTCAATTTATCGGCAATTAATTCTCTACTTTTAAAATCGCTTTCTGTTAATTCGCTCCATCTGCTGTGATACAATGAAAATTTCCAGATAAATTGCAATCTGTCATCCCAATTATCCAATAAATCATATAACATATTCATTTTATTGGCACTCAAAGGAATTTCATCTATCTGCTCATGCATCAATCCAAGTGATGCGACTTTTTTGTCATTATATGATAACATCGTACAATCCAAGACTACAAGTTCAGGTTCCGAATAGCTAATTACATTTTTCAGAATCCAATAGTTCAATGCTATTGTACTATGCCCACCGGAAAAATTATATGATGTGATTCCGTAATCATTCCATAACTCCATCGGGAAAATACTATCCCTTGCATGACTGTCTCCCAAAATCAGGACATCCATATTTTCATTTTCATTAAAAAAAGCGCCGTTCTTCCGCATAGAGGATTTTTTCTCAAATATTCCTGAAGTAACATCAATTATACAGACCAGCAAAATGCAGAATGCCAACGCTTTTGCAAATTTTATAATACTCTCTTTATGTTTCATCATCATATACCTATTTATATCATTTCCTAGTTTTCAAAAGGATTCCCCTTAATACCTATCTCAATTTCTGAATCAACTCAAACAGTGCTTTTGCAGAATTAAAGTTTTCCGGCAAAAGGTCATTTACATTGATTTCAACCTGAAACTGTTCATTAACTTCCCCTACGATGGAAATAATATCAAATGAATCAAGAATATCTCCATCAATTAATTGCGTTTCCTTTTCAAAATCCACATCCGGCCTAATCTCACTCATAATTTTTAATAACTGCTCCATATCACATTCCTCCTAAAATAATTATAAAATATATTGATATGACACATTTGGTGTCATATAAAAATCTACTTTTTCAAAACTTTTTCGAGATGCAATATTGCTTTCCTCAACCCAGCTCCTTGCTCTTTTTATTCCTAAGTTTTTAAGTTCCTTAATCCATTCTTTTAAAATAATTGTGCCATACCCACACTTCCTATAGGACGAATCCACAACAATATGATGTATCGTGCTCGTTCCCAAATATATATCAAAATAACACGCCCCTGCTATTTGCCCCGATTCAACATCATCTAATATTAATAAATGATTATCATCTTCCATCTTCTTTAAATCCTCTATTGAAATATACGGTATTTCGATAAATGGTAGATTATGCTTCCAAAGCTCTAGTATGCGATAATAATCCTTTTCATTATTAACCTTTCGGCGAATACTAATTTCGCTCAACGGATTCTCAAGTTTAATATGCCCTATATCATTAAGAGAATATTCATAAATTCTTTCCCTGCATTTAAAACCAATATTTTCTAAGAAATCCCTTAAAACTTTCTGGTCGCTGCTTTCTCTCTTTTCAACTACCTGACAAACTATAGGGATATCATTTGGGAGCTTCACTTTATCAAAATCCTCTGTATTCAATATTCCAACGACTACAAGCTGCCTATATTTCTTTTCATCATATAATAAAAATAGTGTATTATCAATTTCAGAATAAGCAAGCCTCTTGCAGCTAATATATTTTTTAATCTCATCAGGCCAAAAACCGTTATTAATCGGCTTTCTTTCCTCAATCAATACTCTATAGGTTTCATAGGAATCTACCAACTTTATATTCAATCTCTATTTCCTTTTCTTTCTATGCTTTAATCTTTAACAATTGTTCTCCCAATGCTACTCTGTCAATTTTTCCATTTTTGTTCATTGGCATATCTGTATAATGAATATAAACATTAGGCCACATATATTTGGGTAATTTTTTTGAGAGTTCAGCTACAATCTCTTTTTTACATTCTTTATCTGACTGATAAAAACATACAATTTTCTCAGACTTACTATCATAAAGACAACACGATATAATTAAAAACGGAATAGAATTTAAAGCAACCTCTATTTCACCCAATTCTATGCGATGTCCCATATGCTTAATCTGATAATCTTTTCTGGATTTGAATATAATGTTTCCATCATTATCATAATACCCCATGTCTCCAGTAGCATATATCTTAGAACCATAAGCAGTTATTAAAGGATTCTGAATAAATGCTTCATCTGTTTTTTCCGCATTATTCCAATATCCTAGTGCAAGGCAGGTACCTGAAACGCATATTTCTCCTAATTTATTATCAGTATCGATCAGGTTACGTTCCTCGTCAAGCAGCATGACCCGGCTATTAACAAATGCTTTTCCGATAGGTAAAAATTCATCATTCTCAAAATCTTTTTTTATTTCATAGTATGTACAATTACAGGTAATTTCAGTAGGACCATACAAATTTACATATCGGGCTTTTGGCACATACTTCTTCCAATAATTCAAAACCTTTACCGGCATTACCTCACCGGAAAACATAACATATCTTAAATCTGGGCTATCCACTGAGTCTAAAGTCTTAAAATCTGCCACAATACGCAGGGCGGAAACAGCCCATATTAATGTGTTTATTTTCTTTTCTCCAAGATATTCAATCAGAAGTTTAGGCATTTTAAAGAGTTTCTTCGGAAGCACTTCCAAAACCGCTCCACATTTTAACGCATTATAAATATCCTTTACCGAAACATCAAAATCAAACGGTGCCTGATTTCCAATCACCACACAATCATCAAATGAAAATGTATCATAAAACGCTTCAACCAAATCAATTACTGATTTATGTGATACCGCCACTCCTTTTGGAATTCCCGTAGAGCCCGAAGTAAAAATAGCATAGAGCGGATCCGTATCAATTGCACTTTCCCTTATATTCAACAACTCTTTTTCGTTTATTTGAGTATGTAAAAGTATCTCTTCTATTCTGTATATTCCGTGTATATCATTAGACATCTCATTTTGGTTTCTTGCATCAATTATCAGCGTCGGACGCAAGGTATCATATATCAATTCAACACGCTCTTTTGGCATGGAAGCATCAACAGGCACATAAAAATTACCACTGTAAACAACTCCCATAAATGCCACTATTGACAAAATATTTCTATCTATTAAGACAGCTATTGGCTGGTTTCTTGTTGTTCCTATCTTATCTAACAAAAATGTTGCTATTATTTTAGCTTTATTTTCGTACTCAAAATAGGATATACTGCGTTTATCATCTTCTAGAGCAATCTTGTCTGGATATAACTTTGTATTTCTTTCTAAATATTGCAGAATATTATAATACATAGCTCCTCCTTTAATGTCTTGCATTCTTTTTTAGTTTCATAAGCAGCTTTCATAAGCTTATTCTAAATAATATGCTGTATTATAGCTATACTTATGCAGCATTTCATACCCATCCAATCCCGGATTAATTTCAATCATCTTTGTTAAAATATTTTCAACATTTTCATCACTAATATAGTTATCAAAATACATAATAACATGATCATAATTTGAAAACTCCTCCGTATATAGAAGTTCATCAAGCTGATAGTCACGTATAAAAGTCATATTCTGATACTGAATAAACTCCTGATAGGAAGGAAAACTATGCCACGATACATTCAATACATAAATGCATTCATTATTCACGCCATACTTTCTGGCAGTATTTATACATTCCTCTGCATCCAAATGTAATTCTGACCAAGAATATGTCTTCCAAGCACTATTAAGCAAAATCGCAAGCAGTAATATTCCTACCATACACTTTGCCTTATCACTGCCAGTCATATAAGATGCAAGTTTATCAAACAATCCAATTAACAATATAATGCAAATCGGATATATTGGTGAAATATACCTTGTTGCAGACATTATTGCTATCCATGTAATAGTCAAAAAATATAATATGCATGGAAACGCTATCATACTCCAGCGAAAATCTCTTTTCTGCTCTTTTTCATCTTTCTTCCATACGATGCGGCTAAATATCAGTACCATAACAGCAACTATAATAACCGCAAGTAAAAATCCGCCATAAATACTATTAATTGCATCTGCAAAATTTTTTACATTCTTTAAGAAGGCAGAAGAAAGCAGATTATTTATAGTCCTTTCACCAGCCGTTCCTGTAAAAATATGCTCCAGCATATATGGAAAAATTAGTACACACGCAATCCCCGAAACAGCCATTGTTACTATAAATCCAATAAGTTCTTTCCAATTACGCTTCTCAAGAATACAAATTCCCCAAACCAGACAACAGAAAAATAAATAAATAAGAAAATAATAATGTGTTAATGTTCCACATACTGTGATAATCCCAAGTTTTATATAAAATAATTTTCTATCAGACTTATTCCATGCTCTTATAAATAATAATGTAAGCCCAAGAAAATAAGTTGACATCAACATATACATTCTCATAAATAGTACATTGCCTAAAATAATCGGCATAAAGGCATAAAGAACAGCACCAAATAAAGCTTCATATTCTTTATGAAGCATCTCCTTTATAATAAACCATACAAGAACAATATTTATCATGTGAAAAATAATATTCAAAAGAACCCCTGTTTTTAAAGCCAAAAAGCTGTGCGTAACTAAAATAAAAATATGAAACAACAAATAATACAGGGGCGGATGTACATTGTTGCCTTGATTAAGCCATACATTTCTTATACTAAAACCATCAGGATAAAAGAAACCATCGAAAACATCCGTAGCCGAAATTCTCACCCCATACTCTGGAGTAATCTTATTCCTGCTATCCGCGTCATTATTTGCTAACCCATACGTAAGATATTCATCTAAATGCATACCTACTTTTAAATCCGTAAGATATACTAAAAGCATTGCAGAAAGCATCACAGTTATCAAAATCAAGACATGATACTTATTAACTTGTTTTATCCTGTTTGTAAATTTACTCCACATTCTATTTCCTCCCAAAAGCTTCTCTTTTACCTCTTTCCTTATATGCCCACAGCTTCTGCATAAAGAAATTAGTTGGTATGCTAAACGGCAGATTCAGTAACGGTGAAATAAATTTGGAAATCCCCAACACCTGAATCCAAATCGTCGAAAGCAGATTATTAAGAACTATTCCTGTAACAGCATAAGAAATATATGTCTTAAACAGCGTTCTTAAGCGCCAGTATTTTTCATTTATATCCGGATTGAACACATACCTGCTATTCCAGTGATACGACCATAATACACTAAGCGTAAAGGCCGTAAGATTCGCTATCACATAATCATAAGTTAACCCCGCATTCTTAAGCAGAAAAAGCATACTGATATTAATTGTATAGGATACGGCTGAATTGGAAACACCGACCATAGCAAACTTGACAAACTGTAAAAAGCCTTCCCACTGAGCGTCATTCCAATCCTGATGCAGCAATTTAAGTAGCGGCTTTAAAACAAATTTAATGAGATTTTCTAAAATAGTCCATGCTATTTTCATCATCTTATGAGACGCCCATGAAAAAGCGCTCATGTACTTTTTTTTGACCTTTTCAAAAGATAAATTCTCATATTCAAAAAAGAAACTGTTCCTACGCGGATTTCTGGCTGCTGATTTATATAAACTTTTGTTCTTACGAACAGATGATTTGAAATCGACTTCTTTATAAAAAAAGTTTTCTTTCTCCAGATCAAAAAGTTCCTGTCCATGTTCATTATGGAGCAGAATAAGAGAAGTTCCCTTACTATCATTAAGTTCTGGCGCGGCTTTTTTTACTCCCCAGAAATCAGCAATGGTTATATCAGAATAATATTTGGGAAGACCTTTAAATTCACATTTATAACAACTGGGTCTTAAATATACATCATCCAGAAATCCATTCATATAAGCATCATAAAAAGCCGGCGCTAATCTCTTATGACCGGTATTAAGAAGACCTATATCCGTTCCCATCTGCAGTCCGATAGAACTCCAGCCCTTATCTTTATTTCTAAATCTAAAAGATACTACCTTATCTTGATATTTTTCTTCCAAAAAGTTTATATAACTTCTAAAAACCTTAGGTGATGGTACCCCATGACAAATAAAATCACAGGTATAAAGATTATTATATTGCTCCATACTTATATTGGAAGCTCCTGATACTTTAAGGAAACTATGCAGACCTGCACACTGGCAGGGTGCTCCTACAAACAGCACCTTACGATTGTTCGCAATATTCTCCTTTACGTCCTTATATATGTTTCCAATATCACTCTGCACATACTTAGAGCCTTTCAGCTTAATTAAATCTTCTATACACTCTACACTGATGTGCTTAGCATGCATATCCTCATCTAAAGTACAACCATATACTATTCCGCCCTGCTTCAAAATACTTTCGGCAAATAAAGTAAATGCGCCCCCTGACGAGCTTTCGAACCTGACGGCCTCATTTTTATGCCATCCGCCTATAGTTTTAGGTAATTTTTCTTTATCAGGCACATAAAAGTCCTGCTTTCTTATAATCGGACATACCTTTTCACACAAATTACATTTAATACATCTATCCGCATCAATTTCCGGATATACAAATCCTTCCCTATCTTCGGCTATGGATATGCATTTCTGGGGGCATATCTGCGAACAGGCACTGCAACCGCAACATTTCTGTTTTTTATCCGGTAATATTTGAATCATCTATTCTAAACTTATCCTTCCTCTAAGATATTCTTCTTTAAGTATTGAACCGACTTTTCTCTTTCTGCCGCTATTATTTCACGCACTGCCTGCCTATTATAACGTGTACCCAAAGCTTCTCCCTCGTTTAAAATTTGAGAGGTCTTGATATGAAGGAGCTTAAGAAGATTATTAATCCTCATGTAAAACTTTTTACATGATATCAGACAGAATTCTTTTTCAAATATAAGCGAAAATACCAGCCCATGATAAGAATTTGTGCATACATAATCTGCATTTTGGAACAAACCTATAAATTCTCCAGGTCCTAAGTTCACCAAACTGACATCCACACAATCAGGCTGATAACCATATCTACTGATTTCTACAAGCTGTATACCCAACCGTTCTTTAATTTTTCTCGCATATTTATATATTCCGTCATCACGCTGCATAATATACAGTAATATATATCTTCCCTTTATCTGCGGCTTTACCGCAACCTCATCCCAATCCTCACGCCTCAGAAGAAATGTCGGATCTATCAACTGTATAGCATCCCTTCCGGTTAGTGTCTTAATTAAAACTGCTCCATCATGTTCACGCACGGATACAGCGCCAAAATCATTTAAATATTGATTAATTTTCTTAGCTTGTACAGATAATAATTTATTACTTCCGAAACTCGGTGCATAAGAAATTTTCTGCCTCCCATCCTTAGCAAAACACAGAAAATATGGCTTCGCTAATCCAAAAGTCAGAAATGGATTCCATATCTGATCACTCCCACAGATAAATTTATCACAATCCGGCACATGGCGGCGCAGTGCTATCCCATTAAAATATCGCCGTGTCAGCTTACAATTGCCGGCGATAAAGGCCTTCATTTTCCGCACTCTGCCAAACCTTTGCTTCATTGTTTTTAAACCTGATTTAAGTTCTTCAATATTTGTAGTAATAGGAAATAAGCGCACAGTATCAGTAAATCTAATAAACCAATTCCTGTAATCTATTATCTGAACTGATACATTACATTCATCAGCTATAGCTTTCTGCAATGCATATGCTTGTAATGCACCTCCGAAATTATTCACGAAGTGAAATGTTATGGTTCCGACTTTCATTGGTTATCGCTTCCTGCCTCTCTTACTTATTGATGTTTCTTTATATCTATAAGCCAGACCAATTGTTTCTTTGCATCATATATTAATGTTGCAGGATTAAGCAATCCTATATCAAAAAATTTTATTCTATGCTTATGGTACAATTTCAAAACATCAATCAGTTTTTTTATTCCCCAACCATCAACAACCACCTCAACAAGCCTGCCCAGCGCCAGCCGGTCGATATGGGCATACTTAAATTCTTCCTTTGATAAATGTTCTCTTAGGAAACAATATCTACGAATCAACACATCTATTCTGGTATCAAAATTTTCTTCATTTTTTTTTGAGGTCAGCGTCTTGGCTCCACGCGTAACACAATAAATAGTTCCGTCTGCCGCCTTTACACTATCACTGTAATATGCGCACCTTGTTATACACATAATATCATTTGATGCTTTTATTTCATCAAACCTAATATTATTTTTCTCAAAAACCCGTCTGCGAATCAACTTAGACCACGGAGTACAAAATCCAAATTTTAGTGCTGTCAGATTCTTAAATGAAGGTTTCTCACGATAATTATTCACCAAATCCATATAATATAAATGCCTTGATGATACACCACCTGTTGTCTCATCCATACTAGTCGGCGGAAAATAAACAATATCGAAGTCCGATTCTAAAAAAGGTATCAGCTTATCATAAAAACCTTCTACAAAAAAATCATCGGCATCAGCAAATAAAATCCATTCACCTACAGCCCTTTGCAGTGCAATATTTCTGCTCGCTCCAGCCCCTTTTTTACCGGAATCATTTTGAAATAATTGAACATATGGGAATGGATTAAGTATGCGACGTATTTCTTCAAGCGGTATATCACTATTATCATCCACAACTAAAACTTCTATATCCGCTCTGGCCGGAATGCTCCTTATTAAGCGCAATAAAGAATCTGGAGTATTGTAATGAGGTATGATAACAGATATCAACATGTCCATAATAAACCGTTCCTTTCTTAAGTCAAATCAACGATACCAAATTACTCATACCTACTCTTCCTTTTTCTGTTGTGAATTCAATAAATCATATTCTATTTTTCTTGTATGGTACTGAACGTCCTCTAAAATTTTCCTGTTAGCGCTTATAACGTCCGCAACCATCCCTATCATAAAAGTAATAAATCCCATAATCAGCAAGGTGCATGCAAGGACTAAAGATTGTGTATGCCCATTTCCCCGCCCATTGAAAAAATAAATTAGAAAACGTATTCCAATTCCCAAACCAATTACAGACGGTGCTATGGAAACAAGCGTAAAACAATACAACGGCTTGTACATTAGGAATGCCCGTAGAATTGTCAGCATGGACTTTTTTACATATCCAAACATACTATGAAACAACCTCGACTGGCGAAGTTCAGGATTGGTACGAATGGGTACGGAAACAACATTCATATGATTTCTTCCTGCCTGAACAATTGTCTCTAAGGTATACGTATAATCATTTATAACATTAATACGCATTGCTGCATCTCTGGTAAATGCTCTGAATCCACTCGGTGCATCCGGAATATCCGTATTTGACGCCTTACGTACAACCCAGCTCCCCAAATGCTGCAACTTCTTTTTCAGCCACGAAAAATGCTCAGTTTCATCAATTGGACGCTCGCCTATTACCATATCTGCTTTCTTATCAAGAATAGGCTGTATAAGCTTAGCAATATCATCCCCACAATACTGATTATCCGCATCTGTATTTACAATAATATCAGCCCCATAACACAGACAGGCATCCAAACCTGCCATAAAACCTTTAGCCAGACCTTTATTCCCATTAAAATTGACAATATGATGAACGCCCCATTTTCTTGCAACTTCCACTGTATTGTCAACACTGCCGTCATTAATAATCAAATACTCTATCTCATCTATCCCATCTATATCCTTTGGCAAATCATTCAATGTAACCGTAAGCGTTTCGGCTTCATTATAACAGGGAATCTGAATAATCAATTTCATTATTGTCCTCCATATCTCCGCTTTTAATGCTATTATAGGTTATTTTATGTAGAAATACAACTTGCGTTTTGTAATAATCAAAATGCAGTTCTTACCCTGCTAATAAATTTTTGATACTTTAGCAATTATAATATAATATTAAAACGGTTTTTTATTTTATTGTAAATTATATTTATAAGAGAACTTATTAAAGAATAATTTATGCTGGTTGCAAATATAATTCCCAACACAACGTTTAAAATATTTAACCCTAATTGATTTAACCATAGAAAAACGCACATTACAGATAAAAAACAAATATACTTAATAATCTGTACGTAATTATAATTAATCTTTTGAAAATTTAATACGTTCTTCATTCTATAGATTACAAGAAAAACATATGCCAATAAAGTAGATAATGAAGCCGCATATATACCAATTTCCTTTACCAGCAATACATCTATTAACAGATTTATAATTGCAGCAATAATTGTAGTAACTCCCACACTTTTAGTTTTTTTATGAGCTATATAAATTCCGCCCAAAAAAGATGAAATAGCAGCAAAAAGCATAGCCATCAAAAGTATTGGCATTTGCTTATATGCATCCATATAATCACCACGAATAAGAAATTTAAAAAGAAGCGGAACCGCTGCAATTAATAACGCCATTATACCAGATAAAATACGTAAAGTTGTATTAAACATGCTGCTATAATATACCGTTACATCCTCATCTTTAGAATTTATGGAAGCATTCTCCTGCCAGGCCATTGTAAAAGCACTGTTCATAAGCGTAAGAAGTGACGGAATTTTATTTGCCACACCATATACAGCAGTTGCATTGATCCCAATAAATTGTAACAAAATAAGTCTATCAGAGAAATTGAGAAACCATGAAGATAATTGGTTAGGAACCATAGGCCAGGAATAAGCGATTAATTCTCTCAGTACATTTACTGAAAATAAGCTTAAACGGAACCTAGATATAATATGAGCTCTTACCAATATAATACTTAATGACAAAATAGTAGACACAGTTATTGCGATCAAGGCTCCTTCAAGACCATTATTCATAAAAAATACAAAAAAGACAACTAAAATCATATTTGCAATCGGCTGTACAGCAGAGGCCAATGAATAAAGCATCGGCCGCCCCAATCCTCTTACAATTCGTATATTAGCAGCAAACAGAATATCTGCAAAAAAATAAATACAAGTAAGAATTCTGACAGTATTGGGCAGCTTATATAAAATAAAATATAATATTATTAAAGCTGCTATTGAAGTGCCAGTCACAAAAGCTATAACATTTGTTATAATACTATCTCTTTTTTCAAAATCCTCTTTGCAATCAACTAAAAAACGAAATGCGGCAGACTGAAGCTGTAAGGTCGCAATCGGCAGAAATAAAGATGACAATGTACTGATCACATCGTAAGTACCGTATTCTGCCTGTGTAAGCTTAGCTGTAATAATTGGAAGGGTAATCAACCATGATACTTTAGGCAAAATCGTACCAATAGATATAATAGCTGTATTTTTTGCAAGTGATGTTTCCCTACTCATTTTGCCTCTTTTCCGAATGTCTTTCAATTTCCTATCTAATCCTGGTTTATGATTTCTTCAATCTTATGCAATCCATTCTCTGTAGTCATTGCATGCACGTTAAATCCAACACCGCACCTTCTTATCCAATTTATATATTCAACCAGAGTTATATGATCATAAAAAGCCATAGGATCATGCTTATACATTTTAAAAAGGCAATATGCTCTGGCAGGAAATGGGAACATTCTTAACAGGTTTCTTTTTATATTTGCCGCTTTTTCACTACCGCCTAATAATTTGAAATAGTCTATTTGAATACCTACAACCGGATCAATTATCTTTTCCATATACTTATATTGCAGATATCGCTCTTTTAACATATGTGCCGGAACCTCTCTTACAAATTCACATACTCTGTAATCCCAAAATGGAAGTTCCCATCCTCCATAGCCAAGAAACTCATACTTACGTACCTCATTAGCAATGAATTTTGGCTGCCTGTTGATCCATTCAAAATACTGTATTTCTTGTATGGCACGTTTCTCATTCATTTCCTGCGGCAAACTATCAGCCCATCTATTTACTATAGAGTCACACAATATTGGGTATCGGCGCAAGCGATAATGTTTCATCTTAATTTGTTTAACAAACTCATTTCTGCTTATTACTTGTGCATCCTTCCAATCGGGAATATGACTTCCAAATGAAACATCCAGCGTATGCCCCGGCACAACAATGCAGTCATTCGGTATCTTATCTTTCAGTTTCATCATTGCAGGAAAGCTTCTGACACTTCCTATACCTGAACCATTGCAAGAATAAGATAAATAATCGCCGTATACTTCCGAAGTATATAGATTTTCCCACATATCTTTGTTATATTCAATAAAATGCCACGGAAATCCTAATGCATTTGCTACTTTTTTTGAAACAACTGCATCGTTATTTCCACGTCTTCCATAGGAAAAACAGATAACCTTTTCATAATTTAAACGCTTGAACATTGCTGCAACAATCCTTGAATCACAGCCACCACTAAGTGGAATCAGCGCAGTTCTGCCATCAAGTCTTGCAATAAGGTCTTTGAAAACCTCTGTCAAACAATCATCAAATTTATTGATCAGCTCCGACTCTGATAGCTTCTCCATTTTCCCTTCATATATCATTTCCCAGTAAAAGTGCCTATTGATGGTTCCATCTGATTTGGATATTCTGACAATTTCCCCTGGTAAAACAGAATATACGCTCTGAAATAATGTTTCGTTACCTGTCACATATGAAGTATATAAAAACTCTGTCCTGGCTGTCTCGCTAAACGTTGCATGACAGTATTTTGCCACTGTCACTCCATTATTACCTATTACAATCTCATCCTTATATACACAGTAAAACAAAGGAATGCTCCTAATAAAATCGCATATCAGGATTATACTGGAATTGTCTTCTCTTACGATTGCAAAGCTCCCTGCCATTTTTCTTAAGGATGCATCTATATCTTGATGTAAAAAATCCACTTTGCTGCAATCAGCAGAGCCATACCATACAAAATCTCCAATCTCCTGTACCTTTGCAATATCAATCAAATTCTTTAACTGCATTTTGATAATCACCGTTTCTTTCTTTTCCGAATATCTTTCATCTTGAATTTCAATGGCAGTAAAATGCTCTTGGGAATAAAGCATAGTTTCATAAACTGACGTTTTCTAGGATATTGTTTTCCCAAACTGATTTTAAACAGCTTAAAATTATACACGATTTGAGCCTTAAGGGTAACAGTTGAATCAGATATTAAATCTCCCATTATATTTATTGTCCACCCTTTTATCTGCTTCTCTTTTATCTTTTCAAAAAGATAATTCCAATAGCGTTTCTTTAACTTCTGACTTTTGGCAAGACTTGTTACATCGCAATCATAATATTCAAAACACGAAGCATATTTATTCCAATATTTCTCTCCAATATTTGTTCTTACTATAATACTGCTGCTTCCTAATGCATCACTATGTTGTCCGGTATAATTATCTCCAACAGAAATATCTGAAAATATATTCAATTTATCCAAGCAATACAAGCATAATTCCGGTTGAAAATAATCCTTTATCTTCATCTGTTCCGTCCTGGGTAAATCAATATTATCTTTCAAAACATTTTTAATACGCAAGCCACCGGGCCAGCCATTGCCAGCTTCCTTCGACCTGAAATGCAATTCATCCATTTTTTTCCCTTTTAATGATGGATGATGTTCAAAATATCTCACAGCATTTAATGTCATTGTCTTATCACAAAATAAACCGATTATAAAATAATTCTCCCTATTCAATTGATAGGTTTCTATTATATTCATAATTCCATGTACAAAACATCCCGTACCAATCAGAATAACTTTTTCATTTCTGTGAGATATTATATATGAAGCTGCCTCTTCCTGGGAAACCGGCAGGTAACGCGACTTTTGTGTATTGTTTAAATCATCCCCTTTAACATACCTTTTAGTACATAGTTTATCATTATACCGATATGTTCCAATCAGAAAAGCGGAAGTATAATCTTCATTTTCCAAAAGTTGATATATCAACTCTGTAGCAATACCACCACTGGTTGAATTTTTTCTTCTATCATAATTCCTTGTCCATGCAGTATAAATTTTTTTATAATTACCAAACAAAAAAGAACAGTTCTCATTTTCTGACAAGAATTTAGTATAATCAAAACCTTTACCTGGACATATTTTAAAACATTTTCCACACTGGATACATTCCGCTTTATTAATAAACGGCATAAACAAACCGTATCTGTTGTTTAAATTTATACAATTCTTAGGACATACCGCCTTACACAAGCCACATGAAATGCACAGGTTATTTTTTGTTGTAAAATCAACCGTATTCATATTAAATTATTTCC
The DNA here is from genome assembly GCA_014804695.1 of Lachnospiraceae bacterium. Taxonomy (GTDB): domain Bacteria; phylum Bacillota; class Clostridia; order Lachnospirales; family Lachnospiraceae; genus UBA3282. Next base: position 65,812 of record JAAUZJ010000014.1, read on the forward strand.
TTTTCCTGAATTATTTTATCAATTCGTTTGGAAATCAGACATATATTCATTTTAGAGCTTTTCACTACTTCTTCATGATGTTTGTTTAATAATTCTATAATGTTTCCATTATCCGCCTTCATCTTTTCAAAACCTTCTATTAATTCGTCAACAGTCAGTTCGGAATAATCAGCGGCATACTGTCCAAGCTCAAACATATCAAGAACCTCCTGATATTTATGACTCCAGCCAATAAGAAAAACAGGCACTTTTCGTTCAAGGGCCCCAATCATTGCATGGAACCTGGAGGCAACAAGATATTCACATTTACCAATATATTCCCGTATCTCTTCTGCAGCCATTTCTTTGTGATACCATCTTACAGCGTTCTTATTCTTCACAAGAGAAAAAATCCTGTCACCTGTCCATAAATCATTATTACTGGTCTTGGAACTATTAATTCTTGCTGCATTGGCAATCAATAATACTGAATATCCGGATTTATTTAAGTAAGTAATAAACTCATTAATAACAGCACAATAATCAATGCCTATACTTTCACATTTTTTCTCTACCACAGAACTTATAGAAATACCTACGATTGTTGAGTCAAAAAACTTGTCTTCACTGCATTTTTTCTCTACGTATTGTTTCCAATATACGCTGTCTCCCATAGAAAAAGCTCCGTCAGCGCATATTTTAACATTTTTTGTCACTCCAATGGAAGACATATGGCGATAGGTAATCTGACCCCTGGCACAAATCAAGTCAAGTTTGGGCAAAATTATCTTAGCCAGCAACCGATTATAAAAATTATTAAAACTTCCAAGCGCCTGCGAATATTTAATAACAGGTTTCCCTATAAGAATAGGTATTGCCATTCGGATGAAAGCGTACGTGTTCATCATAGCGCCTTGTTCATCCGCAAAAGAAATGCCCGACTCATCAATAACCATATCACAATTATGATATGAATTAACAACTTGGTTCCTCAACAAAATTTTTCTTAAATATTTATTTTTTTTAAAAATATGAAATAAAATAGCCGCTGGAAAATCAACGAGCGCTAAATGCTTAGGTTTAGCCGGAATAAGTTTCATAAACGACCAGGGAATCTGATTTTTATCCTCATCTGGATATGAACTAATCAAATTGACTTGAAGCTGTTTACCATATATATCGTACAGCTGTTGTATAGAGCTTTGTAACATGGCAGCTGCGCCCTTATTGCCACTATAACTGGCGGATGTAATTACAATTTTAACAGATTTCATTTGTGCGTCCTCATATCATCTAATTGGCCTATCCATTATATTATAATTTGTAAAGAATTACAAACAATATGCATACTCAGAATCTCAGTATAAATTTGAAATAAAAAAGTTTTATTATTATTCACCATTCTATTAACTATTTAAAAGAAAAACAACATAATTATCCGTCTCCAACAATTTCTGCATCCGATTTACATAATAACTAAGCACATCTTCATCGTTTTTTTCAACAATATAATATGCATTGTCCAAGCCTGTCCTAAATCCAAGCATCTTCCCTGACAAATATTTTAATCTACCATAACTCCAATATGGAAAACCTGTCAATCCACTGTTATTACTATCCACATAATATATTTCTTTTTCATCCTGACTAATCAGAAATTGTCGTATTTCTTCGGTTTCATCTGAATCCAGGCAAATGCAGCCATCCACCTTTTGGTATGAAATACCGTATATCCTTATAGATGCGTCTCCATAAGTATAAACTCCTATAAATGGTTCTGCATAATCCTTTACTTCTAACTCTACCTTAACCTGCTGTCTTGCTTTTTTAATAAAATCATTTGCATTTAATTCCTGAGTATACTTAACCTCACCATTTGCATAGCCTACTGTGATATAACCAATGTCCGTATCTGCTATGCAGTCTCTTGCACGTATGTCTATGGTAAACTCATATATACCGTCTTCCAATTTGACACCCATTTCTTTTGTCATATATCCGCCATTTGTTCCCTGGTAATTATAGTACAAACTACCATTAAACTTAGTAAAACTAAGTTCTGTTGCCACAGCAGACAATGAAATTTTATTAATTGAAGGCTCTGTCTCATGAGCCATCTCCCCCGCTTTAGCATATAAAGCATCATAGTATACGTTCTCCGTATCAGCAAATACACTTATATAGCCTGAATCATATAAAAAGTCGAACTTCTCACTAAGTTTACTCATAGTTTCCGTACTAGAAGAATTTCCCAATATAACTGCATTAGAGGTATCAATATTATCAATGTCCTCAAAACTACAAAGACGAATACTACGCTCTGCAAGCAGCCACTGAAGAATTTTTACTTCAGTATTAGCACCACCTATCATATAAATAGGGATATCCGGTTCAGTTGCCGTTACTATTTCGGCAACCGTATCAACGCTCTTTTCTTTACTCTGCTTCGATATTGTATATTCTATGCCGCCCTTTACTCCCAATATGCTCCATACTGCAGTCAACACTATCAGCATAGCTCCAAAAACATGCCATTTATATCCAACAATCAATTTTATAAGGCATAACACAATAAGAATTCCTATACTCAACATCATAATATTATAGGCATAATCTTTACCATGACCATTCATAAACATATAAAGCCACGGCGCTGCACCAAATCTAAAACCAACTGTAGTAGTTCCCTTTCTGGATGAGAGTACATTCTGCAGAAACTGAACAATTGCCGTACTCACAATCGATACTAAAACAGCCAGAATTATATCATAATAATGTGTTTTTATATTATACACAGCCCATACTCCAAAGATAATCATCGGACCTACAACAAAATCAGAATATCGTGAAAATACAATCGTTTCATTTCCTGCACTACTCTCAATCGTCCTAAAAAACGGAATTATCTTAAATATTGCGTTTACTCCAAGTTCCGCAAGAAAAGACAATAACATAAAACAAGTAATCCATTCCTTAACCTGCCAGCGTTTCCTCACACCATTTTTATCTTTTATTATATATCCGAAAAGCAGGCTGGCGATAGTTGTTAATAATCCAATCGTAGCTAATAAAAAAGTCGCAGTTGAAACATAGAACAGCTTTCCGATAAAGCTGACTGCCAAATCCATAATTCCTCTTATATTAAGCAAACTGCTAAAGCGGTTCACGTTGCTTTTGACATTATTTACTGATTCACTGGCATTGCCTAAATACATATTATCACTTACATAGTTCTTGAAAAATATTACAAGGCATAGAAAAGCAACGGAAAGAACTACGGTATACAAAATATACTTTTTATCAATCTCTTTTCTGTGGCTTATGAAAAAACCAAATAAAATAATACATACTGCAATTACCACACCGATTGATCTCATATGAATTGCAAATAACCATGCAGTAGAAGCCGCCAATCCCAAAATATTCACGTATGAAGGCTTTCTAATGACTCTGTACAGACATGTCAAAGTACACCAGAACATAAAGAGCAAAAAACTCTCAGTCCATGCAATGCCCATTTGCGCTGTATTTCCTATATATAACGTAACAAAAAGTGCGATAATCTGTTTCAATACATCCGGAATATCTTTAAACAACTCTTTTATCATATATAATGCCATCAGATAACAACAGCTTAAAAGAACTGCATTTAACACAATTGCAAGCCTATATATGAAAGTCATAGAAAGTCCTAATCTATGCAGCCAGAAGAAAGGAATCAATATAATACTATACCCATAGGAATAGTATGCAGACGCAGATAAGAGGTCTGTCCAATCATAACCTGCAAAATTGGCTGCAATCCCCCAGTAACAAAATCCATCATCAACTACCCTTATTCTCTTTAGATAGCCTACACCCCACAAACATACCGTAAAAATAATCACTATACACAAAAGATTTATTAAATGGGAATAATTCAATTTATTATTAGACTTATTGTTAAGCCTTCTATCATATTTCACCTTAACCATATTAATCCGTCTCCTACTTTAACTTCTTCAAGATCGCCTCTATCTTCCCATAATAATTCCCAAACTGAAAATCATCCTCCACATGCTTATACGCCGCCGCGCCCATCTTAATAAGATTTTCCCTGTCACATATTATCTTCTCAAGCTTATCTTTTAAGTCTTCCTTATTTTTATCTTTAAAAACATATCCCGTTTTTCCGTTATCAATATAGCTTGCAGTTCCGTTATCACTACCACTGATAGCAGGAACGGAAAAAGCCATTGCTTCTAAATGGGAATACGCTGCCGGTTCTCCTGTGCTTGGAAGGACGTACACATCGGCCTTTTTATACTCCTTTGCTACTTCATTTCTATCCAGATTCATTAAAAAAGTGACCTTATCTTCCAGATTATGCGCCTTTACATATGTCGCTACTTTCTGATAATACTCCTCATGAAAGTGATTAGACATTTCGCCCGCAATGGTCAGGTGAAGGTCATACTTTGGCAGCAGTTCCTCTACCGCCTCTATCATCATCTGATGATTCTTACGCTCCTGATATTTACCTATACAGAAAATATTGATTCTGTCATTTTCAAAATAAGTTTTTTCTTCCGGCGATACTTGTGGCTCCATTAAAAACGGCGCCAGGTACGCATACTTATCCTTTACAAGACCTTTTCGATCAATTCCTATCAATTCAGTAGGTGTTATTCTATACATGGGTGTAAGTTTCCATACAAGCTTATGTGCCAGGTTCATTTCCTTAGGCTTATCCCATATAGGAGACTGGCTATAAAGAATCGTTGGAATTCTGTAATGTTTACAAATAGCGTTCATGCAGATCGTATACATAGAACGTTCTCTTAAAATCGCCAGATCAGGTTCAAATTCCCTAATGTATTTAGCCAGCTTAAAAAGCGGCGGAACTCCCAATTTCAGCTTCATATCAATTGCTGCCGGGTCTTTTCTTTTAAGAAAATTTACATAAATATAATCAAATGCTCTAAAGAGTGCTGAATATCCCACTATAATTGGTTTAATATATGAATAATCCTCAATTTGCCCTGCATATTGGCTTAAAAATCTGACCTTGTGGCCGTTTTCTATCCAGCCTTTCATGATAGCGGTCTGGTTTGTATGATATCTGTGGGACATGTAAATTACTTTCATACCAAAAACAGTACCTCCAACTATTTCACGCGTTTCTTTATTTGTGACAAATATCTATCGTATCCGGCCTCTAAATTGGCCTTTTCACCTATTATATCATGCTTAGGTACTTTTTCCTTTTTATCGGCATGATGCAGATACCACTCATATTCCATATCCAGATGTCCGATATCCAACGAGCGGAAGCCTTCAAGAAACAATCTTTCGGTAAGAAATTTAGCGGCAACACCAAGCGATACCAAAAATAAGCGGTCTTTTGGGTACTCTCTGCAGCATTCCATGATTTCATCCAGCTTGGCATAGGCATCACTGCTTGGACCAATAATTCTTTCTACCGTTCTGGCGCCGTCTAATAAATCGTTTCCGACTCCGTTGTGTGTTCTCTCACCTTCAACAACTACTACGTCCTTATCTTTCCAAATGAGTTTTATATTTTCAATTAAGCCTGCACACTGGCTTTTATCGCTCATATAATAATAGAATCTGGAAACCGATGTATTATAATATTCCTTGTCAGGCGCACAGTATTTCTCATATACCTTGCGGCTAAAAAGCAGGTGGTCTTTCCAAAACTGCCGGCTTTCTTTACGATAAATAGATAAATCATCAAAAATTTCCGGTATAGTGACTATCATCCCATCATGCTCATATGCAAGCATCCGTTTCAAACCCTCTATAATCTCCGGTTCTACCTTCTGCAGTACCAGACTCCTTCCACGGATCATGGTAATTTCTCCGTCTCCATACCTTATCATGCTCTTGTTGGTATGAATAAGATCATCTATTGTTTCCTCAACTGTATGCACTTTAATTGGGCATTTCTTTATCCCGATCCGATATAACGAATAATCGATCTGGGCAAGTATATCCTTAATCAACCTTTTAATATTCAAACTAAACAACCGTACCTTTCTATCAATTCTCCGCACCGGCACTGAGCACTTCCTGCTTGCTCCTTTGCTCTACCTTACCGTCTACAACTTCATATATCATATCCGCATTACGTATTGTCGTCAGTCTATGTGCTATAATGATCATCGTCTTCTCACCATGCAGATTTTCTATGGCCTCCATTACCGCTGCCTCGGTATCGTTATCCAGCGCGGATGTAGCTTCGTCCAGAATTAAGATTTCAGGGTCATGATAAAGAGCCCTTGCTATACCTATGCGCTGTCTCTGTCCACCGGACAATCTGACACCTCTGTCACCTACAAAAGTCTCAAGACCATCAGACAATCCTTCAACAAAATTCCAAAGTTGCGCCTTTCTAAGCGCATTCTCTACCGCATTGTCATCTATCCGGTATTCTTCCACTCCAAAGGCTACATTGTTGCGGATTGTATCATCTGATAAGTATATTGTCTGTGGAATATAACCGATTCCATGATGCCAAATATCCATATTTTTAAAAATATTTACGCCATCCGCTTTGATTTTTCCATATTGCGGAGTTAACACGCCCAAAATAATATCCGCCATAGTGGTTTTACCCGCACCTGATTCTCCGATAAGCGCTACAGTCTGACCCTTCTTAATCGTAAAGTTTGCATAATTAATCACGTTTTCGCTGCTATCGGGATAGTGATAACATACATCCTTAATAACGATTTCTTTTTCCAACTCCAAAACGCCTTCTTCGCAGGACTCCAAATTCTTAATATCCTGCACTTCTTTTAAATCGTGATAAACCAATTCAATGGAGGGCGCCGCATACATAATACCGGTAACATGCTCATTAATACGTCCAATTGACGGCAGCAGTCTGAACGCCGCAACCGCAAAAGACGAAAGCTGCGGAACAAATGTAGCAAGATCCTCCGACTGTCCATAGTTTATTTTAACTATAAGCGCAAGCAAAAGTCCGATTATACTTACCATTTCCACTATATATTTGGGTATTGTCCCAATCAGTCTGCTGACCTTAAGACCTTTAACATACTTCTTAAAATAGCCTGAATAGGAATTTATAAAAAACATTTCCCTATTAAGAACCTTCACTTCCTTAATGCCGCCAAGCGACTGGTTCATCCACTGATAGAGCTTCGCCTTGTACCCCTGCGCGTCCTTTCCAAGCTCTCTTGCAAACTTTCTTGATATCGCTGTAAACACGCCTACGCAGATAATGAGAAGTCCCACTACAATAACGGTTATTGACTTGCTGACATCAAAAAGATAAATTCCAAGCGCCACACACACCATAACTTCTACAACCAGCTCCATAAAGTGTATGATGGCCTTGGTAAAAAGGTCTGAATCTTCCTGCACGCTCCTTTGCAGAACCGAGATATTTTTATTTAAATGAAAAGTATAGGGCTCACTGACATAAGCCTTAAGCAGACCTGTGGATATTTTCATCTGAACATTGTACGAAAACGTATAGATTGCATATTTTTCAATGATGAGATATACATTCTTCACCACAAAGATAATCATAATTCCAACCGCCATAGCGCTTAAAAAGTCTCTTGACGATTGAAAACCAAATAATTTATAGACATAATAAAGATATTGATTTTTTTCTACCGCTTCGGGATCCATAAACAGCTCTACAAACGGCTGGAAAATTCCTACGCTGGCACACTCAAGTATGCTTCCAATAAGCGCCGCTATAAATAGTATCGCAATTTTGATTTTTTCTTTACGGTTAAAAATATATGATAACTGTTTTATCATGGCAGATCTTACTCCCTTTTCAACTTCCTAAGAAGGACAGTTATTTTTCTTATGATAATTAATTCCCTTATCCAGAATTACTAAGTCGCCGTACTCTTTTCCAACACTCTTTTTCTGTATTCTCGCCGCATAGCTTACCTGGGACAAGCCTGCAATCAGGCCGTCGCATGCTGCCAGTGTATACATATCCCTAAGCACCTCATAGCCTAGCAGATAATGATGATTTTCCCTTTGAACCTCGCTATGCATAACCGTATCATCGCCATTGCTTCGCACTACATCATTATAAAAGACCAGCTTATCTCCAAACTGTTTCCGATATTTTTCAAGTGCCTCGCTATCGTCCGTAGCCAGAAAAACCTTTTCGTAAGCTCCCTTATCAAATATACGTGCAGTTGTTTCTAAGTACTCATCAGTTCCAATTATTACCGGATGGCCGTTAAAATTTCTCTTAAAATCCGTACCCCTTATATGAACTGCCAATGCTTTAGCATTTCCGAGAAGCCCGCCTATTTCCTTATCCATTTTTTCTTTCACAATAGAATTAAGGCGAATGTACTTGGCCGTAATCCTTGCCATCTCATTTAAGTACTGCTCGCTTCTGGTATATCCGTTGGGATCTTCGCAGAGCTTATTCACTTCATAACTGTTCTCTTTTCTGCTTCTAAACACCCGCTTGTATGTTTTAAGCTCTTTAAGACCAATTCCTGCCGGCTGTTCAAAATAGTACTCAAACGGATTTGTCGTGCCGTTTACAGGATGCTTCTCCGCATAACAGTAGCCCTCATGATGCTTAACCACCGGCTTCATATCATACTTATCTGCAAAATACAACAGCGCCAGCACCCGGTTATGCTCTGCAAAAAAACCGGAATGTGACTCTTCCATATCTATAAAAAAGATGGCGTCGGAATTTTGTTCACTTCCATACGATTCCACGTAAATCAAATTATTTTTATCACTAAGCTGCTTTACCGTTCTGACAAAACGTCCATCCTGTCCCTTTTTATAACAATATATCGCAAATTTTATTTGTTTTATTTTATTCTGTATACGTCCCATCGGCGTTGTTGGTTTCTCCTCTATAAATGATTGTTCATTTTACGTGGACTCGTGACTCTTGAATTCATTTTCGCAAATACTTGTTTTCGCTCAGGCTGTATTTACCGCCCTTTAAAATCTTGTGCTTGATCACCCACCACGCAGGCACCCATATATACTTATGCATAGCCGGTGAAGCGCTTCCTATCATCCAGCAGTTTCTGTCGCAGTTCTTTGTACACTGGCGGACTTCCTGCGCCTGCTTGGAATTCCACAGCTCGTCCCAGCTTTGATCACGCAGATTTCCCATAACCGCCTTTTTCTCCATACCGTTACATGGGATTACGTCGCAGAACGGATCTATGAAAAATGCATTCTTCGACATATCACAGGGCAGAAGCCTCTTATTGCCGTAAATATAATTAATGAGTCCATGATTGAAATACGCGCGAAACCACTTCTTCGGGGAATTGCTCTTTAAAAGCTCATTTATCAGTTTTTCAAAATTCTGCGCTACTTTGAGCTTATCGTCAATCTTATTGTCCGTCTTTCTGAAATAAAAAGAGTTGTGCAGCGTTGCCGTCGCAAATTCCATTCCCATATCATTTGCAATATTATAAAGAGGTACAAGGTCCTCACAATTCATATCCTGCACCGTCATACCGAAACCGACGTCAGGATGCTTCATCTCAACCAATGTTTTAAGTGTGTTATAACCTCTGTTAAAGCCGTCCGGAATACCTCTTATGGCATCGTTTGTCTCCTGAAGCCCCTCTATGCTGATTCGTATGCCTACCTTCGGAAATTCCTTGCATAGCGCAATGATCCTGTCCGTAAAATATCCGTTTGTAGAAATGACAATTCTGTCAGATTTTTTATACAGTTCTCTGACTATATCGGGGATATCCTGTCTGATAAAAGGCTCTCCGCCGGTAATATTCGTAAATGCCATTTCCGGCAGTTTCTTTATATCATCCAGTGTGATTTCCTCCTCCGGTCTGGTAGGATCCCTGAAGCAGTCACACATATTACAATGCGCATTACATCTATATGTCACAATGACAGTTCCATACAAAGTTCTTCTTGCCAATATCCTTTACCTGCTTTCCATAATTCTACAAATATATGTCATTTACTATTTTACCACAATATTCCAAAGTTGTATCGAATTTTATATTTTTACAGTTTTCCCGATATTTCAGACACAATTCCGGCTGTGTCCAAAGTCTATTTATTTTTTCTTCAAGATGCGCCTGGTTGGCAGGCTCAAAAAGTTCTCCGCTGTGCCCATCCTCAATAAGTTCAGGTATCCCCCCTATATCAGATGCTATAACAGGAGTCCCGTAAACCTGCGATTCCATTACCGAAAAAGGGCAGTTTTCATACCACTGCGAAGGATAGATGCTAAACTCAGCCTTTTCAATCAGTCTTTGTAATGCTGTGCCGTTTACAAAGCCCACGTTTTGCGCATTTGGCAGTTTATCTATCTCATCTGCAAGCTCGCCTGTTCCTGCAAATACAAAGCTAATCTGCGACAGGGCTCTGCATACATTTAACAATGTCTCGACTCCCTTTTCCTTAGTAAAACGACCAAAATATAAAACGTAGCGTTTCGGCAGTTTTACAGGCAAATCTGCAGGCAAATCTGCCTTAGGCATGAAATTATGCATCATCACCGTCTTCTTCGCAAGAACAGGATCCGTATCCAACTGCCTTTTCATAAATTCGCTGGGACATATAATTACGTCCACAAGTCCATAAGTCTTTCGCCATTTATAATAAAACGCCTCCACACTTCCGATCAGACTCTTGACCATCGAGTTATGAATACATCTGTTTTTTGTACAATTTTCAAATTTACCACCTTTGCACGCAAAGCACAGTTCCCCGCTGCCCGGAATTATCATCATATGATTAGGGCACACCCACTGATAATCATGTGCTGTAAAGACTATCTTGACAGGCTTTTTACGCTTCTTTTCAAAATCCCTTATTTCATATATGATTGATGGCGTAAGTTGAAAATTTATGTTGTTAAGGTGCACCACATCCGGCTCAAAATCCTGCAAAACCAATCTGATTTTTTTCCTTGCTTCCGCCGAATAAATAATTTTAAAAGGATACAGAAGTTTCTGCAGCCCACCGGTATGAAAATCCATATCCGAAGTGTAGCTCTGAGCATTATTTCCTACAATCCTTCCCTTATGCTCCATACCAAAATACTGCACTTCATGACCCATATTCACAAGCTGCTTACCCAATTCAAAAATATAGGTTTCCGAACCGCCATTCGGATATAGGAACTTGTTTACCATTAATATTTTCATACTAAACCTTCCTATAAATCTCTACAGTCTGTTTTACAACGTCATCCCAATTATACTTTCCGCATATATAATCACTGCTGAGACTCTTATATTCTTCCACTTTATCAGGATTTTGAAGCATATATTCCAGCTTATCCCTCAAATCGTCTACATTTCCTCTTTTAAATGTAAGTGCCTTATCCTGCGTCACTTCTGTATTTTCACAGATATCGCTAACCAGACAGCAGTCACCATAGCTCATTGCCTCTAAAAGAGAAAGCGACATTCCTTCCACATCACTTGGCAGCACAAACGCATACGCATTTGAATACAATTCTTCCAACATCTGCCCCTGTACAAAGTCGGTCATAATAACACGTTCGTCCTCACCGGCCATACGATAAATCTTCTCCATATAATCATATGCTTGACTGCTGCCGCCAGCAATAACCAGTTTCTTATCCGTATCTATACTGCGGAAAGCCTCAATCAGATAATGTATTCCCTTCTCCGGAACAATCCTTGCAAGGAAAAGAAAATATCCGTTCTCTTCCAAGCCATACTTTTCGGTTATCAATTCCGCCCTACGTTTCTCCGGCCTGCTGATTCCGTTTGGAATAAAGACAGTATCACGTCCATAAGTATCCTTAAAATACTTTTGTACGTTCTTGGATAACACTATAACTTCATCCGCATACTTTGCAGCCATCTTTTCGCCGAATTTAATTACAAAAGATGCAAACTTTCCCCATTTCGCCCTCTGCCAGTCCAGTCCATGAACCGTTACCACTACCCTTTTTCCAAATAACTTAGGTATCCATAACATAGCGCAGGGACCTTCCGCATGATAATGCATAACGTCATATTGCGTAAACAGTGCCCGCAGTGTCGCCAGAAATGAATACACGATTGCATTAAGCTTACTGCTCCTAAAAGTAGGAATTATACGAATTCTGATTCCCTTATAATACTTCCTGTCACCGCGCCCATACTCCTCATCATATTTCTTCCCAGATACATGATGTCCGTATCTGTTATAAGCATCTACTTTATGTCCCATTGCCGCCAGTCTGACAGACAACTCATCCACCACAATTTCTATTCCGCCCTCCCTTGACGGAATTCTCTTGTGTCCGATCATTGCTATTCTTAAAGGTTTATTTCCTTTTAGCTTTTTCTTAAACTTCCTCTTCTTATTTAATTCCCTCAGTTCCCTATGAGTATGATAAATAAATGCAAAATTCGTACTAAGGTATCTTGGAATCATGCGCTTAGGGTCCTGCATGATACGATACACCCATTCTAAGCACAATTTCTGCATCCACATTGGCGCACGCTTCACCGTTCCGGCAATAAAATCAAATGCCGCCCCAACGCCAATCATAAGCCCGTTTACTCTGTCTTTATGCTGATACATCCAGATTTCCTGCTTAGGCGCTCCAAGAGCCACCCATACAAAATCCGGTCTTGTCTCATTAATCTTAGCAACTATCTGCTCATCTTCTTCCTCCGTCAATTCCCTGAAAGGCGGAGCATACATTCCTGCAATCTGAAGTTTGGGATACGCCTTTAAAATCGCTTTTTTCAACTCTGCAAGCGTATGCTCCGTACTTCCGTAAAAATAATGAGTGTAGCCCGTTTCTTCAGACAGCTTTAATATCTCCGGCATCAAATCCGGTCCCGGTACCCTGCGTGCGTCATGATGACCTCTCATACGGCTTACGATTGAGAGCGGCTGTCCGTCCGGCAGTGCCATAGCTGCGCCATTTTGAATTTTCCTATAATCCGGGTCACGATACGACATCACTGTCGTATGCACATTAGATACACAGATATAATCGCCTTTTAATGTGTCCAGGTTTTCGGTGATATAACTAATCGTTTTCTCCATATTTGTGACATTGATGTCAGTTTTTAAAATTCTGCAGTACTTTAAATCCTTACGCATTTTTCATCTTCCCTTTCACGCCGCCTCTAACATTCACCCATAGCGTACATATCACATACCCAAACGCCCCGCCGATTATGATACTCCCAAGGAAGTACCGCAACGTCTCAAGCCAGATCGCATTGCCCTCTACAATCTGCATCTGGGTTTCAGAATCTTGATAATTCATTACTACATACCCGTCGTAACCCGACGGTGTATCGCTTTCCACATATATATAAGAGTTTTTATCATAACCGTCCGTATAGGTTCGTGGTACGATATAGCCTTTAGGTTCCGTTCTGATAAAGGCGCATAGGATAACGCCGATAACTGCACCCGCGCAAATATATAAGGCACATTTTTTCAACTTGGGTATTACTATATTTAAACTCTTAAATGGTAGCTCTATATTACGCTGTAACGCCGGAAACAGGCAATATTCTTTAGCGCCTTCTTTTTGTCTGAATAAAAGCTCTCCTAAAAAGATAATCGTTATGTTTTTAAAAGAGGTGTTAAATAACAATTGTTCTGTAAAGCCCGCTACAAAGAAACTAATTACAATAAGCAGTTCCCTTGTTTTTTGTTTACGACTATAGTCTGCAACCAGGATAAGATAGGCAATCATCAGTAATGCAAACGGAATAATTCCGTAGTTTATAAATCCCCATATATACGAGCTGTCCATTGTCATGTCTGAGCGTATCACGTCTGCGGTCTTTACACCGAACGGGCTTACATATTCAGGTGTAAGAAAGAGTGTTGCAAGTATAATTCTATAACCTAAGATGTAATTATCCAGTTTCTGTATCCATTTCACATGGAACATAAGCGGTAATACAAATGAAACAACAATAAGTATGGGAAGCACTAAATTGGCGGCTATTTTTTCAAACAGATTAAATTTCGGTCTTATTTTTATATAAAGTCCACCTGCAACAAGCAGCGCCGTAATGCCAAAACCGGTATAGCTGACAGAATAAATAAACACAAGCACATTTCCAAGCATCAGTATTATAAAATGTTTAAGCGAATAACGGTCTGCAAGCTCATAGATGATATAAGCACATAAGACAAAGTAAGTAATATGCAAAATATTGGGGTGAGTGAAGCCAAGACTCCAGCGGAATATCGGTCCAAGTCCCATCTTAGGATGCACTCTATATATGGTGTGTTCCAGTCTGAAAAAAGAAAATATGCTAAGGACTACAGCGCAAGCTGTCCATGTATATAGCCCAAGTTTAAATACTTTTTTCACCGAAATATCTTTCATGCCAAGTATTGTAAACATGATAAAGAAAATACCAAGCGACCTTGACTCATAGTAGATAAGGGCGCTTAAAAATAAAAGTACAAGCTGCACCGCCCACTGTTTTTTGGTATATGGTGTGATAAAAATTTTTATAATCGCACAAATAAACGCCGGTATTACAAGCAGTTTAAATAAAGCCTGACCCTCATAAAAGCCAAGTCCCTTTGTAACAGATAATAGGATAAAAAAAGCAAAATAAAAAAGTTCTTCCAGAGTTAAATTCTTCAATGCTCTCCTCCCACTACTTTTCCCTGTGGTGTAATGAGTACCCAGCCTTTCCAAAGTTCCTGCATCTGCTCAGGAATACATACCTGCATATTCTTATGGATTGAGGGGCGGATCATAATTTTATCTGCTCCCTTGTTCAGTCTTGCTCCCCAGAAACTAAAAGTACTGTTCGCACATATATTATATTTACAACGGCTCATCAGCATCATATCATATAAACTGTTCTCTCCATGATTACAATCTACAATCTCATAATTGCTATCCTGATAGTGTTCCCTCACGTATGAAATATCATCCGAAAGAAAGAAAAACGTCGCATCAGGTTTGAATTCTTTAATATGAGAAATTGCAGCCTGATAATAATCCTGCGTACATATTCCGCCAAATATTACGCGATTTGTGGCGTCAAGATAATCGCCCCTCCGGATATGAACACTTACCGAATCAGTCTCCTCCATCTTACGAATGAGTGCCTCATTCTGCGAAGCAACAGCCTTGTCCTGAATCTGTGGAAAATGTATTTCCTGCCTTAACTTCGGAAGTATATCCGCATAATACTTTTCACACGCCCAGTACCCTTCCAGATACTTGTCCGTAAATCCAAACACCTGCTCATGGTACATATCGCTTTCTTCAAAAATCATATTAGAAGATGGCATCAGCTTCCTTTTTATTTTAGACTTAATAGACTCTTTTTCATCCAACGTCCGCCCCCGCACACTCCTGACTTCTTCCGGCGTTGCTTCTTTATATGAAACACCTTCAAAGTAATCCAGCTCCAGCTTTCTCTCCGCCAAAACCTCCGCCTGCAAATCAGCATTTTTATACCACGAAACATCCAACCGGACATCTTTACCAATACTCTCTAACTTTTTATATAATGCATACTGCTGAAGCTGATTCCCCAGCCCCCCCATAACCTTAATTATTACCATTGCAAATCTCACCTTCCTATCACTACACTACCTCTTCTTAAGCCTCCGGTGTCAAACGGTACATCTTAAAACTGTCATCCAAATCTCCAAATGATTCATCCAAAATCTGCAGCGTCGGCGCAAGCGCCCACGGATAATCCCCATATCTTTGCGGATACTGCGAAAAGCCCTCACATTCCCCTGAGCAGTCGTATACTCTTCCATTTTTAATGGATTTTTTGATTGCCCGAATTCCAAGGTCCAATACTTTCCCATAACTTTTTCCCTTAAGGAACTGCCTCTTAATCCCCTCACTAAGCGATAGGCATATCATTGCAGTAGCCGATGAATCTGCCGGCCCCTCCAACGCCTGAAGCTGCCATGAAAAATAACCATCTTTACGTTGCCATTTAATGACTGAATCAGTCAATTTTATATAAAATTCTAATAATTTCTCTTCTCCGAATTCACTGCCCATACAGCCTGTCATTCCACGAAGCAGCCAGCCTACGGCGCGCCCCCAGCCTATAATGCCATGCTTTGTCCCTGTTGCCACGTCATATCCATGATATGGCAGTCCGGTGGATGCATCGATACCATATGCCAGAAAATTCGCAATCTGTTTTATTGCAAGTTCCATATACTCACTTTTTTTATTAAATCTTCCGTATTCATATAAAAATGGACAGGCAAGTCCTATCGAATCAACATATATGTGTCCGTTTCCCTGCGAAGGGCGGTAGGGCAGGCTTCCGATTTCATCTGTCGGGTAAGTAAGAGCATATTCTGCGAGCTTGTCAATTGCGCTTTTGAAAGTCGTTTCATTTTTTTTATTTAATATACTGCCTGATAATTTATTATCGATGTATTCCTCATATATGCCCAGAAAAGTTTCGCCGGAGAGCAAGTCATCCAGATAAAACACCGGACTTCCTTTTTTTACCCATCTTTCAAAATATACATATAAACTTTCGTCTATTTTATTTTGCAGTGTGGGCGCAGCATCGCTTCTGCTTCGCCATAATGCATCGGCAATAAGTCCGGTAGGCCAGAATATTCTATCCTCCGGTGCGATCTGTTTACCAAGCAGATTTTTCCTTATAAAGTTTTTAAACTTAGTATTCGCGCTCCAAATGCCATATGTTAAAAGTTCGCCACAAGCATTGTCCGTCATCGCCATTCTATCCGTACTCATCATTTCCTCTTGCATATACTTCTCCGTTCCTTTAAAAAAGCGAACAAGTTCGCCTTCTGATTCCATGTCCATCTTGCGACGGACGTACTTACAAGGTATAACTCACGCTTTTTTAATCTTCTGCATCACTATATCCCATAGATATTTAAATTCTGCACTCTTTCTAAATATGAACAGGAAAATAGTGTTATATATTATCGTAATAATAATTGCCATAAGCCCAAAAGTCAATATATTGACCTGTACGAGCAAAAGATTTTTAACCGGTATCAAAAGTATAAGAATCATCAATATGACACTGATATATTTAACGGAATCCTTAAAATAATCCCATGAACTCATAGAAAAGCAGTCACGGTAAATTATTACCGGGCGTATTAAATTAGCGAGTATGCCGGAAATCACAGTTCCTATATATACACCCGCAAGCCCGATATATTTGGCGCCAACAATCGAAATCACCAAATTTATACCGCCCTGAATTAAAGGCAGAAACTTATCCTGTTCAAAAACCCCCGCCGCAATCTTAAAATTCAAAAGTACGGTCCTTCCGCCTTTAAAATAAAAATCTATAAGGATTAATGACAGTATCCACTGTGCAAGCATCCAGCTCTCGTCCAGATAAAGTCCCGCAATAAACGGCGTAAGCAACAGCCAGAAACCGACGGAAGCGAAACCATAGAGCCAGCATGCCACAAAGCGGTATACCCTAAACACACTGTACTGCTTTTCTTTTGACTCCGTAGCCACAAGATTTCCGAATCCCGAAATGACAGAATTAAAAATGATGTTAACAAAATTAGCGGCATAGTTTATGATAAGACTGTAATTTCCCACAAGGCCAACCCATTTGGCACTTATGCAGGTGGTTATTATGATACTGTCTGTCTGCAGCCTTGCCACGTCGCCTATTTTATGAAACATCAGCGCCTTACTCTTTGTGACAACTGTGTCAGTTTCTTTTTTCTCCAGTTTCCGCACATTCTTGTCACGCAGATAAGGATATAAACGGTTAAAATAAATGCTGACGAAAATCTTCTGTATAAATTCTATTGCCGCCTGTGTCAAAAGAAACAGCAGAAAGTTTTCAGTCAGAAAAAGCACAACAATCTGCGCTAAAACCGTAACAATTTTAGTAATCGTAGTAATATTGGTCTGAATATAGCTTTTCTGCTGAGCATTGACAAGACTGTATTTATAAGCGACAAAATAAGTGCTGACAGTATTGAATAAGAAAATAAGATAATAAACCGTTAATTCTGTTAGTGAAATACCGCCTCTGTCGCCTTCTTTAATTATATATTGTAAAAAGGGAGTAAGTGCAAGACCGATAACCGCTATTACGCCCGCAATCGCAAGATATGCTTTTTTATAAAGGCTCATATATGACTTGATTTTCTCGTAGTCGCGCTCGGCAACCGGTTTATAAAGGCTGTAATTAAGGGCCGTGCCGATACCAAGCTCTGCTAAAGACAACATGCTAAGGATATCGGTATAAAGGGTATTTACGTCTAATAGTGTTCGTCCAAGCACCATGATAAACACTTTTCTCTGGTAAAAACCCATAACAAGAATGATGAAGTTACTGATGTAGCCGAAGAAAACATTCTTCTCAGCCTGCCGCACTCTGCCCATTTTGCTATCTCTTTCTCTTTAAAATATGATAGAGTCCCAGATATAAATCAGGAAATCTATTAAAAAACCGCACTTTAAAACAGTAACTTTTGTCTAATCCTTCGTATGCGCCTTCTATATTTAAAGTTTCTTTTAAAACATTACTGCACTGTCTTCTGATATGAACATATTGTTTACGCTCTTTGGCCGGCAATATTGCAAGCTTGCCTGCAACCAGCATACAGGATATTAACAGAATCGATGCGGTCTTACCTATGACGTTTATACTATAATTGACACTTGTGTCACATTTTTCTTTCTTTTCATTTTCTTCTTTATTATTCTCTTCCTGAAGCTGTTCCAATAAAAACTTCCAACAGCGTATCTGGTCAATGTCAGACTCTCTAAACCGCTTAAGCATAGCTCCGTTTTCATTGTGATAATAACAATAGCCCTCATATTGGCTTGAACTGATTAACTTAGCATCCCTTGTCACATCCCATACAAACAGCATATCCTCACCGATGGTATAGTCTTCATTAAAAAAGTGTCCCTCTATTACCTGCCTTTTATAGAGCTTACTCCAACAGCGGGTGTCATGATTGAGAATCCCTTCGCGCAGGAAATCCTTACCGGCAATCAGGCGAGTGGCCGATAGTTCGGTTTCTAGCGGGCTGGCTGTAGTGCTGTTCAAAGTTGACGCTTCAATCTTATATTCATTCAGATTCTGTTCTTCCCAATCTTTGTCAGTGCACTTTTTAAAACTACAGCCCGCTATCTGAACATCCGGCTTTTGTACGTCATCATAAAGTCTTTGAAGACAGTCGGGAAGCAGCCAGTCATCCACATCCACGAACATCAGATATGCGCCCTTAGCTTCGCGCAGTCCCTGGTTTCTTCCCTCCGAAACCCCTCTGTTCTTATCAAAGAGGATTGCACGTATCCGTCCGTCTTTTTCCTGCCACTCATTGCAAAGCTCAGGAGACTTATCGGAAGATGCGCCGTCCAATAAAAGAAGTTCCCAGTCGGAATAAGTCTGCGCCAGAATACTTCTGACACACCTGTCAATATAATCCTGTCCGTTATAAATAGGAACAATAATACTGATTAAGTTGGAATATACATTGTTACCTGCTTCCATATTCTGCGAATTTCGTCTCCTGCTTCTGCTGCCCTTTTGCAATAATTCGGCATAATTTCTTTAAGCCTTGTCCGTATCATTTCTTCATTTTGCATAAGCCATTCATACGCATGAATGAGTTCTTCCGGAGTCTGCAATTTCTGCACCGGCAATACATAATCTTTCTCAGTTCCAAAAATATCCCTTGCAATGCCAAGCGCCTTGACCGAATACCCAACTACTAACGTCGGCACACAGCTTGAATATGCCGCTATGGTTGCATGCGTTCTGGCTCCGATAAAAGCCCTGCATTTCGAAATAACATATTTAATGTTTTGACATGACATATCCTGAAAGAGAATAACTCTTGGATTGTTCTCATATCCACTATAAAGTTCGGACAGCGTTCGCCTATCATCATTATTTTTCCAAACAACATGCGGTATCAACGCCACACTGTTATCCGAATTCTGTAAAATATGATCTATAAGTTTCTTATAATTTGCAATCGCAATGCCCTTTTCTTTCTCATAGTCAACTATCATAGGACTGATATTTATACCTATTGTTCCGCCTTCTACGAAGCCTTCCGGCAATGTAATTTCCTGTGGCTTCAACGCAAATGCCGGATCCGGAAAAAGTTTGACATTTTTTATGACACCAGCGTCATTTAATGCTTTCTGAGTAATGGATTCTCTCGCTGTAATAAGCGTATACCGCTTCATATCTTCCACTAACGCCGCATCTTTTAGAAGCTCCGGTTCTATCGAGCAGCCCCACAGAATCGTTTTGGTGCCTGCCTTATTAAAAGTGCTGTTTGCCAGAATTGCTTCTTTCTTTAAAATCTCATAGCAGTACATATCTCCGCCTATTGATAAATACAACGGAGCAATGTTTTTGCCAAGCACAGCCCCAAAGCGGTATCTCATGAAGGATTCAGGATCATGAAAAAGCGCTCTCCAAGCGTAATACCAGACATGCGCAAGGAAATGTTCGTCTATTTTTTTTTCCTGTAAAATTTCGCACAATGGTTCAAGGGAATATGACTTGTCCTCTTTTTCACTGTTTGTAACAAGCAATTTGGGGATGTCAGGTATCATATGGCAGGTGGCGTTTACTATTGCTTCACAGCCGTGGTTGCCGCTGCCGCCATGTAGGTACATTGTTAGTTTGTTGTTCAAAGTTGTTTCCTTGTTCCTTTCTAATAAGATTAATAGTTTTATCTATTTCTCGTAGAATCCCTCTTTGCTATAAGCAGTCCATTTTAAATACATCTCTTGATAATTTTTCTTTATGAATTCTTGTATTTTGTGTATTTCTCTTTCATTAAGAATTCCTCGTTCTTGAATAACACTTTCTCCATTGTTTTTTACAAAAAATTTTGCTGATCCTGCTTCTGTAAGTTTTCTGTCGCTGGCATGAACATGCATACATTCAATGACACAGTGCGATGTAAAGTATAGATAATACCCTGCCACTTTATAATCAAAATATTTTGGCATATTAATCCTCCATAAACTCTCTATTATTATCCAAATATTTTTTGACAATATCAATTTCTATATCATCCATACTTGTCTCTAACACTTTTCCCTCATAACTCATAAAAACTGATTTTATTGGGTTATTTAGGTTAAGTACTTTTATATTTTCATTTTCTCTCGTAAATGCATATCCATTAATAATCATATCTGCATGATCCGCCACTTGACTAATATCAGTCATACAAAATCCTCACTTTCTTTATCGGCTTTAAAAACTCCTCCGCATCAAAATATAAATTCTCTAATATGGGAATCAAATCTATATACTCTTCCTCATCCACATCATTATGCCTGTACTTTGCCATAACAACCAAATATCCATTATCCCATTCTTTAACTTCCGTATATCTATCTAATGAATATGGTGCCAAAAATCGAATCACATAATCATTATATTTAAAAATGCTATATGTTTGATCGTTACTTAAATATGCTTCTTCTTTTATCATTACAACTATTCCCGCTCTTTGATATTTGCTAAATTCTATTTTAAATTATGGTATTTATCGTCTATTTCTATAATACCATATTGCTCTATTTCTTATCATATAACTTCACAATAATACGTAATAGAATTATAAGCAACTTATTCGGATGCTTGATGCCGAAATATAACAATCTGTTAGCGTTTTCATGTACTGTAATATTCGTATTATCGATTATTTCCCTAATATCTTTATCTTGAAAAATATCCAAAAGTTTTTCCATATAATTTTTATCTGGATTGCGCAGCTCGTTTTTCATCACTAACAAGAGCATACAGCAGTATTCTTTTCGGATGGCTTGTTCGCCGTCCGGCACTTTTTTGTCGGTTATAACGTTTCGTAAAAAGTTCTCTAAGCGTTTGACGCTGTCCATCATATCCGAATCATAACAGTGTGCCATAGAGGTTTCCACGTAGCGGTAGTGATAGTAATAGGCATTGTCCATGACTACCATTCTGGTGCAGTCTAAAAGGGCAGGATAAACCAGATTAAAATCTTCGCCCATGCGTATTGCGGTATCACAGAATTTCTCATTTCCTTCAAAAACAGATTTCTCATAGAGTTTCATACAGCGCGAAATAGGTACTACTCGCTGTTCGTTTCCAAGAAGCCGGTCCTTAATCTCACGCTGCAGCTTTGCACCCTCATATATGCCGGGCGCTGCCAGGGATGCTGCCTGAACAGTCTGTTTCTGTTTTTCTAAGATATGATTGCAACAGACAACCTCGCCCTTTTTTCCTATTAAGAGCTTAACCATCTCCGCAAGCATATCTTTCTCGACATAATCGTCACTGTCAATAAACATGTAATAATCGCCGGTGGCTGCTTCCAGACCGGTAATACTTGCCGCGGTGCAGCCGCCGTTTTTTTTATGAATGACTTTTACCCTATCTTCTTCAGCCGCGTATCTGTCGCATATAACGCCGCTTTCATCTTTCGATTCATCATCTATAAGCAGCAGTTCCAGATTTTCATAGGTCTGCAGTAAAATACTGTCAACGCATTGTTCCAGATATTCACTGCTATTATAAACAGGCACTATTATACTGATTTTAAAATTATGATCATTCATAGAGCGTCCTTCCGTCTACTTATCTTTTACAAGGTCTTCGTATATCGAAACCAAGTCCTTTACCCGCTTACTTATATTATAGGATTCTACTACCCTTTCCCGCGCGCTTACGCCATAGCGTCTCTTAGCATCCGTATCTCCTAAAAGATTACATATACTCTCTGCCAAGTCCTGACTATCCTTAGGTGAAATCAATACTCCATCCTGTCCATTTCTGAGTATCTGCGGAATTCCGCCAACTTGTGTGCTTATTACCGCCATGCCTTTTGCCATTGCCTCAAGCATCGATACCGGCTGTCCCTCGAAGTAGGTAGGCAGTACGAAAATGCTGCATTTATCCATGTATAGCTCTTTTTGTTCCTGACCTATCCATCCAAGATATTCGACATATTTTCTTAGTTCTTCGGCTTTCTTTTTCAAGTCATTGTCTTCCCATACGCCGCCAAGATATAGTTTTAGATCAGGATATCTCTTGGCTGCAATTGGTATTGCCTCAAATAATTCCGCAATTCCTTTTTCCTTACACAGCCTCCCCAGAAATAACAGATTGTGGTCATCATATGAAGTTTTAGGCTCAGCCGGAACAGGTACGGCATTTTCCAGAATTACAATTTTCTCTTCACTTACTATCGGTTTAAAAAAATCCGCCCATGTGTTTGAAAGCACTACAAATACCTGCGCTTTATTCAGGGTTTTTCTGATTGCGGCCCTGCCCTTTTCATTGTTCTTTTTATAATAAAAATTTTGAAAGTCGCCGCCATGCTCATGAATGAGAATTTTTTTACTAAAAAGTGATGCAGTATCAACGAAAAACCGTTTGCGGTAGAAACTGGCGTCTGCTGCCATATTTACATGCAGTATATCCATTTTCGGCAATGCTATAAGGAAGCGCAGATAAGCGGTAAACGCACGCAATAGTTTACGAAACCTGCCTGCGTCTATCATAGTACCGATATAAAGAAGGTCTACTTTCCTGTCCAGTCCTTCCGTATAATAATTGTTGACAACTGCTGAAACGCCTCCATGTACTCTCCTGTCAGCGCCTATCATAACAACTTTCACTCAGTTTGATTCCTTTCAGGTATAGCAATCTTTACTCACTTTGAGCCTTTTCCGGTCAATACCACCCACACTGTCTGACACAAAATCTTGATATCCAGACCAAGCGTCCAGTTATCAATGTATTCTAAATCATACTTTACCACATCATCAAAGTCCACAATTTCGCTGCGGCCGCTGATCTGCCATAGCCCTGTCAGCCCGGGAGTCATGCTGATCCGCCTTCTGTAGTGTGAATTATACTTCTCAAATTCATCTTCCGTGGGCGGTCTGGTTCCTACTAAGCTCATATCGCCCTTTACAATATTATAAAACTGAGGCAGCTCGTCAATGCTTGTCTTACGTATGAATTTTCCCACTTTGGTAATACGTGGATCATTCTCCATTTTAAACATAAGACCTTGCATCTCATTCTGAGCCTCTAATTCCTTCTTACGCTCTTCGGCGTCAATGTACATGGAACGAAATTTGTATATTTTAAAACGCCTTCCGTTCTTGCCGATTCTGGTCTGGGCAAAAAATACCGGCCCCGGAGAATCAAGTTTAATGGCAAGCGCGACAAACGGTGTAGCAACTGCCGTAATCAACAGACCAACCAATCCGCCGACTATGTCAATTAAGCGCTTTATCACCATTCTTCTATAATCAAAATTATTAATGGAATATGTTATGACCGTATATCCCGCAAATTTTCCTACCCTTGTCTCTTTCTGGATTCTGTCGATCACATCGATATTATAATGGCAGACTATGCCCATAGATTCCAAATCATATATCATGTGTTTAACATAGTCCTTATCTTCATCCGGCAGATTAATAAAAACTTCATCAAGCGGCATTTGCCTTGCAATCTCAAGCACATTTGAACCGTCGGCTGTCACCTTCACTCCGCCGATCACAACACCTTTTCTGTCAACATCCACGCAGGCTAAAGCCACAATTTCGTACTCGATGTCCAGATTTTGTTTAAGACTATTCAGTGTCTTGTCCAGAACCGATTCCTTGGCAATGACCATTATTTTGACAATATTTGATTTGGACGTAAAATAAGCCCTTAGTGCTTTTTTCATAAAAAGCCGTACCAGCCAGACAATGATCATGTCAAATACGGCAAAATAACCCCAGACGCCTCTGGAAAACCGCTCGCCCTGCTGCAGCATAAAAAGAAGGCTGGCAACAGCAAGCAGCATAAAAACGTTAAATTTAAGCACTGCTATAAATTCTACAAAAACACCCCTCGTCAAAAATTCCCTGTTCCAGTCGAGCATAAAGCTATAGATGGTGCAAAAGAGCAGGAAACAAATATACACCAGAAAGTGGAGCTCAGGCTCCATAACCCTGCTGAATTTATGATAACGTATTAAGATTGCGATCACGTAAGCTATTGTAATGCTCATCAGATCTGTAAAAAGCAGATAATAGCCTTCTATAATTTTCCTTTTTCGGTTCACAGCAATGACCATGCCTTTCTCTCGGAAACCAATTATATTATCATTTAAGAATACCATTTTTCGGGAGTAAATTCAATTCTCAGACTGAAATTTGTTTCATCCTGTGTGGCATACTCATAATAACCAATATTAAAATTGACACGCATGTCATTATTATACCCGCATACAGCCCTCTGGGGACAAATCGCAGCTCAATCTCGTACTCTCCATTTTCAATAGGCAATGCAACAAAGTTCTGTATATCCTCCGTTTCTACTCTCTTTCCATTTATTTTAGCGCTCCAGCCCTTGTCATACGGAATTGTACAAAGTAAATATTTTGTTTCGGCATCCCCATTAGTGCATGAAATCTCTATATATGCCTCATTATGCATTCTTATATTTATAGGCTGGTTATTAACATCGATAACATATGCCTCCAGCATATCAGCTCTCTCTCCATAGACATATATTTTGTCAGAAGAAAGCACTCCGTCTTCCGGCAAATAGCAGCGAAGCACGAACTTACACCCCGTCGGCAGAATACCAATTTTTTTGACATCGCTTCTTTCACTAGATAAGTCAATCTTTTCATCTTCTATATATACCTCAGCATTAGATACGCCCGCTCTATCATAGCGTGTATACACAGTCATTTCCAAATCTGTTTCAAACTCATATTCCAGATATGCAGATTCATTTCCGCTCTCATCTGACTCACTATGCTTTAACTCCTCATCAGCCATCCATCCGCCGTCTTCCATAATACTGCAATTTATGCTGCGAATCAGATTTCCTTCAATTTTCCTAAAAATTTCCTCATCCTGCGACGTATCCAGACCGTCGTACAATTCATTCATATATTGAAAGGGATTCTCAAGACTCTTATCCTCCATAATCGAACTATCCATAAAAAGTGCAAAAGGCAACGTATTTTCACTCTCGTAAAGTGCAATATCGCCGGACTCTTTTAACATATTGTAGCCTGAACCCGGATTTTTGCCGGAAATAAGATATTTCACACCTAAGAAAGCATCTCCTGTCATGGTCGCACCGTCATTATAGTGCATACCCCAGCCTATATTATTGGAATATCCAAAATTTCCTGCTATGTTTATAACATTTTGCTTCTCCACAGATGTATAAGAAGTCAATCCGTATAAACCGAACATAAAAGGATCGTTAGAGGTTCTCGTTGCACTTCTTTCTATCGCTGTACGGACAATTCCGTCGTCTTCGCTCACCGCTCTTTTGCTTTCTTCTACAAGCGGCGCCATTTTTTGCATATATTCCTGATATTCGTCTACTTTTACTGAATCATATTGAGACGAAACCATATATAAACATTCGGCATTTATAACAAGTTCGGCACAGGTAAAAAGCAATATCATAAACCTCCCCGCCACCTTATTTTTCACAATATAAACTAACCCGATATATGCCGCAGTCAGAAAGATATTGAGAAGCATTATGTTAACTTTCTGATTCTCCATAAAATTTCCTATCCTACATAGCAGTCCCAAGCCAAGCACAAAACCTATTCCAAATATGACATATTTGTCATATTTATTAACCATCCCATTATCCCTTAACTCTATATAGCCCATATATGCAATATACAACACAATGAAAATATATATAAAAGAATATCTATAAGGTGAACCAGTCGGCCGATTAAAGACATGCCACACGCAGTTCAAATTATAGTGATGAAATGAAACTACTATTACAAAGAGCTGCAAAATATACCCAATTTTTTTCCTAACAGGAGTCTTGGCACAAATCAGCCAGTACAAAGCCATTATAAGAGCAAATACGCCACAGTAAATCAAGGGTTTACCTGAGGTTATCTGCTTATTACTGATTGTTCCACAAAATGCCGCATCAAAAAGTTCACTATACTTAAACATATTTTTGAAATTTTTAAGAATACTAAGCGACAGTCCAGTTTTTCCATCACGCATTATATCCAGCGTAGGAAGTGAAATACACATGGAAAGCATACCTCCTAGAAATGAAGATGCTATATAAACCAGAACTGTTTTAAATGAATCTTTCTTATTTGATTTTTTGTCCGAAATGAAAATAAAATAGCATACAAAATACAATACCGAAAAAATGCAAATCATATACCCTGTATAGAAATTCGTAATTACCGACAAGGCTATCGTGATAGAATAAAATAAATATTTTTGCTCATCTACCAATCTTTCAATTGCACTACATAACAAGGGCAGCAAAATCAAAGCATCTATCCAGAATATATTGAACTGATATCCTATCATATAGGCTGAAAGCGCATATGCCGTCGAAAAAATTATGGAAAAGCTATCCTGCCTTCTTTGGTTTAAAAACCAGTGCATTGCAAGCCCGCATGTTCCGGTTTTTAATAATGCAACTATCAGAATTCCAATATAAATATTTTCTGCATCAAAGAAATAAAAAATAAGATTAAACGGGCTAATTAGATAATAAGCCGAAACGCTTAACATGTTCCCGCCTATCGCCCTTGAAAAAGTATATAAAGCAGAAGCATCGCCATGTAAGATATTATGAAGATGTGCAAAAAAAGGCGCATATTGTTCATCCATATCCCAAATAAGCAAGGTCTCATTGCCGAATGGATACTGTCCCCATATCATATAGATTACAAGCAGCAAAAACACCGGCAGTGCAAACGACATTACATGTTGTTTTAATCGTTTCTTCATATACTTTCTCCTGCCTTCTTGTCCTTACCAGCCTCATTCTGCAATAAATAGCATCCCATCATCATAAGAATAAAATTCCTGCCGATATAAACGGAAAACAAATGCGCTTCCACAACAGTATATATTGTCATCACCGTAAATATCACCAGCCCAAAGGCATCCTTTTCTTTATAGAATTTCCAAAGCAGAGCCAGACTTGCAATACAGTACAATATTCCCGGTATAATGCCATAACGGTAAAATAACTTCACCCAGCCCATATCAAAATAGTATTCCATATTGTTAGGCGAAGAAAAAAGCTTCCAACTCTCCATCGAACCGTTATTATCTTCACTGTCGGTCAATGCCAGGATTCTTCCGTTTATTTTCTGGTCAATTCTCATAAGCGCTACAATATGTGCCTTAGCCTTATGTTCTCCCAGATAAGTCTCGTTTACTTCCGCTTTCCTTACTCTGGGGGCATTTGCCGCCGCATACACCGAGAAAGCGATACACAGTACAAAAGTAAGCAGACCGCAGATATAGGCAATCTTTTTCTCACCAAGCCGTTTACTATAACTCATAATAAAAGACGCAAGAAGCAGACAGGTTGTAATCGCCATAGAAGTATTGGAATCCGTCAGTTTGTACACTCCCACATTAAGCAGCATAAGGAAAAGATAAACATACCACTTCATCCTCTCTGAGTACACATAAATTCCCATTGCAAGCAGCATCAGAAACATGGCTGCAAGCGCATTTGGATGCCCCATTCCTAGGGTATAGCGTGTCTCCACATACCCCTTTTGGACAGACATATCATAACCTCTTCCGTAGTCCGTTGTAAGCCGCATATCCCCATAAATTCCTGTTACAGATAAAAACACTATAGCCACGCAGCCGAGCAGCGTCACATAAAATGTGTAGCGTAACATCTGCTTTAACGGAATCCCTTTGCATGCAAAGACAAACGTCACTATCCTTATCACGTCATTTTTCCCTGTAATCCTATAGGAAATCAGGGCAATGAATTCCATAAATGCAATAAGCATCCACTCTCTACGGCTATATTCCGTAAGTAGCAGCTTAAGCGCAAAAATGGCAAAAGTAAGCCTGAATAAATACCCCTCTATGGGATTTATGTAATTACTTTTGTCAATAATTACCATTCCCAGTTCGATCGTTAAGCCGATATAAAAAAGAAACTGAGGAATCTTTTTCTTCCAAACCTTATTATAAAAAGAGTTTAAATAAGATTTCATGTCGATAACCATGCCTTTCTAAACCAGCTTTCCATGCAGCTTGCGCAAAAAGCCTTTGACCGCGAGTATACCCTTTTTACAGGCAATTCTGATCTTACTGACCGGTGGTGCGATAAGATAATCATATTCTTCCATATGTTCACGCAAATAATCCGGATATGTCTCGTCAATATCCACACGGATAAACTTAGCGTCCCTGCCGAAAATGTCTCCTCCGCATAAAAGTCTGTCCACTGCTTCCCTAAGATATTTGGCTTCGTTATACTCCTGATGCGCGGCTGCCTGAACCTTCTCACTGATGCGCCTTGCCACATTTTTTTCACCGTTGCCGCCCATGTAGCCAAAATGCCAACCGCCGTCAGCAACTCTTACGCTCGATGCATCTGAAGGTGACACCTCCCTCAAATAGACAATTCCCTCTTTAGGCAGGTTTCCGAAACTGCAAATCTTGGTTCCAAGCCACTGTTTTTTTGGCACGTCTGCAAACTCGCCTGTAATAGACAAAAGACTGCCCGAAATTTCTTCCATATTCAGAAAACAGTAAAACATTCTCTGTGCCAGATGGTATACTTTGGAAGGATCAAAATTATCTATTACATCCTTAAGAACCTTAGGATTGGGAATCTCGTCAACGTCGCTGAATATAATGATATCGTCTGCGGCGCAGTTTACAAGTCCCCTTATAAGTTGGTTTTTCTGATACTTGTCTCTCTCATGGGTAACGGTTATTTCCGGTGGAGTTTTCTCAACAGGAACATATATGATTTTATCCTCAAATTCGGCAAACATTTTTCGGTTTTGCGCATATATCATTGACTTGGGTTCGCCGGAAAATGTAACTGCGGCTTCCTCGATCACAAATTTGTCCACGTATGGGGACATTATGTGCAGGCGTAGTTTTAGGATATCCAGTTCGTTGAAAAATGGGATGCAGTCGTAAATCATGTGGGTGCTCCTTTTATTACAGTTATCTATTGCCACGAACTTAGGCAATATAAATAAAAAAGGGGCTCGAACCGCGGGAGCGAAGGTCGCCCCTTTTTTATTTATATTGTCTAAGTTCTGGGTATTGAGAACGCGTTGATAATAAGCTTCACCAATACTTATTGCTAAAGTCTTCTCCAGAACAAAAACGGTCTTATAATATTCTTTATCTTCTGCCACCTTACTTTCCAGGGATTTACGAATTTAGGATAGCGTTCGTTTCGTCCCCACCATTTATGGAAAATGAAGGGTTTATCTACGTCCATAATTTCGGGGATCATGTGCTCGTGGCCGAAATATTTGGCTACCTCTATTGGGGCGAAGCTCATTCCGGCATCTTCGATTACGTTCTTGTATTTACAACATAAAAATGTATCTTCGTTATAGTTACCATCTTCCATTCTTTCCCATTTCAGATTTGCCTGTCTTGGAAAGTCAAGTAATTTTTTGCTGCGTATGGATACGCTGTTGCCTACGCGGCAGATGTTGCCCTTTGCATCTCTGTAAGTGGTATTATTCTTCGGAAGCGGCCAGGGTGAGCCGATATAGTCATAGTCCAAAAATTCTTTCCGCCAGCTTTCGGGATTTACGACAAATCCGTCATAATGTACCAGCAGCACATAATCTGTATCAATGAAATCTGTAAGCTCATATACCATTTTATAGTTGAAAGCATCTATATCCGTAAGCTTAGAGGTATGCTTATAATGAATCTCTTTTGGGAGGAAAAAGGGTTTTCTGTGGGTAATCAGTAAAACGTCGCCAAATTCAATTTCCCTCATACTGTATTGTAATGCTTTAACGGTTTCATAGATATTAACGCTGCTCATTGCCGCAAGCGTTACATTCGGGAGTTTAAGCTTCTCCATTTCCATACACTAACCTCCATGATTCCGCTCTGCGGAATCTCATATCTATCAGTCTTGTTCCATAAGGCGGACCGAATGTTTATTATAATACATAGTCACCGCCGTATTCAGCCAGTACCATTGATCTTCGCTTAGGTCATCGAAATCAAAAAGTGCAGGCTTCATGGAATAAGGCTCTACCACTACATCCCTGACCGTGTCATCGACATACAGCTCATGACGCTGCATCGCTTCAGTATAATAAGCCTTACCATCTCCGATCACGAGTGAACGCAGTGCCGAAATACTTGTGTATGTGTTTTTATCTGCGGTAAATACCCATACTATCATTACAAGCAGCAAACATGACACGGTCATCATATTTTGGGTGCTCTCTAAGAAACTGCCAAGCAGTTCTCCAACGGACACTGCCTTATCTTTGCCAGACTTTTCGCTGTTACGGTGGCTTATCCATCCCAGCCAGTAAACCGTAAGCATGATAAGGCTAAGATAATAGACCATCTGAATAATATTATCTACCCTTGACAAACCTATCGTTCCAAGACCATATAACGTAGGCGTGAACATGGCTGATATAATGCAGTATACACCGCCAGTCACCAATATTGGATGCTTGAAATCCTTATCAGATGCTTTGGCAATCCGCCACAACACCGGAAGCAGCGCCAGCCACACCAGTATCACAAAAACGTAAGTCCATTGCACCATAAAAACAATTGAATAATAAAATGATAACAAAATCGCAGGTATGGGCGAATATCCAACAGCAGTATCTACCTGCGCCCTTACCCTGTGTCCCGGTGCGAGTACATTGCATAAAAACCCCGCCGTATATGTCAGATAAGGTATAAGCGCGTAAATCAGTTTGGCACGCCTTGCAAAAAATACATATATGAGCAGCAGCAGAAGCAAAACTTCAGCCTGAAGCGCAGTTACAAGATTGCATCCTGCATTTATCGGTGCGATTATGGCAGCAACGGCGCAATATATGGACGCCTGAGCTTTCTTTTCTCCCCAAATCGCACATGACACGAGTGTCAGTATTATAAATAATAACGATTCCATGAATATATAATGTACGGAACCGTTATACCAGTATATACCCTCAAAAGGAGCCTCAATTACCTGATAAAACATAAACAGCATTATAAACATTACAAAAGAAGCTCTATACTTGTCGCTTCCAAGCCACCTGGTAAGTATCTGCCTGCCTAGCAAAAAAGAAGATACGGAAAACATCCCTATCATAATGATCGGAACGACAAATGCGCTGTCATACCGGAAATTCATAGGACACATAGACATTAAGAAGCAGGAAGTATAAGCTCCCTGTATATTCATGAAAACAATTTTTACCTGCTCAAACGCAGTGAGCACGCACTGATACAGTGAACCTGTAGCAATCCACGTATCATGAACCAGCCTGCCATAATCATAATCGTCAATGCACATCACATTATATCTGCCAAGCAAAAGCAAGGGAAGTATCGACATCAAAAACAGGATTGCCGCACATGCCGTCATGCTTTTTATGGAAATACGATTAATCCTATTTATCATAAGCAATATCTCTCCTTAATATCGTACAGTCTTCTTCATACGCCTTGCAAGCGCCCTCTGGATTTTCTTTAAATAAAACCAGCCATAAACCAATCTGCTCTCTATGGTCTGGAAAAAATGCTTTGCTTTGCCGGGTTTTTTATTTATTAAGGCATATTTATGCGAGCGTTTCTTGTACCTCTCCAATTCGTCTCTGCACTCTTTAGCGGTAAAAAGTCTGCCCTTCCGGTCCATATAATGGAACAGGCTGTAAATATTCTGCTCTGAAGCCCAGTATCCATCGGATACGTTGTGCCTTGCCCAGTATTTCGGGGCAATGGCAAACTTAAGTACCTCGTTTGTGTGCGCCGGAAGACAGGCAAATGATGAATTGGACAGCAATAAATAATGAGCGTTTTTTAATGTGACATAGTCCTTCCCGATAT
The DNA here is from genome assembly GCA_014804695.1 of Lachnospiraceae bacterium. GTDB lineage: Bacteria > Bacillota > Clostridia > Lachnospirales > Lachnospiraceae > UBA3282. Next base: position 98,627 of record JAAUZJ010000014.1, read on the forward strand.
CAAAATGATGCGCCGGAATACCCGGAAGCATTTTCCCTGCCGCTTCCACGTCATCTGTTATGATCATGAACTCCATATCCGGACGGATTTTTTTCATTTCTTTTATGCCGTTGATCCAATACTTCTTATCTATAAAAAGCTCCGGACTTCCGGTATATTCCCCGCCCCGCATATTTATGATGCAGAGATTTTCACGACTGTATTCATAGGAATCATATTCCGGTTTCACACAAAGCCACTGTTTTACATCAGAAATATATTTAATAAAATAAGACTCATCCTGCATATTTCCATAAATCAGTGTATTATCTTCTACATTATGGATATCTTCTTTTTTCCCACTGACATAGCAGCCATGCACCATATCATGTTTGGAATTTCCAATGAAAAGTCTGTCATCATTATCCTGATATATTTTGAAATTTTTCTTTTCTTCTTTAGTAATGGCATGTCCTAAATCCACATCCATAAAGTACATGCCCTTATCATTGTGTATATTGACCGCAAAAATTTCCTGCCCCGCCGTGCCGAATGCATATCCGTTTTCCTTTGCAATGGCTCTTGCAGTCACATAACAGAAAAGCTGGTTTCCAAGTCCCTGACCTTTTAAAAATTCTGTTCCTATCATTTCTTGTCCTCTTTATAAACTGCTTTGTATGATTTTCTCATTTTCTACTTTATAGATTACATCGCATTTTGCAATGGTGTTGAGTCTGTGGGCAATAATAACCATCGTTTTTTTACCATGGAAACTATTGACCGCATCCATGACCGCTTTTTCCGTATCGTTATCTAAGGCTGAAGTTGCCTCGTCAAAAACCAGAATTTCCGGATCATGGTAGAGTGCCCTTGCAATTCCTAAACGCTGTCTCTGTCCTCCGGATAATCTGACACCTCTGTCACCTATTGTTGTATCAAGGCCTTCCGGAAGCTCTTCTATAAATTCTTTAAGCTGGGCTTCCTCTAATACTTCCCAAATCCTCTTATCATCAATCTTGTCCGCATCTATTCCGAATGCGATATTGTCTCTTATGGACTCATCCACCAGATAAATGGACTGGGGGATATATCCAATCTGGGCAAGCCATTCATCGTAATTGTCAAAAATATTTTTTCCATCCCAGGTAATGCTGCCTTCACTTGCATGCAAAAGTCCCAGTAAAATATCTACAATTGTGGATTTTCCGGCGCCCGAAGGGCCCATGATTCCTACGGACTGGCCTTTTTTGACCTCCATATGAGCGTCTGTAAAAATATTTTTATCAGTGTTCGGATATGCAAATGTAATGTGATCCAGCACGATTTTATCTTGAAGAATGTTCCTATTACCAGAAGTATTCGGACGGCTTTCCAGGTATCCTGTCACGCTTCCGTTTACATCCGTTCTCATATTGTCAGTCAGATTTTCATATAAATAATCCAGACAAGGCTGTGCATACGCAATTTCAGATATATAGGTATTTATACGGTTCGCGCTTGGCATTATTCGGATCGCAGCTACCGCAAAAGCCGTTAACTGCTGGAATAAAACATTCATATCCCCGCCGCCTGTTATATATAACATAATGAAGCCAAGTATGCTTCCTATGAAAATTGTCTCTATTAATAATCTTGGAAGATTGTTAAGCACCGCATAATTTCTTGCCACATCGGCGCCGATGCTGCCGCTTTCATAATAGTTTCTTAGGAAAAATTCTTCCCTGTGGAGTACCTTTACATCCTTCAAACCATAAATTGACTGAATACGCCACTTGGCTATCCTCGACTGAATCTCCTGATTCTTTCTTCCGATTTTATTTAAACGCGGTTTTAAAAGCTTAAATAGAATTATGGTCATTCCTAAGAAGATCACTACCAGAAAAATTGCTAAAAGCGGGCTGACAACAAGCAGTACCACGCACAAACAGGTGGACACAACAACCTCCGTTACAAGCTGAATGGTCACCAGAATAAGCTGAAACGCATTTGGAATATCGCTGTCTGTCAAACGGAATACCGTAGGAATGTCTGCGCCCAGATATTCTTCGTACGGTCTGTTCAAAAACTCTCTCATTACCCTGCTTATCATTCTATTTCTGTTACGTGCAACAAATGTATTCTGAACGTAGGTTTGGAGTAGTAAATACGAGTTTTTTACAACAAAAAGAAGTATTGTCACTGCAAGCATCGTCATGATCAACTGATCAGCAGTCTCAATATGCGCAAACGACATTACTTTACGGATTATTTCCTTCTTCATCAGTTTCTCAGGTTCCATGATCGCGTTCATAAGCGGCAGCATCATGGATACGCCCAGTGTTTCTAATAAACCGCCTATTAAGATCAAAACGCCAAGTCCCAGACACTGTATCTTCTGTTTCCTGTCGAAAAGAAAACTGATTTTTTGCAGCATGGTTACCTTCTGCGCTGCCTGTTCTTTACTTTTCATTCTTATAACCATGCTCCTCTCTCAGCCTGTGAGTTTTTACATTAAATTTCGCATTTAACCTTAATCATGTCAGACCTGTAAATATCGCTGCAGTCCCAGCCGTTCATCCACTTTTCGGGCGCCATAACCATTTTGGAAGGGTTATCATTAAGATAAGACGCCCACCAGCTGAAGCTGCTGTTTGCCAGAATATTGTTCTTACATCTGCTCATAAGCAAAAGTGCTTCATAATCTTTGTGTTCAGGAACTTCTACGTTAATAAATTTATTCTTGCCACCAGTGAACTTTTCCAGCCACTCGAGGGACCATTCTTCATCGTTGGTAAATACATAGAAGATACAATACGGATACCTTTCTACAACTGCTTTTATCGCCCGTTCGTAGTAATGGTCCGTACAGATACTTCCAAATAATTCCTGATTTTGCGGCAACAGATAATCGCCTCTGCGCACATGAATGCTGACCGACTGTGTCTGCTCTATTTTCAACAAATAACTCTGCGACTGTTCAGAAAGCTTGAAATTTTTATCCGGACTATTTTTAAGTCTCTCCAGGCTGAATTCCTGTCTCAGTTCATCACCTACATCCTGAAAATATTTTTCGGACTGCCAGTAACCTTCCAGATAAATATTATCCCAGTCAAATATCTTGGACTGAAAACACTTGTTTTCCTCAAAATACGAATTATTGTGCCTGCCAAAGAGTTTTCTGCGTACCTTCGCGGTAAGCGCCGGGGAGGAATCCCGCATCTTTATTATCTCTTTCCGGGAAGCTCTTTCATAATCTATGCCAAAAACTCCCAATTCGGGATCGCGCTGCATATCTTCCACGAAGCCTGCCCTATCATCCATTTTCACTTCTTTTCCCATGCTTATAAGCTGTCTGTAAAGGGCATACTGAAACATCTGATTTCCAAGACCGCCCATCATTTGGATGATGATCATAGAGTCCTCCGCTTTTGAGATGAATGTCAAACTTATAAAAAATTTCTCAATTATCTAATAGTTTATTACTTTTTTAATTTCAGTTTAACGGGTAGAATGAACTTTTCGTTAATAAGCATTATGCCCCAATAGAGATTAGGGGATTTTATAAATAAATCCATCTTCCTTTTTTCATTTGGATTGGCAATGCTGCACTCGTAAATTCTGTCATACCTTCCCCTATTTCTTAAAACTTCTTCATTAATTATCTTCGTGAGTTCGCTCAGGTATTTCTTTTTATCAGGAAGGCTTGTTTTTTTCAACTGATCGTAAAAAAGCAGCATCCGCTTATAAAAAAAGTAATCATGAACATCAGCCAGATCCTGTCTTTCAATTTTTTTCAGGAATTTTGTTTTTTCCCGGTATATCGGTATCAAATCCTTAAAAGTGAGGGAAATAATACGCGTATTCATGATACTTCCTTCTCTGTCTATTATATAATTATAACAGGCACTGTCAAGGTAAACGCATCTTTTGGCCCTGCTTATTACCTCCGTAATGAATACTATATCCTCTCCACACCATCTTCCTACAGGAAAGATTACTCCTTCTAACAAATCTCTCCTATAGAGCTTATTCCATGCTGCATTCTGAATATTGTATTCCTCGCGCTCCTCAACATAGTATTGCAGCGCCTCCTGCCCTTCAAACAATATTACCCTATCGACAGAATCATCCTGGGTATAATCCTTATACACCTGCCTGTATCTGCAGACAGCCATATCCGCATCCTGCTCTAAAATTGCAGAATACATTTTTTCATACATATCACCGTCAATCCAGTCGTCTCCATCCACAAATCCGATCAGACTCCCCTTTGCAATTGCCATTCCTGCATTTCTGGCATCCGAAGGACCGCCGTTTTCCTTATGAATAATCACTATCCGGTTATCACTCTTGGCCAATTTATCACAGATTCCGGCGCTGGAATCCGTCGAGCCGTCATCAACCAGGATTATCTCCAGATTTTTATATGTCTGGTTTATAATTGAATTTACGCCACGCTCTACGTATTTTTCTATGTTATATACGGTTACGACCACTGAAATCAGCTCGTTTTGTGATTCAATTGGAATTGGGGAGATGATATGGTTATTAAAAATTTTCAAAATTTTATACCTCTGTGTCTTTCTTATTGTTGTAATTTCCTGCCATAAACATCAGCACATACCATATCTGCTGTCGCCATATATCCTTTTCTATAAAATCATTCCACAGTCTCCATACCGCATCAGAATTTAACAACGCCTGTTCTTGTATTTTCTTTCTGTCTATCAATGCTTCCGCCCACTCTCTAAGCTGAGGCTGCTTGAGCCATATATGAAGCGGAATAGAAAAACCTTTCTTTGGTCTCTCCATCAATTCTCTTGGTACATATTTATATAAAATATCACGCAATATTTTTTTTGTCACTGCCCCGTCTTTTTTATAAGCTATCGGTAATGTCCATGCAAATTCTACTACGTCTTTATCTAACATCGGTACCCTTGTCTCCAAAGAAACCGCCATTGCAGTTCTATCCACCTTGGTAAGAATATCATCCGGATGATACATGAGCATGTCCATGAGCATCAGGTTATGCAAAGGCTCGGGCAGGAAACCATCCGTATAGCTATCCATAACGCATGATATTTTTCCCGCATCAGATTCCGTTTCAAGCTGTCTAAGAATATCATCCGATATTATATTTATTCCTTCTCCGATTTCCGAACGTCTGTATATATCCTCTATGCCTCCTGCGCCAAGCAGTCTCGCCCTGATTGCCAGGCTTCCGCTTTTTCCCCAAGGGCTGTGAAGGATGGCTGCGCTTGCCGGCTTTCTAATAACACTTGGTATTTTATTTATCCTGTTCCATATATTCCCTATGGAATTATAAGTCTGGTAGCCGCAAAAAAGTTCATCCCCGCCATCACCGCTTAAGGAGACCGTTACATGTTCCTTAGTCATCTTACTCACCAGATAAGTAGGTATCTGGGAAGAATCAGCAAAAGGTTCCCCAAACATGGTTCCAAGTTTAGGGATCACCTGCTTGGCATCATCCTGTGTAATATAAAGTTCGGTATGATCCGTTCCTAAATGCTTTGCAATCTTTCCTGCTATTTCGGCTTCATTAAAACCTTCTTCATTCATACCTATAGTAAAGGTCCTCACTTTTGTGTCACTCACCGACTGCATTAGGGAAACAATTGTCGAACTGTCAATCCCTGCTGACAAAAAAGCTCCAATCGGAACATCTGCTATTAATTGACCTCTAACAGAATTTTTTAATAGTCTTTCAAGCTCCTCTGCCGCCTCTTTTTCACTTCCTTTAAAGAGATGTGTCTGTCCATAGTAAGCAGTTTCAGTCATGGACCAATACTCAGAAATCTCAAAATCACATTCGTTATTAAATGACGATTTAATTTTTAGCACTTTTCCCGGCTCAAGTTTATAAATATCACTGTATATTGAATGTGGTGAAGGTATGTAACCGTAGCAAAAATAGGCTTCTAAGACATTTTTATTAATCGGATTGCAAAAATTGTCTAAACTAGTCAACGAATTAAGATCAGATGAAAAAACAAACGTTTTTTTACCAGTGAAACCATAGTATAAAGGTTTCTCTCCAATCCTGTCCCTTGCCAATAATAACACTTGTTGCTTTTTATCATATATGGCAAGTGCAAACATTCCTTTGCACATTTTTAGGGCATTTTCAAGCCCATATGCAGAAACAGCTTCTAAAAGCACTTCTGTATCTGAGGCACTTTTAAAAGCAGTTGTTTTTCTTTCTTTTATCAATTTTTCTTTGATATCCCGATAATTATAAATCTCGCCGTTATAAACCATAATATAACGTCCGTTATGCGATTCCATGGGTTGTTTTCCCCCAGAAGTTAAATCTATAATAGATAAACGCCTGTGTCCAAGGACTATTTTTTTGTCCTCACTGCACCAGATTCCTGATGCGTCAGGCCCACGATGAGACATCTTATCATTCATTCGATTGATATTTTTAAGCCAGTCAAACTCTGGATTTATAAATCCGGATATGCCACACATGATTGAGTTACCTTTCTTTTTTTATTATAGTCTGTTATTTTTATAACACCCGTTTTTATTGTTATGCCATTCCCATAACACTTAATATTTTATAATGCTTTCAAAATATTTCTTCCATTGCTCATTCACTCTATCCGGAGCAAGACGCTCCTGAATTTTACATGCATTACGTCCAAGTTTTTCAGCAAAGTCTGCATCAGACAGTATTGTATTCATGGCTTCTTCCAAGCCTTTCTGGTCGCCTGTCGGGATTATTAAGCCATTTTCATTGTGCTGTATCAGTTCTACGGTACCTCCGCTTGGCACGTCGGTTGCTATGACCGGAAGCCCCAGCGCCATAGCTTCTATTAATGCATTAGAAATTCCCTCAGAATATGATGTCAATAAAAACAGCGCCGCTTTTTGTATATTGTCCGCAACATTCGGAATTATACCGGGCATGGTTATTTTATCCTCCAGCCCCAAAGAATTAATAAGATTTTGCAGCTGATCTCTCAGTTCCCCATCCCCATAAATAGTCATCGTATATTCAGGATACATTGGCTGAATGTTGGAAAATGCACGAATCATCATTTCATGGTTCTTGTTTGCATCTAATCGCCCTACTGATACAATTCGTTTCTCACGTTCTCCCTGAAACCTCGGCCTGATAAATGCAGGATTGAGAGAATTGGGTAGGATAACAGATGTTTTTCCAACTCTTTTTGAGAAGAAACTACGTGTTCTCTCCGTTTGCAGTATAACTCCCGCCGCATGTGGAAACAAAATATTAGCCAGCGTCTTCATTAATAAATTTGGATATTCCTCCTTGGCTTCTCCCACAACCGACACTATCGGTTTTGTTTTGGAAAATATTGTAGTAACAACTGTCATGAAATTATTTTTACCTACACAGGAGAGAACCAGGTCCGGCTGTTCGGTCTTCCATACATTATGCAGCTTGCTCATTCTCCTGAAAAAATTCACGATCCGGCTTCTTGTTGTCTCCTGCGGAGTAATATCTGAAATCACCCTTTTAATCCGCTTATCAAGAGTATATTCTTCTTCACTGTTGTATTTATATTGTGTGACCATAATAACCTGATAGCCCTGAGCCATGAAGTATTCTGCCAGATTAACAAATACCCGCTCGGCCCCTCCCTTATGTAAAGAACCAATATAAAATGCAAGTTTTCTTGCATTGCTATTGTTATTTATCTTTACATTGGCGTTATTTAATTCATTTATGGGGGTTTTACCCGTTTTTGTATAATTATGCTTTAATTTATCGCCCATTTTTACCTCTGACCGCATTACAAATAACGATAGTTTTCGACAACCCATGTTACTGAATTATTTTATCCAATTCATTCTTTCCATTCTGATAAGAGGAATTTACCTCTTGATACATATTTTTATAAAATGCAATTGCAATATCTTGCCTTTCTTTTGAAATCTTAGTTGCTTCCTCTGTATAAAAATTCGAATACAAATTTTCTAATTTATACTTATACTCGCGGAAAAACGATGGCGTAGTATCATTTTCCCCTGTAGAAACCAATCCATTGGGTAATATAGAATACAATGGTTCAGAAACAATACCTTTGTAAAGTAAAGTTCTCGCAATTCCTATTGCTCCTGATGCATCTAATTTATCTGCATCAAATAAAATTTTTGCTTCTAAACTCCCCGGCGGATTGTTTTTTCTAAATCGATGTGTATGAATACACTGCTTCACCTGCTCTGCATAATTCATATCAAACCCATGAGTCACAAGAAATTGATAAGCTTTGTCGCCTCCTATAATTGCATGGCATAAAGCAGGATTTTCAAACTGTTCTTTACGCCCAATGTCATGTAATAAACATGCCGCAATCAAGACATCATAGTTCACATTATTTTCTGTCTTTGCAATTTCCAGCGCATTAAATAACACTCGATATATATGTTCTTTATCATGAGCAGCATCTTCCATACAGCAGAGCATAAAATTTTCTAATAAACAATAAGTTTCTTTGTTCATCATTTATCCCTCACAATACGTCTGATACCACTGCTGAAATACAAAAAACGACCACGCCAGCTTAGAATAATTTGCTCCGGTAGCCGGGCCAGCATCTCCGGTTTTTATATAAGAAGCTATCATATCCGAAACATAAGCCGCATCAAAAATCCCCTGCTTGTCCAGGTAATCATAACTGCTGTAATTTAATAATTGGTCCTTGAGCGGCCCACGCAGCCACTTATCCAAAGGAACCCCAAAACCAACCTTAGGCCGTTCCAATAACTTCTTGGGAATATAATCATAAGCAATATCTTTTAATATGTGTTTCTTGTCTCCGTCTTTATATTTAAATTCATGCGGAATACGGTATGAAAATTCCATAACATCCTTATCGAGAATCGGACACCTTGATTCAAGGGAGTATTTCATTGACGCCCTGTCTACCTTGCAAAGAATATCTCCAGGCAAATAGGTATCCATATCCAGAAGCATCCTGCGAATCTGCCAGTCTTTTACCCCATATTTACTCTCAATCAGATAATGTACAGGCACCAGCGCATCTGAAGTTACATTCACATCCGTTAAAACGCTTTCATCAGAAGCGCTATTTTTCACCATCGCCAGCGCTTTTACAATATAATTCCCCGCTCCAAACTGCGTCTTAGACTCTTTGTTACGATTTCCCGCAATTACGCGTACTTTAAACGGAAGTCTGTCTTCCATTCTAAGCTGCTTTAGTATTGGCAGATGACAGACACCGTCAACCATTCCGCCCAACATATCAAGTTTCTGCGCCTGTCTGACATTTTCATAAACATTATATCCGCAGAAAAATTCATCGCCGCCGTCTCCGGACAGTGCTACCGTAACATCTTTTCGCGCCAACCCTGACACAAGCATCGTCGCAATCTGTGAACTGTCCGCAAAAGGTTCATCATAATATTTAGGTATGCTGTCCACCAGATCAAACATCTCTTTTTCATCGATATACAATTCCGTATGGTTCGTACCTAGATAGTCTGCAACTGCCTTGGCATATTTTGCTTCATTATACTTTTCTTCATGAAAGCCTATGGAAAAAGTTTTGACCGGAATATCAGAGTGTTCCTGCGCAATTGCCGTAACCAGTGAAGAATCATAGCCGCCGCTCAAAAAAGCGCCTAAAGGCACATCTGAAATCATACGCGCCGACACCGATTTTTTCAAAAGCGCCTTCAAACCCTCTTTTGCCTCTTCATAGCTGTTTATACGGTTAGAAACCTGAGCCTGATAAACCTGCTTTATATCCCAATACTTCCATGTAGAAATTTCGCCTGCCCTAAAGCGCAGAATTGCTCCAGGTTCCAGCTTATATACATTTTTAAAAATCGTATCCGGCGCATTTATATATTGTTGATATAAATAGCGCGATAATACCCCTCGTCTGATTTCTTTTGGAAAATCCGGAAAGGCCATAATCGGTTTTAGCTCGGAAGCAAAGACTATTCCATCATTCTGCTGCCAGTAATAAAGAGGCTTTTTCCCGATTCTGTCTCTAACCAGATATATCTCATCACTTTTTCTATCACAAATGGCAATCGCAAACATACCGTTAAATTTCTGCACACAGTCTATACCCCATTTCAGATATGCCGCAATGATCACTTCCGTATCGCAGTTTGAATTAAAACGGTATTCCGATAACTCTTGTTTTAATTCCTGAAAATTATAGATTTCTCCATTAAAGACAACTGATACTCTTTTGTCAGCGGAATGCATAGGTTGGTGCCCAAGCGCAGATAGATCCAAAATAGACAGCCTTCTCTGCGCAAATCCCACGCTATAGCCGCCATGCATATCATAGATTTCTTCCCCGGCATCATCCGGCCCTCTATGGTACATCGTGTCATTCATTATCTTTAACCGGTCTAATGCAATATTCTTTTTACTGACATAACCACAGATACCGCACATAATTTTCTCTCCATAATATCTTCAGATAATTAGTATTTTCAGCTTATATTACGTCTTATTGAATATTAAGCAAAATACCCAACATGTTCCGCATCATTGAGAGACGTGTTGGGTTCTATTAAGTATAATTATATGTAATTTTACCCCCGGTAGTCAATCTATTTTAATAAAAAACTGCCCTATACAGCATTTGTCTAAGGCAGCTTTCATAATTCTCAATTTACATACAATAGGTTTCTACTAACTCAATAATTTCCTGATTGGTTGGAACACGGTTATCATCCTTTTTGTAATAAATAGTAAGCAGATACACTTCTTCATCATCGCGAATTGCATAATAAATAATACGATATCCGTTAGATTGCCCCACCTTCGCATCTGTATTTGCCGCCCGCACCTTAAAAGTATGTCCGTCTGTCGGAATTTTCAAGCCGGGAATCTCTGTTCCTATCAGATTCCCCTTTTCCAACTCATCCGTCACAGCTTTAATATCAGCGCCAATATGGATAAAACCTTTTTTCTTTACATAAAACTTTACATCCTTTTCAAACTGCTTAGTGGGTATAACTGTGTACATCTATTCTTCTTCCTCTTTGCTCCACTTTTCAATATTAGCAAACAGCTCATTCAAGGAACGCTTAGGAGTCCTGCCTTCACGCATACTTTTCACTTCCTTGCAGGACTGTATAATAGATTCTGAAATTGTACACGGTCTTGCCTGATTCATGGTTGCACTCATTGTATGCTTCTCCTTTTTTATATGTTCCACGTCATCATTATTTCTATGCACATTATACCACCTTTCATTGCCCCTGTATAGATAGTATAATTCCCAACATGGAATAAAAATAACCTAATTAAGCTTCATATGACTCAACTTCTTAAATTAACATAGCCTCTGTAAATAAAAATAAACCATTCACTATCTACTAGTAACTTTATGAAATGGAGTCAATTTACCGTCCTCATATTTCCAGCTTGACCATGTCCCATTTTCCCCATACTCATTGCAGAACTCAAAATGGTCACAAAGAATCAAATATGCTGCATACTTCTTTGCCAGCTTTTTTGAAGATGCCCATACCTGTCTCATCAAAGCCCATTCAACCACCCAGCAATTACAGACCCACCTCGGATTGCCGTTTTCATCATAACCCAAGTACTCCGGTGACATGTATTCATATTTTGGAACAGAACATTTTCCATGCTCCGCCAACTCTTTCAATGTATTTACTGCATTGTCAACAGAAAAATACTTTGGCTTATACTGATTTCCATCAAGTTCTATCAAATAATCTTCAATCTGCAGCATTTTCTCCACCACACTTTGAAGTATCGCCGGATTCCAATGGCTCGCAACCGCAACAGCCCCCAATATAGCTTCAAACAAATCAGCCTTTACCTTTTCCTGATTTTCAATCTGATTATTAATATCACATTTTCCAACAATCATATACTGAATTAAATTCCATTCATCAATTTTCCGGGCAAGCGTCGCATTACTTACAATTTTATTTTTTAATTCCGCAAAATCCTTTGCATGGCCCCTGAAAGCGTATTCGCAATCTCCGTCAAAAGAAAAATTGCCTGGTGTTTTGATATAGCCATACCTCTCTGCAATAATTTTTATAACATAATAGTCAAGCACCCTATCCCCAATAAATTCCAAGATTTCATTATTCTCTCCACCGAATTGTGCAGAATAAGAACTACGCGTAAATGCCTGAACAAGAATACATTGATTTTTTATACGATAACCTGTTTTTTCAAAAATAATATCTCTCAAACTACGCATTTCTCTCATACTGAAATTTTTAGTTTTTTTCATATTTTGATTAAACCTCCAAATATTTTATATTTGTTCGAAGAAAATACAGACCTGTAGTAACGCCAAACAAGCTGCTTACAAAAGCAAGCAGCCATATCTCTCCTATCAGATCCAATTTAATCAAAATAATTTTTGTAAAGCATACTGCTTTTGCCTTTCACTTTCATAAAAAGCCCAAACATTCCACATTATTAAACTACTTTGAAGAAATTGATTCTTTCTTAACCTGAACACATTTATTATGCAGTCAAAACAAATATTTTGTCAAGTTCTGTTTTTGTCCTTAATAAACACTTAAATAGCATCTAAAAACAGCTAACAGCATCGTTCTTACAGCTTTTTCACCGGATGTCTTATCACAGTTTTCAGTCTTTCAGGAGATACTCTTCTGGCATCGCTTAAATAAATCTCATGATGCAGTCTTTTATCTGTAATGTCTGTCTCATAACCCTCAACAGCCACAAAAGCATGCATCAATTTAATCGTTACAGGCTCATCATCATAAGAACCGATATGCATACACTGAACACACAGCCCCTCTTTATATGTAAGAAACTCTACTTTTGAAAAATCTTCTTTCTTTTTCTTTGACGCTTCCTCTATCGCCCAGTCAAACTCCCCCTTTGTCACAAAATCCGGCAGTCTTATAACCGAGATAAAATTAAAATCTTCTTTATGCGCATAATCTATTTCAACTCTGTTCTCCTGCCACCAAAATCCCTCAAGCGGCGGTACTACGTAGTCAAAATATCCTTCAATCTGATGGTTGCCCATTTTACTCATTTTAATAGTAAAAGCAATGGCATAAAGCAAGCCTATCGACTGCTTGTACTCGCTTTCTTCCACATTAGGATCCCCTTTACCGCGCACCGCTATATAATTCATGGGCGGTATCTCTACTATACTGGGCTTATTCTTCGGCATGTAAAACTCCTTGTACTCTTTTTTATAATCAAATGCCATATCTTATTTGCCTCCTTTTATTAATCCCCTTTCGGAAAAATGTTCCCACTGCTTAAACTCTCCAATTCATTTGATGATATTTTGATGTTGTATCAATAAAACCCAGCGACTTATATAATTGATATCCATCTTCTGTCGCTTTAAGTTCCACAACACTCAACCCCATATTGACCGCATCATCCATCAACATATTCATAAGATGTCGCGCATAACCATTATGCCGATGTTCTGGTTTTGTATATACATTTAAAACAGTCCCCGTTTTTCCGGTAATAAAAGCAGGACTCATTGGTTTTTCAATTACAAGTAACAGGGCGCAAGCTATAATTTCCCCCTCATTTCTTGCTACATAGCCAAATATGTTTTTATTTAGATTCCGCATAAAATAATCCGGTAAATTCTGCTTAATCGCCTCTAAATCACTTCCGTTCAATTCGCCATTATCTTCTGTTAAATAGGCAACCCTTAACTCTGTCAGTTGCTCCAAATCTTCCGTTGATGCCTTGTTATAAATCATATATTGTCTCCCTCAAATTCCCTTATCTCAACCTACTTACCCGCTCCTCTATACTCTTTTCAAACTCTTCATCCGAATAAGAAGGATCCTTCGTCTTTCTCCAGATATCGCACGGAACACTGTCACAGGCGCCGCATCCTTTATATTTTTTCTGATTAATGGAACATTCATAGATCGGGCATGCCTGTCCTTCAGGCGCATGAAAAACTTTTCCAAGACTCTCATTACATCCTTTACACATATTCCCATAGCATTTGCACGTTGAACATTCCGTTCCGCAACAGCTAAGTGTATTTACCGCAACTGTGTTGCTTAGGATTTCCTGTTGCTTTTTCTTACTAAAGCCTCCAAGCACCAATTTATACGATTTATCCAGCAAATCTTTTAACAGATCGTCCGGCACCGCTCCATCCGGATTAACGGAATTCCAATGCACTTTATTCATATAATATCCGGGAATAATGTCCTCATACTGCGACCTCAAAAATTCACCTTCCGCCGGTTCCAGCTTTAATGTAATATATTTTGGCTCATTATTCCCACTCAAACAAACCGCAGCAAACATCTTTCCTCCAATCTGATACCGAATCCAGTTCCAATCCGCTTGCAGATCTTTAGTTACTCCTGCCTTACTTAATAAATACTCATCAATCCATTCATATCTCATATTCCCATTCTCCCATCTCAATATTATAATTCAATAGAACTATTGCAAATTTTTCCGATACCCAGAACTTAGGAAGTATAAACAAAAAACGGGGCGACCTTCCCTCCTGCGGTTCGAGCCACGTTTTTGATTATACTTCCTTAGTTCGTGACTCCGAACAATACTTCCTTCTCATATTTTCAATGTTATCAATTATCTCCGCCCGTATTTTCTCCGGTTCTAACAATTCTACCTTATCACGAAAAGACATAAGCCATGTAACAAGATTTTCCTTATTTGTATAATCCGCCCGAAATAAAAGCCTTCCGTCTTCCTGTATCTTAAAGCAGCTGCTTCCAAACTCTTCTACCAGTCTCCATTTACATTCCGGATCAAAAAGAGCTTTTACCTGAATCCCACCTAAAAATATCATTTCATTACTTAAGTCCGGTATCCTTGTCTGCCTTTTTACAAACACCAGTTCTGACATTTTAAGTTTATCCATGCGGTTCAATTTAAACAAACGAAAATCATTCCGCATTTTGCACCATCCCCAGACATACCAGCTCGACCACCTGAATATCAGATAATATGGCTCTATACAGCGAATTGACTCACCATTTGGAGAGTAATATATAAATTCCAGTTCCCTGCATCTGTCGATAGCGTCACGTATAATCTCGATTTTAGGGGCTAGGGAATTTTTATACCATGAAGATAAATCAATCAGCACAGACTGATTTCCAACCATAAAATCAGAAGAACCTATCGATAATTTTTCCATCAGTTTGCTATAACGATTGGTCCCGTTTACACTGTCCAGACTTCGCAGTCCGGCAAGTATATCCTGAATTTCAGCATTAGTAAACAGCATTTTATCCACTTTATAATTTTCCATAATGGATATACCGCCATTCACCCCTTGCCTTGTCACAATCGGAATTCCGGCTTTACACAAATCTTCAATATCTCGATTAATGGTTCGTCTGGAAACTTCAAACTGCTCTGCCAAATAAGGCGCTGTGACAGTATCTTTTTGCAGCAATATTGATAGAATTCCAATCTGCCTGTCTATTTTCATGTCTGCTCCCTTGATATGTATTATTATAATGGTCAAAACATGACAGCTGTGTGTCATGTTTGTATTATAATTCATTAAAAAAATATTTTCTATAACTTCAATACAGTTTAACACTAATAAAAGAGAATGTGACAAAAAGCAATATGAATTGATTGAAATTGTTTGCTATTGATGATATGATTATAAACGTGGCGATAAGCCAACGGAAAATAATACTTTTCCGAGGAGAGTACCCATGACAGGGTGGCAGCCTCCCGAACCAGTTGCCCTAGCTTGCTAGGAGTACATAGGAAGGGAGGTGCGTGATATGACAGCATTTGAGATTATCTCAATTTTCATTGGAATACTAACACTGTTAGTGACCTTTGGCAGCTTGATTGTTGCGTTTCTTGCCTTTCTCGATAAGAGGAACAAGAAGAAATAAAAATGCCTATCCTGTCGGCTCACAGGATAGGCGGTGTCCATAAGGACATTTAAACCAGTTCGGGAGCATCCACCTTTGGAGTGGGTGCTTTTCCTATGACTAATATAACATAAGAAGCAGGAAAATTCAACAAATAATTTCGCAATCCCCTACCTCTGATACTTCTCAATAAAATAATCCCTATACTCCCCAAAATCCTTACACTCATTATCAATAGAATCAATGAGCTCCTTATATTTCTCCTGCACCAGCGCCCTGTAATTATTAAAATTATTGTATCCTTCCTTACACCATGCAAACGGATGCGTCAGTATCTGCACCTTATCATAAGATGTAATGTTTTTTTCATCGGGATAACCATAACGCCAGATATGGTTGGCATCCGACATGTATTTTATTTCAACCGGCGTATCTTCCGTAACATTTTCCGCAAAGGTAAAGAAATCGTCCTGATAGGCGTTGATAATTCCATCTAACTTTATATTTTCCCGCAGCACATCTTTTGAAGGTCTGTGTATGGAAAATTCCTTGATTGCAAAGCCAAACATCTCACTTAGGATTTCCATTTCTTTTTTAATCCTCTTGCGAATTTCTAACATATCTGTCATTCCGTTCAATGCAAAATGCAGGCCGATATGCAGGCCTCTCTCATGCATATCTTTAATCATATCCATATTCCTTCTGGACAAAATATTATAAGAATTATTCGTCCACTGGAAAAAATAGGTCGAAACAAAGTCCATGCTGTTTTCTACTCTGGCAAGTTCATATGCCCGCTCCACGCTGTACTCCACATCATGACGCATAATAATAAACTTATCCTTTCCAAGCGCCTGGGCATAATTCATCTGCCTTCCGGTAGACTTTATTATCCTGATTATTTCCCTATAATCCTCATATGAAAACATATTAATTACCATGTCCTTTCCGTCTATTCTTGCTTAACTGCATAATCCTCATTCAGTATGTGCTCTTCAATAGTTTTCTTTGCCTCATTCAAGCCTTCAAGCCACAAATCATACGATTTATCCCAAGACTCGTATCCACGTTCTCCGCGTTTATCTTTAAACTCATAATTCTCAAGCAGATAGTTCTCTAAGAAATCCGTACACTTTTCGGCTCCGACCGCATTTGTATGGCTGCCGTAATCCGCATAATCTTCTTCAAACACAATCCCGATTTCATCATAATAATCATTCATGTTAATAAAAGAATATCCGTCCGATTCAATAACATCTGTTATATAATTAAACATCTGCTGCTCTTCAAGAGTCTCATTATAAGGCGAGACAATGAACAGCGCGTTATGTTCTTTTTCTTTAAGATAATTAAGCAGGTTTCTAAGATTCTCCTCCTGCGCTTCAGGAACTGCCCTCTTCCCTTCTGCACCGCCTGACGACGGCATTTTGATCGGGCCAACTTCGTCTTTTATATCAAATCCCTTCAATTCGCTGGGCTTATGATATCTCCAGTTTTTAAGTTCAGACGACAGTGTAAGCATGCGCCAGTTGGTATGATAATTAAATATATCAATGTAAAAACTCAACCGGTCTTTCGTTTCCGGCACCAAAGCCTGAATTGTTTTTATACGATTTACCGAATATTTCATATTGTCAGTAACGCCTCTTGTATAGGCCATATTTTCCGACAGATCCTCATCATTCATGGTATACATACGCATCTCAAATACATAAAGAGACGGCGACTGTGTCTTTTCAGTCTCCTCAATCAGATACTTCGCTGCCATCGGCCGCTGCACATTGGATGAAAGCGGATACATCGTAATACCTGTCTCACCCCACAACTTAGGCGCCGAATAAAAAGGAAATATCGGACTTGAGCCAATCATAACAATGTCCAACGTCTCGTTTTTTTCAGCGTAAAAACCTGAAAATCTATCTTTTACATCACCGTTAGTCCTAAGTATATAAGTAACCGTTACCAGAGCAAACAAAAAGATTCCTATAAATATAATGCTTTTCACAAACTGCCTGATATTCATACTAGTATTTGCGCCTTTCAATATATTTTCACGAACACAGTTCCTCAATATACGCCTTCCACTGTTCAAAAATAGCGTCGCCATTGGCCCGATCAGCGATCTCTCTTGCCTTTCTTCCCATATTCTCTGCTATTTCGGGATTTTCTATCAGATAATTAATACCCTCCTCAAGCGCTTTCTGATCTTTGATCGGAATTAAAAGTCCATCCACCCCATCAGTCATAATAGTCCTTGGACCGCCGCATGGACAGTCTGTTGCCACAATAGGCAATCCTAATGCCATTGCTTCCATCAAAGCATTGGGTAAGCCTTCCCAATCAGAAGTAAATGCAAAAAGCGCAGCATCCGCCAAATCTTTTTCTAAAGAATCACTGGCTCCCATAAGGTGAATATAATCTCCCGCATTATTTTTCTCAATCAACTCTTCAAGTATCTCTTTTGTTCCGTCAAAAGAATCTCCGCCGTAAATTTTCAGATCGTAATCCGGATGCTTCTTATGCACCTCCACAAATGCCTTGATCAACATAGGCTGATTCTTGAAATCCACCAGTCTGCCCGACTGTACAACTGTCTTGGTGCGCTTTTCCGGTATCGGTGTTCCTATATATTTAGGATTGATAGGGTTTAAAATAATACGCGAATTTTTCTGTAATCTCGGTGCAAAAAAATCTCTCGCGCCCTCAGTCTGGAATACGCAGCCGTCCGCTCTCGGAAAAAGAATCGGTATCTGGATTTTATCTGACCACTCTTCATAATGCCCTGCCGGATCGGTACGAATAGAAATTAGTATAGGTATTTTAATAAAATACGCCGCCATCAGGCCTCTGTAAAGCGCCTTCCTGGCAAAGGGTATAAGTATATCCGGTTTTTCTTCTTTGATAAACTTTGTTAAATATTTAATACGCAGCAGAATTTGAATCATATGGTTTTTCTTTTTATCTTCTTCACGCAGTCCCACATGGACGCGCTTCACTCTGGTGTCAGTCTGAAATTCGTTTTCTCCGTACCATTCGGTGGCAATAATGACTTCATAGCCTTTTTCCACAAACTGATTGGCAAGATTAGTTACAACTCTTTCAGCGCCGCCCTGCTCCAGACAATTCAAATGAAATGCGATTTTCTGCATCACTCCGCCCACTCCCTGATTTTTTTCACATAACTTTCCTTAGAATAAACCCTTGCTCTTTCAAGCGACATTTTCTTATAATACTGCATTTTCTCCGGATTTTCCATAAGCTCTATAATTTTTTGCGAAAGGTTTTCTTCTTCTTTTGAAATGGAATCTTCACTAAAATCCGGTATGGGATCCATATTAGGAACTAAAATTCCGTATCTGTCTTCTAGAATTTCCCGCGGTCCCGTCATACAATCCGTCGCAATTACAGGCAGTCCCACCGCCATTGCTTCTACCATTGCGTTTGGAAAGCCTTCATAATATGAGGTAAGCACATACAAACTTCCCTGCTTAAGATAAGGATATGGATTCCGTTTAAGGCCTGTAAAATAAACCGAATCATCTACTCCAAGCTTTTCTGCAAGCTCTTTATATTGCAGGTATTCGCCCTCGCCGATAATCATAAGTCTGGTATCCGGCAACATTTTATGAACGAGCGCAAAACTCTTAATAAGATGCCAGAAACCCTTCACCTCATCCTCTCTTCCCATTGTAACGATAATCCGTCCGCTTGTCCACGGCAGCTTCGCCTGCTCCGATTCAGATAATTTCCCCATTTCTTTAATATCAAAAGGATTATTCAGTGTCACTGCATCGCGGCACCTATACTTTTCGTGCACTTCCTGACAGATTACCTGCGAACAGCATATCAACTTATCGGCACACTTACAAAAAAGCCTTATCTGTGCCGGCTTGCCCATATCCATATAGCTTCTGATCCCAAGCCATTTCTTAGCTTTTCCAAAGGATGCAATATTAGCAAGGTTGGCCGTAGGTCCAAAGCTGTAGGCAATGTCAATCTCTTCTTTTTTCTTAATCTTATGAATACGCCAGCCTCTTTTTAACACATTTATGATCTTGCCAAGTTTCCCTTCCCTGCTCGGCAGACGCAGATCCGCTACAGGTATGCCTTTGATATCATATGCGATATCCCTTGAGTCGAAAATAACAATCTTTACCTGGAAATACGGCTGCAGCAATCTTGCTGTTGTTACACATACTTTTTCAAAACCGCCCTGATGCAGCGCCGGTACAATTAATAATATTTTTTTCATAACTGCGAGCTGTCTCCATTCAAATAAAAATTCCTATAGGCTGCTGCCTGTTTGCGTATATCCAGACCGCCTTCTACCATTTCCTGATAAGTGACACATCTGTCATAATCTGCCTGTGCCATAATCTCATCAGCCCATACCGAAGCAGGCTGTTTAATATCCATATAAGTCACAAGCTCTGTTGCCTGCGCCTCCTTAGTGACCGTATCCGATACCAGACACCTAAGCCCCGCTGCCTGCGCCTCCACCAATACGCCGGGTAGCCCCTCATACAGCGACGGAAGCAAAAAAATATCAAACGCCTGATAATACTCCTGCGGCTGCTTACAATTTCCCATAAAAAGAACTTTATCCCTTATACCAATTTCCTCACATCTTGCTTCTATTTTCGCCCTGTTCGGACCATCTCCAAGCAAAAGTAAGACCGCATCCTCACGCATAGAACAAAGTTTAGCAAAAATTTCAACCAGATAGGGGTGGTTCTTTGGATGCGAAAACCTTCCAACATGCCCGACTACAAACTTATCTTCAATCTTCAGCCGCTTTCTCATCATTGCCCTCACTTCGGGTTGATAAGCAAATTTCGCAGCATCAATTGCATTATATATGATCTTGATTTTACCGTCATCTACCTGCTTCTTGCCGAAAGCATTAATTCCCGCCAATTCAGAACATGCAAAACAATAATCCGTTTTTTTATAAAGGTTTTTCCGTAATATTTTAGTTGCAATACCTTTGAGTCCCTTATCAACTCCTGCACTCCTTGAATGTGCAACAGTAATCGGGATTCCATATCGTTTGGCAATGGGAAGGTAGATTGATGCCGTACTTGTCATATGTCCCTGTACGACACAAAACTCATGATGCTTTGAAAAAAAACTGCATATGGCGTTTCGATATGCAAAATAATTATATATTTTAAATTTGGGAAGTACATAAATATGCCCTCCCATTGCTTTTATTTCCTCATCATAAAATTGTGGTTCTCTCGCCGAAGCATCATCTCCGGCACGTTTTACGGCACCACTGTGCACTAGGAAATCAAACTGAATTTCCTTTGTGTCCATCTGCCTGTATAAATCCATGATCCGGCTCTCCGCACCTCCGAGCGCGGTCCCGCCAAGAACATGTAATATTCTTACTGTATCAGACATTGCACATTTCCTAACTTATTATATAAATTGTCCTATCTACTGATTACATGCGTAATCACATACTTCTTAATAATTACAAAACCTCAAATTTTATATTGCCTAAATTCATCCCCTAAATCATTAATTCAGGATATCCCCAGCCTTAAGCTTCCTTACACATTCATAATTATTGATAAGCAGCGAACCGTCCACCGTTCTTACAACCAACCTGTCATCAAATACGTCAATGACTTCTCCCACTTCATAAGCCGAAAAGTCCATCATTTCATCAAATGGCTGCGCTGACCAGATAGTTACCTGAGTATCTCCAAGCATGGCAAAAGCCCCCGGAAATGGTGCGGCAACACCCCTTATAAGGTTATAAATATTTCTGGTTCTCTCATGAAAATCTATTTTACCGTCTTCTGCGGTACGCTTATTATACCATGAATCGAAATCTTTCGATTCCGTCCTAATCTCAATATTTCCTTCTTTATATGCAGCAAGTAATTTACGGATCAAATTCTTGGAACAGATCATATTCTTATACTGCGCCGTCCTTATATCGTCATACGGCGTAATGGAAAACATCTCTGTTGCAAATACATTAGGGCTGTCGGCCTTTTCATCATAGCGGAATAAATTCAGATTGAACCTGCTATCACCAAGTATTATAGACCAGTTAAGCGGCGAACGCCCCCTCCCAAACGGAAGATATCCGCAGTTTCCATGAAACCCATATATACCATATTTAAACCTATCTAAAACCGACGCCGGAATCAACCTCTGCCAGCCCATAGAAATTCCAATATCAAACTCATTTTCGGCAAGAAACTTTTGCGTCTTATCATCAGTCAGAAAATAGCTGTCAGCCTCATGTACCGGAATTCCGTATTTTTCAGTTAAAACCGACAGCCCCTTATATCCGGACACCTGATTTTTCTTAGTGACCTCCGGACTTATGGTAATCACTAAATCCACAGGACATATTTCACTGTTTATAAATTCCACTATATTCTCAGAAGTGTCTTTCACTCCGAATACGACGACATTGTACTTCATAATTGCTCCTTTTTCCAGGTGATTGTGAGGGGGAATTTAATTGCTATTATCTATTCCTAAATGAAACCAACAACCTCTTAACTCTCGCCAGCAAACTCTCCCAAAGTCTGCCAACACGGCCTCTTTTCACAGGCTCCATTTTTAAATACTCCGAATATGAAATCATATTCTTTCCATATTCCTCAAATATTTTCGCATATCCGGCCTTGTCCGCCTCCGTAACCGTATTGGCATGAATAACCATTGTTGTGACTCCCGACTTCTTTTTAAGGCTGCTGCCTAATCTAAATGAGATCGGGTAAAAAGTTATACCTTTATACGTGTATGGCTGTTTCCCAAAGCCGTCAGTCATTTTTGTAAAACCAAGCTCGGTTAACGCTTTCAATGTATTTTCATCATACGAATGGGCCGGTGCCATAAAGATACCCGTCTCTATGCCATTTTCTTTAAGCTGCTCTTTTCCATGCGAAAGCAGTTCCTTCTGCTTTTCATAAGGCAGGCCTGCAAACTCGGAAAAATTGTTTAATGGGAAAAGGCCTCCGCTCTCAGTCGTATAAACATGATAGCAGCCATGCATTGCAAGACTGAATCCCTTATTTTCAAGATCTTTAATAAGTTCATAAAAATCTTCATGCGCGTTACGTCGGCGTAAATTTTTATCCCTATTATCAGGCACAATTCCTAGCAACGGTGAAATTCCAGCCTTTTTAAATAAATCAAGGAAGAAATTAAAATTCTCCCAGTCCATATCCGGGGTAATATCGTCCATACGAACTGCTATTTTCATGCTCATTTAAATCCCTCACCCTTGCTCAACCTGCAAGATTCGCCTTATACCACTCAATTGCCAGCTCAATGCCCTTTTTAAAATCATACTCCGGATCATAGCCAAGCAGCTTCTTAGCCTTGGAAATATCGGCATTGGAGTGTTTGATATCCCCTGCTCTGTCCGGTCCGAAATTAGGCTCTACATCCTTATCAAGTGCCTTACACAGATCATAGTATATATCAATCAGATATTCCCTGCCGCCATATGCGATATTAAATGCATTTCCGGCTGCTTCCGAAGGAGCCAGACAAGCCTTTAGGTTAGCCTCGATTACATTGTCTATATAGGTAAAATCCCTTGACTGTTTTCCGTCTCCGTTTATGGTCGGCACCTCACCATCCAAAAGCTGTTTTATGAATTTGGGAATAACTGCGGCATAAGCGCCGTTTGGATCCTGTCTTCTTCCGAATACATTAAAATAACGAAGTGCATAGGTATCAAGTCCATACAGCTTTGTATAGAGTTTTCCGTATTCTTCATCGACTCGTTTAGTCAATGCATATGGAGATAAGAGATTTCCTTCCTGTCCCTCTACCTTGGGCAGTACTGGATGGTCACCGTATACGGAGGAACTTGAAGCAAATACAAACTTCTTGACCTTATTTTGTCTTGCAGCTTCCATCATATTCAAGGTTCCCCTGATATTTATCTCCTCATATAAAAGCGGCATCTCAATACTTCTCGGCACACTTCCCCATGCTGCCTGATTAAGTACATAATCTACACCCTTGCAGGCTTCCATGCAGGTATCCAGATCTCTTATATCGCCTTTTATGAATGTATAATTAGCCCTGTCCGACAAAAGATCCACATTTTCCTGTTTCCCGGTAGAAAGGTTGTCCAGACAACGCACCTGATACCCCATATCCGTTAATGCTTCGCATAGGTTAGAACCGATAAAGCCCGCCCCGCCTGTTACAAGAAATATACTGTTATAATCAAATTTTAACTCTTTGTATCCCATGTTTTATGCCTTTCTTCTACAATCTCCAATAAAGGTAATCTTCTGTCATAAACTGCTGCCTGTCAAGTAATCCTTTAATATCCATAAGCACTTTATGCTCATGCTTCGGATTAAAGAAACTGTTTATATCTTCTTTGCTAAGGCTGAGGAACTGCTTATGTGCAACCGCAATTACAACAGCATCCATATCTTTTATATCTTTAAGTGATCCAAAAGTAATTCCATATAAGCGCTTTGCCTCTCCGGCATCCGCTGCGGGATCCACTACAAGCGGTCTGATTCCATATTCGCCAAGTTCATTATAAATATCAATTACCTTGGTATTTCTGGTATCGGGACAGTTTTCCTTAAAAGTAAAACCAAGGATCGCTACCTTCGCGCTCTTTACAGGCACATCAGTCTTAATAAGATTCTTTACAAGACTTTCCGCTACATATTTTCCCATTTCATCGTTAATACGGCGTCCCGCAAGAATGATCCTGGAATGATAGCCCAATTCCTCAGATTTATAGGTAAGATAATATGGATCCACGCCGATGCAATGCCCGCCTACCAATCCCGGCATGAAAGGCAGGAAGTTCCATTTGGTTCCTGCGGCTTCAAGCACAGATTTGGTATCAATTCCCATTTTGTGGAAAATGATAGAAAGTTCATTCATAAACGCAATATTGATATCTCTCTGGCTGTTTTCAATTACTTTGGCAGCCTCAGCCACCTTAATGGATTCAGCGCGGTAAACGCCGGCTTCCACCACCAATTCATATACCTTTGCCACAGTATCAAGGGTTTCTTCGTCCATACCTGATACGATTTTGGTAATAGTCTCAAGCCTATGTACTTTGTCTCCCGGATTAATTCTCTCAGGTGAATAGCCGATCTTAAAATCAACGCCGCATTTTAATCCGGATTCTTTCTCAAGAATCGGAACACAGATATCCTCTGTAACTCCCGGATACACCGTTGACTCAAAAACAACAATAGAGCCTTTGGTGAGATTTTGTCCCAAGATGCGGCTTGCACCTTCTACCGGAGTCAAATCCGGGGTATGATCACTGTTTACAGGCGTAGGAACTGCTACAATATGAAATCTGGCTTCTTTTAGCTTAGAAGCATCAGAAGTAAATTCTACACTGGTTTCTTTAATTACGTCATTTCCGACCTCATTCGTCGGATCGATTCCGCTTTTATAAAGTTCAATTTTCTCTGCATTAAGGTCAAAACCTACTACTTTTACTTTTCTTGCAAAGGCTACTGCAATCGGCATGCCGACGTAACCCAGGCCGACTAGTGAAATTTTGTCAGTTCCTTGTAAAATGTTTTCATACAAAGCCATTTTGTATTCCTCCTGTTATATGTTCATTTGCGAAAGGGGTGGCAAGGCCACGAGGTTATTCATTGGGGAAAGAGATTCCATTGCCACGAGTTTATTCATTGGAGAAGGGGATTCCATTGCCACGAGTTCGCACAATATAAACAAAAAAGGGGCTCGAACCGCGGGAGCGAAGGTCGCCCCTTTTTTGTTTATATTGTGCGAGCTCTGGGTATTGGAAATGTTCTCGCAAATGAATAAAGTTCTCGCTATTGGTATTTTCGCAATTGAATAATATTTCTCATCTTTCTCACTAATGCTCATTATATCACATAAAACTCGTAAATACTACTTTGCTGTACCAATCATTTTAAATATTACTTTAAATGATAACTAAGTTCCCTCAGTGCTGTGATTTTCAAGTCGTATTCATCTGCCTCGCAGTCGGCATCATAATACAAACCGTCTTCGTTTTGGAAGTAAATGCTTTTCATTCCAAGCTGCTTGGGGGCCTGGAAGTCTTTTGTCATGTTGTCACCGATGTAGGCTAGCTCGGCGAATGGGAGTCTCCATCGGCACTGGATAATGCGGAACGCAATGTCGTTGGGTTTTCTGAATTGTTCGCCGCCTAGTTCATCTGTTATAATTATATCATCGACTAATCTGGTCAATCCGAGTGTAGAATCGTCTGCACCTTGCAACCCGAGCGCTTCTAATTTATTTTTTTGTCCGTTTACTCTTCCGTCCGTAACGATGCCGATTTTAATTCCTTTGGATTTAAGTGTGGTTAGCAGGTCATATGCACCGCCATATAATTCAATATTTGGCATGTGGTTTCGGTATATGGATAGACAGTCCTGCTTTTTTTCGGACCGTCCGAGTTCGTTTAGAAGCTCGTCAATCGCACTTTTTCCTTCAAGGAAATAATTCCACAGTTTCTCAGCATATGTTGGATTTCCTAAGAATTTTGCAACCTCGGCATATCCGCTTTTTACATATTGTTTTTCGGAATAAAGGGTATCGTCCAGGTCAAAAATAATGCCTTTTAATTTAAGCATACCGTCACCTTTTATCCGGCTTTCGGATGCAACGCAGATGCTCTGGTCAAATCTGCTGTATACTGCGCCATTTCTTGCAGCGTCCTCCTGATATGTCAGTGTCTCGCCGCAAAGCAGCCTCAAAACTGCGCTTGCTGAGTCTGCTCCCGCCTTTATACTTAAGGGTGCTCCTCCGCCATATCTGGGGTTGATTTCTATATAATAATCATCGCCTGTTTCATTTTGGCGTATGAGCTGGACTGTCATCGGGCCGCATGGTTTGAAAAGGCCAACTAAGCGTTTAGCTTCCTCTATAATCTTCTCATCGAGTGAAATTTCGGTTTTTAACACCTCGCCGCTTCTTACGGCAATCCGCTCTCTGGGAGTGATATATACTGGATTTCCATCAAAGTCACAAAATATATCTATAGTATATTCTTTGCCCTCTATAAAAGGCTGTATTATATAATCCCCGATTTTCCCTGCATACATGGCAAGTTCGGTCTCGGTGTTGATTTTATATGCATCTATGCTGCTACTGCCATCCTTTGGCTTTATAAAACATGGATATTTGCCATCGTACTTATGGTAATCATTTACCGGCCGCGGCGCCTTGAGGCCGCAGGATTCAAAGAAGTCAGAAGTATAGTTTTTATCCCTGCAAAGCGCGATCATATCGGGACTGCTGATAAGCACCCTTGTTCCAATCTCTTTAAATTTATCAGCATTTTGTGAAAGAACAAGAAGATCCGTATCGATTGTCGGAATTACCATATCTATTTTATCCCTGTTACAGATTTCAAGCAGCTCCGGAATATAATCTTTGTCCTTCATGGCGCAGATTTTTCTTGTATAGTCACAATAGGCCAATGCCGGCGCGGTTCCTGCCATATCCGCTCCGTAAATTTTCAGATTTATATTCAAGCATAATGCCGCATTATGAAAAGCCTGCAGCAGTTCTACGCGCCTGCCTGTTCCTGTAAATAGAATACGAATTTCTTTCATCGTTTCTCCAATCCACAATTTTCTATTTCCTGAATATATGCTTCTACAACTTTCCTTCTGTCAAATACATTCTCTACATATTCTCTGCCTCTAAGTCCCATCTCCCTTCGGTCGGACTCAGTATAGCTAAGTATCGTTTTAATCGTCTGTACCAGACTATCTACATCTGCCGGCTTAAATAAAAGGCCGCTTAAGCCCTGCTGCAGCGTTTCCCTGCATCCTGACACATCGCTTGCAAGCACCGCTCTTCCACATGCGGCTGCTTCCAAAAGCACGTTCGACATCCCTTCATGATAGGAAGGATGAACTATCACATGGCTCTTTGCCATTACTTCCGGCACATTGTCAATATGCCCTAAATATTTGATAATACCTTTATCCGACAATTCATTAATCCGCGGTTCGTATACTTGTCTCGTCTCTTCCTCATATTCTCCTGCGAGATAAAAATGCGCATTTGAATATTCCTCTCTGATCTGCCTTGCAGCTTCTAAATATTCAGAAATACCCTTATCCTCCATAATGCGCAAAACTGCCAGAAATATAACTCCATCAGTCTCATCCGGATATGGGGAAAGCGGATGCTCGGATAAGTTTACGCCTGAACCCGGCAGGAGTCTGCTTTTTTCTATTCTAATTCCCTTATCAAGCATGAACTGCCTGTTTCCGTCATTTTGGAAAAAAACGCAGGCTGCTTTTGCAGCCACTATTTGATAAAATTTTAACAATATCTTTCCCATTACTCCGGGATTCTCTAACGCCGTTCCGAGTCCTGTTATATTTATAAGATAAGGAATTCTTTTTATCCTGCAGGCCAGTCCGCCGTATAGATTGGGCTTAATCGTATAGGTCAAAACCACATCAGGGCTTTCTTCTCTAAGTATTCTCTTATAATTTGTAAAAAGTTTAAAGTCATGGATTGGATTGCTTCCCCTGCGATCTAACTGCGCAGGTATAACCCTAAAGCCAAGTTCTTCTATCTTCTTACAATACTCATCTGATGGCAGCGAAAGCACTGTTTCATATCCCATATTCTTAAAAGCAAGCAGTACCTCTTTACGAAACAGATACATTCCGTTTGCGTTATTGCTTAGAATTAAAATCTTCATTTTTGTATTCCTTATCCCATGAACTCTTCCATTGTAGCGCTGGTTTCACTGCTTATGCCTTCTCTTTTTAATACTGCTCGTACTGTTTCTAAGAAAATCTTCACATCTAGCGAAAAAGAGAGGTTATTTACATATTCCACATCGTACTCAAACTTTTTCTCCCAGGTAATGGCATTGCGGCCATGAGTCTGCGCAAGACCGGTAAGACCGGGGCGTACATCATGCCTGTGTTTTTGAAATTCATTATATCTTGGAAGATATCTTACCAAAAGAGGGCGCGGTCCTATAATGCTCATATCCCCTTTTAAAATATTAAAAAGCTCCGGTAATTCATCCAGACTGGTGCTGCGAAGCTTCTTCCCAAACGCAGGCAGTCTGTCCTCATCCGGAAGCAGATTTCCGTTCTCATCCTTTGCATCCGTCATTGAGCGGAACTTGTACAATTTAAAAATCTTTTCATCCTTGCCCGGACGCTCCTGCTTAAACAGCACAGGGCTCCCGAGTTTCACTCTGACAAGTATAGCAAGCACTAAATAAACAGGGGATAGAACGATAATGCCACATAAGGAAATTATGATATCCAATAATCGTTTAATACAATTTCTATACATCCGAGGAGTTCCTTTCTGTATATTTGACATATTTGTAGCTTGCAAAACTCATTTTCGATACCCAGAACTTAGACAATATAAGCAAAATAAGGGGTGAGTTCGCTCCCGCGGTCGAACCCCGATTTTGTTTATATTGTCTAAGTTCGTCACTCTTGAAACCAGTTTACCTGTCAAAGCACTTCCTAACCGTCGCTATAATGAGCTCCATATCATCATCCGTATTCTTAATATCACTTGGCAGGCATAACCCTCTGTTAAATACATCCTCTGCCACGCTGTACTCTGAGCCATCCGCTGTAATAAAGTCATACTCCGCAAATACCGGCTGCAAATGCATAGGTTTCCAGATTGGTCTGGTTTCGATGTTTAATTCTTGTAATGCATCCATTATAATATCAGATGTTATTTTACATCCTTCTTTTATTAAAAGACAGGAAAGCCAGTTGTTGGCGTCGCCGTCTTTGTTTAATGGATTCATGGAAAGTTCTTCGATATCTTTAAAGGCTTCTTTATATTGTTTATAGATTTTCTGCTTTAAAGCCTTATGCTCTTCGAGATGAAGAAGCTGTCCTCTTCCGATTCCCGCTGTGATATTGCTCATTCTGTAATTGTAGCCGATTTGCGAGTGTTGATAGTGGCGTGCGGCGTCTCTGGCCTGCGTTGCTAAAAACGTAGCCTTTTGAGTAATTTCTTCCTCATCAGATACCAGCATACCGCCGCCTGATGTGGTGATGATTTTATTTCCGTTAAATGAATATATTCCGATTTTGCCAAAAGTGCCTGTGTGTTTTCCTTTATAAGTGCTGCTTAAGGACTCTGCGGCGTCTTCTATAAGCGGAACATTGCGCTTTTTGCAGATTTCCATAATTTCATCCAGCTTGGCCGGAGTTCCGTATAAGTGTACTACCATTACGGCCTTTGGCGTTCCATATTTTTCAAAGGCTCTTTCCAAAGCCTGCGGAGACATATTCCATGTATCTTCTTCTGAGTCGATAAATACCGGAGTTGCATTTTCATATATTATAGGGTTACAAGTGGCGCTGAAAGTTAGACTTGGAACAAATACTATGTCGCCCTCGCCTATGCCAAGAATTCTAAGTGCCAGATGAATGGCTGCGGTTCCTGCGCTGAGCGCAGATGCATAGGCCGCGCCCGTATAGGTTGTCATCTCTTTCTCCAAAGCATTTACATTAGGCCCAAGCGGTGCTACCCAGTTGGTGTCAAAGGCCTCCTTCACAAATTTCTGCTCGTCACCATGCATCGTAGGGCTTGATAAATATATTCTCTTCCTCTCCACTACCTGACACTTCCTTTCTATTCCACTGTCTCATAATTATACGTAGGTACAATTTTTTTAATCAAATGTCTTATATCCGAACTTTCAATCATGCACTCATCCTTAAGCTCTTTTAGCTGGGCAAAAAACTCCTGCTCGTCCAATTCAATCGGTCTGCCTATATGAATCATGGCATTTGCGGTATCACGAAGTCCCTCTTCATCCATAAGCAGTTCCTCGTACAGTTTCTCTCCCGGGCGCAGTCCTGTGAATTCGATTTTTATATCTTCCCCAAGCCGGTAGCCTGACAAACGGATAAGGTTTTCCGCTAATGTTAAGATTTTAACCGGCTCTCCCATATCCAGAACAAAAATCTCTCCGCCCTTTGCATAAGCGCCTGCCTGCAACACGAGCGATACCGCCTCCGAAATCGTCATAAAATAACGTATGATATCCGGATGGGTAACGGTTACAGGTCCACCCTCCGCTATCTGTTTTCTAAATAACGGAATGACACTTCCGTTGCTTCCAAGCACATTTCCAAACCGCACTGCCACAAATTCGGTGTCATAATGCTTGTTAAAGGTCTGTATTATCATTTCGCAGATACGTTTACTGGCACCCATTATATTGGTTGGATTTACTGCTTTATCGGTAGATATCATAACGAAACGCTTTACACCGCTCATAGCGGCTGCCTGTGCTGTCTTAAAAGTTCCGAATACATTATTTTTAATTGCCTCCGTTGGACTGTCCTCCATAAGCGGCACGTGCTTATGCGCGGCTGCATGATAAACAATGTCCGGTCTGTATTCGGAAAAAATCCAGTTCATCCGGTTTGTATTACGCACAGATGCGATCAGCACCACCAGGTCTAACTCAGGATGCTTCATCTTAAGCTCCTGCTGAACATCATAAACACTGTTCTCATAAATATCCAGCATGATCAGACGTTTCGGTTTATGCTGTGCGATCTGTCTGCAAAGCTCGCTTCCGATAGATCCGCCCCCGCCTGTTACAAGGACGGTTTTGTTCTGCACATAACCTAAAATAGAATCCATATCTACGCTGACCGGATCTCTTCCAAGCAAGTCTTCAACTTCTACGTCGCGCAGCTTACTGATACTGACATCTCCATTTACGAGCTGGTACATACCGGGCAGTGAGCGCAGCTTACAGTTTGTATCCTTACAGATTTCCAGAATTTTCCGAATATCCGTCCTTGGAGCCGAGGGCATTGCCACAATGATCTCGTCCACACCGTAAACGTCGGCGCACTCCACAATCTTATCCCTGCCGCCTGCTACTTTAATACCCTGTATATATCTTCCCCATTTTCCCTTGTCATCATCAATAATGCATTTGATGACCATCGTGGAAAAATTGCTGTTGACAATCTCTTTTATAATGGCATTAGCCGCTTCTCCGGCACCGATTACCATAACCCCAATCTTATTATTCTTATTCTGCTGTTTATGCTTAAGCCCTCTGAAAAACCTATATGAAAAGCGGCTTGCAAATACGCAGCTGATCAGTAAAAACATATACAAAAAATAGTAAGTCTTAGGCACCGCCTGTTCAGTCACTTTAAAAAACTGAAGTCCAATTCCGTTCATAACCGTTGAAGTCACACAGGCAACCACTATATTCTGCAGCTCCGTCTCACCGGCAAATGCCCACAGGCTGCTGTATAGATGGAAAAAGTAAAATATTACAAACGTAAGAAGGATATTAAGAGGCATAAATCTCTCAATCGGACGTACAAACGCTGACGGTATCATAGAAAGTTCAAACTCGTACCTTATTATGATTGCCAGGTAACTTGCTATGATGACACTGATGACATCATATATGATCAGAGCGGTCCTTCTATAAAATAATTTTACATTAAATGTTTTTTTCGTCTTCTTCATTTCTCTAAGTTCCCTCTATGGCTCCTTTTTACATCCACTAGCAACGGAGCCAGTGCCAACAACAGACAGAATGTGATCGGATTACATGGATGGAAGATCCATTCCGTTAAGCCTGCCACTGCAAACGCAATTAATATGGCAAGCGGAAATATACTGCATCGTCTGTCAGCTTTTCTCTTTGTATCATAAATTAATGACTGTATAAATGTACAAAAACCAAATATAATGAATACTATTCCTATCGGAATACCATGATCATACGCTACCTGTAAATATACGTTGTGAGCATGCGCGATCATTTCCCCATTTGGTAAAATAATCTCCATCTTATCATGCCCCTGCATATTCATATTAGCCGCATACAGTTTAAAAATATCAAATCTTCCGTTTGCATATGCCTCTGCGTCGCTTTCCTGCATCTCATACGCATCGCCATCCGGAATCTGATCTCCTGAAAAATCATCCGATACAACTAACATTTTATCTGCCTTGACTTCACCATCCTTTGCATAATCAAAGGATTTAATACACTTATCCTCAGGAATTCCTAACACCTTCATCTCGAATACCTGAAGGAATCTACGGATGGTTATATAATACTTAGAATCCATATCCCTGCCATGCACTATTTCGCTGGGAAGTTCCTCTATATCCATAGTTTCCGGCTGTGCCACTATCGCCGGTATAATTCTCTGTGCGGTAAATACAGCGGGAAAACATAAAACTACCGCCATGAACATCATAATTACCGCAACGGCTAACGACTTAAGCTTTTTCTTCATACCAAGGCAGGCAAACGGAATTACAATTACAGCCATTACAATAATAGCCAGATAGCCTGTCCTTGACAAAGTAAAAATAAGATACTCCATTGAAATTCCAAACACTACAAGCTCTTTCCATATATTGGACAAGCTCTGGTTTCTTCTGTATGCGCCTAAAAGCTTTGCTAACGCCGCGCACACTACCATTGATAAATAAACCGCAGATACCGTCACAGTATGGAATATAAAAGGATATCTTGTATATATAAAAAACATATATGGTCTATGCAGTAAGCAATAGCCAACCATTACAAGAAAGTGTAACAGAATTCCATTACAAACATTTTCGGCCAGTCTTTCTCTCTTTTCCCAAACAGCCATTCTTATATAGTACAAGCCAAAAGTGCATACCAGATAAATCGGCCAGCCCCTTGTGTTTCTGAATATGATAAGGAGGGCAAAAAACACTGTCAGTATTATTCCATATATCCGGCTTACAGTAAGATTGTCAGCCGCTTTTTTCCAAAACTCTCTAAATGAAATCTTTTTCCCTGTATCAGACAAATAATGTCTATGCATCGACATATACCGCCTAATTGGAAGTAACAACGTATTTATAATAACAATTCCGGCTATAACCGCTGCATAAACACTTAAATAAATGACCTTTGCTTCTTCCTCAGTTTGTGCGTATATTACGTTTTCACGATAATATGAATATCCTATAACCGCTGCTATTACCAAATAAATTAAATTAATTACATTCAAAATCTCTTTACGCTTGTAAGTCACAATTACCGCCAGGGCAAAATAGATAAGCATCTCACGAAAAGCTATAGTATGCTTAAGCTCATACAGTCCGTTCATATAATTCACGCCCGCCTGAATAGCCAATGCCAGGAAAGCCGACTGTAAATAGTCTGTCCATCTGTCACATAAAACCGAATAACCCATATCATGGCTTTTATTCAGTCTTTTATGATTTATACCGTACAATAAAATTCCTGAAGTAATTAAAACCCCAACTTCAAAACATATGATAGTCTCAATTTCCTCTGTAAATAAACACAATGGCCATATCGCTATTACACTTATTATTGTCGCTATTACAACCAGAGGATTTGCGACGTTTTTCCACAGTGTTTCCACAGTAAGCAGGCGGTTTTTGTCAGGATTTTTTGTATAATACCTCTTAGTACATACTGACACAATAATTCCAAGTAACACAAGGAGGGCATCACACACAAGTGTTTTGCCCTTTCTAAGAGGAATTCTATATTCATATTCCGTAATTATATTATGCTCCGTATCCTCTACATTGTCATAATATAGTGTTCCGTTATAAATCGTGCCTGAGTCCTGCGTATCTTCATATGCTACGTAGAAATCCGAGGAAATACCCTGTATCAGATAATAATATTCCCTTCCGACTTCCGTATCCTGATTGAGCTGTATAGTGCAAAATCCCGGCATTTCCTTCATTTCATCCGTAGAAATAAACTGCTGCATGAGAATTTTCATGGAAGCATCATACAGGATAAAATTAAATTCTTCCCCGGCAGCTTCGTTCATAAAATAAACTTTGATATTCTGCAGGTGGTCATACTGGGCAATAAACATCTGCATAACAGTATAATCCTGAGTAATTGCCTCTGACTGCATGGATATCTGCTGATTACTTCTTGAAACCACAAGTTCATTTACAAGCCGAAGCGGCCACAATGTAATTACTATACATACAATTACAATCCAAACCGTTCCACAGATTGCCTGATGTCTATTTATAATTTTATTCACTATATTCCTTCCTTAAATTGCCCAAAATCTGCGATGTTTGGGCAAAGCACAAACTCGCGGGTGAAAAATTTATTTTTCACCCTTTTGCCCTATTTTACCATAACTGGATTTATTTTACAACTTATCCCTGTCAGGATTCAACCAGTACTTCATGCATTCCGCAAGCTGTACAAAGTCAAGCGGTTTGGCAAGATGCGCGTTCATACCGGCGGCCCTGCCCTCTGCAATATCCTCCACATAGCAATTTGCCGATATTGCTATGATCGGAACAGTCAATGCATCAGGGCGCTCCAGTTTACGGATTGCTTTGGCGGCCTCATAACCATTCATAACCGGCATCTGGATATCCATCAAAATAATATCGTAATACCCCTCGTCGCTTTCTTCAAAACGTTCTAAGGCATCCCTGCCGTCTACCGCACACTCTACCCATGCTCCGGTACTCTCAACCAACTCTGTAGCAATCTCGCGGTTAATTTCAATATCGTCTACAAGCAGTACTCTGTATCCCTCAAAATATATCTCAGACAAATCTTCATCTGATACTTTCGCCTGCGTTACGTCGTCCTGTTGTTTTAAGAATAAAGTTACCGTAAAAACAGAACCTGTTCCGATTTCACTACTTACGCTTATGTTTCCCCCCATCATACGAACAATATTCTGCGCTATGGTCAGACCAAGACCTGTACCTTCCACCTGGCTTATACGGGAATCGCCTGTACGGAAAAACGGTTCGAATATATGTTCGACCAATTCTTCATCCATTCCTATGCCGTTATCTTTAAAAATAAAATCATAGCAGCCGTACCCATATTTCATGGATTCATTCTGTATTATCTGAAGTTCCAGAACTCCGTTATCAGGAGTATACTTGACCGCATTTTCCATAATGTTTGTAAATACCTGTTTAAGGAGTTTGACATCCCCCATTACATTTTCACATTCTACCTGCATCGGATGAATTTTCAGTTCGTGATTTTTGCCGCGTATCCGCGTATCAAGTTCCTGTGCCACTTCCTGTATTATATCCGAAATCCTAAAACTATCTTCTGCCAGATCGACCTCGCCGGACTCAATCCAGCTCATATCCAGCACTTCATTCACCAATGATAATAAACGTTTTGCAGAATCATTTATTTTATCCAGACAATCTAACATCCTGTAAACGTCATCCGTATGCGAATATGCCAATGTTGTCATTCCGATAATTCCGTTTATGGGTGTGCGTAAATCATGACTCATTCTGGACAAGAACTCGCTTTTGGAAGCATTAGCATGATTCGCAGCTTCATATGCATCTCTAAGCGCCTTATGTTCTTTAGCTTCCTTAATCTTGATTTCCGTAACGTTCTGTGCCATATATAATGCCGTCCGTGGTTTTCCGTCAGGACCGGTTTGTGCCAAAACCGCAGTAACACGCATCCAGCCATAGTTTCCAAATGTTCCGTCAGGATCAACAACGTCTTTAGAATATTTCCGGTACTCCACCGCTACATACGGTTTGTCTCTTCTCAAAGTTTTAATGAGATTTCTACTGCTTAAGGTTTCCAAGTATTTTTTCCTGTCATCCGGATGAATCTCTAACTCTGCATAGGTATGTATTGCTTCCGTATAATTAACCAGATTACCAAGAACTTCCTTTACATCCCACTCTTTAGTCACGCCGCGATACATATCATGTTCCAAATCCACATAATATGTTGTAGAGAACATACTGCTCAGGCTTCGGATGATTCCTCTCCTTGTCTGCGCCGCTTCTTGCATCTCGCTCTCTCTGCGCTTCTCATCAGTAATATCCCTGCCCAGAATATTGACCAAAACAGTCGTTCCCTGCCTTATATAAAACACATGCTGTTTAAGCCAGCGCACCGGTTCTTCTTTCATACGGTATTCGCAGACTTCATCCGCAACGCTCTCTGTTTTATCGGCCTTTTCACGCATATGCTGCAAAGACATTACTTTAAAGAAATTTTCCTTGTCTTCATCCCATATCATATCAGACATTATTTTTCTGGTGTATTGGTCATAGTCCCCTATATGTATATTGCCCGATCCAAGATTTTCATTTAAATAAATCCTTTCACAATGTCCGTTTTCCAAATTGATCGTATTCATTACGTCATATCTGGACTTAATAATTGCCGCCATCTGCATATCATGCTGCATATGCGCCTCTTCACTGCGCACAAACTCATCCAGATTCCTGAATGACAGCAGGGCATAGTCTTTCATTCCCTGCTCATATCCAAGATAAACTATGATTGATACATAAGAATAGCCCTCGCTGCCATACCACTGACATACCATTTCATACTTTTGTTCCCCATTAGCTCTGTGATCACGCAGTGCCTCTAAGGAAAATTTTTGTTCAAACAACTCCTGTTGTTCTTCTATGATCTTTTTTTTGATATGCTTACGCATAAGTTCATTCCACTGTAATGTCAAAGACGGAATTTTATTCTTGGAATGTTTATCTACTTGTAAGGGGCTGGCAATTCCCGTGTTCAGATTAATAACATAAATTCCAAAGTTCTGTTCTGCCGAAACCGGATTAATCTCATTTTTAAACATTAGAACTTTTCCTCCTCTAACACCAGTGCTGCAAAAAGAGGCAGCCCAAACCAGAAAATCAGAACATATCTGGGTAGATAAGTCGGCCCGAGAATTACCGTCATCCAGACAAGCAATACCAGCAGATGCGGTATCAAAATATTATATTTTTTGCGATAAAGCTCATAACAAAACACAAACATGAAGCACCAGAATAAGCATCCCGGTGAATACACCATAGACAAAATAGGTATTTTTTCCTTTTCAATCTCTAAGGAGAGCCGACGGTAAGCTTCGTCTAACCAGGGAATCTTACTCTCCCTTACACCGGGCTGCTCCACTTCGTATCCAAAATACGAACTGTCCTTATAAGTAAAAGTAAAGACGGTATTTCCGGAATACACATCAATAACCGTATCCGGATACCAGAAACCATATGAATTCACCAACCATGCATTTATATAGGACAAAGGTTTTCTTAAACCGATTTTAAGCCAGAGCATTAAAAATTTTGAACGGTCTTTCATATATGCATCGTTATTAAAGTGACACTTTACCGGATCGGACAACTTAGGATTATAAAGCGCAAGAGCATCCTCGGGAAGCATTTCATGCAGGACTTCAATATCCTCCTGCTTAAATACTTCTTTGTTGAATTTATAGGTTCTTGCAAGCTGCTGTATGGGCACTGTAAGAATTTCCTGGTTTTCCACAGTCTCTGCATGAAATATAAGCATCATTGAAGTATTTATCAGAAAATATGAAAACAGTGTTATTATCAAAATTACGCACATTTTTTTTAAATATTTTTTATAGTAAATGAGCAACGCCGGCACAAGTACAATAAAAGCATAAATGCCGTTCTTACGAAACAGCATCATTGTAAGCGCACTGAGAATAAAAAAGGCCATCCGGGGCTTGGAATTAAAAAACTCTTCACCCGAAATTCCCATCTCTAACATACTTATTAACAAGAGCAGCAGCGCCGCGGTAAAAATCGCATCCTTAGCCGAACACAGCGTAAACATCACAATTACGGGGAAAAACGCAAAATAAATCACTGAAATAAAACGCAGTAGTTTGGAAACCTTCTTTTTTCTAAGATATGAAATAAGAAAAGTAAAAACGCCCGATACCAGAATCATCTGCACCAGCGTATAAGCTGCAATTCCAAGATTATAAGAATCCGTCACCTTATGCACCGCGCAGATAATCCCCCCAAGCATCAGTACATGCACAAGCGGATGATGTGTGTTAAAAGTTCTGGACGCCACCTGTAAATACTCGTCCTGCGCGTCATATACAAAAAATCCCGGATATACGGCAAGCAGCACAGGCAGCCAGCATATAAGTAAAAATACAAATATAAAAATATCCTCATTTATAAAATCCGGTGCAGAAACGCTTGGCACCTTAATACTTTTAATAAGCTGCTGCTTACGCGTTTCCATCTTTCCGAGAAAATTCCAGAATTTGCGTACCATAATCGTAAAAAGGCAGGTCAACACCGGCAGGGATATCCAGAATCGCCAATCTTTAAAATTCACATTGCCTTCAGCCTCTAACCTTGCGCCAAAAAGCATCGCCGTTGTAAACAAAAACGACAAAATCCCTGCAATCTTCCATCCTCTTACATCCTGCAGATCTATAGTATGCAGCGATAAATTTACCGCATATAAACATAACAACCAGACAAACACTGAGAATATGCTGTTAGTGAAAGCTAACCCATTTCCCTTCAAATTAAGAATCTGGGGAAAGCATAACGTTCCCAAGGTTGCAATAACAAAGCTGATAACATTTAATTTAATTCTGATTTTTAATTCATTCCCATTCATTAATGCACTCTCTGATCACATACTGCGGCGAATTATTTAAAGAAATGTATATTCTTCCTATATACTCTCCGATAATACCAAGCATCAGCATTACCATACCGCCTATAAATACAATTGCAGACATAAGCGAGCTGAACCCTATTATTATATTCGGATCAACCAGTTTACGGATTACCGTATATATACCAAATAAAATACCCGCAATTGCTACAAAAGCACCTATTGCGGTAGCCATGCGCAGCGGCTTAATACTAAACGCCGTAAATCCATTGAACCAAAGGGTAAGGAGCTTGCCAAACGTATATCCGGAAGTACCGATTTCACGCTCCCTGTGATTCACGTCAACATTCGTTATTTTTC
Organism: Lachnospiraceae bacterium; assembly: GCA_014804695.1. Lineage (GTDB taxonomy): Bacteria > Bacillota > Clostridia > Lachnospirales > Lachnospiraceae > UBA3282. The sequence continues at coordinate 138,264 of JAAUZJ010000014.1, forward strand.
CCGTAGTACGAAGCACCAGACCTATAACATAGGGATATGGATTAACATACTTAACCATTTCGTCAATAATAAAACGTTTGGCCGCAAAGTAACTGGATATATATAAATCTTTTGGTTTATTTAACATAACACGTGTCATTAATTCATTGACTTTACTGCCGAAATTTCTAAAAGCAGAGTGCTGCTTATGCTCATACTTAGCATAGACAACATCATAACCCTCTTTCATCTTGTCTAACAGCTTCCCGACCTCTCCTGCCGGCGTCTGTCCATCGTCATCTAAACAAACTACAATATCTCCATGAACATAATGAAAGCCCGCCATCAATGCGGCATGCTGCCCAAAATTCTTAGCCAGGTTTACGCCGCAGACATCTTTTCTCTCAGAACATATACGGCGGATCACGTCAAAAGTTTCATCCGGAGAACAGTCATTTACCAGAACTATCTCATATTTATAGTCTGTAAGCTTCTCCATTGTATGAGTTACTTCTCCAACTACCCCTTCAATCGTACGGGATGAATTATAACAAGGTATTACAAAACTGACCATCTGACTCATATAGTATTGCCCTCCTTAAATATATCTTCCCGACGATATATCCATAAAAACCATGCTTCTTACAACTCCATTTATAATCGGTTCTTCCCGCTTTCCCTCTATCATCCTAAATCCTGCCTTCTCATAACTTCTGCGTGCCGCCATATTGTCCTCAAACACCCGCAGGAATATATAATTAAGCTTCAGTTCTTCAAATGCATAGGAAAGCGCCAGTTTTGCCGCAATGGTTCCGTATCCCTTCCCTATCGCGTCATCTTCACCTATGAAAATACCATACTCTGCACAACCTTTATGCCTGTCAATATCCCTGAAATATACACTTCCTACAGCCCTGCCCGAACCCTTTTCGCATATAATAAACTGTACAACAAGCCCCGTTTCCACCTGAGTCTCTATCCAGTTAAGATGCCCCTCTATTGTAAAAGGATCCTGATATACAAAATTCCTGCGCACCCTGTCCTTGTTGCGCCATTCTACTATTTTGTCCGTATCAGAGACTTCCATCTTTCGCAGATATATTTCATCCAATCCCTGCAACCGTCTATTCCTCCACTACCTGAAATACTGCAAACCTGCTATCGATCACATCAATTTGTTTAAGATCCACGCTAAATCCCTTATCATGATAGTATTCCACCATCCACTCCGGTCCGCTATACGTGTCGTTTTCCATATCAGGAATTTCTATTATAAAATAAACTCCCTTTTCTTTAAGCAGCGCATCCTGTGTATTCCCAAGTCCATACCGCCTGAGCTTCTCGCCATAAAGCGGAGTTTTGCACATCCATCCGCCCATTATATCATAATTCGTAATAGAATTGTCCACACTTTTAAATATCTTCTGCGAGAAACTCACTGTGGAATAAACGTCTTCAAAATAAAAGTTCTGCGGCTGGGAGCTACAATACTGTGAAATGGCATACGCACCACGATTGGCCGCTTCACGCTTATTGGCGTCTGCCCTAGTCGCCGTAATACTATTTGTCAGATTTGAGAAACATATTAATACAATTAACAGCAATGATATTGACGGTATTACATTTAAATCTGCACCAAATTTCACAGAGCCAAATTTACCATTTTCTATACTATTGACATTACCAGTAATACTCATACTTTGAACTTCTAACTCGCTACGAGCATTATTATCACTGAATCCAGCCTCCATATCCACCGTTTCCTGTACAGTAGTCAGAAAGTGCCGCATACAGAACACCCCCATCAGCACCATACTCTCAGCAAGATACAGCGAATGCGTAATCCGCTCCGGATCCCTGTCCTTTATTAAGATATACATCCACAACACGGTTCTGACTATTCCAAGCAGGACAAGCTCCCACAAAAAGTTCCATCTCTTTCTGTCTCTGTCACGCTTAAGCGCAGACCACATGCCTGAAACAAAAACACAGGCATAACCCGCAATAATCAATAAATTATAAGGAAAGTCACCGCCATGCAAAGTACGGTAAATGTACTTGCTCATTCTGTCAAATACACGCTTGGTAAGCGACGAATCATCTATAGTATCACTTGCTGCATATTTTGCAATTTCAGCCATTAACTCCGCATCAATATCCTCATCCAGACCGAAATTATAGTTTGCAAGCAGTTCCTGCTGCGCATCACTAAGACCTATTGAAGCAAGGTATTCGGCATGTTCTCCGCTTGTCAAAATATCATAGTGAAAATCATAAACTTCTGTCCTGCTGTTAAAAAAATCAACTGCCGCCTTCCAATTTTCGCCACTATACGCCGCATAATCAATCAGTCTGCTTACAAGCATTCCCACAAGTATGCAGGCTATTACAATCCCATATTTAATATAATTTTCTTTATTAAAAAATTTCTCTTCTTCCGCCCATTTATACAAACCGGCAAGACCGATAAACGGGAAAACAAGCAACAGCATTTCACTCCTAAGCTGGTATGCCAGAATCACAAGCAAAATTGACGGAATATTGTATAATATAAACTGCTGTATGTTAAGCCCTCTTTTTGTTGTCATAAAAAGGAAGATTGCTGCCGAAGCTAACATCGTACAGGTTATGGTATACTGTAACGCAATCATATGAGGCAGTAAAACTCCCCATATAAATAATGTCATAAGCAGCATACAAGCCAGCTTTGCCTGCCATTTTTTTAACAAACCAAGCAGACGGTAACCTATTAAAAATAAGCTTCCTATCTGGCACAGCCACAAAAACGTGCCATACCAGGGCAAGGTTCTGAACAACTTATATAAAAGGCTTATAAACGCCCCCAGAGGATACAATGTCTGCATATTATGGCCATCCGGTGTTCCCGCATAAACTCCAGCCATAACATCCTTCATCATGACATCGTCATTCAAATCATAATAATAATCAAAGCAGAACGACATAGCAATTATATTGACCACGACAGTCAACACAATTATAACACAGTTTCCGTATTTATTCCAATATTTATCAAGCTTCATACTTGTAGAATTCCTTAATCTGCTCTGTAATATATTCCACCTCATCTGCGGTCAGCTTATAAAACATCGGCAGACGAAGAATTCTCTCGCTCTCTTTGGTTGTATACTTATCTTCTCCATGAAATCTTCCGTATTTTATACCGGCCGGCGCTGAATGTAACGGAATATAATGGAAAACGGAAAGAATCTCTTTTTTCTTCAAATATTCAATAAGACGGCTTCGCTCGTCCATATCCTTGGTCTTAATATAAAACATATGCGCATTGTGCGTACAATGCTCCGGAATAAAAGGCAGCTCTATCTTTCCCTCTTTTTCAAGCGGAGTAAACAATTCCTTATACTGCTCCCATCTTGCCAGTCTGGCCTGTGTAATTTCCTGTGCCAGCTCAAGCTGGGCATATAAGTATGCCGCATTCATATCACTTGGAAGATAAGACGAACCGTAGTTCTGCCAGCGGTACTTGTCCACCTGACCTCTGTAATATTTGCTCCTGTCAGTTCCTTTTTCCCTAAGAATCTCTGCTGCCTCAATATTTTCTTTATCACGGATAAGGAGCGCTCCGCCCTCACCCATGCTGAAATTCTTAGTCTCATGGAAACTAAAGCAGCCAAACTCTCCAAACGTTCCAAGCGCCTTACCTTTATAAGCTGCCATAATACCCTGCGCCGCGTCTTCTATAACTGCCAGATTATGCCGCTTCGCAATATCCATGATCTCATCCATCTCGCAGCCAACACCCGCATAATGAACCGGCGCTATAGCCCTTGTCCGCTCGGTAATCGCATCCTCAATAAGCTTCTCATCTATATTCATTGTGTCAGGTCTTATATCCACAAAAACCGCCTTTGCCCCACGGAGTACAAACGCATTAGCCGTAGAAACAAACGTATACGAGGGCAGAATAACCTCATCCCCCTCTTTAATATCTGCCAAAAAAGCAGCCATCTCAGTTGCATGGGTACACGAGGTTGTAAGAAGGCATTTAGCAGCCCCGGTCTTTTCTTCTATCCATTCATTGCATTTCTTAGTGAATGGACCATCGCCGCATATCTTCTGGTTTTCAATTGCTTCCTTCATATATTCAACTTCCTTCCCCGTATAGGGAGGAACATTAAAATTTATCATTGTTTTGTTTCCTTTCTGCATATATTCCATTTTATCATAGTCCATTTCATTCGTAAATTGCATATTTCATATTGCAGAAGGTTTCTTCATAACCGTAATCGTCGAGAAACTGCAATAAAACTGACAGTTTTTCGTCAGCTTTATATGTCTCTTCATCTACGCCAAACCATTTATATGCCTGCGCATCCTCGCTCTTGTACGCAGAGATAGGCGCGGCCACTATAACCTTTGGTCTGCTTTCTGTCATATTATTTTTTACCGCTTCCATATCCTGTACAAACTGTCCCAAAGCATATGAATCCAAATCCGGCCATGACGTGGAAATTGCCGTAGGCATATCAAAAAGATAGCTTAAGCCCGGGATCTCTCCATACAAAATCACTTCCTGCCCCGGAAAGTCATTTTCCTCTGCATATTTGACTAATTCAGTCAACAATTCTGCATTGTCACTGGTCGTATATATTCCTCTGCATTTTGGAATTTCAGTTGCGATCGTATCTCTTTTTTCACCCCATATGCCGTCATTAAATGCAAAGTTCAAATGAAAACCTATACTTTGTATTAAAACCATAACAATTAGTGATACAAGCATCGTTTTCCAAGGGAAATGACAGCTTTTTCCGGCGCTTTTAATCAGCCATCCGCCACATAACCACAACGTAAAAGGCGCTGCGATAAACAAATTATTGATTATCGGAAACAGCCAATTATTGCTGCCAAGGGGGGTAACAAATATTTGAATGATTATGAGCAGGGCAAGCGCCTTATCATCTACATTATACTTCTTTGAAACAAGTAAATAAACAGCGCAGCCAAGCGCTAAAAGCAGAAAAAGAACTGCCCAATTATACATGGCACGATAATCATGACAGGAATAGTCAAAAGTGAACATTCCCTTTCCCCAGTAAAACCGGATAAGTATGCAACAGACTGCTATACAAAGCAGTCCAAACACTGTTTCACCCTTCCCAGGCGCAGCCTTTTTCCAAAGAAAATATACTGCATATAAAAAGGCAAGGCAGATACCCGCGAAGATGAGCCAGTACAACCCCTTTATATAATCTCCAAACATTCCGGTAAGCATCGAAACAGGTTTGTAATCCACCGCTTTATCTGTCATGGCAAACATGCTTTGCACCATCTTAGGATATGCGTCTATTCCGTATTTAACGCAGATTGTAACAAACGGCACTCCAAATCCGATAAGATACCCTGCAATACATATAAGAGTGTCCTTTATGCACTTAGCCGGTTTCTCTTTTCTAAGCCAGAGCACATACCACAACGCCAGAATAAAAGCAGCCTGCACTACATTAGGCATCCTCACTGCCACATTTGCTCCCAGACAAATGCCCGCAAGCAACAGATAACGCACATACTTCTGCTTGTCAGCACATATTCCCTTATACAAAAGCAGTATCCCCACATCCATAAGCAGATACGTCAGGTAATTATAAAGTATCGTCGTCGGGCACCAGCATAAACCGAGCGCAATCATCTCTCCCACAAATACGATCACCGCAGGAATCTTTTTACGCAGCTCAAAATAGAAAATCAATGCAGTTGCAGATAATATCATACCGGTATAAAAATACATGCCAATCAGTGTATCTCCCTTGGGAAACTGCATAAAAATATACCCCAGTACGTTAGCAAGATATGTAGCTACCATCCAAGTGCCGTCTGCTGTCGGAAAATACTGAAAATTGGTAAGACTGTAAGACGTATCTGCCACATCTAATCCCTGATTAATTTTTATTAAGGGATAAAAGGCCAATATTATTATAAATATGCCGTTTTCCATATAGCCTTGAAATCTATTATACAAATTCTTTATATTGTTCATGATGGTTTTGATTCCTCTTATTTTATTATATATAGTTTAGCATTTAATTTTTATTTTTTAAATATGGACTTTCAATTTTAGACATGATACAATATTTGATACATAAGTTTTATGAGATAAAATCTAAAATAGGAGGTGAAATCTATACTAATATTATCATTATCTTTCATTTAACTTATCCCTTAATTCTGATCAGATATCATAAATTTCAAAAAATTCTTTAACTTTCACTGGTAATCTTATATTTACCCCAAGGCAATATACGATATTTCGTTAATTAATATTTTAAAATTTGTGTAGCTTTTTTATTTTGAGCGTGATAAAATATATCACACGAGAATCGGGGACAAACTAAACACGCAAGGAGGTGAATCTATGACTAATTCCGAATTATTAGCAGCTATTGCTGAAATGTTTGATACAAAGCTGGATGAAAAGCTTGGCCCTTTGGTAAGCAGACTCGAAGCTTTAGAAAACAGACTCGAAGCCTTAGAAAACAGATTTGAAGCCTTAGAAAACAGACTCGAAGCCTTAGAAAACAGATTTGAAGCCTTAGAAAACAGAGTCGGGACCTTAGAAACCAAATCTGATTCTACAGAAAACAGCATTGCATCCCTAACAAACGCAGTCATCAATATACAACTGTTAATAGAAGATCAAATTCTACCGCGCCTACAAACTATTGAATCGTGCTATCTTGATACATATGAACGGTATAGCGCAGGCGCAGACAAGATACAGGCAACAATTGATGACGTGGATATTCTTAAGAAAGTAGTTCGCAGACATAGTGAGCTATTACAAATGACTTCGTAAATTAATTATGGAAAAGAGGGTATTCCTCCGGTCGAATGGCTTTTGGAACACCCTCTTTTATTAACTCTGTAATGCAGTAACTCAGCCCTGCCCATCCAGTTCAACCGAGCACGAAATATAGTATCTAAACCCTTCTCTGCCGCAGTAAGTCTCTATCTCTTTAGCAATCCCGGAATCAGTAGTATACTCCAGCAAATACACATCAAGCCCCGCCTCTTTTGCCATATCGAGATACTGAGTAAAATATTCCGTTTCTTCCTTATCCTGTTTGGCAAAAACATCATTGTCATAATCCTTTATACTGCTGAAAACACCCTCTTGATTTACTCCGTCTATAAGCCCGGACCTTCCATCCAAAATAAGCTGCGACACAAACTCATTCCCGCCGTTGATGATTATATCAACATCATATTTATTGAGCCGTTCCATAATATTTATAAGTCCGTCATAAATTTCATCTGTCGGATACTGATAATATACATCACAGTTATCGATAAAAAATCCGTCAACGCCTTTTTCGTAAAGTTCTTTAGCAATCGTTTCCGAAATATAATTCTGCCATCTTTTATCCGAAACATCGATCCAGTATTCGTCCGGCCAGTTTTCGTATTCTCCAAGTATATCATCTTCAAAATCGGTGTAGTACGGACGAAATGTTTCAAGGGAGCCAATGTTTAAATAACTGTATATCATTCTACCGCCCACTTTAAAACCGCTTATCTCATCCGATGAAAATTCCTGACCCTCGATTACGGCTATTTCATAATTGCCGCTATCATCAAGAATTGTGTTCAGTGTCTCTTTATCCGCCCCTATAAACACACCATAATCTGAGTTTTCCATCCTATATGCATTTGGCGCGGCACATCCTACAAGCAACACACAGATAAGTATGATCAATATTAGCATAGGTTTATATTCTGCCATCTTTTCATCGAGCCCCAATCTTTCTAACTTTCTGAAATATATACGCCCTGATAAAATCAACCAATGTTCCCATAATATAAATAATTACAACACACACAATCATATGAGGCAGAATAAACCATGTTCCTCTCACATTATCTATATAAAGCCACTCCATCCACTCATAACGCACAAGTATATGCTCATGCAAAAGATATATTCCAAATGTATAAGGTGCAAATCGTCTTATAATTTCCGCCATTTTACCTTCACGTATTTTCGCATTTTTAAAAACGCAAAACAGTCCAATCGCTCCGATAAGGCATAGCACATGATTGTATGTATATGGCATTTCGGAATAATATGCAAACGCATCTATACTTTTTCCCAATATACCAGCCGCTATAGACAATGCAAATATGCACAAACACATACTCACATATATAAGCAAAGCATGTTTCTTTTGTTCAAGCCATGACGGACAGTACAGACGTATATATGCCGCAATAAGAAACAGGCATAAAAACCAGCCATAATCATAACCATATCTATCAGTTGCAAGCGAAATCGGTAAAACTGACTTTCCGACTGAAAAGAATATCAGTAAAACAATGATTACTATCTGCAGAGACCTTTTATCCATCCTTTTTACCCCTGCTGCCAGCACCGGAGCCAAAATATACATCATGAGATATGCCGTCGCAAACCAGTAATGCTCGGTCTCAATCGGAAAAATAAAACCAATCCAATCATACAAATTTAAATCCTGCCAGGATATCATACCAATGCACATCATTGCAACCGGTATAAAAACAGAATAAAAAAGAATCTGCGCAAGCAGAGATATAACGCGCCCTGCCTTCCACTCAGATTCCACAAGGAAATATCCGCTTATAAAAACATAACAATTAACTGCCACAATACAAAAAGCCTCAATAAGCCTTAAAGTATAATAAACAAACGTGCGGTCTATGGCGTCAGACACGCTACATCCTTTAACAATGTAATGCAGCGTAATGATCATAAACATTGCGACAATACGTAACAGTTCAAAATTAGTCTGTCGTTTTGAAGCCATACTGACACTCCTCCGTCTTATTTTTTTTCGGTAAAAATCCATATCTTACTCAAAATATAATTCGCTACAATAACCACCACCTGAGCAATCAGTTTCGCAATATTGGAATTCATTCCTGCCATGTCTACCATTAGATACATAAGCAGCATCTCAAGTAACAACGTTGCAACCCTGGCTCCGATAAAAGCAATAAATTCTTTGGCCAGACTTGAGAGTCCGGCATTTTTGCTTTTGAATACAAAGGCATGATTGGTCCAGTAGGCAAACACTACTGTCAACAGCCATGATAAGTCTGTTGCAATCATGTAGCCCGTACCTATTATTGAATCAAAAACGATAAACAGTACATAGTTTAATACAAATGCCAGAAAGCCGAAAATCAAGTAGTTTATTCCCTCTTCATACTTTTTATACATATCCCATATATATTTAAATAATGCTTTCATCTTATTTGCATCCTGCCTTTTTATCTAAATTTCTGCAATTCTCTGATTTCACGCCCCGCAATTCATACTGCATTTTTACCGTGCCTTAACTTCTCTGCTTATCGTTCCCTTACAGCCTTACCACCCTCAACGCGGTAAACCATATCACACTTCTCAATCGTCTGCAGCCTGTGTGCAATAATAATCAGAGTTTTACGTCCCTGAAGCCTGTTAATCGAATCCATGATCGCCGCCTCAGTATCATTATCCAATGCCGAAGTAGCTTCATCCAATACCAGCACTTCCGGATCTTCAAACAATGCCCTTGCAATACCGATACGCTGTCTCTGCCCGCCGGAAATACGTATTCCGCGCTCACCGATGCTGGTATCCAAGCCCTCCGGAAGTCCTTTTACAAACTCATCCAACTGTGCCTCTCTAAGCGCTTCCCATACCTTATCATCGTCAATATCCTCATCCGCATATCCAAATGCTACATTTTTACGAATTGACGAATCAATCATAAAAATAGTCTGAGGAATGTAGCCTATGTTTTTCAGCCATTCCTGATAATGTTCTCTAACTTCCACGCCGTCGGCAAGAATTTCTCCGTCCTGTAAGCGCAAAAGCCCCAACAGAATGTCAACCACTGTTGTCTTACCTGCACCGGATGTACCTACTATACCTACACTTTTCCCAACCGGAATTTCCATATCGGCATTATCGAAAATCAGCACATTAGTGTTCGGATATTTGTATGTGATATTCTTAAGTTCAATCTTTTCTTTAACCGGCAACTTAGCAACATCCACTTTTTTCAAATAAGTTTCCGCATTATAATCAATGCTCTCATCCCTAATCTCTTCCTGTAAATTATCGCTTACGCCCATAAAGAACGGCTCAAAATAGGCGATGGAAGTAAGGTGGTTATTAATTCTGTTTGCACATGGAATAAGGCGCATCGCAACCAGTGCAAGCAAGGTAAGCTGCGGCATGATCTCCTCTACAAGTGTTCCATTAAGAATCTGCCACATCATATACAGGATCATCCCCGCAATCGCAACCGTCTCAATCAACAGTCTCGGCGTTGCATTGTACAGATTATATCGCTGTACCGCACTGACGTATCCTGCTCCGCATTTAGAATATTCATTTATGAAATAATTTTCTCTTGCCGCGATTTTAATTTCTTTAATTCCCATTACAGATTGATCAATCCATTTATATAAACCGCTGTAATAATCCTGATTTTCTTCTCCCGCCTTCTTCATGATAGGTTTCAAAATACATTTAATTACAATAAGCACTATCACTATAAGCACTGTAACTGTAATAGTCATCCAAATATCCGAAACAAAGCTCGCCGTTACAAGAAATACAAACACTATCAATTCACTTATCAACTGCAAAAGTGCCAGGATCAGACCATACATATTATTTACATCAGAAGTAATGCTTCTTTGAATTACAGAGGTATCTGCATTCAGATAATATTCATAAGGCCGCTGCATAAAGTTGATCATCATCCTTCTGGATGTGGCAAACTGGTTAGTATAGACAAACTTAAGCTGTGCCTTCTGCTGGAAAAATAAGAAAATATTCTTAATCGCAAAAATTGCGATCAATGCAGTCATAACAAGAATCGTCAGATCCCTCGTATTATCAATACTAAATATCCGGCAGATATACTGTAAATAAGCGTGCTTTTCAATAGCATTCTCCTCTACAACAACCGTCATTACAGGATAAATTGATGATACCCCCAACGTCTCCAAAACAGCGCCTATTAACATCATGAAAATCAAAAATACCATTTTCTTTTTTTGCTTTCTATCCAGCAAAACCATCAATTTATTATATATTTTCTTCATTGCGCGCATTAATCCTCAATCTAATATTTGCAAATGATAGTAAACTTAAGTTTTAATAACCGAAGCTTGTACAAGTTAAAGTATTGTCACATTTTACCATAGTAAGCAGGATAAGTCAAAAAGCACCAGCCCCTGCCTCCGCCATCCTGGCTTTTCCTATATCCGATAATTCCAGAAATCCATTTAAATTAATTGTTCCGTCTTCGTTTCTACCCAAGGAGGATATACTCTGACAATTCTCCCTAATCCATTTTTCATAATCAAGACTCTCAAACCATTCATCGGATACGCAAATTGACGGTTTGCAATTTTCAAGAGATTCTTTCATAGCAGTTTCATCGGTACAGGTCGTATAGTGACTGTAATATTCCGGCCCGGACTCTGACCGGCCTATGATCTTATTCCAGAAAAAGTTAGTGTCATTGAATATCTTACAGGCACAATCATCCTGCGTATCGATAATAGATGAAACTTCATCTTTTACTTTAACCCCAATTTGATCCTCAACATCAACTCCAACATTCTTTCTATAGGAGATAAGTCCATTCGCCTTAAAATCCGTTTTTGGCACACTGCTATACATAGCTATATTGTGACTCTCATTATCAAAAGAAATCGAATTATAAACCTGAATATCATTGCAGGAATTACTATCAATACCTTTTAACCTATTATGAAATGCGACGGAATTCTTAAGCGTATGATATCCGCTAAGAGAACTTCCGCCCAGCTTATAACCGTTACCACTGCCAGCCTCTACTATCTCATAGTTGTCGGATTCATTAAACCACACCAGGTCATGCGTAACCTTGTCACGGATTACCCGGCCATTTTCAAAGGATACACAATTTTTAATCGTTACCATTCCGATGTTACCGCTTTGTACTTTGGCAAATAAATCCCAGCCGTCATCCGCATTATACGCGGAGATACAGCCATCGAATACGTTTCCGTTTCCGGCAAAAAGTTTAGCGGCAAAACCGTCTGCATCAGTATAACCTGCATCAGCATTCAGACACGACGTACAATTCAAAACCAGATTGTACGAAGGCCAATTGTCAAACTTATCTAAGTCAAAAAGTTTGGATATCTGCAGCCCCGTATTTCCGTTCTTGTAAATATTCAAACCTTCCAATATATTCTGATTTCCGCACACTCGGATTCCCTGCATATGGTTGCCGGATCTGGTTACATCAAAACCTTTTAAATGCCACCAATCACCTGCCACTACCATACCAATGCATTGACTACCAAAGTCAAAAATAGGTCTTGCACCGGTTTCCGTATTACATGTTTCCGGATCAGCAATCATATAAATCATCTTATCCTTAGTACCATTAATACCTCTGTCTATATTGATAGTCCTTGTTAAGCTATATTTACCTCCTGCCAGATATATAGTCTGCGCCGGCTGCACATATTTAACCGCAGTATAAATATCAAGCGGACTTGCCTTGCTGCCGTCCCCATCCGCCCTGCCATCAGGCGATACATATATAATACCGCTTTCCTCGCCGTATTTTTTCCACTCAACCGTAAACATACTTACCTCCGGTTCATAGCATGTAAGTATTGTATGCGGCATTCCTTTGCATGGATCATAATCCGCCTCCGGATTATAAACTGCCTTAAAATTGTTAGTGCCAATGTGTAATTTTACTGGCACAATTATTACGTCTTCTTCACCAAATTTCCCTTCTTTAGGTTCCATAACAGCCTGTTTTAGTAATGTACCTGATTCATCTTCAATAGTGACCGTTCCTTTCCAGTTCGCATTGTAAATCAGGTTATAGTTTTCACCATTCGCCGTTGATGAACCTGAAAAATATGCTCTGAGCTTAACTTTTCTATCCGGCCTTGTTTCCGGCCGTTTCTCAGGATCATAACGGCTTGTCGTAAAAGAAACGTTACTGTAAGTGACATCTGCAAATCTCGTGGCAAAAAACCCCACGTAAACAGTATTCTTCTTACACATACTAAGCGCATTTCTGTCATAATACTTATTAGTTATTGTCTCACCTTCCGTAAAAGTTCCATCGGTATTTTTAGTTAGCGGCGTATAACTAACAAAGTAACCAGTATTATTTAATTCTATGGATAACTTAAGATCCACTATAGGTTCCGGTACCATCTTAGTTGAACCTAAAGCTTCGTTTCCTATAAGATTGTTATACTTATCCGTATGCACCGACGTATCCAAGGGCAGCGTTTGTGTATCATAATACTTAGCTACTGCCGACACAACATCATTCTCGAATACCTGAAGATTTTCTGCGGTAACTCCCGTTTTTGCTATAGAACCGATACCGATTCTGAGAGTTATGTCTGTTCCGTCATAATCAGATATATTGTTGTTTACATCATCCCATTTATAATCCACTCTACTCACAGCTGCCATATAAGAATTAGTCCAATGATATGCCGCATCACCGTCTTTTCCAATACGATCAACCGCAAGCAGTCCAAAACCTTCCTGACCGTTTCCGATTCTCCAATTATTTACATGAAGATTTGCACTTAGTTTAAAATTATCAATATTGGGATTAACCTCCGTATAATAAAAAGCCAGACCATCCGTATCTCCCGGCGCTATCTTTCCTTTACCGTCCCATGTCCACAATCTTAAAAAATCATTTTCCCCCAACTCTTCAGGTTTAGGCCTTACACTCTCCTTAATTGTAACTCCATCCGGATTCTTAATATCATATCCTGCACTGTATATGGCATTACCGTCTTCATCCTTTTTATCGCATGCCGAAGTTCCGTCCTTAGCTGTAAAACCACTTGCTTTCTTAGATGTACTTATTCCGTAAACTACAAAATTCCACTTAAATCTGTTCATTCTGTCTATGCACCTCCGGTGCCTCATACTTATCTAGGAAATCCTCGCCCAGGAACAAAATTTCATCCGCAAATTCAATGCCGTTTGGCACTGTTGATACCGATATCACCCTCTTAAACTTAAGGTTCGGTATGAAATTCAGAATTTCCATAGGGAACATTCCGTTTAAAACAATATACTCCGAGAACTCCTTTTTATAATCAAGCACATCCCTCGGATGCGGCTTGATCATTATCAGCCCTTCCTCGCCGTCAATTTCACCGTATTCATTAATAATATCCGTAAAAATCTGTTTCCTGACATCCAATGCGCAAAGTGGTTCGGTAAGCACCAGTATTTTGTTCGTCGCGCCGCAGTTTAACTTTTGCTGCAGTTCGTCCATATTTTCTATAAAAAGATGAACCAGAATATCTTTATCCGACTCCGTTAAATTTTTAACAAGTTCAGCGCGTGGGCGCTCAATGTATTTCTTACACGGATACGGAAGCACACTTATATCATTTACTTCCATATCCAGACAGTATTTACCGTATCCGTTCTGGATAAAAATAAAATTATGTGCAGACATCCATGCCTTAAATTCAAAATGCCCCCTGTTATCATATCTTGCGGCATCATAATACTGTATGCAGTTAAGCCCATCCTCAAGCGCATGGTAATAAATCTTCTTATAGCTCAAATAATATCCTATCGGATCAGAATCGCAGAATACATAGATATCCTCATACTGCTTAAAGTCCACCGGCACATACTGCTCTTGCAATTTCCCCAAAAGTTTTGTATACACGATGCGGGCCAGCATATTGATAACTATATTTCCCCTGTCCTTATGATACTTTTGCAGCTTTGGAAAAAAGGTGTCAGGTTTCTCATCAAACATATAAACCGCTTCAAACAGACCGCATTGCCTGACTCTCTCGCTTAAGCTTCCGAAGTTATTAGACATGGAACTTAAAACAAGCGTTGCCTGCTCCTGTTCTTCTTTAGGCAGATATAATTCTTTAAGACACGCAATATACGCATGATAATAGGTATGACATACGTAGATTCTTTTTTTCATAGATACCCCTCCGTGCTACCATCGGTTCCAGGTCATATATATAATTGTAGTCAAAACAAGCGTAAGGCATACACCGCCCTTAATTATACGTGCTGCTACACTTCCCCATTTCGTCTTGATATTTTCTCCGTTTTTATCCGCAAGTCCGATTGCGATATAAACCAGACAGATGACAATATACCTGAAATCACTGCTGCAGGTATAAGGATATATCCATGTAAAAAATGCAAAACTGAACAGAAATGTTATATATCCTGTCACAAGAAAAACTGACTCAAATATGCCTTCCTGCGTCGAAGTTTTATACTTTTTATACTGAGTATAGATTAAAAATACCGCAGTCGCTATTGCCAATATGATTGCCGCCACATACACAAACTGGCACAGGAAAAGCAAAACTCCATCAAGTCCTGCCGGATACTCTTCCGCAAACAAAGACGTCTGAAACATAATTACCCATATGTTATGAATAACCTTACCGCTCAAAGGATGGAACGGAAACTCAAAATGCCATTCCGAAAATGGGGCTATTCCAAACAATTCCCATAAGCTGTAATTTCCGGTATACAATATTGAAGTTTCGCCCGGAACCGGAACTCCCGGTTTCTCATGGAATTTTATAAGATTACGGACAATCCATGACAAACCTATTACAGCAGCAGTTATCCCAAACAATACATACTGCTTTACGCTGTTCAAAATTTTATCCTTATCCTTGCTGCGGATAACGTCAATAAAATCCATCAAAAAGACAAGCCCTATAGGCACTGCCGCTACCCCCACATTAACTTTAGTCACCATTCCAAAACCTATGGAAAAGGCAATCAGCATAAGGTTCTTAAGACTTCTTTCCCGAATAAAACACAGAGTATATAAAATGCAGCATGCAAGAAACAGTGTTGATAACATATCATTATTGATACTTCCCGACATAATAATAAGCGACGGATGCATTGCAACAAAGAAAAGTCCCACGTACAGTCCCTTGCCCTCACCGCCTATTTTTTTCAGAATCTTATAAGTCACAAGCATAAGCAGTCCCGAATAAAAAAGCGGAAGTATCTGTAGATTCTCAAACGCCAAATCTTCCGGCATACCCAAGGCTGTCAGAAGTATAACCCATAAAGCCGAAATTATAAAATGAAGCGGCGGATGATAGTATGAGAAAAGCTCGTAAGGATTAATATTGGGCAATGCATGAAATTTATAAATATATTCAATATAACCCAAATGTCCCGGATTAATCTGAGTAGTCGCAATCCCGGTATATACTCCCTCATCATGCTGTCTGTCATATAACCCCGACAGCAAAACATAACAGCAGTGCAAAAGCATAGCTGAAAAAATGATTGCAAATACTACCTTGTCCTCTGTAATCTTATCTTTGTCAAAAATGTATAACCATATAAACATAGCTACCAACACGACTATTGGTAAAACGCTGCAAAACATTATGGTATTTCGTGATATTATTGACGATAAAGAAGTACCCTGAATAATCGTTACAAGCAGACATAAAACAACAAGCATTAATAAAACAGCACGAGATAAATCTATTTTTAATGATTTCATAATATGTAAATTTATACCTTTCATGTTAATTTATGAGATTAAGATATTTTCTGAAATGTATTATAGCATAATCCAACATTTTTTTGTATAATTTGATTAATTAAACAATCATTAGAGGTAATCATGGATAAAAAAAAGCACCTATACATAGCCATAATAATTGCTGTATCACTTGTTATAGAACTTGTATTATGTAATTTTTCGGCATGGAAAAGTTTATTCTACAAAGAGCAGTTCACATTTACGGACATAACCATAGAAGGCGCCGACGAAACTTACGAAGGCTCCGGTGAATACGTTATATCTTCCGATAACCCCACACTTCACATCGTAAACGTGGACAAAGAATTACACAACCTTTTCTTAGGAATAAATTTTGCCGAAGATACCGCTGTATATTACACCATAAGTCTTACGGATGAGGGTAATTATTATCCTTATGCCCTGCCCGAACAGACTATAGTATCCGGCATTGAGAAAAGTCATTATACTAATATTTACTCTTCAGGTAAAGTAAAAAGCATAGATGTAATGTTTTCACTTTCCGCAGGCAATGTCTTTACGCTTGGGGAAATGCGCGGCAATGTACATATACCGTTTATGTTCAACATTTGGCGCTTTCTTTTTATTTTGTGCGTACTTCTTTTATTACATAAGGCAGTATCTGCCAATCAATGGCAAGAAGTTATCTGTAACGGCACTAAAAAGCAGTTTATGACTACTGCTGCCGTTATAATTTTACTCATGGGAATAGCATGGGCATTGGTGCATGTTAATCCTATATGCATCGTTTCTCCCTGGCCGCACCATAAGCAGTATCAGGAGCTTGTAGAGGTTATGGCGAAAGGGCATTTCTATCTTGATACCGAACCCTCTAATGAGCTTATGAATGTAGAAAATCCTTATGATACAATTTATCTACAGGCTAACGGCATTGATTATCTTGCGGACTATGCTTACTACGATGGAAAATATTATGTGTATTTCGGCGTGGTTCCGGAGCTTTTGCTGTATTTTCCTTTTTACATGCTGACCGGTCATCACCTGCCTAATTACATCGCAGTATTCATATTTTACTGTAGTTTCATTCTGGCGGTTTTTGCACTTTATAGGGAAATAATAAAAAGATGGTTCGTGCACACGCCGTACTTTATTTATTTAATGACCTGCGTACTTACGGTATTATGTGGCAATTATTTATTCGTTATCGCACGCCCGGATTTATATGACACCCCCATTATGGCAGCCAATATGTTTACGGTGTGCGGGCTGTTTTGCTGGATTAAGGGAAAATATTCGGAATCATTAAAAATCAGAAGATTATGCTACTTCTTGGGCTCACTGAGCATGGCTCTGGTTGCGGGCTGCCGTCCGCAAATGCTTCTGTTTTCCTTGCTGGCGCTGCCGCTGTTTTGGAAGAATATTAAAGACGGTGTAAAAATTGACATTCTTGCTTTGGGCATTCCATACATTATCATCGCCGCCGGAATCATGTACTACAATGCCGCCCGCTTTGGCTCCGTCTTCGACTTCGGCGCCACATACAGTCTTACCAGTAACGATATGACCAGACGCAGCTTTAATCTGCATCAGGCATTGCTGGGATTATGGCATTACTTTTTCCGTCCCCCGGTTATTTCAAGTGATTTTCCATTCCTGCAGGGAGTGCAGATTTCTTCAAACTCATATATGGGAAAATTAAATTCGGAATATACATACGGTGGAATTCTGGCATGCAATGCCTTTTTATGGATTTTACTATATATTAACCGTGCGAAGAATTTGTTAAAAGAAAGAGGCGTATACGTTTTTTCGTTATTAAGTATTGCAATTTCCGTGACTTTAAGTATCGTGGATGTAACCGGCGCAGGTATTCTGCAAAGATATATGGTAGATATGATATGGGGAATCTGGTTAGGCGGAGTACTCATTTGGTTTGCATGTGCTGAACAGGCGGTCAAATGCGGCAAATTTAAAAACCTGATGCTGTTTCTGACAGCGGTTTGTTTAATGCAGGCGGTATATGGCTTCGGCGTGGTGCTTGGCAATGGGGATTTAAGCGTCAATGTCAGAACGTCAAATCCCAGACTGTATTATTATTTATGTGAGCTTTTTAGATTATAAATTTGCTCGCATGTTTATAAACCTGTTTGATTTCTTTGGATGATAAATCCCATGAATTTAGTTCTTCTGAAATCAATTCAGGATATTTCTTGCTAATATCTTTCAAAGCGTTTCCTACCGATTTCCGCACATATTCACTTTCATCTTCTCTATGAGCAGATAATAACTGTATTGCTATTTGAGGATTATCCTTAAAATAAGGACGACTTGTCCATACTCTTAATCCCTCTGAAACAGCTCTTCGGACATTAGCACAATCGCTATTAAACCATTCTTCAATTAAAGGTAATGCTGCTTCATACCCAATAATCTTACAATGATTATCAAAAGCCATAGCTAAGATTTCCTGTACTTTCCAGCTATCATGCTGACTGACAGTATCTTTCATAAAGGACAGTGCAGAAGTATTGTGATGTGCAGAATATCCTAAAAGAAAAACACCCACTTCCTGTATTTGAAAATTATCCGACTTATAAAGCTCAATCCCCATGTTAAAACAGTCCTCAAGAGAATGCGACTTATAATATTTCTCTGCTTCAGTTTTTACAAGTTTAAGACTATCTCTTTCAGGGATTAGTTCCGCTAAATAATGCATATATTCATTCATTTGCCATATCTCCGTATTTTCCAGTTTGTATTTCGTCATTTTACTTTCCTGGCAACAATTTTGTTTGACGCATGCAAATGTTTCGGCACATTTGGATGTTCATCTTCAAACACATACGATTTAAACTGCAATATTTCCCAATCAGAATACAACTCTTTGATTTCCTCATCTTTTGCCAGGCCAATTGCAAATGGCGCAATATCCTCAGATGCAGGTACAGTATCTGTAAATATTTGAATTATATGAATACCACCTATATTTGTATATTCTTTCGCGTTATGTATAAATCTTTTCCACTCACTCTTCTCCACGAAATGTAATGTTCCAAAACAGGTAATCATATCATAACACTGTTCAAATTGATATGTAGTTAAATCTGCTACAAATGCGTTTACCTGCACGTTGGATAATTCACATATATGTTTTAACTTCGCAATCCCATGTTCAGACAGATCAAACGCATCAACATGATGACCCTGCCTAGCTAAATATATGGCATTTTGACCCTCTCCGCACCCTACTTCCAATACCTTTGACGAATTGCCAATTAAGTGTTCAAATTCAGTAATGGTTGAATTAGGTTTATTAGAAAATGTAATAGTATCGTATTCCTGATACGCTTTTTCCCAAAACGGAACTAAATTATCACTCATATTTTTCCTCCATCAATTATCGATTTATATTTTGAATAGAATACCACAATCACGCTCATATTTCTATCACATTTTCATTAAATTTCCCCCAGAAAAAAACAGTAACAAATTTAAGCAGGGGAAGAACATTGTAAAAATGTTTGTGGCATTGTTCCGGTTACAGATTCATGCCATAATATATGCAAGGTTAACCTAATAAAAACAAAGTGAGGAAAAATGATATATGAAAAATAATGAATGGGTTACCCGATGGGTAATTGATACCATAAAGGAAAAGTATGCGGATGACATTGCGTTGGTCATCTCCCATACCACGTTGCGAATTAACGATAGTGAGCCGACTATAAGTTATTTTGTGCCGATCACAAATCGGGGAAATGAACTTGCACGCACTTTTATCTTAAATGGTGAAGGTTTTGATATATGGAGTATTTCCTGGGAACGTCTGGAGCAGTTTGCCGAACTTGAGGAATACAATATAACTGTGCTTGCAGACAGCGAAATCCTATATGCAAAGGATGATGAATGGGTACACCGTTTTGAAATGCTCAAATCCAAGCAGCGCAGCAATCTTGCAGATGCATCAAAGATGCGCACATGCGCATTAAAAGCATATGCTCAGGCAAAAGAATTGTATATGGAAATGCTCTTTGCCGGGAAAAGCGATATTCGCATGTTAAGCGGATATATATTAGATTATCTGGCACGCGCCATTGCTTTTAGTCATCACATTTATTTTAAAAAGGCTCAGACCGCACAACTTGAGGAATT
This sequence comes from Lachnospiraceae bacterium, assembly GCA_014804695.1. Taxonomy (GTDB): domain Bacteria; phylum Bacillota; class Clostridia; order Lachnospirales; family Lachnospiraceae; genus UBA3282. The sequence continues at coordinate 158,981 of JAAUZJ010000014.1, forward strand.
GCAGCAATTAGATCAAAAGGGAAAAATGCCCGAAGGATTTTATGAACTGTATTTAAGCATAATAAAAGAAAATGATGAGATAAAGCAAAAGGAAAAATGCCATAAAGTAATTCAGATTGTGCATGAATATTTGGAGAAAACTTATCCATACAATACACCTAAAGAACACAACTACCAAGATTTAGCTGACTGGTACGCAGAACTGTCTTATACGTGGCTCAGACTTCGTCACTATGCGGCAGCTGATGATTTTGTCAAGGTATATATGTGGGGAATATTTCTGCAGAATGAACTTAACAGCGTATGTGAAGATTTTTGCCTTGAAAAGCCGGAACTTATGGAATGTTATGACTACAGGAATCTTGATGCATTTATCAGTCGTGCAGATGAATTAGAAAAATGGATACGCGGGAAAATTGCGGCAGGCGGCGGAATTATCCATGAATACAACAGTAAGGAAGACTTTATAAATGAAAACACATAAGAATGCGCGGGATATTCTCCCAGACAGACTTTTAAGGGAATTGCAAGAGTATATATCCGGCGAAACCCTGTACATTCCCAAAGTACAGGAAAAGAAATCCTGGGGTGAAACGTCAGGGGCATGAAGTTATTACAAGCAACGTAATGGAGAAATACGCAAAAAATATGCAAACGGAAGTAAAATAGCTGATCTTTGTGATGAATACCATTTATCTTGTGAAACAGTACGCAAAATAATATATACGGAAAAACATTAATTATTACCCGTAATAAAATTCATAAACTGTTCATTGTTGAGAACGTAAATTATTGGACCTGTTGACAAACTATTATAGAAAAAATGAGTTTGTCAACAGATCCATTTTATATGTTCAAACACGTTATATGCTGCAATCCACACTCTTTCCAAAGCTGTTTACGATAGCTTTAGCACTTGAGATTTTTTTCTTCAGTTCATTCTCATCTCGGAAAGAACCCGTTATTCCTGTAATCGCCAGATATTTTTTATAAGCTTCATCAACCGCCTTCTGGTCCCGTAAATCCACTTCCCCGAATATGTCTGTTCTCAACGCTTCTATGGCTCCTTCGTTCGTTGCGGATATCCAACGGCCCCCTGTCTCTCTATTCACAATATTATGATATTTATCATTATCCCTGATAACGTCCTGCTTTTCATAAAATGCCTGCTCCGCCAGTATATAGGTATCCAGATACGCTGTCATACTTTGCGTTACGACCTGGCTTTGCGCATATGTCAGATTTTCTTTCGCATATGTACTGACCACATTATAAGCAAGACCTAAAACTGCATAGTCCATATAATCCAGAGACCCGCCTGGTCCTATCAAGCTGTTCGCTTGTTTAATAACAGAACAACATTCTTCATATTCTTCCTTAGTAAAACTTGCTCCTTCTATCCAATATAACGGATTGCCTACCGGGCTTGGATCCGAAAAAAGTGCATAACCCATAAAATCATAGCTGCCCATTCTGATATGATAGAGTTTCGATCGTTCTTTTTTCAGAAATTCCTCTTCTTCCTCCATTGTGAGGGGCGTTATACAATAATCGAGTCCACGCGCTTCCTTTTCTGCTTTGTATTTTTCAACATATTCGTCACGATCTGTAATTCCCGTTGAAAAGAACATTTCCGAGGACGGCGTTCTGCCAGCAGCCTTTTCTTTTTCCCATATGCTTCTTATCTGGGCATCGGCTTCTTCTAACGAAATCTTTTTGTAAGATTCAGCGAATTCTTTAAATTTCCGCATTTCTTCTTCCGCTTCCATTAAAGAACGCTCTTGATAGTCAGGCTCATAGGGGTGTGCATGCTTACTATACTCATCATAATAATTGTAATAGGCATTAGTACGACTATAACCATTATAATCATTTAGATATACTTGCGGATTGGAAAGAATACTGCTAACGTTTATTGACATAATATCATCCCCTTTTTAACCCCATCATACCACTTTTTAACCGAAAATTTCCCCATTTTCGAAATTGACATGAGTTTTCGCCGAAATTAACACAGACTATTCAAATATAAGACAACATCCACCGCAAACAATTCATCATCATATCGAATATCAATCATACCATGATTTTTCTCCACGATATCCTTAACGTTTTTCAGTCCAAATCCATGCTTTTCGCCGTCTTTTTTCGTTGAAAGCAGACGGCCTTCTTTTTCAAGCAACTCTCCGCAATATCGATTCGCCACCTGAATATATAACACGCCCTTCTCCTCTTCCATCTGAAAACGCAGAAACTTCTCCTTCGTCTGTACTGCGGCTTCAATAGCATTATCCAGAAGATTTCCCATAATAACAGCCAATTCAAATGAATATTCATCCAGATTCCGTAAATTTCTGATTTCTATCTCTACATTCTGTAAAGCATCATTTGCTTTTTCCAGCATATAATTCAATATACCGTCTATTTCCCTATTACCGGAATATACATATTCTTTTTCATTTGTCATAGAGATTTCCATCTTCTCCAGATAACGCATCATTTCATCTTCTTCGTTCTGAGCCGTCAGCCTACGCAATTCCTGTATATGATGGCTCATATCGTGCCGCAGGGAACGGACTTTTGTCTGCGTCTGTTCAATGACCTCCAACTGATTGCTGTATATTTTTACCTGCTGCTCTAAAATTTCTTTTTCATGTAGTTTCTGATACATATCTATATAAGTATGATACAAATAAAATACGATGATATTTATGCTCAGCACACCAAGGCTTTCCCATATAAACAATCTTTTGTTTCCCAATCCCGACAGTTCAAGCGCAAGCAGCATAACAATGCCAAGTAACGGTACCATTATAATCGTACCCAGACCTTTTATATATTCTCCCTTTGCCCGGTCCCCAAGTACCCGTTCTGCAGTCAATTCGCAGATCAAAATCAGCAAATCTGTCACAATTGAAAAAAACTGGGTTACAGGCTCTTCTAGTCTGCTGCCTACAAAAAGATAATATGCAAAATAGTCACAGACCATATTAATACTGTATATCAGTATGGAAGCAAGTATCCTTTTACGATTGCTGCCCTCATATAGCAGCATAACTACATAGAAACATATCAGATTAGTGATAAGATTGATGATCGGAGTATGAAAAATCAGAAAAACGCCAATCGTGATAATGTAGAAAAGAATATATCCTACGAACTCCAGATGCTTCTTCACACGAGGCACAGGGAAAAAGATTTTGATGAAACGCCAGTTAATGTATATACGGAAAAGATTTGTCATAGATTCCAAAATCATATTACCAGGACTCATTTTTACGTTCACGCTCCCTTTCTCTTTTGTCATAAATCATTCTTTCGCGCACCTTATTTTTATAAGGTCTGCTGATATTCAGAATTTTATCGTTCATCATTTTGACGCGCTCATAGCTGTACTGTACAACACAATCCTGATTCACGATATAGGACTTATGAATCTGTATGAAATGCGGTGGCAGCTTATGTAGAGTATCCTTTAGCTTTCCGTAAAATTCTTTTTCACCTTGAAATGTTACGATACACACTTTTTTATCGTCACTGTACAGAAAAAGAATTTCGTCGCAGAGTTGTCTGTAATACTCATTCCCAATTTGAAACTCAAAGAAAACATTCCGTCTCTCCATGCTTTTTATAAAGACGCGGAGTGCTCTTTTTACTGCATCGTAAGTAATAGGTTTTACGATAAAATCCATAGGCTGGAACCTAAAGAGCTGCATCGCATACCCGGTATGACAGGAAATATAAACGATAGAAGTTTTCCGGTCATCCAGTCTGTCCCGTATGTACTCTCCCGCATCGACTCCACTTCGTCCCGGAAACTCTATATCAAGAAAAAGCAGGTCGCAGGAATTTCCCGCATCCAAAAAAGCGCATAACTCCTCGCAGGAATACCATGTTTCCAAGACAAATTCCATATGTAACTCTTCCATGATTCTCCGGAGCATATCACTCAGTTCTTCGCAAAAGTTTTTATCGTCGTCGCAGATTCCAATATGATGCATAGTTACCCCCATGTTTATTGCTTTCTATCTTTCAGCGCCTTCATTATGACAAAATCTGTGGTGAGTGTCAATAAAACTTAAAATAAATTGTTTGAAAATTTATCCAAATCAGTTGAATCGTATTACAATTATTGGTAAAATATATTTAATTATATTTGACTATTTTTAGTATTTAAATATTCCATGTTTTTACGTTCTAATGTTCTAGCGTTCCAATGTTTCAGCGTTCCAACATTCCAATGTTCAAACATTACAATATTCCAACACTCAAACACCAACACAAACAAAACGAACAAGTTCTAAAATACTTATAAATCCGTCCATGAAAAATTTTTATCAACTTATTTAGTTGGAGGTTCAATATGTTTAACAAGACAGGTCGTTTTTTAATTGTAAGTCTGATTATTGTAATATTAATATGCATTGGCAATTTCACGTGGCAGGTTCGTGAAATGAATGACAAAAGCTCAGAAACCATAAACGAAGTCGGTGAAATATATATGGAAGGAATGAGCAAGCAGATAACAATGCATTTTGGAACTATAATGGAATTACGTTTATCCCAGGCAACGGCACTTGTACATGATATTATGCCAAATAGTTCCGACTATGATGAAATATGCGAACTGCTTGCCCACAATGCAAAAGCCAGAGGCTTTGACAGACTCGCATTCTGTATGGAAGACGGTACTTTTGATACAATATATGGAGATGGAATTTCAGCGGTGGACTCTGCCGGTTTTATGAACGCAATAAATAACGGCGAAGAGCGTATGGCAATAGGTACCGACGCTACAGGTAATTATGTGATTCTGATGAGTGTTCCCATGTCTTATGAAACTCCTGACGGAATAAGCAGCATTTCTTTGGTTACAGGATTTCCGGTTGATTACATAGCTGATGCCCTTAATGCGGAGTTATCCGATTCATTTCTTTACTATTCCATTATCCGCCGCGACGGTATAATTGTCATGCAAAGCGACGGAGCCGATGATAGAAACTATTATGATAAAATCCAAAGAAATTATAATAGTGCAGAAGAAAATTCCAAAACCAGACAGGACTTAGAAGATTATCGAAGTGAGCTTCAGACAGCCATGTCACAAGGTCTTGATTACTCCAAAGAGTTGACTTTAAGTATCGGACGACGCCAGCTCTATTGCAAAGCGCTTCCACATTCAGAATGGTATCTTATTTTATCCATGCCTTATAATGATCTGGATAAGATAGTTGACAGTTTTAGCGACGAATGGTCTATCGTTGCCCTTAGAAATGCAATTTCTATTATACTATTGTTTTTAGTCATATTCGTTATCTATTTCTATATTACACACAATCAGATGAAAAACTTAAATGCAGCAAGACGCATGGCGGAATATGCCAGCAAGGCAAAAAGTGAGTTTCTGTCCAATATGAGCCACGATATCCGTACACCTATGAATGGTATTATGGGCATGACCGAAATTGCCCTTTCCAGTGTTAACAATCCACATAAGGTTGAAGAATGTCTTCAAAAGATTTCTTTATCCGCCAAACACTTGCTCGGACTTATCAATGATATTCTGGATATGTCAAAGCTTGAAAGCACCAAGATGATATTGAATACGGAGCAGATATCCCTGCCTGATATGATGCATGATGTTGTAAATATGATAATGCCCCATGTCAGAATCAAACAGCAGCGCTTTGACCTGCACATACAGGACATTGCCGCGGAACATGTGTGGGGCGACGGTGTGCGGCTGAATCAGATTTTGCTCAATCTTCTAAACAATGCGATCAAGTACACTCCTGAAGGCGGCAACATACAACTGGATCTGTATCAGACTCCATCGGACAAAGGCGGGAACTATATAAGCGTTCATATTAATGTCAAAGATAACGGTATAGGTATGAGCGCTGCGTTTCAGGAAAAAATCTTCGAAGCCTTCATGCGTGAAGATGACGCCCGCATTCAAAAAGCTCAAGGCGCCGGTCTTGGTATGACCATTACCAAGCATATTATAGATGCTATGGAAGGCACTATTTCAGTAAAAAGTAAACAAGGCAAGGGCAGTGAATTTCATATAATACTCGATATGGAAATGGCGCTGCAGCCTGAAGAAGCAATGGAAATTCCGCCATGGAAAACCCTAGTCGTTGATGATGACGAAATTTTCTGCAGTTGTACGCTTACCACTCTTAAATCTATCGGAATCGAAGCCCAGCGGGCTCTTGATGGCAGGACAGCTCTGCGGATGATTGACGAACACCAATGGAAGGGCGATGATTATGACGTAATTCTTATGGACTGGAAACTTCCTGAAATGGACGGAATTGAGGTAACACGTGAAATCCGCCAAAAATACGGCACTACTCCCCGTATTCTGATGATCTCGGCATCTGATAACATTGAGGTAGAAGAAAAAGCAAAACAGGCAGGAGTTGATGGCTTTATTGTTAAACCCCTATTTAAATCAACCCTGTATTATAACCTGAATAAACTTAAAGAAGAAACTGAAAACGTACATAATAGTGAAGAAAAAATCAGTTTTAACGGCGAACGTATTCTGATAGCCGAAGATATTGACTTAAACTGGGAGATTGCCAGTGCCCTGCTTTCCGAAGTCGGTTTCGAACCTGAGCATGCCGAAAACGGTAAGATTTGTGTTGAAAAATTCTCAGAATCATATGTAGGATATTATAAGGCTATCCTCATGGATATCAGAATGCCCATAATGAACGGACTGGAGGCTGCAAAGGCAATACGTTCCCTGAACCG
>JAAUZJ010000015.1 GCA_014804695.1 Lachnospiraceae bacterium
GAGATGGCGCCGTTCAAGAACCTGTTCAACGATTTCTACGCAAGGGATATTTCAAAGAAAATCCGCAGCACCATGACCACAAAGGCAAGGGCGGGCATCTACCACAGCACAGTGCCGCCGTTTGGCTACCGCAAATCGCCGGAGGACAGCCATAAGCTGATACCGGATGCGGAAACCGCACCGATTGTAAGGCGCATGTATGAGCTTGCCGTGCAGGGGAAAGGCTACAAGGCAATCGGCAACGTGCTGAAGAATGAGCGCATACCGATACCCGCATACTGGCACCATGTAAGGGGCGAGAGGACGTGGACACGCTTCAAGGGCGAGGGCGACATATCCAACTACATCTGGAATGAAACAACGATTAAATGGATACTCTCACATGAGGTCTACATCGGGAGCCTTGTGGCGCAGAAACAGTCAAGCATGTTCAAAGTCGGCAAGAATTATGTGAAGCCCAAAGACGAGTGGGTGGTGGTAAAGGACATATTTGAGCCGATTGTTGACCTGGAACTGTGGGAGCGTGTGCAGGAAGTCAACAGTAAGCGCAGGCGCATGTGCAAGGCAAAAAGGGAGCCGAGTATCTTTTCCGGCATTGCCTACTGCCCGGACTGCGGCAGGCGCATTTCATTCTTCCCTGAGAAGTCGAGCAAGAACGGCAAAAGAAAGACGTATTTCGGCTCATGCCAGAACTACAAGGCGAACGGACCCGACGGATGCACTCCGCACCGTATCAAAGAGCAGGACTTGTATGACATCGTTCTGAAAGACATCAGGGAATGGGCGGAAATGGCACTTGCGGACGAACAGGCAGTCCTTGACAGGGTTATGGAACAGCAGCAGTTAAACAGCACCGTCGATTACGGCTTGATTGAGGGGAAAAAGCGAACTATAGGGAAAAGGCTTGAGGAGATTGATAAAGTCATAAGCAAGCTGTATGAGGATTATGCACTCGGCAGGCTTGCAGGCACAAGCATAGACAATCTTCTGCCAAAGTACCAGAGGGAGCAGGAAGAACTCAAAAAACAGCTTTCATTATTGCAGGAGCAGTCGGCAGAGCATGACAACACGGAGCAGAATGCGGAAAAGTGGATAAGCCTGATCCGGCAGTACAGTGACCTGCAGGAATTAAATTCTTGTATCATCAATGAACTTATCACAAAGATTTTAGTGGGCGACAAGCACAGGGTAAATGGTGAGAAAGTTCAGTCTATCGAAATACATTACCGTTTCATCGGAAATCTGACCGATAACGGAATGGAACAAGTCAATAAAAAATCCAGTTAAAAACAATTTAGCTGTAAAAACCGACTTTATCGGGTATTTACAGAGGAAAATGGAAAGGGCGGAAGAAGGTATTTACCCTATGTTTATACGGAACAGGGGATTGCCATGCTATCGGCTGTGCTGAAGAGTAGTGTTGCAATACAGGTAAGTATTCGGATTATGGATACTTTTGTGGAAATGAGAAAATATATGGCAAATACGTCTCTAATTTATGACAGGGTAAATGCTATTGAAGTGCGTCAAATTACTTATCAGGAACAAACAGACAGAAAGTTAGAACAGATATTTGATTATATAGCTGATCATAAGGAAAATAATCAAAAAGTTTTCTTTGACAGTCAAATTTTTGATGCATTTGCACTTATGACAGACCTGATTCAGCAGTCCAGCAAAACTATTGTACTGATTGACGGATATGTGGATATTGTAACGCTGAATATCCTGGCAAAGAAAAAAGATGGCGTGGATGTAATGGTCTATACTCTCCCAAGCGCCAAGCTGACAGCACAGGATATTGCAAATTTTAACGCACAGTATCCGAATTTGACAGTAAAGTATACAACAGCGTTTCACGACAGATTTATGATAATTGATGGAACCACTGCCTATCATATTGGAGCCTCTATCAAGGATGCAGGCAAAAAATGTTTTGGGATAAACAAGATAGAGGATATTGGCGTAATCAATGACCTGCTTCAGAGAGCAGTATTGACAAGTTAAGTTACAATCTAAAAAGTGCAAATATGCTTACACAATTTGAGGAAATGGATACATTATGGCTGTTTTAACAGGCTTCTGCCCCACACTTAATACGGTGTGGGAATACTGCTGTTTGATTTCATCACATTTATGATTTGTTTAGTCATGAATGTGGTGCTGCTTTTTTATTATCCTATTTATGGTTATAGCTGACAATAAATAATACTTTGGCAAAATCCTAAATTTACCGATAATATTTGATTGGAAATGTGCTATTATGTAAATAACACTATATTAAAATATTAAAGGAAACTTATGAAAAAGAAGAAGAAAATCCTGATTGTTATATGCACTATGGCAGCAGTAGTGATAGTCTTGTATTTTATTCTCGTAAATATACTTATAAACGCAGCGCTAGTGCCTTCATTTATGAGAAAAATGGAAGCATTTGACAGGATTACGGATGAGAGTTATGCTGCGCAAGTACAGACATCAGACATCAAGGTAAACCGTCAGATGGGCATTAATGAGACAAATGAGTGGTTAGAAAATGTGAGATGTCAGAAAATTTCGGAAGAGACAGAAGATGGATATAAGTTAGTGGCAGAAGAATTTTTTGCAAAAGAGAATTCTCATAAGTGGGCGCTTGTACTACATGGATATACGGGATGGAAGGAAGAAATGTATCCCTTTGCCTGCTGGTATTATAAAGAGGGATACCATGTTGTTGTGCCGGATTTGCGATGTCAGGGAGAAAGTGAAGGCGACTTCATTGGAATGGGATGGAGCGACCATTATGACTGTACTCTCTGGATTTCGTATATTTTATCACAGGATAGTGATGCCCGAATTATTATTCACGGACAATCTATGGGAGCAGCTACCGCGCTAATGATGACCGGAGAGGAAGAAATTTCGGAAAACATAGTGGCGGTAGTTTCTGATTGTGCATATACTGATGCATATTCTATGTTTGGGGAAAAGATAAAAGAATGGTTTTCTCTGCCGGCATTTCCATTGGTTGATTCTGCCTGTATTGTTTTACGTTTGCGCGGAGGATATAATTTAAAAGACGCTTCAGCAATCAATGCAGTACGAAAAAGCGATACGCCTACACTTTTCATACACGGAGACTCCGATGCCATGATTTCAGTAGAAATGACAAAAGAACTATATGAGGCCGCCAGCTGCAGCAAACAGCTATTGATAGTAGAAGGAGCCGGACACGCACAGTCCCAAGACAAGGATCCTGATACATACTACGGTACAATAAAATCATTTTTAGAAGATGTTATGAAACAATAGACAGTTACAAAATAGTTTTTCCAATACCCAGAGTGTAAGCAATAAAAATAAAAAACGGGGTGACTTCGCTCCCGCGACCCGAACCCCGTTTTTTATTTTTATTACTTACACTCGTGGCTTTAGACAACCTTTTCACAACTGCCTAAATCAATTTTATTTTGCTGTAGCCGAAGTAATTTTCTCATCATCTACAATGAATGAATCCCCATCTTCTACGATACATACCATTGTCTTACCGGTATTTAATTCAATCTCATTTCCTAAGTCATCATAATATCTTGTTGCGGCATAGTCGGAAGTTTTGGACCATGTGACATGAATACCTTTACCGTTCGTAAAGAACCAGCCGTCTCTTGTTGAATCAATACACTGGAATGCAAGGTAGCCTTTTTGGTCACGTACTTCAAAATAAGTGTTCTGAATCAAAATATTTTTAAAGGAAAGTTGTTCTCCGTTGGCTTTATCTACGTGAGGTCCATCGGATGTACCGGATAGACACTGGTATCTGTCATATAAGCCGGTATCTGAGTTGTATACAAAATAACATTTTGTGACCGGATATGTAGAAGACATATCTACCTTATTTGCAGTAATCGCATTGCTATACTGATCTAAAGTATTTGGCTCGCTCTCTTTTGCAAAGAGGTAGTGCTGTTCGTCGGCATAGCCGGTACGATATTCAAGGCTGTAGCCAAGTTTCTTGATATCCGCTTTGATGCCTTCAGTATAGACATATGCATTATCGGTTGAACTTCCGGTATCTTTGGCACGCCAGAAATTACTGCTGCTAAGACCGTCTATATCCTGTGTATCATAGCGATTGATAACTTCGTCAATATAGAACGGACCGCCGTAATGTATGTAAAAAGCATCCCACTCAAAGGACCAGTATACGTAGTAGTCACGACAGCTTCTTACATTGCCGAGCCTGTCGAAATTGCTCCAATCCTGAAAGAGCCCCATAAGTCTGGTTATACTTCCTTCAACATTACATTCGTATAATACATCTGCCTGTGAAATACCATATTGAGCTGCTGTTTTGGTATTTGGAATCATAACGGTAATAGGTCTTGTATTGTTAACTTCTTCTGTAACCCATTCATTTGTAACACGGCTGCGGACCATTCCTTCTGCCGGAGGAACATCCTCATCTGCTTCTTCTCCTGCTGTGCCTGACTGTTCTGTCTCTTCCGGTTTATCGTCAATTACCTGATCAACGACAGGTTCCATAACCTCTTTAGGTTCTTTACCACAACCAAATAAAAGAGCAGAAGTTAAAGCCACAAGAATTAATACTTGCAATTTTTTCATCTTTAATCCTCTCTTCCCTTTGGGATTACCCCTATCTTCGTCTAGTCTGACTTTGTCATTATAACACAAGAAAATAGGCTAGTCACTAAAAAAAGCCCGAAAAAATGTACAAAATGTTAATGGGATATTACAAAATGTTTGCATCCTTGCACAAATACGGTTTTTGTTGTATTATTATACTGAATATGATTTGGAGGACATTGATGCTTATGAAGAAAATCATAGTTACCGGATGTAATGGGCAGCTGGGGCGTGCAATTAATAAGCTCTATGCGGGGAATAGTAATTATGAGCTTGTAAATACTGATGTGGGTGAATTGGATATTACCAATATTGAACAGGTAATGGCATTTGCAAGGGAAATAAAACCATATGCAATTATAAATTGTGCGGCTCATACTGCGGTGGATGCCTGTGAAACAGAAATAGATAAGGCTTATCGCATTAATTCAATAGGGCCTAGAAACTTAAGTATTGCATCTTCGGAAACTGGAGCCAAGATGATTCATATTTCTACGGATTATGTTTTTGACGGCAAAGGGAATCGCCCCTATACTGAGTTTGATGCAGTAGGGCCACAGGGCATATATGGAGTTACCAAACTGGCGGGAGAAAACTTTGTTAAAGCGTTTGCGGATAGATATTTTATTATTCGTACGGCATGGCTCTATGGTGATGGAAAAAATTTTGTAAAAGCAATGCTTAATAAAGCTAAAACAGATGATACTGTAAGGGTAGTAAGGGATCAGGTGGGTTCGCCTACCAGCGCTAAGGAGCTTGCCAAGGCGGTAGCATATTTGCTGCCTACTGAAAACTATGGTCTTTTTCACGGAACCTGTAAGGGAGATTGTAATTGGGCGGAATTTGCTAAAGAAATTTTCCGCTTGGCAGGAAAAAGTACTAAGGTAGACGCGATTACAACGGCAGAGTATGGAGCTGCGGCGCCTCGTCCGGCTTATTCCATTTTGGAAAATTACATGTTCAAGCTGACAACGGATTTTATGTTTAAGGACTGGCATGATGCGATTGCCGAATATATTGGTGAAACAAATGAAATATAAGACGATAAGGAGAACAATATGCGTGAAGTAGCGTTAATTACAGGAATAACAGGACAGGACGGTTCTTATCTGGCAGAGTTCTTGCTGGATAAAGGTTATGAGGTACATGGTCTGATACGTAGACATAGTATTACAAATACGGCAAGAATAGACCATATTATAAACTCTGACTATAATAAGGTTAAATTTTTTCTGCATTTTTCCGATACAACGGATTCGAGTAATCTGATGAGACTATTGGCGGAAATTCGTCCGACTGAAGTGTATAATCTTGCGGCTCAGTCTCACGTGGGAGTTTCTTTTGAGGTGCCGGAATATACGGCGGAGGCAACCGGCGTCAGCACTTTGAAGCTGTTAGAGGCTATACGTGTTAACGGAGGAAACTGTAGATATTATCAGGCGTCTACTTCAGAGTTGTTCGGAGGTATTCCGGAAACGGCGCCGCAGAGTGAAAAAACGCCTTTTTATCCTAAGAGCCCGTATGGAGCTGCAAAATTGTATTCTTACTGGATTACAGTAAATTATAGAGAATCTTATAACATGTATGCATGTAATGGAATTTTATTCAATCATGAATCTCCAAGAAGAGGTGAGAACTTTGTTACCAGAAAGATTACGCTTGCAATAGCTAACATTGTTGCAGGTAAGCAGAGTAAACTTTCACTTGGAAATATGAATGCAAAACGTGACTGGGGATTTGCGGGAGATTATGTGCAGGGTATGTGGTTGATGCTGCAGCAGAACAAGCCTGATGATTATGTGCTTGCCACTAATGAAACCCACACGGTAAGAGAGTTTGTTGAGGCAGCTTTTAATGAGTTGGGAATTAAGATCAGGTGGGAAGGCACCGGTGTCAATGAGAAGGGATATGACTCTGAAACCGGAAAACTTTTAGTTGATGTTAATCCTGAATTCTATCGTCCGGCTGAAGTAGAATTCCTATGGGGAAACTGTGAAAAGGCAGAGAAGGAACTTGGCTGGAAACGTAAGGTTGACTTTAAAGGCTTGGTTGCAATGATGATGGATGCCGATTTAAGAGAAATTGCAGGAATGAGCTGTAAAGAATATAAAAGTAAGAAACAAAAAAAGAGTGAGAAATAAATGAGGCTGCATCGGGGAACGGTATGATATCTGTTATAGTGATATGGTTGTATATGATAGTAACCACATTTTTGTTGGGATATGGTATTTTGACAGGTGTTACGTATCTGTGCCCTTACCGGATAAAGAAGTGGAGCAGTTATTTGATTTGCGGTCTTGCGGGAGCTACTGTTTATGCGCAGTTTTTCAGTATATTTGCACCGGTAGGGCCCTCGGCGAATCTTCTGTTATCGGGAATGTGTCTGCTAATCGCTTATTTTTGCAGGAAAAAGCTTTATGAAGAGTTTCGGGAAATAATTCATGGGCAGATAAAGGGAAAAGTATTTCTAATACTGTTTTTATTCTTGCTATACGCTTATGGAACTTCGAGAGGGATCATCCATTACGACACCGGTCTCTATCATGCGCAGAGCATACGCTGGATAGAAGAGTACGGTGTAGTCAAAGGTTTGGGAAATCTGCATTGCAGGCTCGCATATAATAGCGCCTCTTTTGCCTTATCGGCGTTATATAGCATGGCGTTTGTGACAGGTCAGTCATTTCACTGCGCAGCTGGTTTTTTTGCATTGATTCTTGCATCGGTGTGTTTAGAACTGATAGATATTTTTAAAAGAAAGTATTTAAAACCATCTGACTTTGCAAGAGTTATGGGTATTTATTATCTGGTTAATATTTTTGATGAAATGATATCGCCGGCATCGGATTATTTTATGGTGCTTACGGCATTTTATATTATTATACGTTTTATGGATTTATTGGAGGCAGAGGAAGCGGAGGTCTGCCCATATGCCATGCTGTGTGTATTGAGCGTGTTTCTGATGACTCTCAAGCTTTCCGCGGCGCTGATCATTCTACTGGTCATTAAGCCCGCCGTTATGTTGATAAAAGACAAAAGATGGAAAGAAATTGCATTATATATATCTATGGGAGTGCTGGTAGCAGCGCCTTTTCTGATACGAAATGTACTGTTGTCGGGCTGGCTTGTCTATCCGTTTACAAGCATAGACATTTTTTCGTTGGATTGGAAAATTCCAAAAGGAATTACCGCATACGACGCTAAAGAAATCCAGGTCTGGGGCAGAGGGTACAGCGATGTGACAGCCTATGACATGCCGATTTGGAAGTGGCTGCCCACATGGTTTGCAGGCATAGGCGGAATGGACAAGTTGTTTATTCCGGCCGCGTTTGTTTCTGTGATTGTATTTATAATAAGAATTGCAGGTATATTTGTCACAAGAGTTGTGCGCAATACCGAACATGTTTGTGCGAAAAAAGAAATGAAGTGCTGCCAATCTGATGTTTGGGATAAACTTCTAGTAGAAGGCGTCTTATCCTTTTCTTTTATATTTTGGATCGTTACTTCACCGTTAATTCGATACGGCTGTGTTTATGTTTATCTGACACCGGCGGTCGTGTTTGGAGACGTACTTGCAGAGGTATTCGATATAGTTAATGGGGAAAATATACGTAAGTACATTCGAGGAGTTTATATTGCGGTTATAGGATTTTTTATTTTATATAAACTGGCAGCGTTAGGAAAAGAACTAACGGTTGCTTATGTGAATGATTACTGGATATGCCAGAAGGATTATGATAATTACGAAACTTTAAGCTATGAAATAGACGGAGTTACTTTTTATTATCCAATCGAGGGTGATAGGACAGGCTATGAGAGCTTCCCATCTTCACCGTTAAAAGCACAGATCAGGCTGCGCGGGGATGATATTAGGGATGGGTTTTATTATACGGATTAGATTTTTTAAAATATAAACGAAAGGAATTTAAAACAGACATGAACAAGACAGATAAAATTTACGTAGCAGGACACCGAGGCCTAGTAGGCAGCGCAATCGTCCGAAATCTGAAGCAAAAAGGATATGAAAACATTATCGGAAAGACGCATAAAGAGTTAGATTTAACAAACCAGGCAGCGGTCATGGCATTTTTTGAAGCAGAGAAACCTGACATAGTTGTTCTGGCAGCAGCGAAAGTGGGCGGCATTAACGCAAATAATACGGCTCCGGCAGATTTTGCATATGAAAATATGCAGATTCAGTGTAATGTGATCAAATGCTGCCATGATTATAAAGTGAAAAAGTTATTATTTCTTGGAAGCACATGCATATATCCTAAAATGGCGCCGCAGCCGATTCCGGAAGATGCGCTTTTGACAGGACCGCTTGAGAATACCAATGAGGCTTATGCAATAGCTAAGATTTCAGGTCTTGAGATGTGTAAGTTTTATAAACGCCAGTATGGCGATGATTTTATAAGCTGTATGCCGACGAATCTTTACGGTCCTTATGATAACTATGATCTGCAGGGATCACACGTTATGCCTGCTATGATCCGTAAGTTTCGTGAAGCAAAAGTCAATAATGAACCTACGGTTGAACTTTGGGGAAGCGGCGAACCGCTTAGGGAATTTTTATATGTGGATGATATGGCGGATGCCTGTGTATTTCTGCTTGAGAATTATAGTGGTGAGAGCCATGTCAATATAGGCACCGGTAAGGAAGTTACAATTCGCGAACTGGCGTTGCTTGTAAAGAAGACGGTTGATTATCAGGGAGAGATTGTCTGGAATAAGGATATGCCAGATGGGACACCGCGAAAGTTGACGGATGTAAGCAGGCTGCATGGACTTGGCTGGACGCATAAAGTAGAGTTGGAAGAAGGCGTCCAGCTTGCTTATGACTGGTTTAAGGAAAATGTTGATGTGGCAAGATTATAAAGGTTGTGTCTGGCAACCCAAACTCGCAAGCTGAGAGAGGAGTAAGGTTATAAATATGAGAACATACGGCGTTATTATGGCAGGCGGCGGAGGAACGCGCTTTTGGCCATTAAGCAGAAAAGATCTGCCTAAGCAGCTGCTCAATCTGACCGGTAAGGATTTAATGGTAAATGAGACCATTGACAGACTGGAAGGCAATGTGGAAAAAGAGGATATATTTGTAGTAACTAATGTTACTCAGGCGGATTTGATGCTTGAGGCAACGGCCGGAAGAGTCAGCGCAGACCATGTTTTGGCGGAACCTGCAGCAAGGAATACAGCGGCGTGTATTGGTTATGCGGCAATGGAGATTTTAAAAAAGTATGGTGACGGGGTTATGTGCATACTGCCGTCCGATCATTATATTAAAAAGACTGAAGCATATAAAAAAGTGATTGCCGATGCAATTCGTGTGGCGGCAGAAACAGAAGCTCTTGTTACGATTGGGATACAGCCGACTTTTCCGTCTACGGGTTACGGTTATATCTGTCATGATGATACAAAAAATAACGATTGTTATTATAGTGTAAAAAGATTTGTGGAGAAGCCTGATTTACAGAAGGCTAAGGAATATATTTTATCAGGCGAATATTTATGGAATAGTGGAATGTTTGTCTGGAAAGCGTCTGTTATTATGAAATATTTTCAAAAGCTGCTCCCGGATGTTTATGACTGCCTGACAAAAATAGGTGAAGCCATGAATACTGAACAGGAAAAAGCCGTCATTAATGAAGTTTACCCAAATATTCCTAAGATTTCGATAGATTACGGAATTATGGAACAGGCTGATAAGGTGTTGGTGCTGGAAGGTGATTTTGGCTGGAGTGACGTAGGCAGCTGGGATGCTCTGGAAGCATTGTATGATAAGGACGATCATGGGAATATTACTTACGGAGAGCAGATTCATATAGATACGCATGACTGCATTATTTATGCCAAGAGTAAGCTGGTTACAACAATAGGGCTTGACAACGTTGTTGTGGTAGAGACTGAGGACGCTGTTCTGGTCTGCGATAAAAACAGGGCACAGGAAGTAAGAAAAATTGTAGAGGCGCTCGAAGATTCCAATAAGCCGCAGTATTTATAGGGCGATACCTTACTATTTACAGCATTTGCTAATTTATGATATCATTTTCCAAAGTGTATAAGTAAAGGGGAATGATATAATGGATATGAGTATGTTAGTAAGGCCGGAAACGGAGAATATGATTTCCGGTTTGATGTTGGAGCTTGGAATACCTGCGCATTTAAAGGGTTATCAGTATTTAAGGTCTGCAATCAATATGTGTGTAGATGACATGGAATTGATTGGAAGTGTAACTAAGCTGTTGTATCCTGATCTGGCTAAGAAGTATGCAACAACTGACCAGAAGATAGAAAGAGCAATTAGAAACGCAATAGAGGTTTCATGGGAAAGAGGCAATGCAGAGCTTTTTAAAAAGCTGTTTGGCTACAGTAACGGTTCAGGCCATAGCAGACCTACTAACAGCGAATATATTGCGTCGGTTGCCGATTATGTCAGGCTGGAAGAGGGATATGTCTGATAAACGTAACAAACAGGATAAAGAGGAAAGGGTGTTTGTCAAGTCATTTCATGACTTTTGTGACACGCTCTTTCTTTTTTTATATATTCATGATAAAATATTTAGCATAAGTATTGCAAAATTGATAATGGTAATTGATTAAAACTTTTAATAACATGAGATTGGTTAGCAAAGCGTGCTGACCGTCGTTTGAATATGAGGTATAGGAATGGGTTTATTGAGCGTTATAGTACCATGCTATAATGAAGAAGAAAATGTTGCGGATTTTTATCATGAGCTGTTAAAAAACGAGACCTTTTTTCAGGGAAAGGGAATAGAGTTGGAAATATTATATATTGATGACGGCTCTAAGGACAAGACTGTTGAAGAAGTGAAAAAGCTTCGAACAAATGATGAAAGGGTGCATCTTTTATCTTTTTCCAGAAACTTCGGAAAAGAAGCTGCAATATATGCAGGGCTTCAAAAAGCAAAAGGAGATTATGTGGTTTTATTGGATGCTGATTTACAAGATCCTCCGTCATTGCTGCCGGAGATGTACTCTTATATAGAGCAGGGATATGATTCGGTGGCAACCAGAAGAGTAAGCAGAAAGGGAGAACCTAAGATCCGTTCATTTTTTGCAAGGATCTTTTATCGACTTATGAACAAGATTTCTAGAACGGAGATTGTTGACGGCGCAAGAGACTACCGGCTTATGACAAGACAGGTGGTAGATGCGATTTTGGCTATGACCGAGTATAACCGCTTTACAAAAGGTATTTTCGGATGGGTAGGTTATGAAACGAAGTGGCTTGAATTTGAAAATGTAGAGCGGAAGAAGGGAGAGACTAAGTGGTCGTTTTGGAAGCTCTTTTTATATTCGATTGAAGGAATCACCGCCTTTTCTACGGCACCGCTTGCTATAGCATCTATTATGGGAGTTTTGTTTTGTTTTGTGGCGTTTCTTTTGATTGTTGTAACGATTATACGTAAACTTCTGTTCGGTGATCCGACTTCGGGATGGCCGTCTTTGGTATGTATTATTTCGCTCGTAGGGGGAGTTCAGTTGTTTTGTCTTGGAATTGTGGGGCAATACTTATCAAAGACCTATATGGAAGTTAAGAAAAGACCGGTTTATCTTATAAAAGAGGAAATCTGATGAAAGAGATGGTCAGCATTATTGTACCTGTGTATATGGCGGAGGCCTATATTGCAGAGACAATCGAGATGGTAAGAAGACAGACATACAAGAATTGGGAATTGATTCTTGTTGATGACGCATCGCCTGATAACAGTGTGGAGATTATTCAGGAGATCATACAGAAGGTAAAAGAGCGTATTCATCTGATAAAAAAAGAGAAAAACGAAGGCGCAGCCAGAGCAAGGAATACAGGGATTGAACATGCTGAGGGAAGGTATATTGCGTTTTTGGATGCGGATGATGTCTGGAAACCTGATAAACTTGAGAAAGAATTGGATTTTATAAAGGACAGGCAGGCGGAATTTGTGTTTACCGCATATGAGTTCGGGGATGAGGATGCACACGGACTTGGAAAGATAGTAAACGTGCCGGAGAGCCTGACTTATCGTAAAGCCCTGTCGAGAACGGTTATTTTTACATCTACTGTGATGTTTGACATGAGTAAGCTTAATAAAGAGCTGATTCGGATGCCTGAAGTAGAAAGTGAAGATACCGCTACATGGTGGAAAATTCTCAGAGCCGGATATGTGGCCCATGGACTGAATGATGCGCTTGTGATTTACAGGAGGCCTAAAAAAAGCCTTTCTTCCAATAAATTTAAGGCTATGAAGAGAATCTGGAATTTGTATAGAAGTGAAGAGAAATTGACTATTCCGGTCAGTGTATTCTGTTTTTGCCTGTGGGCAATGAGGGCAACGCTGAGGCGTATATAGCGGTGTGCGATGATCAGACGTATATAGCGAAATGATAATTCACAAATGAGGTGACCTAAGTGAAGCGGATAGAATCTATAAAAAGACTTATCATATTGCAGCTTTCATCTATCGGATTGCTTTTGCAGACAGGAGTATATGCATATTTCTGGATGACAGAGTATTATCCGTTTCTTCACATGCACCGTCGCCTGAATTTCTACCGCTGGGGGCATGTACTGATGTTTTTCCTTTATTTTGTACTGCTCTTTTTCTTTTCAAGCACATATGGCGGGTTAAAGATCGGGTATCTAAAACCGGTGGAGGTTTACTTTTCACAAGTTTTTTCATTAGTGGCAGTTAATATATTCTCATATTTGCAGCTTTCCGCTATGGCAAACTGGTTAGCGGATGTTAAGCCAATAACTAAGGTCATGGTAATTCAGCTTGTGTTATCGGCAGCATGGGTTTATGTCTGCAATATGTTTTATCATAAGGCCTTTCCGCCGAGAAAGCTTCTGCTTGTTCATGGAGAACGTTCTATTGACGATATTGTCGGTAAGTTCAATTCCAGAAAGGACAAGTATATAATTGACGGCTATATTAATATTTCCGAAGGGCTGGATGCGGTTTGCAAAAAGGCAATCAGCGGATACGGCGCGGTAGTTCTTTGGGATATTTCCACTCATGACAGAAATGAACTCCTTAAATACTGCTACAGTCGTTCTGTACGCGTTTATATGATGCCGAAGATTTCTGATGTATTGGTTAAGGGTTCCGACCAGCTGCATCTGTTTGATACGCCGATTCTGCTGACAAGAGAATATGCCCTTAAAATGGAGCAGAGGGTTGTAAAGAGGCTGATAGATATAGTTTGCGCAGTTATTCTGCTTGTGATAGCGTCTCCTTTTATGATCATTACTGCGATTGCAATAAAATTATATGACGGTGGTCCGGTTTTGTATAAGCAGATTCGCTGCACAAGGGATGCAAAGGAGTTTTATATTTTGAAGTTCCGTAGCATGAAAGTAGATGCGGAAAAAGACGGTGTAGCAAGATTGGCGTCAAAAAATGATTCGAGGATAACGCCAGTAGGAAAGTTTATAAGGGCGGTAAGGATTGACGAGCTTCCGCAGCTTTTTAATATTTTAAAGGGAGAGATGTCTTTTATAGGACCAAGACCTGAGCGTCCGGAGATTATAGCGCAGTATATGGAAGAAATGCCGGAGTTTGCCTTCCGTATGAAAGTAAAGGCGGGGCTTGCTGGTTATGCGCAGGTGTATGGAAAATATAATACCACACCCTATGATAAATTAAAACTGGATTTAACTTATATAGAAAATTATTCGGTATGGCTGGATATTAAATTGATGCTTCTCACGCTTAAGATTTTATTCAAAGCGGAAAGTACGGAGGGCGTGGACAGCAGTCAGGTAACGGCGAAAAAAAGGTGAAAATCTTTGATTTTCACCTACGAGTTTGTGCTGACGGTGGGACGTCAGGCACAAACATCGTGAGATAATAGAAACATGGAGATTTAGAATGAGATATGGAAATGAGGGCATGGACTTGAAGAAGCTGTGCATTTTATTGCTTCAGAAGTTCTGGATTGTTGTATTGGCAGCAGTGATAGGGGCCGGTCTTGGTGCAGGAATTTATCTGATTCATAATGTTGCGCTGAGCAGCAACAGGGAGTATCAGGCACAGTCGAAGGTATATCTGGACTTTGCACCGGATGAGACCGGGGAAGTGTATCAGCATTATAATGGATATACATGGAATGATCTGATGTCCACGAATTTAATTATAGATACTACAATGAGTTATCTTCCAGAGGATTATACAACCGAAGAGGTTTCGGGAGCAACTCTGGCGGAGATCCTTTCCGATGTACGTCTATTGACGATCACTATTACAACATCGGATGCAGAGCGCACTGCAAAGATACTTGATGCGACGGATAGAGCATTAGTTGAAATGGGGCAGCGTGAGCAGGAATTTATTGGCATTGAAATAATTAAAGAAACTGAGCCTAAGCTGTTAGTGGCGGACAGCAGGCTTGTGCAGGCAGTTTTGGTCGGACTTGTAATAGGCCTGGTGTTTATGTTTATTGCAATGGCGCTTGGATATGTTCTGGATGACCGGATTTATGTGCCGGGAGATTTGAAGTGCGTTACTGAGCTGCCGTTTGTGGGATTTTCTTTTATGCAAACCGTATATAATGGTGTTCATTCTGATAACATCGGAGATTCAGATAATCAGAAAGAGGCAGATAATTGGAAAGAGACGGATAATAGAATAGATTCGGATAGAAAAAGAAAACTGATTCAAAAACTGCAAGCTGATTTAGAAAAAAATAATGTATATCTGACTAATAAATTCGGTGAACTTGCTGCTATTGAAATAAGCACAAAAAATGATATCACAGAACAAGAGTTCACAAACGCACGAAATGCAAACGGAGTACTATTGGTTATCCCATATGGAAAACTTGACAGATCATCCCTTGCCTACAGAATAGAACAGTTTTCGTTACAGGAATGTAAACTTGCAGGCATCATAATTAAGGATGCCGATATGAGGTTCATGAAATGGTATTACAATCACCTTTGAAAATGCAGGTATTGGTGTCTGCTTTAAATAAGGATATCAATACGCTGCCGCAACAGATGAATATAGAAACGGATGCTGTTATTGTAAATCAATGCGAGTGCTATGATTATAAAGAGTTGCTTTTAACAAAAAGAATCCAGTGCTTTTGTATGAAAGAGCGCGGCGTAGGTTTAAGCAGGAATACCGCGCTGCTTCATGCGGATGCGGATGTGTGTCTGTTTTCAGATGAAGATATAGTATTAGCTAAAGGATATGGCGAAGCGGTTCGTGACGCTTATTTAAAATATCCGGATGCAGATATGCTTATTTTTAATGTCAAGGTGTCGGAAGCAAGAAGAACATATTGGAATGATAGTGTAAAAAGAATCAGATGGTATAATTATGGCAGATATCCGGCATATAGCATTTCAGGGAAATTAGACTCATTTAGGCGGGCAAATGTGCATTTCTCACTTTTATTTGGGGGAGGCGCAAAATACAGCAACGGAGAGGACAGTCTGTTCCTTCGTGACTGCATAAAGGCGGGACTTAAAATATATGCGCTTCCGGTATGCATAGGAGAAGAGATTGAAAGAGAATCCACATGGTTCCATGGATACAGCGAGAAATTTTTTACCGACAGGGGAGTTTTATATCATTACCTGTATGGAAAAATGGCAACGGTTTTTGCGCTTCGTTTTCTGATCAAAAACAAGGCTGAAATGTGTGTGGACATTCCGTTTAAAAAGGCATACCGCCTTATGAAGGAAGGAATTAAGTCGCAGAGGCATTTATAAGAAGGAGTAATTGAGCTATTCATGATTTTGTATATTACGGTTGCAGTGGGAACAGTGCTGCTTGCATGCATGATTAATAATCGTTGTGAACTACAACCATATGGAATTACGCGTCAGCAGATGTGCAACAGGGTAAGTATTCTGGCGGTATTTTTGATTTTATTCGCACTTTCCGCATGTAGACAGAATGTGGGTAATGATTATGCCAAATACGTAGAATTCATGCATCTGGCTAATTGTAATGCCTATGTACCTACGGAGGCGGGGTTTAATCTTCTTGTAAAAATTATTTACGGCATATCAGGTTTTGAAAATTATTTACTTGTATTTGCAGTTTATGCTTTTGTAACGATTTCTCTGTTTTTGCTTGCAATTTATGAACAGAGCGATGATTTCCCCATGACGTATTTTCTGTTCATGGCAATGGGATATTATTTTCAGGCTTTTAGCACTGTGCGTTATTATCTTGCATTGGCGATAGCTTTTTATTCCATGAAATTTGTACTGCGCAAGCAGTGGAGAAGATTTATATTATTAGTTATATTAGGTTCTTTTTTCCATAAATCGCTGTTGGTTGTATTACCGCTATATTTTCTTGCATCTATTGCGTGGAAAAAGTGGCAGCTTATCCTTATAGGATTATTTTGCACGACATTTTTATTCTTGCAGGATTTTTATTTAAAGGTGGTTGTGTTTTTATATCCGACTTATGAAGATACGGAATATTTAGAGGGCGGAACCAGTTACATTAATATACTGCGGTGTGCGGCGGCGCTTGTTTTATCGCTCATGTATTACCGAAAAACCATACAGAAAGATGAGAGACTCCGGTTTTATTTTTATCTTAATTTAGGAGCGCTTGTATTGTATGTATTTTGCTCGTTTTTGCCGATCATCTCCCGTATAGGGTATTATCTGACGATCAGCCATATTTTATTTTTACCGGCGCTGATCAAGGAGACTGAAAATGAAAAGCTTAGGCGGCTCCTTAGGCTGGCGGTAATTTTGGCGGCAATATTTTATTTTGCGGTTTTTATGAGCAGGGCTTATAATGATGGTATACTTTTATTACCGTATAAAACATTTTTCTTTCATGATATGGTAAATATATTGTCGGATATGAACTAATGAGGCCATAGGCTGTGTTTGTTGATCTGAAAGGAACTAAAGTATATAATGCAACCGAAATTTTCAATATTAGTGGTCTGCTTAAATCCTGCCGATAAACTTAAGGCGACATTAGACAGTATAAAGAAGCAGACATATAGGGACTATGAAGTAGTTGTTAAAGATGGTTTATCAACGGATGGCTCAATGGAATATGCCAAGGAAGCTGCAAAGGATTTTCCGTCGCTTCGCATTATAGAAAAAGAGGATGCGGGTATTTATGACGCTATGAATCAGGCTGTCTCCTCCGCACTTGGAAAATATGTTTACTTCTTAAACTGTGGGGATGCATTTTATGATAAGTCAGTACTTGAAAACATTAATAAGCTGATTTGTGAAAAACCTTCGCAGTCAGGGATTTATTATGGAAATATTTATGAAAGAACCACCGGAAATGTAGTGGCTTCCAATCCCAGCTTAGATTCTTTTGGGTGCTATCGTAATGTTCCATGCCATCAGGCATGTTTTTATGATAAGAAATTACTGGAAGCTCATCCTTTTAAAACGAAATACCGTGTAAGAGCAGACTATGAACAGTTTCTATGGTGCTTTTTTACAAGGGATATGGAAGAGGGAGTATCATTTTTTTATAAAGATATATTGATTGCTGACTATGAAGGCGGTGGGTTTTCCGAGACGAAACAGAACCGGAAGCTCTCGGCTAAAGAACATCAGGAGATAGTCAGAAAGTATATGCCGGTTGGAGAGGTGCGTAAGTACAGGATTTTGATGTGGGTTACACTGTCACCGCTCAGAACATGGCTTGCCAGAAACAGGGTGACTTCGGGGTTATATAATGGACTGAAGAAGATATATTACGGGAAGGGGATAAAATAGATGAAGGTACTTTGGGTGTGTAATATTATGCTTCCGGCAATTGCCAGAAAATTAGAACTGCCCTATAGTAATAGAGAGGGCTGGCTTAGTGCAATGCTTGATAAGTTTTTGCAGGAGCAGCATCGTAATAAGATAACGTTAGGGATTGCGTTTCCTGTTTCGGAAGAAACAGGAAATATAGATAGAGAGTTATTGCTTGGGGAAGAAAGTATATGCAATTGTTATGGTTTTGTGGAGAACCTTAATACGCCGGAGTTTTATGATAGTAATATAGAAGAGCGGATGAAGGCAATTATTGAAGATTTTAAGCCTGATATAATACATATTTTCGGAACGGAATTTCCGCATGCGCTTGCCTGCGCAAGAGCATACAGAAGGCCGGCGAGGACTTTGATCAGTATACAGGGACTGGTGTCTGAGTGCGCCGATGCTTATATGGCGGATCTGCCGGCTAAGGTGCAGCGCAATGTTACGTTTAGGGATATTGTAAAAAAGGACAGTTTAAAGCAGCAGCAGCGCAAATTCCGCAAACGGGGAGTTTATGAAAAGGAAGCAATACGTCTTGCAGGATATATTGCAGGAAGGACGGATTTTGACAGGGAAACTACGGCGAAGATAAATCCAGAGGCGAAATATTATCTATTAAATGAGACGCTTAGAAACTGTTTTTATCATGACAGGTGGAAGAAAAACGAGTGTATTCCATATAGTATTTTCTTAAGTCAGGGCGATTATCCGTTAAAGGGATTCCATTATCTTTTAAAGGCAATGCCTGCGGTGCTTGAGCGGTATCCGGAAGCACAGATATTTGTAGCGGGAAATAATATTTTGAAAAATGAGACATGGAAAGACAGGATTAAACGCTCTGCCTATGGGAAATACTTAAAGAAGCTTATAAGGGAAAATCATTTGCAGGATAAGGTGACAATGTTAGGGAACTTAGATGCCGAGAGTATGAAGGAGCAGTTCCTTAGAAGTCATGTGTTTGTCTGTCCTTCGGCGTTAGAAAATTCGCCCAATTCCGTAGGCGAGGCAATGTTGCTTGGAGTGCCATGCGTGGCGGCAGATGTCGGCGGAGTACACAATATTTTAGTAAATGGCGGAGATGGGCTGCTTTATCCGAAGGGCAGTATAGAGGGGCTTGCCGAGAAAATCATCGAGACCTTTGAGAAAGAATTAATTACGGATATGTATTCGCAGAATGCCAGAAGACATGCGCGTGAAACACATGATGCGGATCAGAATTATTATAAAATGATACGTATATATAGGGAGATAACGGAATGACGATAACTTTTGTGTCTAACTATATCAATCATCATCAGCTTCCGTTTTGCGACGCCTTATACGAGAGGCTGGGAAAAGATTTCTCTTTTATACAGACAATTCCGATGGAAACTGAACGCATAGCTATGGGCTGGGGACTCGATGTAACTAAGATTCCATATGTACGGTGTTTATATGAGGATGAATATGAGTGTCGTAAGAAGATTGCGGAAAGTGATGTAGTGCTGTTTGGATGGACACAGAGACCGGATATCGAAAAAGACAGGTTAGAATCCGGGAAACTGACAATACGTATAAGTGAGAGAATATATAGAGAAGGCCAGTGGAAGGCGGTTTCGCCAAGAGGTCTTATAGCCAAATATAATGAGCATATAAAGTATAGGAATAAGAATGTATATTTGTTATGCGCGGGAGCGTATACCGCGTCGGATTTTCATCTTATAGGCGCATATCCGGATAAGATGTTTAAATGGGGATATTTTCCAAAGACGAGGATTTATACTGAAGGTCAGCTTGAAAAAATGAAAAAGGAAGGACCGCTGCAGCTTGTCTGGGCAGGAAGGTTTATTCCGCTTAAGCATCCGGAATATGTGGTAAGACTGGCTATGACGCTCAAAGAGCGTGGCTATGATTTTGGTATACACATGCTTGGGAGCGGTGAAATGGAACAGGAGATAAGGCAGCAGGCCAGGCAGTCAGGTCTGTCGGATAGATTTACATTTTATGGCTATACCGAGCCGGAAAAGGTAAGGGATGTGATGGAGCGTTGCCATATACATCTTTTTACAAGTAATCATCTGGAGGGCTGGGGAGCTGTAGTTAATGAGGGAATGAACAGCGGCTGTGTGGAGGTGGCAAATTCACAGGTCGGTGCGGTTCCGTACCTGATAGAGCATGGTGTGAACGGACTTATTTTTCCAAATAATTCATATCAGGAAATGGAGAAGCTAGTCATAGATTTATTTGATAACTGGGAAGAACGTAAGCAGATGGGAAATGCTGCGTACCAGACTATTGTAAGTGAATGGAATTCGGAACATGCAGCGGCGGCGCTTATGAATTTCGTAGAGGGATATATGAAAGGAAAGATGATTTTGCCAGGCAGCGGCCCGTTAAGTCCCGCACCTGTTATTTCACCAAGGAGAACACATAGGAGCTAATTGAATGGAACAAACGAAGATCAGTGTAATTATTCCGGCATACAATACGTTTGATTGTTTAGAGCGATGCGTAAATTCTATCTGTTCCCAGACTTATGACAATCTTGAAATAATTCTGGTAGACGATGGCTCTACGGATGGTACGGGAGAATTATGCGATAAATTAGGGGCTAAAGATTTTAGGATCAGGGTGTACCATAAGGAAAACGGCGGTGCATCTTCGGCCCGTAATCTGGGACTGCGCAATGCGGTTGGTGATTATGTCGGCTTTGTAGACAGTGATGATTATATTGATCTTGATGTATATAAGATGATGGTTGGGACGGCGGTTGAAAATAACTATCAGATAGTACAGATTTCCCGCGATGAGATAGACGAGGAAGGAAATAAATTACCGGATGTCTGTATACCGCCTAAAGAAATACGTTTTTGCGATAGCGAGACTTTTTTAAAAGAACTTTTGCTTCATCAGGGCGACTGCTCATTCTGCACTAAGATAGTAAAGAGGGAATTGTTTTATAAGCGGAAATTTCCGGAGGGTGAGCTGAATGAGGATTTTAAACTTTTGACGGAATTACTCGGACATGTAAATGGAGTTGCAATACTGCCAAAGCAGGGCTATCATGTAGTCTGCCGAAGCGACAGCACCACAAGGAAGCGCTCAGAAGATAGTTTCTCAAGAGTTTTTATGGATATTGTAAATAATGCGGATAGGATGCAGAAGCTGGTCGATGAATCATATCCTGCGCTGCACCGCTATGCAATCCGGTTTAATCTGTATCAGAGACTTGATTATATGCTTCATGTTCCGATTGTGCAGATGAATCGTAAGAATACGTTCTATGTAGGAGTAAAAAAATATCTCCACAGACATGTTTTCAGTACGATTTTTAATCCGTATCTGACATCTAAAAATAAGATATATCTGCTGTTATTGACAGTGGCGCCTAAAACGGTGAGGAAAGAGCATAAGCGGCAGATGGAGAAGCGGACTGCGCTGCTGCAAGGCGGCAATGATGTGCAGGACAATAATGCGCTGTAAAATGGAAAAATATGCACACTACTATGTTTCATAATGAAAAGAACAGAATATGGCAGATTTTGTTTGTCCTGCTTTGGTGTATGCAGATGCTTACGGCAGTTTATTTTTGTTGCCAGAAGCAGGGATTTCATGAAGATGAATATTATACATATTATTCTACCGCACACACCTTTGGTCTGAATATAGAGGATAATGCTTGGATGGAACATGACACGTATTTTAATGAGTTTACGGTTCTTAGGGGAGAGCGGTTTCAGTATGGACTTGTTAAACAGGTCCAGTCATGGGACGTTCATCCGCCGGTCTATTACTGGGTTTTTCATACAATATCATCGGTTTTTCCAGAAAAATTTTCAAAATGGTATGGACTTTCGCTTAATCTTGCGGCTTATGGATTAAGTATGTTTTTGCTATGGATATTGTGTCTGAAGGTTACAGGGGATAACGAAAAATTATCACTTCTTATTTGCCTGTTTTATGGATTTACTCCGGCGGTTATGAGTAGTGTGGTTTTTATCAGGATGTATGCGCTGCTGACGGTGTTTGTGCTGCTTTGTGCGATTTTGCATGTGAGGGTGTTGGAGTATTATGATAGGGGAGATAGATTGCCGGTTGGAAAGTTTCTGTTTCCATTAGCGTTGGTGACGTATTTTGGTTTTCTTACTCAATACTATTATTTTATATTTTTGTTTTTTATGGCTGTGGCGTTTTGCCTTTATTTGTTATGGAAAGACAGAAATTTGTGGAATTGTATACGCTATGCGGTTAGCCTTGCGATAGCCTTTGTTTTTGCGTATCTGACTTATTCGGCCTTTCCTGGGCAGATGTTTAAGGGACAGAGAGGGGCGCAGGCAACGGGGAATTTTTTTGATTTGTCTAATACGTTTATGAGGTTGGAGTTTTTCTATCAATTGCTGGATGAGTATGTATTTGGGAAAATGCTGTCGCTGTTGTTGATTGTGATTATTGTGTTGTTATTATATGTGAACGTAAAAAAGAAGATTAGTGTGCTTAATAAAGTGGATGAAAACACTGAAAATGATTTGAATGATATAGTAGATTGTGAAAGTAAATTGAATAAACAAAAATATTTTATTTTGCTTTTTACGGCGGCGGGATATTTTTTTGTGGTATCTAAGACGGCGCTTTTGTTGGGTGAGACCTCTATACGTTATCAGACTCCAATTTATGGCATTGTGGTGTTGTTTACGTTTACGGCGATTGATTATCTCATAAGGCGGTGTTATAGATTTTCGGGATTGAAACTCATTAAACACATTAAATTCATCAGTTCGAATTTATATAATTGGGTGCTTGTTGCGGCGGCGTTGATTGCAATTATTGTTAACATATCAGGTTTTTTTGCCGGACGAGTAGTATTTTTATATCCTGAAGACGCAGAGCGTGTCGCTTTTGCAAAAGAAATGGCAGCTAATAAGACACCGGTAGTATACATTTATGATGAAGCCCAAAGCTGGTGTGTATGGGATGCAGCGGATGAACTTTTTGAGTATGAAAGAGTTTATTTTGCGAGCCAAGGGAGCGGTGAGCCTATTACTGATTCTGCGATAATAGAGAGTAGTGAGGTAGTTGTGTATTTGAGTAATTCTGCTGATCCTAAAGCGCAGCTTGGACGTATTATAGAAAGCAGTTCAGGATTGTCGGAGTATGAATTGATGTATAGTGAGAAGTATTGTGATGTGTATTATTTACGTGGACAAGATTAGGATAAATTCAATTGTATAAGTTTTTCTAATGAACTATTCCCGAAATTCAAATTGATTTTAGAGAATAGTTTTTTTACAATATAAGAAATTATGCCACAATGTAAACAATTTCAATGAGAATGAAAGAAAGGCAGGGTAAGAAAAATTATGATGGATGGAGTAAAGAAGAATTTTGGGTTTGGTTGCATGCGCTTACCAATGCGAGACGGAGAAGTAGATATAGAAGAAATGAATAATATGGTAGATGCGTTTATTGAGAATGGTTTTAACTATTTTGATACTGCGCACGGATATTTGAATGGAAAGAGCGAGAAGGCATTAAAGACGTGCCTGACTGACAGGTATAAAAGGGACGAGTACATTTTTACTAATAAGCTGACCAATTTCTTTTTCAAAAAAGAAGAGGATATACGGCCTTTCTTTGAGCAGCAGTTAAAGGACTGTGGTGTAGAATATTTTGATTACTATCTTATGCATGCGCAGGGAGTAGAGACTTTTAAGTTTTTCAAAAACTGCAGGGCTTATGAAACTGCATTTGCGTTAAAAGAAGAAGGAAAGATAAAACATGTAGGCATATCTTTTCATGACAGGGCGGACGTATTAGAGCAGATTTTAACAGAGTATCCGCAAATCGAAGTGGTACAGATACAGTTTAATTACTTAGACTATGATGATCCGGCGGTGCAAAGCCGTAAATGTTATGAGGTATGTAAGAAATACAATAAGCCGGTTATTGTTATGGAACCGGTAAAAGGCGGAAATCTGGTAAATCTACCGGAAGAAGCGAGGGCTGTACTGGATGAATTGCAGGGCGGAAGCGCAGCAAGTTATGCAATCAGATTTGCGGCAGGTTTTGAGGGTATTGACATGGTTTTGTCCGGCATGAGCAGTTATGAGCAGATGTTAGATAATATCGGCTATATGAAAGAATTCAAGCCTCTAAGTAATATCGAGATGGAAGCGGTAGAAAAGGTTCAGAAAATCTTTAAAGCTCAAAATCTTATTCCATGTACGGCGTGCAGATATTGTGAGGCAGGCTGCCCGAAGAAAATTGCAATTCCTGATTTGTTTGCCGTTATGAATACCAAGCAGATACATCATGATTGGAATGCCGACTATTATTATAACAATGTACATACAGCGCAAGGCAGAAGGGCATCTGATTGTGTTAAATGCGGAATGTGTGAAAAAGCCTGTCCACAGCATTTAGAGATTCGTAAAATACTTGAGGACGTGGCGAAAGAATTTGAAAAATAGTACGTTTTAAGGCAAAAATAGACAAAAAAGAATATTTATACGCATTGTTGCTCCAAATATTTATGTGATAACATATAAATTACGAAAATAATTTTATTATAGAATAGGAGCATATATGCTTACACAAATGTTATTGATTTTTGATCTGGTTTTAATTTTAATGCTTGTATTGACTGTAGCGGTCAATGCAATTGCGTATAAACGTGGAACATATGCCAAAATGACCGGAACCGGTTTTTTTGAAGCACTTTTTAATCTGGGCAAGCGTGGAGAGTATCTTACATATAAAGAATTAAAGCTATATGAAGCCGACGGCGGAAAGTTTATATTTAATTGTTATTTACCTAAAGAAGACGGCACTTCAACAGAGGTTGATGTCGTGCTTCTTCATTCTACAGGTATTTTTGTGATTGAAAGCAAGAATTACAGCGGATGGATATATGGAAGCGAAAAAGTAAAACATGGACGCAGACGCTTCGCGGCGGTAGCGGAAGGGTTAAAAAGGAACATTTTTATAATCCTATTATGCAGAATAGAACTCATATAAAATATATTAAGAACATAGTAGGGAATAATGTTCCTGTTTATTCGCTGATTGCATTTTCACAGAGATGTACATTAAAAGAGATTACGGTGGAAAGTCCGGACGTTGAGGTTATTAACAGGCAGCACATTTTTAATACTGTAAAGAAAATGGGTAATGCTTCAATTCAGGCGCTTAGTAAAATGGACATTGAGCGTATTTATGAAATGCTCTATCCTTACACTCAGGTAACAGAGTATGATAAGTTACAGCATATTGATAATGTTAAAGCAATAAAGCATGGCACTAAGGTGAAACCGGTAGACAATGTTGTAAGCATAAATGCCGTCAGTACAAAGGAGATGGAAGGTGCCGAAGAAAAGGTGAATACCGAGGACGAACTTACCATGCAACCTGCCATGCCGCAAGATAAACGTATCTGCCCAAGATGTGGCTCAGAGTTGGTAATACGTACGGCTAAGAAAGGAAAGCATGCCGGTGAACAGTTTTATGGGTGCTCTAGGTTTCCGAAGTGTATGTATTCTAGTGCGGATTTGTAATTGGTGTTAGGGTAGTACAGAATTATAGTTTTTATATTTTATCAATTTATTCTTAAAACTTTTCATAGCAACTTCTTAAAATTTCTGACGCTTTCAGGCATGATAATGCCTGAAAGAAATCTGTATTCAATGATACATTGAAATGTCAAGAAAAACAGGGAATTCCGCAATTCATTAAAAGTAACATCCCCCAAAATATCTAATTGTGACATAAACGGACATTCTGACGGAGGAAACGATTTGGGTAGAAATGTAAATATAATATCAGACTTAAATGGTGTGAATTGTGAGTAAAGTGAAAAATGGGGAATATAAGTAAAGAGAATATCCGGTGTATGTAGATAGCCCTTATAGGATAAACATGGTAAAATCATAGAAGAAACGAGGTAAAGCAATATGGAAAAGCGGGTTTATATCACAGAGGAAGAACGGGAGAAGTGCCAAAAGGTGGCTGATGCATTTGCAGAACTGTATGAGATGGAGAATATCATAGTGCTGGATGTGGGCAGGTATGGCTTTGTGGAATTGAAATATTACAAGCCGCCACATGGCTTTGAAGATGCCATAACCTTTACTGACAGTGTGGCACTATTTGAGAACCTGTGGGAGGAATGGCTGAATACAAAACTATACCTGATGGCAAAAGGCACTCCGTTATTGGAGAAAGGCTATAAGGGTGTGTTTGAGAGTCTATCGAAAGAAAAACAGTCGGAACTTATCGTGAGAAAAGCTGATTTTGCGAAAACAGCGGAGATATATCTGTAACATTGTTCCTTTGGGAGAAAGAACTGTAGTTAGTGGTTAATAAAGGATTAGAAAGGCGCTGTATAATGCAGGGCTTTTCTTATTTCGCTTTTTGATAAAAGGATAGAATGAATGAGTGGGATTCCGGCGTAACCGGCATTGTGGAAATGTCGTATAACTGGCTGTTTTATGGAGTTGTGGGTAACTCTGTTTGCAGGATGTGGGAAAGCGGTACTTTGCTTTTCCATGTCCTGTGAATAGAGTTATCCATGACGGAATAGCCTGTTATGCACATTTCCATGATGCTTGTTCTAAATGCTTGAAATTATTCGTTTGAACGTATACAATAATGATGACAGAGTTTAGTGAAAGGATGCTTGAAAATGTTAGAGTTTATTTCTGCCACTGAAGCAGCGAAAAAATGGGGAATTTCAGTAAGACGGGTACAGAAGTTATGTGAGGAAAATCGTATACCCGGAGTAGCAAAGTTTAGCCGCTTGTGGTTGATTCCAAAGGACGCAGAGAAACCTACGGACAAAAGACATAAACATAGTTGAAAGGAATGATTTCATGGCGAACATTTTGATTGTCGAAGATGAAAAGAATATGCAGGATATTATTGCCGAATATATGAAAAAGGGAGGACATACCTGCTTTACTGCGGATGACGGTATAGATGCGTTGATGATATTGAAAAGCAATCCTATGGATTTAATGATATTGGATATCATGATGCCCCACATTGACGGTTTCACTGTCTGTAAAATGGCTCGGGAAATGAGTAATATGCCTATTATCATGCTGACAGCCAAAAGTGAAGAAAGTGACAAGCTAAAGGGTTATGAATATGGTGCGGATGATTACACAACAAAACCTTTCAGCCCTAAAGTCCTGTTGGCTAAAGTGAATGCCCTGCTCCGCCGTTCTTCCTCGGAACCATTAGATATATTGAGTATTGGAAAAATTGCTGTTATGCCGTCCTCACGTAAAGTATTTTTAGATGGGCAGGAAATCACCCTTACCCACAAAGAATACGAACTGCTTTATTTTTTTATGATGAATCCCGGACAGATTTTTACCCGTGAACAGTTGCTAAATAGAATTTGGGGCTACGATTTTGAGGGGACTACCCGTACTGTAGATACCCATATCAAAACACTGCGGCAAAAGCTGGGAAGTGAAGGAAAGCATATAGTAACGCTTATCCGTTCCGGATATAAATTAGAGGTGACAGTATGAAAAACAGCGATAATTTAAGCATTTATTCGATAAGGAAGAAAATACTTTTAATGACTAAAGTGATAGGCGCTGTCCTTGTTATTTCATATATCCTTTCAACCAAACTACCGTTTTCACCAGACATTTCACTTTCTATTTGGACTGTTTTTGTGGCGCTGTTGATTTTTGCCGTTGATTTTCTGATGAGCTGTTTTATCTCAAAACCTGTTGCTAAATTGGAAAAAGCAGCAAAACGGATGGCTGATTTAGATTTTTCTTCTCCATGTGACATTATGACAAATGATGAATTTGGGCGGCTTTCCACAAGTCTTAATGTCATGGCTGATAATTTGCAAAATGCTCTTATAAAGTTGGAGGCAGCAAATAAGCAGCTTGAAAAAGATGTTGAGCAGGAACGTCTGTTGTTATCAGAGCGTAAAGAACTGGTAGACAGTTTATCCCATGAAATGAAAACGCCTTTAGGGATTATCAGAGCCTATGCGGAGGGCTATCAGGATGAAGATGATGAACTGAAAAAACAAAAATATGCAGAAATAATCATATCGGAAACAGAGCGTATGAATCATCTGATTACAGCTTTATTGGATTTATCTGCATTGGAAACCGGGGCTGTGCAGCTTACTTCTGAACGCTTTGATTTTGTCGAACTTCTAGAAACAGTCGCTGGGCGGCTGCTGATCGACACGCCGGATGCTAATTTTGAATTGCAGTATGAGCTTCCTGATTATAAAGTTTATGTTTATACAGATAAGATCCGGATGGAGCAGGTCTTAAACAATCTCATTATCAATGCAAAAAAGAATGTAAAACCGAATGGCATATTAAAGCTATGCCTTTCAGACGAAAATGGGCTATTACATTTTTCTGTATATAATCAGGGCGATACGATTCCAAATGAAAAGCTGAAAAAGATTTGGACAAAATTTTATCGGGATAACCGCTCAAAGTACAGTGGCTCCGGATTGGGGCTTGCGATTGTTGCACAAATTTTATCTATGCAGGAATTAAGTTATGGCGTAAAAAATCTTGCGGATGGTGTTCAGTTCTATTTTTCCATACCCACAGTTAAATAAGATACCATTCTTATTTTTGGTGGTTCTGTTTTCTATAAAGAGAGCAGAACCATTTTTATTTCACACCAACTTCACATCAATCTCACACCGACTTCACCTCATTTTCTTAAATTCATAATACGAAAGGGCGAAAAGCCTGGAAAAAAGGAGGAGCATATATGACATTATTAGGTTTGGAATGGTATTGGTGGCTAGTGATTGCAATAATATTGGTTATCTCCATTCCTTTTAAAATCAAATTTATGAAATGGTGGGGCAAACGCCAGCAGGAAAAGAAAAACAGCCAGAGGGGAAAATGGGGGGATGATGAATGATTGAAGTCAATAATCTGACTTTTTCTTACGGAAAGGATAAGCAAGCCCTTCATGGCTTAAATTTTACGGTAGGGGATGGTGAAATTTTTGGATTTTTAGGACCGAATGGTTCCGGCAAGTCAACAACACAGAAAATTCTTACCGGAATTTTGAAGGGGCATGGCGGCAAAGTCTCACTGTTTGGGCAGGATATTGCTACAGCGCACACGCAGGATTTTTTTCAAAAGATAGGTGTTTTATTTGAATTTCCCTATTTATATGCAAATTTGAGTGCTATTGACAATCTCAAATATTTTTCTTCGTTCTATCCGGCAGAACAGTTGCGGGATATTGGGGAAGTTCTGGAAGAATTGGAGTTTAAGACCGATTTCCTGAAAAAGCCTGTTTCTTCCTACTCAAAAGGTATGCGGCAGCGTGTAAGCATGGCAAGGGCGCTTATCAGCAATCCGAAACTGTTATTTTTAGACGAACCAACCAGCGGTCTTGATCCGACGGGTGCGGTCTTATTCCGCAAGATTATA
Organism: Lachnospiraceae bacterium; assembly: GCA_014804695.1. Taxonomy (GTDB): domain Bacteria; phylum Bacillota; class Clostridia; order Lachnospirales; family Lachnospiraceae; genus UBA3282. Next base: position 29,794 of record JAAUZJ010000015.1, read on the forward strand.
GAAGAAGAACGCAGGAAAGGGACAACGGTATTTTTAACCACTCACAATATGCTGGATGCGGATCTGCTGTGTGACAGGGTGGCTTTCATTACAAATGGAAATATTGTTGCGCTTGACACTCCGAAAAGGCTGAAGGAGCAAAACAGCAGCCACCGTGTCGTGACCACCTATCTGTATCAGGGCAGACGGGAGGAAAAGACAATCGAGATTCCGGAATTGGAAGCAGGCATTCCCTTCCCGCATGATGAAATCATCAGCATTCATTCAGAAGAACCAACCTTAGAGGATATGTTTATCCAGTATACAGGAAGGGGGCTGTCCTGATGAAAAATTTCTACTCCCTGTTCAAAAAAGACTGTCAGATGATGATAGCCGGAAAATTCATCTTTGTTGCTTTTGGCTCACTGCTTATTTATACATTGTTTATTAACTTTGGCTACATCAATTTTATGGATATGCAATTATACAATGTATACCTCTATGACCCGCAAGGGACGCAGCAGGAAGCATCAGAACTGATTCGTCCGGTGGCATCGTTAGAAGAATTGGATGACGCTCTTTCCGCTGATACAAACGGTGTCGGAATAGACGCCAGTTCCGGTACGCCAAACATTATTTTGTATTTCGGAAGCGAAAAGGTTGATAATCACAGGGCTGACTATGCGTTATCGCTTCTTCGTTCCGGTGATGAGTACGCTGCGCAGATAGTAGGAACAAATACAACGGAGCAAAAACAGAGGAAAGAAATGTCCTGCGAATTATTGTTTATCGAAATTGTTGCCGTTGGATTTTTGGGGATTGCTTCGGTGCTGTTCAAAGAAAAGCAGATGGGGGTTATCCGTGTCCATGCAGTCCTGCCGCTTAAAAGGAGCTTATTTGTTCTGTCAAAACTAGCNGTTTTCCTANTGTCTGATTTAGTTTTTGCNGTGCTATTAACATTGTTCAATGTAGGCTNTTCCGGTACAATCCGCATTTTGCCCGCNGTATTGGTGCAGACCGCAATTTTATCACTGATTATGGCGCTTACGGGATTTGGATGNACTATGCTGTTGAGTGACTTCAAGCAATTTTCGCTTGCCTATNTGGTAATTGCTCTTTTTGTGGCAACGCCCATATTTTTGTCAGCAAANACTTCCATAAAAATGGCATGGATNGGCTGGCACCCTTTCTATCAGGTTTATATGGGACTTAAAAATGCCTATTTTGGGACACCTGTCACAAGCCCTGTTTATTATATTTGTACCGCTTGTGGAATTGCTGCCCTGTTTATGGTTGTTCAAACCGCATTCCGTAAAGAAATGGGAAAGGAGGGCTGATTATGCGGGGATTGATTTACCAGCTCAAAAGTGTCTGGAAAGACAAATTTTGTATCATGTCTTTTCTTCTGCCAATCATAGTTGCTGTTGTTTTGCGTTTTGTTGGGACTATTGACCTTTCCTCACTGGGTGAACTTCATTTTGGGGNATTGGAAAACAATTTGTCTGCCGGGACAATATCGTGGCTGGAACGGTATGGTTCAGTAACCATATATAAAACGCTGGAAGAATTAACNGNTTCAATCAATGAACCCTCTACAGATTTGATTGGAGTAGAAACCGATGGCAATGGTATCAAAACAATGGTAGCTGGCGATGAGCTGGAGATATACCGCCAAGTGGCTGACACGCTTCCTGCATTATATGCGGAGCGGGAAAACGCAGAGCAGATAAATGTCAGTATTTTAGAGCGTCCTGATGTATTGGCAGGAATGCAAAATATTTTTATAGCANTGACGCTAATTGTTGCTATGTTCATGGGGTGTACTTTTAACGCTATGAATATGATATCTGAAAAAGAAAATGGTGTCGATTTGGTTAATCAGATATTGCCTATGACATACAGCCAATATGTCATTCAAAAAATCTTTATTGGTTTTGTCTTTGGATGCCTGTCCGCTGTCATGACNGCCTGTATCTGCTTTCAGCTTTCCCCCACGAGTACATTTCTTATGTTGGCGCTGATTATTCTGTCAGCTTTTGTAGCTGCATTGATTGGGTTGTTTATCGGTAAATTTTCCGAGAACCTTATGGTAGGTGTGGTCTATGTTAAGGTAGTAATGATTGTNTTTATGGCANTACCATTATTATCCTATCTGCTGGGGGCAAATGGTTTGGTTTTAATACTTTGCTATTTGGTGCCGTCCAATGCAACTTTTGAAGGGGTTATGAATTTAGCAAACAGCACTGATCCGATAATTGCAAAAGATATGCTNATTCTTATGACGCATTGCATTGTTTGGTTTCTGCTTTATTTGTCAATNTNTAAACGGCNNAAAAAGAATGNATAAAGANAANAGTTNTTCATGCANCTTATGANNCGGCAGCTTTGAGAAAATTGAAGNNGCCGTTTTTNAATGGNGNANCAGATTGTNTTNAAAATGAACTAAAGGGNAATANAAAATATGCGTAAAAGAAANCCTAAAATGTTGAACCATAGAATAGTAGGAAAAGTAANAAAANTACAGAGTGTTTTTACANATCAAGGTGTANCGCAAGGNAGAAAGAAACTTCACTGCGGTACACCTTTTTTAATGGTGCGAAATTTGTCTGATTTTAGATTTTATAGTGTNTTCACGCTTATAGAATCGTGAAAGAAAATTGACTGACATTGCCCTGTGCTTCAGCAGGGATTCCGTTTCACTTTACTGCTTCATGTAAGGCTGTTTTGAGAGCATGGATTTTTGAGTATCCCANACNTNTTTCATNANCTCTTTNACNTGCTTTACATCGGCGGCATAGACGTTTCCTGTGGCATTCATNCGCTTTGCTATCTGGTTCAGATTGTTNCCAATTTTGGCAAGGGCAGAGTTGTATTCCCGAAGCTCTGAATAATCAATGTCATAGACATAGCCATACAAGATTTGGTGCCGCAGGAAAGATGATTTATCCCTCATGCCGGAGGCTTTTACTTTCTGTTCCAGTATGTATTGTTCATCATCACTTAGATATATTTTTAGCTCGTTTTTGCGTTCACGGTTTGCCATTGTTCTTCCCCTTTCAGCATTTAGTTTTTTGAAAGAATTTTACACAATCTTTTATCCCGTGGCAGGGGATATTCGTGTAAAAAAATCAAAAATTCCGGCAGGACATTTTGTGATTTTTTGAGCGCAAAGGGGGTTAGGGGGATATGCCCCCTACAAGCCAATTTTTTCAAGTTTCCGCTTCGGGGGAGCTTGGGGAAATTGGAGCCTGTGAGGGAACACAGGCAGTGCTTGCTATTCTTCCCTGAAAAGGTAAAAGCCTTTTCAGGCATTGCGGAAAAAATTAGAAATTTTTTCACGCAATATCCCAACAGAGGGGATATTACTTTATTTACAA
>JAAUZJ010000016.1 GCA_014804695.1 Lachnospiraceae bacterium
ACCTTTAGCTCAGTTGGTTAGAGCAACCGGCTCATAACCGGTCGGTCCTGGGTTCGAGTCCCCGAAGGTCCACTCTTTTTTATAACAATTTAATATTTTTAAACAATGGCCCGGTGGCTCAGCTGGTTAGAGCGCCGCCCTGTCACGGCGGAGGTCGTGGGTTCGAACCCCATCCGGGTCGGTCATTGTAATATTGGGATCTTAGCTCAGCTGGGAGAGCATCTGCCTTACAAGCAGAGGGTCATAGGTTCGAGCCCTATAGGTCCCACGCGAAAGAGGTTCTACATTGAATCACTTTTGTATATTATTTATTAAACTGCCGCAGTGGCGGAACTGGCAGACGCCCGGGACTTAAAATCCCGTGGGTAGTGATACCCGTACCGGTTCGATTCCGGTCTGCGGCACTTAAGGCTCCTGAGATTTCAGGAGCTATTTTTTGTATAAAGTTAATAAATTACAGAAAGGTTCTGATAATCCTATGGAAGAACGATTGAAAACTTATTTGGCAAAGATGGAAGAGCAGGCTGCTTTATGGGAAAAGAATAGTGGGCAGAGTATAAGCGAACAGGAGAAAAAGCAAATGCTTGATGATATGCTTATACAGATTGGCTTTTTTCAGCATGAGAGGCTGATTCACTTGATTGTTACGGTTACTTTTGCATTGCTTACCATAATCGCTATAATGGGAACACTGATTGTGCCACAGCCTGCATTATTTGCATTGGTTCTATTACTGCTTGTGCTGCTTATACCATATATCAGGCATTATTACATTTTGGAAAATGGTGTACAGAAGTTGTATCAATATTATGATAGATTTGTTATATTAAAAAATAAAAGCAGATAACGGGAATCGAACCCGCCTCTCCAGCTTGGGAAGCTAGCATTCTACCGATGAACTATATCTGCATCTAAATATAATTTTAACATTTTTTATAAAAAAATCAACAGATTTATATTCCTTTTCAAGATAAGGATTTGAATATGGAGGAATTGCAAATGCAAGTGATAGATTATGATAACTGCAGCCGACAGGCGTATTGGTTGGAACAAATAAAGAAAAGTGATTGAGGAGCAGGTCAATATCTGTATGAATTGTTAAGTGAAAACAAGTTTAAGGATACTGTGGGAGAAAAATCAAAGGTGTTGATGTTGGTGAATGAAGATGAACTCATTTCGTTTTGCACATATGCAGAAAAGGATGATATCCAACCGACAGTTCTGACTCCATGGATTGGCTTTGTGTATACCTTTCCTCAATATAGAGGTCATAGATATGCAGGGAAATTGTTTCATGAAATTGAGAAACTTGCTAAAGCTGAGAAGGTGCAGGATATCTTTATATCAACAAATCATATTGGCTTATATGAAAAGTATGGATGTGAATTTTATCAGATGATGAACGATATGGAAGGGGAACCTTCCAGAGTTTATAGGAAGCATATAGATTAAGATAATTAAACTAATTTCAGCTTGTCGGGCAGTTATCCATTACGGATGACTGTCCGTTTGATATTTTGATAAATAATAAATTTCCAGACAAATTTCTCTTATAGCTATTGACAAAAAACCTCAATATGATATCATAATGATATCATATTGATAAAGAGAGGGGAAAACTATGGAAGAGAAAATTTTTAAAGGAAAGAAAAATGGGATGTTAGTTCTAATCAGTATTATTCTAGTATATGTGCTGGGGATAGCAGGCTGTATTGTGGGCGCTAGCGGTATTCTGGGCTCCAATATGGCCAATACCGTACTTCTGGCTATATGCATCAGCATAATGTGTGTTGCATGGATACCTTTACTGGGACTTAAAGTGTTGAAACCACAGGAAGCATTGGTATTGACGTTATTTGGTAAGTATGTCACTACATTAAAGGAGGATGGTTTTTATTTTGTAAATCCATTTTGTTCCAGTGTTAATCCGGCAGCTAAGACCAAATTAAAGCAGAGCGGAGATGTTGGAGGAAACGGCTTGCAGTCTATGCTTGCCTTATCTGCAGGGGGTGAAGGCGCTTCTTCAACATCAGTAGAGGTGGGTGTTAGTAATAAAATTTCTTTAAAAATAATGACTCTCAATAATAACCGTCAGAAAATTAATGACTGTCTGGGTAATCCTATAGAGATAGGTATTGCGGTTACATGGAGAGTAGTGGATACGGCTAAGGCTGTTTTTAATGTGGACAATTATAAAGAGTTTTTGTCTCTGCAGTGTGACAGCGCTTTGAGAAATGTTGTGAGGGTATATCCATATGATGTTGCACCGAATGTCGATACGACCGGCGACGGAAAGGCGGATGAAGGAAGCCTTAGAGGCTCAAGTGAAGTTGTTGCAGAGAAGATCCGTGATGAGATTCAGCTTAGGGTAGAAGAAGCGGGTATTGAAATTTTGGAAGCGCGTATAACATATCTTGCTTATGCGCCGGAGATTGCAGCAGTGATGCTGCAGAGACAGCAGGCATCAGCGATCATCGACGCAAGGAAAATGATTGTTGACGGTGCTGTAGGAATGGTTGAGATGGCGTTAGAGCGTCTGAATGAGAATAATATCGTAGAGTTAGACGAGGAGCGTAAGGCCGCAATGGTTTCTAACCTTTTGGTAGTTCTTTGCGGAAACCATGATGCCCAGCCGGTTGTTAATTCCGGAAGTTTATATTAAAATAGAAGTATGCCTATAGGTGTATATACGGAAAGGAACACGGAAAAATATGGGTGATTCGGGTAAAAAACAGGTTCCGCTTAGGCTTTCTTCCAAATTGTACGATGCGATTGCGGCATGGGCAGAAGATGATTTCCGTTCTGTCAATGGACAAATAGAATATCTTTTAACAGAGTGTGTACGGCAGCGTAAGAAGAATGGAAAATATGTTTCAGATGAAATTGATGTGCCGCCTAAGCTGGATATAGAGTAATAATGGTGAATATTACAGGTTGAGAGAAAGGCATGGTTATTAGTATGGAACATTGGAAAAAGATGGCAGCGCCGATCATAGTTGCCTTAATTGTGGTTTTGTATTATATTGGAATTGCGGTACTTATAATATCTATACCTGAAATCCCCGCTATTTTCAGGATTTTGATGGTAGTGGTGCCTCTTATTCTGGCGGCGGTCATGATAGGAGTGCTAATAAGCAGAATAAAGGAAATAAAAGGAGGAGAAGAGGATGATCTTAGTAAATACTGATTATATCAGCGGTAAAGAATTGGAGATGCTGGGGCTTGTAAAGGGCAGCACTATCCAGTCAAAGAATGTTGGAAAGGATATAACACAAGGTTTTAAGACTCTTGTTGGCGGAGAATTAAAAGCATATACGGAAATGATGAATGAGGCAAGGGCGCTTGCTACGAAGCGAATGGTAGAAGATGCAGAGAAATTAGGAGCAGATGCGGTTGTCAATATACGTTATGCTTCTGCAGCAGTAATGCAGGGTGCTGCAGAGGTTATGGCATACGGAACTGCTGTAAAATTCAAGGCATGAATAAGGAATAGCAATGAGCGGTGAGAAAGAAGGATATTTTGAAGCGGCACTTTCAGATTTTGTATTTGATGTGGCAGCAGGCGGTGCTATAAGGCATCTGGTTGACAGAGGGCATTCCATAGAGCAGATTACTAAAGAATTGGATTATCCGGTACCACGCGCTAAGGTGGAGAAGGCAGTGCATAGGTATATGGCAGAGACAGGTATGTTGATATCCAAGCTGCCGCCGGAAGATGAAAAAGCGCATATACATCTTTTGCATGAAAAAGATACCAGAAAGCTCCATGAAAAAATGACAGAATATATTGAAAAATTTGGAGTGCAAAATTCTTATATGGAGTGTCCGTTTGGAAAATGGATGAAAGATGATGAGAATAAATTTAAGCATGTAATATCCTGTCTGACTTCCAGAGAACAGGAATATATTCTAGGCATACAATGGGAGCGCGGCAATATGTACCATATTCTGAATGAGCGTATGCGTGAAATCGGAATAAAGCTGTCTATGCACACCGATGAGGAGTGGAAGTTTTACTTTATACAATATATATAATATATAAAAAAGCCAGGTCGTTGAACCTGACTTTTTTAATACCGTGCGCAACCGCACTTAAAGACGTGCGCAACCGCACAAAATACCGTGCGCTAGAGGATTCGAACCCCCGACCTTTTGGTCCGTAGCCAAACGCTCTATCCAGCTGAGCTAAGCGCACATTTGTGAAATATTATTTCACAACAAAAGCAATTATAAATAGTTTTACATTAAATGTCAAGTGCTTTGTTTAAATTTTAAAGAAAGCAACACTTTGATTTAACTGCTCTATTACGGTCTTTAATTCGGAAGCCTGATGGGCAACTTCTTCAACATTGGCTCTGAGTTCTTCGGTAGAAGCATTGGCTTCCTCAGCGGAAGCTGCATTTTCCTCAGAAATACCGGATAGATCACTGATAGAATCAACAACGCTTACTTTACTCTTTTCGACCTCTGCTACAATTTCGGTAATCTTGTTTACTGCCTCAGCTGCGTCAGTAGTATTATTTTCTACATCGTCGAAACTTTTATTAACGCTCTTAAGGGCTACGGATTCCTGACTGACAGCATCCTGAATCTTACCGGCAATTTCTGTACATTCATCAGTTTTGGTAGTAATTTCTTCAATTATACCTTGTATCTGCTGTGCTGAGGAATTAGACTGTTCTGCCAGTTTCTGTATCTCGCTTGCAACGACTGCAAAACCTCTTCCGGCTTCACCTGCCCTTGCAGCCTCAATGCTTGCATTTAAGGATAGGAGATTAGTCTGGTCGGAAATTTCCATGATCATCTGCGCGGCAGTAGTAATCTGTTCTACAGCGCCGCTTACGCTTGAAATACTTGCGATTACATCATCAGCGCTCTTGGTTGTATATTTATTTGCTTTAAGTAATTCATCCAAATTGGTCTTAGCGGTCCTGCTGACATTGGAAACATTTTCTGTGACTTCTTTGGTTGATTGGGAACTGTCAGCGATGTCGGTTATGTTGTTGGAAATCTCACTCATATCAAAAGCCTGTTTTTCTACAGAAGCTGCCATACTTTGTGCGGCATAGGCTAATTCTTCCATTGAAGTGCTTAAATCCTTTACTGCGGCGCTGCAGTTGCCAAGTGAATCATCCACGCTGTTTACGGAAGTATCTACCGCATTGGCGCAGCTTAAAATCATTTGGACTACATCTACAAGCTGGGTGCGCAGCCTTTCAGAAGCTTCTGCAACTTCGTATAATTCTCTGATACTATTTTTGTTAGACATCTGGAAATCCAGACGGCCTTCTGATAGCATAACAGTTTCATCACGCAATGTCAGAATATGTTTGGATAGGCTTCTGCCTATAATAACTGCAATTATAACAATAACAACCATTATGCCTAAACCTACAGAAATCATATAGTTTAAAAAGGTCCTAAGTGCAGTTGTCAGTTCTTTGCTGGGTTTACCGGTAAAAATCATACCTACAACATGGTTGTTTTGTTCGATAGGAATATAGTAACCGTAATAATCCTGTCCGCCGATATCAATGTTTTTAGCAAAGTATGTATTCCCTTGATTTATTACAATTTCTTTTATGGTATCGGAGCATTTGGTCATAAGCAGACGGTCACCGTTTTCATCAGTTACTGTTGTCATATAACGGGTATCACCATAGAACAGGGTGCACTCTATTTCAGTCTTTTCTTTAACATAATCAACGATATCATTACTGTCGGATAGGCTTCTGCCGCCTTTGAAAAGAATATTGTTCGATAACCAGTAATTTCCGTTATTGGTGGCGTCGAATGTTTCCAGTAAAGTATAGCCGACAGCCATTAGTGATTCTTCAATTTCCGCCTCTGTAGAGGATTTCATGTGCTGATAAGCGGTAATAATACTACCTACAAGTGCTATAAGTGCGGGAATTAGACAAAGACCGATTAAAGTAGAAATAACGCTGGATTTTCTTTTCATATATTCATCTCCTGTTGTTTATTATTTTGAATTTATAATATAGATTTGACATTTTACAAGTCCATATTTTTATTATATATTAGTTTGATGTATTATGGCAAGAATTAAGTTATGAAATATGAATACAGGAATATAGGCATTATAAATAATTTGGCTATATTATGGAATAATTAAAAGTGCAGTTGCAGTTATTTTATTTCCGTGTTAAAGTAAGGGTTGAAACTAAAAGCGCGTTATTAGCGCGTAGATAAGTATGAAAATATAACAATTAAGAAATAGGAAGTGATCATAAATGGTTATTCTATATGAAGTACACGAGAATTTATATGTTAATATGACTAACAAATGTCCATGCTCCTGCACATTCTGTCTGCGTCAGACCAAGGATGAAATGAATCATTCGGGTAGTTTATGGTTAGAGCGCGAGCCAAGTGTGGAAGAGGTAATTGCCCAGTTCGATAAATTTGATATGAAAAAGTATCATGAACTGGTATTCTGCGGTTTTGGAGAACCAACAGAGCGGTTGGAGGATCTTCTGAAAGTGGCTGATTTTGCCAAAGAGAAATTTAATATTCCGATTAGGATCAATACAAACGGACTTTCCGATCTGATTTACGAAAAAGATACCGCGCCTATGTATGAAGGGTTAGTAGATACTATCTCAATCAGCTTAAATACCCCCAATAAGGAAGAGTATCTGAAACTGACCAGAAGTAAATTCGGAATTCAGTCGCATGACGCTATGCTGCGTTTCGCAGGTAATGTAAGTAAATATGTGCCTAATGTAATTCTTTCTACGGTATCAACGACGATTACCGAACAGGAAGAACAAGAGTGTAAAGAAATCTGTGATAAGTTAGGCGTGACTTACCGTATCAGAACTTTTGAATAATTATATGATTTATCCTACATAGTATTGAAGCTCAAACGGGTAGCCGTTTTTCTTATTTTCCGCCGAAGAGGTATCGGTTTCTATGATACAGAAAGAGTCATTTCGCAGGACTTCTTTCATTTCTTCGGCAACAGATCCGGACATGTGGTTAGAGATTCTGCGGCAAATATATGTACCTTCGGGCAGAAGTCGTATGGATTTATTATCAGACGGTATGGGGGTACTATCTTCATTCTCCGGAGTAATCGTAAGAAACATATATTTGGTGTGGTTGCCGTTTATGTATTCATGGAGTATACCTGAAGGATAAGACGCATTAATCTCAAGCTGCTGCGCGGTAACAAATAACTTTAAAATATACTGTCCGTAATATTTAGGAGTATCAATATCCTCTAAGGGAACAGTCAGAACCGTGCGGGCACCGTATGTATTTTGATAAAAGCCGTCAGGCAAAAGAAGACCTGATTTGCTTGCCGGAATCTTAGCCATACCGTTTACGGAAGATGAAAGCTGCTGTAAGGTATCCTGCAGGGCTTCAAGGCATTTGTGGATATCCATTATCTGCTTTTCGGCGAGAATTTTTCCGTCATAGAGAAGTTTCTGCAGATTAATGGAGTCGTGTTCTACATATTTATTTAAGTCTTTCAGCGGAATACCAAGTTTAACACAAAGGGTTATGGCATCCAGAAGATATAATTGTTCTTCAGTATAATAACGGTAATTAGTTTCCGTATTGACAAAAGCGGGTTTTAATATACCGATTTTATCATAATAACGCAACGATTTGATACTTACATCTTTTAATTTAGAGACCTTACCGATTGATAAATATTTGTTCATTTTAGAGACCATACCCTTCTATTAGATAGCGAATTTTCATTCGACATAACTTGGCAAAACACTACCACCATGTTATAGTTTGATGTTTATACTATGACACATATTGCTGTTTTTTGCAATAGGATTTAATAACCATTTGATATTTCTAAATGGCAAAAATAGCTATAGTATGGTAAACTGTTGGTAGTAATAATGTGAAAAGGGTGAAAAATAAATTTTTCATCCTTTGAGCGAAAGGCATGGTTATTGGTATGTCCCAGATTATATTAGGTTTGGAAAAAATAAAGGCATATGAAGGCTTAAAAATGTTGTGCGGGTATGCGGACAAGTCTGAGCAGTGGTGTGACGAGCTTTGGATGGATATGTTGACAGATTCGGAATTGTACGCGGAATTTGTTTATTATCTGGAGAATCATTCTTTAGCTGATAAAATGAAAATAGAAGGATATTCGCTGACTGATTTTTATGTATGGCAGATGGGGCGTTATAACCTGGCAAATGACAGTGGAAAGAATACTGATATATGCAATAAGGAAGAAATGGTCCTGCAATCATTTAAAGCCATGGCTGAAATGAAGAAGGATCCTGATTATTATAAACGAAAATTAACTGAAGGTTCGGGAATGGATAAGGAATAAACATTCGGGAGAAATATATATATGAATAAAAAAGAATTTATTGAAAAATTACAACGTTCTCTTGCAAGCGGGCTTGGCAGCAGTCAGGTGGCCGACAATGTAAGATTTTATCAGGATTATATTGAATCTGAGATACGAAAAGGTAAATCCGAAGAAGAGGTAATCGACAGTTTAGGTGATCCCAGATTGCTTGCAAAGAGCATTATCGAAGCCAATAAGCATACAGGTGAGAGTTATGGCTCAAACCGTGAATATGATGATGAAGTAGCAGATAAATCCATAAATAAGAATTATGGAAAGATTTTTGAACACATAGCTATGCTGCCGGGGTGGCTTATTGCATTAATTTTGATAGTTATTGCACTTATAATCATAGGAGTTATAACTTCGCTTATTTCACTTTTTGCACCGGTAATTATTGTAGTACTAGGTGTAATACTGTTAATTAAGGTTTTTCAAACCAATAAAAAGCAGTGAAATAGCGTAAAAATATTGTTTGGTTTACATAATTTGACATTCGGTAAAAAATAGTAAAAATAGTTATATTGTATGTGAATACTTTATAATTAATTTAGCAATACTATTCCTGTAACTAAAAACAATCAGGAGGTATCAAAAATGTCAAAGAACGATTATAACCAGAATTCTCAGAACAATGAAAAGCAGCAGGATAAGGCTAACAACTGCAACAGCCAGAATTCACAGAACAGCAAGAACAGTTCTAAGAACAGCTCAAGCAGCAATTCTCAGAATAGCCAGAAGAATAACAACTACTAATAATAAAGGCGGCGCAGTCAATTGGCTGTGCCGCTTTTGTTAATAAACATAAGTCAGAAAGATTGACAGAAAAAGAACTAGACTTTAAAATAGGTCTATGGAAAAAATAAGTTTTATAGTACCCTGTCATTTTGGAATGGAAGCGGTATTAAAAAGAGAAATTACAAATTTAGGATATGAAATAGAATCGGTAGAAGATGGACGTGTCACATTTGTTGGTGATTTTAGCGCACTTTGCCGCGCAAATATCTTTTTGCGTACAGCGGAGAGAGTGTTGATTAAGATTGGAAGTTTTCATGCCGAGACTTTTGAAGAGCTTTTTCAGGGAACAAAAAGTCTCCCGTGGGAGGATTATATTCCCGAGGACGGTAAGTTCTGGGTTGCAAAAGCAGCCAGTGTAAAAAGCAAACTTTTTAGTCCGTCGGATATTCAGTCTATCATGAAAAAAGCAATGGTAGAACGTTTAAAATCGGTATACCATAAAGAATGGTTTGCAGAAAGCGGAGTATCTTTTCCAATCAGGGTATTCCTAATGAAAGACGAGGTTGTGGTAGGTTTGGATACAACCGGAGACTCTTTACATAAAAGAGGTTATAGGAAACTTACGGCCAAGGCCCCTATAGCCGAGAATCTGGCAGCGGCCCTGATTATGCTGACGCCTTGGAAGGGGGAGCGGATTCTTGTAGATCCTTTTTGCGGAAGCGGTACGTTTCCGATTGAGGCGGCAATGATGGCGGCCAATATTGCGCCGGGTATGAATCGTAGTTTTATAGCCGGACAATGGCAGCATATTGTATCTGATGTGGCATGGGAAAATGCGTTTGATGAGGCTGCTTCCTTAGTTGATATGGGCGCCCAGACAGATATTCAGGGATATGATATTGACGATAAAATGGTATCTATTTCACGTGAAAACGCTAAACTTGCAGGGGTGGAGCATCTGATTCATTTCCAGAGAAGAGGAGTGGAGCAGCTCAGCCATCCGAAAAAGTACGGTTTTATTATTACCAATCCGCCATATGGGGAGAGACTTGAAGAAAAAGAGAATCTTCCTGCAATATATGAGGAACTTGGTAAACGTTACAGGACATTGGATGATTGGTCTATGTATGTAATTTCGGCATATGAACAGACTGAAAAATATATTGGGCAAAAAGCTGGTAAAAACCGTAAAATTTATAATGGAATGATGAAAACTTATTATTATCAATATATTGGAGCGAAGCCGCCTCATCGTGGTAATGGAAGGCGTGGAGGTTGAGAGAAAGGCATGGTTATTTATATGCAGCAGAATCAACTTATGAAAAAAACAGCTATATGTACGCTGATATTTGCAATATGTTCATTTATGGTAATATTCTATTATTGCGCTAATGAAGTTGAATTTATTGTAGAAGACTCCCAGGAGAATACCGTACAGAAAACCGATACGGCAATACAGGAGGGGTCAAGTAACAAATCAGAGATTTTCCAGAATCAAAACAGCATCATATTTGAGCAGAATGATCAGGAGATGAGCTATTTTTGCGTTCCGCTTGATGAAAATGTGCGTGCGGAAAATGTTACCATAGAGAATCACTATATGGACAAAGAACTCTGGATAAGTATTAATCAGGAGAATAATAAGAAGAAGCTAGAAGACTTTTATCGCTCGCAGGGAGTTTACGGAAACAGGGATGCGGTAGTTGAGGGCTATTTCGAGAATGGAGCAGATACATTCTGGCTTAAATTTAAGCTGGCGGATATTTACGAATACCACAGCATTTTGGAAGACAGTAAGCTCTATATCGAATTTGTGTCTCCAAAAGAAGTTTATGACAGGATTGTCGTAATTGATCCGGCATATGGCGGAGAGGTTACAGGAGCTGTTTCGGACAGACTAGAGGGGAAAAAGATTACGCTTGAGGTGGCCCGCGCCCTAAAAGAAAAGTTGGATGAAACGGATATTAAGGTTTATTATACCAGAATGGATGACAGCGCTCCTTCGGACGAAAACCGTATTGATCTTATTAATGCGGTAAAAGCGGACATGATGATCAGGATTGAAGTAAATGAGGATGAGGATACCAAGGTATACGGAACGGAAGCCGTATATAACAGCAAATTCTTCATTCCCGGATTCGGAAGCGTAGAACTTGCGGATTTGTTGGAAAAAGAAGTAGTGACGGCAATAAGCGGCAAGGCTAATGGTCTGTTTGCGTCTACCGCAGAGGATGAAGTCATAGAGAAGTCGGTTGTTCCGGCAGCAGCGATAAGAGTCGGTTATATAAGCAACGGACAGGAAGCAATTTTGCTGAACAGAGATGATTATATTGGGAAAATTGCGGAAGGAATTTATCAGGCAATTTTATCAGTATATGATTCTTACTAGGATGTACAACTAAGAAGATAAAAAGGAATGGTTATTGTTATGGAACGGACGATCATTTTTGCAACCGGGAACGAAGGGAAAATGCATGAAATAAGGCAAATTCTTGGTGATATGGATGTGAAAATACTTTCTATGAAAGAAGCGGGAATTTCAGCGGATATCATAGAAGATGGAACAACTTTTGAAGAAAATGCGGTAATTAAGGCAAAGGCTGTAGCCGCGATGACAGATCATATTGTGTTAGCGGATGATTCCGGTCTTGAAATAGATTATCTTAACAAAGAGCCGGGGATTTATTCGGCAAGATATATGGGAGAAAATACCTCTTATGATATTAAAAATGCCAATCTGATAGAACGTTTAGAAGGCGTATCGGATGAAAAGCGTACAGCCAGGTTTGTTTGTGCGATTGCAGCGGCTCTTCCGGACGGAGAAGTGATTACGGCGCAAGGTTTTGTAGAAGGGCGGATTGCATATGAGCCGGTGGGAGAAAACGGATTTGGTTTCGATCCTATTTTTTATCTGCCGGAATATGGATGCACAACCGCGCAGCTGAGTGAAGAAGAAAAAAATTCAATAAGCCACAGGGGCAGGGCGTTAAGAGCAATGAAACAAAAGCTGGAGAAAAGGATATTCTAGGTGATAGTATGAAGGTACTTATTGTAAGCGACACTCATCGCCGTAATGAAAATTTTCTGAATGTAGTGGAGCAGGTGAAGCCAATTGATTTAGTCGTGCATTGTGGCGACGTGGAGGGCAGCGAGGATTTAATTGCCGAGGTTTCGGAGTGTCCTGTACAGGTTGTGGCGGGAAACAATGATTTTTGGTCAGACATGCCCAAAGAAAAAGAATTTACGATAGGCAGTTATAAGGTATGGCTTACTCATGGCCACAACTATTATGTTTCCATGAATTACGAAATTATAAAACAGGAGGCCAGAGCCAGATACATAGACATTGTTATGTGCGGTCATACACATAAACCGGTTGTGGATATTTCACCTGATTTGACGCTCATTAATCCCGGCAGTTTGAGTTATCCGAGGCAGGAGGGAAGAAGACCTTCATATATTATTATGGAATTAGACAAAAATGGAAAGGTAAATTATACAATTAATTATATATAATCGAAAAATTGTAAAAAATGAAAAGAAGACTTTAAAATTAGGTTGACATACAAAAAACCATATTATATAATATGACTTGCGTTGTGATGCATGCCGGGGTGTGGCTCAGCTTGGCTAGAGCGCCTGGTTTGGGACCAGGAGGTCGCAGGTTCGAATCCTGTCACCCCGATTTAGGTCAAATTCATGCGGGTGTAGTTCAGTGGTAGAACACCAGCCTTCCAAGCTGGATATGTGGGTTCGATTCCCATCACCCGCTTTTCCTTTGATAATAAAGGAATACGTGTCCGTAGCTCAGCTGGATAGAGCAACGGCCTTCTAAGCCGTGGGTCGGGGGTTCGAATCCCTTCGGGCACGTTCGGATAAATATATCCAGTTGTGGTGGGTATGGCGCAGTTGGCTAGCGCGCCAGATTGTGGCTCTGGAGGCCGAGGGTTCGAGTCCCTCTATCCACCCTGTATTACAAACATGGGATGCAGTTTGGATTAATGGGCTATCGCCAAGCGGTAAGGCACAGGACTTTGACTCCTGCATTCGCTGGTTCAAATCCAGCTAGCCCAGTTTATATGGGCCACTAGCTCAGGTGGTAGAGCACTTGACTTTTAATCAAGTTGTCTGGGGTTCGAATCCCCAGTGGCTCATTTAAATTTTAATTAATGTAAAGAGGGATTCGAACCTCTGTTGAAAATATTTAAAATGTGACATATAATATACTTAACAAGAGAACCAATGGCTAGAACACACCTAGCCGCTGACAAAATAAGTTATTGAAAAGTAGCGCCTTATCCTGTCAAGACGAGGGCGCTACTTTTTGCGTTTGGTGTTAATAACAAGAGTTATAACTGCACAAAGCATAATTACAAAAGCAAATAAATCACTATATGTAACCATTGGCACCAGCTCCTTTCCTTTCGTCCAGCAGCTGACGTAATCGCCCCATTGGTTCCCTTGGTAAGTATATTTATATTGTCAAGTTGCAGTTATAATTTTCCGCGGAGCTCTACAACCTTACCAATGATTTTGGCAGACTTAGATATAATTTCCTCATTAGAATACATAATGGGGTCATATTTTGAATTAAGGGATGTCAAGGCTATACCCCCATAATATTTAGTAAGTCTTTTACAGGTTGCATCATTTCCATTAACTAAGGCTATAACAATGTCCCCTGATTCGGCATCTTCTTGTTGACGAACAATAACAATATCACCTTCATGCATTCGAGGTTCCATTGAGTCACCATGTATCTGCAAACCAAAAAATTTACCAGTTTGCGCTAATTCCTCAGTAATAATTTCTGTATCAATTATGTTTTCTATGGCATCTATTGGATTATCAGAAAATATACGACTTAGAACGTTAATAACTATGCCTTTTTGTGAACGTTTTTGATTTAATAGCATAGATTTATCATCTAATAAATCAGATTTTCCTATATTAAAATAGTCAGCTATTCGTTGGATTTTGCTCGCACTAGGGACTATTTTACCAACGCACCAAGTATTAAAAGTGGTAGGGCTGTATCCCAGATCTTTTGCAATATCTTTTTGTTGTTTCCCACTTTGAGATATATAGAAATTAATATTATTTGAAAAAATCTTTTTCTGTTCTTTGTCAGTCAATATTAGTTTTCCTCCCACGAGGTAGCTATTGGAATGTATTGATAATATCATATAATAGGATTTGATTCAATATAAATCCTAAATTTTAGGATTGATATTGATAATTCCTTATGTATTAAATATTTTTGTTGTGTATTCATCTGTTTGTGATAAAATTTAAATGTAATATAAAAAGGTTTTTCGGGATTTTTACCATATAGGAAAGTCCGTCGTGAGATGGACATGGAATCAGAAGGCGAACTTGTTCGCTTTTTTATATTATAGGTGTAGAGGTAGAAACAAGAGTAATGGAAAGCATAAATATGACTGAAGGAAATGCCGGACGGCATTTAATAAAATATGCGATTCCACTTATATTGGGGAATTTTTTTCAATTGACTTATAATGTCGTGGATTCTATCATTTTAGGTCGATTTGTAGGAAAAGAAGCTCTTGCGGCATCGGGAATGGCCAATCCGGTTATGAATATTATTATTCTTGGAATTTCCGGAATATGCGTTGGCGCCGGTGTATTGATGAGTGAGCTTTTCGGTGCGGGTAAATGGGAGCTGCTGAAAAAAGAAGTTGCTACTATTGTAATATTCGGATGCGGCGTATCTATAGTTGTTATAGCATCCGGAAGCCTGTTTGCTGTTCCATTGCTTAGAATATTAAGTGTGCCTGATAGTCTGATGGAATTCACATCTTCGTACTTAAGAATAGTTTTTATCGGCGTACCGTTCACATTTTTTTATAACGCGCTGGCAATGGCGCTAAAAAGTATAGGAGACTCTAAGACGCCGCTTAAGTTTTTGGTTTTTTCTTCACTTTTAAATGGAGCGCTGGATCTGATTTTTATAGGCGGCTTGGGCTTTGGAATTATCTGCTCTGCGGTGACGACAGTAGTTGCGGAAGCGGTGTCCGCTGTTTTGTCAATTATATATGTTTATAAAAGAGTAGAATTAATTCGTCCTAGAAGAGAAGATATCAGAGTGGATAAGGCATTGTTAAGAAAAACGCTGCAATATGGCAGCATAACTGCGATCCAACAGTTGTGTCAGCCGGTTGGAAAGCTTTTGATACAGGGTTCGGTTAATAAGCTTGGAGTAGATTTAATTGCAGCGTATAATATAGTGACGCGCATAGATGATTTTGCTTATACGCCTGAACAAAGTATTGCACATGGAATTACAACGTTTGTCGCGCAGAATCGCGGCGCGGGAAATAATGAGAGAATAAGAAAGGGTTTTAGGGAAGGGCTTAAGCTCGAAGTTGTATACTGGGCATTGATTTGTATTATTGTTTCATTACTTAATAAGGCTATTATCGCCCTTTTTATTGATGTAGAAACCGAAAAAGATATTTTTTATATAGGAAGTCAGTACCTGACAGTAATGTCGTTTTTTTATTTGTTTCCGGCTTTTACAAACGGTATTCAGGGGTTCTTCAGAGGGATGGGTAATATGAAGGTAACTCTCATATCTACATATATACAAGCGAGCCTGAGGGTTATTTTTACTGCAATATTTGCGCCACATATAGGAATTTACGGAATATGTTTTGCATCAGTGATTGGCTGGGTATGTATGCTGCTTTATGAAGTGCCCCGCTATTTTAAGGAGAAAAGAATAAATGGTTGCATATGATTTTTAGTTATAGTAATATATAAAAGATTCCGTCCGGAAATTCCTTAGTTATATGTTTACGTAGTACATGGAGGTTTGTTATGGAACAAATGAAAGAGAATAAAATGGGTACTATGCCTGTGAATAAACTGCTTATTACAATGTCGCTCCCGATGGTAGTATCAATGTTGGTACAGGCGCTTTATAATGTTGTAGACAGTATTTTTGTTGCTAAAATAAATGAAAATGCGCTTACGGCAGTGTCGCTTGCATTTCCGATCCAAAGCCTTATGATAGCGGTTGCGGCGGGAACCTGTGTCGGTATAAATGCGGTCCTTTCCCGCTCATTGGGAGAAAAAGATTATGAGAAAGTTAATAAAAGCGCATGCAACGGAATTATTTTGATGGCGTTTAGCTATGTTGTTTTTTTGCTTGTCGGACTTTTTGGAACCGCAGCTTTTTATAAAAGTCAGACTGATGATATGGAAATAGTACAGTTTGGGATAGATTATCTGACAGTTATATGTTGCTGTTCTTTCGGAATTTTTATGCAGTTTACATTTGAAAAGCTGCTTCAGGCTACCGGTAAGACTTTTTACACAATGATTACGCAGGGAACGGGCGCTATTGTTAATCTTATTCTGGATCCCATACTTATTTTCGGATATTTTGGGATGCCAAGGATGGGCGTAAGAGGCGCGGCCGTTGCAACGGTAATAGGACAGGTTATTGCCGGAATTTTGGCAATATATTTTAATTACAAGAAAAATGAAGAGGTACAAATTAATCTTAAAAAGTTAAAAATGGATGGAGCGGTTATAAAACAGATTTATATGATAGGTATTCCGTCTATGATCATGCAGGCTATTGGTTCTGTTATGACATATGGTATGAACCGGATTTTAATTTCCTTTACATCTACGGCTACGGCGGTATTCGGTGTTTATTATAAGCTGCAGAGCTTCGTGTTCATGCCTATATTCGGAATGAATAACGGGCTTGTACCGATTCTGGCATATAATTATGGCGCAGGTAAAAAAGATCGTTTCATGAAGGCTGTAAAACTGGGTATTATGTATGCGGTCATCATGATGATAATCGGGTTGGTAGTTTTCAATACCATACCGGCAAAACTTTTATCATTGTTTGATGCTTCGGAAACTATGATAGAGATTGGGGTGCCAGCACTTCGGACTATAAGTATAAGCTATTTGTTTGCCGGTTTTTCCATTATATGTCTTACCGTATTTCAGGCGCTGGGCTCTGCGATATACAGTATGTTTGTCTCAATAGCCAGACAGTTGGTAGTATTGCTTCCGGCGGCATATCTGCTTTCTCTTGCAGGAAATGTAAATTATGTATGGTGGGCCTTTCCAATTGCCGAAATAATGTCTTTGTGCATGACGGTATTCTTCCTTATTAGAATTAATCGCAAGGTAATAAGCCATATAGGGGGAGACCAATCGGGAAGCACAGGCAAGTAATGATTGACATAAAAATTGTAAAATGATATGATACATATCGGGTCATCTGTAAAAGGATTCCCAGATATAAGCGGATATGGCGGAATTGGCAGACGCGCCAGATTTAGGTTCTGGTGTCAGCAGACGTGCAGGTTCAAGTCCTGTTATCCGCAGTATAGCGTAAAACCAGGGTTTTTTAGACATTGATTATGTCTTTGGAACCCTGATTTTTGCATTTTGACAGCAACGCTGACATCAACGTGACTTTAATTTATAGCTATATTGATAATTTGGAAGTTATAAAAGGAGATTCAATATGAATATAAGAAAGGCCAGCATAGAAGATTTATCAAGAGTGGCTGAAATATATGTATTCAATAATAGGATAAATTTTTTCCCTATATTCAAAAATGAGGGATACTCTTTTGATGAGTTGCAAGTTGTTTCATTGATAGATAATTACTTTAAAAAAGATGAAATTATAAACAACATATATGTCTTTGATAATGGAATAATAAAAGGTTTTATGCAAATGAATGGAACAGAGATTGATAAATTGTTTATAGATACATCTTTTCAAAGTGAGGGAATAGGCAGCGAATTAATTGAATATGCGATTAAAGAACTCAATGCGGATAATTTATGGGCATTAGAAAAAAATACCAGGGCAATTTCATTTTATCAAAGGCATGGTTTTCATTTGACAGGACAGAAAAAGTTTGAAGAAGATACGACAGAATATCTTGTTAAAATGGAAAGATAAATCAAATTAGTGGATTGATTATGTGAAGAGGGATATCTTGTATTAAAGAAGATATTCCTCTTAATTATTTCTGAGTATTTTGTTAATACAATAATCCATTGCATCTTATTACATCCAAACTGCATCCTAACCTAAAATCCCTTGTTTTTTTCAATAGAAAATATTATAAAGATGTTATAAGTATGCGGGAAAGGCATGGTTATTAAAATGAAGATTACATTAGAGCAGATAAACGGAGGCAGTGAAGAAGTCATAATCAGATATAAGCAGATGACGGAACGCATTGAAGGGCTTGTCAGATATCTGGAGGGACAGGAGGAGAAAATATCTGTATATAAAGAGAGGCAGCAGTACCTGATAAGCATTTCAGATATTATTTATCTGGAAAGTGTTGAAGGGGTGACTTTTCTGTATACTGAAAATGAGGTATATAAGATAAATATGACACTTATGTCATTTGAATCGTTGTATGCAAAGGAGGGATTTTTCAGGTGCAGTAAGGCTATGATAATTAATATATATCGGATACGAAAACTTAAAAGCATGCCGGGCAGCAGGATAGACGCGGCTATGGATAATGAGGAGCATATTATTATTTCCAGACGTTATGCCAAGGCGTTGAGAGATGTATTAAGGGGGGGAATAAGATGCTTAGATTAAAAAGGTTTATATTTTTGGAAGTAGGCATAGAAATTAAGGCATGTCTGTATTTTTCCATTATTGTATTTTATTATTTTATGTATCAGATATTGCAGGGAAGCTTTTATGCGAGTATTGTGCTGATGTTTGAGATGGTATTTACGGCGTATGCAATGAATTATATTCAGGTATATTTATTGAAAAATTTTGATGAGGTGGAAAAGATTGATATAAAAGTGACACTGCTGTCAATTCTATGTGCAGCGGCTTATACGGCAATAAGCTATTTACTGAGTTGGTATGACAGGAGTGTCATAGCGACGGCAGGATTTTTTGCATATATGCTTTTATGTTACTTCTGTGTATTTCTGATATATAAAATAAGGCGGGATATTGATACGAGGGAACTGAATCAGGAATTGGAAGCATTTAAGCAGCAAAAAATAAATAGAGCAGACTGATACTGATAGAAAGGAATGGTCATTGGTATGGAAAGTAAGTCACCGGCAATATCAATTAAGAATCTGACAAAGAATTACGGAAAATGCAGAGGAGTGCGGAATCTGTCCCTGCAGGTAGAAAGTGGAGATATTTTCGGA
This sequence comes from Lachnospiraceae bacterium, assembly GCA_014804695.1. GTDB lineage: Bacteria > Bacillota > Clostridia > Lachnospirales > Lachnospiraceae > UBA3282. The sequence continues at coordinate 19,295 of JAAUZJ010000016.1, forward strand.
TTTTTAGGACCTAATGGGGCGGGAAAATCTACGACAATACGTAGTATTCTGGGCTTGCTTAAGTTTAGTGAGGGCAGTATTGAAGTTCTTGGAATGACTATGCCGGACAGTCAGGAGGAGGTCCTTTGCAAAATAGGATATATGCCCTCCGAAGCAATGTTTTATCCTGCTATGAAGGTTAAAGATATCATTCGTTTTGCTGCGTCTATGCGTGGAATAGATTGCAGGGAAGAAGCTGAACGCCTATGCGAACGTCTGGCTTTAGACGGGAACAAAAAGATAGGGGAGCTTTCTTTGGGGAACCGTAAGAAAGTAAGTATAGTTTGCGCGATGCAGCACAGACCTGAGCTTTTGATTCTGGATGAGCCTACAAGCGGGCTGGACCCTTTGATTCAGGCAGAATTTTTTAAACTTATCGTGGAATATAACCGGAATGGAACGACCTGCTTTCTCTCATCCCATGTACTGCCTGAGATAAAAAAATACTGTAAACATGCGGCTGTTATTAAAGACGGAGAAGTAATTTACAGCGATACAGTGGAAAATATGACAAGGAGCAATACAAAGCGTATACGCATGATTCGTGACGGTAAGGAAGAAGAGTTTGTTTATCAGGGCGATCTGAATGAGCTCTTTGCAGGTTTCGCAGGGCATAATATTGAGGACATCATTATAGAGGAGCCGTCTTTGGATGAAATTTTTATGCATTATTATGATTAATCGCAGGATATTAGAAGCATGGAGGATTAGTGTGGGATGAGATATAAAATGACATTATATAAACATGAAATGAAAGTTAATGCAAAAAGTCTTATTATATGGACGTTGAGTGTAGGATTCATATGTTTTGGCTGTATTTTGCTGTATGGGGGACTGGAGGAGTCTGTTCAAGATATTGCGGCTTCCTTTTCGGATATGGGAGCGATGTCTGCGGCGCTTGGTATGGATAAAATGAGTCTGGCAACTCTCAGGGGATATTTTGCTACGGAGATTGCGATGATGCATGGTTTGGGAGGCGCTATGTTTGCGGCAATTCTGGGGAGTGGTCTTTTATCAAAGGAGGAGAGCGGGCATACGGTAGATTTCTTGAATGTTTTTCCGATAAAAAGATATAGCATTGTGTTTTGGAAATATTTGTCTCTTGTCAGCAATATTTTGCTGCTTAATTTAGTTTGTTCAGTTTTATATATTCTTGGCTTTGTAATTATGGGAGAAGAAGTCATCGTAGAAGAGTTGTTATTATATGGTTTCGCAACAAGTCTTATGCAGATTGAGATAGGAAGTGTATGCTTTTTGTTTTCTGCAATTGTGAAAAAAGTAACAATCTCCGTCGGTCTGGGAATTACTATTTTATTGTTTGCTGCGGATATTATGTGCCGTATTGTACCGGCGCTTAAAAAATTAAAATATATTACGCCATTTTACTATTCCAATGCAGCGGATTTGTTTACTGACGGAAAGTTAAATGGCGTAATGGCAGCAATAGGTATGGGAGTCATATTCGTCTCATATATTGCGGCGCTTAGCGTGTATAAAAGAAAGGATTTATAAAGCCTTTGTTATTTGATTTTATGAGCGCAGTATGAATGCAGAATCAGTCCTGTAAACACAACTAATTCAATAACCGTAAACCCAATCATTGCATAAGGCGTCCAAACTGCGATATTCCCTATATTCAAATACTCAAAGTCTGTCAGCACAAATTGATAAGCGCTTTGTATACTTGTTCCGCTGCTGGGGAGTATGCATAGCAGCCATGTACCAATATTGCCGGGTATGCTGGCGTAAACGACTATCGGGAGAAAGAAGAACAAAATTCCAATTGACAGTGAGGCAAAGTTTGTCTTGCATTTAGAGGATATAAACAGCGTAAGACTTATTGTTGCCAGCATTGAAATAAGGCTTGCCAAAACAATGAAAAATTGCATTTCACCCAGGTTAAATGACGGTAAACTCACTACGGAGTAGAGCATCTGTATTGAAATTTTCGTGCATTCCCAACCGAACAGACTATTGGAAACTAAAATATACAGAATATTGCAGAGTACAAATGAACTCATACAGATTATAATGGATGAGACAATTTTTGTTATACCTAAGCGCAGACGGCCGTTTTTGGTACAGCGTATTATGTCATCAGCGCCGGATTGATAGTCTGATGAAAAAATAGGAGCCGTTATAACAACACTGAATAAAACAATGAGGAAAATGAACATAGTCTGATAATCCATAGCCTCGGTGGTATAACCGGGATAGAATGTAAAGGGCATTTCAACTTTATCATACATTGTTATAGCGTGGTTTTGGGCAGCGGGATGGTTTTTCTGCTCCATTTTCATTAATGAGGATATTCTGTCAAGGCAGGCTGAATAGAAATTATCTATTTGCTGCGGATCAATATCCGTTATATTAGCGGCCATGCCGGTATCAGGGTTTGCATATGCCTCCCTCATACAACGCCAAAGCGGCGCATACGGAAGAATCCGTTCATTGTATACATCTTCATGCAGTTCATAAATACTTGCTGCACCGTACTCATTTAAACAGTCCTGAAATACTTCAAGCGCCTGACGGAGCTTTTCAGGAGTTACGATCCCGGCCGTATCTTTTTGTATTTCTTTTCTATATTTTATAGAGTCAAGTCCTTTTAATTTAACAGTTTCACCCATTTCATCAGTATAGGTGATGCTGTGAAACGTAGTTGGCATATAAGCCATGAAAAAGGTAAAAAATAAGTTGCACAGGAGCAATATCCAGGTAAGTCTTGTTTTTAATACTCGTTTCAGTTCCAGTTTTAAAAGTTTCACTTTATATCCTCCTTATCATATGGATTTTGTGGGAATAACCATAAATATAAGTCTTCCAAACGCGGTGTCGTTGGAGTAGAATCCGGAGCAAGCGGCTTTTCTGAAAGATATCGGATAGAGACGTTGTCTGCATCTTCGTTTTTTAAGTTTACAATGTGAAGTTTTTTCTCAAATTCCGGTAAGGCTTTCATAGGGATTACTGCACTCCATACTTTTCCGTAAACCATTTTTACAAGTTCGTCTGTGGTGCCGCCGGCAATTAATTTTCCGTCCTTCATGAGTGTATTCTGATTGGCAATGTACTCAATATCCGATACGATATGTGTCGAGATAAGGACAATCCGGTTATGGGCGAATTCCGACAAAAGATTTCTAAAACGTATTCGTTCGCCCGGATCAAGTCCGCTTGTGGGTTCGTCCAAAATTAAAACCTTAGGGTCGTTTAATAAGGCCTGTGCAATTCCAACCCTGCGTTTCATGCCGCCGGACAGCTTTATGATTTTTTTGTTTTTTACATTTGAAAGGCTAAGCGTTTCAAGCAAGTCATTGATTCTTTTTTGGGTATCATGTGCTGTAAGTCCTTTTAGCGCCGACATATATTCGAGATAGTCTTTTACCGTAAATTCAGGATAAAAGCCAAACTCTTGCGGTAAATATCCGAAAATATCCCTATAGCTTTCTTTTAAGGTATCAATAGGGATTCCGTCATATTCTATCTGGCCGGATGTAGGCTTCATTATTCCGGCGATGATTCGCATGAGAGTTGTTTTGCCTGCGCCGTTAGCACCAAGAAGTCCCCATATGCCTGTACCAACTTTAAGCGCAATATCCGATACCGCCGTTTTATCGCTGAATTGCTTGGAAATGTGATTGATATATAGTTCCATAAAAATTTCCTCCTGTTTTAACTATTCCGGTTGTATTTGTGCGTACGAAGAATAGTGCATAATATATCGAAATTGAGATAAACATAAAAGCAGTAATATTAAGCATATGGCTGCCCATGCCGCAGAGAAGGTTTGTTGAAAAACAATAGGAGCAAATTTGTTCAGCAGTGCAATACAGATATACAGTATTGCGCATAAGCCGACGCAGCATGGCGAGAATCGTTGTGCCGGGATGTGTCCGAGTAAATACATGAACCCCCAGCATGTAAGTAAGAAAGGAAATATTATATATAGAAGAGCGCTGCCTATGTTTAAATAGTTTTTAAATACTATAAGAAACAGCATCCCGTTTAATATGAAAATATCCCCTATACCGATTATAAGCAGCTTAGCCATGAGTAACTTAATGCTGGAAAAGTACGTTGCAATTTCGCTTTCATGCATTTTATAACGAAGCGAACGCTGGATAAACGGTATGGCCATCATCAAAACCATTATGGATATACTACAGGTTAATACTGCCACAAAGCGTTTATTATAATCAAAGGCATCTCCGAAGATTACAGTGAGGAAATAGAATATTACAGCTAATACAAGCCCCTGTAGCAGCCAGATTTTCCAGCCTATAAACTTGATTTGCAAGGTAAGGAAGGCGCTAAGTTTAATCCTCTCATGGTTGCTCTTACTTATTTGTTCCTGCCGGAGTAGTGAAAGAGTATACTGTAAGTGCATCTTGCTAATTGTTATATTGTCTGGCTGTAAACTTTTTTTAAGTAGCGCTTTAATACTTTCATTTTTTATTTGTCTTTCCATTTTTATAATCATGTCCTCTCTTAATTTTCAACCTTTTCAACTTTTCCCAATTCTTTTTTTAATTGTTTAATTGCGCAGCGCAGCCGTGATTGGACGGTGCGAAGCGGAGTGTTTGTAATTGCCGCAATTTCGCGAATCGTCAACTCTTGTCCAAATCGCAAAATTATAAGCTCCTTTAGTTCATCAGGCAGAGTTTTTATAAGATATTGCAGCTGCATATCTGCCTGTGCTTCTTCGTAGCCCTTTTCCTCATAGGAATAATTTAATGATAGTTCGTCCAATGGGATGTCTGATACGCATTTCTTTCTATTCATATCAATGCAGGTATTAGCGGCAATCTTGTATAAAAAGGCTCTAAACTTTCCCTTGTGGACATATCTATTTAAATAGCGTATAGCTTTTAAAAAGGTTTCCTGCGTGGCGTCCTGCGCCAGAGTGCGGTTGGGAGCATGCCAGAGACAATAACGCAGAATCTCAGGATAGTATGCTGTAACTAACTCGTTAAGGGCGTCGGCGTCACCTTGTTCTATTTTTGATATTAATTCATCTTCGCGCGTCAAGAATATTTCTCCTAAGGATATTTTTGATGTTTTTTAAATATAATATTTAGCTATAGCATATCTCGGAATCTATAATATATAACGAAATAGGGATGTGAAAATGATTTGATTTTAGGAAAAATTTTTATAATAATAAAAAGCCGTTCCCTGATCATAGGAAACGGCTTTATATATCGTATTGTATTATTTAAACATTTGTAGGTGTTGTGCTTTGAACTTCTTTCTTTACAACAAGATTCACATCGTCGAGCCCTGTTACATTTACGTTGCGGTTAACCTTAGCGTCATAGGTATCAGCCTTGATGATTTCCGATAAATCAATTCCGGTTGCTTCTTTCATGCTCTCAAACAGCTTTGCCATAACGACTGGTACGTTTCCGGCAACCTGATTGACGCCGTTTCCGTCTCCGTCACCGCCGATGATCGTAATTTTATCAATCTGGCCAAGCGGTTCTGCAATCTTTGCAGCAATGTCAGGAAGTACTTTGATCATCATTTCAGCTACGGCAGCCTTGTTATATTTTGCATAAGCCTCTGCTTTACGCTCCATAGCCTCAGCTTCAGCAATACCTTTTGCCTGAATAGCGGAAGCCTCTGCTTCACCGACAGCGCGGATACCTTCAGCTTCCTGTTCCTTAGCGAAACGGTCGGCTTCTGCCTGTGCCTTTCTTGCTTCAGCTTCGCGCTGGGCTTCAAACTGCTTAGCCTCAGCATCTTTTTGTCTCTGGTAAAGCGCTGCATCAGCCCTTTGTTGTGCCGCATATTTATCTGCCTCAGCCTGTTTTTTGACCTCTGCTTCAAGAGCACGCTCTTTTACGGCTACTTGTTTCTGCTTAAGTTCGATTTCACGTTCCTGTCTTGCGATATCGGCATTGGCAGTAGTTATCTCGATTGTCTTACGCTGTTCTTCCTTCTGAATTTCGTATGCGGCATCTGCCATGGCCTTTTTGGTATCTGATTCCTGTTGCAGTTCGGATTTCTTAATTGATAATTCCGTTTGCTTCTTGGCGATTTCAGTCTGAGAGGAAACAGCAGCGTCATTGGCGTCTTTATCAGCAGCAGCCTGAGCTACTTTGATATCTCTTTCACTTTCTGCTCTTGCGATTGCAGCAGTCTTTTTGATTTTAACTATATTGTCAATACCGAGGTTCTCTATAACATCATTTCCGTCTACAAAGTTCTGTACGTTGAAACTGATTATATCAAGCCCCATTGCCGCAAGGTCGGGCTCGGCATTTTCTTTTACCAGATTGGCAAATTTCTGCCTGTCTGAAACCATTTCTTCCAGCTTCATCTTACCTACGATCTCACGAACATTACCTTCAAGAACTTCCCTTGCAACGCCTGCTATGTATGCCGTATCCTTATTTAAGAAGTTCTCCGCTGCCAGACGGAGTTTGTCGGGATCATTGCTTATCTTAATATTAACGGTGGCATCAACATTTATATTGATGTAGTCAGCAGTCGGAACTGCATTGCTGGTTTTGACATCAATAGGAATAAGTCTTAAATTCAGCTTATCCAGGCGTTCAAAAAAAGGAATACGGATACTAGCTTTTCCGATTACGATTTTGGACTTTTTCTTAAAACCGGAAATTATATATGCCATATCCGGCGGCGCTTTAACATAGCCGATAGCCATGAAAAGAATGAGAAAAAGTATTAAAACTGCGATAATTATAGTTGGTATTAATTCTTTGATCATGATGTGCCTCCTGTATTATTTTTTCATTATAATAAGAATTACGAAATAATTCTTATAGCTTAGGCTAGCTGCCTGAGCTCATTATACTATATAATTCGACATAATGTAAATTATTTTACCTCATCCTTTTCTGGTGGATAATGGACAATATAGTATTCATATCCATTTACAATTGTAGTATCGCAGAATGTATCCACCCTTTTGAAACTCCGCGTGTAATTGGAATGGACATGGCCATGAAAGAAATATTTTGGCTTAAATACTTGCATAAGCGTCCTGAAAATCTTAAATCCCCGATGCGGAAGATGTTCCAGGTCGTTTATCTGATAAGCGGGAGCGTGTGTTACCAGAATATCAAAACCCCTGTGCCTGAGTAGTTTGAGGCACATACCAAGTACACGAAAAGTCATATAGCGTTCGGTATACTGATTACGGGANCGCGGAATATATTCCATGCANCCNCCAANCCCCATTATCCGTACNCCGTTATGNACATAAATATCTCCGTCGATGCAGATACAGCCCTCCGGCGGACGATCNTCATAGACNNNGTCNTGATTTCCTTTTACATAAAGTAATGGTACATTACAAAGNGAAACAAAAAANGTCAGGTATTCNGGTCTTAAATCNCCGCACGAAATAATGAGGTCAACATCNTTTAACCTCTCCGGNTCATAAAAATCGTATAGANATTTTGATTCTTCGTCAGCAAGTAACAGAATATTCATATNTTTATNTTTCAGAGCTGCTTTCATCTGCNTTAATACCCTGAAGCAGTACCAGCTTCTGGGCTTCCTCCGTAAGTTCTTCNAACTCNGGNATNTGNCCTACCACATTTTCGGCCAGCCANTCCATTGTAATAATATCCTCAGGTGAGAGAGTGCTGCCTTCTTCACANCGTATTATTCCNTTCTGGGAATAAATNAGNCCGTCAAANGGATGGAAGTTNCCNGCNCGTATTGAATTTTTCAAAAAGTCAATNAGTCTGTGNGTTCCATGCGGCATATTNTTNGAACAGATAACNTCTATTACATCAGCGGACATTCCCCACCAGTAATTTATGGCTTTCTTACCTTTTTGGGTATCGGCTTCNGTNGAGCCGGTTAAAACNGTGTTAATAATATTTTCATANAATTTNCCCCAGTGCCAGATTGGTGTNGCAAGGTTCTCATATGCTCCGTTTTCATTCTTTTGATATAGNCCGTAAGCTCTTGANGCNTTTTTGGGTGTGATCATGTCACTGTCGGAGATACATACGATTCCTTCCTGNTTAAGCTGTTCCCTTGCATCNCGGCCTTTTATATGCAGCCACTCNAGATATACTTTNACATAAGGATTTATCATTCTTGCNCCNANTGCAAAAGCATTGATGTTGGCTATGGTTCCGTAAATCGGGTAGTCTGCTACATATCCGAGTACATCAGTCCTATTCAGAGCGGCNGCTATGGCGCCCATNAGGAATTTGGANTCATACATTCTTGCATAATANGTATANATGGATGAGTAGGAAATATTGATGGAGCAGTTGTAAATTTTTACCTTTGGNTGCANAATGGCTGAGCGTACGCTTTGGTTTGCCATCTGTGAAGTAGTTGTAAAAATAAGCTGGCANCCGGACNCAACAGCCTGTTCAATGGCATTTCCCACCTCTTCNTCGGTATCCGCCTTATCTATAGCAATTGTCTCNATNTTATTNCCGAACACTTGTTCTATNTGCATGCGGCCAAGNTCGTGTGCGTAAGCCCAACTGGACGTNTCNGTNGTCTTCATATATATAAATGCAATTTTGAGCGTTTCCGGCGTAAGAATATTGACGGGAATCAGTTTATTAATGAAAGAAGCCTTTACTTCNTCGGGACTCTGTATCAGCTCTACCTGATTTCCNTTTTCTGCAAGNGTNATTTCTTTCCACATNTTCTGAAGNGANTGGAACATNTCNGTCTCGGTCTCATTCTTTACCTGNTCATAGCCGAATATTTCCAGATANACNAGGAAAGCNTCAGAAACCGTNATGTCCAGTTTTTCCCCATGNGCTTTCTTGAATGCTTCGGCNAAACTTATGCAGGCGGAATGGAAAGTNATCTTATCTTCATCNTCCCATGCTTCGTCTTCGGCTTTTCCCATTAAAGTAAGAAGCTTTTTATAACTGCCTTCTTTGGTGAANTATACGTCATAACTNTGNGATATTTCGTAAAAGTCAACAAATTCATANTACATCCGGTTTTCNCTGTCNTCGGTTCTNTTGGGAAGNAGTCNGATTACGGAGCCGGGGATGCTGTATGTACCNAGAAATTTCATTACGCTGACTCTTTTGTTNCCTTCCTGAACATAGAANTGATTCATAAATTCATATGCCACAATAGGGTCGTTTATACCGTCTTCAATCTGNTGCTCATATACCATGGACCATTTTATTCCGAACTCTGANGATTCNGGTAANAGGGGCATAAAATTATTTGCAAATGCATTGGTNCGNCCAACGGTCTTGGTTCCTACNATTTTGTCAAGAGGAATGTCCATAATNCCAAGATTGACAGGCGCTGACATTTCNGTATATGATAAAATATCATCCANCGACGGAAGATATGGATATTCTCCCCTTGTAAGGGCGGCCTGATAACTTCTTCTTCCTAATTTTAATGCTGCTGTGTAATCACTTGTTGCCACTAGATCAAACCTCCGTTAATATATTAATTCTTCATTANTATAGTACTCTGCGATGTTNGTGTCTGATGCCAACGGCGTCAGCGNAATGACTCGCAANACGNACNAGTTCGTCTGTGAAAAATTTATTTNTCACNCTTTATATCTTANCATTTCATNTNGNTAATGCAAGTTTTTTCAAAGAATNTGGGATTTTTGGTAAAATTTATAAGTTTTTTACANAATTGATAAATTTTTTCAAAAAAACACTTGCATNTTCAAAAAACATCATGTATACTAAATAACGCTGTGGCATGATAGCTATGAAGCGCGAGGTTGCTGCCCATGTGGCAGGTTTTCCGCGGAGCGAATGTCAAGTTAGGAAACTGACGACAAGTCACTGTACAAGCAAGAATGTCTGACAAGTTCAGAAACGACGTAGGTGTNTCTTTTNAANAGGACACACACGGGAGAGTGTACAGTCACCGCTTGTCGTACTTAAGAAATTTAAAAGTGCGAAAAGGAGGCGACTTTTTTTATGGCAAATCAGGTAATGAGAATTACATTAAAAGCATATGACCATCAGCTGGTTGATGCATCTGCCAAGAAAATCATCGAAACAGTTAAGAAAAACGGATCTCAGGTNAGCGGACCGGTACCCCTTCCTACTAAGAAGGAAGTTGTTACTATNTTAAGGGCNGTTCACAANTATAANGATTCCAGAGAGCAGTTCGAGCAGAGAACTCANAAGAGACTCATTGATATCATTGCTCCNACACCTAAGACTGTTGATGCATTGCAGAGACTGGAAATGCCGGTCGGCGTGTATATCGATATNAANATGAAAAATAAATAAGTTAATAAAGCAGACCCCTACTAGTATGACCCGACAGGGTCCGCTGTAGAATAACAGGAGGTAANNAAATGAAAAAAGCTATTTTNGCAACAAAAGTCGGAATGACTCAAATCTTCAATGAAGACGGCACATTAACGCCGGTAACNGTGCTTCAGGCAGGNCCGTGTGCAGTAACACAGATCAAGACAGTTGANAANGACGGTTACAGCGCGNTGCAGGTTGGCTTTGTAGACAAGAAAGAAAGAATTGTAAACAAAGACAAGAATGATAAGAAGGAAGTCATTCACAGACATGGCGTAAACAANGCGCAGAAGGGACACTTCGCTAAGGCCGGTGTTACCTGCAAGAGATTTGTAAGAGAGTTAAAACTTGATAATGCNNCAGAGTATGAACTTGGAAGCGAAATCAAGGCTGACATCTTTGAAGCTGGCGACAGAATTGATGNGACTGCTATTTCCAAAGGAAAGGGATTCCAGGGCGCNATCAAGAGACACGGTCAGCATAGAGGGCCTATGGCTCATGGTTCCAAATTCCATCGCCATCAGGGTTCTAACGGCGCTTGTTCCTCACCGAGCAGGGTATTTAAAGGAAAAGGNATGCCTGGTCATATGGGCTGTGTAAGAGTAACAGTTCAGAATCTTACCGTAGTAAGAGTTGATGCAGACAAGAACCTGCTTCTTGTAAAAGGAGCTGTACCGGGACCTAAGAAGGGCTTAGTAACAATTAAAGAAACAACTAAGGTCGAGGCAAAATAGTGACATAAGTCACAGATGAAAGGAGGACCATTCAGATGGCAAACGTATCTGTTTATAATATGGAAGGTAAAGAAGTTGGAAGTATTGAATTAAACGATGCGGTATTTGGCGTTAAGGTGAATGAACACTTGGTACACATGTCAGTAGTTCAGCATCTTGCTAACAAACGTCAGGGAACGCAGAAAGCNAAGACTCGTTCGGAAGTTTCCGGTGGTGGTAGAAAACCTTGGAGACAGAAAGGAACCGGTCATGCAAGACAGGGCTCAATCAGAGCACCACAGTGGAAAGGCGGCGGAGTAGTATTCGCTCCGGTTCCGAGAGANTATTCTTTTAAGTTAAATAAAAAAGAAAAGAGAGCAGCTCTTAAGTCTGCACTCACAAGCAGGGTAAATGAGAATAANTTNATTGTTGTTGAAGANCTTAAGTTNGANGAGATTAAGACTAANAACTTCAAGAACGTTATGAATAACCTNAAGGTTGACAAAGCGCTGGTAGTTGTAGGAGAAAAGAACGATAATGCATATTATTCTTCAAGAAATCTTCCTNNNATCAATATGCTTTGNGCCGATTCGATTAACGTATATGATATCATGAAAGGCGATACNNTGGTTCTTACCAAAGACGCAGTAGCCAAAATTGAGGAGGTGTATGCATAATGGCAGCAATTCAGTATTATGATGTAATCCTCAAACCGGTCATTACNGANAAAAGTATGGCAGGTATGAGCGAGAAGAAATATACTTTCTTAGTTCATCCACAAGCTAATAAGACTCAGATTAAAGAAGCTGTAGAAAANATGTTTGAAGGAACAAANGTGGCAAAGGTAAATACCATGAATCTTGACGGAAAGACAAANAGACGCGGCATGGTATANGGCAAAACCGCNAAGACCAAAAAAGCTATTGTACAGTTGACAGAGGATAGCAAGGATATTGAGATNTTTGCAGGACTTTANGAAGACGAAGAAAATAGTTGAACAAATTTAAGAAAAGGAGATAAGANCATGGGAATTAAGACATATAACCCATATACACCTTCCAGACGTAATATGACTGGTTCCGATTTTTCTGAGATTACCAAAAAAGANCCNGAAAAGGCACTTTGNACATCTCTTAAGAAAAACTCCGGACGAAACAATCAGGGTAAGATNACAGTCAGACATCGTGGCGGCGGAAGTAGAAGATTATATAGAAATGTTGATTTCAAGAGAAATAAAGANGGAATTCCGGCAACAGTAATCGGTATTGAATATGATCCTAACAGAACNGCAAACATTGCTTTGATCTGNTATGCTGACGGACAGAAATCATATATTCTTGCACCGGAAGGNTTAAAAGACGGAATGAAGGTTATGAANGGACCTGANGCAGAAGTNAGAATCGGAAATTGCATGCCTTTNTCNGAGATTCCGGTCGGTACTGTTATTCATAACATTGAGCTTTATCCCGGAAAGGGCGGACAGTTGGTTCGTTCAGCAGGAAACGGNGCTCAGCTNATGGCAAAAGAAGGTAAATATGCNACATTAAGATTNCCTTCAGGCGANATGAGAATGGTTCCGGTTGTATGCAGAGCTACAATTGGAAATGTTGGAAATGGCGANCACAANCTGATNAAGATNGGTAAAGCAGGACGTAAGCGTCATATGGGTATACGCCCGACAGTTCGTGGTTCCGTTATGAACCCTAATGACCATCCGCATGGTGGTGGTGAAGGACGTGCACCGATCGGACGTCCGGGTCCATGTACTCCATGGGGTAAACCGGCACTTGGCTTGAAGACACGTAAAAAGAAGAAAGCTTCTAACAAGCTGATAGTAAGAAGAAGAGACGGTAGAGCTATTAAATAAGGAGGAAAGATCATGGCAAGATCACTGAAAAAAGGACCATTTGCAGATGCAAGTTTACTGAAAAAAGTAGATGCTATGAATGCGTCAGGACAGAAACAGGTAATCAAGACCTGGTCACGTCGTTCTACTATTTTTCCATCTTTTGTCGGACATACATTTGCTGTTCATGACGGAAGAAAGCATGTGCCTGTATATGTTACAGAAGATATGGTTGGACATAAACTTGGTGAGTTCGTAGCAACAAGAACTTACAGAGGACATGATAAGGACGAGAGAAAGTCTAAAGTTCGATAAGTTGAAAGGAGGTTTTATCTATGGCTAAAGGACATAGATCCCAGATAAAAAGAGAAAGAAATGCAAACAAGGATACCAGACCTTCGGCTAAACTCTCATATGCCAGAGTGTCCGTCCAGAAAGCTTGTTTTGTATTAGATGCCATTAGAGGCAAGGATGTAACTACTGCATTGGGTATTCTGGAATACAATCCGAGATATGCTTCAAGCTTGATTAAAAAGCTGCTTGAGTCAGCAATCGCAAATGCTGAAAACAATAACGGAATGAATGCAGAGAATCTTTATATTGCAGAATGTTATGCAAATAAAGGACCTACTATGAAGAGAATCAGACCAAGAGCACAGGGAAGGGCTTATAGAATTGAGAAGAGAATGAGCCATATCACAATAGTTCTTGACGAGAGATAGGAATTATATAGGAAGGAGAAAAACATGGGACAGAAAGTTAATCCTCACGGCCTCAGAGTCGGCATTATTAAAGATTGGGATTCTAAATGGTATGCTGATGCAGAGTTTTCTGATTTCTTAGTAGAAGATTATAACATCAGAAAATATCTGAAGAAGAAATTATACAGCGCTGGTGTTTCCAAGATTGAAATCGAAAGAGCATCAGATAGAGTAAAAGTAATTATATATACTGCTAAACCGGGTGTAGTTATTGGTAAAGGTGGTAATGAAATTGAAATTACCAAAAAAGAACTTTCCAAACTTACCAAGAAGAAAGTTTTAGTAGATATAAAGGAGATTAAGAGACCTGACAGAGATGCACAGCTTGTTGCAGAAAATATTGCACAGCAGTTAGAGAATCGTGTATCTTTCAGACGTGCTATGAAATCCTGCATGGGAAGAACTATGAAAGCAGGAGCGCTTGGAATTAAGACAGCTTGTTCAGGACGTCTTGGCGGTGCCGATATGGCTCGTACCGAATTCTATAGCGACGGTACAATTCCGCTTCAGACATTAAGAGCTGACATTGATTATGGCTTTGCAGAAGCTGATACAACTTATGGCAAAGTTGGTGTCAAAGTATGGATTTACAAAGGCGAGGTACTTCCTACTAAATCAAATAAGGAAGGGAGCGATAAATAATGTTAATGCCAAAAAGAGTTAAACGTCGTAAACAGTTTCGTGGTTCTATGGCAGGAAAGGCTACACGCGGCAATACGATCACCTATGGCGAATGGGGTATTGTAGCAACAGAACCATGTTGGATCAAATCTAATCAGATCGAAGCTGCCCGTATTGCAATGACTCGTTATATTAAGCGTGGCGGTAAAGTTTGGATTAAGATTTTCCCTGATAAACCAGTAACAGCAAAACCAGCAGAAACACGTATGGGTTCCGGAAAAGGTACCCTGGAATACTGGGTAGCAGTTGTTAAGCCAGGACGGGTAATGTTTGAAATCGCCGGAGTAAATGAAGAAGTGGCGAGAGAGGCTTTACGTCTTGCAACACATAAGCTTCCATGTAAATGTAAAATCGTTTCTAAAGCAGACTTGGAAGGCGGTGTATCAAATGAAAACTAATAAGTATGTAGAAGATTTAAAGAAAAAATCAGATGCAGAATTAGCACAGGAACTGGTAGACGCTAAGAAAGAACTTTTCAATTTGAGATTCCAGAACGCAACAAATCAGTTAGATAATACAGCCAGGATTAAAGAAGTAAGAAGAAATATTGCAAGAATCCAGACAGTAATTACTCAGAACGCAAAGGCAGCTAACTAGTTTGTGCTAAGAAAGGAGCATAGGTCGTGGAAAGAAATTTGAGAAAAACACGTACTGGTAAGGTAACCAGTAATAAAATGCAAAAAACTATTGTTGTTGCAATTGAAGACCATGTTAAGCATCCGCTTTATGGCAAGATTGTAAAAAGAACCTATAAATTAAAGGCACATGATGAGAACAATGAGTGCAACATTGGCGATACAGTTAAAGTAATGGAAACAAGACCTTTATCTAAAGATAAGAGATGGAGACTCGTTGAGATCGTTGAGAAGGCTAAATAATAGGGTGCTTGAGAATATTGGAAAAGGAGAAAAGGTAGTATGATTCAACAGGAAAGCAGACTTAAGGTCGCTGATAACACTGGCGCTAAAGAGCTTTTATGTATCAGAGTTATGGGTGGATCTACAAGAAGATATGCGCGCATTGGTGATATAATCGTTGCTACTGTCAAAGATGCAACACCAGGCGGCGTTGTAAAAAAAGGCGATGTTGTAAAAGCCGTAGTTGTTCGTACCGTAAAGGGTGCTCGCCGCAAAGACGGTTCTTATATTAGATTTGATGAAAATGCTGCTGTTATTATCAAAGAAGACAAGACTCCGAGAGGAACCCGTATTTTTGGACCAGTAGCAAGAGAGCTTCGTGACAAACAGTTTATGAAAATTGTTTCACTGGCTCCGGAAGTATTATAGGAGGTGCCGGCATGTCAACAATGAAGATTAAAAAAGGTGATACCGTTAAAGTAATCACCGGTAAAGACAAAGACAAAGAAGGCAAGGTTGTTTCCGTAGATAGAAAGAATGGAAGAGTTTTAGTAGAAGGAATCAATATGATCACAAAGCATGAGAAACCTTCTGCAGCTAATCAGAACGGCGGCATTGTTCAGAAAGAGGCTCCCATTGATATTTCTAATGTTATGTATGTACACAAGGGAAAAGCAACAAGAATCGGATTTAAGATGGAAAAAGGTAAGAAAGTTCGTTTTGCAAAATCCACAGGTGACATCATTGATTAATTCTAAGGAAGGAGGTCTAATAAGTTGAGTAGGCTTAAAGATTTGTATAAAGACGAGATCGTAGATGCTATGGTCAAAAAGTTTGGATATAAAAATGTCATGCAGGTTCCCAAGCTCGATAAGATCGTAATAAACATGGGCGTTGGTGAAGCAAAAGAAAATGCAAAAATTTTGGAAGCTGCCATGGGCGATATGGAAACGATTGCAGGCCAGAAAGCGATTATTACAAAGGCAAAGAATTCTATCGCTAACTTCAAAATCAGGGAAGGTCAGGCAATCGGATGCAAAACTACCCTGCGTGGTGATAAGATGTATGAATTCCTTGATCGTTTGGTAAACCTTGCACTGCCTCGTGTACGTGACTTTAGGGGTGTAAATCCCAATGCGTTTGACGGCAGGGGAAATTATGCTTTAGGTATTAAAGAGCAGCTGATCTTCCCTGAAATCGAATATGATAAGATTGACAAGGTAAGAGGTATGGATGTTATTATCGTAACAACTGCTAAAACAGATGAAGAGGCTAGAGAATTATTAAGATTGTTCAATATGCCATTTGCTAAGTAAAAGGAGGTAAATTCATGGCTAAGACAGCAATGAAGATTAAACAGCAGCGTAAACCTAAATTCTCTACAAGAGAGTATAATCGTTGCAAAATTTGTGGGCGGCCACATGCTTATTTAAGAAAATACGGAATTTGCAGAATTTGCTTCCGTGAGTTAGCATATAAAGGTCAGATTCCTGGCGTTCGTAAAGCCAGCTGGTAAAGTTTGAAAGTCTGACTTTCAAACTTGCAGAGGGTGCAATTTAATTTTAAGAAGGAGGCAATTCAAATGACAATGAGTGATCCTATTGCAGATATGCTTACAAGAATCCGTAATGCAAATACTGCAAAACATGATACAGTAGATGTGCCCTCATCTAAGATGAAACTGGCTATTGCACAGATTCTTTTGGATGAAGGTTATATTAAGAGATTTGACGTTATTGAAGACGGTAAATTTCAGACAATCCATATTACATTAAAATATGGCGAAGATAAAAATGAAAAAATCATTTCCGGTCTTAAGAGAATTTCCAAACCTGGTCTTCGTGTATACGCAGGCAAGGAAGATTTACCGAAGGTTCTCGGCGGACTTGGTATTGCAATCATCTCCACCAATCAGGGTGTTATAACCGATAAGAAAGCAAGAGAGCTTCAGGTAGGCGGAGAAGTATTAGCGTTCGTATGGTAGAAGTCTAATGTATAAAATATAAAACAGGAGGTACGGGCATGTCACGTATAGGAAGAATGCCAATCGCGATTCCGGCAGGAGTAACTGTTGATATCGCAGAAAATAATAAAGTGACTGTAAAAGGTCCTAAGGGAACACTTGAGAGAGTGCTGCCTGCTGAGATGGAAATCAAGATGGAAGGCACAGAAATTCTTGTTTCAAGACCTAATGATTTAAAGAAAATGAAATCTTTACATGGCCTTACAAGAACATTGCTTAACAACATGGTTGTCGGTGTTACCGAAGGATATGAGAAGAAACTTGAAGTTAACGGTGTTGGTTACAGAGCATCCAAATCCGGAAAAGTTTTAACTTTGAATTTAGGTTATTCTCATCCGGTAGAGATGACTGATCCTGAGGGCATTGAAACTGTCATGGAAGGACAGAATGTAATCATCGTTAAGGGTATTGATAAAGAAAAAGTTGGCCAATTCGCTGCTGAAATCAGAGATAAGAGAAGACCGGAGCCTTATAAGGGCAAGGGTATTAAATATGCTGATGAAGTTATAAGACGTAAAGTTGGTAAGACTGGTAAGAAATAACAGATAAGGAGAGTATGAAAATGGTTAGTAAAGAATCAAGACAAAAAGTTCGTGTTAAAAAACACAGAAGAATGCGTAACCGTTTGAGTGGTACTGCG
This sequence comes from Lachnospiraceae bacterium, assembly GCA_014804695.1. Classification (GTDB taxonomy): domain Bacteria; phylum Bacillota; class Clostridia; order Lachnospirales; family Lachnospiraceae; genus UBA3282. The sequence goes on from JAAUZJ010000016.1 coordinate 37,108, forward strand.
CAGAGGCCACGTTTGGCTGTGTTCAGAAGTAATAATCATATGTATGCTCAAATTATTGATGATACAGTTGGAAATACATTAGTAGCGGCATCTACACTTGAAAAAGATGTAAAAGCTGAACTTGAGAAAACCAATAATGTTGATGCAGCAGCATATTTAGGAACATTAATTGCTAAGAGAGCGGTTGAAAAAGGTATTAAAACGGTTGTATTTGATAGAGGCGGCTTTATATACCATGGAAAAATTGCAGCATTAGCTGATGCAGCCAGAGAAGCTGGATTAGAATTCTAGGAAGGGAGAGAAAATCACATGAGACGTACAATCATAGATCCCAGTCAGTTGGAATTGACTGAAAAAGTTGTAACTATAAAGCGTGTTACTAAGGTTGTAAAAGGTGGTCGTAACTTCCGTTTCACAGCTTTGGTAGTCGTAGGTGATGGTAACGGACACGTAGGTGCAGGTTTGGGAAAAGCAACTGAAATTCCGGAGGCTATTCGTAAGGGAAAAGAGGATGCAATTAAGAATTTAGTATCTGTTGCACTTGACCCTAATCACAGTATTACACATGATTTTATCGGAAAATTTGGTTCTGCTTCAGTTTTGCTTAAGAGAGCTCCGGAAGGTACCGGTATTATAGCAGGTGGACCGGCTCGTGTTGTATGTGAGCTTGCGGGCATCTCTAATATCCGTACTAAATCTTTGGGTTCCAACAATAAACAGAATGTCGTACTTGCTACGATTGCAGGATTAAGCCAGTTGAAAACTCCTGAAGAAGTTGCTAGGAACCGCGGAAAATCTGTAGAGGAAGTTATGTCTTAATATATAATTTGAATTATTATATTGCTAGACATTGTTCTTAGGAAGGAGAAAAAAAGATGGCAGCAAAATCAGAAAAGAAATTAAAAATAACTTTGATTAAATCGACCATTGGTCAGGTTCCCAAGGCCAGAGCTACAATAGCAGCAATGGGACTTAGAAAAATAGGACAGACTGTTGAATTACCCGATAACGGAGCTACAAAGGGTCAGATTCAGTGTGTAAGACATATGGTCAAAGTGGAAGAAGCATAATAAAAACAGAAGGAGGTGCCAGAAAATGGAATTATCAAATTTAAGACCTGCAAGAGGTTCTAAACACAGTGATAATTTTAGAAGAGGTCGCGGACATGGTTCAGGAAATGGCAAGACTGCTGGTAAGGGACATAAGGGACAGAAAGCTCGTTCCGGTGCACCAAGAATAGGTTTCGAAGGTGGACAGATGCCATTATACAGACGTATTCCAAAGAGAGGCTTCAAGTGCAGAAACTCTAAAGAAATCGTGGCTATTAATTTAAGTGCATTGGAAGTATTTGATAACGGAACAACCGTTGATGTAGATACATTGATTGAAAAGGGAATCGTTAAGAATCCTCGTGATGGAGTAAAGATTCTTGGAAATGGAGAATTGACTAAGAAGCTCGATGTAAAGGTGAATGCATACAGTGCATCTGCAAAAGAAAAAATCGAGGCACTTGGCGGAACAGCAGAGGTGATGTAATGTTTACAACTCTTAAAAATGCATTTAAAATAAAAGAATTAAGAAAAAAGATATTTTTTACATTTGCAATGTTGGTTGTGATCCGTCTTGGTTCACAGCTTCCGGTGCCTGGTGTTGACAGGTCCTATTTTGCAAATTGGTTTTCACAGCAGACAGGCGATGCATTTAACTTTTTTGATGCTTTTACGGGTGGTTCATTTTTAAATATGTCAATTATAGCATTGAATATCACTCCGTATATCACATCCTCAATTATTATGCAGCTGCTTACGATTGCAATTCCTAAATTGGAAGAAATGCAGCGTGACGGAGAGGATGGAAGAAAGAAAATTGCATCAATTACACGTTATGTAACGGTTGGACTTTCACTTATCGAATCGGCAGCTATGGCTATTGGTTTTGGCCGTCAAGGACTGTTACAGACTTATAACGTGATCAATGTTATTACTGTAATTGCAGCTTTGACTGCAGGAAGTGCATTCCTTATGTGGGTTGGTGAAAGAATCACTGAGAGCGGTGTAGGAAACGGTATTTCTATCGTCCTTACAATTAATATTCTTTCACGTATGCCTAGTGACATCGCAACTTTGTTTGAACAGTTTGTTTTAGGCAGACCGATTGCAAGAGCTGTTGTAGCTGCTGTAATCATACTTGCAATTATTGTTGGAATGGTAGTGCTTGTCATTATATTGAATGACGGTGTTAGAAAGATTCCGGTACAGTATGCTAAAAAGATACAGGGAAGAAAGACTGTAGGAGGTCAGACTTCAAGTATTCCGTTAAAGATTAATACTGCAGGTGTTATTCCTGTAATCTTTGCATCTTCATTGATGCAGCTTCCTATTATCGTTTGTTCACTGTTTAATGTTCAAAGTGGAACAGGTGTATGGACAGAAATATTAAGAGGATTGAATTCAAGCTATTGGTGCAATCCTTCTCAGCCGGTTTATTCAATCGGATTGGTGGTATATATTGTATTAGTTATTTTCTTTGCATACTTCTATACCTCCATTACCTTTAATCCGATTGAAATTGCTGAAAACATGAAGAAGCAGGGCGGTTTTATTCCTGGTATACGTCCGGGTAAACCTACCAGCGATTATCTTACCAAAATACTGAATTACATCATCTTCATAGGTGCGGTAGGACTTACTATTGTCTGTGTAGTTCCGTATTTCTTTAATGGTATATTCCATGCGAGCGTATCATTCGGTGGAACAAGCTTGATCATTATCGTGAGCGTTGTTTTAGAGACAATTAAGCAGATTGAATCTCAGATGATGGTTCGTAATTATAAAGGCTTTTTAAATGACTAATATGAGGAAGATGTCGTTTTGCGGCATCTTTCTCACATAAAGGAGATAAGTTATGAAAATTATTATGTTAGGTGCACCTGGAGCCGGAAAAGGAACACAGGCACAGATGATCGCAGATAAATATGAGATACCGCATATTTCGACAGGAGATATTTTCAGGGAAAATGTAAAAAACGGTACAGAGCTTGGTATGGAAGCCAAGAAATATATGGATCAGGGGGCATTGGTTCCCGATGAGTTGACAGTGAAAATTTTATTAGACAGAGTTGCTAAGGATGATTGCAAAAACGGTTATGTTTTAGACGGTTTTCCGAGAACTATTCCGCAGGCAGAGGTTTTGGACAACGCTCTTAATGAAATTGGCGAGAAGATTGATTATGCGATCAATGTGGATGTGCCGGACGAAAATATAATCAGAAGAATGTCAGGAAGACGCGCTTGTCTTTCATGTGGTGCAACATACCATATTGAACATGTTCCGCCCAAAAAAGAAGGCATTTGTGACAGATGTGGAAAAGAATTGGTACTTCGTGATGATGATAAGGAAGAAACGGTAAAGAACCGTCTGGATGTTTATCATAAGCAGACACAGCCTCTTATAGATTTTTATACAAAGAAGGGCGTGCTTAAGACTGTTGACGGTACAGTAGATATGAAAGACGTATTTGCTGCAATTACCGCAATATTAGCATAAGAAGGTGTGGTTTAAAAAAATGTCTGTTACAATTAAATCTGCCAGAGAAATAGAATTGATGCGTGAATCGGGCAGATTGCTTGCTATCGTGCATGATGAACTTGGCAAAGCGATCAGACCGGGAATCTCCACAAAGGATATTGATGAAATGGGGGAAAAACTGATCAGAAGCTTTGGATGTGTTCCTAATTTTTTAAATTATCAAGGATATCCGGCTTCGATCTGCGTATCTGTCAATAATGAAGTTGTTCATGGCATACCCCGCAGAGATCGTATTTTGCAGGAAGGCGATATTGTAAGTCTGGATGCAGGGCTTATATATAAAGGATATCATTCCGATGCTGCAAGGACACATGCGGTAGGTAAGATCAGTCCGGAAGCGGAAAAACTTATCAAGGTCACTAAGCAGAGCTTTTTTGAAGGAATTAAAATGGCAAAAGCAGGACAGCATCTTTTTGATATATCCAATGCAATAGATGCCTATGTGACTTCTTTTGGCTACGGAATAGTAAGAGATCTGGTCGGTCATGGAATAGGTACAAAACTTCACGAAGAACCACAGATTCCGAACTTTAGGCAGAGACGAAGAGGCCCACGTTTACAGGCGGGAATGACACTGGCAGTTGAACCGATGATAAATATGGGAACAGGAGATGTGGAATGGCTGGATGATGACTGGACGGTTGTAACGGCTGACGGTGCGTATTCGGCACATTATGAAAATACGATTCTTATTACGGACTCCGAACCGGAAATTCTGACGATCATTAAGTAAGCGTCTGGCATGGTAAAGAGCAAGAGGTATGGAAATGATAGGAATGTTAGCCACTTCTAAGGCAGGACATGACATGGGTACAATTTATGTCATAATAAAAGAAGAAACTGAATATATATATTTAGTTGACGGCAAAATCAGGACATTGGCAAAGCCTAAGAAAAAGAATAAGAAGCATATTCAGATCATTAAAAAATGTCCGGATGATGGTTTGGCTGATATTATTAAGTCAGGAGACGCCGATGATATAGTAATTCGTAAATTCATTCAGAAATATAAGGCAGATATGAATAGTTAAAGGAGGTATGAAATGTCAAAAGCCGATGTAATTGAAATTGAAGGAACTGTAATTGAGAAGTTACCAAATACCATGTTTCAGGTAGAACTGGAAAACGGGCATGTCGTATTGGCGCATATAAGCGGTAAACTTCGTCAGAATTTTATCCGTATCTTACCGGGAGATAAGGTTACTTTGGAATTGTCTCCATATGACCTTTCCAAGGGAAGAATTATTTGGAGAGATAAATAAGTAAATTTGGTAAATAAATTGGTAAATAAATTCCAAAAAATGCTTGAATAAAGGAAATATACGTGTTATAATGTAATTCGGTCTTTTTTGAAAGGAGGGTTTAACATGAAGGTTAGATCATCAGTAAAACCGATGTGCGAAAAGTGCAAAATCATTAAAAGAAAAGGCAAAATCAGAGTAATTTGTGAAAATCCAAAGCATAAGCAGGTACAAGGTTAATCCCGAGTTATTATCATATTAGAAGATATTGATAAAAGGGGTTCTTGTCCAACTAATTATGAGCGGCTGCAGTGTCATTTATACGTAGATGATACTGATTATAATATAGATGGAAGAGCCTACAGGTGATTACTTTTTGATACCAAATGTTTTTGGAAAGATCGGAAGATTTTGCTCCGATTGGGCAAGTTGAAAAATCAGAGATTTTTCAACTGCGAGTTTGTCGCTTGTGCATACAAACTCGTAAAGTTGCCTCAATCAATTAGTAAAAAGTGAGAAAACTTACTTTAAGTATGAAATGGAGGAAATGTAAATGGCTCGTATTGCAGGTGTTGACTTACCCAGAGAGAAACGTGTGGAGATTGGTTTAACCTATATCTACGGAATTGGAAGAGTAAGTTCAAACAAAATTCTGAAAGCAGCAAATGTTAATCCTGACACTCGTGTCAGAGAATTAACTGATGATGAGGTTAAGAGACTTGCAGAGGTAATCGAAAAAGATTACATGGTAGAAGGTGATCTGAGAAGAGAGATTGCCTTAAACATCAAGAGACTTCAGGAAATTGGATGCTACAGAGGAATCCGTCACAGGAAAGGACTTCCTGTTCGTGGTCAAAAAACTAAGACCAATGCAAGAACAAGAAAAGGTCCTAAGCGTACGGTTGCAAATAAGAAGAAATAATTAATTATTAGGAGAAAGTAGGTTAGTTTATTATGGCTAAAAAAGTTGCAAAAAAAGTAACAAAAAAGCGTGTAAAGAAAAACGTTGAACATGGACAGGCACATATTCAGTCCTCTTTTAACAATACAATTGTTACCTTAACAGATAACGAAGGTAATGCTTTAAGCTGGGCTAGTGCAGGCGGTCTTGGTTTTAGAGGTTCAAGGAAATCTACTCCATATGCAGCACAGATGGCAGCAGAGACAGCTACCAAAGCTGCGTTGATTCATGGTTTAAAAACCGTTGATGTTATGGTAAAAGGACCTGGTTCAGGTCGTGAAGCGGCAATTCGTGCACTTCAGGCATGTGGACTTGAAGTTACAAGTATCCGCGACGTAACTCCGGTACCTCATAACGGATGCCGTCCGCCTAAACGTCGCCGTGTATAGTCTTTTGTATATGTATAAGCGTTGGATGAAAGTATCGTAGATTATGGTACTGTAAACAATAGGATGAGGTGAGACCTCAAAGAAAGGAGCCGAATATGGCAGTAAATAGAGTTCCTGTATTGAAAAGATGCAGATCCCTCGATTTAGATCCTACTTATTTAGGATATGATAAGAAGTCAAAAAGAACATCAGCAAGAGCTGGTAAAAAGATCAGTGAATATGGTCTTCAGTTGAGAGAAAAACAGAAAGCTAAATTTATCTATGGTGTACTTGAGAAACCTTTCAGAAACTATTATAAAAAGGCTGAGAGAATGAAAGGCATGACTGGTGAAAACCTTATGGTTATGCTTGAGAGCAGACTTGATAATGTAGTTTTCAGAATGGGTTTTGCAAGAACAAGAAGAGAAGCAAGACAGGTTGTTGGACATAAACATTTTCTGGTAAACGGTAAGGCCGTTAATATCCCTTCTTATTTGGTAAAAGCCGGAGATGTAGTTGAAGTAAGGGAAAAATCTAAGTCTTTACAGAGATATAAAGATATCCTCGAAGTAACAGGCGGAAGATTGGTTCCAGAGTGGCTTGATGTAGATCAGGAAGCAGCAAAGGCAACCGTAAAATATCTTCCTACAAGAGAGATGATTGACGTTCCTGTAGATGAAATGCTTATCGTCGAGTTGTATTCTAAATAATAAATTGAAAAATCATAGATTTTTCAATTGCGAGTTTGTAAAAATGCACAAACTCGCGGGTTGTGAATGTTAGATAGGCAGTTTTATTATTGTTCGTAAAGGAGGGTATTTGCAGTGTTTGATTTTGAAAGACCAAATATTGAAGTTGTAGAAATCTCTGAAGACAAAAAATACGGTAAATTTGTAGTAGAACCACTGGAAAGAGGTTATGGTATTACCCTTGGTAATTCTTTGAGGAGAATTATGCTTTCTTCTTTACCCGGCGCAGCTGTAAGTCAGGTTAAAATTGAAGGCGTTTTACATGAGTTCAGCTCCATTCCGGGTGTTAAAGAGGATGTTACTGAAATTATCATGAATATCAAGAGTCTTGCGATCAAAAATACCAGCGAGACTAATGAGCCTAAGACCGCATATATTGAGTATGAAGGTGAAGGAATTGTAAGGGCATCTGATATTCAGGTTAATCAGGATATTGAGATATTAAATCCCGATTTGGTAATCGCTACTTTAAGCGGTAAAGATACTAAATTATATATGGAATTGACTATCACAAAGGGAAGAGGATACGTAAGCTCTGACAAAAATAAATCTGACGATTTACCTATTGGCGTCATTGCGGTAGATTCTATTTATACACCTGTTGAAAGAGTTAATGTGACCGTAGAAAACACTCGTGTAGGTCAGATCACTGATTTTGATAAACTTACACTGGATGTTTACACTAATGGAACGCTTGTTCCTGACGAAGCGGTTAGTTTAGCTGCAAAAGTACTTAGCGAACATTTAAGCCTTTTCATTGATTTATCTGAGAACGCCAAGACTGCAGAAGTCATGGTTGAAAAAGAAGATGATGAAAAAGAGAAAGTATTGGAAATGAGCATTGATGAACTTGAATTATCTGTTCGTTCCTATAATTGCTTAAAAAGAGCGGGTATCAATACTGTTGAAGAATTGACTAATAAAACTTCCGAAGATATGATGAAGGTCCGTAACTTAGGACGTAAATCTTTGGAAGAGGTTTTAGCTAAACTCAAAGAGTTAGGCCTTCAGTTAAATCCAAGTGATGAAGCTTAATAGATAATTTGTGTTTAGCATTATATGCGGTAAGACCAAAGAGCGCGCAGGAAAGGAGCCTATTATGGCAAAGTACAGAAAACTTGGAAGAAGATCAGACCAGAGAAAAGCATTACTTAGAAATCAGGTAACTAATCTTCTTTATAATGGCAAAATCATTACAACAGAGGCAAGAGCTAAAGAAATTCGTAAGATAGTAGAACCTTTGATTGCAATGGCCGTAAAAGAAAGAGATAATTATGAAACCGTTAAGGTAAATGCGAAGGTTCCACGTAAGGATAAAGACGGCAAGAGAGTAAAAGAAGTTGTAGACGGCAAGAAAGTTACCGTATATGACACAGTGGAGAAGGAAATCAAGAAAGATATGCCTTCAAGACTTCATGTAAGAAGACAGATACTGAAAGTTTTATATCCTGTCACTGAAGTTCCTGAGACCAATGCCGGCAAGAAGAGAGGAACCAAACAGGTTGACTTGGTTGCAAAACTTTTTGACGAGTATGGACCGAAATATGCAAACCGTAACGGTGGTTATACAAGAATCATCAAGATTGGCCCTCGTAAGGGTGATGCAGCAATGGAAGTTGTACTTGAATTGGTATAATTTGATTTGCGTGGATTTATTTATATAGTATTATAAATGCATTTTATTAGCAGAGCATGTTCAAAACATGCTCTGCTTTTTTGTTATTCTGCGAATTATCTTTGTATAAAAGCGTAATTTTGCTGTTATGAATGAATTAAATATATATTTTCCTTGACAAATGCTGTCTACAGATGTAAACTAAATTTGTCTACAAAAGTAGACTGAATAAATTAGTAATTGATAAGGGGAACTATCAAGTTAAGAAGTGAAAGCATAAGGAGATAATAAGGATGGATAGAAAAATAACGGTTTCCGATTCGGAGTTGGAAATATTAGAGGTGTTGTGGGCTGTTGACTATGCTTTGAATGCAAATGAAATACGTGCCGTATTAAATGAAAATAAGAGCTGGGAAAGAACAACAGTATTAACTTTGATAAACAGATTGTTAAAAAAGGGCGTTATAAGCCAGGAAAAACGCGAGGTATATTATTATACACCGTGTATTAAGCGTGATGAATATGTAAAGGAAGAAACAAAGAGTTTTGTAGAAAAGTTTTTTAAGGACAGCTCAAGCAGCCTGGCAGCCGCTTTAATAAATAGCAATGCATTATCAAAAGATGATATTGAAGAGCTGCGTGAGTATTTTAATAAGAATATTTAAACATGAAAATATGGAACAAATAAAATTATGAGGATATTAATTTTGTAAAAACCAATTTTACATAAATTACTTTTATAAGAATGGAGGGGTTATAGTGATAAATATAGAATTACAACATCTTTTTATAATCATATTATCATTGTCTTTATCAGGGGCATTAGTAGGATCGATATTATTACTTATACATCCTGTGACGGAGAGAGCGTTTTCTAAAAAATGGAATTACTATATATGGCTCCTGTTGGTTGTAAGACTGACACTGCCGATAAATTTTGAGTGGCTGGGCCTGGATAGCATTAAGTTGAATATAGATTTGTTACAGATAGAAAATACAGAAGCAGGAGTGGGCGAAAAGAGGGGCGTAATCGCTAACATGGGAGGAACGCTTACGGATAGTCTGATATTGGAATTAGAGGGAAATGATATTGGGATTGCGCCAGAGTTATCAGAAAGTGTTGGACTAAATGATGAAACAGGCTTATCAGGAAGCACAGCAGTAGATGCGCCGACAGTGCCAATAGAAAGTGGCTTGAATTCTAATTTACCTTTATTATCTTCAATATCGAATAACGTCGCAAAACGCTCATTTGCACCAATTAATATTATAGCGGCAATATGGTTAGCAGGTGTTATTATTGCATTGTCAATAAAGCTGTGTAAGTACTTTTATTTTATTAATAATATAAAAAATAATTCAACACCATGCATGGATAGGGATATTTACGAGGCTACAAGGGAATTGTCCGGGATGCTTAATATAAGTAAGGTCCCTATGGTTTATGAGAGCGATGTCGTTTCAACAGCAATTACAGTGGGTTTATTCAGACCTATAATTATTTTATCCAAGGAGGAAAGAGCTGCATCGGAACTTAAACTCATACTCCATCATGAATATGTACACATAATAAGGAAGGATTTATGGTATAAATGGGTATATCAAATATTGCTTTGTATCCATTGGTTTAATGCGTTACTATATCTGATTGACAGGAGAATCAAAATTGACTGTGAACTATCGTGTGATGAGGCAGTTCTTAATTATCTTAGCAAAGAGGGAATGAAAATATATGGAAATCTTCTTCTCAACTATGCCCAGAAAAATGTCGCACATGTGAAAAACGAATTTTCTACTACATTTATGAGTGAGAAAAATAACTTAAAGAAACGTTTAAAAGGGATTATTAGTTATAAACAGCAATCAGTATTCAGGGTTTGCATTTCAACATGCCTTTTGATATGTATGTTGTTTCTTGGTGCATGTGGCTGTGTTAGATTTGAGACTGCTGATATAGAAGAGGCAGGGGATATTTCTTATGACATAGCTGATAATATGGCTAAAGTGGCGGAGATTCCGTTTGACATAGCTGATAGTGTATATGGTGAAATTGAAAATTCCTTTAAAAAAGGTGCAGGTACTGTTATTACCAATATGACAGCGGATTCTTTCCTGCTAAGAGGGGAAAAAGTAAATAAGTTAGGAGCGGCATGGAAGGTTTATGATGATGATAATTTAATTGCAGGAGACGATCTATATGACCAATGGAGCGCTTATAATTACTGCGGAGGCAATAAGATAACGGCATCCGGCTTTAGATTCAACGGATCATCCAGTGAAAGAATTATATATGCTTCTGATGATATTGATATAAGTATAGATTCGGAATTTGAATTAAAAGATGGTAAGTTCAAAATCGTGTATATCTCACCGGATGGTGCAGTATCTACGATTAATGAGAACGGAGAAAAGACTGTTCAAACACTGACAATGGAAAAAGGTCGCAATATAATCAAGTTCGTGGGTCAGGGAGCCAGGATTAGAGAATTAAGTGTTAATTTCACAGGTCTGGATGAGAAATCTTTTGATAAAATTTACTATTCTAAGGATGAGGAGCATGCTGACACGTTAGTTGATGAGCTTAAGACCGGAAATGCGGATAAAGATACGCTGCTGACATATATGTACCTTATGGAGGAAACAGAAGTAAGCGAAGCATTTAAACTCTTATTAAATCAAGGAGTTTCATTTAACAGTGAAGAACTTTGCGACGTTTTTGTGTATTCTGATACGAAGTTGTCCGGCAAATACTTAGTGGAAGCTATAGAAAATGGAGTAAGAGATCCTTTGAGTGTAGATGAATTGTCTGAGATTATCCCATATTTGGATGGAGAAGTAAAACTGGATTTGATAAGGTCATTACCCGATTGTGATTTCTTTGATGCATTGGAAGGTTGCGCATGGTACTTAACTGAAGATGAATTGGAACAATGTATGATTAACTATTTATATGAAGGCGGAACAATGTCTTATTCAGAGTTTAAGATAATTGCATATTATTTGGACGATGATTCAATGAAAAGAATAGATAAGTATATCCAGGAGAATAGATAATGTACAAAATTTTTATAGTCGAGGATGATGAAATGATAGCGGCCGGTTTGAAGCGTCATCTGGAAAGCTGGGATTATGAAGTAATCTGTGCAAATGATTTTACAAATATTATACCTGAATATGTAAACGCCGCACCGCAGCTTGTACTGATGGATATCAAGCTGCCGTTTTACAACGGTTATCATTGGTGCAGCGAGATTCGGAAGGTTTCCAAGGTACCGATTATATTTTTGTCATCCGCATCTGACAATATGAATATAGTCATGGCAGTGAATATGGGCGGCGATGACTTTGTAGCAAAACCGTTTGATACGGATGTACTGACAGCAAAGATACAGGCATTGCTCAGGAGAAGCTATGATTTTGTGAGTCAGAGTGTTATACTGGAGCATAAAGGTGCGATGTTGAACCTGACAGAGGCAACGCTTACTTATGGCGATGAGAAACTGGAGCTTACCAGAAATGAACTCCGCATATTGCAAGTACTTATGGAAAACAAGGAAAAAGTCGTTTCGAGGGATACTCTGATGACAAAGCTCTGGGAAAGCGACAGCTACGTGGACGAGAACACATTGTCGGTGAATGTGAACCGTTTGCGCAAAAAGCTTGAGAGCATCGGACTTGAGGATTATATACAGACCAAAAAAGGCATCGGGTACAGAATAGGATAGAAACAGATGAAATATTTTATTGCATATATCAAGGAAAATATAAGATGGCTTGCGGTAATACTGTGCATTGCCCTGACAGCAGCTGCCACAATGCTTTTAAACGATATACCGTTTTTTGAGATTGTATATGGTCTGACGCTATGTCTTTTTTTAACGGCGGTAGCGATTGCGGTGGGATACAGCAGACATTACAACAGCTTCAGGCAGCTTGAGCAGATGCAAAAAAATATCACGATAGTACCGGATGACATGAAAAACCCAGAATACATGTATGAGAGGCAGTACCAGAACTGTATTACGATTATTGCAGAGGAGAACAAGCATATCCGAAATGAAATGCGGAAACGGCAGCAGGATATGGCAGAATATTATTCCATGTGGGTACATCAGATAAAAACGCCGATAGCGGCATTAAAGCTGTTAATTGATGAGAATATAAACACTTATCTCGAGTCGGACAATATTGAAGAAAATGACATATGTGTCACAAATGAACAGCAAAAGCAAAGTGAGCTTTTTCGGATAGAGCAGTATGTTGACATGGCTCTTCAATATACGCGCCTTGGCGCCGAGACAAATGATTTTGTCATTGAGAGCGTGTTGCTTGATGAGGTGATAAAATGCTCCATCCATAAATATGCAAAACAATTTATTCACAAAAAACTGCGTCTGACCTACGAACCGCAGGATATTATGGCTGTGACAGACAAAAAGTGGCTGGGATTTGTGATTGACCAGCTTTTGTCAAATTCCATCAAGTATACAAAGCAGGGCGGTATTACGATAAAGGTGGAGCGTATTGCAGCAGCAGTGGGAGAAAGCGCAGACAATAATGCAGTAATTATTATAGAAGATACAGGCATCGGAATCAGTGCCGAAGACCTTCCGCGAATCTGTGAAAAAGGTTATACCGGTTATAATGGACACGCGGACAAGTATTCTACAGGAATAGGACTCTATCTGTGCAAGGCAATACTGGACAAGCTTGGCCACCGGCTAAGTATCACTTCTGAAATAGGGAAGGGGACAAGAGTGGAGATAACTTACAAAACTGTAAGAAATAAGGAGGAAATGTAAGCTTATGAAATGGCTGACATTTCCTCTTTTTGCTATACTTGGGTTATCAGAAACAAAGAATAAAAGCAAACGAACTGAACGACTTTTAGAAAGGAGTATGGCAATAAAATGGCAATTTTAGAAGTAAAAAATGTAGGCAAAATTTATTCAACCCGCTTCGGGAGTGCAAAAGTACGGACCTGTTGACAAACTAACGAAAAATAACCTTCTGTATGATATAATTATTATATAAACTGCAGGAGGTTATTTTTATGATGGGAAAACAGGACAGGCAGATGCAGATGATTATTCTAG
>JAAUZJ010000017.1 GCA_014804695.1 Lachnospiraceae bacterium
AACGAGATCACAAACAACGACTTGGATTATCAGGAGATTGTCCGAAAATCCGACGTATACTTTGACGAGCTGGCAGCCCTGCAACTGCCGGAAGAAACCCGGCTTCTTATTGACCGCTGCATCAGCGAACAGAACGCCCTTGGATCACGCTATGGGATGCTCGCTTACCAGCTCGGCTTTACCGACTGCAAAGAACTGTTTTTAGAGAAAACAGGGTATGGCGGTTGTTACCCGGTCAACGCAGAACTGAGAGAATAGCGTTTACACGCCCGCTGCCAAAGTAAAATAATATCCGCTAAAAAGTATCTTTTTCATAAAATGCGCTATAAGATACTTTTTAGCGGATATTTTCTTATTCTCCAATCTTTCAAAGGGTGTGCATTTTTCCGGGCAAGGCCGCCGCAATGCCAGAGGCATCAAAAAATTTATGCTTATCTATTCATGGAAATGTGGTGAGAGAAATAACAGGCAATGCGAGAAATCCCGCAAAATAAGCCTTTTTCAAGCATTACAGAAAAATAGCCCTCTGAAACCAGAAGGCTTATGTTGTATGAAAGTTTGCTACATTAGACAAAAATGCCTGTTACCAAACTTATACTTTAAGTTTGCGTGTTTATCAAATATCATCAATGCACTTTTTCCTTTCAGATATCCCATAAATTGTGATACACTTAATTTAGGCGGTATACTTACCAGCATATGGACATGGTCTGGCATAAGATGTCCTTCCAATATTTCTACACCTTTGTATGCACATAGCTGTTTTAATATATCCCTTATACTTTCTTTGTATTGATTATATATAATTTTTCTCCTATACTTAGGGGTGAACACTATGTGGTACTTACACATCCACTTGGTGTGTGCTAAACTATTCGCCTTATTGGCCATTAAAATCACCTTTCCTTTCGCTATATATTGGCTTGAACAACCTTATTATAGCGGAAAGGTGATTTTTTTGTATAACACACACCGCGCACCCGCATAGCGGGTGGTTAATATTTCGCACGTTTTGCGTGTTCAACAGGGGCACGACCCATAAACAACGGTCAGCACGCTTCGCGAACTGCCCTTATGTTAATCAAAATACTGTTATTTTTTCATAACATATGCTACAATAGCACTATCGTGAATTATAGGGTGAAAAAAAATTTTTCACTCTCTGAGAGAAAGGCATGGTTATTAGTATGAATGAATTTATAAATAATATGTCTGTGATTCTGCCCTCCTACAAGCCGGATGAAAAACTTCTGGCTGTTCTGGAAGGATTGACTGGGAAGGGTTTTTGCGACGTTATCGTAGTAAACGATGGAAGCGGCAGCGATTTCGACACGCTTTTTGAGAAAGCTGGGGCTTTCCCTAACGTTACCGTGCTCACCCATCCGGAAAACCGGGGCAAGGGCTGCGCCCTGAAAACCGCGTTTTCTTATTGCATAGAAAACCGACCTTCATGCACAGGCGTCATCACCGTGGACGGCGACAACCAGCACCACCCCGACGACATTTATGCATGCTGTCTGAAGCTGTCGGAAAATCCCGTTCAGATCGTGCTGGGTGCAAGAAACTTTTCCTCGGACGAGGTTCCTTTCCGCAGCCGCTTTGGCAATGTGATGACCCGCAGCGTCTTCCGCTTTGCATGCGGCATTCGGATCACGGATACCCAAACGGGCTTAAGAGCGATTCCCGCACCGTATCTTCCCCTAATGCTCGAAACCGCCGGGGAACGCTACGAATACGAAACCAACATGCTCTTAGAAATGAAGACTCACGAGATCCCTTTCACGGAAGTGACGATCCGCACCATATATCTGGACGATAATGACTCTTCACATTTCAACCCGCTTAAAGATTCCATCAAGATCTACCGGACTATTTTTGCCTTTTTGGCAAGCTCCCTTATGTCATCCCTGTTGGATATCGTCCTGTTTTTCCTGTTGATCAGTATTCTGACATACTTTATGCCGGACGGTGCATGGAACATAGTCATCGCCACCGCCGCCGCAAGGGTATGCTCCTCCCTGTTCAACTATATGCTCAACAGCAAAAAAGTATTTCGTTCCAAAAATAAAACTTCTCTGGCGCGTTACTACCTGCTCTGCCTCCTGCAGTTCGCAGCTTCCGCCGGTCTTGTCTCCCTGGCCGCCGCTTTGTTCCAGGCAGGCAACATCGGCAAAACCCTGATCAAGGCTATCGTAGATACTGTGTTATTCTTAATCAGCTATCAAATACAACGGGAATGGGTCTTTAAAAAATGACCCATTCCTTATTCAAATTATGTAAACTAAATTCTGATTATGCAAAGCGAATCTAGCTATCCAAAAGCAATACCCGCCACTTTCCACTCACCGTCTATCTTTACAAAATAGACATGCATATCCGTGACCACGATCTCCGTCTTTTTTGAAAAATCTATATATATATGCTGTTCCAAGTACACCTGGGCAGAAAAGGCGTCATCCGAATATACTATGAATTCTGTTATCTCCTGGTTTTTAACCTCAGGCTTGCGATGGGCGTCATACCATTGCCTCTGAACCTGCTTGATACCAGCCAGGAGTGGGGATTTTGAGGGAAAATACTTGTCCAATGAGTTATATGCCAAATCGTTAGATACGTACATGGCATAATCCGTCATCATCTGTATCACATAATCCTCAACCTCTTCTTTGAGAAGCTCATTTCCTCCAAAGTCTGCCTTGTAACAGTGCTCTTTCTCATCGTAGATGATTTCCACAGGCTCTCCTGCTTCATTAGTGCCGTAAATCTCAGGTTCACCATAAAACTTCCCCAGATCATACTGGTTGTATGAGGGAATATGGGTGTAAGCCTCTAAATATTCTTCCGCAGTCCCACGAATCCCACTTTCTTCCAATGCATCCTCCGTCACCGTAATCCCGTTCACCGTCACCGTCACCGTGGAAGGCGCAATCAACTCATACTCCTCTGTCGTCATAGGCAGCAGCTCGATACTTCCGATTTCCCATAGAGGCAGGCCGTAAGACGCCGTCTCCGCCTTTTTCTTAAGCCGTACTATCGCAAAGGGTGTCTCGTCCGCAGTCACCACATACACCGGCCGCTCCTCAATATGTTCCCCCGCCTTCGTTCCGAAATCCATATCCTTTCCCACCAGGTAATCATTCAAATAAACCGTGAAATTTTCCCTGCTCTCAAAAGCTCCAAGCTCCACAGGCTCCGCCAGCTCCATTATCTGCGCTGCATCGTGGGCTGTAAATATCTCCATCACTTCATATTGGTACAATAATGGGCGCGTTTCATCATAAACCTTTTGATAATCTTTCAGAAAGCTGTAAAACCATGTCAAGGCAGCCGCCATAACCACAGTCAGCAAAACACTCCAGATTAGCAGAAATATCCAATATCCTCTTCCTTTTTTATTCTCCAGTGTCCTCATCGTAATCTCCTATCTTTCCACAACAAAAGCCGTCGGCATATCTCTTGCACCTTTGATAGAACAATTATTTAAAATCTCTTCACCCTCGTATGCCATGGACGAAGACATTCCTCCGTCCAGATTCGCCGCGTTGACCGCCCCAAAATCCAGCATTATCTCTATCAAATCCAGATATGTAGCACCCATTGAAGCCGTCTGCCTTCCTTCAATTACCAACAAAAGTACTGCGCCGTCTGCTCTCTGCCCAATGGCGGTCCTGGGATTCAATCCACCTCCCGTACCGACAGCCGTAACCGCCTCGCCGTTCACCACCAGTGCAGGACCAAAAGTTACCGCATCCCGAAAACCCATGTCTATGGCTTTCTGTCCCGTCATCGTCCCACAGATAAACACATTGTTCTTATCAAAACCATAGATATTGTAGGTCTGATCCGGCTCACCGTACACCAGTTCACCCTCCGAAAAGACAATGCCTTCCGGCTGGCCACCCTTGCCAAAACCATTTTCATCATTGTAACGCCCACCGTTGATGCCAGCGATAGCGTCATACTTGTCCATGATCTCCAGAAGAGTCAACCCAGCCTTGTTCTTATCAAAACCATCACAAATGCCCACTTTCACTCTTGAAGGATCCTTGACTATCATCATCTTACCCTTGTAAAGAGCGCCTTTCACATCCACAATCTCAATGTCCACACTCTCTTCGTCCGTCTCTCCAAAATCTTCGGTAAAATCAAAAAGCTGCGTATCCGTGCTGATCTCACCAACCTCAATAACATTGGTATCCACGATATTTGCCACCTCTTGATCGGTAAGAAAAATATCCGCAAGAAATCCCGCCGCGCTGGTCTCCCTCACCGATGTTACAAAGAGATTTCTGATCTGCTCAGACGGTCCTTTGGAGATCATATAGATCATCACAAGAAATCCCGCCAGCAAAAGAATAAGCGTCACAAATAGCCACAACAAAAACTTTCCGGTTATCATCATAAATTTTTTCATAAGTCACATTCCTCTTTTACAAAATCTAACGTATCAAATATACAAAATAAGCCGCATAGCATATTAAAAGTATTACACCGCCATGACGCTTAAGCTTTTTGGTTCTGATCACACACAACCATAATAATATTGCGGTCGCAATACATACGATCGTATCCACAATAAACTTACTTTCATAAATAACTGGTGTTATTGTTCCTGCAATACCCACTACAAACAGAATATTAAATAGATTGCTTCCTACTATATTTCCAACAGCAATATCCGCCTTTCCTTTTATAGCTGCCGTAGCAGAAGTTACAAGTTCAGGTAATGAAGTTCCAAAAGCTACTATGGTCAAACCTATGATTCTCTCATCCATTCCGAACATTGATGCAAGTATTGATGCCGCATCTACTGTAATATCGCTGCCCCATACTATCATTAATCCGCCCGCAACAATAAATAACACAAGTAACGCAATGCTGTCCTTTTTTTCATTCTCTTCTGCTTCATCTTCCGCGGCCTGCTGTTCATTTTTTGTCATCTTTAACAAATACAAAAGATAGCACACCATTCCTGCAAGCAGAATAATACCGTCTAGTCTTGCTACCGTTCCATCATAAAGACCCAAAAACGCCAACAGAACTGAGGCCCCTATAACCATGGGTATCTCATACTTAATAGTGGACATCTGGACTGCTAATGGTGAAATAACTGATGTTATTCCAAGTATGAGTAAAATATTCATTATATTACTTCCAAGTACGTTTCCAATTGTAATTTCCGCACTGCCTTTTAAAGCTGCGGAAGTACTGACGGCCGCTTCCGGAAGGCTGGTGCCCATTGCCACTATTGTCAAACCAATGACAAGCTGAGGTATACCGAATCTCTCCGCCACTTTACTTGCCCCGTCCACAAAAAGATCGGCTCCCTTCACCAACATTACAAAACCTACTACTAATAAAAACAACTGTAATAATACCTGTACTACCTGCATTTATCCGCCCTCCATTTTTATTAAATCTAGATTTAATATATTTAAATATTATTTAGGTTAATGTATTTTTGCCAGGCTTTCCTTAGAAAGCATTTTATTTATATTACACACAAAAAGAAGTGTCGCTGTACTTGCCGAAATTATATCCGAAATCGGTTCCGAATAATATACTCCCATTACTCCGAAAAAGTGCGGCAATATAATAGCAAGTGGTATCAAAAGAATAATCTTTCTCAAAACCGCAATAAAAAGAGAGATTTTCGCCTGTCCCAAAGCTAAGAACGTAGGCTGGATCCCATTCTGCAGTCCAAATATCCCCAGCCCGAACGTAAATACCGGCATTGTTTGTCCAACTAAGGCTATTAACTTTGCATCATCTGTAAAGAACGACGCGTACCACTGCGGAAACAACATTGTAGACGCGGTTGCGATCATCATGAAAACAAAACATATTCCTATTATCCACCGGTAAACCTCTCTAACCCTTGCAAAGTTGCCCGCACCGTAATTATAACTTACAATAGGCGCCATTCCCTGGGTAAAGCCACTTATTGGCGCCGAAAAGATCTGCATAACGCTCTGCATGATCGTAAGCGAACCCACATACAAATCCCCGCCATAAGACTGTAAGCCATGATTCAGTACAATACTTATAAAACTTTCGGTCGCCCGCATTATAAACGGCGAAATCCCAAGCGAAAAAATACTGATAATTATACCTTTTTCAAGTTTCATGCAACTGCGTCTTATTCTCAGCGTAGTGTTTTTCCCGGTTAAAAAGCCCACTACCCATATAGCGCTTAAGGCCTGTGAAATAACAGTCGCTATTGCTGCTCCTTTAACTCCCAGACCAAATGCAAAAATAAAAATCGGATCTAAAATAATATTGGCTATGGCGCCAATCAATACGGACAGCATAGCAATCTTGGACTGACTCTGGCAAATTATAAATGCATTTAAACCAAGTGACAGCTCTACAAAGATTGTCCCGATTAAATAAATCGAGATATAAGAAACCGCATAGCCTATTGTATCATTGCTTGCTCCAAACATAAATAACAATGGTTTTTGAAAAGCATAAAAAAATGCCATCAGAATAAACGTGCATATAATCAAGAAAGTAACGCTGTTTCCGAGAATCTTCTCCGCATGTTCCCTGTCTTTTTTCCCAAGCCAGATCGCGGCAAGCGGCGCCGCACCATTACTTATAAATGCCGAAAATGCAGAAATAAATACGGTAATGCAGAAAGTCACTCCCACTCCTGTAAGGGCTGCCGCTCCGACTCCTTTCATATGTCCTATATATATGCGGTCTATTATGCTGTATAAAATATTGATAAGCTGTGCCAATACCGAAGGAAGCGCCATGCTTGCAATTAAAGAAGCAATGGAAGCGGACGCCATCCGCTCCTCTCTGGACATTGCTGCGTATTTTTCGTTGTTATTACTTTTTATATCGCTCGTTATTTTATTCATTTGGACATGTCCTATGCTTTTTATAATGATGATTATAATATTGTATATCATTATTTCGGATATGTCTATTTAATTTATAAATTAATGCCAAGTCTTAGGGCTGACTATTGACTGTGCGAATAAGTAAAATATAAAAGATGATGAATTGAAGATATGTGAAGAGTGAATGTGGCAATTTTAAAGGCTTTGACGAATATTAAGTTTAAATTTAACATTCTAAAAATTTAATTAAGGTAGGTGAAACGCAAATTTCAATAAGGCATCACACAATAATATGATGTGTTTTTTTCTCCGGCAGGGCAACACTGATTATACTTGTAACTTCTTCCTATAAACCTTTATATACGTTCTCTTTAACTACCGCTTTTTCCGCCTTTATATAGGTACCATAAAATAACATTTGTATTTTAAAAGACATATGAAAATTTATACTAAATTTTATTTTTAATTATGCTACAATATTAACAGCGGTACATATAAAATCTTTTCTCCCTATTCGGAGTTGTGTATTCGTTTAAAAAAATTATATTGCCAAACTGGAGATTGTTTGGAATGGTAATTTCCTTTTTATGAGTAAGACGAATTTAATTAGATAATTTATGGGAGATATACGGACATATGGATTTAGTAAAATGGAACATATCCAATAAAAATGAAATAAAAAGCTTTTTTAAAGAGGTATTTACAAAAGAACCTTGGAACGATGACTGGAGTAATGAGGAACAACTGGAGAACTATGTTGTTGATTTAATTGGAAATAAAAATTCATTAACATTAGCATATTTTGACAGTGATAAGTTAGTTGCACTTGCTATGGGGCATATAAGACATTGGTATTCTGCAACAGAATATTATATTGATGAATTATGTGTTAAAACCCAACTGCAAGGACAAGGTATCGGTGGAAAGTTTATCGATGCCATTGAAGAGTATCTTAGGAAACATGATATTAGAGCAATATTCCTATTAACTGAAAAAGATGTGCCGGCATATGCTTTTTACAAAAAGCATGGGTTTGAGGAGCATGAAAACAATGTAACATTTGCTAAATGGTTATGACAGCTATTATTGCTGCCAAAGATATTATGGAACTCTATTAACGTACTTGATAGGCTCCCATCTATAGTGTAGTTAATAGGAACACTTTTCTAAAAGTGAGAAGCTACAAATGAAATAATAAAAAAATTATTGGAGGCAAATGAGGATGGAAATACGACATTCAACCGAAGAAGATTTTCAACAGATTATGAAGATATACGAATATGCCAGACATTTTATGGCAGAGCATGGCAATCCCAATCAATGGGGGCCGACAAACTGGCCGCCGGAAGAGTTGATTCATTCCGATATTGCAGCCGGCAACAGCTATGTTTGTACATATGAAGATAAGATTGTGGGTACATTTTTCTTTAATAAGGGCAAAGACATTGAGCCGACCTATGATACTATCGAAAATGGTGCATGGCTGGATGACAGTCCTTATGCCGTTATACACAGACTTGCAGGTGACGGCAGCGTAAAAGGCATCGGCAGTTTCTGCATCAAATGGGCACTCAGCCAATGCCCCCACTTGCGTATGGATACACATGGAGATAATATTGTTATGCAGAATTTACTACAAAAAAACGGGCTAACCCATTGTGGAACAATTTATGTTGAAGAAGACTCATATCCAAGGCTCGCATATGAAAAGGTCAACACCGTCTAGCACACAAAGCAACATTTACCACTTCAAAATAGACCAATGCAAAAAGCAACACTGATTGCAATCAAGTTCCGTATATGCTATTATTTTTAAAGCTAATATTAAGAAACATTACATGTGGGAAAGGACCGTATAATCATGTGGATAGCCGACAATTGGAAAGATTATGAGGTATTGGATACCTCATCCGGAGAAAAACTTGAACGCTGGGGCGATTATCTTTTAGTCAGACCGGACCCGCAGGTAATATGGAATACGCCTAAAACACATTCCGGCTGGAAAAAGCGTAACGGCCACTATCATAGAAGCTCCAAAGGCGGCGGTGAATGGGAGTTTTTTAATCTGCCTAATGAGTGGAGTATTCAATATGGCGATTTAACTTTTAATCTAAAGCCTTTCAGCTTCAAGCATACCGGCCTTTTTCCGGAACAGGCTGTTAACTGGGATTGGTTCTCTTCTATAATAAAGGAAGCAAGCAAACCTGTTAAGGTACTGAACCTTTTTGCCTATACCGGCGGCGCCACCATTGCCGCTGCCAAAGCCGGCGCAAGTGTTACACATGTAGACGCTTCCAAGGGCATGGTTACATGGGCCAAAGAAAACGCTGCTGCCTCAGAGCTTTCCGATGCTCCGATCCGCTGGCTTGTGGATGACTGCATAAAATTTGTAGAAAGGGAAATCAGGCGCGGCAACACTTATGATGCAATTATTATGGATCCGCCTTCATACGGCAGAGGACCCAAAGGTGAAATCTGGAAAATAGAAGAGAGCATCTTTCATTTTATTGAACTGACAGCCCAAATTTTATCAAAAGATGCCCTTTTTTTCTTAATAAATTCATATACCACAGGCTTACAGCCCGCTGTTTTATCCTACATGGTCGAAACGATCATCATTCCCCACTTTGGCGGCCGGGTTCAGGCTTCGGAAATCGGACTACCGGTAAGCTCAAACGGACTTGTACTTCCGTGTGGGGCTTCGTGTAGGTGGGAAAGGTGATACCCGCTCCCGCCCCAATCAATAATTTAAAGTGTCTCCAAAAGCATTAAAAATATAAAGAAAATCATATAGAGTGCAAAAATAATAGCAAACATGATCAATTTTGCTTTAAAGTAATTTGATTTACTCTTTTTCTCATTCTTACCAAAAGCCCATACAAACGTCATTATCAGACCCACGCAAGGTACCATCAAAATCAAATGCATGAGAATCCACTCGCCTACCGAGATAGGTTCTTCCATATCCGTCTGCGGTGGCTGTACATAATAAGGATTTTGATAACCATTGTTATTATATTGATACTGTGAAAAATTAGAATCCGGATTATTTCCGTTATACTGTTGGTAAGAAGAATCATTTCCACCATATTGTTGATAGCCTGAATAATTACCACCGAACTGTTGATATCCTGAATCGCTTCCGCCATTCTGTTGGTAACCAGAATCTGTCCCACCAAACTGCTGATAACCCGAATCAGTTCCTACATTCTGCTGATATCCCGAATCACTTCCACCGAACTGTTGATATCCTGAATCGGTTCCGCCATTCTGTTGGTAACCAGAATCATTTCCGTCACTCTGCTGATATACCGAGTCCGCCCCATCACCCTGATAATATACCGAATCATTTCCTCCATACGGTTGATATCCTGAATCCGTTCTATCATTCTGATTCGGATACATATTGTCATTATCCATTTCTTTTCCTCCCTCTAAATTCATAGATTACTTGACACTATCTAATTTCGCTTTCATCTATTCTATCATAATATCCCTGCCTCGTGTAGTATTTCCTCATAAAATACAAAAATCTGCGATAAAACATTTCCTTCTGTATAAATGTACGGCACCCGATTAGGGAAAAAAACATACATTCTCCAGAAATACAAAACCAATAACATAACAACTGCAATTGAAATGAGACGCATCATCCATTTTGCTTCTCTTCCTAATATATAGCGGTTCCAGAAAAAATAAATCAGAATACCGGCAATTGGTATTCCCATAGGATTAATATATATTGACTGCTGTATTCTGCCAGATGCAAGATAAATAAAGGATCTGGTTAGACCGCATCCTGGGCATGGCAATCCGGATATAATAACCATAGGACAAAAATGGTGAAAAATAAGATTTACCATAATTGTATATATCGCCAATGCCACCACCGCCGACCAATATGTCTCAACATCATGCCAAATTCGATTCCCGATTTTTCTCATTATTTTATATACCTTATCCTATCCCCGTTCAAATAGCAATATCTTAATTCCATATAATAATAACAGATGTAATGGATAAAACAGATAATAAAATGCCTTAGGCAGCTGCTTACCTTTTTTCCCATTATAAAAATATATGAAAATAAAAGCAAACAACCCATATAATTCACTTTTTCCAAATCCTAAATACTGTTTTATGCTATAGTCTCGGTCCCAGTATCTAACCACATATACCATTACCATTCCCAAATACAGTGCAACACTTCCTACAATAAATTGGTACCAAAATGACTTCCGGCATACATAAAATGCTACAATAAGCATGATTCCCATAAACATATAGTCCGTCTTAAGAACTGCCGCTCCCATACAGCATAAAATAACACCAGTAATCTGTATAAGAAACTCACCTTCAAATTTCTTTATAAGACACAATGCAAGTACGCCAAGATATAGCGTAAAATAAACATTTTGCTTCTCAATGTAAAAAATCTTTCCATAAAAAGCCAGATCAAAAGGAATTTCTGAAATGAGAGCAAAAATTCCAAGTCTCAGTAGATAATTCTTCATGCTGCGCGTGTGACAGAATCCTTCCGCAGCCATAAAAGCAAATAATACAAAAGCAATCCTGCCTACTGCCCTTCCAATGGAATACACGTCCTTTGCATCATCCATCGAAATTCCTTTAGCGGTATATATATTTATATAAGTAAGGAAAACAATTGCAAAAAAATGATCTATAAACATAGTAAAATATGCTATGTTTTTTAAAACCGAACTGCTGACAGAACTATTCTTAGTCAATTTTTAATCCACTCTTTTCTAAAATTTTCTCTTGACGAAAAAAATTTCTTATGATATATTTTCAAAGTAATTTGTTGGTTGCATACGACACATGTGGTGCTATGGGCACATAAATCTGATTACGGAACAGCAACATTTTCCTTTTTAGGTTTGGCCATGACCACATGTTTTTTTTGCGTCCAAAATCTCAATTACATAACTTATTAAATTATGAAAAGGAGTTTTATTATGCCACAAAATCAATTTCAGAGAATGATGTTCGCACTTCTCACAGTATTAGTTACAGTTCACGGATATGTATTTTACAGCTTATATGTTGTAAACGGAAGTATCTTAACCACAATCAATGAAACAACAAGTGTTATTGATGCAATCAATAAGCAGGGCGGCGTATATATGCTTGGCAGAAATGTTCCTATATGGGCAATTGTCCTGGTTGAATTTATACTTGCCTATGTCCTTGAGGTTTTAATAGGAAGTCCGTTTTCTTTCAAACTGGCATCACGTGTATTTGACCCGCAAAAAACGCATCCGGTTTTATTTGAAACAGCCATTATATGTGCCACAGTAGGATTAATGTGTCCGATAATGAGCTTTTTAGCAGCTATACTTTATTATCCGTTCTACAATGGATTTAATATTTTCACGCTGCTTGCCAATTGGCTCAAACTGGTATGCTTTAATTTCCCGTTTGCCTTCTTTTCACAGCTGTTTTTCATCCAGCCGTTGATCAGAACTGTTTTTAAGGCCATATTTGTTAGGGAAAAAGCTCTGGTCAGCGTATAAAATTCGTTCTGATAAATTCTTCTTTTTCAGGAAGGCCGTATTTTTCCTTGCCGAGTGCAATGCTTTTCATAAGAAATGTCATATTTCTTGCCAGCACACGCATGGTCTGCAGGCCTTCCAAATCCTCTGCCGCCTGACCCACCTCTCTGCCATGAATACTGTTCCAATACTGGCTGGAGGCTACAGGCATGCCGCTTATTGTAAAAAATTTATTCAGTTCATCATATGTCGCAGACAAACCGCCTCTTCTGGCACAGACCACGCTGGCTCCGACTTTCATTGTCTTATCAAAGTGTGTACTGTAGAAAAGACGCGTCAATAACGCAACCAGCGTTGCGTTAGCAGAAGCGTAATACACCGGACTTGCCACTACAAGACCGTCACATGCTTCAAACTTAGGTGCAATCTCGTTTACAACATCATCAAACACACACTTCCCCTTTTCATAACACGTGTTACATGCTATGCATCCTCTGATATCCTTGTTTCCAATCTGAATAATTTCAGATTTAACGCCCTCTGCGTCAAAAATTTTCTCCATCTCCTTTAAAGCAATTGAAGTATTCCCATTAATGCGGGGACTTCCGTTTAACATTAATACATTCATTGTGTTTTCCTCCTTATATAACCGTTATTCAATATATTAAATCCAGATTTAATGCATATTTTTCTTATTATTACATTAAAATATTTATTACATATCTATGAATTACCATTATGTCTACGCCTTATCACTTAGGTCATCTACGGATTACACTTCTTACAAGGCACATACCCCTGTGCGATAATGCTCTCCCTACTTTCAGATGTATCCTTACGATTTGATGTCGGCAGGGAATTACAACTCGGCTTATGAAATTTCATGGTCTTTACATTTAATACATATGTAAGCTCCGTTGTATTAGAAGCTGAGGTCTCCGGCACGGGCTCTTTTACCTCAGAAGTGACCTCTTTATTTGATGACTTCCCAGATTGCGTATCTGATGACTGCGTTGTCTTCCCATTGGATATTTTCGCCGTATTAGCGCTTCCGGTAGGTTCTCCTGCTTTCCACGTTTCTGATGCCGGTACGCTGAACGTAATATTTTTTCCGTCCGCAGTGGCTATTATGCTGCCTGCTTCATCGGTTCTATATACTTTAACGCCGTTTGTTCTAAGAGTATTTAGCGTTTCGGCATGCGGATGTCCATAAGAATTGCCTTCAGCGCAGCTTATTACCGCATAATCCGGGTTAATAGCTTTTAGAAAATCTTTGGACGTAGAGGTTTTGCTTCCATGATGTGCCACATGATATACATCCGCCGATATATCAATATCATTGTCCAAAATATCCTTTTCAGCGTCTTCGCCTGCATCCCCGGAAAAAATAAACTTGTTATCTCCATTCTTGATTACAAGCGAAACAGAAGCATCATTGGGATTGTTATATTCCTTATTCGGTGCCAGAATCGTTATCAAAGCCGTTCCAAGATAATACCGCCAGCCAACCCTGGGAGTTAAATAATTTACATCCTTGTCATCCAAAGCCTGTATTAATTTTTGATAACTCTTGTTATCTTTTTCATAGTTCGATACAAATACTTTTTTGATTTCAAACTTGGTAATAATTGTAGGTGCACCGCCGATATGATCCGCATCCGGATGAGTCAGTACCAAATAATCCAGCTTATCAACATTTTGCTTCTTAAGATAATTCTGAACCGCGGTTCCCTTAGAATCATCACCGGCATCAATAAGCATGGCATGTTCGCCGCACTTTATAAGAGTAGCATCTCCCTGTCCGACATCAATAAAGTGGACCTCCATTTTATCAGGATCTGCCGCCAGTGCTGTTGATGGAGCCTGGTATAAGCCGCCTGCTAAAATAGCAATTGTTATTATTGATATTATGTATTTATTTATTTTCCTCATAACTACACCTCATAACTGCAAATTACTAACAAAATTATACCTTCTTTCATCCCTCATTTCAACTCAATGCTAAAACTTTGCACAATTTCAACTGCAAATATTAGGAAATTTTCAGAAATATATTTAATATTTTTTAAAAATATGTTATTATTTATAAAAGATGTACAAATATATAATGTGGACAGGAGGGCTATCAGTGCAAAAGAAAAGACAAAACGATTACCAGGACGAGGACAAAGCATTATTACTTTCATACATGGACAAAGCGATAAACGGTGATTTTTCAGAAATTGATATATCAAGTTTTCATGATACGGAGCTTGCTGAAAAATATAACTCTTTATTGGACACTTTTTTGAAAGCTAATAATAATTTTGTTATGCGCCTTAATGATTCTATGACACGAATCGGTGATAGCTCCTGTGTCAAGGAAATGATTGAACAGGTAAATTCACAGACTGCCTCTATAAGCGATATGCGTAGTTCGAGTCAGGAGCTTCAGGATTCCATTCATAATATTCAGAATGCGGTTCAGAATATTCAGGGAAATGCCCATAGTGTAATAGAAACATCTCAACACAGCATCAAAGATATGAAAGAAAGCATAGAAATTGTGGATGAATCCGTTGAGCAGGTTCTTGCTATCAACGAACAGGTTGCTGACTTTAAAGAAAAGGCTATTAAAATTAACGAAATTATTGATATGGTTAAGAAAATTGCCAGCAAAAGCGGTTTGCTTGCGCTAAATGCTTCTATTGAAGCTGCACGCGCCGGCGACGCAGGTAAGGGCTTTGCAGTTGTTGCTAACCAGATGAGGGATTTATCTGCCAGCACTACCTCCTCTGCCGAAAATGTAGTACAGTACGTAGCAGAACTCATGGAAGGAATCACTTCACTTTATGAGTCTGTCAATACAACTACCAATCATCTGCGCTCTGGTAATGAAAGCGTACATAAATCCATAGGTTATATTTCCGGTATGGCGGATCAGATTGACTCCATGAGTTCGGAAATTGATAATATTTATGACGAAATCAATACCCAGTCAGCTTTAACCAGAGATTTTGTTTCGTCCATTGACTCTATTGCAAGCAGCTATCATACTCTATCCGAAGAATGTGTGGGAACCGGAGAGCATTTATATCACATTTCCCGCGATATCGACCGCGCAAGAAGCGATATGGCACGGCATAATTCTAAACTTTCTACTCTGGACTGGATTACGGTATTTGAAATTGACCACTTGATTTTCACATGGCGCGTATATAACAATTTGGCTGATTTTGAAGCGCTTAGGCTTGATCAGCTCAATAACCCTAAAGGATGTAAATTCGGCAAATGGGTTGCAGGACAGACAGATTCACGTATTACGGGTTCATCTGACTTTAAGCATGCTGTCGATTTACACGAAGAGCTTCATAAATATGCTTGCGCTTCATGGACTGCCAAAGACAAGGGCGACCGCGAAGAAGCACTTAATCAGTTCAATAATGCTTATGAGGTATATGGCCGCTTCCAGAAGGCTATGAACGGTATCAGAAATGTGATCCGCTCCACCGGCGATAAAGAAGAAACAAATATCAAAGTTATGTCTCTTTAAATTTATGATCGAACCGTTTCTCAAGCAAATAGAAAAAATTCAAACAAAAAATCCGATGTATTCCATTTTGTCAATTTGGGAAACATCGGATTCTTTATTCTTATATATCTTAGTGCATTTTCTCATATACTAAGCAATTGGTTTTATAATTATTTTCTCAATCTCTACCCCATTAGCCCCATAATAAAGCCTTATATAATTATTGTTTTCATTCGTCAGAAAGCCCAGTTCTCTTTCTTTTACGATTGTCCTGCCTTCAGTTCCCTGAATACTCAATGTGGTTTTAAAAATATTGTTGCAAAAGATAGATATCGGCAGCTGTGCCAGACTTATGAGATCGGATTTTAATACAAACGAAAGCTTATAATCCCCTGACTCATTTAAACTGATTTCAAAGACATCAGACTCACCTCTTCTATTATGTAACAGTGCACCGTCGATCACAATCTCCTGCGTATCCTTATCCGCCTCAAAATATAACGGCTCTGCCACTACATCATCCTGGCTCTCCAATTCGGATATTGCAATCTCTTCTTCCTTAGAAAGCCTGCCCTCAAGCCTTAATATCGAAGGACTTTTCAGTATAAATTTAAGAATATTTATGGCGTTTCTTTGGAGCATACCTCTGGTGATAAAGCCCGACTCAAGCTGTTTCTTCATATCGTCATTTTCAGGGTTTTTTGCAGAATCTGAGACACACATATATAAATCGTTCTGTGCTGCTGCCATCGGCGCTTTAACTTCTATTGCCGAAGTTTCTCCCTCATAGTTGGCCTGCGCCCACCAGTCGCTCATGACAATGCCCTCATACCCCCACTCTTTCCTAAGTATACGAGTGCATAAATCATAGTTTCCTGCCGTCCATATACCGTTTACTGGCCCGTAAGTAGTCATGACTGAACGCGCATGACCTGCTTTTACTACTATTTCAAATCCTTTTAAATAGATTTCACGCAAAGCTCTTTCGGAAACCACCGAATCAACTTCTCTTCGCAGTTTTTCCTGATTATTTGCGCAAAAATGTTTAATTGTTCCCGCAATACCGCACTCTTCCATTGCTTCTACCTGCGCAGCGGCTATTTTTCCAGTTAAATACGGGTCTTCGGATATATACTCAAAGTTACGCCCATTCAACGGATTACGATGGATGTTCATGCCAGGCCCCAGCAGAGAATCAATCTTATTAAGCCTAAGCTCCCTGCCTGTCATTTTAAAAAGTTCATATATCAGTTTCGTATTAAAACTGCATCCCAGCGCAGTTCCGTTTGGCAGCGAAAAAGCTTTGGTTCCGCAGTCCATTCTGATTCCGGAAGGCCCGTCGGCACAACATGCCGTAGGGATTCCGAACTTTTTAAGCCTCTCTGTCACTGCCCCAAATGCCGAGGCAGTCCCTGGCGTTACACGCGGACTGCACATTCCCTCGCCGCGGAACATATTAATTAAATCGTCATCATCAAGCTGTGCCACAAACTCATTCATTGATATTTTACCATCCATCACATCCACAAGTTTGTAACCTTTATCGCCTGTATATTCAATATCTTCTATCTTATCTTTATCTTGATTATATCTATCCTCATAAGTACAGGGCTTAAGAGGCACTTCTTCCATGCATATCCCGAATGTATCAGGTTCAAGAGTTGCGGGTTCACAATATGGTTTAATTCTTTTAAAAGGCTTTGTAGGTGCAAGCGCCTCCTCTAACCTCTCCACCACTTCAAACTCTTGTTCAAAAGCTCCTCCAAAAGCTGCACTCCTTACATCCGAACCTATATAGAACTCATACTTTCCAGCTTCTAATACATAACAATATCTATGACCTGTAACTCCGCTGTCATCATAGGAGGCAAAATCCCTCTTAGGCAGCGTAAATACTATTTCTTCCTCTTCATTCGGACCAAGCAGTTTAGTCTTCGCAAAACCAACCAGCTTCCTAACCGGATTTCCGAGTTTTCCCTGTGGGACCTTTACATAAACCTGTACAACTTCTTTGCCCTCGTAGCTTCCGGTGTTTTTAACTGCAGCCTTCACAATACACTCTTTTTCCGAGATATCCGTTAATTTTCCTTCTATAGTAAAAGTAGTATATGAAAGTCCGTATCCAAACGGATATAACACCTTCTCTTTAGCAAAAGTCTCAAAATAGCGGTATCCCACATAGATATCTTCAGTATAATAATTCCTGATATCGTTCCCAAAATCAGCCGTCGATGGATAGTCATCTATACTCTTTGCAATCGTATCCGTAAGCTTACCGCAGGGATTCACTCTTCCCATCAACACGTCAAGAGTTCCGTTTCCGCCCTCCTGTCCACCCTGCCATACATAGACAACGGCCCCCGGATGATATTTTGCAACAAAACTCATGTCAATAATGTTTCCTACGTTAAGAATTATGACACTCCTGTCAGATTCTTTGCACACTCCCTCAATCAGCTTATTTTCTTCTTCTGTTAAAAGAAAACTTCCTTCGCTGGCGTCGTTGTCCTGTTCTTCACCCGCAGTTCTTCCAATTATAACCAGTGAAATATCCGCCTCCCTGGCAATTTCAAGCATCCTGCCCGTAACCGGCATCTCCTTCTGGCTCCAGGGAACAGTACCCCAGCCTCCGCCTTCATCATAAGGATTTTCCTCTATCCAATCCTCGTAAATCCCAAGCAATTCTTCATTCAGCAGAATATCGTCGCAATTTTTAAGCGCATCCAGAATTCCAACCGTATATCTGGTATTTACCAATCCGCCCGAACCAAGCCCGCTCTTATAATAATTAAAAGCACTGCGTCCAAACACCGCCACTTTTTCACCCTTTTTAACCGGAAGCGCACCATTCTCATTCTCAAGCAAAACGCACCCTTCCGCCACCGCCTGCCTCGCTAACTTTGCATAACGCTCTAAATCAAGCCTATAATCTACCATAGTCAAACCCTCTTATACAAAATTATTTTAATCAAAAAGCATTTCTAAATATAAGCCTTTTCCAAAAACCCATTTCAAATATAATAACTCATTTCCAAGTAAAAAGCATTACTAAATATTAAATTATCCCAAACAAAATTAATTCAAACCAAAAACTATCTCAAGCCAAAACGCCATTCCCAGATAAAAATCATTTAAAACAATAAACAAATCCAAATAAATAAAGCTCTCTCTCCAATACCCAGAACTTAGGGAATATAAACAAAAAGATGGGGTAAGTTCGCTCCTGCGGTCGAACCCCATCTTTTTGTTTATATTCCCTAAGTTCGTAAATCTTAGAAAACCTTGATTTTTATCCTTTCACACTTCCCATAGCAACGCCCTGTACAATAAACTTAGACAGTACTAAATATACTACAATTACAGGAAGGATTGAAAATGCAATCATCATATAAACCTGACCCATATCGAAATTCAGCCAGTCGGTACTTCTTAACTGTGCGATCAAAATAGGTAATGTCTTCTTCTTATCCGACTTAATGATCAGTGCCGGTGTGAAGTAGTTATTCCAGCTTGTTACAAATGTGAAGATTGCCTGAACCGCAATCGCCGGTTTCATAAGCGGCATTACGATTGAATTGAAGGTTCTGAATTCTCCGGAACCGTCGATACGTGCTGCCTCAACAAGCGACAACGGAAGTGCGCTCTCCATATACTGTTTCATATAGAAAAATGTAACCGGAGCCGCAATCGAAGGCACTATCAGAGGAATAAATGAATCTTCCAATTTCATTTTTCCGATCAACTGCAAAAATCCGAGTGCGGTTACCTGTGTAGGTATCATCATGATCATCAAAATGAAAGTAAACATAAACTTTTTAAGTTTAAATTCGTACACATGAATCGCATACGCCGTCATAGTTGAAAAATATGTACAAAGCAGAGCACTGAGCGCTGCTATTATAAAACTGTTGAACAGACCGTTCCATATAGGCAGTACCGTCGCTGCCCTTCCTGAACTTAAGTTTTTCCAGTTAGTCAGCAAATTTGTACTCGGAATAGGAGTAAAGCCCCTTGCCAGCTCTGCATTAGACCTACTGGCATTAATAAACAAAACATAAAACCAGAATAAACACAGGATTGAAACGAAGACCAATACAACATATGCAATAACTCTTCTTGTTCCAACACCTAAACCTTTTTCTTTTTTATTCATGTTCTCCCCTCCTAATCCTGCTTATTTGAAAAGTTATATACTGCGAAGCTCAATATCGCCGTTATGATAAACAATACAACCGAAAGTGCACCGCCAAGACCGTAGTTCTTACTGAACAGATGCTTATTCAGATACATAATAAGCGTCATTGTAGAACGCATCGGCTCTCCTGTACCGTTTGTCAAAATCTGCGGAACATCGAACATCTGCAAACCGCCGATAAGAGAAGTAATAACTACGTAAATCAAAATAGGTCTGAGCAATGGCATTGTAATTTTGAAAAATACCTGTGTTGATGTTGCGCCATCCACTTCAGCTGCTTCAAATAATGATGTATCGATTCCCATCATACCTGCCATTAACAGAATCGTTGTATTACCAAACCACATAAGGAAGTTCATAAAAGCCACCAGCACCCTGCTGCTGGTTGCATTTGAGAAAAATTTAAAAGGCTGGCTTAAAATACCAAGCTGGGTCAGGATAGAATTGATCGGGCCACCGTCTGCAAACAATGTAAAGAATAACATTGCAAATGCAGATGCCATGATCAGATTCGGCAGGTAAATAACTGTCTTGAAAAATCTCTGACCTTTAAGCCTTAAACTCGGATCAGAAAACCACGATGCCAGAAGCAATGATACAATAATCTGCGGAATAAAGCCAAGCACCCACATGATAAGTGTATTCTTTGCATACTGCATCATATCTCCGTTAGTAAATATAGTTTTATAATTGGCTAAACCTACAAAGTTCGGTCCAATCTGCGTCAGACCCGAACGATAATTTTCAAAGAAACTATTGTATATCGTAGTTACCAGCGGAATAAACTGAAACAATAAATATACAACAATAAACGGGATAAGAAAAATATAGCCCCATTTGTTATATCTTACGACTTTTCCACTCTTTGCAGTCTTCATATCCACCCTCCATTCAAAAAATCCCGCCTGCCCACATTTAGGCAGGCGGGACGCTATCCGTCTATTACCTATGAACTAATTATTTTGTCAATTCAGGATATTTTTCAATTACTGCTTTATAGAATAAATCTAATGCTTCATCAAGTGTAGCGTTTCCGTCAAAGTAGTTCTTCAAAGCACTCTGGAATTCTTCGTTACATCCTTGATCATAGATGCTTAAGTATGCAAGGTCAATGCTGCCTGCACCGTCACAGTACATTCCAAGAGGATTCTGTCCGCCAAGGATCTTGCTGGAGTATTCAACTTCGTTTCCGCTTTCATCCATAACCTTTGTAGCACCACTTGCCATACCTTCCATAGCAGGTTTGTTGTTTACAAAGTCATCATCATCAATAACGATGTCTTTCATAATCTCTTCGTTAGCTGTAAGCTGCATAATGATATCTTTGATTGTAGCTGCATTATCTGTGCCTGTAGCTGCGCAGATCCATGTACCGCCCCAGAAGAAGCCCTGAGGACCTGTAGCTGCTCCCCAGCCGCCCTGATATCCGATAGAACCTTCTTCAGCTGCTGCCATTGAGAAGTTTACTAACCATGCAGGACCAAAGTAAGCAAATACTTTTCCTTCAGGGAAGAAACCTTTAGACCAGTCATCACTCCAAAGTTCGTGTGTTCCGGTCTGACCAGCTTCTACCATAGCCATTGAATCCTCAACCCATTTCATGATATTGTCATCAATATTAATTGTAGTTCCGTCAACCCACTTAGAAGATACGTTGTTTGAATATACACGATATGTGTCATTTACTGAAGATACCATGCTGTATCCAGCTTCCTGCATTGTTGCAGCTGTCTCATAGAACTTATCCCAGTCAGATACATAAGTCTGAACTTCATCAGGATCATCTGTTCCGAGAACTTCCTTAGCTACTTCGCGGCTATAGAACATAACGCCAGGGCAGCCCTGCCATGAAGCGCCTTTTAATACGCCGTTGCCATCTGTTACTACATCTTTGGTATACTGATACTGATCACCAAGATCTGCATCTGAAATTCCCAAATCCGCAAGAGGCATTGAATAATCACTGTCTACATATTTAAGAGCATAGTCAGCTTCGATCAGGAAGATATCAATCTTATCATCTGCTGCTGCACTATCCTGCTTTAACAGAGTTTCATCCAGATTGTTCTGGTATGCGTTGTCATCATTAGGTGTAATGTTCCACTGAACTGTAATATCACCAATAAGTCCCTTAGAAGCATCTGCTGCATCAGCTTCATATCCAGGATAATGAGCTTCAACACGTCTCTTGAACTCATCATTCCAGCAATATACATTCAGAACCTTTCCTTCATCAGCAGTATCTACTGCTGCATCAGTATTTGTGTCTGCTGCCGGAGCGCTTGTGTCTGTGTTTGTGTCTGCTGCCGGAGCCGGTGCGCTTGTGTCAGCGTTGCTTGATGAATCAGTTGATCCATTGTCTCCGCCACAGCCTGTAAGCATTGTGCCTAACATTGCTGCTGTAAGTAAAATACTTATCGCTTTTTTCTTCATTACATGTCCTCCCTTTAATTAAAGTTTGTTTTTTTTATTTTTTTATATTAAATCCGCCGATTTTATAACCGGAAAACAGATATAATATCATAATCAGGTATTATAGATAATTAGTATTAAAAATCTATATCTTTCCTACCGTCGCGCCCTTATAGAGTTCCCCACTTATAATAACCTGCTCTATGACAGTGCTCTTGGGTTTCTCTATCAGGCTGATAATCTTTTCCCCTGCTTGTATGCCTATCCTGTCGGTGTCCTGTTTAATCGTGGTAAGCTGCGGTTCTATATGCCTGCCGATTCTGATACCGTCATACCCTGCAACCGAGATATCTTCCGGAATCCTAAGTCCCATCTTATTAATAACATTAATACCTCCATAACATGAAAAATCATCCGGATACAGAATACATGTGGGCGGCGTCTTCAATTTTAAAAGTTCCTTTGTTGCTTCACCCGCTCCTTCCGTATCCCTGTATGCCGATTCCTTAATGTAGTAATCGGGTACATCTATGGAAAGTTCTTCCGCCGTTCTGTAAAAAGATGTCAGCCGGTTCTTGGTTACCGGCGAATCTTCACCATGTATATAGGCTATCCGTCTATGTCCCATCTCATATATATAAGTAAGCAAATCTTTCATTCCGTTTACATTATCCGAAATAATTGCTATATGGTTAGCATAAAGCTTATCGATGGTTACTAACGGAAGATTACTGGCAGCCAACTCATCCACTTCATCATCATAAAAATTCACATTGGCTATGACCACTCCATCAAACCCACGGTATCTGGCATGCTCTAAATAACTCATTCTGTTAGACCATTTTCTGCTGCTATTTATAAAAGTCACATCATATCCATGCGCTTCCACCGTCTGTTTCAAGCTGTCCAGCACTGATGCAAAATAATCATGTGTAAGTCCGCTGTGCGCTTCATCCGTAAAAAGAATCCCTATATTATGGGTTCGATTCGTTTTTAACGCTTTGGCTGCCGAGTTGGGTAAATACCCCATCTCCTTAGCAACCTGTTTAATATGCTTTTTTGTTTCTTCTCCTATATCTTTATGGTTATTTAACGCCTTACTGACCGTTGCTACCGATACACCGCAGACAGCGGAAATATCCTTTAATGAAACCATTACGTTTATCCCCCATCTGCATGTATTTTTCAGAGAATTTTTACAACTTAATCGTTTTCGTAATCTAACTATAAATCCTATTGGAGATAATTGCAAGCATTTTTATACATTTTTTATATTTTCGTGAAATTTTAACATATTTCATCCGTCATTTTATACATTTTTGATATCTCAATTTTCTTTTTCTACTAATCAAACGGCCTATACCCAAAATGTTTTTATGAATTTTTTTGAAAACGTTTTCGTAATTATCAACTTTAATATTGTATTTTAATGATTTATTCTGTATAATCAAAATATCTTTAAAACTTAAACGTTTTCTGTAAAGACTTGATGCTTTATAAAACCCATGGGCAGTTCTTGATTGCCTAAACTATATTAATAATGTGAATGGAGGGAACTTATGAAATTTGGATATTTTGATGACAGCAATAAGGAATATGTAATTAATACTCCTAAAACTCCGCTTCCCTGGATTAATTACCTAGGATGCAATGAATTTTTCAGTTTGATCTCAAATACCTGCGGCGGCTACAGCTTTTATAAGGATGCAAAGCTTCTGCGTCTGACCAGATACCGTTATAATGATGTTCCGGCGGATATGAACGGAAAATACTTTTACATAAAAGATAAGGATACAGTATGGAACCCCGGCTGGAAACCGGTAAAAACCGAACTGGATTCCTATGAATGCCGTCATGGCATCGGATACAGCCGCTTCAAAGCATCTAAGAATGAGGTGGAAGCCAGTATTCTGAGCTTCGTTCCAATGGATGACAATTGCGAGATCAGCCAGCTTAAACTTACCAATAAATCCTCGTCTGCCAAAGAGCTTTCCGTATTTTCTTATGTAGAATGGTGTCTTTGGAATGCGGACGATGATATGAAGAACTTCCAACGTAACTTAAATACCGGCGAAGTAGAAGTCATAGGCTCTACCATATACCACAAGACCGAATACAGAGAACGCCGTAATCACTATGCAGTATACTCTGTAAATGCTCCGATTGACGGGTTTGACACAAGCCGCGACGATTTTCTTGGCGCATACCGTGGTGTAGACATGCCTATTGCAGTAGAAAACGGTGCCTGCACTAATTCATTAGCACATGGCTGGTCACCTATCGCATCACACCAGCTTAATGTTACGTTAGCTCCAAACGAAACCAAATCCTTTGTCTTTGTTCTTGGATATGTAGAGAATCCTGAAGAAGATAAATGGGAGGCTCCCGGTATTATCAACAAGAAGCCTGCAAATGCGATGTTAAGCAAGTACCAGACCGATGAAGATGTTGACAAGGCATTTGCTGCTTTAAACAACTACTGGAACGGACTTCTTTCCAAATATACTGTAAAATCTTCAAATGATAAAGTAGAGCGCATGGTAAATATATGGAACCAGTATCAGTGTATGGTAACATTTAATATGTCCCGCTCGGCATCATATTATGAATCAGGTATCGGCCGTGGTATGGGCTTTAGGGATTCATGTCAGGATCTGCTTGGTTTCGTACATCTGATTCCCGACCGTGCAAGAGAAAGAATTATTGATATCGCTTCGACACAGTTCCCTGACGGAAGCGCTTACCATCAATATCAGCCGCTTACCAAAAAAGGCAACTCCGATATCGGAAGCGGATTCAATGATGACCCGTTGTGGCTGATTGGCGGAACCAGCGCCTATGTACGTGAAACCGGCGATACTTCCATTCTTTCCGAAATGGTTCCTTTTGACAACGATATGTCAATTGCAGCGCCGCTTATGGAGCATTTGAAACGTTCCTTAGATTACATAATCACACATAAAGGACCTCACAATCTGCCACTGATCGGACGCGCAGACTGGAATGACTGTCTGAACCTTAACTGCTTCTCAGAGCATCCCGGTGAATCCTTCCAGACCTTTGGTCCCAGCGAAGGCCCTGTTGCGGAATCCGTATTCATAGCGGGAATGTTTGTTAAATATGGTGAAGAGTATGCACAACTTGCGGAAATCATGAACATGCCTGATGAAGCTGCGCGTGCAAGAAAAGAAGTAGAACTTATGAATGAAGCCATCTTAAAAGACGGCTGGGACGGTGAATGGTTTGTCCGTGCATATGACGCTAATGGAAATAAGGTTGGTTCACACGAATGTGACGAAGGCCAGATTTACATTGAGCCGCAGGGCTTCTGCGTACTTGCAGGCGTAGGCATAGATAACGGTGTTGCTAAGAAAGCTTTAGACTCTGTAAAAGAAAAGCTCGATACCGATTACGGCATAATGATCTTACAGCCGGCATATACAACCTATCACTTAGAACTTGGTGAAATTTCGTCTTATCCGCCCGGATATAAAGAGAATGCAGGAATCTTCTGTCATAACAATCCATGGGTATCCATTGCGGAAACCGTATTAGGAAGAGGCGATCGCGCTTTTGAAATATACCAGAAGACCTGTCCTGCCTATGTAGAGGAAATAAGCGAAATTCATAAAACCGAGCCTTATGTATACTCCCAGATGATAGCCGGAAAAGATGCTAACATCCCGGGAGAATCTAAAAACAGCTGGCTGACAGGTACCGCTGCATGGACTTTTGTAAATATATCACAGTATATTCTGGGTGTTTCCCCTACACATAAAGGACTTTCTGTTAACCCATGCGTTCCTAAGGGCTTTGGTGATTTTGAGATTACAAGGAAATTCCGCGAAGGAACTTATAATATTAAGGTTGTAAATCCTGATAATGTGGAAAAAGGCGTTAAGGGAATGACCGTTGACGGAACTCCGGTGGAGGGATGCGTAATCCCTTATGAAAAGGGTAAGACGGAATATGATGTGGTTGTTACTATGGGATAAAGTGTCAATCGTTAATGCCACGTTAATGCCACGAACATAGATAATATAAATAAAAAACGGAGGCCGGTTGCAGGAGCAAGGGCTCTCCGTTTTTTATTTATATTATCTATGTTCTGGGTATTGGAATGAGGAAGCGTGGCACCTAAAACATTCGAGTGTCGAAAGAGGCGGTGGCATATTCATTCCACTTCCTTAACTTCCTTAGACTCACGCCTTTTTTCCCACAAAGTAACTACCCACTCCGCAAGATAACTAAGCGCTAATCCAATTATAAAACCTACGAGTACATCAGTTGGATAATGCACGCCTACATACAAGCGTGAAAGCGCAATTAATATCGCTAATATAAGCAACGGAATTCCGGCCCGTTTTGGAAGATTCCTGACAAAAACACCCGCCGCCGCAAAAGCGCATCCTGTATGGCCTGACGGAAATGAAAAATCGGTTGGTTTCTTAACTAATGGAACCAATGCTTCTATCGCATCATACGGTCTGGTTCTTGCGACCAAATTCTTAAGTACAAGATTGTTAACTATAAGCGACATGAGCATGGCACAGGCACTAATTATGCCAGCTCTTCTCGTTTTTTTGTTGAAAAGCAAGAGCAAGGTGATAGCAATCCATATCAATCCCGCATTTCCTAATGTAGTTATTACTTTAAAAAAGGGAGTCAATATATCGTTACGAATATACTCCTGAATAAATAATAAAATAGCTCCGTCCATTTTGTACTCCTTACCGCAGTCTATGCTGCATTTTTATCTCGCGCGACTTTTTTCTATATACTTCATATTCCCATCTTTCGCACAATTCCTTCCGCATCCACTCCAGGATGCGTCAGATACAGTCTACACACCTGTTCGGACAATTCTTCGGAGATATGATACTTCTTTGCAATCTGTCCTACTGCCATCCCCTTATCAATGTCTTTAATCATTGAGGGAATATATTCTTTTATTTTCTCGGGACCGATTAATATTTGCGACTTTTTGCCAGTATAGGGAATATCAATTCTCTCAATATGAAAACTGCCATTCTCTTCCACATAAAGCATTGCCATTGTGATAGGCTGATTGAATCTACGCGGTCCACAGCTCCCCGGATTCAGCCATGTTCTGCCATCCATTACCGTTTCTTCGTATTTATGGGAATGACCGTATATTATTATATCATAAGGCGTTAAGTCCACGTCAATATGTTTTTTATTGTGAATCATAAATACCTTAATCCCTATGTCTTCAATTACATTGGCAGTCGGCAGTGCTTCTGCCCACTCTTTATCCGCATTTCCACGCACAACATAAGTTGCTGCAATCTTATTCAGTTCCTCTATGACCGATAATTTATTTATATCTCCGGCATGAAAAATCATGTCACATCCATTTAAATATTCTTTCACTTCATCCCTAAGCAGACCATGTGTATCTGATATTACGGCAATTTTATATGGCATAATTATCCTCTTTTCAATATAAACTACCAAACGATTGCAAAACTTAATTTCTATGTACTCAATGTCGTCACCAATCCGGAATATCTTTCAGACTTATTCCTGATATCCTCTTCTGTTACACCATAATACAAATATATATCTTTAGAAACTTGCGACATTTTTCCTTTCATTTTCTTATCGCCGGAATAAGAAACACTTAAGATTTCCCATACATTTTCTACTGAAATACTCACCCTTACGGTATCTGAAAACCTTATCTCATATATATGAAAATCTATTGGAAAAGTCTCATCAGGAATTGCTTCTGCCCTTTTTATCTGAAGATCTACCTGTTGCATAAATGCCATCATTGTTTCCTCATTATACTCTTTTGGCCGCTCAATCTCACGCATGTCCCCCAATAATTCAGGCTTATGCTTTAAAACAAGGGATGCTTTGAGGGAATTACGCTCTTCAAGGTAACTTCGCGATTCATCACAAACTTCCACTGCATTATACTTATCTCTTATATACTCAACAACTTCATTCAGCGCATGGGGATTTGCGACTATTTTCTCGGCAACTCGTTTTCTTTTCCGCTCATATATAGCGCTTCTTATTCGCTGCGATAATTTACGTTTACCACCTTTCCCCGCTATAAACACACTTGTTGGGCCATCTGCACCGCTTATAACTGTTGCTGCCATTACATTTTTCCCCATATGAGTCTCCTTATATTAAAGTAGTTAGGTAATTGTGAAACTTTTCCCACTGATCAGAACTTAGACAATAGTTTCAAATGACCCTATGTATAGACAACAACTCATATATTTCAAAAAATATCATTATACTCCCCACAAAAAAGAAAAAATCCTGCAGAAAGGTAACATCTACCCTTCTATACATGTGAGCCTTCGCATTTTTAGGAAAACGCTCCGCCAATAGACTGGCACCGGCTACTACTGAGAAAACAAGTCCGTTCAGCATCCACTCTCCTACAAGCAGAAACAACACTGCCGCTAATCCAATCACTATGAAACTTATTTTATTCCGCAACGATGGTGACAGGCGCGGCGCAATGTGCGCCCATAGCATCATGCATATCAAAACGCCGGTAGTCAGCACCTTATCCATGACTTTTTCTCCCATTAAAATGCAACTACCAAAAGCATCTTAAATTGTTCCTGACCGTATACCGCATGCGGATGTTTTGCCGGCATGACAATGCTTTCACCTGTATGGAGTTCATAATCTTTTCCATCAATTGTAATTCTGCCCACACCATCAAGACACAAAACCATTGCATCGCCGCCGGATTCATGCGTGCTGATCTCTTCATCCTTATCAAAAGAAAATAGTGTTGCACTAAGGGCACTATTTTGAACAAGCGTTTTGCTTACAACCTGACCTTCCTGATATGAGATCTCATCCTTCAAAGTAAGGACTTGCGACTTTTTTATATTTTTCATGATTCCTTCCATTTTATAACCATACTCCTCTCTCAGCCTTTGCTCCTTTATTTCATCTACAATATTAGAATTCTTTATATATCATACATTCTACATTTGGAATTTACAATACTCATCTGCTATAATTCCAAGCCATAATTTTCACAGCCCACTTGAAAATATAAAAACCGCTTTATGATTGGAATTTAAATAAAAATCTGTTATAATAAAACATATGTTTATTCACAATTAGTAATAATTGATATTATTGTACTACATATTTCTTTGAAATAATTAAAATAATCGACAAAGAATCAGGAAAGGTTTCACAAATATGAATAACGGACAGATACATACTCCCATTGAAAAGGGTAAATTTATAGCGTTTGAAGGAATAGACGGAAGCGGAAAAAGTACGCAGATTCAGTTACTGAACGATAAACTGAAAACTGAAGGCATTTACTGTTATACAACAATGGAACCTACCGATTCTCCTATCGGCTCATTGATCCGCCAGATTCTGACAGGCAAAATAAAGACCGATAATAAGGCAATAGCCGCATTGTTCGCAGCAGACAGACTGGATCATATACTAAATGCCGATAACGGAATTTTGACTAAAATTTCAAACGGTACAACGGTAATCACAGATAGGTACTACTTTTCTTCTTATGCCTATCATAGCGTCGATGCACCTATGGATTGGGTGATCACGACTAATGAGCAGAGCAAAAACATTCTCCAGCCGACTGTCACAATTTTTATTGATGTTGACCCGGATACCGCAATTGAAAGAATCAAGCAAAACAGAGCGCATCAGGAACTTTTTGAGAAAAAATCAAGATTAATA
This sequence comes from Lachnospiraceae bacterium, assembly GCA_014804695.1. Lineage (GTDB taxonomy): Bacteria > Bacillota > Clostridia > Lachnospirales > Lachnospiraceae > UBA3282. The sequence continues at coordinate 30,208 of JAAUZJ010000017.1, forward strand.
AAAGTACGTGAGAAATATTTAGAAGCATTTGAGAAATTGTCGGATGTAGAAAAAGTTATTATTATAGACGGAAACCGCCCGCAGGAAGTGATTGCCGCAGATATCTGGGAGAAAATAAAGGGAATTTTAGATGAATAGAGGGGACGTTCAGCCCCCTCACATACCAAATCACAACCTAATCTCCACCTGAATCTCACCATCCAGCCTTTCCACATCCGCCTTAAATGCCTGTCCATCAGCCTTATCGCCTACTATACTTCCATAATGCGTAGGAATTACCGCCTTAGGCTTCAGACTTACAATATAATCCGCCGCCTGCTTTTTATCCATTGTATAATGTCCGCCGATCGGAATCATGGCAACATCACACTGCACTTTCTTAATATCCTCGTTCACATCAGTGTCACCGGCCACATAATAACGGATATCATCCATTTTTACCACATATCCCTGCCATTTCTTACTCTTTGGGTGGAACGGCTTAAGATTATTATACGCCGGAATAGTCTCTATTGTAATATCTCCCTGTTCATGTGTCTCACCGGGATTATAAAAAACACAGTTATCAGAAGTAAGTCCCTGCGTGGAAAGGACTTGCTTTTTCATAGATTCCGGGGCAACAAGAATAGTGTTTTCTTTCTTAAGCTTCATAATTGATTCCGGCTCAAAATGATCAAAATGCTCATGTGTGATAAAGATAATATCTGCATCATGTTTGTCCGCTTCTATCTTAAAGGGATCAAAATATAGTATTTTAGAACCCTCTATCCGAATACTGCTTTGTGTGTTAACCGTAATATTATTCAAATTCATATGCCAATCCACCTTCCTTAATTTTTAATCTCTATATTCTTCGTAGCAATCACATCAATTCCTGTATCCGCAATATTTGAAACAATAACATCTCCTATACGAATCGGTGCCTGAATCTCTACATTTTTAAGTGCCTTGACGCAATCAAAGATTTTTCCTTTAGGAATATCCTCTTTAGTCTTAACAGATACCATATCCGACTTTCCGCCGTTCACCCTTACAGTAGATGTTACAATTCTGGTAGGATTACTCACTTCCTTTTGTGCATAAACCTCTCCACGTTTGCAAGTGTTTCCAGTTATGTTAACCACTTCATTCCCATTCATCTCAACCGTAAGGGCACACCCCATAGGACAATTGATACAGGTCAGATTTCTAATTTCCATTTCTATACCTCCTCAATCATTACCGTTATCGTTTTTAAATCCGGATACTGTAAAAGCTGGTCCTTTGTCAGCATTATCTCTTCCATTTCACCCGGTGCGACAATCTGGCGCTTTTTATTGATTACTCTTTTGCCGTCAAAATCTACCCTGACGCAGCAGTTTTTATATACACTGCCCACTCGAAAACGCACCGTTAGATTTTCTTCCATATGTGAAACGCGAATCTTCTCCGGGACCGTATATCTGACGCCTGACGCCGGTTTCAGAATAGCGTCGCATTCCACATTTTTCCCTGCTATATCTTTTTTCAAAATCTCACCCTTCACATAGTCGGCAGCGTTCTTACCGGCGGCAGCCGCCTCTTCCGATACATAGTCTACCAGATCATGTACATGAAGCACATTTCCACAGGCAAACACCCCATCTATACTCGTCTCAAGACTTTCATTTACTCTCGGGCCTGAGGTAACCGGATTTATATCCACGCCCATTCCGCGCGAAAGTTCATTCTCAGGTATTAATCCAACTGACAAAAGAAGCGTATCACAGGGATAAAACTCTTCCGTACCCTGAATAGGTTTTCCCTTCTCGTCAACTTCTGCGATCGTCACGCCTTCTACCCGTTCTCTGCCCTTGATATCTACTACCGTATGACTGAGTTTTAAGGGAATATCATAATCATTCAGACATTGCACAATATTTCTCTTAAGTCCGCCTGAATACGGCATAAGCTCCGCCACAACCTTGACCTTGGCCCCTTCTAAAGTCATTCTCCTTGCCATTATCAACCCTATATCCCCTGAACCAAGAATAACAATCTCCCTGCCCGGCATATAGCCCTCGATATTAACAAGTCTCTGTGCAGTACCGGCAGAATATATTCCGGCAGGCCGATATCCCGGTATATTAAGCGCACCTCTGGGTCTCTCCCGGCAGCCCATAGCCAGAATCACCGCCTTTGCCTGAATCTCAAACAGCCCCTCTGTCCTGTTCATTGCCGTTACAATCTTTTCAGAACTGATTTCCATTACCATCGTATTTAATTTATAGTCTATCCCCAGAGCTTTCACCTGTTCTATATAGCGGTCCGCATATTCCGGTCCTGTCAGTTCTTCTTTGAATGTATGAAGTCCGAAACCGTTATGAATACACTGGTTTAAAATACCACCCAGTTCTTTGTCCCTCTCCAGTATCAAAATACTGTCTATTCCATTTTTCTTAGCGGATATGGCTGCCGCAAGCCCCGCAGGCCCTCCGCCAATTATTACAATGTCGCAGTATACCATAATTTACCCCCTACAACACAACCATAATTGTTCATACAACATTCTCGCAGCGATTATTATCTTTCCACTGACGTTTTACAGTACATCTTTATTCGTTCCAACAACAATCTTAGAATCTCCACCGGATTTTGTAATGTCAAACATAGACTTATTACATTCTCTCGCCAAAATCTCCATTGTTCTGGGTGCGCAGAAACCAGACTGGCACCGTCCCATTCCGGCTCTTGTCCTACGTTTCACGCCGTCTAAGGATTTTGCCCCAAGGGGACGCCTTATTGCATCAATAATCTCGCCTTCCGTGATCATTTCACAGCGGCATATAATATTTCCATAGGCAGGATTTTCCCGAATCAAAGCATTTCTTTCTTCGATACTAAGCGCACCAGGTTTCGTAATACCCTTTCTTGTAGGGATAAAATCATCTTTTTCTTCAAGCCCCATCTTGTCTTTTATAAGCCCCGCGACCATTTCTCCGATAGCCGGACAGCTTGCAATTCCCGGAGACTCAATTCCTGCACAATCTATAAAACCCTTCGAATCTTCCACTTCTCCTATAAGAAAATCGTCGCATTCTTCGTGGGCGCGGAGACCGGCAAAGGATGTGATCACCTGCTTCACCGGGATATTTTTTACACTCATTCCCGCCTTTTCAAGGACCTGCGAAAGCTCCCACGCGGTTGTATTTGTTCCTTCCTTATCCTCCACCTCTACAGCCGTTGGTCCAAGCAAAAGATTTCCATGTACAGTAGGTGTAACCAGAATACCTTTTCCGAATTTACCCGGCAGCGAGAAAATCGTCCTGTTCACATGTCCGCCCGCTTCCCTGTCTAACAGGCAATAATCCCCTCGTCTGGGAATAATACGGATTTTCTCCTTACTTACCATGTTATGAAACTTATCCGCATAGACGCCTGCTGCATTTACCACATATTTTGCCTTGAATACTCCTTTACTTGTATGCAGTTCATAGCCTTCACATTCATCCGAACCCGATTTCAGCTTATTAATATCTTTTACTTCGGTATCAAACTTAAACTCGACTCCGTTTATATAAGCATTTTCCGCCAAAGCAATATTTAATTCAAAAGGACAGACAATTCCCGCCGTAGGCGCATAAAGGGCCGCGTATACATCGTCTGTTATATTCGGCTCCATCTCAAGCACTTCTTCTTTATTAAGAATACAAAGATTCTTAACACCGTTTGCCACGCCTCTTTCATAAAGCGCCTGCAAGTCCGGTAATTCATCCACACTGCGGCATATGACAAGCGATCCGCTCTGCTTATAGGCAAAATCCAGTTCTTTTGCAAGGAAAGGCATTCTCTCATTTCCACGTACATTTAACTTCGCCTTTAAAGAGCCTGTGGCCGCATCATAACCGGCATGAACGATGGCGCTGTTTGCTTTGGATGTCCCACAGCACACATCTTCTTCTTTTTCAAGCACACATACTCTGGCTTTATATCTGGACAATTCCCTGGCCGTTGCCGCCCCTGACACTCCTGCGCCAATGATAATTACATCATACATGTGTATAGAATCTCCTTTCAATCAATACCCTGTCTAGGCAATTACGAAACTAATTATTTCAAATACCCTAGTTTTGGATTACCTAAACATTCTGTAAAGGAAGGCGGAACTCAATCCTCCTTAGCCCATCCGTAAGCATATTTTACCGCCTTTTCCCAGCCCTTAATTCTATCTTCACGCTCTTTATCTTCAATAGACGGCTTAAAAATACAGTCACTTGTCCAATTCTTGATAACATCCTCTTTGCTCGCCCAATATCCCACCGCAAGCCCCGCAAGATAAGCGGCTCCCATTGCCGTTGTTTCCACACATCTGGGACGAATTACCGGAACATTGACTATATCCGACTGTGTCTGCATCAGGAAATTATTGGCGCTTGCGCCGCCGTCAACTTTAAGGGATGTAATCTTAATATCAGAGTCCGCCTCCATAGCCGTAAGGACATCATTTACCTGATATGCTATGGAATCCAGAGTTGCACGAATGATATGGTATTTATTTACGCCGCGCGTAACTCCTACAATGGTCCCCCTTGCATACTGATCCCAATACGGCGCTCCAAGCCCTGTAAATGCAGGAACCACATAACAGCCGTTTGTATCTTTTACCTTCTTAGCCATATATTCCGAATCCATCGCCGAATCTATGAGCCGCATTTCATCACGAAGCCACTGTACCGCAGCGCCGGCTACAAATATGGAACCCTCCAATGCATAATTTACTTTACCGTCAAGTCCCCATGCAATCGTCGTTACCAGACCGTTATTGGAAAATACCGGTTTTTCACCTGTATTCATAAGAAGAAAACATCCGGTTCCATACGTATTTTTAGCCTCTCCCTGTGTAAAGCAGGTCTGACCGAATAATGCGGCCTGCTGGTCTCCCGCAGCCCCCGCTATAGGAATCGCCCCTCCAAGAAAAGACGCATCCGCTTCTCCGTAAACATGGCTGGACGGTTTAACTTCGGGAAGCATGCACTTAGGAATATTTAATTCTGCAAGAATCTCATCATCCCATTCAAGAGTATTAATATTAAACATCATGGTACGCGATGCATTGGAATAGTCAGTCACATGTACCGCACCCTTTGTCAATTTCCAGATAAGCCATGTTTCCACCGTACCAAACAAGAGTTCTCCGTTTTCAGCTTTCTGCCTTGCTCCCGGAACATTATCGAGAATCCACTTTACCTTTGTTGCTGAGAAATAAGCGTCTATAACAAGTCCTGTTTTTTGCTTAAACTTCTCCGTAAGTCCTTTTTCCTTCAGTGCATCACACTCTTTGGACGTTCTCCTGCACTGCCAGACAATTGCATGATATACCGGCGTTCCTGTGTTTTTATCCCACACAATAGCCGTCTCCCTTTGATTTGTAATACCGATTGCGGCAATTTCATCCGCACCGGCGCCTATCATGTTCATTGCCTCTACCGCTACCCCCAACTGGCTTGCCCAGATTTCATCCGCATCATGCTCAACCCAGCCCGGCTGTGGGAAATATTGTGTAAATTCCCTCTGTGCCACGCTGCACATTTCACCCTTTTCATTGAACAAAATACATCTGTTGCTGGTAGTTCCTGCGTCCAATGCCATAATATATTTTGCCATAATCGTTGTACCTCCTGTTACATTATATTTGATTCAGATGTCAAAAGGTACATTTTAAATTTGGGGGGCAAGTTACACAAATATTAATCTGCACCTATACACTTGTACGGAAATAAGAAATTCTAAACATTCCTATTTAGGTTATTGGGAAATGGACGCAAACGGGGCAAATTCGTCATCCATGGCTCAGTTGCCCCTTTTCGGAACATCGTGTTCCGAAATTGCTGAGTATTGGAATAGGAATGTTAAGAATTACTAATTTCCTTCCAAAGGCATAGCTACAGATTAATATTTGTGTAACTTGCCATATCAGTTTTTTAAAATGTACCTTTTGACACCTGAATCTTATATTTTAGTCCTCTGATCATCAACCTCCACATATCTTATATATTCTAGCTCAGGCTGCTGAGCCTGAGCTTATTATATCAGAAAAATCCGATGTGTTCTACTTTGAAAACATCGGATTTTTAAGTCTGATAATATTTTATTTTCTTCAAAACCTACGTAATCGCTTTAACGACATCCGCCATACGGATAGTCGTCTGCCTATGCGCGATCATTATTACGGTTTTCTTACTTTTAAGTCCGTTTATTGCATCCGCCACCATTTTTTCGGATTCATTATCAAGCGCGGAGGTTGCCTCGTCCATAAGTATGATTGGGGCATCTTTTAATATGGCTCTTGCAATGGCAATCCTCTGACGCTCCCCTCCTGACAGGCTGTTTCCCCTGTTTACCAGTATTGTGTCATAGCCGTTTTCAAGTTTGGATATAAACTCATGGGCATTGGCCAGTTTTGCAGCTTCTATGACTTCCTGCTCAGAGGCGCCCGCTCTTGCATATCTGATGTTATCCATAATGCTCACATTATACATATATGGCTCCTGCGGCACATATGCTATCAGCGATCTTGCCTTTGACAAGCCCAGCTCCTTTACTGATTTTCCATAAAGAAAAACGTCGCCGCTTTCCATTGTATAAAAACCTAATAACAACTTTGCTAATGTAGTCTTACCGCAGCCTGACGGACCGGTAAGTGCGATCAGTTTATTTGCCGGGAATTCATAGCTGGCATTGTTAAACAATTTTTCCTTATCCTGATATCCAAAAACAATATTCCGGTACTCTACGGCGTTTTCATTTGCCGTCTCCTGTTCAAACCCGGATTCAGTTTCAGACTTAAGCTTATTCTGTTGAATACCGGAATCTGAAACCGGCTCTTTATTTTCTTCAGGCAGTGCTAAAAAGTCGAATATCCTCTCAGCATATGCTATACGGTTGACAAGTTCCGGAAAATTTTTCCCAAGCTGCAAAAACTTCCAACTAAGCGATGTGTATAATGTATATATCGCCGCCACTTCGCCAATGGTCGATAAACCCTGCCCTACAAATATAATTCCGATCACGATAAACATAAGCGCACATAGCAGGTCAAAACCGCCATTAAGCGTCTCTAATAAAGCCCCAAGGCGCATTCTTACTCTTTGCGCGGCTGTATACTCATCATTAATTTTCTCATATTTTAAAACGCCTGTGTGGTTAGTATCGTATATTTTACTAATGGCCGCTCCTGCGATCATATTAGAAAGCACATTTGTCATCAGCATATTTTTCTCAGAAAGTCTCTTTCCTACTGCCTTCATAGGTTTAGAAAGTAATGTATTTATTAAAAACAGCAGCACATTAAATACAATCAATACTATTGTCATAAATGGATTAATGATCATCATTGCAATAGCAAAAACAGTAACAGATATAATAGGAGCCATAACTCTTCTTAATCTTGCTGAAAAAATATTCGATGCCATATCCGTATCATAGAGAAGTTTGGATAAGATTTCCCCGCTATGATGCTTTTCATAATAAGTCATAGGAAATCTCATTGACTTCTCAAATACAAGTATCTTTAATTTTAACGTCATTCTCTTTGCCTCATTGTTATAAATGCACATAAAAACACTTGCTAAGACAATCGTCGCAACTCCTGCAACAATTGTAATGATCATTGCCGTTTTACTCTCAGTTACGCTTCCTTTACCTGCACAATCAAAAACTATTTTCATAAATACGGAACCTGCGACCTCAAACAAAGCATTTAGCGCTGTCATCATAACGATTGCAAGGAGATACAGAGGAAGTCTATTTCCCATCATCTTAAGGCTTTTTATCAAACTCTTTGTAATACTCATTAATTATGTCCCTCCTTGCCATACAATGCTGCATATAAGCCATTTTGCTTTATCAGTTCTTCATGGCTGCCCACTTCAACAATCTCACCCTGATTCAGACAGTAAATCCTATCCACGTTTTTTATCGTAGAAAGTCTGTGCGCTATTATAATAACCGCTCTTTCGTCACTTTCAGAAAGCGTTTTGCTAATGATCTTCTCCGTCTCTTCATCCAATGAGGATGTAGGTTCATCTAATAAAATCAGCGGAGCATTTTTGTATAACGCCCTTGCAATGGAGATTCTCTGGCGTTCCCCTCCGGACAGCTTAACGCCCCTTTCCCCGACTTCCGTATCAAATTTATCCGGAAGCTCGCATATTTTTTGGTATATGCCTGCACTTTTACAAGCTTTTTCCGCCTTATTAAGGTCCATATCCTTTGAACCGTATACTACATTTTCCAATATTGTTTCGGGAAATAAAAATGAATCCTGCGGTACATACGAAATCAGACTTCTTGCCGCATTAATATCCCACGCTGAAAACAGCTGCCCGCACAGGTAATAATCTCCTCCGCTTACCCGTTCAAACCCGCACAATAATTTAAACAGCGTAGACTTTCCTGCCCCTGAGGGACCGACTATGGCTATCCTTTCTCCTTTTTTTATGCTTATATCTATACTTTTTAAAATCCTGCCCGCATCAGACTTTTTATCATCACCTGCATATGTAAACGATACATTTTTCATTTCAATAAGATTTTTGACACTCTCTGATTCATTACCTGTATAGCTGCCGCTTGCTTCTTTTGGCGTAGCAATCAATGCTTCGATTCTTTTTACAGAAATCATCATCTCTCTGGCGTCTATTACACGGAAAGGCAACTCGCTAAGAGGAGACGAAATCTTGCCAAACAGCACGAGAAACGCCATAAGTTCACCTACCGTAATTACATTTTTAAGTACAAGCATTAAAACAATCAGCGAACAGATAATGGACGGCACCCACTTAATTGCCTGAACAAGCCCATTTGCCAAAGCCTGATATCTATTTCTTGAATATTCATTTTTTAATATCTCATCCGCCTTAAGCGTAACCCTCCTGTCCAGTATCTCCTCTATCCCATATGCTTTTGCAACTTCGATGCCCTCTATATTATCAAGCGCAATATCTGCCAATTCATCGTACTTTCCTCTACGTTTTTTCGCTAATTCATTGATTCTTTTGGCGATAATCTCACTTGAAAAGATAACAATAGGAAAGGTGACTATAATTCCTGCAAAAATAAGCCAGTTCATTTTGATAAGGGCGACACTGATCGTTATAATGGAAACTGTATACTGTAATATATCAGGGAGTATCTCCGATAACAGCGTTCCCATATCACTAATGTCGGACGTTAGTTTATTAATTACGGTTCCGGCATTTTTTTCAAAAAAACCGTAATGTATCTTTTCTAACGACTCCACTGTGATGTTTTTACAATCCCTTTGCACTTTGATACTGAACGATTCACCCATGATCGTTTTTACAAAAGTCAGAATCATTGACACTAAAATGATCCACATCGTCCTATAGGCTAAACTGCCAATATCAATAGTGTTTCCGTCCATTATAGCGTTTATGGCATCTGTGATAAGCTCCGAACCCATGATTACCAGCTTTGATAAAACGTATGACAAAATCCCTGCCGCGCCAAACAACCAGCTATATTTTAGCACTATGCTTTTGACGGAATACTTTTGCTTCATAATAATCAACTCCCAAGTTTATCAAGTCTTAACTACTTGTATTTGTTCAGTAATCATTATATAATTTTAAAAATGGAATTTCATCAAATATAAAAGCATTATTGAACCCAAATCTATAATATAATGCTTTCGCCTTAAGATTCGGATGTCAAAAGATACATTTTGACATCCGAATCCCCTTAAAGAAAGGAATCAATATGCCACTGCCATTAAAACCTGAAGAAAATGTCCATATCGACCACCTGATAAAACCCGGAACCTATTCCATGCCGACGATGCAGGCCGCATCCGACCACTATGCCATTGGATATATTGTATCTGGAGACAGACGTTGGATTTCCACTGAAATGATCCGCACGACACATGGAGGAGATGCCGCTATATCAAAGCCTCATTTATATCATCGTAACTGCTCCATGTCCGATGTTCCATATGACCGATATTTGATTAAGATCAGAATAGAATGTTTTCAACCAATAATAGATATTATCGGCGAAGAAGAACTGAATGTAATTTGTTCAAATTACCTGCATTTTTCTAAAGAGTCTCAGAAAATAATCTGCTCCATGTTAGAAGAAATGCTTAAAGAATATGAAAAAAACTCCCCCTACTCCCAGCTTTTGCTTCAGGGAATGGTTTATAAACTATTTTTTTATTTGTATGAAAACCATATCCCATCGGAATATGACGAGCAGATTATACAGCTAAAGGAATTTGACGAGCGTATTAATAAGGCTTTAGTTTATGTGGAAGATAATCTAATGAGCGGAACTTCTATTGAAGAGACTGCTGACTATGTATCCCTGTCTCCGTCGCATTTTTCACGCCTTTTTAAGAAGGTTACAGGTTCCTCCTACACTGATTATCTTACAGATGTAAGATTACAACATGCCCAAATATTACTTGGAATCGACGATTTGTCTATCAGTGAGATTGCAGCTAAAATTGGAGTTGCAAATGGAAATTATCTATGTACTTTGTTTAAGAAAAGGTATGGGGTAACGCCTACCGGTTATAGGAAAGAAATCAGAAAACAATAGTTCTCTATCATGCCGGACATATAAATGGGCATCCAATTCTCAATCGCCGCGTCAATCCTTTTGCTAATATCATAGTTTGAACATAATAAAAGGACACTTCCAAATTCTCACTTGGAAAGTATCCTAAAGGTGCGCTTCCGGAATATTCATTGCCTCCATCAAATTTCTGCCTCATCTTTTTTGCAAAACGGATTTTCTTTGGAGTACGCAACCGCCGCATTGTTAAATTCATCAGAACTCATATTGTCAAAATGTTCCCGCTGCCACTTCGTATAATCAAACCGCTCTCTATTAATCACAGCAATAAACCTCTCTGTCTCAACTACTCCCAGCTTCTCTAACAGGCAATGAATCCCTCTGTTCATAATTTCAATATCACTGACCATTTATATCTCCCTCCAATCTTCTGATAAAATCTATGGGGTTTAACATCTGAATTTCAATTGTCTTATATTTTAACAGCCTGTCATCTGTGGTAAGGAAACAATCACAGGAAGAGTAAACCGCACAGGCTACATGATAAGCGTCTTTCATTTTGATTCCTGTTTTTATTATTTCCTCTGCTTTGGACTTTATGATGTCCGCCTTGTCAATATCTATATATTCCACACTGTTCCTCTGTATAAACTCACTGATTGCTGTTCGTTTTGTCTCATATGGATTCCGGCTGTTCTCATACCACAAAACATATGATGTTACCAAATCCAATTTCTTATTTTTTACCAGATCCTGTATATATAGCTTTGCCTGTGTCTCCAATGAAATACGGATCTGCGTCTGGTCATCATATGGGCGGTTAAAACAGCAGTTATCTAAATATATTTTCATTCTTCACCTCTTTTTCGTTTATTATATACTGCCACAAAAAAATTTACAAGGTCTGCACGGCGGTTCAGTTCAAACTGGGCGGTTGTCCCTTTTCATATTCCATATGTCTTTGCAATAATCAAAATCTCAACATGGATATTTCACTCTCTCCCAATCATAACTTAACGTCTTAGAACTTCTCTTCACAGCAGGCTCTTCTCGACAACTCCACAAGCCCCCTATATACTCCACCCTGTTCCATCAGCTCAGTATGCCCGCCTTTTTCACACACCTTCCCACTCTCTATTACGTATATCATATCTGCTTTTTCAATAGTTGAGAGCCTATGTGCTACCACAAGCGTAGTGCGCCCTCCCATGAGCGCCGTGAGTCCCTTTTGAACGAGACGTTCGCTCTCTGCATCCAAAGCCGAGGTTGCCTCATCCAGAAGAAGTATCGGCGCATTCTTTATAAATGCACGGGCTATTGCAATCCGCTGGCGCTGCCCGCCTGACAGAGTTTCGCCACGCTCACCAACAATCGTGTCATATCCATTCGGAAATTCCATAATAAATTCATGTGCATAAGCACGCTTAGCAGCCTCTACGATTTCTTCATCACTCGCATCCAGCCTGCCATACCGGATATTTTCTTTTATACTTGTTGTAAAAAGATATGCATCCTGCGGAACATACGCGATATTTCCACGCAACTCATCCAATGTGTAGCCGGACAGCGGCTTCCCAAGCACCTCAATACCGCCACTGTTTAATTGATAAAAACCTAACAACAGCTTGACTATCGTACTCTTACCGCCTCCGCTCTCTCCTACGAGCGCAGCGGTTTTTCCCCTATCCACTGTAATATCTACGCCGCTTAGTACCTTTTCTGAATTTTCATAGGAAAATTCCGCATCCCTTATTTTGATTCCGCAATCCGGCGCTGCAAGATCACTCTCAGCGCCTAAGCAATCGTCCGTATAGCGCTGCATCAAAACAGACGTATCCTGAACCGGTTCATCCAAAACCTCAAACACCCTATCTGCAAGGACAAAAGCATCTATCAGACTTCCCCATGCGCTGCCGATAGTACTTAAAAACATTGACACCGTACTTTGTAAGCTTAAAATTGCTACAACAGTACCGAAATCTACCATACCTTCAAAGGACATAAAAACGCCGATAAGCAAAATAACAATATTGCACAAAAAGCCAAATATCCATTCTACTGCATATACATCTGACATCCTGCGAAATCGCTTCATTGTAGCAGCCGCTGCATCTGCATTGGCGTCAGAATACTTTTCAACCATTGCCCATGTTCCGGGAAACATCTTGATAACATTAAGGCCCGCCAATATATCGGTAAGACTTTCGGTACATGCCGCAAGCAGCTTCTGTATTTTAACTGACATGCCGCGAAGCGGTTTTGAAAGAATCATGTCTATCTTAACGGATACCACGCTTAATACAAGTACCATAAGTCCTATCCGCCAGTCCAGTACTAAAATCATTATAATTGCAGCTATACCTCTTATTGCAGGATTTATAACCCATTGGTGTCTGTTCGCAAGCGAGGTCTTTATATCTTCCACATTAAAGCATAATTTTTGTATGGAATCTGCACTATGATGCCCCTCAAAGTATGACATCGGCAGATGGAAAAGATGTGTCATGACCCTTATGCGCAGCCTTGCCATAATCTGGCGGACATTATACATATATATATAAGTTATCAAACGTCTTGTCATACTTGCTGTCAGAACAATAACTGCCAGCCAAAGCGAAGCCCTAAATAAAATCATATCTGAGTCGGTTACCGCATTAATAATGTTTTGATAAAACAATGCGTTCATTGCGCTTACAAATACTTCCACAATGGGAATCAGCAGCGTGCAAAACCAGTATACGCCGGATTTTTCATATAATGACAGGTACTTTTTAAACTTTTCAAAAGTTATTTTATCTTTATTCATAATTACACCTCTTCCCCGGCAGCAAAAATGGAATAAAGCTTTGGATAAACCCTGCCCCGCTCCATTAATTCTTCATGAGTACCGCTCTCAGCGACTCTCCCACGTTCTATAACTACGATATAGTCCGCATTTTTAATAGTAGACAGCCTGTGTGCAACCACAAGCGTTGTACGTCCTTTCATCAGCCTGTCAAGCGCTTTTTGCACCTCGGCCTCCGCCGCTACATCAAGCGCAGACGTTGCCTCGTCTAAAAGCAGTATGGGCGCATCCTTTAAGATTGCGCGCGCGATGGAAATACGCTGCACCTGCCCTCCTGAGAGACGCGAACCCCTCTCGCCTGCCAGAGTATCGTACTTTTCCGGAAGTTCGCTTATGAAATCAGATGCATTCGCCGCTTCAGCAGCCATATAAATCTCATCACCACCCGCCCCGGGCTTGCCCATTGCAATATTTTCTCTCACAGATACCGGAAACAAATATGCATGCTGGGATACATAGGAAAAACGCGAGCGCAGCGCCTCCAGATTCCAGTCCTCAAGTTTAACTCCTTCAATTAAAATACTTCCATTCTGCGGCTGATAAAATCCACATAAGAGGCGAAGTAACGTGCTTTTTCCACCCCCGCTTGCACCAACAACCGCTACCGTCTTACCCTTCGGAACTTTAAAGTTTGTACCATTTAGCACAGGAACCCCCTCTTCATAAGAAAACGACACATCCCTAAATTCTATTGCAGGAGCATCCTCTATGCCGGATACCATGCTTCCCATCGGCTCGACCGGTGCATTCAGTATCTCAAACACCCTTTCTACTGCTGCCAATGCCACCTTACTGTTAAAAGCCCTGTACGCCATGTCGTTAATAGCTTCCACCATATTGGGTAAAAGAGAAAAAAACGCCACTAAGCTGCCTATTGTAAGTCTTCCCTGTAAACAAAACCACCCTCCTGCAACAAGACAAAGTATAGAAGAAAGTGTTCCCGACAGCTGGTAGAACGCACCTCCCTTACTCTGGTTCTTATCATTGCTGATTGCCATATCCGTCATTTTATACACGTTTTTTTGATAATCTTTCAAGAGAGTATCCTGTAGCGAATAGCTTTTTACAACATCCATGCCTCCTATTATATCTGCTGCCTCACTGATAATATCCGCCGAATACTGCATATATGCCTTTGAACCGGACTTGAATTTTGTAGTAAGTGCGGCTCCAAACGGCAGACAAATTATTACAGGTACTATGGAAATCAGAAATAACGGCACATTGATATATAATAGATATGTAAAATAAAAGATGATTAAAAAAGGATACCTAATTACATAGATTAAGTCATTTTGTACAAAACCGCTTATCCGGTTCACATCATCTGTCAGTCTCGAGAGGATGTCTCCTGAGCGATTCTTAGACATAAATTCTGCTGTCATTCCGGTAATATGAACCACCGCATCATCCTTTACCTGCCTGAGCATCTTAGTTGCCATACTTCCGGACACATACCTTGTAATCCATGCCGAACCCGCTCCGGCTATTAGTATACAGATACTCATAAAAATAATTTGTCCTATGTTCGTTAATGTTCCTGCCTCCAGCCCATCGATTACATATTTTAAAATCTCAGAACCGGCAATACCGCATCCGGTGCACAACGCTCCGGCTGACAGAGCAAGAAATATGAGTTTTTTGTATTTACCAATATATTTTAAGATTTCCATGATATCTTCCCTTTACTCCATACTTTTTTGCCTTCGTGACCATCATTGCTCTCCACATATCCGATGCACCAGCACTCCGAAAACTGACCGATAACTTTTAGCGCTTCTTTACAATCTTTTTCCGGCACAGTCACCACCATGCCTATTCCCATATTAAAATGATATGAAAACACATTTTCACCAATCATACCCTGTTCAAAGAGAAATTGATACAAAGGCAGGACAGGAAGTGAAGACAGATCAATACACACACCTAATCCTTCCGGTATGTCACGCCATATTCCATTATTCATCAGAGAGTTACTGATCCGAAAAGCCCCCCGCAAATATCCGTTTTCCTGTAATGCCGTTATTTCTCTTGTGTATGCTGAATTTGCTTTCATCAGCTCATCAATAAATAATCTGGTTTCATCGATTTTAGCATGATAGAGTCGGGGATTTCTATCCAACATTATCTTAATAAATGGATAGTTCGTTCCATCTATGCCCTCTGTCTTAATGCCAATCAATACATCCCCTTTTTCCACACAACTCCTTGTAAGTAATTTTTCCTTGTCCGCTACTCCTACCACCGTAGCGTTTACACTATACTCTTCCGGTGTAAAATTGGCCGGCTGGGCAGCAATCTCCATTCCGGCAAATGATATATTATTTTTATCACAGTTTTTCCTAAAAGACTGAGCCATAAGCAAAAGTTGTTCCTGATTGTAATTGCCACAAATAACCATTGATTTTAAGATTATCGGTTTCATCCCATGCTGCAACGTGTGATTTATGGCACTTGCCGCTGCAGCAGCACAAATTTCCTGATTATATCCATACTCTTTTGCTAATTTTTCCTTCGAACCCGGCACGCAGGTTACGCATGAATATACCAGTTCTTTCATTTGCGAGGTATCTATCTGAAACATACAGATATCTGCAAAATCTGCATATAACATGCTCTTGTCTCTTGAATTAAGTTTCCATATTTCGTATTTTAAGTCATATAATCTTTTTATATCCAGTCCCGCCGCCCGGTACGAAATACTCCTGTTTTTCCAATCATTTTCATTTAGCAGCATATCAACCGACACATCCAGCAGACTGGAAATCTCATACAAAATATCAACTGTGGGCAGACTTTTTCCTAACTCCCATTTTGAAACAGCCTGATATGAAATATGCAGAAAATCAGCCAGTTCCCTTTGGGTAATACCTTTTTCTTTTCTAAAAAAAGCTATTCTTTTACCAACTTCTTCTTTGTTCAACATATATCATCCAGCCTTTCTAAGTTCAGTTCAGTTTTATCATATTTCAAGTATATCATGCAGGTTTGTCGGTCACAATAATCGCTTTATTGAGTTGTTTTTGTGGAGAATCAACCATCGGTTGAAGTGAAATTGCTAACATAAACAACGGTCAGCCCGCTTCGCGAACTGCCCTTATGTCAAAAAGAACACTTCCCTATTTTTGCCCGGAAAGTATTCTTTTTATTAAAGCTTATTCATAAAAATCTTCCATTCTTACTCAACCTGCGAGTTTGGGCGTAAGCACAAACTTGCGTGTGAAAAATTTATTTTTCACACTAGCCTTATTTCATCTCCCGACTCACCTTAACAAAATATATAAGATTGATCACAATCCCGAATATCGTCGCACAAGGCGCAGCCAAACCAATCATGGTCAGACTTGCATCCGGCTGAATACTCATGAAATAGGACATGGGCAGACGCACGATAAAGGTTTGTGCAAGCCCCTGCAGCATTACGAATAACGTCTTGGAATGTCCGTTGTAGTAACCTATAAAGCTAAACAGGATTGCCGTTACGATCGCCTCCGGTGCAAAGCCCTTTAAATACTGTGCCGCGCGGGCAATGACCGCCGCATCGTTTGAGAAAATTGCCGCAAGCAGGTCCCCACGGAAAAATGATAAAACTGTGATAAAAATACCGATACCGCATCCGATAAACATACCTGTAACCATTGCTTTTCTCGCACGTTTCTCCTGTCCTGCACCCACATTCTGCGCAACGAAAGATGCCATAGACTGCATAAGTGAGCCCGGTACCAGCATAACAAAACTTACGATTTTATTCGCTACGCCGTACCCTGAAGAAGCATCCAAGCCAAGTCTGTTGATAAATGCACACAATGCCAAAAATGACAGTTGTGTCATAATCTCCTGGAATGCAATCGGAATTCCCACTCTTATAAATCTTTTGATTTCGGGATTGAAGCGGATATATTCTTTTTTCATTACAAACGGAGATGGGCGCTTTCTGATGATAATAATCGATAATATAACGCTGACTGCCTGCGCCATCACGGTCGCAAGCGCCGCGCCCGCTGCATCCCATTTAAATACTGCAATAAACAGTAAGTCACCCACAATATTTACAACACATGCAATACCCACAAATATTAAAGGCATCTTTGAATCACCGATTCCACGTGAGATACTGCTGATTACGTTATATGCAATGATAAAGAAAATTCCCCCGCCGCAGATACGGACGTATAATACCGTCGAGTCCAATGCTTCTTCCGGGGCCTGCATCAAGAGTGCAAACGGTCTTGCAAGAACAAGCATAGCTACTGCAAGGACACATGCAAGTACCAGAAACAGACAGATTGCACCGCCTACAACCTCCCCACCTTTTCAGGCTTCTTTTCCCCCAGGTACTGTCCCATGACAACCGTAACGCCCATGGTAAGTCCCGTAATTGTAAAAGTAACCAGATTCACAATACTGCTTCCTGTAGATACGCCTGAGATTCCGGCGGTCGTTCCAAACCATCCCACCACAAGAATATCTACCGCACCATACATTGCCTGTAAAACCAATGCGCCCAGGATTGGGATCATAAATTTTATCAGTTTGGAAGCAATGTTTCCCTGTGTAAAATCATTTTTGTTTTCTAACATATTATCTCTCCCTTTATCAAGTCATAATATCCTACACATTTCGGCTATTATTAACTAAGATTAAATATTAGCTGAAATATAATGAAAAAGCAAGTATTTAAAGCAATTAAGAAGCCCTTCCCCTCATTCTCTCCTGCTTCGGTGTAACCCCGCGCCATTTTTTATAAGTCCTTATAAAATGGCTGCAATCAAAAAATCCTGTTTCCGCAGCAATATAATTAAGGTCAAAATCAGAGTTAATGAGTAAGTCGTGCGCCTTGTTCAACCGGATATAATTTATGTACTCCTTACATGAGCGTCCGTAATTTTCACGAAAGAGCTTTGCAAAGTTCGAGTAGCTCATGTGACACATTTCAGCAAGATCCTGTATTTCGATTTTTTCACCCGAATGGGTATCGATGTATTCAAGAATATGGTAAAACGAGAAATTCGAATCAGTGTGCTTTTCCTGAAATACACTGATATTTTTTTCAATATTTCTTGCGACTGTGATAAGCAGATCATGTATTTTGGACTGAACACCCAACATATAAAACTCATCTTTATCTAAATACTCACTGACAATGCTGTCAATCTTTGATGCGATCATTTTTTCGTCAACTTTTTCACGTTTAAGCAATAGACAGAAATCATCCTCTCTTGTTCGTCTCACAAAATAATCAAACAATCTTGAAAGGTATGCAGGCGGAATGTTGATCGAATGAATATCAAATTTAATTACCGCATACTTAACATTTTCATCAGTTGCTTTACTTATCTCATGAAGCTGCAATGGATAAAAATAGCACAGGTCACCTTCTTCTATTACCGTAGTATCATTATTGCATTTCACTTTAACCGAGCCTTTTTCCATGTACATGATCTCGCTGTAGTAGTGCCAATGAAGCTGCGAATATGTAGATTCCGAATAGAAGATATCATACGGTTGGTTCATCATATCAATGTATTCAAAAAGCTGCATGAGCGTATCCTCCCGCCAGGCTATATTTGCGACGTAATTCCCATCATATAAGTTGCCATGCTTTCGTCTATTGTATCACACTAATCCATGTACATCAATTTGCTTTAATAGATTTATACAATTTTCAAGTTCCTTTATAATATACATTTTACTGCTACAGTGATATAACAGAGCCATAACAATACAAATTTTAATCTAACCCGCAAATCTGTGCAGACATTGCTGATGTCTAAGGACACATAAATTCGCGGTTTGAGAAAGGAGCATGATAATCAATATGGAAAAGGCAGTATTCCACAATCATCTATGTAATGATCTAATACCATTCTGGAATAAAATGAAGGACAATGAAAACGGTGGTTTTTACGGTTATGCAGACCAAAATGGAACTGCCGATAAAAGCAGCGTTAAAGGAGCTATTTTAAACAGCAGGATATTGTGGTTTTACTCAGAAGCCTATCGGCTTTTGAATGAATCAGAGCTGCTTGAAATGGCAACTCATGCTTATGATTTTCTCGCAGATTATTGCTTTGACAGCAGATATGGCGGCGTATTCTGGTCTGTGAATGCTGACGGCTCGCCTTATGACGATACAAAACATACATACAATCAGGCATTTGCAATCTACGCTCTCTCTGCCTACTATCAGGCAAGCGGACGCAAAAATGCATTGACTCTCGCATACTCACTTTATCATACTATTGAGGATAAATGCAGGGACGCTGACGGATACCTTGAAGCTTTTAACAGAGAGTTCTCTCCTGTTTCTAATGATAAGCTTTCCGAAAACGGCGTAATGGCAGAGCGTACAATGAATACGCTTCTCCATGTCCTTGAAGCTTATACCGAACTATACAAAGCTGACAGCTTCAGTGAAGTCGGAAATTCCATAAAGGAAATCATGCGGCTATTTAAGGAAAAGGTTTATAATTATGATAAAAAGATTTGCGACGTTTTCTTTGACATAAATTATAAGTCTCTTATAGATTTAGAATCTTACGGCCATGACATTGAAGCATCATGGCTTATTGACAGAGGCTGCGCTGTTCTTGGCGATGCTGACTGCCATAATGAAATGCTGCCAATAATAAACGATCTTGCAGAAGGGGCATATTTAAATGGAATTGACAATGAATACAAAGCAATGAACAATGAACGTGAAAACGACAGCATTAACCGCACAAAAGTATGGTGGGTTCAGGCTGAATCGGTAACGGGTTTTTACAACGCTTATCAGAATAACCCAGCCAAAACCGAATATTTACATATCGCAGAACAAATATGGGAATATATCACAAATCACGTTATTGACAAAAACAGCGGAGAGTGGTTCGAAAATATCGAAGCTGACAATACTGTAAAACCAGACCAGGCTCTGGTTCATGCGTGGAAATGTCCATACCACAACGGACGGATGTGTATTGAAATGATCAAACGCCTTTAAATAATATAATAAACAGCAATTGTGAAACTAATTATCTAATATCATAAGGGAGAAATAATTATGCAAGATACAGCAAATCCTAATGCATCCAAGGAAGCAAAAGAGCTTCTGAACTATCTTTCAGATATAGCCGGAAAAAAGATAATTACAGGCCAGCATACACAGACTAATCCTATGGAGGAGATTGAGTATATAAAGAAAATTACGGGAAAAGCGCCTAAGCTGGTAGGCTTTGAATTGTTATCCTATTCCCCAAATATTAATTATAATGATGCGTCTGAAGCTTGTTTGACAGAAATTTACGAAAATAGAGATACTCTCGATACCGCCATGGATCTGGCAAAGAAGTCTGATGTTATACTTACCTTTACTTTCCACTGGTACTCTCCCATCGGCGGCCGCGACAAAAGTTTCTATGCTGAAAACACAGACTTTGATGCTGAAAAGATCCTCATTAACGGTACGCCTGAAAGAACGGCTTTCTTCCACGATATGGACGTTATTGCAAAACACCTGAAAAGATTTTGCGACGAAAATCTCCCAATACTTTGGAGGCCGTTTCACGAATCATACGGTCAGTGGTTCTGGTGGGGCACAAAAGGTCCAAAGATTGCCGGCGAACTGTATAAACTGATGTTTGACTATTATACTTCCCACCATCATCTTAATAATCTGCTTTGGGTATGGAATTGTCCTTTAGCCGAAGGATACCCGGGTGATGAGTATATTGATATTATTTCTACAGACGTTTATCTGCCTGAATATGCAGAAACAGATTACTCTGAGGAGTATGCTAAGCTTATTTCCGAAACCACTAAGCAAAAAGTCGCAGCGCTTGCAGAGGTCGGATATATGCCTGACATCAAACTAATCGAAAAGTCGCATACTCCCTGGGCATACTATATGACTTGGTCTAAAGAGTTCTGTATTGGTGAGCAGTACAATAAAATCGACCGCCTGCAAGCGATGTATGCCAGCGAGTATGCTGTTACATTGGATGCGGACTGACACAAACAAATTACTGCAATAAAGACAACACTCCCTGCCTGTTCTGATTTGCCTGCGCAAGCATAGATTGTCCTGACTGTACAAGGATACTGTTATTGGAATATTTTACCATCTCTGTGCCAATATCAGTATCCCTAATGAGGGACTCCGCAGCCGCAGTATTCTCAGCAATGTTATCCAAATTTCTTATTGTATGTTCCAACCGGTTTTGTACGGCTCCCAAATCGGAACGTGTCTGTGACACATCAGTAATTGCACTCTTAACAAAGGCATTCAAAGCCTGAAAATGACGGACATCCGGCAGATTATCAGATAAAGGCTCTTCCGTCCCACCCGTAGTATTATCAGGATATGTATTTGTAAGTTTATTTTTCACTTTCCAGTCCATAATGGCATTGTAAGAAAAACTATGAAAAGCTGTCAGATCATAGGCTGCTAAAAGATGCGAATGTCCTGGCATCCCCCAAGGCTGAACCATGCTCTTATCCCAATACTCCTGCTTTGCCCAGGTCGTACCGCTGCCCGGAATCCAATAAGCTTTCGCACCAGAAGGATAATCTGCAGTATTTGGATTCGGCATATCTATTTCATTGCAAAGTGGGCTTTCATTATTCGTCTGGTAATAGATTCCTTTAGCAAGTGCACTCGCAATCAAGTCATTGCTGCACATATTGCCTATGGTAAAAGTTATATGCTGCCCGGGTTCTGCCCCTACCTGCATACCTCTATATTTAAAAGTGCCATCCAGCAGGTTCTGATCATTGAATGTCGTGGTTGAATGTATACGGTCAATTTCATTCATCAACTGCCTGACTTCCGCCCTTACAGCCCCCCTGTCAGTTGTGGTCAGCGTTCCATTAGCTCCCTTGACTGCCAACTCTCCCATACGCTGTAACATATCATGAACTTCAGTT
Source organism: Lachnospiraceae bacterium (assembly GCA_014804695.1). Lineage (GTDB taxonomy): Bacteria > Bacillota > Clostridia > Lachnospirales > Lachnospiraceae > UBA3282. The sequence continues at coordinate 52,517 of JAAUZJ010000017.1, forward strand.
AAAGCGCCATCCGCTATCTGTACGCATGAAATGCCATCCTGAGCGTTGTTCACAGCCTGCGTAAGCCCTCTCACCTGACGGCGCATTTTTTCCGATATAAACAGCCCCGCTGCGTCATCTGCAGCACGGTTTATTTTATATCCGGAAGACAACTTTTCTATGGACTTCGCCTGATTTCTATTTGTCAAATTAAATATGCGGTTCGCATTCATTGCTGATAAATTATGCTTTACAACCATAGTTCTTCACTCCCGCTATTACATATTTATATATGAACCAAAAATTACCTATTAGAATATATATCGGATTATTTTATACAATCATTAACCCATCCATGCGCTAACTTATAAAAAGCTAATGTATAAAAACAAGATATATGCTTGTTGCCCTTCTAAATCCATGATAGAATATGCATAGCAATTTAAGGAAAAGGAGTATACATATGGGCAAAAAATTTATTGAAGAATTTAAAAACTTCATCAGCAAGGGAAATGTGATGGATATGGCTGTTGGTATTATTATCGGTGGCGCATTTACCAGCATCGTTTCTTCACTTGTAGATGACATTATCAACCCGATACTTGGTTTATTCGGCGGAATGAACTTCGACCAGCTTGCATGGAATATCACAGGCGACGTCACACTGTATTATGGAAAGTTTATCACCGCTGTTGTCAATTTCCTGATCATGGCACTGATTGTCTTTTTAATCATAAAGCTCATGAATACGGCAATGTCCCGCGTTCATAAAGACGAGCCCCCAAAAGCCATTACAACCAAGACATGCCCATTCTGCAAATCCGAAATTGCGATAGATGCAACAAGGTGCCCCCATTGTACTTCGCAGCTTGAAGATGCCTGAAATTAACCCAAAAACCAAAGCGGACAGAACAAATCTGCCCGCTTCGTTTATTTACTTCTTATACAAATAAAAGTCATCCAGCGTTCCCCACGCCTTAGCCGCAGCGCTGACACTGGCACCTACCGTAAGTGTGCCGTCATCGCCCACTGTAATATCTTGTATAACCGGATTCTCCCATTGACACCAGCCTGTCACACCCGTACTTTCCGTCAGACGGTCAGTGCCGTTATCCGCATATATATACATATCTGCGTTATCACCCGCATCACCGCCCTGTATGTACAGACCGAATTCATAAGTGCCCGGCTCTAATCCCGTCAAAGTCTGCTGAACCGTAAAATTCACTTCGCTTGTAGACCAGAAATGCAACGAGATATCTCCACTATAAGCATCGGATGTCTTATCCTGATAATCCGTACAGCTTCCCGTAATTTCCCACATGGAAGTATTTTCTTCCTCGAAACTGCTGTTTGCTATAATATTAACTTTGGCTACTGAAACATGGGCTGTTGGCTGGTAATCCTCAAGCACCTTTATGACATCATCAGTAAGAACGGCGGCTTCCGCATCCAATTCCTTACTTATGTTCTCCGGCATAGACGCGCTCTCAGGCAAATCCTGTGCAATTTTAAATCGTCCGCTCACATCATACTCACCACTCTTGGAAGTATCTATCGCCGCAAGCTGTGCCTCGTCCCACTCTACCGCAACGGGCAGCACAGTCCTGTCATTAAACATAACATCTGCAGTCTGGGGCATTTCAAGCTCTGCATCCAGACTTACACTTACTTCCACAACAGGTATATTCTCTATCTGCTTCTCCACAATCGTACCGCATTGCAGATATAAAAAGGTCTTCAAAGATGGCAATGGATGACCAGCATAGTCAAAAAGTGCCTGATTGTCCCATGAACTGCCGCCGTAATATTGCCCCGCATCTTTTGGATCATACCCCGCAGCATAAGAGGAAGCCCAACCAGAGCCATACTGCTCCCAAATCTTCTGATTCTCAGCATAAACCTGATCAGCATCTGCAGCGCCTTCTTCCCATAAGCCCACAGGCAGCCACGCCGGCTCCCAGTAAAAGTATCCTAATCCTGCATCGCCTACCTCTGCTACCGCCGCACAGACATCACGAATCTCATTACTCTGTCCCTGTACGGTCGCCGGATATCCGGAAACGACTCCCGCTTCCCCAATACTGTTGGCAGAACCGTCACCATCACCTGTAGTATACAGATAAGAGTTCTCTGCCACCAGCACCTTTTTACCATAGGTCTCGGACAGCTTTATAAGTGTATCTGTCAGATTATCCGTAGTGCCATGCCAGAAAGGATAATAAGACACTGCGAAAATATCATAATCAATTTCCTTTTCTTTTACTTTCTCTGCTATTCCCAAAATACCCTTCTGGTCAGATACATCCGTAAAATGTAACGCAATCTGAATATCCCTTCCGGTCTTGGCAGCTACTTCACGCACCGCTGCCGAGCCTGCCTGAAGAAGCTGTCTCCTCTTAGTCCAGTCGGTCTCACCCGCGATACCGTTATTGATCTCGTTTCCGATCTGCACCATACCAACATATCCGCCTGCATCAATGATCTCTGTCAGGCTTTCTTCAGTAAACTGTTGCAATGCCTCGGATTTTTCTTCTATCGTCATATCTACCCATGCTTTGGGACACATTTGCTTGTTAGGATCAGCCCAAAAATCAGAGTAATGATAATCTACGCACAGCTTCATGCCATATTTTGCTGCCCGCTTTCCAATCTCCGCGGCCTTTGCCGTATCATTACCGCCGCCGCCATAGCTGTTACCGTTCTCATCATAAGGATCGTTCCATACGCGCACTCTTATATAATTGACACCGTTTTCCGCAAGAGTTTGAAAAAGATCCTGCTCCTCACCATCCTCGTTGTAATAAATTACACCGCTCTCTTCCTCTGCCAGAACACTTGAGATATCTACACCTCTTATAAAATCATCAGACAAATTTTCGATAGGTTCCACGTACACATCCGCTTCTTCCGGTTCCGTGGGAAGAGTATAAACAAGTCCTTTATCCTCAGGTGTAGCATTTGAATTGGCCTGATCTGCATCTGACTGGCTGGTATCTTCCCGACCTACATTCGTCTGAGAAGTATCCGTCTGGCTGACATCTTCCGTTATCTGAGCGTCATCAGTATTGCCACATCCGCCGACTCCTATCACAGCGACCATTGCTGCCAATGCCATAAAATATTGCATCTTCATTCTCATAGTTACACAAAACCCCTTTCTTTGAATATCAGCCTGAGTTCATCATACGAAAACCAGATCAATCTACTTTAGCCTTTCCAAGCCACTTCCTCTTTTATTATCTTAAAAAGTAATTATCCTTGGTTCTTCTGTAAATGACGAGAATGTTGCCACAGCATCTTTAAAGTACAAAACTTCCGTATTATCATCTTCTGCTGAATACATAGCTTTCAGATTCGGATAATTGTCAAGCATATGTGCCTTTGCCTCTACGCGGTCATCTCTTACCAGCGTTCCTGCCAGTCTAAGCCACTTCCCCTCATTAAATGCACACAACTCTGCTTTCGGATTTTTCTGGATCTGCTTTGACACATCTTTTACTTTTCCGGTCTGGATGTAAAGCTTATCCTCAAAAATATCAACAGTTCCGAAAGGACGCACTCTTGGCTGATCGCCCTCTACCGTTGCCAGATAATATGTACCGCATTCTTTTAAAAAATCATAAACTTCTTTCATCTTTGTTTTCTCCTTTTTGAGTTCTGTCCTTTTACTTAACAACAGATAATTAAAGCATTACCGACCAATACCGAAACATATTCTCAATGCTTCCTGAATTATTGGCGTTTAATATACTAAGCATCATGCTGTTTTTACTGCCACCCGAAGCATAATTTACAAGTAGGTTCTGTAAGCTGTCAAAAATATTTCTGGCGTTGTCCTCTTTATTCATCAATTTATCAAAGAGTGCCTGATAATCCTCTTTTAAGTCTTTTTCCTCTTGCTCCGTATGCGTTACCTTTCCAATCTGCCGGTACGCATTCGCCCGCTCCTGTGCCTGTCTTGCATCTGCACTCAAGCTCGTTACATTCGTTGTGGAAGCATTTTTCATACTGTCACTGTACAAATCAGAGCTGTTTCTATGCTTTGCAACTATTTGGCTATTATAACTCTCATATTCTTTGATCAAATCTTTAAAGCCATCACGCTTATCCTCTGATACATACTTATCCGCAAAATAATTCAACGCATTAACCGAAGAGACCAACTCAAGTCTGGCCGCTTCATGAGACAGACTGCTGTCAGAACGCCTGCCATCCATAACGGCTCTGATATTATCCATGCCGGCGGTAATATCTTTCAACATATCTTCCATTTTCCCCGCCTCTTCATCGTCCATATCATCATAAAAGCCACTCTTATAAAGATAATTGCTGAGCACAAGATATTGTGACTGTCCATCGTCGCTCAAATTGCCCCTATACTCAAAAGGACTAGAAGGATTTTTCGCTAACAGCTTTTCACGTTCTGCCCGCTGCTGCGCTTTACGTTCATCAACATGAGACATGTACTCAAGTGATTCCTCGGAGATAGTAATCTTGTCAGCATGAATACCCATCTCCTCCATGACTTTCTTGCGTTCCTCATCGCTCATTGCATTCTGTTCTCTCTCCGCATAGTAGGCTTCCGCTTCCGCCTTATGCTTTCGGCTGTCAGCCCGCTTTTGCCGAATCCCGTCAAAGTTAAAATTGTCAGCTATGATTCCCGATGTTTGAATATTAACCATAATTTGTGTCCTCCTTGACTTTTAAATTTTAATTCCTTTTACCATTATGCCTTTATAATCATGACTTTATATAGCTACACACTTATATTTATTGTATCGGATAAATCCGCCGCTTTATTAATATTCATTGCAGATTTGAAATGCGCCATGATTATGACAAGATTCACCTAATACTGCTTCAACGGTTGTCGGGCTGATATCAGGAAGAATCAATAAGAAGTTTAATTCAACCTACAAAAAGAAGCTACCCTATAAAGAGTAGCTCCCCATATTTATTTTGACTGTGCCATTGAGAATAAAGTATCTTGTAAAAGTTTAGAGAAATTGATATTATTTTTTTCAGCAAAAGAATTTAGCCATGCAGGAATAGTAAGGTTTTTTCTTACAGCTTTTTCACCATACTTTTCTTCATAGGCATCAATGTCTAATAATAACATATTTATCATACACCCATTTTCAGCAGTTATTTCAGAATAGTCGGAAGCATGCGGAATTTGTTCCCCATCTTCAAGTTCTCCTAATATCCAACCACTGGCTGCGTCAATCCCCATTTCAATAGCCTGTTCTAAGTCTTTTCCCTCTGTTACACAACCGGGTAAGTCTGGAAATTCTACCACATATCCACCACTTTGATCTGTAAAAGGCTTAAATACAGCCGGATAAATTAATTTCAATATTATTCACCTCCATTTATAAAAATAAGCAAATGGGGCTTAAATCCCCGCTTGTTTCATAATTGATTTTACTGTATCGGAATTCAAATCTCCTCCATGTTCTGGAATTGTAACTTTCCCAGGCTTAGTTGGATGTTTGTATTGGTGGTGTGACCCCTTTTGTTTTACTTGATACCATCCGTTTTTTAATATCATACTCTCAACTTCTCTAAATTTCATTCAATACCCCCTTATTCATTCATGGCATCACTCCTTCCAGTTGATTTAATCATAGCATAATGCGTATTATGCGCATTGTCAATAATTTTATTCCTTTTTGAATGCCACCCGAAGGTGAAAAATTTATTTTTCACCCTATCATCAACATAACACAAAGACAAAACTCCCCATCCCTCAATGCAATATCTATATCACCGGCATATTTTCCCGCTACCCTGCGGATATTAAGCAGCCCATATCCGTGCCCCTCCGACTTTTCTTTTGACGTAGACGGAAGCCCGCTTTCTACATCCCATTGCAGGTTTCCTGTAAAGCTGTTACAGATTTCTATTATATAGGCATTATTTCTGCGGTAAGACATAATTGATATATGCTCCGCCTTTCCTTTTTCACTATTTTCTATTGCATTTTGCAAAGCATTGTTTAATATTACACTGATATCGAAGACATTAATGTCAGAATCCACCGGGTAATGAAATTCTGACTGAAAAGAAATTCCACTTTCCTCTGCTTCCTTTTTGAACTCCTGCAAAATAACATCTGTGACAGGGTTTCCGCTTTCTATCCCACCTGTCATCATAGCAAGTTCTGTCGTTAATTCTTTACTGTAAGCTTTAGCTTCCTCTGCCTTATTTCCTTCATAAAGCCTTTCCAATGTAAGGATATGGTTTGTCATATCATGCCTGACGCTGCGGATATTCTTATAAAGGCCTTCTACCTGTTCAACATGCCGCCTTATACTGTCAATTTGCACTGCAAGAAGTTCCGTCTGCCGGTTCTCTTCCTGCTTTGCCTTGATGTCCTGATATAACACAATGACCACAACGATCACAATTACATATACTGCATAAAACAGCATGATCAGCAAATCATAAACATCATGGTTTCTTTTACCTTCTATAAAATAAGCTACGAAATAAGCCATGCGGTATCGCTGTATGATCTGGTATGACATTACTCCCATAAACGCAGGAAGCGCCAGCATGAGCAGCTCCTTTTTTTCCATATCCGCACTCTTATTTCTATAAACCTTTAAAACCAGCCAAATCCCTATTGCCGTGAACACAAACTCCAATGTCAGGTAAAAAACAGATATCCCTGCATACAAAGCAATCCACAATGACTCCTCCGGATGACCCTGCATATAATCCGTATATTCAGCAAAAGTGTATAAATTATCCTGTAGAATCTCCGCCATTGCAGAAGAAATCCAATTCAAAGAAAAAAACAGTATCACAAGAAATGCTTTCTGTCTGTAATTTTTCCGGTCTATCAGACAGATAAAAAAGAACATTATAAGGCTGCCTATAGCATATGCATCAAAATAATCAATATGCAACGGCATTATATATAATAGAAACAGCATCGTCAGAAAATATGCCGGCGCAACATAATATGCGACTTTTTTCTTATTCTTAACAAACACATCTACACTCTCTGAATCACTCATGTCAACCAGCGTAACCCCGGAGAGCATAAACGGCTTTACCAGACGGTAAAAACAATATCCCCTGATAAATATCTGCACCAGAAAAAACATTTCATAAATTAAATCATAATCCACCCTTTATTCCTTTCCCTTTCTCTGATTGAATCGTAAATAACTTTTAACGAAATCTTTATAATTCTGCTTTGCAATAAGCGCCTGCCCTTTTTTTAAATAAATGGCTTTCGCATCATATTTTACGATAAAATTAAAATTTATCAGATATGCCCTATGGGGACGATAAAAATCCTTCCCTGTTTCTTTCTCCAGTTCCTTCATTTTTCCATAATATTCTATGTCCGACTCCATTGTGTGGATGATTATTTTCCGGTTGAACACTTCCGCATATACGATATCTTCTATAGGAATTGTAATGTGCTTGCCTTTTGCGGTTACCATAAGGCTTGGCATTTCTTTTTTTGCGCCCATGCGCTCCATCTTTCTTTCATTAAACTGACAGACAGCATTCTGTAAAACTTCCGCCAATTTATCATCTTCAAACGGCTTAACCAGATAGTGAAACGCCCCGACATCAAATGACTGAAATACATAATCTTTTGTTACGGTAACAAAAATAATTATCATCTGCCGATTCAGTTTACGCAATTCTCTGGCAGTTTCCAGTCCATCCATTTCCGGCATCTGTATATCAAGAAAAAGGATGTCGGGGAGATGTACGGCATCCAATATCTCCTGACCTGACTTATAAGAAACGATATCTTCTGTAGGATAAAGTTTCCCTATTTTCTCAATGAGCATTTCCCGTATTTCTTTCTGGTCATCACATACGCCAATCTGCACATTTTCACCTCCCGACAAATATATTATATATTAATATCGGATATTAATTATATTTTTATCATTAAATATGCTGCAGACAGACCTTTTTGTGTTGTGAATAGATAAAATCTGCAGAATTGAAAAAGGATACTTTCTAACTTTTTATTAGAAAGTATCCTTATCGTACAAAATACCTATCTGCCTCTTACCGGCGGATGCAGATCCCAGTCAGGAAAACAACTTGCAAATCCCTCAATATTCTGTGTAAGCACTACTTTTTCCATCTTCTGTATATCAGATTCCCCTTGCCCAAACATTGCCTCAAGTTCATCAAATTCATCATCAAAATTATTATCCATTACTCTATTCCTATTCCTTTCTATGCTATAATATTTCTGATTGGCTCGCTCTCAAAATTGTATACTACATCCTGAGCAGTTTTCCATTGACTCAGTGCATTGTTTATCTTATTCTTTCCGTTTTCAGTCCTTGTCCTGTAATCCTGATTAATCGACTCCACTTTTTCAGCAACATCTTTCTTTGTTTTATTCGCGCTATATACAAGAACGCCAGCACCAATCAACATAATACATCCTATAGGAAATGCCACAAGCAGGAATATGAGTCCCAGAACCGCAAGCACGATTGAGCTGATCATCTTAACTTTTGCACTGTTATTGTTTGCCCTATCCACATCTGACGCACATCTTGCTGACATATTGCTTTCAAAATCCGCACACAGCTGTGCCGCATTGCTTCCATCCGCAGATACCCCTTTCCATCCGTCAACATTAAGTGTAATCTGAGTTGGAAATGTTTCTTTTTTCTCGGTAACATACGTATTAAATCCTTTACGTATGTAACTGCTTAAAAATGATACCGCTGTTTTTCTCTCCGAAGGTGCAACATCTTTGTCAGTAATAATAACATTTGACATCTGCTCAACTAGGTTTAATGTCTGCTGCTTTCTTTCATGTTCTAATTTTGTTATTGACTGCTTTGCTGCCTCTTTATCACCTTCATAATACTTAATTGCCTTTAAATACTCTTCTTCCTTACGCAGCGGTTCTTCATCCTCATTATATCTGCTTATCAGTTGAATCAAGCTCTTATCTATTTTGGTTTTCAGGCTGTTTGGATCAATATATGCGTTGTTAATCTGAGTCATCTTATCCGCTATTGAATCGACTGACAAAATTCTTCCCACATATTCATTAATATCATGGTACTCCTGTACGGTATCACTCAGATCAGGATATAAGGCTGCAATATCCAAACTAAATCTACTGCAGTATTCTTTCCATATCTCTTCCTGTTTTTCCTCGAAATTGCTGCTGCTGCCACGAATCTCATTCATCCATTTTGCAACATAGTCATCACACATATGTTTCTCATCAGGTCCGAATATACCATTCACATAGGCATCTATATATGCAAAGCTGCCTTCAGAAAAACTGGCTGAATCCTGATGTGAAAAATAAATTGACAGCCATTCATAGCAAGTCTGGATCCTGTTATTTCTGCGGCAGATAAGCGCCATTGTTATAGCCGTTCTTTCTTCATCCCTTTTTACAGCTTCAGCTATAGCCCGCTCCGCCAAATCCCTGTCATTTCCAATCCATGCGGATACAGCTACCAGACACGGAGCCAACCAGTACTTAGGTGTTGAAAGCATAAGTTCCTCTGAGACTCTCGAAATGGTTGACTTCTTTACAAGCGCCAAATCCGTTGCCTGCAGCACACCAAGCATGGTCTCTCTGATCACCTTGTAATTTCCATAATTGCTCTCCAACTCCTGACGTACCCTGACAAGCTCTGTAGATGCCTGTTGAAGCGCTGCCTGCATTTTTTGGTCATCCATCATTTCATTGAATTTTTGGTATAATAGTTGAAGATTTTTATTGGTAGCATCAACCGCTTCATTGGTTTCACGAATCATACTGCCTAATTGATTGGTGTACGACTGAAGCTCGTCTACCTTTCTTTCCAGCCGCGATACGTCAATATGTACCGTTTGTACTGTATCAGCCATATTCTAAGCCTCCTTTTTAAAATCTATCATAAATTTAGTACATTTCTTTCCATACGAACTTACAAATTTCTCCCGAAGTTCAGGATCATTAATTTCTTTTACTATGCTTCCTATGGGAATGACATAATTGTCATAAAAATATTGGGTTTTTGACTCCAAATAAAAACTGCCATTCACATATGGTGAATCTGGATTAGTCTCTATTGATTTAAGCAATGCAAAACATGTCTTTGGAATGTTACAGTGTCCCGCAAGCTCCTTATACATATCCGTAAGATTTTCGGTCAGGTAATCCATTGATGTTCTTTTTGATATAAGATACGGGCATATCTGATCAATAAATCCGCACAAATCTTCAGCATCTTCGTCAGACTGCATATTCGCAGCAATCATCTGTATCATGTCTTCCTCATAATCCTGCAATCTGTATGTAGAAGCCACCAGAAGTTTTTTCAAATCCTGTACTTCATCATATTCCAGTGCAACATCCTGTACCTGATTAAAAAAACGCTTCATCGCACCGCCATTTTTGGTGACAAATTCTTCGCAGTAATTCATAATATACAATGCCGGGGCATTATCCATTGAAATATTTAATACGTCCATAGCATAATGTCGCGAATCGTCAAATTTACCTTCAATAAAAAAATTAATTGCATTTTGTCTGCTGAAAGCGACTTTACCATTTGAATTTAATGTTGCCCTTGAATAATACTCTTCATTACCACATGTATTACAAACTAATTTCCGGGTTTTGGGATCAAATTCTACGTTTGTACTTCCACAGCCATGACACTGTAAACCACCTATATCCATATATGTCCCCCTCTTGCCTAATACTTCATCGGTGTACAACTGCTATCTAAGCGCTCCACTTTTGCTATTTCTTATGTTCCATGCCATTTCGGCATCTTTCACTTTTGCTGTAATAATATCTGCTCCAATGCCATTTGACATTGCATCACGGATATCATATAACTTCTCCAGGAAAATATCCTCTGATTGCTCTGTAAAGCTTTGCGATACATTATTACTGTAATCAACTTTTTCTTTTAATTTCAACAGTTCACGCCGTACGCCTTCATCTGTACTGATACCGATAAGCGTTGCCAGTTCCTTAGAAATATTTACCACCTTTTCCATCTTTGCGGCAGCATATTCAGTGCGTTTCGTAACACTCTCAATATACCTGCCGGCATTGTACATAAGCAGTGCATAAACCAACAAAATAAAAAGATTCGCCACTACATATAACGTCACATAAAGATTGCCCGGCGTAAATGCAAATTTAATGTTAAGCGCCACTACAATAACGGCATATATTGACGTATAGTACAATGGAATACCTTTTGTTTCCTGTGTACTCATATTGGTTCTGCCGATATAAACAGTACCCACTATAGCGGCCACCAGTCCCAGTATTCCAAATGCAAAACCTACCCAATAGTTCGTTCCCATATTGTGATATGCCCAATATAAAACAAATCCTACAACCCATATAAACGCTGCCCCTGTCAGAGCAATCTGATTTATACGAAAAAAGCCCTTATTTCCCATGCAGATAACCTCTCTTTATGATTAATAATATTACTATACAGACGTTCCACACTCAGGGCAGAACTTGGCTCCATTTACAAGTTCCTTCCCGCAATTTGGACAAGTCTGCTGTATTTTTCTACCACAATTCAAACAGAACTTGGCTCCAGCCACCAAAGCAGCGCCGCAATCAGGGCAATGCTCCTCACTTGCAAACTTTCGTCCGCAGCCAATACAGAATTTCGCCGATTTCGGATTAGATGTTCCACAGTCAGGACATGCCATATTCGCCTGTACATCATTTGATGGTGCCTGTGAATTTGGTGGAGCCTGCAGACCACCCATAGTATTTTGGACTATCGCTCCCATTCCTGTTCCTACTGCTGAACCAACTTGTACTCCCATTCCAAGTCCCATTCCCATCCCTGAGAATGTTGCAGCCGTTCCTTCGTTTGCGGCAGCGGCATTCATAACATTAAATGACTGCTCCTGCTGATATGTATAACCTTCACGCGCACGCATACGAGCTCTTGCCTCAGACTCGATATCCATCTTTGAAGCCGTTCCCTCTGCTTCAAGTCTGTCGCGTTTCTTTTTAATTTTCATCTCATTGATAGCTGCTAAATCTTCATCAGGAACATTAATATTAGAAAAAGAAAAATTATCCAGCGTAAGCCCGAATTCATCAAAGTATTCCACTAATTTTTCTTTAATGATCTGTGAAAATTCGGAAAGATGCGTACTGATTTTTAAAACGCCAATTCCTTTATCAACAATATTTTTAGCAAGCAGATCCGGTACAAATTCAAGCACTTTGGCTCTCATGAAGCTTATAAGTTCGTCCCTTGTATAATCCGCTCTGGTTCCGACAACCTTATTCAAAAACTTCCTTGCATTTATTACGGCATTTGCAGTATCTGTCTGGTCAATATGCACTCCAAACAAACCAAATGCACGTACATGAACATTTACGCCCTCTTCCGGATCCTCCACAACGACCGGCGCATGTGTACCCCAGCTAAGTTCATTCATGTAGGTAGTATTTATAAAATAAACCGTACTGTGAAATGCCGATTCTCCACCGGTCAATGTGTGGGCAACATTTCTAAATGGTGCAAATCTGCTGTCGCCGGTTTCTAATTTTATCTTGCATGGCCCTATAAAAGTTGTTACCTGCGTCTGTCCTGCCCCATCTGCATCCAAAGAACCTCCGGCTGATAAATTATTCGTAAATACAGCCATCTGTGATGCACCTACAATTAAATAGGAACCATTTGGAAAGTCTTCGTATATATGCTTATGTACTACAATAGCCGCCTCTTTATCATTCTCAGGTTCCCATTTAATTGTATCAACCGAAAAGGCTCCAAGAATTCCGGAATGTGGCTGTTCCTTTGCATTATTGTTAAATAGTGACATATTAGTAATATACTCCTTTCATCATTAGCTCCGAATATTAACAAAGCCTCGTATACTAAATTATTATATAACATTAAAATACAAAAATCGACATAAAATTACAAAAAATAAAAAGAATATGCCGTATGAACACATAACAGGTATTGGAGCATAATAAAAAGCACCTGTATCACTGATACAAGCGCCATTTGAGATGCAATCACCGGAATAATAAGATTTAACAGTGTGAAACAAACTCTTTAAATATCCGTCTGCTGTTTTCATCGACTGCAAACGAAAATTCCGGATGCCATTGCACTGCCCACACAAACTTTTTCTTTGGCACATACAATGCTTCAATTATTTCATCTTCCGAAATTGCCATAACCGAGGTTTGTGGAGCCAGCATTTTGACTGCCTGGTGATGATAACTGTTAACCATAAGTTTTTCAGTATTAAGCAATCTATATAACGGACTATCCGGAATAATTTTTACAGAATGTACAGGCCTGTCATATGGCGGCATTTGATGATGTTCTATATCAGAAGAATGTTCCGTTGGCAAATCCTGATACAGCGTTCCCCCCATAGCAACATTGATAAACTGTATTCCCCTGCATATTCCAAGTATGGGCTTATCTTTCTGATATGCCATGCGGAATAATATGTTTTCCATTTCATCACGTCCTTCACAGCACTCCCCACACATGGGGGAAGGCGATTCTGCATAAAACGTCGGAGATACATCCTGACCACCGGTAAATAAAAAACCATTCATTTCATCCGCAAGCTGCTCCAAAATCACTTCATCAGATATAAACGGCAGCATGACAGGAATTCCTCCCGCCTGCAGGACTCCTTCCATATATCCGGGAAGCATCCAGTAGCTTTCTTTTTCCTTATCTATCAAAGGTACAATTCCAATCAAAGGTTTTCCCATATTTTTGCTCTCCTATCAAAAACCAAAACATAATAATAAAAGGCATCCGAATCATTTCGAACGCCTTTGTTCCGCATTAGTTATATTATATGGATTTGTTATATCATCCGATGCATTTTTTGTCAAGGGAAAATAAATTATGGTTTGGTTGTAAATTTTAGTTTCCACTCACTGAAACCCTTAATTTTACTGATTTTCCTTACCCAAAGTTTTCATTGTCGGGAAATGATAATACTGTATTTTGTCTTTGTTTATCTCCGTTTGTGTTTGTATAAAAGCTTATGTTTTCGGCACTTTCCCTCCCTTTTTTCGTTTATCTTTGTTTGTCATGGTAATTTAGATTGAGATAAAAATTGAGATAAATTTGAGATAAAGCAAACCGCTCTGGCAATCCAGAACGGCTCTCTTTATCAAGTCAGCATATTTTTATTTTGCCCTGCAAGTTTTCAAAAGATTCTTTCTTTTTGCTCTCCGTTGCTTCTGCGTATATGTTCATAGTTGTGCTTATATCGCTATGCCCCATAATCTCCTGAATGACTTTGATATTAGTTTCATTCTCACAGAATCGGGTACAAAATGTATGCCGGAGGTTGTGGACTGAAAAATGCCTGATAAAGATAGGCTCTCTGTGTTCCTTCTTTGCTCTCTCTTTCTCCTGCTCATTGTAAGCTGTGTATATCCTTTTTATCGCTCTGTTGATAGTCTGCGGATTGTGTACATAGCCCTCACGGTTTGTAAATATAAAGCCACTGTAACCGTCTATCACTATTTCGTTATATCCTCTCTGCATCTGCTGCCGCTTCTCCTGCAATAATGCCCGGCGCACTTCATCCAACATAGGGATTGTGCGACATCCTGCGCTTGTCTTTGGTGTGGTAATGTGCATCTCGCATTTTTCGCCCTGCTGCCGATACACCCGGTATATCAAATTATGATTTATGCTTATTGTCCGGCTCTCAAAATCTAAGTCCTGCCACCGCAAGCCGATAATCTCGCCCACTCTGCACCCAGTCCCAAGAAACACCGTGAACAATGGAAGCCAGTGCCTATAAATATCAGAATTGGAAATAAAGTCAATAAAGGCTTCTTGCTCCTGCTCTGTCAATGCGTGGCGTTTGGGTTTCTCCCAATTATGAGATTTCTTAATCTCTGCCATTACTCCATCCGTAGGGTTACTCCTGATATATCCATCCCTTACCGCAAGCGTAAATACTGGATGCAGAATTGTATTGATAATTTCCATGCTGTTAGGCTTAAAGCCCTTTTCCCTGATAAGACTGTTATAAAATGCCTTTACATCCGAATATCTGATACTGGCTACTTTCTTTCGCCCGATCTCACCTGATACATAATTTTCATACATATACAGATAATTAGAACGTGTGGAATCTTTCAACTCATATTTTCCTGCCATATACAAATCAAACATATCATTCAGGGTAATTTTGTTATTGGCAGCAGTTTTTATTCCGTCCTCAACATCCCGGTCAATCTGCTTTATTTTCTCCCGTAGGCTTATATCGTCCCTCTTTCCGGCCGGCGTTCTGTCCGTTTCCACCAGTTTCCAACTATACACCACACACCGCTTTCCTCTGCCGTCCATGTACTGATAGCGGTAACGACCATCTTTCATCTGATTTTCTCCATCCCTCAATATCCTGCCTTTGCTGTCTTTCCGCTTTTCTGCCATACATACACCACCTTTCTATAATGTGAGATAGGGCAGCAGGCATATAAGCCGCCGCCCACCTACTGCTATTTACCTTTTTTCTTTGAATAAACTACTGCAGCCACTACCAATGCCACCACTTCAAACACAATAACAACCAGTGCGCCGTCAATAAATCCATGTATGTACATATCAATCCCTCCTATCTTCCTGCTGTACCCATGAAATAGATGATCATGTATAGTGCAGCGAATCCCATAATCATTGCAATTGTTCCAACAGCATAATTAAGCAGTGCAATAAACCTTTTATCACTCATAGGCTGTCTTTCAATCCTTGCCACCTTGCAGAACTTGTCTTTATCCTTTTCTGCTCCTTTAATTGTGTGGATAACCTCTTTGAATTTTCTTTCGTCTTTCATGCTTAATCCTCCTTTGTTATGTTGATTGCAAATCTGTGCATCTGCCATAAAATCCATGAATCCTCTATATTGTTTATGATATTAAGGATTTCTTTTTTGTGGTATTCTGCGTCTTTCCATTCGACCGGTTTATTAGAAGTTCTCGCCGCTTGCTCGCCGCTTTGACTTTTCTTTATTCCGATTGCCATTTTAAGAGGCTCCTTTCTCTATTTTTTCTAAATCTTCCGCTATGCGCTCTAAATGAATTTGCAAGCCATAAAGCACACTTTTCATAGCAGAGGGGGTTAATGTATCTGATCCGTTATTGTCAAACTGGTTTCCAAGTCCGGATATTGTCATTGCCACACCCTCAATTTCCGTTGATAGTTGGAATAAATCTCTTACATTCTGTTCACTCATGACAACTGCTCCTCCCATTTCAGCTTCCCACTTCCTAACAGATAGCCCATAAAATAGATGTATGCCTGATCTGTACTCCATTCTTTAAACTTGAATTTTCCTTTGTCTGCCAGGTGTGACATAGCTTTCAAGAGTTCATCACTATAAGGAATTGACGGTTTTTTCATGGTCTTTTCGATAATCGGAAAATACTCCTGCGCTATCTGTTCAGCGACTTTTTCGCGCCCCTTTTTCAAGTATGCGCTGTGTGCTTCATGAATTTCATAGTAGACTGCAAAACCGTACTTGTTATAAATGCTGTTCATGGTTCTGTTATTGAGAAATTTCTTGTCATTTTCAATTAGTGTTATGAAACGGTCAATTTCCTTTTCCGGAATATTGTTATAGTAAAGTGTGTCTTTATTACTCCATATTGCAAGCCGATACTCTGCTACTGGAATCTTTTCACTATACAGAACGTGCATTTGCATAGCGTCCGGCAATTCGTCAAATGTGCATTTCTTTATAATCATTGTCCTTTTCCTTTCTTTACAGAGGGCAAAGGGAATGTTATAATTCCCTCATACCCATAATTTAACGTGTTATCGGGTTACTTGCCCCTATCAGAGCGCCCACTCTGGTAAGGGCTTTTTATTTATGCTACCGTAAATCTCCGGCTGCTTGTCGGTCTGCAAAACTGGTTATAAATCTCTGGCAATGCTGCCTTTAATGCCTTACCGTCAAGACGGTTACTGACAATCTCTTTCCACCTGATAAGGAAATTCTTTGTTTTCAGTTCGTCAAGCCCCTTTTCTTCAAGGTCTGCTTTCAGTTCGCCTTTGATCATGTCGGCCTGCTCCTGAAGCTGTGCAATCTGTTCTTCAAGTGTGGATAATTTCTTAATACGATTCTCAATCATTCTCTCTGTCATGGTAACTTCTCCTTTCAATTTAAAGGAATTTCAGCCCCGAAAGAATCTTCCTGACTATTGGTATTGCCCTATTACTCACTCACAGGTATATGGCTTTCGGTATCGGGGGCTTTCGGCTCTCCCGGCTGTTGTGTTCCTTGTTGATAAAATTATTATACACAAAGTTAAGTGAATATTCTATTTACATTATACACAAAGTTAAGTGAATATTTTTGTTTATTTTATACACTTGATTTTGTGTATGTATTGTGATATATTAGGTACAGTGGAAAAGGTGTATGCTTTTTTAGCCGCCCGTCCACTAGAAAGGAGTGTTACAATATGGCTATCAGCTATCAAAAACTATTCCTGCTATTAGAAGAAAAAGGATGGACAACCTATAAAATTCGCAAAGAAAAACTGATAGGGCAAGGCACATTGACCGCTTTAAAAAATGGTACTGGTGGACTTGACAGTAAAACCATATCCCGACTTTGCGAAGTTCTTGACTGTCAGCCAGGGGATTTAATGGAATATGTACCTGATAAATAATAGTTGTACCATGTATAGCAATTTTTTTCGAATGCTAAACCACATGCTCTTTACCAAAAATAACTTTTAATCACTCCAAAAAATCAGCAGAAAGCTATAGAAATCTGGAAAAAAAGATTATGAAAATAATAAGTAAATTAAAAATTGATAATAAAATGATCCTTACTCTTGATGGCGACTTTCTTGAAAATAATGCTGATTTTGTTCTGATTGATGGAAAGAAGTACCGATATGATATAGCTTATGACATGCCATCAACGATAGGAGTTGAGATAGAGGAAATAAAATCTGAAGAAGTTGAGTTTGTTTAGGGTATAAAACATAAAGGAGCGGCAGTATTTAACCTATCACCTATATTTTCTCCAGACAATATTGCAATCACATTACAATAAACGTGTGTTTGGCTCTTGAATCCTGCTGCCAGATATGCTATATTATAGGCAGAAAAAGGGAAAGCCATAGAAGCGGCTATACCCCTCACAATGAACAAACTAAATGGATTTTACAATCCAACAGCCGTCACTATTGGCAGTAGTGGCGGCTATTTCTTTTTTCCCTTGTAAATCTGATAAATCAAATTAGCAAGGGCAACAATGAGTATTCCAATCTGGATTAAGTCCTGATATGTAACATACATTGCATCGCCCTCCTTTCTTTCGTCTGGAGGGCTACTTGAACCCTCCTCAAAAAACAAGAGGGGTAAAGCCGCCTTTGGCTCTATGGTTTCCCATGAATGGAGTATAGCACACATTTCCTTTTCAGACAATGCCTATATTAAGTTTTAAAGCCTGTTTTCGCCCTTTTATCCTCTTACCCTTATATTTCTACCCTCACACTATTTCAAGCCCGATTTACCCATTTACAAGCCCTACTGCAAGGCATTTCAAACTATTTCCGCTTGAATCTCTCCGCTATCTCTTTGCGCTGTTCCTCTGAAAGCTGTTTTGTAGGATTTATCTTTATCCATGCTACCGGGATATGGGCGCACAAGCTGCCGTCCGTATTCTCTGCCACAATCTGACATTCCTCCGGGCGGTCTGCTGCCAGTTTCTTTATGCGGCTCTTATACCGCCCCTGGCAGAATGTGACGGATGCCCTCTTGCTGTCCTTTGTGAACTCAATCACATTTTCCACATTGCCAGTAATTTCCGGCAACAGGATTTCACCCACTGTCACGCCGATTACATCTGCTATTCTTTCCGCTGCGTCCTCGGATGCCAAACCTTCTTTTACAATCCACTGAAAAGACTTCTGGTTAAGCCCCGTCCTGCTGCACACTGTTTCTTCTGTCAGGCTCTTTGCTTCCATGACTTCCAGAATCCTTTTACTGTTCAATCTCATACTGTATCTTTCCTTTCTCGGCTCCTAGTGCCGTTACAATAACCATTCTGCTTTTTTGTGTCGCTTTTTGTACGATTTACACCGCAAAACTCTATCTTTTTCTAACATGGCAGCAGGCATATAAAGCCCGGAATCTCTAAGTTATTCTAAGTTTGGCAGCAGGCGTATACATCCTGAATCTTTAGGGTTATTTAGGGTAAAGTTTCAAGTTTTTTTAGGTTCTATCCCCAGATATAACAGGTTTTAACAAGTTCAGCCCGGAAATGTGGGGTTTTGTTGGGTTCCTATATCCCCCAATGTAAGGTTTTGTTAGGTTCTGCATGGGGAAAAGGCAGGTTTTAGCAGGTTCTTAACGCCCCCAAAAGGTGAGGTTTTATGAGGTTCTTGTATATGCAATGCTAGGTTTTTCTAGGGTAGCAGGGCTTTTATATACCTCCGAAAAAGTCAACAATGGTAAACAATAGGCAGCAGTTACCACGTTTTTCCATATTCTATAAGCTGAAAATTAAGGTCTTTTTAGGTCTGTCATATCTGACAATATGCCATCCTGCTCCTTTTAGGATGTTAGAAATGTTACCATACTCTTTTTTTAGGGTGCCGGAAATGCCGGATTGCCTCGCCGCTTTCTCGCCGCTTTAGGGTGTCAGGAATGTCAGATTGTCTTTTAAGGTCTTGGGAATCTCGCCTTTAGGGGCTATAAAATCTCTAATACCTTTTAGGGGCTGCATAATCGGCAATACCTTTTTAGGGGCTAAAGAAATGAAAGATTGTTCTGCAGCTTGCCCGGTGTCCTCCTGATCGGCGTGGCTGCTCCCCTCCCTATATGCTGGAATGTCCAGTATAAGCCCCGGATATTAGTATTTTTTAGTAATTCCCTTTTAGGGTGTCCGATATGTCCGAACACTCCCGCGCGTAATAGTGTCATTAAATTCTTTTTTTGGTGTACGTTTCTGTACTTTTTGGGTGATTTCTGTATGCGCGCGTTATCGTGTAAAGAAATTCAGTATTGCCCGGATAATAAAGGCTTTTCACTCCTGCGCGTTATCGTGTTGCAAAACTCTTTTTTGTTCGACTTTTCTCGACTTTTCTAACATCTGCCCCGCTCTTTTTTATGCAAACTTTTGTAAACTTTCTTTTTTGTTCGCATTTTCGCGCATTTTCCGCATTTTCTCCCGCGCGTGTATCGCGTTTATAAATTCCCCTATATCCTGTAAATGCCAACATTTTCCAACATTTCATTTTTTCATGAACCGTGATAAAACTATGAATAATAGCAACAAATCATGGAAAAACCGTTACAAAATATAAACAAATCCTGCTGCCATTGGCTATTTTAATATCTCCCTTGCGTAATACTGGAAAGTCGAAACTATGTAATAGCCGGCATATTCCGGGGAAATAAATTGAATGTTTGCATCAAATCTGTGTTCAAAGGTCTTTAAAGATGCCATATAGGCAGCAGGCGTGAACTCTGTGCGGTATTTATGCCCGATAATATCAGAATAACCTCCGGGGGCTTCAACCATCAGATACACCTTGCATCCGTCATTCCCGGCTTTCAGGAACTCTTTTTCAAATCGTTCACGTTCCCCAGTCAGGTTGCCGCTCAATTCCTCTAAACTGGCTTTTCTCTCAATGATAACATCTCGGTGAAAATATATGTCCTCACCTGCTGTCGCCGTCGGAATCATAAAGCTGTAATCTCCATATTCCAGTTTTTCAGTCTGAAAAGAAATCTTCTGTTTCCTGAAATAGTCCAGTATGTGAGAATTTTTCTTTTCCCGACTGTCTACCAAAACAATCATGCTTTTTGTCAGTCGCTTTATTTCCTCCACCGAAAATTTATATTGCTTCATGCGCTGCATTCCTCCCTTAGTATCACATCCAAATTATGATAAAATTTTCTCCGAAAACCGTAAAAATCCGTCCGGCAACATGGAATTTGCTCAATTTCTTTCAACTGCCATTTTATCCTTAAAGCGTCATAAGACTTGCTTTTTGTGACAGATAGGATAATCCACGGCTTTATAAATTCAAGCCCTCTGCAAGCCTTTGAGAGTATTTCAGGGCTATATTTCCCCTTTGCACATCCGTTACACAATTCAAGATACCTTTCCCGGCTCATTCCATATTCGCTATAACCCAGCCGGGGCGCACGCTGATATTCCGTCCTGCTCAAATTACCCTTTGACATATTGCAAACCACTCCTTTATAATTTAATCAGGTTCGGGGGCTTGCTTAGGCAGGCTCTTTTTTATGTTGCATTTTCTGAATATCCTTGCTTTTCCTTTCCAGTTCAGACATAGCCGCTAAAATCAGATCACGGCATAATTTATTGTTCTGGTGCTTTTTCGCTATTGCATCAGCTTCAGCAATCAGGCTTTCCCAATATTCGTCCTCCTGCTGCACATCCGCATATTTCTTGTACAGTTTCCAAGCATCCGTAAACATTCCATAGACGGCTTTCAGTTCTTCATCCGTTACCACACAAGCCAACCTCCCAACATTTCCGCTTTAACAACTGGTAAATCTCTGACAGCTTATCCCGGTTCTGCGGCTCCTGCCTTACCTCTCTTTCAAAATAATGCTGCATATCTGAAAGAATGTTGTTCCTCTGCTCCACCGTTTCAATATCCGCAATCTTTCCCCGGAATCGGTCATAAAATGCTGTGACGATAGCAGGGCTTTCCTGCACATCTGCTAAATCAATAATTCCTTTCATACCTGCTTTCCTCCCTCCGGCATATAGACAACCTCGCCGCCCTCTAATTCGTATTTATCCACACAAGCAAGCGCATCATAGGAAAGACAAACACCATACCAATCATCAAAGAATAAAGGGTACACTTCCCCATCACTGCATAGCGCATATAAAAGCACCTTATATTTGCACTCCCCTCCGTCAGAATCCTTGACCACTGCATACATATCATGGGGGCAAGGGATAATCTGCCGGATAATTGGTCTTGTGTACGGTTTATTCTGTTCTGCCTTAACTTTCCTTTCCTGAAACTTTACATTGTCCTTGCCAAAAGCATCCACCAGTATGGAAATCTGTGTTTCATCAAAGCTGCGGCTACTCAACTTCTTGTATCCTTTGGTACTCGCATCATATACCCTTACAAGGGAATCCCCCGGTGCTTCATCCAAAAGTGCAAACAATCTTTCCTCATTCTCGGAATACTCTTCTTGACTATCAAATTTTATCCATACTTCTTTTACAGATTCTTTCATGGTGTCACCCTTTCCGGCATATTCAAAATGCCATTGATATTTTATTGAAATTCGTTATCAAAAAACCAAAAAGGGCAAAAGGGCAGATTTTTTTCGCCGTTTTCTTTTTTATATATAAATACCCTATACCGCATACTTTTTAGAAAACTTCTAAAATATTTATTTATAAACTGCCCTTTTGCCCTAAATACAGTAAATACAAGGCTTTGAGTGGGGCAGATATATAAAAATTACCTGCCCTAAAACTGCCCTAAATGCTCTAAAATCTGCCCTATCAGTCAAAAGGTAGTTCTTCCTGATACCCCTCCGAGATTGACACAAAACCATCTGGGGCAGTTTTTGGGGCAGGTGTGGGGCAGCTTTTTTCATCAGAAATGCCCTTGAAATATCTGTAACCGCCAGTCTTAAAATCTTTATACCCCTTTACCCTCAAACTCTTGTAAAAATTATTCTTTGTCAGGCTTTGGCGGTCTGTATCTTCACAATACTTTTCATATCTCCTATAAAGATCTGTTCGCTCAATCCTGCTGCCATCATCCAAAACACATTCTTCCACAAGGAACGCCTGCACCGTGTCACTGTCCATGCGTAACTGCGCAACGGCTTTTTCAGATTCAGCAGAGGTTACAATGATCTCTTTCTCGTACATCCTTTCAAGTGCCTGCACTGAAAGCCATACAAAATAGTCAATTTCCTGCAGCAGTTCATTCAGCAAATTAGGATTCTTTTTCTCCGGCACTCTGTTCATGGGGAGTACCAAAAGCCGCCGATAAAAACCGTTTGTCTTTTCAGCTTTTACAACTGGCAGTTCGTTTGTGGAGAATATCAGCTTTGCATAATTCTTGAAAGAAATTGCATCATGCCCCTTTTGCTCTGCTCTTAACGTATCTTCTCCCAAAACCTTTTTAATGATTGCAGTATCTTCAAGGGCTGATATTTCTAGATCGGCGCAACTGTTTAGCACCTTACCCATAAGCCCGAAACTCGCAAACCGCTGTTGCAAATCGGTCAGACTGATATTTGACAGATTCCGGCTCCCAACGGATGATTCCATAAGCCTTATAAATGTGCTTTTTCCGCTGCCGCCCTCTCCAAGCAATACAAGAAATTTCTGCTGTCCTACATCTTTTGTGTGTGCATATCCTGAAAACTGCAAAAGCATTTCCCGGCTGTCAGGCTCCGGGCAGATAAAGTTTAAAAATTCCTCTGTCTTTTTCCCCTCATGCACTGCATCCGGCTTGTACTCATGCGGTATCTGGTTTATGGCTTTATATTTGGGGCTGTGTGGCAGCAGGCGTTTTTCCTTGCAATCATACATACCATTTTCAAAACATATCCAGTGCGCCGGATAACAATTCAATTCCTCAAAAGGCACTTCCAGAGATATATCACAAAGGAACCTATCATATATTCTTTTCAGTGTGGTACTTTTGATGAACTGTGGATATATCAGCTTGCTAATCATTGTTTTCAGCCTTGCGCCGCTCGAATCTGCTTTAAAATAGCCGCTGCCATAGATATAGACTGTACCGCCACACACAAATAAATCCTGCTGCCGCTTTATGTATTTAAAGATAGCTTCATCAAATACGCCTGTCGGAACGCCTTTATTATTCACAAGATGGAACTGCGATAAATCAAGCGTTTTTCCCTCTGTGCTTTTTTCTGTAACGGTTTCCTGCTGCAAAAGGCTCTCAAATTCTTCCTTGCTGTGTCCTGCTGCAAAATAGTCTGATATATCAGCTTTGGGAGTTTCCGGCACTGGAACAATTACCTTTGCACTTTTCGCTATGCCTTGCAGATCACTTTGAATAGTATTTGCGACACGCCGCCCCGGTTCGTCATTGTCAGCCAATACATAGACAACCGCC
The DNA here is from genome assembly GCA_014804695.1 of Lachnospiraceae bacterium. Lineage (GTDB taxonomy): Bacteria > Bacillota > Clostridia > Lachnospirales > Lachnospiraceae > UBA3282. Next base: position 76,623 of record JAAUZJ010000017.1, read on the forward strand.
CCTTTGCATAGCTGCGCCATATCTGCCGCCCAATCATTCACACCGCCATAGGAAAACGCTGTATAGCCATGTTTTATCAGTGTATCAACGTCCTTTTCTCCCTCTGGAATAAATATGGGCTTTCCCTCTGAAATCGCCTTATTTATGGCTTGTACGCTCCCATAGACGGCTTTTAATTCTTTCCTTGTCTGCCCTCGTAGTCCATAAGTAAAACGCTCATTTTCCAATATTCCATACAGCATCTTTTTCCCTTGCATCCGCACTTTGGTAAAAGCATAGCCGCCGTTAATAGAAACGTAGTTATAAACCGCTTCAATCTTCTTTTTCTCCCGGCTCTCAATATAGGCTTGCCAACTGCTGCCAGTCCGCTTTTCCTGATAGAATAAATCAGACATTTTCAAGCCTGCTGCCGACAATACATTTTCGATACTGCAATTTGCATGACAGTGTATAAGGACGGAATCATGCCCCTTTGTGACAGTCAGGGAGGCTTGCTTATCATCATGCGCCGGACATTTACACTGTGCTTTATCCTGATAACGCTTATTCACTTGAAAGTAGGTCAATATTTCATCATAGGTCACTGTTTCGCCCCCATTCCGTCAACTTTATACTTTCATTAAACATCATCTACCTCGTCAAAACTGTCTAATAATGCTCTTGCACCATTTAAGGCATCTAATGTTTTACTTCCTCTGTTCTCCAGCGTCCTTATAAACCGTCTGATTTCCTGCTTTGTTTCAGGCAAGAAATAACCGCCCGGCGGCTGTGTGCTGCTTAAAATCACTTTACCCTGTCTGCGTTCATGTTCTATCTGCTTCTGAACTGCTCTATTACTTGTCAGTCCTAAAGTTGCTCTCAAATAATCCGGTGATAACGCATTTCTCTCACCGACTTTCAAAACTTCATAAACCATACTCTTGTCCTCTCTGCCGGAATCATGATATAATTCCATTGTGATGTACATGGCTCCAGCTATGTTCTGCCCTCCAAAGCGGTGCAACGCTTTGGAGGGTATTTTCATTGTTACATTTTGATTCCATCATTTTCCTGTTAATGCTTCATAATAGGAATTCATTTTAGGCACATTGATTAAAACTGACCTTCCGATTCTTATAATTGCTTGCGCTTCTGCTGCATCAGCCATTAAAGCGTTACGACCTCTCGACCACAAAATACAACCCTCTTGCGGTTTGACATTTACTTTTGCTTTTCCATTTTGAAAATCGCAATTGATATAATTTGGATTATTCATGCTTGTATGCTCCTTTTCCTGTATTTTATCTATGCTTGTTTACTGCCTTATGATGTTATGATATAATATTTTTGTTGGAATAAATCATCTAATTATTTCTATATTTATAATTCGAATCGCTAATATTAGAATAAATATTCCAATATTAGGAGGTATACAATGAAAAAGGCAGAGTGGATGAAAAATGAAAGGATGTTATCTCTGATTGACAACCATAACCCCCAAATAAAAACCCCATTGGAACTTGCCAGACTACTTTATGATGAATGTTTTGAATTATTAAAAGCATCTGAAATAAAATTTGTATACAATTCTCGCTTTACCTATAACAGTCCAGAAAATAATAGTTATAGGCAAGCCATTGATACAATTTATAAAAGAGTAAAAATAGATTTGCGCAATACAGATTTTAAAGGAACGAGTGGAGAGTATATGTTGGCATATTGCAAATTTTTCCATTGTTCCGCAGATTATCTTCTTGGATTAATAGAAATGCCAACACATGCGGAAACAGATATTCATGCTGAAACAGGACTTTCGACAAAGGCAATAGAGCAATTGATTAAGTGGAATGAAAAAACAAAACTGCCAAATTGTAGATCTTACCATAACTCCATCTTATTCATTAGCGATTTGTTAGAGTGTTGTGGCATTCAAGCGACTGCCCTAGCCGACAATGTTTCTAATTGTTTATTCTGGAAAAAAATAAGTGAAACCCAAAATCTTACTTCCAAAATTACCAAGAATAAATATGATAAATATGAAGTTGCAAGAGTACGTACATCTTATAAATTTATGGACTGCCTTGAATATATATATAAACATTCTAAAAATATCCCAACTGAAGAATGGCTACAAGCAACCTACCCCAAAACTGATAAAGAAAAATACTTGGATGAAATCTTAGGCGTATAATTTCTATTTGCATACTAAAAAGCACCCGATACCAATCAAGGCATTGAGTGCTTTTCTCTTCTAAGACTCTATTAAATTTAGATAATATATACATTACACCACAACCATTATAAAAACTTCTTAATATAGTTCTCATACCTTGTGCATATATAATTTGTGTATTGCTCTGAATCAAAACGTTCATTATTGAGTAAATCGTATATGGCATCAGCCATATCCATTTTGTCAAATATACAGTATGGCAATATCTGCAAATCATATATAATATCCAAAATCTGTTCATTGTAGTATCCCCTTAATTCAACTATCCTCTCCAAAGAGTGTCCATTAAAAGTATCTTTATATGCTCTTATGTACCACTTTTGTTTTTCAATTCCATCATCTTTAATTCGTTCCAAATTAAAAAAATATGGATGGCTTGCCAAATTAGTAGAAAAATACAGCCTGTATATATAATACCTTATTGCTAAATCATATCTGCCCTCATCATACAGAGACTCGCCCAGCCAAAAGTAAATCATTTCCAATCTCGAAAACCATTGTTTGGATTGATATGTGAATGCTTTTTCATTAAGCGCTTGGAATATAGTGTCGTGAAATTTTCGCCTTCTCCCTTGCAATATGCGATACTTGTTAAATTCCTCGAAAGTTACTCCATAAGATTTCCTGTGCCACATATAATAATCTCCATTTTCTTCCAGAAAATCATATCCTTTTTCGGTCACGAAAAGCCTGTCACACTTTGAAACTATCAAAGATTTTAATTCATCATCAATGCTATTTTCAATGCGTTCTATCAAATCAGCCTTTTTCCCAGTCTTTTTTAAACCAATGCTATCCAGTATAGTTTTGAGTTCCGGAACCTTATACAAGTTTATTGCTTCATGAAAATCCGCTTTTCTAAAATATCCTTTCTCATAAAGCCATTTGTGCAATGTGCTTATATTCATAATTCCATAACGTCCCTCGAAATATAAGGAATAACGGTCATTGCTTTCTATTTTGGATCCATTTTGATTTCCGCTTAACAATATAGCGGCACATAGCTTCACTTCTGGAATATTAAAATTTCTCCCATTAAATGTAATTTCCCTGTAGTTATTAACTTCTCTATATTCTTCATCAAATCTATCATGGTAAAGGACGTCTCTGTTATTGCCTTTTCTTATATTCCCCATTTCTCTTGTGCTTTCCAATTTAAAAGCATCTATTATTTTACTTATGAATGACATGCATTTTCCCACCTTTCCCAAATACCTACATCATAGCAGATAATGTCGGTAAAGGGAATAAAAAGAGAGTAGCGAAATACTCCCTATGTACTACCAATATTTACTTTTTCTCACTTATTTCCTATAATGTGAATACCAGACTGCCATCTGGAATACGAAAGAAAGGAGATTGCTAATGCAAATTGATAATGAATGTGTTCGTGAAATCCTGTTCACTATTGAAGAGGAAACCACAATTGATAAAGGCTGGCACATGATGGGCGCAGTAAGTAGTTGTCGAAGACTGGAAAAGTATAAAGGAACTGGAAAAGTTCCATATCATGTGAGATACCTTGAAATGAAAAATATGATATATCTCCCTGACAAAAAAATTCCAGATACTTACGACTTAACACCCGATGGACACGAATTTCTTGCAAACATAAGAGAAGATAATAACTGGAACAAAATAAAAGGAATATCTTCTAGTATTGGATTTGCAAGTCTTAAGGCCATTTCTGCAATAGCAGAAGGTGTCGCAACCGCCGCTATCAATCAGCAATTAGGGTTTCCCAAATAAATCCTGTATGTACTTCTTTGTACACCATCCGATAAGCCTTTGCATGTCCTTGTCGGATGGTTGCCGAAAGTGATTTTCCTCCATCCACGCAACATAAGCTGTCAACGACAACTTTATTGATGCAAGCAGTATTAAAAGAACTGCTATGATAAGCAAAAGTACTATATTGATTTTCCACACCCCCTAATCCAAAATTATATTATCTTAAAAAAGAAATCCGTACCATTCTAATTGTTTTTACACTTTGTTGATGCATCCAAGGAAATGAGAACTTTATGCAAATGCATATTTTCCATGCTGTTTATAATACTCACCATTAAGTTTTTGCATAAGCTGTATTAGCTTATATCCCTCACATTCAACGGTAAGATTAAGGTTTATTTCTTGACCGTTGCCACCGCTTGATAATCCAAGCTGATTTAATATTTCCATAAATCCTTCTTTGTTTGCTTGTTTTATCATTTCGAGCGGAGCTTCTACATTCGTTCCACGTTTCTGGTCACCCAATACCGCTAGAAATTCTCTATTTGCCGGAATAACTGCACCTGTGGCAAGTCGTGGAATTTCGGCGGTTTGCAGGGCGGCAATGGCAGGATTTGTTAAAGTGTAATTGTATGTAGCGGCTCTACCGCCAACTGCTCCGCCGAACGCACCACCAAGACCGCCGCCTAATGCAGATTTAGCCGCGCCAGATATGCCGTTAATTGCAGTTTGAATATCTTTTATTCTATTTGTTATCCAGTCTATTATTGGCTGTACGGCTGTTTTTATGGAATTAAATGCATTGCTTATTTTGGTTTTAAAGCCTTCCCATGTTTCATTCCACTTAATTTTTAGTTCTTCAAGTTTGTTTGAAACATTTGTTTTGATTTCGCTTATTTTATTGCTTATAGACGTTTTGATTGCCTCCCAAGCCTCCGCTTGTCTTTCTCCAAGCGTGACAAATGCATTATATATATCATCACCCCAAAGCGATAACGCTTCTTTCCAACTGCCGTCAGTTAAAGAGTCTTTAAATCGTTGGAAGAATCCATTTTCACCAAACCATTTAAAGTTTTTATATTCGTTTGATAGTTCTTCATCAAAACTCATTAATGGGGCCAATATGTAATTATCCAGTAACCTTCCAAATATGCCGCCGCCCAGAGCGCCTGCTATTCCACCAATTAAAGTTGCTCCTATAGCCACACCTGCCGTTGCAACCGATCCACCAGTAATTAACGCTCCTAAATCAGCAGTAAGCAATCCGCCAATACCTCCTGCTCCTGCTATTCCACTTGAAATTCCATTAATTAAAAGTGATCCTATGTCAACAAGCGCTGTTTTGCTCATTGACAGTCCTGTTTTCATAAGATTCAGCAATCCCTCTGCAAGCATCAGCGCCATATCGCCCAAAGTTATAAACGTTCCGGCAATTCCGCTGACTATCACTCTTGCGATAGTCGCAAAACCGCTAAGCCCGGCCGTAAATGCTCCGGCAATGCCTTTAAGTATTGCGCCTGCTATTCCGTCAAATTCGACAAGCCCGACTAATAAAACTCTTTCCAGTCCCTTAAGAATTGCACCGGCCACAGTATCAAATGCAAATCCAACTGCATTTAATGCAAGCTTTGTTGATAAGGCAATTAAAATAATTTCTGCAACATCCCCAAAATCAAGTTCTTCAAAAACCCCTTTTAAGGTATCTTTTATGGCATTTGCAACCTCCGAAAATTTTATTTCCGATACAAATGTCTTTAAGAAATCAATTGCTGTTTGCAGACCTGCCCCAATAGTTCTTCCTACATCTTCCCACTTGGTTTTCTCGATAAACTCATTTAACCATTCTGCCAAATGAGTTGCTAGAGATTTAATGCCGGATTTTATCTTTTCCCAGTCAAGTTTCTCTAACGCTGTATTTATTCCATAAGCAACACTGTCTGCAAACCTAGTCCAGGGAAATGTTTCTGCAAAGTTATATATCGCTTCAAATACTCCGTTTATGCCTGTGGCAAGAGTATCTCCCAACTTCCAGTAAGCTATATTACTCAAAGCATTTCCCAGACCTGTCGCAATTGACTTTCCAAAATCCGCAAAATCAAAATTATGTACAAATAAATACAACCCATGTATGATTGTGTTTATTGCTTTTGCAATGGTGTTTCCTAAGTCACCCCATGTTTTTGCAGCATCAAATATTGTATTAAAGAAATTGGCAAGTCCTTTGGCAAATCCTGTTACGGCATGGGAAATAACTTTCCAATCAAGAGCATCAATAATGCCTTGTACACCATCAACTATTGCCTGTCCAAGACTATCCCAGTGCAAAGACCATACAAATTCATCAAGAAATTCAAACATGGAATTTACTGATTGTGCTATAGTTTGCCCTATTACCCTGAATAATCTTGGCGTTTCAAGGAAACCATTAAGAAGCGTAGCAATAGACTTTGCTACTTTTCTCAATGTCTTTTTAATTTTGTTCCAGGGTATGCTTTCCAACGCTTTTTTTAATTTATTTCCTAGTAATTTGCCTAACTCATAAAAATCTGAGTTTTCCCACATATCTTTAAGCCATTTGACAATGTCTTTAAGCTTGTCGGATATGGGTACTTCTTCAAACATTGTGCCCGCGCCGCCGTCCGTCTCAGTGCTTGCACCAGATGTAAGATTATTAAGATTGTCAAGGTTGCTAAGTTGTTTGTTCTGTGCCTTATTCTGGTCTTTTATAGCCTCGGTTGTCTGTCTGATTGCCTTTGTATACTTTTTCTGGCCTGTAATAGCTGCCATGAACTGTCCAACCACATTCATAAGATTAATCATGTAATCAGTCAGCTTTTGTATGTATGGTATAGCGATTTCTACCAAAGGGCGGAAGGCCGCTGCAAAAGCATTTTTAAGAGTTAAGGCGCTTGCTTTTAAACTGTCAATGGAATTTTTAAAAGCTACCATGCCCTTATCGTTGTAAAGATTGGTAAAACCCTCTTTTATTGCTGTTCGTAATTTGTTAATAAGCGCATAAATACTCCTGATTCCAAGTCCATACTTAAGTATGCTTTTAAAGCCTAAACCAAGAAGATTATTTGTACTTTTTGTGCTTTTCCCCAATTTAAGCATTGCTGATGCGGCTTTCTTTATCTGTTTGCTCAAAAAACCAAAAGAGGATGTCGCCGTTCTTTTTACAGCGCTTGCCATGGTTGATAAAACACCTTTGGCAACCTGCCCAAGTTTTCTGTAACTTTCTTTTACATCCTTAATACCGTTGTTATAATCCTTAATTTTTTGCTCAATATTAGCAATTTCTTGTTTTGCAGAATCGTATTGCTGATATCCTACTCCAATGCCAGCAGACTCCATATTTGCAATCTCTTGCAAAAGCTGTTTTCTCCGCTCCGCCATCTCCACAATCCGCTGATTTCCAACAACAGCATTTTCACGGATATGCGCGAGGCGCTCTTCTTCCGCGGCTTCTTCTTCAATAGCTTTTACCCTGCGTTCTTCCTTTTCTACATTCTGCGTTATCTTTAATCCAAGTGCGTCTGCGGCAGTCTGCAATGCAGAATACATCTGCATCTGTTTCTGCTCTGCTGCAGCAATCTCCTGTTTTACCCTGCTTGTATCTACCGGGACATAGGCTTTATCCGTTGCAACGAACTCTTTTATATCAGCTTCAAGTATCCTGATTTTTCTTTCAGCATCTGAAATATCCAGTTCCAGTCTCGGCGGAGTTTCTTTGCCTAATGCTGCAAACGCATCACGTCTTTCGTACAGTCTGTCAAGAGAGGCTTTCGCTTTATCTAAATCCTTTGACAGTTCCTTAAATTCGGCAGTTTCTACCTTTTGCCTTTGTAAATCATGGAGCCTGCTTGCAAGATCTTTTACTTTTTGCTCCTGATTTGCATACTGCTGATTTAGTTTCACAAAGGCATCCGTCTGTTTCTGCAAAGCGACTTTTGCACTTTCTCCAAGGCTATCAGACACAGTTTTAGCCATGCGACGAGCATTGGCTTCAAGTTCTTTGCTTCCCGCTTTAAACCCTTTTGTTTCAATTTCTGTCCCTATCCTTATACTTCCGTCATACTGCGCCATAACTCACCTCAAACAAAAAAGTGCCAATAAACACGCATTACACGCATCTACTGGCACCTCTTAGCCGTTACCCATGACCTCTTACATGAGCCATTATTTTGATTTTCTAATTTTCTTCTCCACCTCTAATATAATAATCTTGCCACTTTTGTTCCGCTTCACCTCCGCGGTGTTATCGCGTGACAAGATATCAAATATTATATTCACATCAATGTTTCTTTCCACGTCGCTTTCTCCTTTTAGTCACAGCTTTATTCTTTCCCGAATTGTGACTGCCGAAATGAATGTATTGCCCTATAGATCTAATACGTTCTTTCTCACTGTCATCTACTCTACGACCAAATAATTCTTCTAATACCGGTAGCATCTTATCATAAAAATCTATGAAACATTCTGCTCCGGGCATGAAATCCGGAACTTCTTTATATAGCTTGTTGAAATATTTTTTTAACGTACCTTGTCCAAAAATGTTGTCTATCTTTTCAGCCGATTCCTCATAGAATCTCACTTTTATCATGATCTTTTCTACTATTTTATTTCCATGTCCAGAAATGACGCGGACTTTATCTATCTCCTGGCATCTTCGTGGAATATCTTTAGCCGCATCTGCTATCTGTTTATATGTTTCCTGGAATCTGTCGAAAAGTTCCATATCCCCTGTAGATATGTCAATATGGTCACCCATATCATTCAATTCAATTTTATAAAGCTTTGCATCAGTCCCCTTGCCCATCTATTCTCACATCTCCTTTTGCTTTCTTTTCCCAGTACCGTACCTGGTAATTTTTCACTCTTTCTGGATTAGCGGCACGCCATTCCCTCTGCTTCTGGTTAATCTTTTCTCTATTCTTATGGCGGTATTCTCGTTTATAAATCCGTCTTGCTTCCTGTGCTTCTAATGTCATTTCAGTCGCCCTCTTCTTCTTTCTCTTCTCTTTCTTTATTATCCTATATTTTTACAATAGCGTTGTACCATTTATTTTAAAAATAATCTTAGGATTAAAGTTAAATCTGATTAGAAAACATTACCATCAATCCAGTAAATAAAAAATAATAAAATAAAGCCCTCTCTACTTCACTTCAGGTAGAAAGGGCTTTCATTTTTAAAATTATATTGAATTGAGATAAATTTGAGATAAAACCGCCGTTTTTGCAATAGTACAGCAACAAACATTCCCTTATTTTCGGGCTTTTTTGGTTTTAAAATCAGTTAAGGCTCTTCATCGTCGGGAATACCATAGAAGATAAAGTATTATTCCTCATTATCAGGTATTATCAAACATTGGTCACATTTTCAAAACGTATTATAAGGTATTATTACGTACCATGCAAGCAAAATTTGTAGTAACTTTGTAGTAAATCAAATAATTTGTAGTTATAATTCACACATTCAATTTTAGGACTCCCTCCTAAAATATATCAAGATTGTGTGATAAGTTTTCGATTGCTTCCTTCTTCTTTGAGTCTGTGACTTCCGCATATATATCCATTGTTGTTTCGATATTAGCGTGTCCCATGACAGCCTGAATGACTTTTACATTTGTTTCCTTTTCGCAGAATCTCGTGCAAAAGGTATGCCGCAAGTGGTGACAGGAAAAGTTTGGAATGATGACAGGCTGCCTTCTCTCTTTTTTGGCATTTATCACTTCTTCCGCATTGTAATTCTCCAAAATCCTCTTAATCGTCCTGTTAACAGTCTGCGGATTATGGATATTCCCATAACGGTTACAGAATACAAACCCGGTCATGCCATCAATCACTGTACTGTTGAAGCCGACTTCTTTCTGCACCTCATATTCCGTCATAAACGCATCATAAACCGCGTCCATCATCGGAATTGTTCTGATACCAGCTTCCGTTTTGGGAAGTGACACTGCAAACTCTGACTTGCGTGTTTTACCGCCCTCTCTTGGGTAGTATGTTACGCTATGGTTAATACTGATAATGCGGCTCTCAAAGTCTAAATCTTCCCACCTTAACCCGATTACTTCCCCAATCCTGCAGCCTGTTCCTAACAGAACCGTAAATAATGGATGCCAATGGTAAAATATTGGATTGTTTTCGGTATAATTCATAAAAGCCCTTTGCTGCTCTATTGTCAAAGCGTGTCTGATACCTTTATTCTTTCCTGCTTTCCTTTTTATATCTGCCATAACACCGTCAGACGGATTCATGCGTATTATTCCATCACGCACTGCCAACTGAAACGTAGGGTGCAGAACTGTATGGATTGTGTCAACCGTGTTTGCCTGTAACTCCTTTTTGTTCAACAGATAATAATAAAAATACATTACATCGGAATACTTAATCTCTCCGATTTTACGCTGTCCAAAACCCTCCCTGACAAAATGGTCATACATATAATTGTAATTAGAGCGTGTTGTTCTGCGCAAATCATATTTCGTTGACATATACCTGTCAAAAACATAATTCAAGGTCGCACTTCCAGCCACATAGACATCCAATCCGTCAAGCTGATTTTTTATCAAATCTGCTTCTTTCTCCCTTAGTGTCTGTAAATCTTTGGCATATACAAATCTGCGTTTCTTGAACGGATCAGTGTATGTATATACATAGGTATTATCCGTTCTTTGAGATTCCCCCTTCCGTAATGCTCTGCCTTTATTATCTTTTCTTGCTTTTGCCATCTCTGCTCCTTTCCTCAAGGAAAGAGATTTTGCACTTCCGCATCCGGTGTCTGTAATAATAAATTAACACCCGTATATAATAATTGAGTTATGGTCATTCCGTGACTGTCCGCATAATCTTTCAGCTTTTGCAGTTCCTTATCCGTTACCCTTACACTTAATGTATTCAGTTTCGGGGCATCAGATTTGGGTCTACCCATTTTAGCCATCTGTATGCACCTCCAATCACTTCTATATACCATTATACTTTTCGTATACGAAAAGTCAAGCGTTTTTTCCTGCAAAATCTCTCAAACAAAAATAATCACACATACAACCTGAACGTTTCCAAATATTGCTCAAAAATATCACAATTTACAAGCACCAACTTATCTACTTTATAAATTGCCTTTGCATCTTTTGCCATCTGCTCAAATTTGCTCTGGCACATGCTGTACATCTCTGCTCCTTCTTTGTAGCGAACAAACCTTTTGCCATTTTTCATTCGCTCCACCATATCACCTCTTTTCACTTATAAATAAGCAGTATCTTATCTGCCCATGACAACCGCGAGACTTTTCCCGGCTCTCATCAGCAGACAAAATCACTATCAGCTTTTTCAAAAAACACATTACAGGTAGCAGCTCATTACACTGCTCACATCGGTATCGCACCGTCAATCCCATATGACCGGATTCTAACTTTAAAATCCGGAAGTATCATTATCAAAGATATGTGTCAACGCCTCTATATTCTGACCTATATTTTATGCCGGATGTTCTTCCCGCTCCCTGCCTTGCCTTCAATATCCTGTCACCATATTTCCTCAGTCTTATCTCAAAAATGTAATTCTGAAACAGGCATCTCATCGCGCATCCGCAACGTGGCTCTCCATATCCCATACGTCCTGTATGTGTATAACCATATTCAATTTTCAAGGTACGTTCAGGCAAATTTTTCTGCCTGTTTCTGGATAAATCTACACATGGACTTATCAGCCCAAAAAGCACATAAGACACTAACGCCTGCTATAGCGCTTTCGGAATATTATGTGCTTTATAGGAATGATAAGTTATAGAGAAAAGATAATACAGGAGCATCCCTGCACCCCACTGTTAATACCTGATTGTAAACTTCCTTATTGCCTTAACCAAATCTGCCCTGACCTGCTGTTGCATATCCTCTACCGGCACCAGCTTAATGTTAAGCTGCCAGCTTTTAATTTCTTTAATAAGAATGTAACTGATCAGTCCGTCATACTGTTCAAAAACCTCATTCATCGCTTCTTTATCACCTATGGATGCCATAGCGATTACATGAACAGGCAGCTTTCTCTTTTCATTTCCTTTTTGCATCTTTCCCTACCTTCCCGCGCAGTTCTTTCATTGCGTATGTTTTATACCGTCTCACTGTGTCATATTTTAAGTCGAGCTGTCCTGCTATTTCAGACAGGGAATAACCAAATGCGGCGTTTAACAGAATAATTTCCCTTTTCTTATCCTGCAGTTCCATGAGTGCGGATGCCAGTCTTTCATCTTCAATTAAGATGACCATTTTGCCTGCGGGAATTTCTATTTTCCCCTCCGGAATATCATCATATACTGCCGTTACACTTTCTTCCGTTTCCTCCAAAGACACCGTTCCATAATTTCTGCAATGCCTGACATATCCGCGCAACTGATTGATGACGCTACGCCTGATAACAGTCCAGCAAAACGAGTGAAAATCGGAAGCTATCCTTTCCGCATTATCCGTTCTTGTATTTTTTTCTCTCATCTCTGTCCTTTCCGCAGAAATGTTTCCTGATTTATCCCTTCACTATGACTAAATCACCGAAGGCATCTGAAATGTGGACTCAAAAAATGATTTTTTTTAATATTTTTTTAAAATATTTTTTAATGCAGTAATTCCCCAAAAGAAAAGGGCGCTAACAGTTTACTGACAACCATTAGCGCCACTACTAAGGACAGCTTTCATTTTTCTTCTTTTTCCGAATATACCCTCTTTTTTATTATAAATTAAAAAGATTCTAAATATGTATTTGTGTCAATTTTTGCAGAAAAAATGGCAAATTTTGCATACCACTTTTTTAACTTCCACACCTATTAATTCCGGTTGACTTTTTTCTTATCTCACATTACAATTATCTACGGATAAATCTTCAAATTTTATAAAGAAAGACACTGAAACTGCTATCGGTTCCGGACAGGCGATTATGCCTGTTTTCGACTATGGCAGTTTTTTTAGTTCCGGCATAATCTACAAATCGGCCCTGGCGATTTATACGTTATCGGCTAACTTAGCAAGCACTGGATTTGCATATGCAAATCCTTGATTTTGTACAGTTTTCCGCAAGCGGAAACCTGACAAAATCGCTTGTAGGGGAAAAATCCCCTAACCCCTTTTAAAGCTGGAAATGCACCATATCCGGCAAAACATTTTTAGCAAAAATTCTTACATTTATTCCATAGGAAAGGAACTCAAAAATGGCAAACAGAACGCGAAAACACTCCCTTGTTTTATACCTAAACGACGACGAAAAATACATCCTCGACACCAAATACAAACTCTCCGGTATGCGCAGCCGACTGGCTTTTCTAAGACACCTAATCATATACGGTTACGTCTACGACGTGGACTACAAAGAACTCCACGATTACAACACAAACCTAGCCCGCATCGGAAACAACTTGAACCAGATAACCCGACGCATGAACGCCACCGGACACATTTACGATGAAGACGTAAAAGAAGTAAAGGAGTTGATGAACCAAGTATGGCATACACAAAAATCCATGCTATCAAAGCAACCGTACATAAAGCAATAGACTACATATGTAACCCCGAAAAAACCGACGACGGCATCCTCATTTCCTCTTATGGATGCAGCCCCCAGACGGCTCATTTTGACTTCAAATTTGCCCTGTCAAGAACCAATGCAGGTGATAAAAACAAAGCCTATCATCTGATACAGTCATTCCTCCCCGGCGAAGTCGATTTTGATACCGCACACCAAATCGGAATGGAGCTTGCCGATAAAGTTTTAGAGGGTAAATATTCGTATGTGACCAGCACACATATTGACAAAGGACACATCCATAACCATATCATTTTTTGTGCCGCAGACAACATCGAACACCATAAATATAATGACTGCAAACAGACCTACTACCGCATCAGGCGATTGAGTGATGATCTATGCAAAGAACACCAACTATCAGTTATCACACCAAGCGGGCAGCGCGGAAAAAAATACAACGAATGGACGGCAGCAAAGAGCGGAAACGACAGAAAATCCCAAACACGCAGAGACATCAACGCTGCCATTAAAGCTGCTGATACTTACGAAGAATTTCTGCAGATTATGCGGGCAAAAGGCTATCAAATAAAAGGAGAATCCCTTGCCGAAAATGCTCCGAAATCTATCTCTTTCCTTCCTCCGGGATGGGAGCGTTTTATACGAGGCAGCGTTAAGTCTTTAGGTGCGGAATATACCAAAGAACGCATCAATGAAAGAATCATAGAGAAAGTACAAAACCGTAACAAACCACAGAAAAAAGACTACTCATCCATGCGCTTTATCGACACAACAAAAGAAAAATTCCAAGAAAGCGCCGGATTGAAACAATGGGCTGAAATAGAGAACTTAAAGATTGCCGCAAGCGCATACAATAAAGTAAATTCGATTACGGAACTGGAAGAAAAGATTGCAAAGAAATCTGCACTTATAAAAGAATCAAAAACCCGCCTGAAAGAAGTGGAACGCCAGATAAAAAGCACAGCGGAAATCCTCAAATATGCCCAGCAGTACAAAGAAAACCGCCCCTATCAAATCCACTACCGCAAGGCTAAAAATCCTGACGATTATTTCAGGAAACATGAATCAAACCTTATACTTTATGACGGAGCAAAAGAAATGCTGCGCAGATCAGAAATTGACCTTAAAACCCTTGATGTAGATAAGCTGCGCTCCAGCTATGCACATCTGGAACGACAGAAAAACGAAATAAACAATGTATATCGTTCATCTGAAAAAGAACTAAAACAGATGAATACGGAACTGGATAAGTTGAAACAATATCTCGGAATGGAGCAGGACAAAGAAGCAGAAAAAAAACAGAAAAAGGAACAGGCAATGCAAAAGTAAGGAACAACTTATGCTTGAATTTCTGTCTGAAGAAATACAAAACATTAGAAAAGTATATTAAAACATTATTAAAATCCGATGTATTCTATCTTGAAAACATCGGATTTTATTATTGCCTTTTTCTATTTTATTCTTTCGTATATTCCATTATATCTGACGGCTGACAATCAAGATATTCGCAAATTTTACATAATACGTCTGTCGTTACCGATGCACCTTTCGATAGTTTGGCCAGCGTCGGAGGCGATATAACTTCCAAAAGATCAGTCTTTTTCATGCCACGCAGAGCTAAAAGTGCAAACAATTTATTATAATTCATCATACCATAGGTATTCCTTTCTTTTATCTGATAATATCAGCATATTATAATATTTTATTAATGTCAATTAATAAAATATTAGGAAATGCTCAAAACACTATTTACAATTATATTAGTATATGCTAATATATTATTAGCATATACTAACCGCACATATATTAAGATTAAGGAGGCGCTATGTTTATCATAGAAGAACTAAAGAATATCGACCATACCTATTTCAATGTCATCCATACAGGCTGCTACTGTGTTACGCTACAATCAAAGAATACAAAGCACTACTGGCACATTCTTCATCAACAGTATCCAACCTTTACTTCATGCAAGATTTGGCACAAACATAAACAATCAGATTCATTCCATGAACAGGGAAGCGCTCCTACACTGGAACAGGCTATAAACAAGATTCGGGATCACGACCATTATCATCTTTATGTAAGACCTGCCAAAAAGAAAAAGGCCCGTATGAGCGCGTAACGCATCATACGGCATAACACACATCAAAAACAATCATCATTTTCAGGGAAAGGAGTTATATTATGGCAAAAAAAAGCAGAAAACTAACCGTTTACGGCGCAACAAAAGGCACACACTTCCAAAGCACACCACAGATTAGGTTACAGGGGGACTGGTTAAAAGAAACCGGATTTTCAATCGGTGACAACATACAGGTAGTCTGTGAAAAGAACAGGCTTGTTATCACGAAAGCGATGGAAAATGCCGGATAAAACTAAATTATATAAAAAGCAGGCAAGCAGAGCATGGTTCTCAGCTTTGCCTGTTAGTATTTTTTCAGACTTCTTTCTTCTTTAAAAGTGAGTATTAAAGTCTCAATGCATATTCAATGCTATCATATCAT
Source organism: Lachnospiraceae bacterium (assembly GCA_014804695.1). Classification (GTDB taxonomy): domain Bacteria; phylum Bacillota; class Clostridia; order Lachnospirales; family Lachnospiraceae; genus UBA3282. The sequence continues at coordinate 92,604 of JAAUZJ010000017.1, forward strand.
TTCAACATCCACATGTACCTGAATTATTTCTATTATGATAAATCGATATCATTAATCCAACTTTCTACTACTTCTCTTTTAGTTCCACTCTCAAACCATTCCACATAGGATGTATAGATTGCTTGCGCTGGAACCAATTCCACTACTATGAGAAGTACAGGATGGAATAATTGTCTTTTCCGAAAAATCATAACTTTCTAAAAACGTACTTATAATGCGAGGTGCCTGACCATGCCAAATCGGAAATTCTTCTATCAAGTATGGACTAAAAGAATTTCATTTTTCACATTCATTATATCCTTAAATCCCTCAATAGAGAATTACACAATTAGTTATAAAATAATAACTTAAAAGTTGATATTATCATCCTGTATCAGCACTATTCTATCTTTATCCTTGTGTATTGTCCAATGCTTATTTTGATTTATTTATCATACCTACAAGGTATAATATAGAGTATTTTTCCAAAGCACATACACAACTTTGGAAATCACTCTGCTACAAACTCCACCAAATATTCGCCAAACTATTACGTATGATCCTCTGATCTAATATCACCATTTAATATTTTTTTAAAAATTTGCAGCCATCTTTATGATACTCATACACCTCCATCTCTCCTTCTATAAATGTTGCATCATTTTTATCAAAAAGTGTAAGACACTTTCCTTGTAATCCTATTTTTCCCATTCGTGTACTTCGATAAGCTACTCCGCCAAACCCTTTTGCTATAAGATACCTGCTAAATGCTCTAAATGGAATATAAGCTTCCAATTCAGGATCATCTTCTCTATCTACAGCATAAAATATTGCATCACAAATATTACCAATCAATATCTTAGAAAGCTGTAGCTGAATGTCGTGGTGCATTTTTAATTCTAAACCCATTTTTCTCTGAATTTTATCTAATTCCTCCGCAAATGCGTTTTCATTCCCTGCCTTTGCATATTCAATCATTCTCTTTCGCAATTTAGGTTTATTTTGAATAACTTCCCACATCATATCTTTATAAGTAGTTTCCAGCTTATTTAATCCTTCCACCTCCCCCTCATAATCAATTCCATCAAAAGACAAATCTAATATTTTTATCCTCCTATGAACCGCTTTAAACTTACACACCGATAATGCCTGTCCCTCTTTTGCTCTTAGCTCCTCAAAACACGTTTTTTGTGCCAGTTTAATGTTTTGATAGTCCGTTCCTTCATCATTATATGCTAAATAGAGAAAAGCCACACCATCATCATTCCAACGATTATCATGACAAAATGCCGGATCAGGCATTATGTATTTATAATTGTCATAAACTTCATATCCGCTGGCTCTATACATATTATGAAACTCTTTCAATTGTTTCACAATAAAATCTGGAAATGCTTTAATTGTTGCTGAAAATAAATCCTCAAACAATTTTATAAAACTTGTTTCATTAGCCGATACGCTTTTCCCCTCTGGCAATTCTTTCCACAATTTTAAAATAAACATCTGGTTATGTTTCCAATAAACATCTGAAAAGTCTTTCAAAAATCTCAAGTTCCCAAATCGAATATATAAATTATTAAGTTGTTTCAGCAAAATATTGATATACATCTCATGTGATTCTTCTTCATATGTTTTCCACTCTTCATCATCCCTTTTAAGTCCAATAGATTCATCCACCAACTTAATAACATCATTAAACTTATTTAATACTCTACATATTGACTCTAAATGCTCTTCATTTGTTTCTTTATCCAAAACTTCTAAAATTGCCGTAGTAACGGTCCCTTCAAATCTATCTTTAAGACGGTTTCTTTCTATTGCCAAGTACATTTTTCCATCCATATTTCATACATCCTCTCTTTTAAATTTTTTTACTCTGGTCAAGAATAAAAACATCATCATATTCTTTTTAACTTTTACTATTCAATAATACGTTTCAAATAGTAAAGCGGAAGTCATATAATGTCTTTACTTCCGCCTCAATAAATCTCTATTACTTAATGATAAATACTGCCCCTTGTTATCAGTTCCTGAAATCTACTAAAATCATATTCTTCCAATTTTGATGTATAAATACTTTGGAAACCTAATCTCATAATTTCCTTTGGTAGTTCATCTTCCGAAAATGCAAAAGGTTCTGGACGGGGAGTTCTTGCTAATCCTGAATTTTTATTATATAGAATAAACCAATCACCATATTCATCTATTTCGTTATCCAACAGCAATATATTATATCCTAAACCATTATCATCCTCTATCTTTCCCCATGCTAATACTTTTTTTCTTCTACACATAGGAATCGTGGTTCTGATTGCTGTTGGAATTTTAATATCATAGCCATTCCGTTGAGTATATCCAATAACCTCTGTAAACTCCTCTGGATTGATTACCGATAATTCAATGATAATCCTTTGATGACTCGGCATCGTAACAGTTATCGAATTGCTTTCAGAAGTCAACTTAAAATTTCTTAAATCCAAATCAATACCACCTGATGCATATTGTGAATTGAATACTTTTACATATTCTTTTATCTCTTCTAATATTACATCATTAAAATAGAACATAATATTTTTAACATGATTTTGTCGTTCATTCCTTTTCTTTTCCTCTTCCGACTGCTTTTTCTGTATTGCATTATCTTTTGCATTTTGCATACTAACTGCAGCCTGTGCAAATGATACTATTTTACTATTACTTGCACCTAATAAATCATCAGTACTTAACATGTCAATAATTTCTTGCCACTCTGAAAACCTCTTACTTTTAGGTTTTTGTAACATTTTGTTTATGATTGATACCAGCTTAGGAGCAATTGATTGATTATATCTTGTTGGATTTTCCACTGAACCGCGCAAATGTGCCTCTGCATAATCACCCCCAATAACAGTATACGGATAATTCAATGTTGCTATTTCATAAAATACAATTCCCATTGAGTAAATATCCATATATTTTGTGTTTTTTTCATTCTTCCAAACTTCAGGCGCACAATACTCTTTCGTTCCGTACCCTTTAAATGTCACATTTCTCGTTGTTGCTTCTGCATATTTAGCCAAACCAAAATCTGTTATTTTTAATACATTATCTACTATAAGGATATTGTCTGGCTTTATATCCCTATGTACAAGAACTGAATTTATACACTTCATTCCATAAGATAGCTGTAAAAAAATTTGAGTCAATTCGCTATTAGTGAAAAATGTCTTTGTTTCTCTCTTTTGTTCCAATAGTTGTTGCAATGATCCCTGATTTGCAAATTCCATAATAATATATGGAGGATACTCTTCAAACATTTTTCCATCATGCAAAAATTCATATACGACAACATTATCAGCTTCAATTTCCTTTGCTGCCATCAGTTCATTCTGAAAAGCATTATATTCTTCAGCAGACGGAAATACATTCAACATTGTCTTAACTGCAAACTTCTTTTTATCTGCCTCTCTTTCACATAAGAAGACTTGTCCAAATCCTCCTGGCTTGATACTGTCAATCACCCTATATTTATTTTCTTTATCATCAGGTATAATGCTTCCTATTGTAATTATCATTAACTTCCTCCTATTAACTTTATTGCAGATAAATTAATAATTATTCTCCAACATTTTTAATATATGAATTATACAACAGTTATCCTTAGCCTTCAATTATAAGAAAATGATATTTATACAATTTGGTGAAACTACCGACTTTTGCCAAATTATAGGATTTTTCCAGATTGTACGGGGCTTTTGCCAAATTGTGTACTTCCATCCCCAATCGCCACGTTATCAGCGGTATCAAAAAAAACCAAAAATAGAGGCTCACCAGTCGCCCCGGTGAACCCCTCTACGCTCAAAATCCTTTGATTTCAAGCCGTTTTCTTATACTTTCACCAAATTGTTCAAAACTCCTATGGCATCAATTATTTATAGCCGCCTGTGTCGCCATTAGACTTAGTGGACTTTTACACCACCTCAATTACGGTTCGACAAATTGTGCTTTATGCAAGACCATTATTTTTTAATATCGAATTGGTGACTCCTTCGGCTGCAGCCGTAATCAATGCTGTGGATATCGTTTTTATTGTTCCCGTAATCAGCGGAAGCCCTTTTTCATTTATCACTGATTTTGTCCTGTTCCAAACTGTATCTGCCCGTATTTTATCAAGCAAGTCAAAACCCTCCGAAGTTAGGTTTCCCACATTACAAGACCTGCTTTCCAGCGCCGAAGTATCAAGTATTCTTCCAATCAGACCATCGTTTTTCATTAAAATACAATGTTCATAAACCACACTATCTAAATACCCATCAATGTGAACAGGTATTTCCGGTCCACCAGCTACATAATTTTCTTCAATGTAAAATAAAATTTCCCTTACTAAATCCATATCACGTTGCATTATTTTTTCCTCCTTAAACTGAAAACTATTGTGATGATCCTCTTTTATTCTCCTATCCAAAGTTCCTTAACCAAATTTATCTCATTTGTATCATCACTGGTGTTGCTAAATATCTTTCATTTAAGAAGTACCGCAACATTTGTATACAATCATCGTTCACATCAAGAATGTGCTTGACTGCTACTTCCAGTCCTCCAATGTTTCTTCTCTAGTGCTACCTTCCTTTGTACACAAAAAAATTAGACCTCCTATATTTTTCAAAATAGCATATCTTGTATGTGATGTCAATAACTTTTCTACATTTAGTATTTATCCCATAAAAAGTACTTGGTTATTGCTAGTTTTCCAAGAATACAACACTTTTTGCTTTACCTCTAAAATCTCTTGCTTTTGTGCGGAATCCGGCATAGAATGATTTCAACGGAACGCTCCGCCGAATTTGACAATTTCATATAAGCTTGCTAAAATAGATTTACATAAAGGTACTGCCGATAGACGGCTAGTCCGAATTTAGGTCAACAAAAATAGTCGCCTTAGTTTGCAGACTGGGGGCGGCTATTTTTGTGGTTTATTATTATCCTTGCTTCCTATCGCATATCCAAGTCCGAAGGCTGTCAAGCATAAGCTGATGATCGCTATCAGACCTTCCATTGTCAACATTGGCAAAGCCCTCCTTTCCCAGATTCCTGCAAGCAGGTTTCTATGTAATCGGAGGGTCACAGTCCCTCCGCAGAAGGACTAGCCGCCTACCGTTATGGCAGTACCCGTATAAATACTTTATCAGAAAATGTCGAACGCTACAAGATAGTTTCCGGCTTTTTCTTTTTCCACTTGCTAATCCTCCGATTCAGAGGTAATATCGGGCACCACGGAAGGAGGAATTGGAGGAAAACGGAATCTGCATTGTACCAGCTTATTAGCGTACGCATGAATTGCGTCATGAACGACATCGCAAACAGTGATGGGCAATATCAGGAGATCGCCCGGAAATCTGACGAATACTCTGGCGGACTGGAAGAAATGGAACTGCCGGAAGAAGTCCGGATGTTGATTGCCCGCTATGTCAGTGAGCAGAACGCGCTCGGGTCCAGATATGGGATGCTCGCCTACCTGCTTTGGTTTTCCGACTGTAAGGAGATGCTTCTGGAAAAAAGGCTGTTTACGGAACCGCAACAGATGTTCTAAAAATCACTGGAAAAGGACTTGAAGTGCAGGCTCTTTTTTCGTTTTCTCACTCGTAGTAAAACCGCAGTACCCCACCGTCCCAAAAGCCGTGATTTGTCCCGTTTTGCCCCACAAGTGCCGATAAATCCCGGCTATCCGCTGTGGACACGTGTCGTTCTAAAACAAACTTATCTGCTGATACACGCTTCTTTCGCTTTTTCTCTCTAGTTTTGTAAAGTGTCTATCTAACAGCTTCTCTGCTTCCGCTGTTGAAAACAGCCATTTCCTCATATCCTTCTTATACAGGATAAGCGGCATACGGGGATGTATCTCGGTCATGCACCCCTCCGCTTCGCGTGTAAGGATGGTAAAGCGGTCGCCCTCCGGATCTTTATGGTATATTCCCGCCAGATACAGAATCTTGTCTGGTGTGAAAAACTCATATTTTTCCTTTTGCTTCGTACCATCCTGCTTCCATTCATAAAATTTACTGGCAGGAATCAGGCAGCGCCGTTCTTCAAAATCATACCGGAACATCGGGCGTTCCTGCACTGTTTCTGATCTTGCATTAAAAATCGGCTTTTTCTTTCCATATGCCTCATATCCCCATTTCAATACTTCCGATACCATTTCTCCATGATCCGCCCGCACAATCAGGGCAGGCTGGGATGGATACACATCCCCTGTCGCTGCCTGTTTCTGATCTATCTTTCTGGCGATTTTTTCTATTTCTCTCATTGTATCATCGTCAACATAAAATACTCCGCACATAGCCCTCTATCCTCTTTTTACAGATTCCTGACTTTCTCATTTATAACATCTATACCTAATGTTACCCCGCTGCGGCGTTCTTTATCCAGACCGCCGCTCATATGCGTCACATTGCTCTTCAGGAAACCTGCCCTAAATATGGCGTCTTCCCCATACTTTTCCCTGATACTGTCTACAGTACGGTTCAATGTTTCCAGCCTGTCATATTTTTGCAAGTCAAATAGGTTATACTGCCGTCCGGCATCACTTTCTACTTTCGACGTATGCACACCTATTTGTCTGAGCGGTGTCCTTCCATCCCATATTTTCTTGAATATCTGACACGCCGCCATATAGATTTCTTCCGTCACATCAGTAGGCGTCAATAACTGCATCTGTTTATGAGTATGCTGAAATTCAAAAGTAGTGATATGCACACTGACTACGCTTATCTTCACATTGTCGCCACGCAGTCTCATTCCTACCGTCTCACAGAGGGAAAGCATTAAATGTTTTGCATATTCTTCCGTCACAACATCCACCGGAGCCGTCAGGCTGTTCCCATACCCCTTATTTGCTTCATGCGTAAACATATACGGCTGCAAGTCTTCTCCCCTTGCATATCCCTGTATGATCTTCCCCGGCGTCTTTAAATGCGCCCGAATCATATCTTCGTCTGCCTGTGCCAATTCCCCAATCGTATAAATCCCCAGCTTGTGCAGTTTTGCTGTGGTCGCTTTTCCCACAAAAAACAACTCCGAAACGGGCAGCGGCCACATCTTTTTTTCTATCTCATCCGGAAAAAGTGTGTGTACCTTATCCGGTTTAGAAAAATCTCCCGCCATTTTTGATAAAAGAAAATTTGTCGATACCCCGATATTTACCGTAAATCCCAATTCTTCTTTTATCTCGTCTTTCAGCTTATAGGCAAAGCTCACCATCTGCCCCTGTCCGTACAGTTTTTCGTATCCGTCAAATACAGCCCATGCTTCATCAATACTGTACTGGATCACCTGATCCGTATACTGCTTCAGCTTCTCGATAAATGCTCTGGACGCACTTACATACAGCCCATAGTCAGGCGGTATCACAACAAGCCCCGGACATTTCTGTTTTGCTGTTACAATAGCCTCTCCGGTCTTAATATCATATTTTTTAGCAGGTACGCTTTTTGCAAGCACGATCCCATGACGTTTCTCCTGATCCCCGCCAACAATGCTCGGAATCAGTCGCAAGTCCGTCTTTTCCCCCAATACAGACACACGATATGTCGCGCTCCACGAAAGGAACGCACTGTTTGCATCTATATGAAATATATAAGCCCCCATATCATAAAAACTGGAAAATCCGCCATTTCTGGGTTGCCGTATTATATCTCATCTCTAACGTCTTGCTCATACCATCCTGCTCTATCCTGCACACAAACTGCTTTTCCTTTATCCCGACAAAATTTTTATCGCTCCGTGATATGATATCTTCTATCCGGAATTTCTTTATTTCGTGTTCTTCCGTCTCTACCCGGAACCACAAAGGAGTTATCTTTCCGTCTCGGTCTGTAATAGACAGAAGCTGGATCGGTATATTCACCTGATTATCATGGTATATTCCGTCATGAACCTGATTTTCCATTACCTTCACCCCCTCCACATTAATGAGTGTAACATCATAATAGCAAACATATGTTCTATTGTAAAGATGTAATTTTTTCCTAATAATCAATGACCTCTTTATCCGGAAAAAGTTCAATAATCTCCCTCACTGCTTCCTGCACTTGCGGATTTCCACAAAACTCCGGCATAAGATTAATAAATCCTATATCTATCTCACTTCCTGAAAGTATATCAGCCTGTAAATCTTCCATTTTAACAGTCCCTTCTACATGAAGATTGATGCCAATGGAAGGTACACCGTTCATGCGTTCCGACGGTATCTGCTGATAAATCTCGACCGCTTCCGCCAATGTAGCAATGCCCTCGTGGTATTCTCCCAAACTATGGTATTCCCCACACTCTGCCACTGTAAATGTCATGATTACCTTCTTTTCTTCCTTATTGGTTGCTGTTTTTCCCATTATGGTTCTCCTTCCATATTATTATTTGTTTTTACGCAGCAAGATACTTTTCAGTTTCTTCCGTTATGTACCGCTCAATATATTCCTCCCGATGCGGCATGACGATATGCAGATTGCCATATATATTGATCCATTCAATTACAAACCAAAATCCAAGACCTCTGCTGTCCGGCTTCCATATGCCTTTTTCGTCAAACGCCCCTCCACGCATCATATAATCTATGATTTCTGGATTAGAGAGCTTCTCTGCAAGTTCCCAACGATTTGGTGACTTTTCCCTGTGACAACCGAAACCACAATAAACACACCCCGTTCTGTTACATCCTGTAGTATCAAATACAGGTTTTCCCACATCAAAAATCCCCATATCCATTGAATTTCCCTGTGCCTGTCCCTTCCCATAGTCTGCCACTACCTCCCCATATACATCTGCTATCGGGATATGGTTGATGTAAATATATTCCAGTACGTCCTGTTCCGTCCAGAATGACATGGGGTTGCTGATCGGGCTTTTCATGTCAAAACCGTTGCATCCGTTTTTCAGCCAGTTCGTAGTCCTTAACCTGCTTTCACTCGCCATCTGTGCTGTCATTGGCATTTTTCCTGTCTTTTTGGCGTAATTGTGCATGGGCGCTTTTTTCATAATCGAACAGCAATGGTCTGATATTTCAAAAGGCGCTTCCAAAAAGAATTTATATCTTTCCTTGTTGTACATTTTGGAATATTCCGATGTTTCCACCCCGTTTTCTCTATGGGGATATTTCCCCTGCAAGATAAGATAACGGACAGGCGCTTTGATGTCCGTACTCGGTATCTCTCCCCGGCTGAGGCTCTTATACGCTTCATTTTCCCTATCCTCCCGACGGTCTATGCCTACCAAGTCCGCTATATAACTGTAATTGGGAATAATTCCCCCGCAGCCTGCGCCTTTTTCCTGCTCTTCCAGCTTCTCCACATATCTCCTTGCGCCATATACACAGCCCGCTACTTCTTTTCCTATCATCGGGTATCCATATTTTATGATAACCTGTCTGAAATTCATTTTAGGTCTGATGATTTCTACATTTTCCTGCTGTTTCACAAACTCCCTGACCTCCGGATATTCCAGTCCGGTATCCACATATACCGCCCCTATTTTCGGGTACAATTTCCTTGCAATATCCAACAAAACAGTGCTGTCCTTACCTCCGCTGAAGCTGATGTACACGCCGTCATCTCCATAATAATCTACCCATTCCCGGATACGGCACTCTGTCATCCTGATTTTGGCAGAAAGCGGAAGCGACTGCATCTGGTATAAATCACTTATTGTATGTTTATTCATACTTCCCTCCTGTCTGATAAATGAAAACAGGCAGCTTTGTCATCGCTGCCTGTTTCAAAATGATTATAAAGTTTCTGTTTTTTCCTTTGCCTTTTTCGGCACGTTTTTCTCTGTATCTCCCGCCTCTTTTCTTTCCGCATACAGTTCCGCCGACTTTCCTATCATCAGTTCCAAATTTTTCTTTAAAGATGGGCGCTCTGTCGCTTTTTTACTGTCCTGAACAGAACTATTTACTTTTGCCATTTCAACATTCTCTTCTGCTTCAGATATCTCACTATCCCCTTCCAGTCCGGATATATTCGCATCCTCTTCCTCCGCATTATCGTCCACTATAATCGCGTCATTACTCTTTTTATCCATATTCAACAGTGAGTTTAATTCTGCCAGACGTTCCAGCTTCTCTGACAGTTCCGCTTCTTTTATAAATGGCTTCTCTACTTCGATTTTGGCATTTTCCAACTGACGCTTTGTATTGTCAAGAAAAGTCTGCATATCATTAAGCTGCTTCGGCATTCCCTCTAAAGCATTGTTGATTCGTATGATATTCCCCAGCGGATCTGCCCCGATTACTATCTTGTGCCTATCCATCCTTCTTATATCCATAACATACTTATCATTAAAAAAGTCAAAAGAAATTTCCAAGCTGAAACCAAGATATTCCCCTACTTTTCTGCCTTCTCTAAAAGCCTTGATACTACTGCACATATCTATAATCGCAGCACCCGCTTCTTTTTTATCCGTATAAACCTTATTTCCAACCGTCATGGCAAAAACATCCTTATCTATAGGTTTATTACTCCGATACATTTCAATATCAGACTGTAAACGACTAATATTCTGTTCGGTAAACAATATACTTTGAGGATATTTCAGCGCTATATCATCCTCAAGCCGGTACTTCTGGCTCATAAAGTTCGCTTTCATGAGTTTTAACTTCGATACCTGAATATCAAGCTCCATCTTCTCCTTAATGTATGGATTTCCCGTCGCAAGCGCCTTGATTTCCGCATAAGTAAGCGCTGCCTCATCCACATCTTCACAGCTTCTTACAGGAGATTTACTCGTCATGATCTGACTGATGAATTTCTGCTTATTTTCCAAAACCTGCCACGAGTAACTGTCAAAGGTTCCTTCCGTTATGTAGCGGAAAATCTGCACCCTTTCATTTAAGTTGAACTGCCGTAAGATACGCCCCTCACGCTGCTCCATATCTGCCGGACGCCAGGGCACATCCAGATGATGCAGTGCAATAAGCCTGTCCTGTACATTCGTACCGGCTCCCATCTTCTGTGTAGAACCAAGCAGAAAACGGACTTTCCCGCTTCTTACATGGGCGAACAGCTTTGCCTTTTTGATATCCGTATTGGCATCATGGATAAATGCGATTTCTTCATCGGGAACGCCTTTTGCGACCAGTTTTTTCCTGATATCATCATAAATATTCTCAAAACTATCCAGAACGTCCGCCTCTTCGCTATTTCCGTCTATCGTGGCTTTTGTCTTTCCTTTTGGCGTAGACAAATCACAGAAAATAAGCTGCGCCGACCTTTTCTCCTTCGTTTCTTCCCATATCCGGAATGCCCTGTCCACACACTCTGAACTCTTTGAAGTTTCATCATCCGGCAAAAGTGCATTTATCAGCCTCTGGTCTAGGGCAAGTTTACGCCCGTCATTGGTAATTTTGAGCATATTGTCCTCATTTGGCTCCACTCTGCCCTTCCGCACTTCCTCCGCGCGATCCGCAAGCGACGCCACCATATCTTTCTGGAACTGGCTCGGTTTTAATGTTACATTCACATACTCTGCTTCCGGAACCGGAAGATTCAGCATATCCGCAGTCTGGATATCTGCCGTTTCCTTAAACAGTGCAATCAGTTCCGGCAAATTAAAGAACTTGGCAAACCGCGTCTTAACCCGATACCCCGTTCCTTCAGGCGCCAACTCTATTGCGGAAACCGCTTCTCCAAAGGCTGCCGCCCAGCTGTCAAAATGCTCCAGTCCAAGACGTTTCAAAGTTCCATACTGTAGATAACGCATATTTGTATAAAGTTCCGTCATGCTGTTTGCAATCGGCGTCCCTGTTGCAAATGTAATGCCCCGCCCACCTGTCAATTCATCAATATACCGGCATTTAGCAAACATATCGGAAGACTTCTGGGCTTCAGTCTGCGCGATGCCCGCCACATTACGCATTTTCGTATATAAAAAAAGATTTTTGTAATAATGGCTCTCATCCACAAAAAGCCTGTCCACGCCTAACTGCTCAAACGTGACAACATTATCTTTCCGGCTCCTGTCATTTAAGCGTTCAAGCCTTGCCTGTAACGCCTTTTTAGACTTTTCCATCTGCTTAATACTGTAACGCTCACCCTTCTGCTCTTTCAGTTCCCTTATTGCTATTTCTAATTCCTTTATCTGTTTTTCTATGATTGCTGCCTGACGTACCCATGATAACGGTATTTTCTCAAACTGCGTATGCCCGATGATAACTGCGTCATAATCGCCTGTGGAGATGCGCGAACAAAATTTTTTACGGTTAGCGGGTTCAAAATCCTTTTTCCTTGCCGCAAGGATTTTCGCCCCCGGATAAAGACACAGAAACTCCCCCGCCCACTGCTCCGTCAAGTGATTTGGCACTACAAAAAGACTCTTCCGGCACAGCCCAAGCCTCTTGCTTTCCATTGCCGCCGCCGTCATTTCATAAGTCTTTCCCGCCCCCACGCAATGGGCCAATAAGGTGTTATCGCCATACAGGATATGTGCCACAGCATTTTTCTGATGTGCCTGCAGTTCTATTTCCGGTGACATTCCGGGGAATTTTAAGTGAGAACCGTCATATTCCCTTGCTCTTGTGGCGTTAAACAACAGATTATACTTTTTTACAAGTTCCTGTCTGCGGTCAGCATCCTTAAATATCCACTCCCTGAACGCTTCCTTGATGGCTTCCTGTTTCTGGCTGGCTATCATCGTTTCTTTTTCGTTCAGGACACGCTTTTCCCTGCCTTCCTCTTCAATCACGTCATATACGCGGGTTTCCCGTAAATTCAGGGAATCTTCCAGAATCTTATAAGCGTTCGCCCTGCCTGTTCCATAGGTCACATTCACAAGGCTGTTCCCAGCATCGCTGCCCTTTCCCTTTACACGCCATTCGCCCGTTACTTTAGAATATAAAACACCGGTTATTCCTTTTTCAAAATAGGATTCCGGTGTTTCAAAAGTATCACGCATAAAATCTTCTATATAGCCTGTATCAATCCACGTTGCACCGATACGGATTTCTATTTCCGACGCATCCAGTTCCTTCGGCTGTACGTTCGTGAGCGCCTGCACGTTTATTAAATATTCCGGATTGTTTTTGGCATATTCCTCTGCTGTCTCAAGTTTTTCCCTCACCCTTCCACTCAAGTATTCATCGGATGTTTCCCACTCCTGCGTACTCGGATTTTTAAAGATCACACCGCGAAGTTCCTTTATTACATCTTCTTTCGTCTTTCCAACAAGTTCCGCCATATACTCCAGATCCACATATGCCTTTTCAGACAAGGCTACAGCAAGTGCCTCACTTGCCGTATCAACGCTCGTGACGACTTCCGCCTTTTTAATAGTACGCTTGCTGAACATATCCGCCTTGCCCGTAACATTGCCCTCATCATCCGTATTCTCTAAAGAACAGAGAAGATAATAACCGGAATCCTGCCCAAACGCCTGTTTATTCGCTGTGGAATTGATATAGCCATATTTATCCGTAAACCTGTCATATAAACCATTCAATTCTTTCTGTTTTAACTTAATATCAGCTTCAGAATAGTCCCCAAGCTGCATCTCGATAAGTTCCTGTGTGCATACATGGATATCTGCCATCCCCATAATACGCTGCTTTGCCATACCGGATATATCCACACGCCTCATCATGGAGTTTTCCCGGTAATAAATATCCCCATCTACGACTGCAAAGCTGAAATTCCTGACATTCGGATCTGCTGGTATGAAAGCCTTCTTTTCACCGCCATTTGCCTCTGCCGATGCCGCAGCCCCCACTTCATCGTCAATCTCATCCCATTCTCTAAACTCCGGCTTCTCGATATGCCCCTCAATACGCTTAACTGCTTCTTCAAGCTTTTCAGAAAAGCTCCCTTCCGTTGGCCTGCATACCAGCTGCGGGCCATAAGCCCCGCTTACTACTTCTTCCTTCCCCAATACCATTTCAGGATTGTTTCGGAAATAATTATTCATGCGCAGCACATTATGGACTGACTCACCATTCTCTTTCTGATAGTCGCTCTCATGCACAACTGTTGTCTGCACCCACTCCGGCATATCAATACTCAAATCCCTAAGAGTTTCCCTTTTCTGGAAAAATAGGATATCCGTCGTTATGTCCGTATCCGAAAAAGTCCCCTGCGGAAGCCTCACCGCGCCTAACAAATCACATCTTTGCGCTAAATAACGCCTCGCCTTGTCATCCCTCTTATCCATTGTGCCGCCGCCAAGCGCATTTGACGTAACCATTGCAATAACGCCGCCCTGACGCACCTTATCAATACTCTTTGCAAGGAAATAATCATGTATCTGGAAATTATACCTGTCATACCTTTTATCAGCTACCTTATATCCCCCAAACGGCACATTCCCGATAGCAACATCAAAAAAATCATCCGGATACTCCGTCTTTTCAAAACCTTGTATCCGGATATCCGCATTAGGATAAAGCAGCTTCGCAATCCGTCCGGTAATTCCGTCCAGTTCAACGCCATAAAGCCTACTTTCTTCCATTCCCTCCGGAAGCATCCCAAAGAATTTCCCGATTCCGACAGACGGCTCTAACAGGTTCCCTTTTTCAAATCCCATATTTTCCAACGCCTGATAAATGCCCCTGATAACCACAGACGGCGTATAGTAGGCGCTTAACGTACTTTCCCTTGCCGAAGCATACTCTGCCGGGCTTAAAAGTTCTTTCAGTTCGTTATATTCTTCCGTCCAGTTCGCTTTCGTTTCATCAAAAGCATCCGAAAGACCGCCCCAACCCACATATCCTGATAAAATCTCCTGTTCTTCCGGGGTAGCATAGCGGTTTTCTTCCTCAACCTGCCGCAGGACTTTAATTGCATTGACATTCTGACGGAAGTTCTCTTTCGGGCTATTTTTTGAGGGTTCATACTCTGTAATACGGAAGTTGCTTGCTTTCCCTTTATCCGGCTCCGCACTAACAGGAAATGTTATCGGACTGCTTTCTATTTCCTCTTCTGCCTCTTCCTGCTCTGTCATTTCTTCTGGCTCTACTGTTACAGATGTTTTCTCATATTCTGCCGTATTTTCCGGTTCTGCCAATTCTGCTGTTTTTTCCGCATTTTTAACCTTTTCTGTATCTTTATCTAATTCTTTTCCAATTTCTTTTTCTGTCCGTATCCGCCTATATTCTTTATACTGCTCTTTCTCTCTGGCCAATAAATACCTGTTCTGATCAATCATCTCACGCAGACGCTTTTCCACGCACTTCCAGTTAAGCAGCACATTTACCGCTGCGCCTGAATCGTCATAGAATCCTTTGTCCAAAACAATTCCCTTATTATCACTCCTCTGATAGGAACGGTCATTTCCCGGTAAGGCATTAGGGATTCCGCTTATTTCGTACTCGTTTTTCAAAAAGTCGATATTATCCTTATGGGAGTGCATTTCCATGAAAAATTCATAGATACGGAACTTACTATGCCTCTTATGTGCACCACGGAATAAGGCATAATCGATTTCGTCCTGCGTAATAAAATCTTCATCTAGTATTTCCACTACATTCTTCAGCGGATATTTGATTTTTTCAGCGCCCAAATCATCAAGTTCCCCTATAAGTTCTTCCAGACTTCTCACTTTCTTCCATTTTAATTTCCTGCTCCCATTGTCTAAATCTGACTTGATAGATTTCAGTGCCGCTCTTATCCTATAAAGTCCCTCTTTATCAGAAAGCATCTCCTGTGTACGCTCCTGCCAATTAGGAAAGTCAAAAGATTCTTCAGGCATTGCTTCCGGGAACTCACCAATACCATCACGGAAGAAGAAATAAAGGTCAGTCGCCACACGCTCATATTCTTCCATACCCGCAAAAAATGCCTCATTTGCACTTATATAATCTCCATTCTCCACCATAGCGCGGATATTTTTCTCAATCTCTTCCCATCCATATACAGCAACGTGGTTCTCCAATGCCGACGTGCCATATCCGATGCGCATACCCCTTTCATCAAACCAGACAGCTACCGGATCTTTTCCAAAGTGAAACCCCTTTCCGGTAATGCCATATTCAGCTTTCAAAAACTGCACCATTTCTTTCGGCGATTTTCCGGCAGCGTATTTTGCATAGATGCGCTTTCTGCTGTTTTCCCTCCCGCTCCCGGTACGCAGTACTTCCTCTAGTTTATCCTGCTCAAAAGAAAAAGAGACAGGCAATTTATATCTCATGCCCGCCTCTTCTGAAGCTATCGTTCCTAATTGTTCCCCAACGCTTGGAAAAAGACTTAACTGCTCATAGACAACCACCGAACTTTCTAAAGGCTGTATATCCTTTTTTTCATCGCTTACAGACTGTATACCAGTTCCGACAGCACTACTTCCTCCGCTGATGCCTTGATGCTGTTCATTTTCTGCACCCAGAGCATCGGGTTTTCCGCTTTCAGTTTCCCGTCCACGCCCTGCGCTTTCGCCATCTTCTCTACCATGCTCTCCATCCGCGCTTCCGCCTGTTCCTGTATTTCCAGCAGATGTGCTTTCAGCTTGCCGCCCAGGAGAAATGCTGTGTAAATCCCTCTGTGGTGTTCCTTCAGGAATGTTTCCCGAAGCATTCCGTACTTCGTTACTGTCCCCTGCGGCTGATCGTCCGCTTTCAGGTTCGGTATCAGATAATCGCCGTTCTTCTCGTAAGTTATGTTCATTGCCGCTTCCTCCTTTTTCCGAATGATTGATTTCCCCATAATTGTTTTCCGCATCATTACTTTCACGCTTTAAATCATTATAGTGCGTCTCATTATCATTTTCAATACCTTTTTCCAAATTTTCATAAACGCTATTTCGTATATTGTCTTTATCCCTGTCCTGTACACGATACTGCTCCTTTTGCTGCATTTTTGGCTCTTTTTGCTGCATTTTTGGCTCTTTTTGTTTTGCTTTTTCCCTCTCATATTCCCGAATCGTCCTTCTAATTTCCACAAGCACATCTCTTGATAAATCCGTCGTGCTTTCCCCAAGTACGGTCAGCGTATCCTTCGTATTAAACTCATGGATAAACTCAAAACTAAAGTCATCCCCCCACACATCCATATCCGCGCCGCACCGCGACAGCAGCATATAAGCAATGCCGGAAGAGAGCGTATCACGGAACCGCACGCCTATGTTCTGCTCATCCAATTCTTCCAGATAACTTCCCTCTGTCAGATACAGCAGATCTGGAAGCAGTTCTTTGTAAGATTCTTCCGCTATCCTGTCCGCTATCTCTATCAGTCTGCGCTCAAAAGGCTCTCTTACATCTGTTTTCCCATAGATTTCTTCCAGATGACCTAATACGCTTTCCTTATGTTCTTCCCTTAATACCCACAGATTTAAGTCTATGCCGCCGCGTCTTAACTTATATACGTCGGATGCGTCAAATACATACTTCAGTTTCCCGCCATGCTCATTTTCTTCGTCAATCAGGGCAATACCTTTTGATCCCCGGTACACCCATGAGTGCATTTTTCTATTCCACACTTCAATCGGCGCACATGCAGACGCATCCGGACGCTGCGCATAGATAAGAAGCTGCTCCTTGAACGGATATTTATATAGCCTTGCTGCAGTCGTAAGATACTGCTTCCATTCTTTTTCACTTTTTACTACAGCAGATGCCGTATCATCCGCCAATGTCGAAATATATTCATAGGTTGATGCCATGAAATCCTCCTTTCCGGCACAAACAACGAGCAGCACGCTCCGCAGACTGCTCTTATGTTAAAAAAAGGCGCATCATCGCTGATACGCCTTCATGATATCCCTTTTGCCTGTTTAGACTGTTAAGTTTACTTCGTATATTCCTCTCTTTTTACTTGTTTCTACATTGCTGCAGTCGGATTCAAGAATCATAAAAACATCTACCCCGCTTCCAACTTCCATACGGATATCAGCCGAGAATATCTTAGCCCCATCCTCATTATAAACATTCAGCCCATAATAATCCTTTTTCAGCCCCTCAAAACTAAAGAAACCAGCCTCATCCGGTTCCGTTTCCATGATATCCTTTCCAGACAACGTAATCTGTATACCGCATGGAACACAACCCGATTCATCCAGTATCTTACCGCATACCTTTACTTTTCTTTTAATCAGATACAGTAAAAGCAGCCATATTAAAAGGCATCCTGATACAACAATTCCAATAAACAAAAGGAACCAGCCCAAAACAGATATATCTCTGTCATCTTCAGCCACAACCTCTATGCTTGTTTCCTGTGAAGCTTCCACATTCTCCGTATCCTCCTGCAATGGTTCTTCCGTTACGATTTCTGCATATTCGTCTGTTTCGGAAACTATCACCTGCGGCACTTCCTCTATTCTTCCTTCCTGTATTTCTGCACTGTATGTCTGCTTTTCCATAATCTTAACCAGACCGTCATCCGGATTTTCTACATTTTCCCCTTCCGTTTCAGGCTCCGGCTTTTCCCCGCAGTTATCAGGTTCAGGCTCCGTTCCGTCGCCACCGCCGTTTCCGCCGCCGTCATCGTCATTTCCACCACCACCGGATTCATCATCTTTTTTCTTTGTATCATCCACTTTTCCCGGCTTGGGCTTGCGCTTTGACGGAATTTCTTTCTGCTCATACAGCGCATGGATAACCATATCGCCTGTGATAACGCTGTAATCGCTATCCCACCCGATAAAGCTGTAAGTATACTTTGCATCCGCTTCCTTTTTCGGTTCGGCTGGTGTGACCGCTGATGCACCGTACTCTACTTCCTGCGTGTCAAATACGGTATCCTCATTCATAAATGTTACCGTATAAGTGCGGGTTTCCATTCCATAGGTCGGATAAAACGCTGCATCTGCTGTAATATTCGTAATATCGCCGTCCCAACCGGTAAATGGATAACAAAACTGCTCTGTCGGCTCTTTTTCCGGCGCTTTAGGAGTTTTCGCCGCATGACCATACTCTACCGTCTGTCTGCTTAAAATATTTCCGTCTGCATCATAGAAAATAACCTCATACTCATGGAAAACCTGTTCAAACTGTGCCCGGATCGTCATATCCTTTGCAATGTTTGTATAATCACAGTCCCATCCGGCAAACTTCCACGTTCCCCACTCTTCCTCTGCTCTTTCCGGATCTTCCGGTGCTGTTGCAGCTTTGCCGTATTCTACTGTCTGTGTATCTAATACAGTATCGCCGTTCATGAACGTAACAGTATAAGAACGCAGCTTTGCATCATAAACAGGATAAAAGCCTGTATTTCCTATAATGTTTTCCGTATCCCCGTTCCATTTGGTAAAAGTATAGCTGTACTGTGCTGTCGCTTTCTTTTCAGGTGCATCCGGAATAACTGCGCTTTCCCCATGCGTTACATTCTGCCTGCTTAAAACATTTCCCTCCGCATCATAGAAAACGACTTCATATTCATTGAATACCTTTTCAAACTGTGCCTGCACGACCTCATCTTGTATGACATTCTTATAATTGCCGTCCCAACCGGTAAACTTCCACGTTCCCCACTCTTCCTCCGGACGTGTCGGATTTTGTGGCAGCTTGGCGTCGCTTCCATACTCTATTTTCTGCTTGCTGATTATCGTCTCATTAACCTTAAAAGAAACATTGAAACTTTTTATTTTATACTGTGCCGATACCGTCATATCCGCTACGACATTCGTATAATCCTTATCCCACCCGATAAAGTCATATCCTGTCTTCTCCGCTACATCCTCCGGAGCCTCTGCCGCTTTGCCATACGCTACACTCTGCGTACTTAATATTTCTTCGCCATTTACAAAAGTAACCGTATAAGAACGTGTTACCGCTTCATAAACAGGATAAAAATCTGTATTTCCTGTAACATTCTCCGTATCGCCACTCCACCCGGTAAAGGTATAAGTATACTGCGCCGTCGCTTTCTTTTCCGGCGCCGCCGGAACTTCCGCACTTTCCCCATGCATTACGCTTTCTCTGATTATCATCCTTCCCTCTGCATCATAGAAAACGACTTCGTATTTATTAAGAACTTTTTCAAACTGCGCCTGAATGATTTCATCCTGAATGATATTCCTATAATTTCCTTCCCAACCGGTAAACTTCCACTTTCCCCACTCTTCCTCAGGACGTGTAGGATTTTCAGGTACTTCCGCATCGCACTCATACTCTATTTCCTGTTCACTGATAATATCCTCACCATTCTTAAAAACAACGGAAAAAGTCTTAACCTTATACTGCGCTGTGACAGTGATATTTGATGTGACGTTTGTAAAGTCTTTATCCCATCCGGTAAACTCATAGCCTGTAATTTCCGGAGCCTCTGGCTCAACAGCATCCTCACCGCTATGAAGATACTGACAGGATATGTACATCCCGTCTGGCTGCTGAAACAATACAGTATAAGCATCCTCATATTCCTCTTTTACTGTTTCATAGCCACACACAGCGCAGGTATCCGTTATGACTGTTACAAAACAATCCTTCCACTCATTATAATACTCCTCACCATATGTAGTCTCGATATCTTCACACATAAGGGTAATATTCTCCGCTTCGGTGTTTGCCGTAAAATATTTATAGCTGGAAGCTCCCCTATGAATCTCCACACTGGCACAGACAGGCAAATATTTCTCATTATAGGATAACACATTGCCCGTCTTTATTGCATAAACAATTACCTTATCAAACGTGCCGCCTCCGAAAGCCCATGTGCCCATATATGAAACATTTTTTCCGATTATCAGCGTTCCGATGGACATTTTTCCTTCCGGCTGACTACTAATACTGCGTGAGAATACTTCTGTGCCTATATATGTGACACTATCCGGTATCACCAGTTCGTCCTGCTCAAGTTCTACACAGTAAAACATATAATCAGGCAGAACCCCTACACTATTCCCGAAACGCAGTTCCCCAATCTGTGTTGTATAGAACGGATTCCGGATAGACGATGATCCTTTCAACTCCGGTACTTCCACCTTTACGGCATTATAATTCAAAATCCCTATATTAATACCTAAAAAAGCCCTAAGCCCGATAGAAGCCACATTTTCCCCGATTGTCAGTTCCCCAATATTAATAAAGTCACTATAAAAAGCACACTCCCCGATGGTTATAAGACTGTCCGGAAGTTCCAGACTGTCATCAGAATAATGAGCATATACCAAAAAGTTGTTTGGAATTGTCTCTACCTTTTCCCCAAAAGTTATGCTTGAAATAGTACCAAAATAAAATGGGCCGACTAATGTAGCCTCATGTCTAAGCGTGGCATTTACAGCATTATAATGCAAATTTGTAATTGAATCCCAGCCAAAAGCACGTACCCCGATCTCTTTAACATCTTCCCCGATAACCAGATCCGTAACATTTGTACCTCCATAAAACGCATCATCCCCGATAGACTCAACATTTAATACCAACTCGTCATTATTTATTTTTGTGCTTTTAAAAAGTGCATCAGGAATAACCTTTACATTTTCCCCAATATTCAGGTTATCAATAACAGACGCTAAAATGCAGCCCTCCTCCCCTCTAACCGGATTTGAAGTGGCAGCCACCGCATTATAATACAATTCACCTATATTTGCATGCTCAAAAACACAATTTCCCATATAAGTAATTGTTTCCGGTATGGTAATTGATGGAAAGTTTGTAGAAACTGACGTTTTAAACGTGATTCTTGTTACGGTATATCCGTCAATATCCGCAGGAACATTTATGACCTTCCCTTGCTTATCTGCAATTTTATAAGACTCCAACTCATAAATATCAGCCGTCCCATCCTCATAACCGTAATAATGATATACAACACCATTCTCATCCGTATAAGTATCGTCCGTAACATACTCCTCACCGCTGCCCTCTTCATCCCCTGTTTCCTCTGAAAGCAGCATAAGAGCATCTTCGGAATCTTCTTCTATTTCCTCATCCTCTGTTTCTTCCGTTTCCATTTCATCCGGCTGCTCTGCCTCTTCCGATTCTTCCCCGTCTTGTTCTGCATCTTCTCCTTCCCCGCTTTCTGAGTCTTCTTCGTCCGAATCTTCTGGATTTTCCTCTTTGCCGTTTTCCGTTTCCCCTGTCTGGTCTTTCTCGTCCGGATTTTCAGATTCTTCCGTACTTCCGCTTTCTTTTTCCTGATCCCCACTCTGATCCGAAACATCCGTTTCCAATCCATCCGGCTCCTTTGCCTGCCCGTAATCATCCGCATCCGGTTCTTTCACATCTTCCGTCTGTCCGGCATCTTCTGTCTGTCCGCTATCTTCCGTTGCATTTTCTGTTTTCTCTATATCCGTCTGCTCCGAACCCAAATTTTCCGCCTGCTCCAAAACCCCAATATCTTCTGTTTCTATACTGACCGTACTTTCACTGGCACTGACAGTAACCGGTGTATATGCTACCTCGCTGAACATACAAACTGCTACAAGCAGCGCCATAAGGCGCCGCATGCATTTTTCACTTTTCTTTCTCATATCTTTATCCCTCCATAAATTTTAATTTTTTATCTGGCTAAAACTTCCCGTTCGTTTAATTCGCTGCCTGTATTCTTGGCAGAATAAACTCATCTATATACCGCTTTTCTTTTTCCGTTGCCACCCATTTGCGGCCATTTCTGATACATGCCTCTATTTCCGTACCGCTTCCCGCAAATGGAATATATACAACGTCCTCTTTTCTGCTGTGTCCGACTACAATCCTTTCTGCCGTTTCATATTTTTTCTGTGTCTTATGCGTGGTATATTCCTGCTTAGTCATTGATCTTGGTATATCCCAAAAATCCCGCATCTGCTTCCCTCCGTTAAGAAGCTTCAACTCATCATGGTTAAATATCCAGCCTTTATCAGATTTGCAATACCATATCGCATACTCCGTTGAAACTGCATATGTCCTGCAGGTAACATTGGGCGGTGCATCGCGTTTTACCCACGTTATCAGTCCCCTAAAATACATTCCGGTTTCTTCAAGACAGCTCTGCACCTTAAATATGCTGCTGTAATTTCCCCACACAATGATACTTCCATTTTTATCCAAAATTCTTACAGCATGGTTCAGCCACTCCATAGTAAACCTATGATAATCTTCATCGCTGCTAAATATATCCCATTTTTCCTCCAATCCCCTGATATCTCCGCGGGAATGTCCTAAAAACGGTTTCTGCTTTGAAATACCATACGGCGGATCGGCTATAATCAGACTGACACAGGCATCTGGCAGTGTTTTCATGTACTCATTACAGTCCATATGATAAATTCTATTTAACTCCATTTTCCCTACTTCTTCTTTCTAGACGGAAATTCCAGCTTTACCTTATACTGAAACCCTTTGACTTCCTTACCGTCTTTAGTATAGGAATATTCCTCTACGCCCTCCGGTATCAGGTACGCATCATAGCTGCCAGTTTTCCCTTTCAGCCCCTTTACGAGAGTCTTTTTCCCCTCAAGCATACTCTTAATCTGACTATCAGAAAGCACGGCTCCCATTGCCCTTGATACGTTCATACCGCATCTATTCTCACAATAAGCGCCAAATTTACCTTTCAACACATCGCCGCCACAATGCGGACAGACACCAAACGACTCCTTTTCAGCTGCAAACATCGCCCTCTGTTCGTCGCTGACCTCATAATCAGCATTAATAATGGCAGATATCATCATCCTGATATCCGCCATAAAATCAAGCTGCCCTAATTCTCCTTTAGCAACACGACTAAGAGCATTTTCCCAATCCGCAGTAAGTTTCGCTGATTTTATCATGTCCGGAAGCACCGTGATCAGCTTGATACCGTCCTCCGTCGGTATCAGCTTCTTTTTGTCACGCCTTACATAACCGTCCTTTACCAGCTTCTCTATAATCTCCGCTCTTGTCGCAGGCGTGCCGAGTCCTTTCCTCTCTGCATCTTCCGCAGTATCCTCACTTCCCGCTCTTTCCATTGCCGCCAATAAGGAATCTTCCGTAAAATATCCAGGCGGTGAGGTAAAGTGTTCGCATACCCCTGTTTCCGATATCGAAAAACTCTCTCCTTCGCACAGTTCCGGTAATCTCTTTTCTGCATCCTCTCTCTCATCCTCATTTTCTTCCTTCTTTCCGCCAGTCTTAAAGGAATGCTTAAAGCTATTTTCAAAACTCTTCCAACCATTATGCGTAACACTCTTTCCGGAAACCGTAAAAACATGCCCATTACACGAAAGCTCCGCCTTGACCGTCTCATACAAGTGCTTCTCCCCTGTAGCGCACAACAGCCTGTTCGCAATCAAAGCTAAAATCTTATACTCCGTTTCCGGAACAGCCAAAAGATCCTTCTTAGCGATTTCCATTGTAGGAATAATTGCATGATGATCCGTTACCCTTTTGCTGTCCAAAACCCTTTTTATATCCGGCTTAAACATAAGATTTTCTTCAAATACAAGAGTACCAAACACCGCCTCTGCCACATTTTTCGCAGTCTGCCCCATATCATCCGACAAAAACTGACTATCCGTTCTTGGATATGTAACCAGCTTTTTCTCATACAAACTCTGCGTATATTCAAGCGTCTGCTTTGCCGTAAACCCGAATAAACGGTTTGCGTCCCTCTGGAGCGTTGTAAGATCATAAAGTTTCGGCGGAGAAACCGACTTCTCTTCCTTTAAAACATACGTGACGAGAGCCTGTCCGTTTCGGCAAGCTCCCGCGATTTCATCAGCTTTTCCCTTATCATCAATACGCCCCGTGGCAGCATCCATTCCGTCCATTATAATATGGGCCGTATAATATTTCTCTTTCTGAAACTTCCGAATCTTTTCTTCCCTCTCAACAATCATCGCAAGCGTCGGCGTCTGCACCCTTCCGACTTTTAAAACCCTGCCGCCATACAATACGGTAAAAAACCTCGTTCCATTGATTCCCACGATCCAATCCGCCTGCTGTCTGCAAAGCGCAGACTGATAAAGACTATCATAATCACTGCCCGGCTTCAGGTTCTTAAAACCGTCCTTGATAGCACTCTCTTCCATAGACGATATCCATAACCGCTTCGTCGGCTTATCACAGCACGCCACCTCATAAACAAGCCGGAAGATAAGTTCTCCCTCTCTTCCGGCGTCCGTCGCACAAATGATAGATGTAACCCGCTTATCGTGCATCAGGTTTTCCAACACGATATACTGCGACTTAGTCTCTGCTTTTAATTCATACTGCCATTTGTCCGGAAGAATCGGAAGATTCCCATGCGTCCATTTAAGGTATGCTTCATCATAAACCTCTGGCTGTGCAAGCTCTACCAGATGCCCCACACACCAACTTACAAGATAACCATTTCCCTCCAGATAACCATTTTTCTGCTCATTCGCACCGATTACGCCCGCAATACTCTTTGCAACGCTCGGTTTTTCTGCTATCACTAGCTGCATTTCTCTTTTCCTCCTGTCAATTCAACATCACATTCCACTTCGTTTCCCCATACATCAAACCCTTCTGTTTTTCTCCGGGCAAAAAGTTCTATCTTTGACACGCTGCCCATAAGCTGGTTAATCCTGTGATGCACTTCTATGGGTTTTCTGCTGTGTTCCTCGATATGGGATACAACTACCTGATGCACCCCCGCACTGACACGCTTCGGCTTTCCCCTTGTTGCCAAGATACACAACTCCACGTTGCTGCGTGTCCAGTAACCCATGCCCCAAAAGAGCGATTCACTCTTTTTATTCTGCTTTACCCATACAAACGCCACCGTTTTATAAGTAAATCCCCATGCCTTTATAACTTCCAGACCTTCCGAAATAAAAGGAAATGTTACCCAAAGAAATAAGGCACAGTCCCTCTCTGCAATACCAGCTACCGGAAGTGCCTTAATATCTTCTATATTCATCGTAGGGTAATGACTCTGTGCGCATCTCCCCTCGCCCTTTTTAGAATATGTTCTGTAACGCCAGGGCGGATCAGCCAAAATAACCGAATATTTCTTCTCTCCCATGCTGCCGGTTACTCCTCCTCACGCTCATCAAAGAAGTCATCCCCTGAATCAGCATCCTCTTTATCATAGGTTGCGTCATCATTTTCCTCGTCAGAATCCTCTAAATAATCCTCTTCGTCATCTTCCTCATCATCCTCATCAAGAAAACCTTCCTCTTTTTTACGGACGACTTTAAAATAATACGCTCCGCCGATAACACCGACAGCCACGATTCCCAAGATAATATACGTCGCCGCCTGACTTTCGCTTTCCGCTTCGATATCCTCCGTAGTTTCGCCGTTTTCTGCTTCGGCATCCATATCTGCATCCGCTTCTGATTCTGCATTTTCAAAATATCCATTCTCCGCACCGTCCGGCAAAGCGCCCTCTGATACCGGAATTGCCGACTCCAAAGCGGCTGAATTTTTCGGAAGCGTTTCGCTATTGTCCGTCGTTACGTTGAGCAGATCATTCTCACTGATTTCCGTCAGGAAATAAACCACTTCTTCCTCTCCGTCCCGGTCAATAACAAGATAAAACACCTTTTCCGATGCAGTCTGGATTGTATAAAACTCCTTCCCTTTTTCACTGTCACCGGAACTTTCCCCTTTTTCCAATGCCGCCGCTTCCGCCATTGCCTGTTTTTTCTGCTCCGCAAGGCTCATTTCCGAAATCGTATTCCCCTCACCATCCGTAACGGTATGCTCTGTTACCTGTGCCGTTGCGGATGAAGGCTTTGTCGCCTCTGCACTCACCGGAAGCTGCCCTGCAGGATTCTTTTCGTTACTGTCCGCATCTGCCTGATTCTGATAATAAGGATTTTTCGTCTTGTAGACTTCAGACATATTTCCCACATTATCCATTGCATAAATGCTAAAATACTCATAGCTAGCGTCAAACTGCTGTAACCTCACATTCAATGTCCCATTTTCTATATCCGTAAATTCATAACCATTCACATATATAGCCTTTACGCCTGAATCCGTATCATGCGCTTTTACGCTAAGCATCCCGTCACTGACCGCCGCATTTAACGACGGCGCCGTAAAATCAAAACAGCGGATATAACGGCTCTTTTCATAAACAATATCTTTCTGGTCAGTAACACGCACATAAACGGTACAGTTTTCAGAAATCTCTACATACATATCTTCCGTAATCTCAATCCAGCTCCCATTCTGCGATACTTTCGCCTGTACAGACTTCACCGCAAAATTTCCTGACTTTACAACATCCTCAACGGAAATATGTACCTTTGTCGTACTGCTATACCATCCATTCGGTGCCTTGATTGTGATCTTCACATTAGGATTCACATACCCACACCGCCTGTAATCCGCCTTGCAGATAGCAC
Organism: Lachnospiraceae bacterium; assembly: GCA_014804695.1. Lineage (GTDB taxonomy): Bacteria > Bacillota > Clostridia > Lachnospirales > Lachnospiraceae > UBA3282. The sequence continues at coordinate 119,754 of JAAUZJ010000017.1, forward strand.
AATCCTTATTGTAATCATACTGCGAGCACTTATCCCTACAGATACATTCCGGCTCCGGAAGCGTATTTCCCGAAACCGTTTCACCCATGCCGTCAGTTTCGCCTGTACCGTCCATTTCACTCACACCACCCATTTCACTATTTCTCTCCGGACTATCCAACTCCTGTGCCTTGACAAATACCAAATCAGCCCCGCTTATCAAAAACCCTCCCAAAAGGGTACAAAATAATGCCGCCAATAATAAAAGCGGCATGATCACCTTAACTGTTATCTTTTTCTTCACATTCCACATACTCCATTTCCTTTTTTTCTTAATTCTCTGTTCACTCATTTTCCGTCCTCTCCCTTTCTGTTTTCTCATTTTCCGCTCTTTCTTTTTCTCTTCCCGCTAAAATCTGCAATATTTCCCCCTCACTGACCTTGTTAAGAAGCTGCAGCTTTTCAGGGGAAATCTTATACTTCTTAATGATCTTCATGGCTTCGGCATCCTCCGCCATCTGTCTCTGCTCATCCAAGTCCTTTTCTTTCGCCTGCAAAGCTGCAAGCTGTTTTCGGACTTTTTCAAGCTCCTTCCCGATTCTTTCCTTTGTCAAATTTATTTCTCAACCTTCCTTTCCCTAATTTAGCCTTCCAAACCCATAAAAATGACTCTGCCAATACGGCGAATTAATAGAAGCATAGCTTATCGGATCGCCACAATGAATCATAATTCCGTTTCCGCAGTAAATCCCCACATGCGTAACAGGCGTCCCCGACTGGTAAGTGCCAGTAAAAAACACAATATCCCCAGCCTTTGCATCCGCTGCCGAAACCGGAACGCACTGGTTATATATCCCCTGCGCCGTTGTTCTTGGCAGGTTATGCACCCCGCTATTCGTAAAAACCCAGCAGACATAGCCTGAACAGTCAAAGCTGGTTGCCGGGCTTGAGCCGCCCCATACATAAGGATATCCGAGATACTTCGCCGCCTCTTCCAGTAGAGCCTGCACATCCGCATCATCATAAGAATCAGGCGGTACAACATTCCCACCGTTTCCGCCAGTTCCCTCGCCGTAAATCGTTTCCATGCCCGCACAAAAATAAAACAACGGATTGTAATACTCTCCGCTGTACAGACATTCGATATGCAAATGACTCCCTGTGCTACTCCCAGTATTCCCGCTTTTACCGATAATCGCTCCTCTGCCTATACTCTGCCCCGCGCTGACATTCAGGCTATCCATATGTGCATACTTCGTCACATATCCGTCTTTTTCAATCACCACATAATTTCCGTAGTGAGCATCATACGCAGCGGTCGTGACTACCCCATCATGAGCGGCATAAACCACCGTACCTGTCGGCACCGCAATATCAACCCCACGGTGAAATTCCTCTGCCCCGCTATTCGGGTTCTTACGATAACCATAATAACTACTGATATATTGATACCAGTACAAATCCACCGGTGAATCAAAAACCTGAAGCAGACCTTTTGTTTCACCATACATCCCATAAATTTCCGTCTGCTCTACGCTCATCTTTCCGGAAACGATTGCATTAAGCGGCTTCACCGTAAGCCTAATCCTTAGAATACTTACCTCATATTCCTCTTCTTCCATTACAGGATTTCCGTTTTCGTCATACAGCAGATTACCTTCATCATCTTTGGACTGTACCTGCCTTGTCCTGACTTCCGTATGGGGTTCCAGTGTAAGCGTATACATCTCATTAAAAAGCGCCTCTACTTCACTTTCCACTTCATCCGCTGTAAATTCCATATGTACAGCCGACAGATAACCGATCAGCGTAAACGGATCATGCCCAATCTCACCAAGATTATAGGAATATTCATCATAACCCGGATAGTCCGTTTTGATACGGTCGATTTTACTTTGCAAATCAAGTTCAAGACGGGTAAACTGTAAATCCGTTTTGTCAATCTCTTCCGGTTCACTAAGATAACTTGACGCAAGCACCGTAGACTGCATATCCGCAAACATCGCACCACAGGAAGATACAGACATCATGATTGTGATTAACAAAACTGCCACTATGCCCAATATAGCCAGAACTCCCGCGTTTTTACCTGCAATCTCCTGTATCTTTCTTGCAACTGCCGTTACCGCATTACTGCTTCTTCCCACCGCTTCCTTTGCCGATTTTGCCGCATTTTTATTCTGCCTTGCTTTCATATACTCCCGCTTGATACGTTGTTTCTGGATACGCTTCTGTAATGCCTTTTTCTTCATCTGCGGATTTTCTTCCAGAAACTTTTGATACCGGAAATTCACTTCTTTTTGAAAATGCTTCTTCTCAAGCTGCGTAACTTTTTCCTGTTGTTTCCGCTCCTTCCCCTTTTTACGGTTCTTTACGAAACGATACACATCTTCGGCTTTCTGCTCCGTTTTATGCGCACCCTCGACTGCGGAATTATCTTTCTCTGCTTCGGACACCTTGCTATGGATATAATTTCTTCCCTCACGCTGTAACCTACGCATCGCTGTTTTGGATATACTGTCTTTCCTAAACGTCTTTTCCTGATTCAGTGAAACAATCACAAATTTCCCTTTTCCGGTCTTTTCATCAAAGACTCTCTGCAAGGCATACTCCCGCTCTTTAGGCAGCTTACCCTTTGCCCTATCCAGCTTCCTTCCAGCTTTTTTCGCCTGTTTTTCTTTTCTTTGCAGCTTTTTACTGGCTATAAAACCGGAAGCATCTTCTTGAAACACATTTTCCGTATCTGCACTAAAAACATCTTCCGTAAAAACACTTTCTTTCGCACCCTCTTTTACTTTACTTTTGCTGTTATGTATGGTATTTGCTCCAGTCTTTGCCCTTCCTTTGCTATTATCTCCGATACCTGCTCCAGCCTCTTCATTTCCTTTGTCGTTATCCTCGATATCTGCTATAGTCTCTGCATTTCCTATACCGTTATCTCTGACATCTGCTATAGTCTCTACATTTCCTACGCCGTTATCTCCTATATCTGCTATAGTCTCTGCATTTCCTATGCTGTTATCTCCGATATCCGCTCTGGTCTTTACATTCTTCCGATACTCACTTAACACCAGCATTTTGCGGTACTTTGCTTTTTTTCGCACCTGCTCTTTCCTTCCGCTATTGGCATCCTTTGCCTTTACCTGTTCTTTATTTCCGACATTAGCATCTCTTGGCTGTGCCCACTTTCTTTTTTTGACCGCCACTTTCTATACCTCCTTTGTCAAAACTCTTTCAAGTTTCCTTTATTTTCTCCCGCCCTTAAGCACTCCTAAAAATTTTTGATAATGATTTCCTGATAACATTTTTTTGTTGAGCAGGAAGTCATATTATTTTGACGTTCAAGCGGGATTATGTGGTAATTTTCGTATAACTGCCGGATATACGGACAGTCATTGTAAGTCAGAATAAATTTTCCTTCTACTTTTCCTAAACTCTCCCTTAACCTCAAATGATCCGCCTGCTGAAACTCCGTTGTATAATACCTTTCCGCATCATAATATGGCGGATCAGCATAAAACAGTGTTTCCGTTGTATCATATAAAGGAATCAATTTTTCAAAATCCAACTGTTCAATTACTGTTGCCCGCAGGCGTTCACTGAAAATTTCCATATCCTTTACAACATTTCCCAAAGATACACGTTTCCCATTAAAAGTATCCATTTTTGCACCAAAACTGCACCTTACCAATACAAAAAACCGGGCTGCTCTTTGAATATCTGTCAAATCAGGACTATGCACCTCATCTTTCGCTTTCAAAAATTCCTCTCTTGAAATAAGACACCACTGCAACTCCTTTTGAAGTTCTCCCGCATGGTATTTGACGCAGCGGAATAAATTGACAAGATCATGGTTAATGTCATTGTAAACCTCCATACCATGATATTCCTGTCTTGCAAACATCACCCATGCAGCCCCTCCGAACACTTCAACATAACTACTAATTTCCTGTGGAAACTCCTCTAAAATCCGCTTTCTCAGAAGATACTTTCCACCAACCCATTTCATAAAGCTGTTCATCGCTATACATCTTCCTCCTGCCCTGCGCTTTCCTCCGGCCTCGTATTCATAATCGCATACAACTTTGTATCCGTTGGAAACTTATCCACAAACGGAATGACAACATTATCAAACAAAATCAGCCCGCTTCCCGGCTCTGAGTTCGTGACATATAAAAGCTGTTTTTCCGAAAGCCCCAACTTATCCGCCAAAATACTCTGATCCTTCGCGTTCTGATTCAGCAGATAGACAAAATCACTATTGCCCAAAATCCCCTCAATTTCCTCTGATTTAAGGAAGTCCCCGACATTCTGTGTCAAAGCAGTCGGAATACCGCCCCACTTACGGAACCTCTTCCAGATTTCCACCGAATAAACGGCAGTCTGCTTTTCCTTTAACAACAGATGAAACTCATCACAATAGTAACGAGTTGCAATCTTCCGTTCCCTGTTTATTGATACCCTGTTCCAGACTGCATCCTGTACGACCAGCATTCCAATCTCTTTCAACTGGTTCCCCAAATCCCGAATATCAAAACACATGATACGGTTACTGCTGTCCACGTTCGTTCTGTGATTAAAGTAATTCTGCGAACCATGCACATACAATACAAGACTGTTCGCAATCCTGACCGCTTTCGCCTTCGCCTCCATTGCAAGTTCAGGCGCGACATTTTTCGGATCATATCTTAAAAGCGAATTATACAAATCCTCTAAAATAGGCATATTCTCCGGTATAGGGTTCGCAAAATACTTCTCATAAATATTTTTGATACAGTCATCTATGATACCCTTTTCATCATTCGCCAGACCGTCTTTTCCCCCGGCAATCAAATCACATAGGGTAATCAAAAAGTCACTCTTTAACTTCAGTGCATCCTTATCATTCTTATGACTAAGCTGTATATCCATTGGATTCAGATAATCTTTAGAGTTCGTTGCAAGTTTGATAACCTGTCCATGCAAAGCCTCCACCAACGCGAAATACTCCCCCTCCGGATCACAAATGATGATTTCATCCCTTGTCATAAGAAAACACGACATAATCTCACGCTTTGCACTGAACGACTTACCGCTTCCGGGTGTACCAAGTATTACTCCATTCGGTGTACGCAGCCTCTTTCTGTCCGCAAGAATCATATTGTTTGACAAGGCATTTAAACCGTAATATATCGCTGGAGCTGACATAAACAATTCCTGTGTACAGAACGGTACAAGAATCGCTGTGCTTTTCGTCGTCAGTACACGCTCTATTTCCGTATTGTTACAGCCTATCGGTGCGGAAGCCATAAGCCCTCTTTCCTGCAAATACTGGAGCGGACGCAGATTACAGTTCGCCTGCTGTATGATCCCCGACACACGCTGCGAGATTGCTTCCAGTTCTTTCTTTGTCTTTCCAAAACAGGTAATCAGAAACGTCATTTTTATAATTTTCTGGTTACTGCTGTTCAAATCGTCAAGCAGCTCCAACGTATCCTTTTCATAAGTCAGGATATCCGTAGGAAGAATATCCATGTCATAACCGCTTCTGACCGCCTTTTTCTGCTCTTCAATCTTCATTTTCTGGATATTCGAAAGCGCACCCTTTAACATCTTGATTGCCTTCACAGGGTCAAAAGTCTGCATATGCATGGTCAGCGTAAGGTTATCGTCGATATCCAACAGCCTCTTTACCAGTTCATCATTAAAACGCGGCGCGATCATATCCAGATATGCCACACATCCATACATACTGCCCGAACGGAAGCGGCTTGGATAACGGAAATCAAACCCCGGCGGAGCGATATAGTCCTTTACCGACTTACCTGACTCCGAAAGCTCCTTAAAAGAAAAACGGAAAGGCTCTTTTGCTCCCTGATTGAAATATTCATGCAGAACCCGAAGCCTTTCCTTTCCGTCCAATGCCCTTGCATTAGCCCCCATGTTGTTCAGATTATGAAGAACGTCTTTTTCAATATTGCTTAACTTAGCTTTAGCCTCCTTATATCCCGCGCACTCCACTCCGAAAATCATATATTTAGACTTTATGACTCCATTTGTTCCCTTTTCAGACTGCTTTTTCAACATCTGTTCATACTCCATACGGATATCGTCAAAAGCATCCTCCTGTTTCGGAACGCTGAACCTGTCAGAAAGTTCCTTTTCATTGACCTGCCTGTTAAAAAGGAATAACTGGAACTTTATCGACGGGTCAAAATAGTTAATCAACTTGCTGTACTCCTCTAAGATATATCCCCTGTCCTCTATTTCCAGCAAATCATAATTGATATCAAAAAACTCCACCATTTTCGTAAAATACGTCCTCGTGACCTGACAGATACCGTCACGGTACATCTTCTCAAACGTAATCGTCTTTTGCGCAGTATCCGGCTTTTCTTTCTCTTTCCCATTCCCCGAAAGGGTATGCCTCAACTCCCTTAACCGCTTCTTCTCTGAAAAAGTAAGTCCACCTTTACCCGCACTTTGCTTTCTTCCTGCCGCTTTCTGCTTTTGCTTCAAGATAACGCACCTCCTTTTTCATCTTCTCTTTTTCTTCCAACTTCCTGTACAGATTTTCTGATTTATAGGGTCTGATGCCCGGCGTCAAAATCTTCTGCCTTAACATAAAGTACAAAATCTTTTCAGCCGGAAACCCGTCTTTTTCATATGTTCCCAAAAAGAAGAAAGGCAGCATCACCCCGACCATGATAAACGATGCCGCCTGCGTCCCTATAACTCCTTTGGTAAGAAAATATAAAGGAATCCCGGTAACTGCTGCCGCACCAAAACAAATAATCTGTCTTTTTGTCAGGTTGAGCGCGACTTTTGTCTTAATGCCGCTTAAATCTTTCGGTACTGCTACTGAAATTGACATAAACTGCTCCTTTCCCAAAATAACGGATGCCACGCTATACGTGCATCCTTATAATAAAAAAGGACGTATAGATTTTTCCTATACGCCCTAACGCTGTTACTGTTACTTTTATCTAATTTTCTACTGGTATTAATACACCAAACGCTGATTCATGGACCAAAAAGCTGATTAATAGCATCCATATCTATATCCATATCAATACTTATGGGAGTGACCTCTACTTCTATACTGTTTTCTATCACTTCCCCATTTGGAGCCGTTGCAGCGACAACAATCTCATGAACGCCGACTTCATCAAATACAACCTTTTTCTGCCATTCCGTTTCATTTTTTCTGCTCAATTCTACTGTATCCTCTTTACCGGATGCAAGATGCGCTGTAATACTGACAGCATCCGTTTCAAAATTCAGGGATGCGGTCATATCAATTTTCACACCGATATTAAACTTACTATACTCTGGATACAGATATATTGTGTATTCTGGTTCAGGTTCAGTCTCAGATACAGATTCAGATGTAACATCAGCGGTTTTCTTACCAGATATAATATCCACAATAGATATATCGCTGATTGAAGCAATAACACCAACTACTGCAACAATAACTCCAATAATTGCTACGATTATAGGCAGCTTAGATGTAGTGCTCTCTCTGATTTTAGCCACATCGCTTTTCACATCATCCAGTTTTTCATCAATGTGTCCTGTATTTTCTGCAATCATCTGACCACTTCCTTTGATTGCATCAATATCACTTCTCATATCATCCAGCTTTTCATTAGTGCGCCCTGTGTTCTCTACAATAGTCTGGCTGTTTTCTGCAATGATCTTACTATTGTCTTTAATTACATCCATTGTATTTTTAAATTCCCTGTCCACTCGTCTGTCTCTTCCCATTCGTATCACCTTCCAGCCTTTGACTCCTGATAATAATACCAGTTTATAACTACTGCTTTCAGATAAATTATATCAATCAGATACTACGTTTACAATGTCACCCTCTCCTTCTTTTCCTGTCAATTTTTCTATTTTTACTGCAAATTTCATACTTCTAAGAAATACTTCCTTAGTGCGCATGAAAAATCGATTTAGATATAGAGCCTGTCTTAAACAGACTGAAACATAATATTACGGTATACGCACCAACCGACCACAGTGCAGAATGTAAATCCGACGATACTGCAACGCCGGACACCAATACCGCATAGATTGCCACACATACCATAATGAAAAACCCCTGAAAAGCAAGGGCTATTAACCCCTTTAAATAATTCGTTCCGACACTTCCCCATTCCCTGTTGGTAACGGTTGCCGCCGGAATCGGCGCCACTGACACATAAAGATATATTTCAATCATACGCCCGTACAAAACGACGGTGATGAGTACGGACATGATCTTCATACCAAGACTGACTATCATAGTTTCCAGTCCAAGCCCGATAAGTTCCCCGATTTCCATAGTATCTATCTGACTGTTGAACATGGAAACCAGCGTCGCCCCTACATCCAGACTGGTTGAGCCTGATATAGCAGACGACGCCTGTGATACAACGTGACTTCCCACATCAAATACTGCCATAACGATATCAAAAGTCTTGCTAAGCAGCATGACCGCGATACACGCTTTTAACAAAAAACGGAAGAACAGTCCCGTATCAAAGTCGTGCATGTTGTTCTTATCGATAACCATTGTAATCAGTTCATAAATCAACACAAAGCTGATCACCATTCCCGCTATGGGAATTATCACGTTTTCAGACAAGGTACGCACCATGCTGAAAATCCCCGCATTCCACGCACTCGGCGTTCTGCTTACTTCCCCCGCAATCGTGCCTACCTTATCGTTTACGTCCGTGAACATCGTATCGAGATTGGACAGAACCCACCCTTTCAACATATCCTTTATGAAATCAGTGATTTTCTGTATAATGCCGCCCATATCTTATGAGAAAAGACTTGTAAGCTGTGGAATCACCGTCTGCGCCACAATAACAATTCCTCCGCCTGCCATAAGCTGCTTTACTCCCTGACTTTTAGCCCCCGGATTGTCATTCCCGTATCCTTCAAGCAGATTGATAACTCCCCATACCGCTACGCCTGCTCCGATTGCCGTTACTACTGTCTTTAATCCTGCTACTGCTGTTGTAAAAAATGCCATTTTTTCTACCTCTCTCTTTCTTAAAATTTGTTTTATCCAATTAAGAGAGTTTTTCGTGTCAAATGCCCTGCCCTATGTTAAAATAAGGACAAGGCAATCCTTTATGGAAAGCCTTCCCTGTATCCGGTGCATTACGTTTGACGACCTAGCGTACCGGATACTTTTCTGTTTTTCCATAAAAGTACATTGAAAACCCCTTTCGGATGCTGTTTTTATAGTTCCATATTCAGTTTTCTACTTGTGGTCACAATGTCCACAAGTTTATCTTACTGTTTTTACTTGTGGTCACTTTGTCCACAAGTTTATCTTTACGTTTTTTCACTTGTAGTCACTGTGTCCACAAGTTTATCTTTTCTGTTCTTCACTAGTGGTCACTGTGTCCACAAGTTCCTCTTATGCTCTACGCACTATTCATAAAGCATAAACTCTATCTGCCTGTAAGCGTCCGCTATCCTCTGATACTGCCTAAGTTCCCTCTCTGCGCGGTAACGTAAAATTCCTACGCCCGTCATGCAGATAAGCGCAACTATAAACCAAGTAATGAGTTTTCCGGCAAGCCTCTTTCTCTTCTTTTTCTCCATTTCAGGGAATAGCTTCTCTCCGAGTTTTTCCTTCGCCTTATCAAAGACTTCTCTTACTTTTTCAAATTTCATAGTCCTTTTCCTTTCTATATATTTTCATTACCCTGTAACCTCTCCCACGTCGAAAACATCATCCAGCATATCCGTATCGCGTATCTTCGCCCGTCCAAGATTTTTCATATACTTTTCAATATCAAAAGCATTTTTCGGATCATAATCAGACAGCATAGGGTACTGCTTATGCTTCGTTATATCAAACTTATTTGAGAAGAAAGGTCTCACGCCTCTAAGCTGCATGATACACTTACTGCCGTCCATGACCGCTATTTCGTCTTGACTCATCAACGCCTTTCCGGTTTTCTGGTAATTCATACCATAAGACTGTGATGTGCCTCTTGTGTCCGATGTATTATAAAGATCAATCGTCTCTTTGCCGAGTATTTCTGCCAGTTCTTTTAAAGTTGTTTTCTCTTTTCCACCCAAAAAAAGGGTCGTGTCGCAGTTGCCCTCGACGGTATCGGCGTTGTCCTTATAAATTGCCTTTAATTGGCTTTTCGACTGCAAAATAATAGAAGCAGAGATTTCTCTGCTCCTGATGGTAGCAATTAGCTTTTCAAACTGCGGTATCTGCCCGATATTTGCGAACTCGTCTAACAAACAGCGCACATGAATAGGCAGCCTGCCACCATACACATCATCCGCTTTATCACAAAGCAGATTGAAAAGCTGCGTGTACATGATACTTACTAGGAAATTAAAAGTTGAATCCGTATCGGATATGATAACGAACAACGCCGTTTTTCTCTCTCCAAGCGTATCCAGTTCCAGTTCATCATAACTGGTTAAATCCCTTAACTCCCTGATATCAAACGGTGCAAGCCGCGCTCCGCAGCTAACCAATATCGACTTCGCGGTTTTTCCCGCCGCCAGCTTAAATTTAGCATACTGACGGACTGCAAAGTGGTTCGGATCTTTTTCTTTCAGTTCATCAAAGAGCAGATCCACCGCATTTTTGAAATTCTCGTCATCCTCCCTGACTTCGCTTGCATCCACCAAATCAATCAGCATCGAGAAATTCTGATCCTCTTCCGGCGCTTCATACCAGATATAGGCAATTAGCGCGGTATAATAGAGCCGTTCCGCTTTAATCCAAAAGTCCTCACCGGATTGCTGCCCCTCCCCTTTTGTATTAACGATAATGGTATTTACCAGTTTCAAAATATCCTTTTCGCTGCGTATGTACGCAAACGGGTTATAGTGCATGGACTTTGAAAAGTTAATCGTATTAAGCGCCTTTATCCGGTATCCGTTCTTTTCCAGCATTTTTCCACACTCTATGAGTATAGTACCTTTCGGATCAGTCACACAAAATGAACTGTTCATCTGCATGATATTAGGTTTTACAAAAAATCTGGTCTTTCCGGAGCCGGAACCCCCGATAACAAGAATGTTTTTATTCCGTGCATATTTAGGCGATTTTGGTCTGCCCGACATCATAAGTCTTTCCGTTTCAGTAAGAATCACGTTATTCTCAAATATAGGATCAATATACGGCGCGATATCCTTTGGGGTTCCCCACCGCGCGGAGCCGTATTCCTCACCATGCCGAAATTTCTTTGCATTTTTCCTTTTACAGTACACAATTAGGAAAAAACAAAATCCGCCTACAATTCCTATAACGATATCTATCGGCTTCAGGCTTGGCAAGGGATTATGAAACGCTTTTCCCATATCGCTTAACGTATATAGTGCCTTTTGAAACACATTTTCGTATTTTTCATGACGGTACAGCCAAGACAGCTTATTGAAAACATAGCCAAATATCACATACGGAGCGCAATTTAAAAGCAGTTTTTTAGCATCTGCATCCTTTGCCTTTCCCTTTAAATTTCGCGGAATCGCTGACAGATCATTTTTTATGCCCTCTATTATCTTACTCATAGACTCTGCCCTCTTTCTTTACTTTTCATAGGCTCTGCCCCCTGTCCTTATTCTTTTCCCTGGTACGTTCTCTGTCTTTATCCTGTGCGATATTCTTCTGGAACTGTTTCAGCTTAGCACGAATAGAAACACGTTGTTTCTTCCTTTCATTTACTTTGACAAATTCCTTAAACGCCTGTGTTATCACATCAGCATCTTTTCCCTTGAAAAACACAAGGTATTTCGGCGGTTGTGTTGTTCTATCCCTTTTTACCGAAAAATCCACGTTATATTTCATTGCGACACGGCTAAAAGACTTGATATTTTCATCCGTTATCTCAATCGACTTCGCTCCCTGTCCCTGACCTATCAGCTTTTTAACTGAAATCTTCCCATGAGGGGGCGGCTTATGCTTTCTTTCTTCAAGATAGGCTTTCATTGCCTTTTGCAGCGCATCCGCACTAAGTCTGGAAGCCTTAAAGACTAAAGCGATTGTTTTCTGTGTCACTTCTTCCTGCATGGCATCCCTCTTTTCTTATTTTTTGTGTTTTCCTTTCCTATACTGCTTTCTCACTTGTGGTCACTGTGTCCACAAGTTCCCCAACGTTACTATCTGCCCACTTTACCGTATCTGTAATTAAGGGCAAGGAAGTAAACTGCTCCTTGCCCTTGCCGCATTATACGGTTGTTGCCCGCGTCAAGGTCGGGTAGTATTTTGCTTCGCAAAATCTCCACCCTTACCCTTGACACGGATGTACGTTGTTGCTTCCCTCTACAAAGGGTTATTGATAGATAATTTACTGTTACGGCGGAACGTACAGGCGGTGTAGGTTACGAATTTGTTGTTTTTTGGTTAAAAGGTACATTTTACTTTTCCTTTCTACTTGTGGTCACAATGTCCACAAGTTATTTTCTATAAAAAAGACAACAACTGTCTTATAACTATCCTATCGCTGCATAACCTCTTGCATTTTGGTTTTGTAGTAGTTTTTGAAGAAGTTCCGGTTATTGTCGTATTCCTGTATGGCTTTCTGTCGTTCTTCTTCTGTAAGGGAATCGTACCATTCGATAAAATCATCCCGTATCTTGCGCATCTGCTGTCTTACCTGTATTGCTTCTTCTAGGCTGTGGCATGTCTTTTGTGCCTGATATCCCTGAAAACGGCAAAATGCCACCCATACATGACGGGTTGTGAGATAGGTTACGCCCTGATATCCGGATGTGTTGGCTTTCGTTGGGTTATCGTCTTTTCTTCTGATTTCTGCTACATTGGTTCCCAAAACATAATTGTTTTCGAGGTTGGAATAGTGTTTCTTTCCATGTTCGGAATTACCGATGTACCCTGCTTTACTGCATCCGCAGGAACGTGTTGGATGTTTCTTTCTTGTGACTTCTGAAATTGGTTTTTCAATGATTTTTCCGCAGTCGCAGCGGAATTTCCAGATTCTTTGTTTACTTTTGGTTGATTTTCCAGTAGGCTCAATCGCTACAAGGCTACCAAAGCGTTGTTTTGAAATATCACGACGCTGTTTTTCATGCTGTATCTTAGCATAGCATCCGCAGCTGCACATCCGGTCTTTGCTCAGGTAGCTTGTGGATTTATAGACGATTTTGCCGCAGTCGCATTTGCATTTCCATACGACATTATTAAAATCCCGCTGGTCAGTTTCTTCGATTGCTACCAGCATACCGAAGCGTTCATTTTTTATATTGACTTTATTCATATATCCCCTTTCCACTTGTGGTCACAATGTCCACAAGTTGTTTAGTAACGCAAAAAAGGCAGATACGGAACCGTTATGGTCTTGTATCTGCCTTATCGCTGTATTTTTATGAGTTTAATCCGACTTGTGGACACTGTGACCACAAGTTACTTTTTATAAAACATTTATATCAATTTCCCTTTGTGCCTTGACTACATTCCTCTATGTGGGATATATACTCTTCTAAGAATTGTAATTTCAACTCTATATCCGCTTTAGAAGTTGCAGCAACAGCAAATTGTAATATTTCACTTTCTTTCCAGCCGTTTATTTTTTTATAACGTTCAGCTAATGCCGATAATCTTTCCTGTGCATCATTCTCCACTATATAAGTCACTTCGTAAAATTCCATTTTAGAGTTATCCCCTTTCAAAATATGATTCGATTTTTATCGTTTTCTTATTAATCCTTTTTTATTTATAGTGTCTATATACGAACACTATTATTGCGCTAATTTTACTAGGATAATTAACACAATACAAGTATTTGCTTCAAAAAAGGCTGTGATTAAGATGATAAAATATGACCGTTTATGGATAACCATGAAAGAGAAAGATATTACACAATACGACCTCTATACTAAATATAATATAAACCGTTCTCAGTTAAATCGCCTGCGGCATAATAAAAATGTACAGGTCAACACAATTGACAGGCTTTGCAATATTCTTCATTGCAATGTTGAGGATATCATGGAACATTTTGATGATAATAACCTTTTCTGATAACAATATTCAATTTTGACTTGTTTCTTATTGCTTAATATTATAAGCAGAATAGAAAAAAACATTCTGTCTTTCTCTAAATGTCCAATATATCCCTTATAAAGCTATATTTATAATTTATGTACCATTGCTTAATCGGAATGATCCTATTCTTATTTTCCCGATTTTCTTCTATTGCAATCTTTACAAAGCATTTGACAGTTATCAGCCGTCGTCGCTCCGCCTTCATGCCAGGGCGCGATGTGGTCGCCCTCCATTTCGCCGAACTCAAAATGCTGTAAACATTTCGTACATATCCCGTTCTGTCTTTCGTATGCTTCACGCTTCATTTTCGGTGTAAATGCCCTTATGCTCAAATGCCGTTCGTCACCGTCTATCACGTATGGATAGATGCCCGCTTTTTTCGTAACATCTTCATCCGACATCAGGGATGATATTTTTTCTTCCAGTTTCTTCGCGTCGTACACCTGCGAACCATATTGATTGAAAAGCAGTCCCCAGTCTACGCCCTTCATTTCTTTACGGTATACGGTAAAATTTGCTTTAACCCAATTCATTACACTTTGAAAGTACAGCCATAATTCTGTTGCGTTTGAATCGTGCTGGTGCTTTGCCATATATAGTTCAATTCCTATATCTTCTTTTTCAGCAATCCAATACAGAACTGTTTCTAAATAATCCTGCCTTATTGGTGTACCGTTCATATAATCACTTGCTATGCTGTATGCAGGGCATTGATTCTTGCTGAAATACTTTTTTGCTTCTGATAACCACGCCCCTGTATAAATCGCATTTCTCAATTCCTGATTTGTCAGTTTTTCACCCGCTATATTGATTATCTTGAACCAATCCAGTTTTTCCTTGTCATCGCCCTCGCATATATAGACCATCAGCTTATATTGTAGTATCTGCTCTTTTTCGGTTTCCGTAAGGTTGTGAAAGAATTGGTAGTCAATGGAAAACTCGCTGTTAAGATATTGGCAGATGCTAAGCGTTCTCTGCTGACCGTCCAGAAGTTCATAACCAGCTTCCGATTTTACCCAATACATGACATTCAAGGGGAAATCTTTTCTGACTGTGTTAATCACTTCATCGCGCTGTTTGTCTTTGTAGACAAACTCCCTTTGAAACGCAGGACGTACATTCAATTTACCGCCATAAGCTACGACACCGTTTTCCTGACTGTCCTTATAACCGTCGAATACTTCTCGTATTGGAATCTCGTACATTTCAATTTTCATGTGGCTGTTTCCTCCTGCGAATTAGGATTCGGGCATATGTCTCTTTTCCGTTAATTTTAAATCTATGTCCATAATGCGGATTATCTTCCACATATCTGTCTAACCCTACAATCTCAAATTGTTCTGGATTATGCTTACATAGAAAAGTAATAGGCACTCCCATTATCCCCTCATAATCAAACGGTATTTCAGATACTTTGCTAACATTTATAGCATTATATTCATCATATTGGGGAAAAGACATTTCATCATAATTCCTATACAATATCAAACTTTCATGCCTTTTCTCAATATCCAGATTCGTAAACCAGCAGATATTGCCCATGCTCCTATACTTAATCCCATTTTCTTCACGATACCTCGTCGCTCTTGGTTTGTAGTAATCAGGTACAACAAACTCCATATCGCCGCTGTGATAACCTAACCATAGCTTATTATCCTTTAACAAAGGAAATATCTCTTTATATGTTACGTTATTCTGACTTCCTATTACCAGAAAACTCTTTCTATGTTCCAGAAGCAATGCTATATATTCCCGAAACAAAGAAAATGGGGGATTTGTGACTACTATATCCGCGCTGTCCATAATCTCCATGCACTCTGGGCTTCTGAAATCCCCGTTCTGCACTAATGGCGTCTTTACAATATCCTGCTTATCAACCCTGCCGTCTTCATTTTCATCACGTATTAGTTCCAGCTTGTATGATGGTTTGCTGTCCTCATAATGTGTTGCAATCAGTTTTTTAAGACCTAAAAACTCAAAATTCAACTCAAAATATTTCCAAAAGTTACTTGCTTCAGGGTCGTCACAATTACAGAAAACGACTTTATCCCTAAAATGCTCTTTATAGTGCTTTAGTTCTTTCTCTATATCCGACATTTTAGTATAAAATTCATCTTCCTTAGCAATACTTGCCTTATTCAACGCTCCGTTTTTCGCCATGTTTTCCTCCAGATGAAAACATAACCTATCCCCCAAAAACTTTCACTTTTGGAATATTGGAAGAAAAGTATACATTTTTTCGGATAATCAATATTCAATTATTTTTGTGGAAATTGGCAAAGATTTTTGCGGATATTTTGGCTTTTTTGTGATATAATGGTGTAAATAATTTTTATGTAACAAAATCTGAAAATGTATACTTTTTCAGAAAAAATACAAATCTGTTTAAGTGGACTTTTCATACTTTATAGCCTTGCAATAAAAGGTCTTGGCGGACATATTACATCGCCGTCCGGCTTCTTCCATGCTTATTTTTCCAGCACGCCAGTCTTTATGCACCTGATAAAAATTATCAGGGATCGGCAACGGCGGTCTGCCAAACTTTACACCTTTCGCCTTTGCTGCAGCTATGCCTTCTGCCTGCCTTTGTCTGATATTAGTCCTCTCGTTTTCCGCTACAAAACTTAACAGCGCAAGCACGATATCGCTTATGAACGTACCTAACAGGTTCTTTTCCCTGCGCGTGTCAAGGATCGGCATATCAATCACAACTATATCTGCCTTGTGTTCTTTCGTGATGATACGCCATTGCTCGTTCAGGTCTGTATAATTCCTGCCTAACCGGTCAATCGACTTTACATACAGCACAGAATGGTCATCAAGCTTCCGCAGAAGTTTTTTGTACTGTGGTCTGACAAAATCTTTTCCGGAGAGTTTATCCATGAAAATGTTCTTTTCAGGCACTCCCATCTCCAAAAGTGCTATCCTCTGCCTGTCCTCATTCTGCTCTCTTGACGACACTCTCATGTAGCCGTAAATTTTTGTTTCTTCCATAATACACCTCCACAAAAATACCCATTGTGCAATATCAATGAGTTATATTTAGCCACATATAAAATATAGTATATGTCATATTTTCCTGCTAATTACTATTTGAATTGATACGCCTCATTTCACTTGTGGTCACAATGTCCACAAGTCGTTTAGTAACGCAAAAAAGGCAGATACGTAACCGTTCTGGTCTTATATCTGCCTTTTCGCTGTATTTTTTTGAAATTTATCCGAACTTGTGGACACTGTGACTACAGGTTGACTTTTATGTAATCCCTTTATCCTGCCATCCGCCGCCGTACATATCGTGGTTGACCTCTTGCTGGTAATAATGTTTCATAGTCGCAGGCGCATTGAACAAGGTAGTAATCATGTATGCCTTGACATTGGTTATCTTAACAGTCGTGTTCTGCATACAGTCGATGACATACTGCAGATGGGAACTGTTCAGCGCAAGGAACCTTGCCTTTACCAGTTCATACGGATAGACTTCACCGCCGATCCGTACAGCATCATGCTTTATGCACACTATCTCATAGATTATTTCGTAAAGTTCATGATACAACTCCCTGTCATGGTAATCGTTATTGCTCATGAAATCGTCATATTCAATGTTTTCTTTTATCTGCTCTATGTATTCGGACAGTACACTTTCACTGTCTGCCCTATCAATCACATCAATCCTATCAATCCCACCATTCCCATTCTCACTCTGTTGGGATGGATTGATATGATAGGAGTAATCTCTGATAGTATTCTCCTGTGTATTCTCTGTATTAGTCCCGCCGTTTTGGGATACAGGTGTATCCCGTTTGGGATAGAGGGTGTGTACATTTTGGGATACCCCTGTGTCAAAATCTTGTAAGACCTGTATCCCGTTTTGTATACCCCTCCCTCCGAAATTTTCCATAGGGGTATCCGGTTTTGTAGGGAGGCTCCCTCCCGTTTTGTCACCAGTACCCGCCGGGCATGGCTTTTTCTTCTTATCCATGCCCGGTTCTTCATCCGGATAAGTTAGTTCATACAGTTTTGCGGGAATAAGTTCTAAATACATGACGTTATTTGATACAAGTCCATCACCATAGGAAACAATGCGGAAGTAACGCTTTATGACTTCTAATTCCTCCAGTCTGTCGATTGCAGTCTTGACTGTTTTCTTGGATTCCCCGAAAAGGTCAGCATAGTATTGATAGCTCTGCCGCAGGATATCCTCTGAAAATCTCTTTTTCCAGCCTAAAACCTGTCCTGTGGACTGGTCGCGCACTTCGGTCGGGCGATACCAGTACACAACGTCAGAAAGAATGGCGATTGCCAGAAGATAAGGCTTTCCGTTTTCTTTCTGTACAGTCTTATACCAGATGGTCGGAACGATGTTTCCTGTGATATTCAAAGTTCCCATTGCATCCACAATCGGATTGCCACTTGTCAGATATCCCATCAGCGCACCGTCCTTTCCCCTTTCCACTTTTCAAGCAGATCCAAAATAATCTTCTCTATATCCTCATTGCTGTAATCGCCCTCAAAGTATTGATTGATCTTATCGGCTTTTATAGTTACTTTACGCTCTTTGGGCTTTTCTTCAGAAAGGATCATATTCACCATTGCAGACGTCAATTCATCGTTTTTGCCATACTCTTTGAGTTTGGCTGACTGTGAGGTAGTTATACTGATGCTGTTTTCTTCCAGCAAGTCAGATACCCATTTCTGTGCTTCACTATCAAGGAATGAGATATCCAGGCCCTGCATAAAGCCTAATTTCTTCATATCCACCATAGCAAGCAGTTCATCCGACAGGCGTGACAGCCAGATGTATCTCTGGACTGTCTTTGCGCTCTCTCCGGACTCTTCGCCCATTTCTTCAATGGTTCTGCCTCCCGCCTTTTTTCCCTGATGCTTCAGGGCTTCGTATTTCATCCGATAGGCTCTTGCCTTTTCGCTTGGAAGAATATCTTCCCGCTGGATATTTGAATCAACCATGATAATCGTAGCTTCGTCGTCAGAATAGTTACGGACTACTATCGGCATCGTTTCTTTTCCCGCAAGTCCGGAAGCGTGTTTTCTGCGGTGTCCGGCTATGATTTCATAGCCGCCGCCTTTTCTTGGTCTTGCAATCCCTGGTACAAGTACGCCATACTGCCGGATGCTCTCGACTGTTTCTTCCATCTTTTCATCATCCACTACACGGAATGGATGATCATTAAAATCATGTAAATCGCCTAACGACGCTTCTATGATATGTTCCGCTGCGTTTTCGCTTCCAGATGCCTTAAACAGTGCATCATAACCACTCAGTTTGATATTTCCTACCACGCCTTTATTTGCCGTTTTAGCCATTAGCCAGCACCTCCCCCGTCAGTCCCTCATATGCTGCCGTTACTTTACCTTTCGGATCGTGTTTATAAATGCTGATTCCGACTGCTGATATTTCCGCCGCCCTGACGGAAATGGGGATGGTATTTTCAAAGATTCTGACACTATTTCCGTATGTTTCTATCAAAAGGTTACTAATATCCTTTGCATAGTTCGTCCGGCTATCCACCATTGTCATTAAAATACCCTCTATTTCCAATTTAGGGTTGATTTGACGCTTTACCCTGCCGATTGTCCTAATAAGCTGTTCTAATCCCTTAATAGGCAGATATGCGGCTTGTACTGGTATCAGAACTGAATCGGCACAGGCAAGAGCGTTAATGGTTATCATGCCAAGTGACGGTGTGCAGTCTATCAATATGTAGTCATACTCCTTTGATACACAGCCCACATACCCTCTTAAAACTGTTTCCCGGCTTATTACATTCACAAGCGATACCTCTATACCGGACAGTTCTATATTTGCCGGAAGCAGGTCAACGCCCTCATCGTGATGAAGTATCCCTTCAGATGGTTTCGGAAAATCCTCACTTACGATTTGATTCATTATGGTCGCAAGTGTCACTTCCAGCTTGTCCGGCTCCGTATATCCAAGACTTGCCGTAAGGGAACCCTGTGCATCCGCATCAATGAGCAATACTTTCTTTCCCTGTTTTGCAAGTCCTATTCCTAAATTTCCTGTTGTAGTAGTCTTGCCGACTCCGCCTTTCTGATTTGCAATCGCGATTACTTTACATTCATTCCTCATATCAGACATAACTTTTTCCTCCAGTCTATTTTCTATTTTTCTCTATATTTGCATATACACGAAAATATTTATTTGTACCTTTATTGGCAAATGGCTCGGAAACGGACAACACTGTGATTCTTCTATCCCTTTCAATGATTTTTTTAAACCACTTTAAATCTTTTGTTGTTCCTTGAAGCCGTATTTTCAGCATCTAAATCCTCCATTCTAATTACAGTATTCCGGATAGCGGATTCTGACTGCTTCCCAAAAATAAGGGGCGTAGCTGCAGCAGAATAAATCCTCTACCGTATAATGTTTGTACTCATCAAGCTGCTCTTTTGCTTTATCATAATGAAATACGCTTATTGCTCTGTTGCAGTATAAATTGAGCGCCAACCGCACGACTTTTGCACTCCCGCTGGTTATCCAGCCTTCATAGAGACAGTCTGGGTTTACACTGTCTGTCTCAAAGTTATAAATCTGTCCTACATTGTTTCTTGTGTCCGCGCTGATTCCGAGACAGTATATCAATGCCCTGTGGTATACATCCTGTACCTTGCACTTTGGCAGATACATTTGATAAAATTTTTCGTGTTCCTTGTCCTTAAAAGTTATGTCCTTTACTTTATGCTCTACGAGCCTAATTGGGTAAATGTTTGCGCTTGTCGCTGTGTTTTCCATAATCCATGACCTCCTTTTTGATTTTCTTTTTTCTTTTGCCTGACCATAACACAAAAGGACACTTCCAAACTCATAATTGGAAAGTGTCCTTGAAGTACAAAATATTAAAATTGAACGTCGCACAAAACGTATTATTAAGTATTATTCCGTATTATGCGTAGCAAATTTGTAGTAAATTTGTAGTAAATTATAACTCAAAATCGCTGAAACCCTTGATTTTACTGGTTTTCTTTACCCAAAGTTTTCATCGTCGGGAACAACAAAACATCCCTGATCGCCGGTGAATCCGTCAGCAACATGACAAGCCTGTCTATGCCGTATCCGATTCCGCCTGTAGGCGGCATACCGATTTCCAATGCGTTAAGGAAGTCCTCGTCAGTATGGTTGGCTTCCTCATCTCCGGCTGCGAAAGCCTCCTCCTGAGCTTTGAAACGCTCCCTTTGGTCAATGGGATCATTAAGCTCGGAATACGCATTACACATCTCGCGGCATGTGATAAAAAGTTCAAAACGCTCTACATACTCCGGATCATCAGGTTTTTTCTTAGTAAGCGGTGAAATTTCTATGGGGTGGTCCATAATAAATGTCGGCTGAACCAAATGTTCTTCCACAAACTCTTCAAAAAACAGGTTCAATATATCGCCTTTCTTATGCCTGTCTTCATAGTGTACGCCTTTTTCATCTGCGACCTTTTTCGCTTCGGCCGTATCTTTAATCGTATTAAAATCCACGCCTGAGTATTGCTTAACTGCATCTATCATAGTCATTCTGGCAAAAGGTTTTCCCAAATCAATTTCTACGCCGCCGTATGAAATCAGGGTAGTTCCACATACTTCTTTAGCAACATGGCGGAACATATTTTCTGTTAGATCCATCATACCGTTATAATCAGTGTATGCCTGATACAGCTCCATCAATGTGAATTCCGGATTATGTCTGGTGTCCAAACCTTCGTTTCTGAAAACTCGTCCGATTTCATAAACTCTTTCCAGCCCGCCTACAATAAGGCGTTTTAAGTATAATTCCAGTGAAATACGAAGTTTCACGTCTTCATCGAGTGCATTATAGTGAGTTTCAAAAGGTCTTGCGGCTGCGCCTCCGGCGTTGGATACTAACATCGGCGTTTCAACCTCTAAGAAACCTTGTCCATCCAAATAGCGTCTTATCGAGCTGATGATTTTAGAACGCATTACAAAGGTTTTCTTCACTTCCTCGTTCATAATGAGGTCTGTGTATCTTTGTCTGTAACGAATATCCGTATTTACCAGTCCGTGATACTTTTCAGGAAGAATTTGAAGGCTCTTTGATAAAAGGGTTACTTTGGAGGCATGGATGGAAATCTCTCCGGTTTTGGTCTTGAATACTTCGCCTTCAATGCCCACAATATCGCCAACATCATATTTCTTGAAATCAGCATATGGTTCTTCGCCAACGCTGTCTCTTGCTACATAGGATTGGATATTTCCCTCTAAATCCTGTACATTGCAAAAAGAAGCCTTTCCCATAACGCGCTTAGACATAATACGCCCTGCGATTGA
This sequence comes from Lachnospiraceae bacterium, assembly GCA_014804695.1. Lineage (GTDB taxonomy): Bacteria > Bacillota > Clostridia > Lachnospirales > Lachnospiraceae > UBA3282. Next base: position 142,066 of record JAAUZJ010000017.1, read on the forward strand.
TACGTTCTGCCCTTCCATAGCATCAAAGTTGTCCTTAATTTCCTGGCTATGATGAGTTACATCATATTTAGTTATAACAAAAGGGTCTTTGCCATTATCCTGCAGAGTTGCAAGCTTCTCACGTCTTACCTTTAAAAGCTGGTTAATATCCTGAACCTGTTCATTCTTCTGATTCTGCTGTTGTCCATTATTTTGATTCTGCTGTTCTGACATAATAGATGTTTCCTTTCAATCCGATAGTACATATTAATTAGATCTCTGAATCTGTAATACCTTATATTGCAGTACGCCTGCCTGTGTTTCTACCTCAACTACATCGCCTATTTTACTGCCCATTAAAGCCTTACCTACCGGAGATTCATTGGAAATCTTACCTTTTAAGCTGTTGGCTTCGGTGGAGCCTACGATTTTATACTCCAATTCTTCGGCATATTCCATGTCCAGAATAGTTACCTGACACCCAATGTTGATTTTGTCTAAATCAACTTCATCTTCAACAACTACCTCGGCATTTTTAAGAATCTTCTCCAATTCTTCAATCCTTGCTTCGATGTCGCGCTGTTCATCTTTTGCTGCATCATACTCTGCATTTTCAGACAGGTCTCCCTGTTCTCTGGCTTCTTTGATCTTCTGTGCCACTTCCTGACGTTTTACAACTTTCAGCTCATGCAGCTCGTCTTCATATTTTCTTAAACCTTCATAAGTTAAAATATTCTTTTTTTCTTCCATGACAATCTGTCCTTTCCTGCCCTTATTTTCTATTTTTCTTATGTTAAACTCTAGAAGTCATAATTTTGACATTATAAATCTAATACTTCACATTTGCCTTAATTAACTAGTTTATCATAACCACTTTTTACCATAGTGTCAAGGTATTTCATCGGAGACAAATACGAAATTTTCGAACATTTCTTTTTGATACGCTGTTCTTTTTCCCCGAAAGAGAGCACGTCAATATAAACTCCCCCTGCCCGCATCATGGCATATGGCAGGCTTCCCTGATAGCCGTAATCAATATAAATCCCCTGTTTCGCATAACCCCCACTTCGGTTAACATCCACAACCAGACCGTATTCATAATATAACGTCTCCGCAAAATCATCTATCGCTTCCTGCCAGCGTTCCACACTTATTTCCGCATCATCATCCATTTCATGCATTATAGTAAGATGATTAATTCGCGGAAAATACGGCTGTATCATATCGGTAAACCGCTCTATCTGTTCCTCTGGGAAAAAGGAATTTCCCATCAAAAGAACAACGGATTCAGGCACCTGACACTTATTGCCGGATGGATAAGAAAATTTATCCATAAAAAGCTTATCTGCCAGAGCCCAAAATACCGTAGAAGCAATCTCCTGCTGCCCTAGTATTTCCTGTATCCCAGGGTGCATTACAACCTTAGCGGTTCTTAAATTATCAACATACTCCGCTATACCCACATTCATGATATCAAGCAGCTTTTTTCGGCTCCACCCCTTATCATTCGTTGGAATCATCACGATCACAACCGAAATATCTTCATCTTCCATGACAAAGGAGCGCGGTTTTATTTTCTGCCAGAAATGTTTTTTAACACTGCTTTTACATCCTGTAATTGTTTCTTCAAAAACATAATAAAGTATTGTTTCGTTTCCCATATGAGAATATACGCTATATTTTTTTGATTAATTCCTCCAATGATGCAAAATTTTCCATTGAATTTATTTCCTGCCTAAGCTTAGCCGAATGTGGCATTCCGGCTGTGTACCACGATACATGTTTACGCATTTCGCGGATTCCGGTATATTCGCCTTTACACTCAAGCTGCAATCTGGCGTGCTCAAGCATCATTTCTTTTCGTTCTTCCTTTGTTGGGTTAGGTAACACTACCCCTTCCTCAAGATAGGCTCTGATCTGACTAAAAATCCAGGGATTTCCCCTTGAAGCACGTCCTATCATTACTGCGTCACAATTTGTCTGCTTAAGCATCTTCGCCGCGCTTTCACCGCAGGCAACATCACCATTTCCAATCACCGGTATCGAAACCACATCTTTTACCTTTGCAATAATTTCCCAGTCCGCCTCTCCCGCATAGAGCTGCTCCTTGGTTCTTGCATGAACCGCAATCGCACTTGCACCGGCATCTTCTATCACTTTTGCCATCTCGACTGCATTAATATGTTCTTTATCAAAACCGCTTCTAATCTTTACGGTGACAGGCTTTTTTATCACCTTTACTACCGCCGAAACAATCTCACCTGCAAGTTTCGGATTTTTCATAAGTGCCGAGCCTTCACCGTTATTTACTATTTTGGGCATCGGGCAGCCCATGTTTATGTCCAGTATGGAAAAAGGCCGCTCTTCTATTTGTCTGGCTATATCAGAAACAATCTGAGGATCCGAGCCAAACAGCTGCAATGATACCGGTCCCTCATCCGGATGAATTTCCAGTAATGATTCCGTATTTTTATTTTTATATAAAACTGCCTTAGCGCTAATCATTTCCATGCATACAAGACCTGCACCCTGACGGCTGCACAGCAAACGAAAAGGCAGGTCAGTTACGCCTGCCATTGGAGCCAGTATTATATTATTCTCAAGTTCTACATCTCCTATTAGCAATTTTCCCACACTGAATCTCCTTAGTCCTCAAACTTCTCATGTAAAACAAACACACGATAGTACAAGCTCAGCGCCTCTAACATTTCCTGCCTGTTTCTGCGTATTTCCCTTATCATAAGGCCGCTGCTTATTTCATCATACAAAAAGTCGTCCTCTTCGGCGTCTGTCTCAAACGATATGCTTCCATCCTCTTCAAACACTATCGTAAAAATTCCGCCTACCTCTTCCGTAAAAAGAACGCAGATAATATGCAGTTCTTCTTTGATAGAGTCCGGAATCGATGCAAATTGTTCATTAAAATAGTATTTCTGTTCATAAGAATTCGCGCCGCACAGCACTGTACGCTTGTCTTCCATACCATTCATATTCTCAATAAACCCTTCCATTGCCCATCAGTTTCTTTATAAATGCAGCTGCCAGATTACCTAAACATAACCATATATTCCCCTGACGGAGACTTCTCCAGCATATACCTGTTCAACTGTTCCGTCGTCTTTTTCCACAATCAGTTCTCCTGCCTCATTGATGCCTCTGGCAATTCCCGTATACTCACCCTTTGGATCCAGTACTTTAACTTCGGAATTCAAATTCAAAAGATATTCGTCATAAGTCTCCATCAATCCGCTCAAGTCAAGAGTTCTGACAAACGTGTCATAATTTTTTTCAAAATGACAAAGCACACGCTCAATTAAGGCTGCCCTGTTTATCAGTTCTCCCTTTTCTATTCTGAGCGAAGTCGCAGTCTGTCTGATTTCTTCGGGAAATTCCTCAGGCTTTGCAATATTAACATTTATTCCCACTCCTGTTACCACATATTGAATGTAGTCCTGCTCTACATTCATTTCGGTAAGAATCCCACACACTTTTTTCTTATTGACTACAATATCGTTGGGCCATTTAATACCTGCCCGTAAATCTGTGGCCTCGGTAATTGCGCCTGCTACGCTAAGCGCCATAACCAGTGTAAGCATGGCGGCTTTATCCGGGAGAAAATCCGGTTTTAATATAATTGTCATATATATTGCACTTCCGGGCGGAGACTGCCACATACGTCCTCTTCTGCCCCTGCCGCTATTTTGCATATCGGCCACAACAACGGCTCCATGCGAAGCTCCCTCTTCGGCATATCGCTTTGCATCAATATTGGTTGAGCCGGTCTCATCCAAATAGTACACCTCGCAGCCTGCCCACTTGGTTGATAACCGGCTTGTAATCTCGCTCTTAGAAAGTACATCCGGAGTCTCAACCAACTTATAGCCCTTATTGGTAACCGATTCTATCTGATATCCTTCTTCTTTTAATTGATTGATAACTTTCCAAACCGCCGTCCTTGAAACCTCAAACCGCTCACAGAGCTGCTGCCCTGAAACATAGCCATCATTTCCACGCAGCATTGAAAGAATGTCTGCTTTATCAATTTTCATATTAATAACCATGCTTTCTCTCAAAGTGTGAAAAATTTATTTTCACACTTTTCTTAAACTAATGTAGCTGCCATTACCGCCTTAATCGTATGCATACGGTTCTCAGCTTCATCAAACACGATGGATTGTTGTGATTCAAATACCTCATTGGTCACTTCCATTTCCTGAATTCCGAATTTCTCATATATCTCTCTGCCGATTCCGGTATTCAGATCATGGAATGCCGGCAGACAGTGCATGAATACCGCCTTCTCTCCGGCGTTCTCCATCGCGCTTTTGTTCACCTGATATGGAAGCAGATCATGTATACGCTCTTCCCATACCTCAGCAGGCTCTCCCATAGATACCCATACATCTGTATAAATAACATCCACGCCCTTTGTGCCTTCCTCTACACTCTCGGTCAGGCGGATACTGCCGCCTGTCTGCGCGGCAATTTTTTCACACTCGGTAACAAGCTCCTGCGCGGGGAAATATTTCTTGGAAGTACACGCCGTAAAATGCATTCCCATTTTTGCACACGCAACCATAAGCGAATTACCCATATTATAGCGCGCATCGCCCATATATGTAAGCTTAATACCATCTAACTTTCCAAAATGTTCTCTGATCGTAAGCAGATCGGCAAGCATCTGCGTAGGATGAAACTCATTGGTTAAACCGTTCCAAACCGGCACTCCCGCATAATTGGCAAGCTCGTTTACAATGTCCTGCCCAAAGCCGCGGTATTCGATTCCGTCATACATGCGCCCTAGAACTCTCGCGGTATCCGCAATGCTCTCCTTTTTACCAATCTGAGAACCCGACGGATCAAGATACGTTGTTCCAAGTCCCAAATCATGTGCTGCCACCTCAAAAGAGCAGCGGGTTCTTGTACTGGTTTTTTCAAAAATAAGTGCGACGTTTTTCCCGCGCAGAAAATCTACAGGAATTCCCTTTTTCTTCTTCTCCTTCAAATCCGCCGCCATATCCAACAAATATGTAATCTCTTCCGGAGTAAAATCCAATAACTTCAAAAAATTACGACCTTTTAAATTCATCTTACACATATCCTTTCTATCTATTATAAAAATTAGGGGTTCGCGAAACCTCATTTCCAATACCCAGAGTTTGAACAAAATAAACAAAAAAAGGGGCAAGTTCGCTCCCGCGGTCGAGCCCCGTTTTTGTTTATTTTTTCAAACTCGTGCTTCTTGGCAATACCTTTCGCAACCGCCTACTTCAAAATCTCCTTTGCAGATGCTGCAAGCCCCGCTAAGCCTTGAATCTCAGAAGGAATAATAATCTTCGTCGCCTGTCCGTCAGCAGCTTTTTCAAATGCCTCCAGGCTCTTGATCTTAAGCACAGCCTCGTCTGCACCGGCCTCGCGAATCATTTTTATACCGTCTGCCGTAGCCTGCTGTACTTTAAGAATTGCAGCAGCTTCACCTTCAGCTTCACGGATCATCCTCTCTTTCTGTGCCTCGGCTCGCAGTATTGCCGACTGCTTCTCTGCTTCAGCTTCGAGAATTACGGATTCCTTTTTACCTTCCGCAACAAGCACCGTTGACTTCTTCTCACCTTCCGCACGAAGAATTGCTTCACGGCGTTCACGCTCTGCTTTCATCTGCTTCTCCATCGCATCCTGAATAGCTGCGGGAGGTATGATATTCTTTAACTCTACACGATTTACTTTAATACCCCAAGGGTCTGTTGCAATATCAAGCGATGCTCTCATCTTGGTATTAATAACTTCTCTGGACGTAAGCGTCTGGTCCAGTTCCATCTCACCGATAATATTTCTAAGAGTAGTTGCTGTCAGATTCTCGATTGCCATGATCGGATTTTCCACACCGTATGCAAAAAGCTTCGGGTCCGTAATCTGATAGAAAACTACCGTATCAATTCTCATGGTTACGTTATCCTTAGTAATAACGGGCTGTGGTGCAAAATCTACCACCTGCTCTTTTAAAATAACTCTTTTTGCGACCTTATCTATGATCGGCATCTTGACATGAAGGCCTACCGACCAGGTCTGCTGATATGCTCCCAGACGCTCCACAACATACGCATACGCCTGTGGAACTATACTGATACAGGACGCCAAAATAATAACAATTATAATCAATAGTACTAAAATAAATGCAATTCCACCCATTTTTAACCCTCTTTTCTTTCTTCTACAATAAGTTTTACGCCGTCTACACCTAAAACCGTAACGACTGCTCCTACTGGCAATACTACATTATGGTAGCTGCTCCTTGCAGACCATTCCATACCGCCTGTATTCACCTGCCCAATGCCCTCAACATTGTTAATCTCACTGACAACGATCGCCTGTCTGCCTATCATACCTTCAATATTAGTTCTGACCCTGTCTTTGTTAAAATATTTAACGGCAACCGGTCTTGTAAAAAACAGCAGCACAAGCGATACAATAAGGAATACAATAACCTGTAATACAACCGGAGTGTCTGGTATCGAAACTAAAGCCGCCGCCAATGCACCGCCTGCAAACCATATCGTAGTCAGGCCCATCGTAATCAGCTCGATCACAATTAATATAACCAAAAAGACCAGCCATACGATTGTTATATTAATATCCATAATGCTTCACCCCTTCTAACACATATTACTATATTATCCAAACAGTTACAAGAGATTTCAGACAAAAAGCCCTAAGACTGCGGCTGTATAAATTACGCTGTCTTAGGACTTCTTCTTCCTTTATCTTACCAGAATACCTGATTACCAATCAGTATTCCGTCATGATTCCCCGCTCTTCTAAAGTGCGTTGCATCTCCTACATTACTGTACCCTGCCAATACCTGATTTGCAGCCTCGTAACAAGAATCCGGCACAGTTTCGTTATAATAAACTCTGGCTACTTTACCATTAAGCGCCGGTGTAAACTGTCCCGATGCATAAATGACACCGGATATGGTGCTTGGATAAGCTCCGCTTCTAAGCCTGTTCATAACAACCGAACCTACAGCAAGCTTTCCGTCATAAGATTCACCGCCAGCCTCGCAATAAATAAGTGTTGCAAGAAGCTTTACGTCATCGGATTCTGCAATAATCGCTTCGTTCTTAGTTATCAACGCCTTACGCCTTGCCTCAGCCTCTTCCGCTTCCCTTTGGCGGATCACTTCCATTGTTTCTCCTTTGTCAATATAAAAATCCATATCAACATATTCTGCGGAAACATAAGCGACATCGTTTTCAAAATCTACACTTATCCAGTCGTCATCCACTACTTCAATTACATCTAATGAATCATCCAGTCCCAACAATCCGATAACCTCGGCGTCCAGATTAGGATCTTTACGAACACGTAAGGTTTCTGTTTCAATCGTAACTATCATATTGCCGACTTCACCGGCAAGTTCTTCTGCCTCCTCATCGAACAAAAGATATTCATTACTTGCCCAACCTACTAAATCTCCGGACTGGATTTTGGTCCAGCCATCCTTCTGTTCAAGAATTTTTCCTCCGCAGTCTTTATAAAGTAAACCTACTTTCTCTGATTCTTCTGTTGCTTCAGCCCGTACATTGAGAGCCACCTTAACGTCCGCCATGACCAAATCCGTTTTATGACTGTCTTCTTCGGCTATCTGCGTAAGTTCTTCAATAGCTTCTTCATTAGTGCTTCCGGACTCAGGTGCAATAATATTGGAAATTCCTGCACTAAATGAATCCAGATAATCTGTCGTACCGGTTGCAGCAGCATCTATGCCGATTCCATATAACATGCCCATACATATCATAAAACTAAGCAGTATACGGAATACATTTCTGCTTTTAAACATGAATGCATACCTCCGTTTTATTACTGATTTAATAAATATTTTGCAAAATTGTTACAAAATTGTTAAATCTTTATTCTGGAATATTCTAGCAAAACATCTACCTTTTGTCAAGTCTGCACTTCATGTTTTTAATTTATAAGTAAAAACTATAATAAAAAATCAAAAATTTATTACAATTTCTTTGTTTTTTCGATACATGCCGCCAAGGCATCCATAACGGCTCCCCTCATTCCTTTTTCCTCTAAAACCCTGACACCCTGAATTGTAGTTCCGCCCGGAGAACACACCATATCCTTAAGTTCTCCCGGGTGTTTACCGCTCTCAAGCATAAGTTTGGCACTGCCGCATACCGCCTGTGCCGCAAATTCATAGGCCTGCGCTCTGGTCATCCCTGCCGCCACGCCTGCATCCGCCATAGCTTCAATAAACATAAATACAAATGCCGGTGAGCTCCCGCTGACAGCCCCCACAGCATCAATCAGGCGCTCCGGTATAATACTTGCCCTGCCAAAACTCTCCATAAGTTTTAAACTATATTCCGTCTCTTCTTTAGAAACTTTAGAATTAACGCACACACCCGTACAACCCTCGCCAACAAGTGCCGGCGTGTTAGGCATACAGCGCACCAGCTTAACCGGTTTGCCAAAAGCCTCTTCAATCCATGCAATACTCTTTCCGGCTGCAATACTAATGATCAAAGTATCTTCTTTTGTCACAGTCTTAATCTCATTTATTACTTCCTCAAAGAACTGTGGCTTAACCGCAAGCACTAAAACATCAGCTTTAGACGCAACTTCCCTATTATCATTTGTGACACCAATGTCATATTCTTTGGCCATCCTATCCATTGTGGCCTGCGTTTTGGCGCTTCCTATTATATCATTCACTTCAACTATCCCTTCCTTAAGCATCCCGCCTATTATAGCCCTAGCCATATTTCCTAGTCCTATAAAACCTATTTTCATGTTATGTTGTTCCTTTCGTTTCTTATTTCATAGAGGATAATTGCGAAACTCACTATTTCCAAAACCTAGTTGTACAATATAGACAAATCATAAGCAGGGTACTATGGAGCCGAAGCCCACTGCAAGTGGGCTTGTACTATAGGTGCCGTATTTTGGCACCTTATGTACCGCTACGAGCGACATGTAGCGCAAGCGTGCCCTGCGTTGATTTGTCTATATTGTACGACGGACGTCTTAAAAACAGAATTTCGCACTTCCTCACCTTCTTCGCTGTCGCGCCGCCTCATAAAAAAGTATTGACGCCGCCACTGCTGCATTAAGCGATTCAACCTCTCCCAACATGGGAATCTTAATCCTGACATCCGCCCTGTCTGCCGTTTCGTCCCTAAGACCTTTTGATTCATTTCCTATTAAAAAGGCGCTGCCATTTTTATAATCACAGTCATCGTAAACTTTAGAGCCTTTCAAATGTGCTGCATATATTGTAACATTCCTTTTTTTTAATTCTTCTATAATTATATGTGTATTATCGGTATAAAGAAAAGGCATACGATAAACAGAACCCATTGTGGACCGGATCGTCTTGGGATTATAAATATCCACGGTACCGCCGCTCATTATTATTCCTGTAACCCCGGCTCCTTCGCCCGCCCTGAATATCGTACCAAGATTACCCGGATCCTGAATATCTTCTATAATAAGTAACAACGGATCATCAGTCATCAACATAGAATCTAAACCGTATGTCTTCTGGCGCACCACGCACAATATCCCTTGCGGCGTCTTAGTGTCTGACATTTTCTTAAAAACCTCATCCGAAACTATCTCATATTGGCAGAGTATTGAATCAAGTTTTGCTTTACATGCGGCTGTCACCTGTTCCATAAAACTTTCCGAAACATATACTTTCTTAATTTCGTCCACCGGGGCTTCCAAAAACATCTTCATCCCCTCCGCCACAAAAAGCCCTTTTTCCTTTCGCACCTTAGCCTTTTGTGCAAGCTGTATGACTTCTTTTATTCCTTTGTTAGTATGGCTCGTTATCATAAATATCCCTTCCCATTATCCATCCTCCGCGAAAACAACGGATGCTCCCAGAGTAACATCCGCTGCCTACATTTTCGTAATCATATTAGCAATTACGATACTCATTTCCAAAGTTCAGAACTCAGACAATATAAACAAAATAAGGGGCGACCTTCGCTCCCGCGGTTCGAGCCCCTTATTTTGTTTATATTGTCTGAGTTCGTGCCTCTTCGCAATCCCCTATCCAATTTTATAATGCAAGGATTTTACTTACTTCATATACATACTCAGGAATACTCTTCTGCATATTCAGCGCCTCTTCTATATCGAAATCCAAAAACTCTCCATGCTGGTAACCAACCACTCTGTTAGTTTTACCCTCGCAGAGAATGTCGGCTGCATATGCACCCATGATCGATGCATAGTAACGGTCTTTACAGGTCGGAGCACCGCCGCGCTGCAAATAGCCCAAAATCGTCGCCCTTGTTTCCATACCCGTAGCGGCCTCAATTCTTCTTGCCATAGAGGTCGAATGGCCTATGCCTTCTGCATTTATAATAATATGATGTGTTTTCCCACGTTTTCTGTTTGCAATGATATTGTTTATTATCTCCTGCTCATTATAATCATATTTTTCAGGAAGCAGAATATCTTCCGCACCATTGGCAATACCGCACCAGAGCGCTATATAACCTGCGTTTCTTCCCATAACCTCAATAATACTGCATCTTTCATGTGAGGATGATGTATCACGGACTTTATCGATCGCCTGCATCGCAGTATTTATTGCAGTATCAAAACCTATCGTATATTCCGTACAGGCTATATCCAGATCAATGGTTCCGGGAATTCCGATCGTATTTATACCATGTCTTGAAAGAGCCTGTGCGCCACGATATGAACCGTCCCCACCGATAACAACAAGACCGTCAATTCCATTTTTATGACAAACATCGACTGCCCTCTGCTGTCCTTCCTCAGTACACATTTCAAGACAGCGGGCTGTTCCAAGAATCGTTCCGCCGCGCTGTATGGTATCTGAAACATACCATTTCTCCATATCAATAATTTCTTCATTCATAAGGCCCTGATAGCCTTTTTTTATTCCCTTAACTTTAACTCCGTTGTTCAGGGCTTTTCTGACTACAGCACGAATTGCGGCATTCATGCCCGGTGCATCTCCGCCGCTTGTCAAAACCCCTATTGTTTTAATTGACTTAGCCATATTATCGCATCCTTTCGCGTGGCATAAATTTCCTAACAATATATATTTTACCTTAATTTCATAGTGTTTTCAACAACTTTTGCCAACATCCTGCGATGTTTGTGTGCCTCTGCATTTTTTTAACCTATACCACTCTTATATTTTCTTTTCCATACAATGCTTCTAATTTTCCAAGCAGAGCGCCGTCCGCATTTACATTCTGGTTTGGCGGCAGGGTTTTCATCGCTTTGGGATTTTCAACATAAATCACCACACTGTCTCTTCCTTCCGAATCATGGAGGGCATTAAGAAGTTCGGTTTCTTTTTCCTCGAACTCTTCTTTGGTGGGAAACTTAATCCACAACTTCTTAGGAATTTCATCAAAGGCAGTAATTCTCTCACAGATAAGTTTTGCATCCTTCTCATCTTCCGCAGAAACTCTCCCTTTGACGAAGACTTTTTTGTCTTCTATCAGTTTATCAGAGTTTTTCTCATAGTCTCTTGGAAAGACAATTACTTCTACCGTTCCCAATAAATCCTCTATCTGTATAAAGGCCATCACCTTTTCATTCTTGGTATACTTAAGTCTTTTATCCGTAATGATACCGCCAATTGTCACAGACTGTCCATCTTGTACCAGGGTAGCGTTCGTCTCTTCATCCAGTAAAAAGTCCGTGGTCTTGTGGGTAATATTTTTATTCCAGATCTCCTGATACTCTTCTAAAGGATGCCCGCTTACATAAACTCCAAGCACCTCTTTTTCAAAACTTAGTTTCATTTCTTTGGAATACTCTCCCACAGAGGGAATCTTTATCTCATAATCTTCCTTTTCATCATCCGCTGCGATATCAAATAATGAAATCTGACCTGCCATATTATTCTTTTTATCCTGTGAAATGCTCTCCATGATCTGGACATATACACTCATAAATTGCTTTCTGGTTCCTCCCAGACTGTCCATAGCGCCGGCTTTAATAAAATTCTCTATCGCGCGTTTATTAATATCCCTATCCGACATTCGAGTAATAAAATCCTTTATGTTAGTGTAAAGTCCTCTCTGGTTTCTTTCATCAACTAACGCTTCGATCACCGGACGACCTATACTTTTTATTGCAGTAAGCGCATAGCGGATTGAATCGCCCGATACGGAAAATCCAATTTCACCTTCGTTTATATCAGGCGGCAGTATCTGAATCCCCATGCTCCTGCATGCCATAATATATTCGGATACTTTTCCGGAGTTATCCATTATGGAAGTAAGAAGCGCCGCCATAAATTCTACCGGATAATAATATTTCAGATATGCGGTCTGATAGGACACTACCGCATAACATGCCGCATGTGATTTGTTAAAAGCATATTTGGCAAAATCCATCATTGTGTCATAGATATGATTCGCCACCGTCTCACTAATGCCGTTTGCCGCACAACCCGGCACACCCTCATCCGGATTTCCATAAATAAAATTCTTGCGTTCCTGCTCCATAACATACTGCTTTTTCTTACTCATGGCACGCCTTACCAAATCGCTTCTGCCCATTGTATAACCGCCAAGGTCACGCACGATCTGCATAACCTGCTCCTGATATACAATACAGCCGTAAGTCGGTGCAAGAATATCCTCTAACTGCGGACAGTCATAGGTAATGGAATCGGGATCATTTTTTCCTTTAACATACTTAGGTATAAAGTCCATCGGTCCCGGACGATATAATGAAATACCTGCAATAACATCTTCAAGGCTCTGCGGTTTTAATTCCTTCATAAAGCTCTTCATCCCACCGCTTTCAAGCTGGAATACACCATCAGTACGTCCGGTACCGATATAGGCAAGTACCGCAGGATCATTATAATCAATATTATCTATGTCTATTGAAATGCCTTTTCCTTTTTCTATCATTCTGACCGCATTTTGAATAACGGTCAGGGTACGAAGCCCCAGGAAATCCATTTTCAAAAGTCCCAGTTCTTCTATTGTAGTCATTGTAAACTGTGTTGTAATCGCACCGTCCACACCTTTTGACAGCGGAACAAATTCTTCCGCGGCCTCAGGACATATTACAACGCCTGCCGCATGTGTAGAGGTATGCCTTGGAAGACCTTCAAGGCGTTTGGACATATCGATCAAAACCTTTACCTGTTCATCCTCCGTATACATCTTTTTAAGTTCCGGATTCATTTCGAGCGCTCTGTCAATTGTAATATTTAATTCCTGTGGAATCATTTTGGCAATCGAGTCCACATACGCATACGGCAGATCCATAACGCGACCTACATCACGAATTACACCTTTAGCCGCCATTGTACCAAAGGTTACAATTTGTACAACCTTATCCTGTCCATACTTTTCACCTACATAATCAATAACTTCCTGCCTGCGCTCAAAACAAAAATCCACGTCAATATCAGGCATTGAAACACGCTCCGGATTCAAAAAACGCTCAAACAGTAGACTGTACTTAATCGGATCAATGTTAGTAATTTTCAAACAATAAGAAACTATGCTTCCGGCTGCAGAGCCGCGCCCGGGCCCTACTGCAATGTTGTGCTCTCTGCAGTAGTTGATATAATCCCATACGATCAGAAAATAATCCACAAAACCCATTGTCTTAATAATTCCAAGCTCATATTCCATCCTCTTACGCAGTGTTCCGTCATCCTCAGGATAACGCTGCGCAAGCCCTTCATCACAAAGCTTGTTTAAATAAGTCCATGAATCAAATCCTGCCGGCACTTCATAATAAGGCACCTTATAGACACCAAATTCAATTTCCACATGACACCTGTCGGCAATCCTCTGGGTATTTTCCACTGCTTCCCATGCATATGGAAAAAGCCCCTTCATCTCCTCTTCGCTTTTCACATAATACTGACCGCCCTCATAGCGCATACGATCCTCATCCATGAGTTTTTTCCCGGTTTGCAGACAAAGAAGAATATCATGAGATTTTTCATCTTCTGCATATGTATAATGAACATCGTTAGTTGCAACTAACTCTATTCCTAATTCCCTGCTTATATTAATCAATGCGGTATTTACATTCTTTTGTTCCGGCAGCCCATGATCCTGCAATTCCAAGAAATAATTACCTTTTCCAAAGCAGTCCTCGTATCTTTTTGCCGCCTTTTTCGCCTCATCGATCAAACCCTTCTGGATATAGCGCGCTACCTCTCCTGCCAGACATGCCGAGAGCGCGATCAACCCTTCATGAAACTCCTGCAAGACTTCCATATCTACACGCGGCTTATAATAATATCCTTCGGTAAAACCACGGCTGACAATCTTCATCAGATTAGCATATCCGGTATTATTTTCCGCCAAAAGAACAAGATGGTAGTAGCGGTCTTCCCCGCCTGTCAGTTCCTTGTCAAATCTGGAATTAGGCGCAACGTAAACTTCGCAGCCGATTATCGGGTTAATGCCTGCGGCTTTTGCTTCCTTGTAAAAATCGATTACACCATACATAACGCCATGATCGGTGATTGCAGCGCTGTCCATGCCAAGTTCTTTGACACGCTTTATATATTCTTTTATCTTGTTTGAACCGTCCAACAGACTGTATTCGGTGTGGACGTGCAGGTGTGTAAAAGACATTGGAACGACCTCGCTTTGTGTTTGTTATTGTATTTATTATAGTATAGATTGGGAAAAAAAGACATAGCTTTACTAATATTCATATATACTCTCTTTCCTATCTTCAATAAATTTGATATAATACGAAAATATGAGGCCATTTAATAGTCTCATGATCATCTTACCATAAATCATACTTAATAGGACAACAAAAATGAAAACACCAAATACATCAATTAATAATATTACTCAGTTAAAAGAAGGTATTCGCGACGGCATCCCTATTGGCATGGGATATTTCGCGGTGGCTTTTTCACTTGGCATTGCCGCCAAAAAAGCCGGTCTGTCTCCTTTTCAGGGCTTTCTTACAAGCGCACTGATCAATGCTTCTGCCGGAGAATACGCCGGTTTCACCGTGATCGCTGCCAATGCGCCTTATTTAGAAATGGTATTAATAACATTAATTATAAATGCACGCTATTTTCTTATGAGCTGTGCTTTAAGCCAGAAAATCAATCCTGACACGCCGCTGCTTCATCGTCTGCTGCTTGGGCACGTCATCACCGACGAAATATTCGGGATTTCAATATCACGACCGGATTATTTAAATCCGTTCTATTCATATGGCGCAATTATATTTGCCTCACCCTGTTGGGCAACCGGAACGATGCTTGGAATCATTGCCGGAAGTCTGCTTCCGGGCAGAATAGTAAGCGCGCTCAGCGTGGCCTTGTACGGAATGTTCCTTGCAGTTATAATACCGCCCTCCAGAAAAAGTAAAACCATTGCCGTCCTTGTTGTTGTAAGTTTTATGCTTAGCTTTTTACTAAATTATTTTGCCTCAGTTTCATCTATTATAGAAAATATATCTGATGGTACCAAAACTATTATTCTAACCGTTGTTATTTCCACGGCTGCTGCGATAATAAAACCGGTTAAACAGGAGGAAGACCAAAATGACGCATAATATGTACATATATATCTTTATAATGGCGCTTACCACATACGCCGTCCGCGTTCTTCCCCTTACGCTCATACGTAAACAGGTAAAAAACCAGTTTATACAATCATTTTTATATTATGTTCCTTATGTAACGTTAGCAGTAATGACTTTCCCGGCAATAATAAATGCAACGCAGACTCCTGTTTCGGGGATTGCGGCTCTTATTATCGGCATAATCGCCGCTTACTTTGGCGCGGGGCTTTTTAAAGTTGCGGTTTCATGCTGTTTTATTGTGCTGATTTTTGAATTATTTTTATGCTAGAAATTTTAAGGAGAGAATAATCAAGATGAAATTGACATGCAAGCAATGTGGGAAAGAATTTGAACTAAGCGAGTCTGAGATTGATTTTTATAAAAGCAAAAATTTACATATACCCAAACGCTGTGAACAATGCAGACAGGCGAATAAAAAGAATAAGGCCGCATCAGCAAAACCTTATGAAAATACGCGGATGCAGAGTAGAAGCTATACGCCGGCTGGCAACAGCGGATCGAATAACGGGAGAAACAACAAGTTATTATGTGCTATTTTAATTATAGCCATAGTATTGCTTACAGGCGGGATTGTATTATCCCATGCAGATTTATTTACTAGGTATTCTGAATCAACGAACCCGATATATGATGCGGATGCTTATACATCGGAAGATATACATAATCAGCTTGGAACCGAATCGGATGCAGCAAATAGTCTGCCAGAAGCGGAATCAGATACAGCCAGTAGTAAGTCCAAGTCAGAGACAGCGACAGATGCAGATACAGTAAAGGATGAACCGAACACTGAAACAGACTCCGCAGATACTGCGCAGTCAACAGATTCGGAAGGCGATGCAACCGAAACAGGCTCAGATGAATCTCAGGACAAGCCTTCCGCAGAATCAGGAACTTCGGCAGAAACCGTACAGGAAACTCCGGAAGCCGACGCCCAGCCAGCTCAGTCAAGCGGTGTTTCAACGCCACAGTACAAATTCCGTAACAGTGATCTTTTAAATGATCATTTTGAGAAACACGGCAAGGAAATGGGATTTGCGACAGCTGAAGATTACCAAGCCGCGGCAAGCGCTGTAGTGACCAGTGCAAATGCCCTTCACAAGCTTGAAGCAGAAGATGGCGATGATGTCTATTATATAGAAAGCACCAACGATTTTGTTATTGTTTCTACGGATGGATATATTAGAACGTATTTTCGTCCAAATAGCGGTGTTGAGTATTATAACAGACAATAAATCGTTTATATCATTATCATAAACGCTCATTGTGAACACAAGATATTTATTGTTTAACAAAAATGGTATTTCCCACATTCATATGCCTAACCCATATGACTCCATTATCATTTGTTATATCATATAATGATTTTTCTTTATCGGTGGTTCGGTCATATAATTCAATATATTCAACATGTTTTGCAAAAGGAAATTTCAAATCAGTAATAACTTGATTTTCCTTTGCAAAACCATTATCCGCAAATAATTCATCTAACTCACTTGAAGAATAAAACTGAATATGTCCGTCTTTTTTAACCCTCATAAAACTATCAATTATCCTATTATCATAATTTTCATTTCTCATGGGATCAGAAACAAGCACTTTACCCCCTTTTACCAGAATTTTGTTCATTTGTTGAATTGCATTTACAACATCTGGAAAATGGTGGAAAGCATATCTGGTAACTATTAAATCAACACTTTCATCAGAAAATGGGTACTTTATTCCATCAAAAGCTTGAAATGATAAATTGAGAATACCTTTTTCTTTGACAGATGCATTATTTTTTTCAACAATTACATCTGCAATATCTATTCCACAAACACTGGCGGTTGGAAACTGTTCTGCTAACGGAAAAGCTAAGTAACCTGTTCCCGTTCCAATGTCTAAAATTTTATTATACTTGCCATCATTTACTAAATCTAATAGTAAAGATAAATGGTCATCATCTTTTATTATTCCGGCATATTTCTTATTGTCTAAAACACGATTAAAACTTTCTTTGGCCTGATTTACATTTTCTACAGCAGTATTCATGGCGATATTCCCCCTTAGAAAAGTTCTTTACACTATGTACTATACAATACTTTTGTATAGTTTTTCTTTTATATTCCTATTGAATTCGCCCATTTTCTATGCAAATATATTTCTTCCTTAATATAAAAATGTGAAAATTTAATGGAGCTGTTGCAAAAGTAAATTAATTATCTACTTTTGCAACAGCCCCCTAAATCAATAGTTGTCACACTGATATAGTGTTTTATAACTAGCTCACATAATTATCAAAATATCCCTGAATCAAAATTACCGGCGTACCCTTGTCGCCCGAACCGCTTGTCAGGTCGCACAGGGAACCGATTAGATCCGTAAGTCTTCTGGGTGTCGTACCCTGAGAGGCCATATCTCCAACCAAATTGTCTTTCTTCTCTCTGATACGGTTAGAGATTGCTTCTTTCAGCGCCTCGCCGGACAGGTCTTTAAAATCATTGTCCGCCAGATATTTTAATTTCACTTCGTTGGGCGTACCCTCTAAGCCGGGCGTACTGGCAGGAGATACACAAGGGTCAGCCAGTTCCCAGATTTTCCCGACCGGATCTTTGAATGCGCCGTCGCCGTATACCATGACTTCCACGTGTTTGCCGGTTTTGTTAAGAATCTCTGTCTGGATATCCATCACCAGATCTGTGCACTCTCTCGGGAACAGCTTGATCGTGTCTTCCGTAGACTTATTGGAACCAAGCAGCCCGTATTTCTCATTGCAGCCGCTGCCATTGACAGGTGCGGTAAGGATATCATCCATTCCCATTACCACCTCTGCGCCTGCTGCCTTCAGAAGTCTCTTCGTGCGGGCTCTCGTATGTATATCGCAGTTTAATACTTTTTTCGTATAAGGAAGAATGCTGCGGCAGTCGTTGGCGAAAATAATCTCCACATCAGCTCCTGCCTCCCGGATCAGCTCTCCATAATAAGCTACATAATCCACTCCCGTAAAAGGATGTTTATTCTCTCCGAACAGTTCGCGGTATTTCTCCAATGTCAGCACATCACTGTAAGGATTGATTCCCGCTTCATCAAGCTGATCTAAAGACACAAGTTCATTTCCCACCTCATCGCTGGGATAGCTGAGCATTAATACAACTTTCTTAGCGCCCATAGCGATACCCCTTAAGCAGATTGCGAAACGGTTTCTTGACAGAATCGGGAAAATAACGCCGATCGTCTCCCCTCCGAGTTTCTCTTTCACATCCTGTGCGATTGCTTCCACCGACGCGTAGTTGCCCTGAGATCTCGCCACGACAGACTCTGTCACCGCAATTACGTCCCTATCTCTGATGGCAAACCCTTCCGACTCAGCCGCCTCTAAGACACTGTCCACGACAATCTTCGACAGGTTATCTCCCTCTCTTATAATCGGACAGCGTATACCCCTTGATACAGTTCCTACTTTTCTTTCCATGTATTATCCCTTCTCTCTTTTCATGTGAAATTTTGATGAAGCATTCTTAGCGCGGAAATTATAAAGTTTCTGTTCATTTCTCTGCCACAATTTCACGCTTAAAACACATCCTCTTCTATTCTGCCAAAAAATGGGCAAAAAAGCAACAATATTCGGCTAGGAATCTTAACTGATATTTATCTACTTTTTCATTGTCGTTTAGTGTGTCATATCAACAGCTTATCTCGAAAGTTATCGTGTCATCTTCACAATATACTCTGTAGTCCCCTTTTCCAATTGCCTTTCTTGTGTCAATGAGAAACCATGACGTTGATAAAAACGGATGGCGTTACTATTTTTTTCCAACACGAACAAATTTGAAACATCAAACGTCCGGATCGCAAATTCCATTAACTTTGCTCCGATACCTTTATTTTGAAAGAAAGAGTCTACATATAGCTCTATAACCTCTTTTCCTTCTATATGAAGCATCCCTTTTACAAATTCATCATCGTATACCCAAATATTTGTCAGCTTTTCAGGGTTGGCAATATAATCCTGCGCCAAAGGGAAAACCTGCATTTCGCCAAACGAAACTTTATCATCTTGAAAGATTTTTCTATAATTTATTCTTTTAGTAAAAATCAGTATTTCCGCTAATCTTGAAGCATCCTGCGTTACTGCTTTCCTAATGTAATTCATAAGAGTGCCCTCACAATGGAAATTTATCTATTCACAATCGGAGAGATAATCGGTTTTCCATCTCTATCCAACAATGGTGTCATTCCTCCTGCATATCCACTTGCATGAAACACATAATTTACACCAGTCTCTTTATCCACCCAAATTTCCATGACACTCATTGCTTTCTGTGAATAAACTTTCTCAAATCTTACATTCTTAGCCACTTTATTTGCCTCCATAAATTTCAATTTTATTAACAGCACCTTTCAAAGTGTGTAGTTCACATTCTCCTTAAATACTAAATTCCGCTGTAAATACATAATCTGTATGCTTCACTGTTCCTCTAACATCCATAACAGTTTTTACAATGCGGTATCTGCATTTTTTATAGAAATCAGTGTTCCATAGTGCGGTGCTGACTCTGTAAAACCACCGGAACAAGTAATGAGCACTACTTCACCTATCTTTAATGCCCAATCTTCTTCGCCTTCTGGCAATTCAAAGAATACTGCTTCATACGGAATTGCCTCTTCCTCCAGTGTCTTTACACAAATAATCGGCACTAATGACTCAACAGTGTGGTCAATGATCATCCCGGTAAAGGTAATGGTATTCTCGTCTGTCACATTAGAAGCTAAAGTGCATAGATACCATTCATTATTATATAAAACTGCTATTCCGCCCTCCACTTGTGCATATGGCATTCCCAATTCACGATTAAAATTAGTTTCTCCGTTATTCTCTGGAAAGGTATCTGTATATGACTCCGTATATCCAATAATTGCGCTTTCATCAACTTCTGTGGGCATAGGATCGCCCTCCAACAGATAGATAGTGTCATTTACCATAATCGCTGCCGGATAGTCTGCAACACCTGCTGTTGATATATTTTCCTCGGTATCTGTTTGTCCGGCATTTTCCACCATTTGGCTATTAGCTCCAGTGGGATTTCCTGAACTGCTTGAATCTCCACACCCTGTTATCAGCAAAACACATACAGTTGCAATAATAAATGCGATTAGTTTTCTCATACTGTCTCCTTACATTGTTGTTCCAGCATAATTGCTTTCAATCCATATATACGCCTTTTTTGAAGCAATGTTTCAGGCAAATCTCTATTAACAGTATAGAAGCTAAACCAGTAAAGAAAACCTTTATCGTTGAACGGAATAAATTTGTATGTCCGCTGCTGTAAATGGCATACTCATTATCTTTCTGCACCATTCAATAGCTTCTGCAATTCCTCCGTACTTAACGGAGAGCTGCCATCCATGCAGTTCACGATAGCTATATTTAATTTCCTTATACTTCGTCTGTCATATATTGCAGAAATCATTTTTAATAATGTCCCTTCAATGGAAATTTATCAAACTTGTCAAAAGGTAACATTAAAACCCGTATTTATAATATTACTATTAGACATATCTTTTAATTGTCCGTTTTCAAATCCAATACTCAAATACATATCATCAATACTGTTTACATCTGTTGCGGTCATTTGTTTTATATATTCCTCAAAAATATCGTATGCTGCCCCCTTAAACTCTGATGGAACTTTGGACGATTCCTTAATACTTTTCTTGAAGACATCTAAAATATTATTTCCATTCCCGTCTATAAGACCGTCTTTCGTTTGAGTAAAATTCCGAATATCCAAGTCGGTGTATTCCCTTAACAAACTTGCCGCCCTGTATTTTGCCAATACATTTTTATCTATATTTGTACTTCCAATACTGTTTAGAATATGAAAAAATAATTCTTTTGAATTTCCATTTTCATTTAGTAAAGTTTCCATTAGTGACATGATAGATTTATCAGCATTTCCTTCAACAGTAAGTTGATATGTATATGGATTGATAATGAAAGTAAAACTGTTGTTTCCAAAAAAGGTCTGACTGATTCCGTTATTTGTAAAAATATTATTGATTTGATTATTCACACATTGACGATTATAGCTTTTTTTCTCACTGTCTGTTTCTGCATGAACCGCTCCGTTCAGTCGAGGATCATTCATATTACCGCAATATCCAAATGCACTCATACTAAGTTCATTTTGATACATTGCGTTGCGTTCAGCAACAGTATATTTTCCATAATACTCTGCCGAACTATATTTTTGAGCTATGGCATTTTGCAACTCCTCATAGCTTGAGTACTTCGAACGGTTAACCACTCCTAAATCATAATAAATATCTTCTAATTTAACATACGCCTTATATAACTCGCTGTCTTTATTGCTATTATTTCCCTCAATTCTATCCTCAACGCTTTCATATCTCTCTGCCCATCCTGCTTTTACAGGATCAGATGTCGTATATCTTCCTTTGACATTGTAATAATTATAATAATGCGACCTTACTTCAATTTCCATTGTTACACTCCCTTGAAACCTATTATATCTCTAACAGCCTTTACACTTCTGTTATTTCTCACATATTGAAAAGCGTACTGCATTCACACATTTATATAAAACGCAGTACACCCTCCAAATTATTTACTCTTTTACTCTATTGCCTTATCCCATTTTACTTCTTTATCTACTCTATCAATTCTTCTATGCTGTCTGCCTGAACCATCACTTTTATTATCGGAAATCTGCCCTATCCATCCTCTGTACCTTATCGATAATGTGCGTCCGTGTTGATTTCTCTATATCGAATATCTTGGATCTCTGATAAAGGTAGTAAAAAGATGCGCTATGCTCTTCTCAATCCTGTCTTTGTCACTGCTGCTTTCAAAGGCCAGTAAGCCGTCAATATCCACGCCTATATAATTTGCTATTGCTTCCGGCGGCAATTTAAAGTATTGTGTGAGACTTTCAAGTTGTGTCCTGTAATACTTGTCATTGTCCGGCTTTTCACAGCAAATCAGCAGCAAGAATTCTACGAGGTAATTCTCTTTATCCTTATCTTGTAATCTGTAGTTTTCATCACTGTATAACTGCCGCAATTCGTCTTCCGGTATTTGGGTTGCTACGCTGATAGAAGCAAAGTTAAATCCCCATTCCACATATTGTTTTAACAATTCTTGTAAAGAGTATATTTGCATAAAAACCTCCAATCTTCAAACATTGTTTAGATAAGCAAATTCCAGTATTGTCTTGCATTTTCAATAGAAAATGAGTTCCACCTACTAACATATTGAAGCAGACTTTTATCTTTGCTGTTTCCAGAAGCAAGAGCGTTTAAGGTATCCTGCATCATCGTTATAGAATCGTCCACAGATTTTTCGCCGCTTACAAGCATCTTTAAATGCTCCCTCCAACTTTTCGTTGCATTGGTAATATCGGATTCTTTGAGCTTCACTTTTCCGGATTTTTGGATGGCTTTTTCCTCTTCATCCATTGGCTCCGCCCTCATAAAAGCCGTCCAGTCATAAATCGTAGCCAGGCGTTCATTCATAATTTCACGTGATGAACGATATCCCTCCAGAATCTTCGCATTATGCTCGTAGTACTGGTCAATCAGATTACTGAAGCTTTCCCTCATATCCTCAGGCAAAAATTTTTCAGAAAACTGTCTCAGTGCGGCTGTTGACGATTCCAATTCAAATCTGGCAGCATATGATGACAATTGTTTGGAATCAGGCACTTCCTCTTTCACGTTACCGCAGACACTGTTCATGCCGTAAGTAATTCCAGCCAGAATACGTTCAACCTGAAAAACTTCGTCATCACTCATATTATCGTAAAATCCCATTTTCGATAATTCGTCGCTGATAATGCCAAATTGCGTCCCAATCCGGTTAAATGCGTTTTCCGGATTTAAAAAACTGTATTCCTGGCGTATGCGTTCCTCTTCAGCTTTCTGCGCTTCTTTTCGTTCCCTAACGCCGTTCAAAAATTCAACAGACTCCGGTGAAATTGTTACAGTGACACCTTTCAGTGTTTCCTTTAATGCTTCTGCGGCGTCATTATCGGCCTGCCGCTCTTCCAGTGTGTAAAGATCAGAAAAAGTCTGAAGATTCTTTTGTATCATTCGATTATCATAGACACCGCCCGACATTGCCACATCATAATTTATTTCAGTTCCCATGTAATTACCTCCTATATTACCTGCGATTAAAACATTGCCGACCAATACTGGAACATTCTGTTAATACTTCCTGCATTATTGGCATTTAACAGATTAAGTACCATGCTATTTTTACTGCCGTCTGACGCATAATTTACAAGCAAGCTCTGCAGGCTGTCAAAAATATTTCTGGCACTATCATCCTTATTCATCAGTTTATCAAAGAGCGCCTGATAATCTTCTTTTAGGTCTTTTACCTCCTGCTCCGTATGCTTTACCCTGCCTATCTGCTGATACGCTTTTGTCCGCTCCTACGACCTATGCACATCTGCACTCCCACCTGTTGCATTAGGTGCAGGAATATTTGCCATTGCTTCACTATACCAATCAGAGCTGTTTTTGTGGTTTGCAACTATTTTGCTATTATAGTTCTCATATTCTTTAATCAGTTCTTTAAAAGAATCACGCATCCCCCCTGATACTATCCATACCAGAGGCAATATTTCTCAGCATATCTTCCATTTTCCCTGCCTGTTCATCGTCCATGTCATTAAAGAACCCTTTGTCATAAAGGAATTTACTAAACATCAGATATTGCGTCGGTTCATTTTTGCTCAAATCTCCCCTATAATCAAAAGGACTCCAGGGGTTTTCCGCCTCAAGCCTTTCCTTCTCTGCCCGCTGCGCTTCTGCTGCAGTCTGGGCCTTGCGGCTATCAGCTTTCTTTTCTCTGACTCCCGTGTAGTTTGTTAAATTTACATCCATGTAACTCATATAAGTTTCCCTCATTGAACTTGTTCTTAAAATCCGTTTTTCATTTCTACGCATATACTGCACTATTACTTTAGTTATCGGAAATTTGTACATAAAATCTTATACTTTTATCCCGAGGTACAGATTTTTTCCCCGAAAGACAGTTCAAAAACTTTGGCACAATATCTCTCCCTCCCCGCCAACTGTTATGCTTTCAAATAGAAACAGGAAGAACATTTCTGCTCCTCCTGCATTTTGTATCGTCATTTTCACTGTTACATCCAAAAGAAGTGCATGACCGGATTTTCCCTTTATCATGCATTTCTATTTGCGCCAGGCTACGATTTTTGAAACATCCTTCGAATTTCTTCATCCGTTGGATCCTGTTCCTCATTTAAATATTTCTAAGCTGTATAGTCCCCATATCCTCCACTGTCAAACTGCTCTAAAAATTTTAATGTACCAACTACTCCCAACGCCTCTTTTAGGGCATTTAAGCCATTGGTCTGTATTTCATTATTACTGATAGTATTACGCCTTGCCATAATCATTGATATAACACCTCCGATAACCATTGTGCTGCCTTGCATAGACCATACAACATCTGCTTATTGTTCTAATACTCAATTATTTCATTGATACATCCATCTGCGCCATAAGAAAAGTGTACGGCCTGGCTCCCGCCATATTCTTCCACCATTTTTTCATATTCCTCTTCATTTGACTCCGCTTCCTTCCCGTCTGTCACAGAAGTATAGCGCTCATTCCCCTCCTCATCATACTCTACATATACGCCCTTTTTCAGATAAAGTTCTCCGTCCTTTTCGGAAATGGCATATTTCTCTATTCTATGTCCGGATGCAGTAAAAATACCGTCCTTAGAAAAGGAGATTGGATAGGCCGTTCCATCGCTCATAATAGTTCCAAGATTTATTGCCTCATCCTTTACGTAATAATATACCGTACAATAAATAGCTGCCTGCCTTTCTATTCCTGCATCATACAACCCATCTGAGGTTACCATAACATAATTTTTATAATCCATATCCAGAAATGCATAAGCATCCTCGTCCCCCAGTTCCGCCATCGCTGGTCCATAAGGATTATCTTGCTTGTTATGCCCGCAGGCTGTAAAGCACATTACGATTATCAGCAGTCCGATTATTACTATTTTCTTATTATGATTCATCTCTCTTTTTCTCCTTCCACTTTTCAATCACATAAGCCATACTCAAAATAACTCCGATTGCAATTAACAAAATTGCAGGAGCCGTAAGCCTTCCATAATTAATAGGAGCGCTTGAATACTGACCGGTTACTATGTACCGGTACAGCATATACTCAATGCTGTAGGTGCTGCTTTGAATCGCCGCAATAAATAATGCGGCCAATGCTCCAATCATGAGAAAAAACAAACCGCTGATCAATAAAATTGTCTGTTTTTGGTTCCGCTGATTTATTTTTATCATATCCTGCAATGAAATTTTTTCTTCCTTCACAAACTCTCCCCCTTTCAGTAAATCATCCAAAGAAATCTCAAACAGTTCGCATAAAGCAATCGCACTTTCCAGATCCGGAGATGAAATTTCTTTTTCCCATTTTGAAATTGTTTGTCTTGACACATTCATTTTTTCGGCAAGCTCCTCCTGTGTCATTCCTGCCATTTTTCTGATTGTTTTAATTTTTTCGCCTACGTTCATCTTTGACCTCCTTGGGTACACCTTATAAAAAACCGTTGTTTTTTTCAAGCAATTACTTTTAACATTCCTGATAAAAAGCTTAACATTGGGGTATTTTCGCATTTTTGTACTCTTATTGTACTACCTGATATAAAGGAATTCATCTGTATTTCAAAATTATACATCATTTACTTTTTATAGAAAAAGAATATTCTGATATACATATTTTCTCCGAAAGACAGATAAAAGACCGGGAAAGATACTTGACAGCAGAGTTGGATAATCCTAGTATTGTATATGTTGAGCAGTAAAAAGGTATCGGCAGGAGAAAAAAGGAGCATTAAATGTCTATCACTGCGCTGAAAACGCTTTCTCTTATTCTGATGACAATTGACCATATCGGTGCTTTTATACCGGAAATGCCTATAGCCTTCCGATGGATAGGAAGGCTGTCGGCGCCGGTATTTTTGTTTTGTCTATTATAGGGAATCGAAAAATCTTGCATTTATACTGCTTTTTTTCTATGACTTGATTCCAATACTGCCATCCATAAACCGCTATGGCATCGAGATTCTTTTCAGAGCGCTGACGGGATTTGTGGGTGGCTGGCGGACAAATACAATACTTGTTATTTTGGGGGTAATGCTTTATTATTTGAAAGGTAATAGGAAGAAGTTTGTCATAACTTATTTGACTTTTTCTTATGTTCCGTCGATTCTGATACAAATAAGCTTTTTTCCTATATTGATGAGAAGATTGGAATATATACTTAAATATATTGTTGAACTACCTGAAATTCCCGAGGTTATTTTTTGCAACATACTTAAGGCCTTCATAACCCTATTCCTAGGGTTTGATACTGCTTTCATTGAGGATTATTCATTATTGGCATTATTATATGATAACTACCAGTGGATGATGGCAGGAGCGCTTCCGATATTTATGCTATATAATGGAACAAGGGGAAAGGGATATAAATATTTCTACTATTTATATTATATTCTGCATATAAACATTGCACTAATAATCACCACTCCGCAACTCATAAGGTTCATAATCGACAGCCAGCTGCTTTTCCAAAGATAGGGAATTATACCACTTAATCCATTCCACGGTTTCATCAGATAAATCGGCTACACTATAATACCGTCCGTCATACACAAGCACTTCCGCATTTTCATGTTTGACATAGTTGTAATTCGATTTGATATAAACACCAAAGCCCTTATAAGCTTCCCATAATCTGCTTAGCAAAATAACATTTTCATTATCTGCATTTGCATATATCTGTTCTTCTTTCTGGTGGGTATTACTCCCAAAATCATTATAAGGAATAACATCAAATCCTTCAAATACAGTTGTCCCCACAGGCAGGAAGCCGCTGACATTGGAATCTTCTATTCTTAGCCCATATGTACTCTCAATCTCATCATAAAGGGCTTTATCTACGTCAAACGGATATTCAGCACTGAACATGGAAACATAGATTGCTCCATTATAATTGACGAAATCTTTAATGATACTCTCATCAACATATCGGACATAACCAGGATAAAAATCATCGACTGTACCTTTGCGTTTTGCATACTGCTCAACATATATCCATTCCGGTATTTGTGGATTGATATAGTAAGCACAACCTTCCGCTATACCACCTTCAATCACGCCACCATATTCAAAACCGTCAGGGCACTTCTCAAACGCTATTGAATATGAAAATTGTGCCCGCACATAGGTAGTGCCATTCAATACAATGTTGGGAGCCGGGCAATTATCAGAAATATCAGGCTGTTCTTTTCGCATTAAAAAAAACAACCCTATACAGACAATGCACAAACACGCTGCCGCAAACTTAAAAAACTTTTTTGCATTCATACAATTTTCCGTCCTTACATTAACTTACTCAGTTCATAAAATAAAATTAACTACGCTCAAAGGATAAATATCTCGTTCCCTGAAAAGTCACATAATACTATATCTAAATCCCATTTTAACAGCCTCCGCTAAACTTGAATTTATCTTATTGTCAAACATTTAATTACTTTTTCATATCTTCTAGTCTTTTTATCTATATCCTCTTGTGTCACTCCGTAATACCGATAAATGCTACGATATATCTTCCTAAATTTTTTCACCATAAATTTAGATCCACCACTGGTAGAAGCTCCAATATAATCGTACTTATATTCCATAATGAACCGCATTTGGAAGTCTGCTTCTTCCTTCTCAAAAATATGTAAATCAATATCAAATAATTCCAGAGGAATATTTTCAGTAGCCTTTCTCCGAAGTTCTATTTGTTCCATAAAGTTTTTCATATCTTTTGTATCTTCTCCTTCTAATTCCGGATATGGTGCGAGAGTGCCCAACAATTCCGGCGCATACATCATCATAAACGAAGCTCTAATATTCTTGTATTCTGTTTGAAATTCGTCGGAATTTTTATTTATTTCTACAAATCCGTAAACATTTTTAATATAATTTCCCACTTCATCAATGCTATGTGCTGTTGCTTTAATACTCCTCTCTACCATACTTTTTCTGATGTCATATATACATCTTTGAATTTTCCGCTTTACAGTTTTTGGTTGTTTACTACCAACTAATAAAAAATATGATGTAGAGCTATCTGTTTTTTCAGTAACGCTGACATTGCTTGCAACTTTTTCACTCATGCGTTCTATCCTCCAAATTCCATTTTATCTACTAACTGTCTTAACTTTCCTTTATTTTCAAGGCTTTGCGGTATGCTAAACCTTAATATATGTATCCTTTTCCCTTGTTTTTGCCCTTATGGGCAGGTTACAAGGGAAAGTTTTTCTTATCCAGTTTTAGTTCATTCCCACAACCTTATCCAAGAGCTTTGCGGAATCCCGCTTTGCTTCCCTTGTGGCGTGTGCATAGACATTCATGGTGGTGCTTACGTCTGAGTGTCCTAAAAGCTCCTGCACATCCTTTGGCTGTGCCCCGTTTGATAACAGGTTCGTTGTGTAGGTGTGCCTTAATGTGTGGAAGTGGAAACCCTCTAACTCTGGTACTTTCCTTGCCGCTGTCCGGCAGGCTGTTTCCACGGTGGCAGGAAGTTCAAGACAGCCATCTTCCCTCAGACATACAAAGGAGATTTCCGTATAATCCTCCGGCACATTCTCTGTCATTCCCAAGTTGTAATACTCATAATGCACCCTGTTCTTTTCCGTAACCTCTTTGTAGAAATTCCTGTGGTAGAGTTCGCCGTACTGCATACGGTTTTTAAGCTGCTGTTTCCTTGCTTTCTTCAGGATGTCAGCGAGGGCGTTCCCAAAATCAACGATCCGCACTTTCTTCCTTTTTGTAGAGCCGATTTCGTGCTTATGGGTTGCACCGTTGTAGCGGACGCTCCTGCGGACTGTCAGGCATTGTTCCTCAAAGTTGATGTCCTGCCAAGTCAGCCCTGCCACTTCCCCAAGCCTGAGACCTGTGAAATAGGCTATCTGTACGGGCAGGATTGCGTCTTTGCTCCGCCTGCCAAGCTGTGCAATCAGCTTTTGGTACTGCTCAAATGACAGCGGTTTGACCTTGACCGTTTCGGTGTCCGTTTCCTCCGCAAACAAGTCCATATCGTCCTTTTTATGCCTCATGACCACATACTGCATGGGGTTGAACGTAATGTACTGTTTCGGGAATACCGCAAACCGGAATGACTGCTGTAATACTGCGGAAAATGACCGGATATAATCAATGGAATATCCCTTTGAAACAAAGCCATCAACTGTTCCGCCAAATGAGAGCAGATCCATGAACTGCTGTAAATGCCCCGAAGTGACCGTTTTGAGTTTCCGTCTGCTTACAGGGTGCTGTTTAATGCGGTTGATCGCCTGAAGATAAGTACCGACAGTGCCATTGCTGAGTGTCCCTGTCTTTAATTCTT
>JAAUZJ010000018.1 GCA_014804695.1 Lachnospiraceae bacterium
CAGTGGTTTAGGAGATATATCATTGGACGATATGATGTCAGGAGAAGAAGCCGAAGACAGTGGTTTAGGAGATATATCATTAGATGATATGATGTCAGGAGAAGAAGCCGAAGACAGTGGTTTAGGAGATATATCATTAGATGATATGATGTCAGGAGAAGAAGCCGGTGACAATGGTTTAGGAGATATATCGTTAGACGATATGATGTTAGGAGAAGAAGCAGATGACAGTGGTTTGGGAGATATATCGTTAGACGATATGATGTCAGGAGAAGAAGCTAGTGACGGTGATTTGGGAGATATATCGTTAGATGACATGATGTCAGGAGATGACATATCAGATGACCTTGAAATGGGAGATACGGCAGTAGATGACATGGGCTTGGAAGAACTTGGGATGGATGATGGTACGGAATTAGAAGAAAATGGACAGGAAGATATGAATTTGGATGAATTGGGACTTAATGAACTTGAAATGGATGACATTTCTAATAATGATGGTGAGACAGAGGATGAGTTCTCAGAATTTAATGATTTACTGGGGAATTCCGGTGAGGGTGATGATATTGATGATGAGATGCTTGCTTTGTTAGAGAGCGTTTCCGATTCAGGAGATGATGGTATATTAGAATCAGGTGAAGAGAATTTTGACTTACTTCAAGGCGACGATGATGTTGACGAGAATAGAGGTGCAGATCTTACCGAATTGATTTCGAGAAACGATGAAAATCAAGAAGAGTCGCAAGAGGAAGGTAAAAAGAAGAAGAAGAGGAAATGGGGAAGGAAGAAATCAAAGGACGAGAACGAAGAATCAAAGGGCAATGATGCACCAGAAGAAGGAGCAAAAGAGGAAACTGATAAAAAACCAGGTGTTTTTGCAAGATTTCTTGCATTTTTAACAGAAAGTGAAGAGGATGATGAAGAAAATGCTGCATCGACAGGCGAAGGCAGTGATGAGAATGGTGATCTGCTTAATGAATTAGGTGAAGGCGACAAGAAAAATAAAAAGGACAAGAAAGATAAGAAGGATAAAAAGGATAAGAAAAAGAAAGGCAAAAAGGGCGCTGCCGAAGGAGAAGAGGGCGCAGAGGGAGAAGGTAAAGGCTCTAAGAAGAAACCTAAGAAGGAGAAAAAGCCTAAGAAAGAAAAGGCAGTGGATGGAGATGCTGCAAATGAGCCACCAAGCAAGAAATTGTCTAAGAAGAAGGTGATTCCGGTTATTCTTTTCTGTGTTACAATAACGGTTGTTATAGTACTTTTATCATCTCTGCTGCCAACGTATTTGGAAAAACGTGATGCGCATGTGGCTTATGATATGGGCAATTATGCACAAGCATACGATTTACTTTACGGCAAGGATTTAAGTGAAGATGATGAGACAATATTACAAAAGAGTACAATTATTCTGACGCTGGATAGAAAACTGGATTCATACCATAATTATAGGAAAATTGGCAATAACGAACTTACGGCGTTGGATGCGCTGATTCAGGGTGCGGCATTGTATTATGAGCTTTTACCGGAAGCAGAAGAATATAATGTTGTAAATGAGATAAATGCGATACATTTTGAAATAATCAAAACTTTATCTGATAATTATGGACTTTCAGAAACAGATGTTATGGAAATAGCTGCATATGATGATGTGACCTATACTCAGCGTCTGACATCAATTGTATACGGGATCAGTTTTGATAACGGCGTAGAACAGGATCAGCCACAGTCTGCTGCAATAGAGGATGTTCTTCCGGAAGAGCAGGAGATTATTGACGGACTGCCGGAAAATAATGACGGGCTTCAAAATGGTGTAGAACCTACTATGAACTAATAAAGGGAGATAGGCAATGGTAGCAATAATAGATTATGATGCCGGAAATATAAAGAGCGTAGAAAAAGCAGTTGCGGCTTTTGGGAAGGATGTTACCGTTACAAGAGATGCAGATACGATTTTGTCTGCAGAGCATGTGATTTTACCTGGGGTGGGTTCTTTTGGCGACGCTATGGAAAAGCTTCATAGTTATGAATTAGTAGATGTTATAAAAAAAGTTGTTGAGAAAAAAATACCATTTCTTGGAATTTGTTTAGGATTACAGCTGTTATTTGAAAGCAGTGAGGAATGTGAAGGCATAGAGGGGCTTGGGATTTTACCCGGGAAAATCGTAAGGATTCCCGCTGGTGAGGATTTAAAGATTCCACATATAGGCTGGAATTCCCTAAGCTATCCCAACAGGGGGCGGCTGTTTGAGGGAGTACCAGAGAACTCGTATGTGTATTTTGTACATTCATACTATCTTCAAGCAGAGGATGAAAAAATAGTAACAGCTGTTACTGAATATGGTGTAACAATCCATGCTTCGGTAGAAAAGGACAATGTGTTTGCGTGTCAGTTTCATCCTGAAAAGAGCTCTGATGTTGGTATGAAAATTTTAAAAAATTTCTTGGATATTTCAGGTGAAGGCAGCGCAGCGGATAGGGAGGATAGCTAATGCATACTAAAAGAATTATTCCCTGTCTGGATGTTAAAAACGGCAGAGTTGTTAAAGGCGTTAATTTTGTGAATTTTAAAGATGCAGGCGATCCGGCGGAAGTTGGGGCAGCCTATGATAAGTCAGGCGCGGACGAATTGGTTTTTCTGGATATAACGGCCTCTTCCGATGCAAGGGCAACAGCGGTAGAGATGGTAAGGCAGGTTGCCGCCAAGGTTTTCATTCCTTTTACCGTAGGCGGAGGTATCCGCAGTGTAGATGATTTTCAGGCGATTCTAAGAGAAGGCGCAGACAAGGTTTCGGTAAATTCGGCAGCTATTATGAATCCGCAGCTTATTTCCGATGCAGCGGATAAATTCGGTTCGCAGTGCGTGGTGGTTGCAATTGATGCCAAGAGACGTTCAGACGGGAACGGATGGAATATATATAAAAACGGCGGCCGTATCGATATGGGAATTGATGCAGTAGAGTGGGCGATGAAAGCAGAGTCACTTGGAGCCGGAGAGATCCTTCTTACTAGTATGGACGGAGATGGCACGAAAGCGGGTTATGATTTAGAGCTTACACGCGCAATTTCCGAAAATGTCTCAATTCCGGTAATAGCGTCCGGTGGCGCCGGAAATATGGAGCATTTCTATGATGCTTTTACCAAGGGAAAGGCAGATGCGGCCTTGGCTGCTTCACTTTTTCACTTTAAAGAGATGGAGATTATGGATTTAAAACTATATCTGCGAAATAAAGGAATTTCGGTCAGACTATAATAATAGCATGTGTTATTAATGACGAATTCAATACTAATAAGCAATTCCGAGCTTATATACCAATACTCGAATTTAATCACATTAATATAATTGTTTTTTTATTCAAAATACCCAGAACTTAGATATTATAAATAAAAATGGGGCGACCTTCGCTCCCGCGGTTCGAGCCCCATTTTTATTTATAATATATAAGTTCGTAAGTTTGACTCAACCTATACTACGGAGGAACACTTAGACATGGCAATGCTAAGCAACGATTGGGCGGCTGCATTGGATTCAGAATTTCGGAAACCCTATTATAAGCAGTTGTACAATTTTATAAAAGAAGAATACAGCAGGGTGGTAGTTTATCCTCCGGCAGATGATATTTTTAATGCATTTCATTTTACACCGTTAAATAAAGTGAAGGTGTTGCTGTTGGGACAGGATCCTTATCATAACGAGCATCAGGCACATGGAATGAGCTTTTCCGTACCGCCAGACCAGAAGGAAATACCGCCGTCTTTGCAGAATATTTATCAGGAGCTGCATGATGATCTGGGCTGCTATATACCGAACAACGGCTATTTGCAAAAATGGGCTGATCAGGGCGTTTTGCTGTTAAATACGGTGCTTACGGTCCGGGCGCATCAGGCCAATTCCCATCAGGGAAAAGGCTGGGAAGAGTTTACGGATGCAGTCATTAATGCAGTTAACGCGCAGGATAGGCCGATTGTATACATGTTGTGGGGAAGGCCGGCACAGAGCAAGATTCCTATGCTGACTAATCCTAAGCATTTGATTTTAAAAGCACCGCATCCAAGTCCGTTGTCGGCATACAGAGGTTTTTTTGGATGTAAGCATTTTAGCCAGGCTAATGAGTTCCTAAAATCAAACGGCGCGGAACCGATTGACTGGCAGATTGAGAATGTGTAGGCAGTTAAAGAGAGGAGAGGAGTACCAATGAAAAAATTACCGTTTGTGACTAAGGAAAAGGTAGAGGAGATAGTAAAAACCTATCCCACGCCTTTTCATATTTATGATGAGAAAGGAATAAGGGAAAATGCTAAGGCCGTAAAAGAGGCTTTTGCATGGAATAAGGGATTTAAAGAGTATTTTGCCGTAAAGGCGACTCCGAATCCTTTTTTAATGAGTATATTACATGAGTATGGTTGCGGGTGCGACTGTTCCTCCCTGACAGAGCTTATGCTTAGTGATGCAGCCGGTATAAATGGTGAGGATGTAATGTTTTCCTCTAATGACACTCCGGCTGAGGATTATGAGTACGCGGCTAAGATAGGCGCGATCATAAATCTGGACGATATTACGCATATAGATTATCTGGAAAACATTCTAGGAAAGCTACCAGAACTTATGAGTTGCCGCTATAATCCGGGCGGTGTATTTAAGATGAGTAATGGAATTATGGATAATCCAGGCGATTCTAAGTACGGCTTTACAACAGAGCAGATGTTTGAAGGTTTTCGTATTCTTAAGCAAAAAGGCGTAAAACGTTTTGGAATTCACGCTTTTTTGGCGAGCAATACAGTAACCAATGAGTATTATCCGCAGCTTGCAAAACAGCTTTTTGAATTGGCGGTTAAGTTAAAAGAAGAGACGGGCGCGGAGATTGCGTTTATCAACCTTTCAGGCGGAGTCGGAGTTGCGTATAAGCCGGAGCAGGAGGCAAATGATATCAGGACTATAGGCGAAGGAGTAAGGAAGGTTTACGAAGAGGTGCTTGTACCCGCCGGAATGGGTGATGTAGCAATTTATACCGAGATGGGACGTTTTATGATGGCGCCTTATGGAGCTCTTATAACAAAAGCAATCCATGAGAAGCACACTTATAAGGAATATATCGGTGTGGACGCCTGCGCAGTTAATCTGATGCGTCCGGCCATGTACGGCGCATATCATCATATTACGGTACTTGGCAAGGAGGACAAGCCATGCGACTGTAAATATGATGTAACGGGTTCTTTATGTGAAAATAATGATAAATTCGCAATTGACAGGATGCTTCCTAAGATAGATATGGGCGATTATCTGGCAATTCATGATACCGGTGCGCACGGACATTCAATGGGATATAATTATAACGGCAAGCTGAGGTCAGCCGAACTGCTTTTGTGCGAGGATGGAAATGTTAAGCTTATAAGAAGAGCAGAGACGCCTAAGGATTATTTTGCAACTTTGGATTGTTTTGATATTTATAATAAAATGGAATTATAAAAAATCGAGTGCCAGCGCACTCGATTCAGAGAATGCTTCGCATTCTCATTGAAATAATTTACGCTGTGGCATAATTTTATATAATTAAAAAAGCTCCCAGTTATGATAGCTGGGAGTTTTCTTCTGATATTTAAAGGAGTAAAAATGGATATTGAATTTAGAAAAATAACAGAGTTCAGTCGAGGAACGCTTGCAGCGCTTTTGAAAGACAGTTATTCTTTCGAGCCAAATTTCGAGCGTGATTGGAATGATCAATGGCAAGAGTTTGATGATTTCTTTTATGATAACCCCCATATTGCCGAGTATAGTGGATTTATGACAGTCTTAGATGGGAAGCCTATTGGCTTTGTTTCGTGGAATCCGACCAATCTGCCTGAATCAACAGAAGTCGGACACAATTGCATTTTGACGAAATACAAGGGGAATGGCTATGGGAAGCGTCAGATGCAGGAAGCGGTTAGGCGTATAACCATGCAAGGAGCAAGGAAAATAGTAGTTTGGACAAGTGAGATCTGTATTCCCGCTCAGCATACCTATGAAAGTGCAGGTTTCCAATTTGTAAAAAAGAGTGAGGAAACATTCCACCCCGAATATTCGGGGCAAAGAATACATTATGAAATGATAGTAAGATAAATCAGAATCGTGTGAGGTAATAATGCTATGGACTATGCGAAACATAGATACTTATGTAAGGCTGTGTACACCTTATTATATTTATGCTAAAATAAGTTCAATGAAGAATGAAAGTTAAAATTGAGAAAAATAGATAGATTTTTGGAGGTTTTGTATGGCTCTGGGAAATAAACTTGGTATTAACGATTCGGCAGAACTTGCGAGAGCAGAAGAGAAAATAAGCAAAATTAGAGCAATTGAATTGTATGAAAATAATATTGTTGAAGAATCTGAAATTGGAAAATTTTCCGGACTTGCAAAAATTCATAAACTTTTATTTGATGATATATATGATTTTGCCGGAAAAGTAAGAACGGTAAATTTGGCAAAAGGAAATTTTAGATTTGCACCTGTAATGTATTTAGATGCTGCGTTAAAACATATTGATGATATGCCTCAATCGTCATATGATGAAATTATAGAAAAATATGTAGAAATGAATGTCGCTCATCCGTTTAGGGAAGGTAATGGAAGAAGTACACGCATATGGCTGGATTTGATTTTAAAAAAAGAATTAAAGTTAGTGGTAGATTGGAATAAAGTTAATAAGGAAGATTATTTACTTGCTATGGAAAGAAGTCCAATCAAGGATGTAGAAATTAAAGTTTTGCTTAAAAACGCATTAACAGATAAGATATATGACAGGGAAATATATATGAAAGGCATTGATGTAAGTTATTATTATGAAGGGTATAATACCTTTAAGTCGGAGGATTTATAGGTTGATTTTGAAATATAGAGATTTTTATTTAATTATTCAGCCTTAGAAGCGGTGGAAATAATGGTCTCTTTCGATAAAAACTTAGTCATCAAATTATTTCAATGCCCAAGTGCGATATTAGATATGTCTAAGCCATTTACTTTTTCAAGTGTTTGAATTGATCAGTTTAGCTTTTCTATTCCATTAAAGAAACCGTTTATTTTCTATTAAGAGATTAAATATATATTATTTCATGCTATATTTTAAATACAATATTTGTAATTGGGGGTTAATAAATGTCTAATAAAACAATAAATTATGTATTGGAAAGACAATACAAAGATAAAGAAATATATCATTTTCTAAAAATAATTTTATTGAAATTATAGGAGGTTCTTCTATCAAAAAAGAACGTGTTGTTTCTTATACCATATTAGATGAAAACAGCAAAGATTCATCCGAATATTCCTTTTGGAAAGGAGCCTTGGGAGTGGCTTTATTTGGCGGAATAGGAGCTGTTGCAGGTATAGGTGGAAAGAATAAATCTTCCAAAGAATATTTAATATCAATCGAGTGGAAGAGTGGTGAGAAGTCACTTATTCTACTTGATGAAAAATACTATAAAGTATTTATTGCTAGTATGTTTTAAATAATTATATCAGGACAGGTACATTTTTTAATTGCATGTCTTTTTTAATACAACTGCATCTTTTATTTTCAGTTTATGAGATTGAATATATGTGATATAATTAATCCAATTGAGAGTTGGAGGTTTTTTAAATGAGTAAAAAAATTTAATTGTGTATTAGAGGGTAAATATAAAAATGAGAAGATTTCTGGGCATAAAGAAATTTCTGTTAATACCTCTGAATACATAGGCGGCAGATCATTATCAAAAAAGCAAATTTCTTCTTATGCTATTATTGATGAAACAAATAAAGAACAATATTCTTTCTGGAAAGGTGCTTTAGGTGTGGCACTGTTAGGAGGAGTGGGTGCAATAGCTGGTATAGGTGGTAAGAATAAGAAAGAGTATCTTATTGCTATTGAATGGAAAGACGGAGATAAGTCATTAATTCTTATTGATGATGAATACTACAAAGTGTTCATCCAAAGTATGTTTTAGATAATTATATTAAAGCATGTAAATTTTGATAATTTGCATGTCTTTTTTAATTTAACCCCATATTTGATTTTCTATTTATTAGTTTGAACATATTTATTATTTATATATTGTGAATATCAATATGTTTGGCAAATCGTGGAGTTATGGGTTAAGAGTAGCAAGACATGCAACATGAGAAAAATGGAGATAGCGAGATTCGAACTCGTGACCTATACGTTGCGAACGTATCGCTCTCCCAGCTGAGCTATATCCCCATAAGCTTATTATAGCACTATTGCTCTAAAATACAAGTAGGGATAAAAGAACCTTAGACATTTCCTTTGTTAGAACTAGTCATGTTTTACACTTCGGTAATATGAGAAACATATAATAGCCCAAAGCCCTGGCATAACTGCATATCCGGCATTTACCTGACCATGATATATAATAACATATCCACCACCTGTAAATGTTAGAAACGAAAAAATAATTCCCAAAATCAATGCGATTTTTTTCATTAGCGGAACCTTCTCTATAAGAATGACTTTTATTATCATGCAAACTGTCAATAATAAAAGCGTAAATAACCCATTTATTAAAATGCTTGTATACCAAGGGGCGGATTGCATGGCATATAAACCTGGATATTTTAGAAAGTGCCAGTATTTGTATAACCCGGAACCAATGAACAGGCCGATAAAACAGCCCATAATAATGTTTAATATATGATTTACCTTTTTTCGCATGGTTAACCTCATTTAAAATTATGTTTTATATAATACATTATTTAGCTGTATATTTCAAGGAAGCAATTGAAGATGAAGGTAAACAGATTTTTGTTGTGCGATGCACATACGATGTGTTGACGCGATACTTTTTGTATAATATAATATTGTAAAGGAAGGAGTTGATAATATGGCAACCACCAATATAACAATGAGAATAGATGAAGAACTGAAAGCTCAATTACAAGAACTTGTTTCTAATCTTGGAATGGATATGACCACTTTTTTTACAATATCAGCAAAACAAGCAGTAAGAGAGCAAAGGATACCATTTGCAATTTCAATGGATATTCCGAATGCAGACACAATTAGAGCCATTGATGATGTGAGACATGGAAGGAATTTAAGTCGTGCTTTTTCTTCTGTGGAGGAGTTGATGGAGGATTTAAATGCTGAAGATTAGGTATCATGCATCTTTTAGGAAAGACTATAAAAGGATTGTAAAAAGAGGGTATGATGTAAAACTATTAGAAGACATTATTAATAAATTGGCAAATGGTGAACAGTTACCGGAAAAGAATCATGATCATAATTTAAGTGGAGATTATTCTGGTTGTCGAGAATGTCATATTACACCTGATTGGCTGCTGATTTATGAAATTGATAATGGAGAATTAATACTATATTTAACAAGAACAGGAACACATAGCGATTTGTTTTAAAACAAAATAGGTAAATGGCTAGAAAGCATTTGATAGCACAATTTCGAGTGCTTTTATTATGCGCAAAATTATGTAATCAGGACGAATTAATCGTCCTGTTTTTTATTAGATACGGGGTACCCATTTCCTTGTATATCTGTGGTAATATCATTGAGACGCTGTTTTTTGGAACGCTTTTCCTTCTCATTAATAATGCCGCCTTCCCAAACTCCTTTCGGGATAGTACGGATTCGTTTATCTTTATCAGCTGCCTTCATCATGCCCTCCTAAATTTTGATAGAATTAGTATATCCGAAAAATGGAGAAACATAAGAAAAGCTGAAAACTTAAACCGAGATGAATTATTGAAGTTTGTTTTAGAAAATGATATGATTGATTTGTCATGCATGCAAGAGTAAATTAGAATAACCAATGCCGGTGATGGGACTTGAACCCATACTCCGTTACCGGAAACAGATTTTGAGTCTGCCTCGTCTGCCAATTCCGACACACCGGCATATGTAGTGTGTAACAACCGAATAATATATTATCATAACTAAAATGAATTGGCAAGTATTTTTTGCAAAGCTGGTAATTATGGTATATAATAGTAGGGCATAGGTAGATTTAGAGAAAGACATGAGTGTTGATATGAAGTGCAAGGATACGGAGAAAATGATCCCTGCGTTTTTACGGGATGAATTAAGCAGTAAAGAACTGAGATGTTTTATAGAGCATATTGATTCCTGTCCGGAATGTATGGAAGAGCTTTCCATTCAGTTCCTTGTGGCGGAAGGTCTTGAACGCTTAGAGAGCGGCAATAACTTTAATCTTAAAAGTGCTCTGGCTAAGAAGATGGCGAAGGCAAGATATGATATTAAAGTTAATCTGACGCTTAAGCGCATGCTTATTTTGTTAGAAATAGCAGTATTTTTGGAAATAATAATATCGGCTGTTATTTTATATAAGTTTTTGTAGGAAGGAAAATTCTGCCATGAAGATGGTTTTAATAGATGGACATAGCATATTAAACAGGGCTTTTTATGGTATCCCTATTTTGACTAATGCTAAAGGTTTTCATACGAACGCTATTTACGGCTTTTTGAATATTATGTTTAAAATTTTGGAAGAAGAGAAGCCGGATTATCTGACAGTGGCGTTTGATGTTCATGCTCCGACTTTCAGGCACAAAATCTACAGTGAATACAAGGGAACCAGAAAGCCGATGCCGGAGGAACTTAGGGAGCAGGTGCCTATGATGAAGCAGATGCTTAAGGCAATGGGAATCCGCATAGTTGAACAGGAAGGACTTGAGGCTGATGATATCCTTGGTACTCTGGCTAACCGTGCAGAGAAAGAGGGCATGGAAGTATCATTGGTATCCGGAGACAGGGACCTTTTGCAGATTGCGTCTGAGCATATTAAAATCCGCATACCCAAGACTAAGGGCGGTAAGACCGAGGTAGAAGATTATTATGCGGATGATGTTAAGGAAAAATATCAGGTTACGCCTAAGCAGTTTATAGATTTAAAAGCCTTGATGGGCGATACGGCGGACAATATTCCCGGAGTACCCAAGGTGGGTGAGAAGACAGCCACAGAGCTTATGGTGCAGTTTGGCTCGCTTGAGAATATATATGAAAAAGTGGACGAGGTTGCGAAAAAGTCTGTCAGGGAATCATTGATCAATAATAAGGAGTTAGCTGATTTAAGTAAGGTACTTGCGACCATAAATATAAATGCCGATTTTGAATTTTCGTTTGAAGAGGCGAAAATCGGAGATTTTTATACTGAGGAAGCTTATATATTATGTAAACAACTTGAGTTTAAAAATATTTTGTCCAGATTTAAAAAGGACGCGGCAGTGTCGAATTCGCAGGCAGAGAATTTTAAGGAACTTAGGGAGCTTGCGGATGTAGAAGCGTTGTTTGAGCGTATGGATAAGCTGTGTGGGACTAAGGAAGGCTGCGAAATCGGGCTTTCTGTTTTGCGGGATGGAAGGAGCGAGGAAGAGTTTGCGGGTATTGCGATAGCCTTTGCTGAAAACGAGGTCTTTTTTATACCGTGTCAGGGCTTTATAACCATGCAGTATTTGGCGGACAAACTTGTTAATTTGAATAAAAATAAATTATGTAAACTTAATGTATGTGACATTAAGCAAATTTATGATATAATAACCGCAGAAGAAAAACAAGCGACGCGAAGCGGCATTTGTTTTTCTTGCGGCATTAACGAGCAAACGTCCGATGAAATCGGACAGAGAGCGCGAACGCGCGGGTTTGCGAGTTTAGAGGAGGAAAGCGCCGGAGTAGATGTAATGGCAGTTTATAAGGAGAAAAAGTATTTTGATATCCTGCTGGCCGCATATCTTTTAAATCCGATTAAAAATGACTACGACGTTGAGGCTGTTGCAAATGAATACCTGAATTTAATACTTCCTGATAGAAAGCAGGTGTGTGAGAAGTTATCTTTGGTTAAAGCTATGGAGCAAAAGCCTGGGGAATTTCTTAATTTTGCCTGTTTCCAGGCGTATGTCTGCCTTATGGCGGCGAAGACGCTTAAAGGTAAATTAGAAGAACAGGGGATGCTTTCACTTCTTTATGAGATTGAGATGCCTTTGACTAAGGTATTGTATGATATGGAGAAGTATGGTATTATAGCACGTCAGGATGAGTTAAAGGCTTACGGTGAAGCGCTAAAAGGACGGATTGCTGAGTTAGAAAAGTCCATTTATGATAAGGCCGGAATACAGTTCAATATTAATTCTCCCAAGCAGCTTGGGGAAATCCTTTTTGAAAAAATGGGCATTAAAGGTGCAAAGAAGACCAAGACGGGTTATTCTACAGCCGCCGATATTTTGGAGAAGCTGGCGCCGGAGTATCCGGTGATTGCGGATATATTGGAATACAGGGGGCTTACTAAGCTTAAGTCTACCTATGCAGACGGGCTCGCCGCCTATATAGGAGAGGACAGCCGCATACATTCTACTTTTAACCAGACTATCACGGCAACAGGAAGAATCAGCTCCACCGAGCCCAATCTTCAAAACATCCCTATAAGGATGGAGCTTGGCAGGAAAATACGAAAGGTTTTCGTTCCTGAGGACGGCTATCTTTTTATGGATGCGGATTATTCGCAGATTGAGCTTAGGGTTTTGGCACATATGTCAGATGACAAACAGCTGATCGAAGCATATCAGATGGATGAGGACATTCACAGGATCACAGCTTCTAAAGTTTTTCATACTCCGTTTGAGGAAGTTACGGATCTGCAAAGAAGAAACGCCAAGGCGGTCAACTTTGGAATTGTGTACGGTATAAGCTCCTTTGGCTTAAGTCAGGATCTCAGTATTTCCAAGAAAGAGGCTGCGGAGTATATAGAACAGTATTTTGCAACATATCCGGGAATTAAGACATTCCTTGATAAGCTGGTAGAGGATGCCAAGGCGCAGGGCTATGTAACCACAATGTTTGGAAGGCGCAGACCGATTCCGGAACTGTCTTCAAGTAACTTCA
Organism: Lachnospiraceae bacterium; assembly: GCA_014804695.1. GTDB lineage: Bacteria > Bacillota > Clostridia > Lachnospirales > Lachnospiraceae > UBA3282. Next base: position 12,880 of record JAAUZJ010000018.1, read on the forward strand.
TGCAGCGTTCTTTTGGAGAGAGAGTAGCAATGAATTCCCCGATTCAGGGAACGGCCGCAGATATTATCAAAATTGCGATGATAAATGTATGGTCAAGAATAAAAAATGAGGGGCTGCGCTCAAGGCTGATCTTACAGGTGCATGACGAGCTGCTTATCGAGACTTATGAGCCGGAGGAAGATAAGGTAAGAGAGATTCTTACGCAGGAGATGCAAAAGGCGGCCGAGCTGTCTGTTGCGCTTGAGATAGATCTGCATACCGGTATGACTTGGTATGATGCTAAGTAGATTAATAAGGGGTAAGTCATACGCATGAGGGTAATAGGTATTACAGGCGGTGTGGGCGCCGGGAAATCCAAGGTTTTAGAGTATCTGGAAGAAAAATATAACTGTCAGGTAATTCTTGCCGATAAGGTAGCGCACATGTTGGAAGAAAAGGGGCAGAAGTGTTATGAAGAACTGACTGCGCTCCTTGGGGAAGAGATTCTTTCGCCTGATAAAAGTATCGATAAACAAAAGATGGCGGGGATAATTTTTGCAGACAGGGATTTACTGCATAAGGTAAATTATATAGTGCATCCTGCGGTAAAGGCCTATATAGTTAAGACGATTGAGGATAAAAGGATAGAAGGCAGACTTGATTTTCTTTTTATAGAAGCGGCGCTTTTGATAGAAGATGGATATGATGTGATCGTGGATGAGCTTTGGTATATTCACTCAGATGTGGATGTAAGGCGTGACAGGCTAAAAAGTACAAGGGCTTATTCGGATGAAAAGATAGACGAAATCATACAAAAGCAGTTATCGGAAGAAGAATTCAGGAAGCATTGCAAAGTAATTATAGATAATAGCGGCAGTTTTAAGGCTGCATGTAAACAGATTGATGAAAAAATGGAGGAGTATCTGTGTCAGAGATGAGAAAAATGCCTGGCCAAATAGTGTTTGGTCTGGATATTGGAACCAGAAGTATTGTAGGTACGGTAGGATACCGGATTGAAGATGATTTTTATGTGGCAGCCCAGAGTATCAGGGAGCATGATACGCGAGCTATGCTTGATGGACAGATTCATGATATTAATAAGGTGGGTGAGACCATTAATGAGGTCAAGTTAGACCTTGAGAAAAAAACCGGAAGGAAGCTTAAGGATGTTTGTATAGCAGCAGCAGGGCGTGTGCTGCGCACCATGACGACAAATGTCGAATATGAAATCCAAAGCGATAAGGAAATAAGCGGAGAAGATATTTATGCGCTGGAATCTAAGGGCGTTGAGAAGGCATATAAAGAGTTTCTTGAGGGAAACGATTTAGATATAAAGTTTTACTGCGTAGGGTATTCGGTTATACGTTATTATTTAAACCATTATGCGACAACAAGCTTAGAGGGGCATAAGGGCAGTTTTATAGGCGCTGATATTATTGCGACCTTTTTACCGGATGATGTTGTGGAAGGCTTGTATAAGGCAGTGGAAATTGCGGGACTTGAGGTTGCTAATCTTACCTTAGAGCCTATTGCGGCGATTCAGGTAGCGATACCGCAGGAGTACCGTATGCTTAATATTGCGCTTGTGGATGTGGGCGCAGGGACATCCGATATTTCCGTTACCAAGGATGGCAGTATTGTTGCTTACGGAATGATCCCGATTGCCGGAGATGCGCTTACTGAGGTAATTGCCAAGCACTGTCTGGTGGATTTCCAGACCGCAGAGCGTATAAAATGTCAGGCAAAAGAAAAAGATTCGATTGAATATAAAGATATTATGGGGTTGACACAGGTAATTACGAAAGAGCAGCTTATCGATGTGACTGCACCTGTAATTAAAGATATGACAAAGCAGGTGGCAGATAAGATTAAGGAGTTAAACGGCGATAAATCCGTTGGTGCGGTTTTCGTGGTCGGAGGCGGCGGCACGATGGAAGGATATACTGAAAGTCTGGCTAAAGAGCTTGATATTCAGGAACAGAGAGTTGCTGTGCGCGGTGAAGAGGTTATGAAGGATATAACCTTTTATGATGAGGATTCAAGAAAAGATTCTCTTATGGTTACACCGATTGGCATATGTTTAACTTTTTATGAGCAGAGCAATAATTTTATCTTTGTTTATTTTAACGAACAGAGAGTCAAGTTATATGATAATAACAAGTTAGCTGTCGTGGATGCGGCAATGCAGGCTGAGTTTGCCAATGACGGTCTTTTCCCAAGACGTGGTAAGGCGCTTAATTATTTTGTAAACGGAAAACCCCGTATTGCAAGAGGAGAGCTTGGTGAGGCCGCAATAATCAAAGTTAATGGAAAAGAGGCTGATATCCATACGATAATTCATGCCAACGATCAGATCAATGTGGTTGAATCGACAGCTGGAGAGCCTGCAGCACTGGATATAAATCAGCTTCCGGAGTTTGGCTCTACTATGTGGGTTGAGGTCAATGAGACAAAAATTGAGCTTCCTGCATTTGCCAGTGTGAACGGAACTTTGCAGTCCGGTTATTATGGAATTCAGGAGAATGATAATATTGAATTCCTGAGTTATTATACTGTAGGCCAGATTGCAGAATTCATGGATGTGATCATAAACCAGGATATGAATATTTATGTAAACAATAAACTTGCAGATATGAATACTAAGGTTTATGAGAACTTTTCAGTTATCTGGACTATGGAAGAATTACAGTTGTCTGATAGAGATATTTACGGCAGCGGTGCGCCGGATACTTATGCAAATCTGCCGGAGGATGACGGAAGCTATGTTAAGAGTGAACCCCGTAAGAGAGAGGAGCCATCGTCTAATGTGATGGGAGATGGGAATAACTCTGAGGGAGTGAATGTGACAGAAGTGTCAGGAAATGGAGAGACGTCTTCGGCGGAGAATAGCGCTGGGGATCAGCAGGCGGATTCGGGAGCTGGAGCTGGTGATACTGCAGGTGCGGCCGCGGGTGGAAATTCGGATACGGCATCGAGTGAGAATTCAGGTGCGGCATCGAATTCAAGAGCAGATAATACTGCGGGTAGTGGTCCAGATGCATCATCGAATTCCGAGACAGATAATGTAGCAGGCAATGCTTCAAATGCATCATCAAATGCAGAATCTGGTAATACAACAGGCGAGAGTTCAAATACAGCATCGGATTTAGGAACAGGAAATGCAGCAGGCAATGCTCAAAATACAGCATCAAATACAGAGTCCGTTAATAAGGGATATGACACTGTCTCAGACATTGCACAAAAAAGTAACGATCCAACCTCAGTGACAGTAACGGTCAATGGTGAGGCCATTTTCTTAACAGGCAAGAGCAGTTATATTTTTGTTGATGTATTTGACCATATTGATTTTGATTTGTCTAAGCCTCAGGGAAGCGGAATTGTCACCGAACTAAACGGCAGAAATGCACAGTACATGGAGCCGATTCACAGTGGCGATGTAATAAAAATTTATTGGAAAGATTGATGTACATATGAGATTATGCAGCATAGCCAGCGGCAGCAGCGGCAATTGCGTTTATGTAGGTTCGGACGCAACTCATCTTTTAATTGATGTTGGCATAAGCGGAAAAAGGATTGAAGAAGGCGCTGCCACGCTAGGCTTAAAATTATCAGAGATAGACGGAATTTTTATCACGCACGAACATTCCGACCATATAAACGGATTGGGAGTTATTTCAAGAAAATACGGAATTCCCATATATGCAACATCAGGCACGATTCAGGCAATAAAGCAAACTTCTACACTTGGAAAAATCGATGATTCACTTTTTCACAGTATCACACCTGATGAAAAATGCATAATAAAAGATATGACGTTATACCCAATGAGGACTTCACACGATGCCGCAGAGCCCGTAGCATATAAAATAAGCCACGATAAGAAAAAAATGGGAATAGTGACAGACCTCGGCTGCTATAATGATTATACCATTGCATGTATGAATGATTTGGATGTGATATATCTTGAGGCTAATCATGATATAAATATGCTTCAGGTGGGTTCTTATCCCTATTATTTAAAGCAGCGTATACTGGGTGAAAAGGGACATCTGTCTAATGAGGCATCGGGAAAACTGTTATCTAAATTGCTTAATGGACATATTAAAGCAGTTGTACTGGCTCATCTTAGTAAAGAGAATAATCTTCCGGAACTTGCTTATGAAGCAGTTAAGCTGGAAATTATGATGTCGGATGCAGGATATCACGAAGGCGATTTCCCAATTTACGTTGCTAAGCGGAGCGAGGTATCGCAGATGATAGAGATTTAAGTGATTACGAAACATAAATTATTGAAAAAGGAATAGGTTTGTATTATGAAAAAAACAATAATCACAGTTGTAGGAAAAGACACAGTAGGCATTATAGCAAAAGTATGCACTTACTTAGCGGACAATCAGATTAATATTCTGGACATTTCCCAGACTATTGTACAAGAGTATTTTAATATGATGATGATAGTAGATACCAACCAGACAAAAAAGGATTTTGCAGTGATTGTAGAAGAACTGGCTAAGATAGGTGAGAGTATCGGGGTTATCATTAAGTGCCAGAAAGAAGAAATTTTTAATCAGATGCATAGAATCTGATATGCGAAGCAACAGATATAGGAAGGACAATTACAGCGATGATCAATATATTTGAAGTTGCAGAAACAAATGAGATGATTGAAAAAGAGAATCTTGATGTAAGAACTATTACGCTGGGTATCAGCCTGCTTGATTGCATTGATTCGGATTTAAAAATCTTAAATGAAAAGATTTATCATAAAATATATGAAGCAGCTAAGGATTTGGTGAATGTAGGAGAGGAAATCTCCAAAGAGTACGGAATACCGATAGTTAATAAACGAATTTCGGTTACGCCAATTGCACTTATAGGAGGGGCGGCATGCAAATCGGCTGAGGATTTCATATCAATTGCCAATACTTTGGATAAGGTGGCACATGAGGTTGGAGTAAATTTTATCGGAGGATATTCGGCATTAGTATCTAAAGGAATGACAAAGGCGGATGAGTTTTTGATACAATCCATCCCTAAGGCGCTTTCGGTAACTGAGAGGGTTTGCAGTTCTGTAAATCTGGGCGCTACCAAAACCGGAATTAACATGGACGCCGTAAAACTGATGGGAAAGATTATTAAGCAGACTGCTGAAGCTACTAAGGAAAATGATTCGTTAGGCTGTGCGAAGCTGGTTGTTTTTTGTAATGCACCGGATGATAATCCGTTCATGGCCGGGGCTTTTCATGGCGTTACGGAGGCAGATAAGATTATAAATGTCGGTGTAAGCGGCCCCGGGGTAGTAAAAACCGCGCTTAGTAAGATCAGGGGTGAAAATTTTGAGGTGCTTTGCGAGACGATTAAGAAAACCGCTTTTAAGGTGACTCGTGTAGGTCAGTTGGTTGCTAAGGAAGCGTCTAAGATGCTTAACGTACCTTTTGGAATAGTGGATCTGTCGCTTGCGCCTACTCCGGCAATCGGAGACAGTGTTGCAGATATTTTATGCGAGATGGGACTTGAATATGCGGGGGCGCCGGGAACCACAGCCGCGCTTGCGCTTTTGAACGATCAAGTGAAAAAGGGCGGAGTTATGGCATCTTCATATGTGGGAGGCTTAAGCGGTGCGTTTATTCCTGTCAGCGAAGATCAGGGCATGATTGATGCGGTTAGCGCCGGCGCCCTTACTTTAGAGAAACTTGAAGCAATGACCTGCGTCTGTTCAGTTGGGCTTGATATGATTGCGATACCCGGAGATACTAAGGATACAACTATTTCAGGGATTATTGCGGATGAAATGGCAATCGGTATGGTTAACCAGAAAACAACTGCGGTGCGTATAATTCCGGTAATAGGAAAAGGCGTGGGAGAGACAGTAGAATTTGGCGGATTGCTTGGATATGCGCCGATTATGCCTGTGAACAAATTTTCATGTGACGCCTTTGTAAATAGGGGCGGCAGAATCCCGGCGCCGATTCATAGTTTTAAGAATTAGAAATTACGTTAATATTACTCTATATTGAAAGAGGCTTTTGTTAATGTCAGAAAATAGTAATTCAAATAAAACACGTAAGATGACAGAGGGGAATCCGCTTAGCACGATTCTCCTTTTTGCAGTCCCTATGATACTCTCTAACTTATTCCAGCAGTTTTACAATGTAATAGATACTGTTATCGTGGGGAAAAGGCTTGGTACGGATGCGCTTGCCGCAGTAGGAAGTGCAAGCAGTATTACAGCCGTCTTTGTTCAGCTTGCAACAGGATTTGCACTTGGCGGCTCTATTGTGATAGCACAGTATTTTGGAGCAGGAAAAACCGATAAAATATGGCAGTGTATGACTACTTCCACGATTTTTTCGGCAGGAATTGCGCTTGTGTCAACAATTTTAATCTGGATAGGCTCGGGCTTCATTCTAAGGCTTGTAAATACGCCGGAGGATATTGTTCCTATGGGTGTAAGTTATCTGCGGTTTTATTTTCTTGGCTGCGTTCCTATTTTTGTCTATAATGCCTTAAATGGCGTGTATGTGGCGCTTGGCGATTCAAGGACGCCGCTTAAGTTTTTGGTTATTTCATCAGTTTTAAACGTTATTTTGGATATAGTATTTATAATTGCATTTAATTGGGGAGTTGGCGGAGCCGCACTTGCAACGGCGATTTCCCAGCTTATAGCGGCTGTGCTTGCCCTTATTGATATGCCTAAGCTGTTATCAGAATTTGAACGCGATAAATCTATGAAGTTTTTTGAAAAGTCACTGCTTTTTACCATGCTGCGCTTTGCCCTGCCTTCTGCACTTCAACAGTCGATTGTGTCAGTGGGCTCCGTTGTTGTGCAGGCAACTATAAACAGCTTTGGAGCATCTGTTATTGCCGGAAGTGCGGCGGCAGCGAAGGTAGTCAATCTCGCAACGGCGATTCCGATAAATTACAGCAATGCTTATTCTAACTATGTGGGACAGAATGTAGGTGCGGGAAAAGAGGAAAGAATCTGGCCGGGACTTAGGGATTCACTTTTTAGCTGTGGCTTGATTTCCCTTGTAATGACTGCTGTTTTTGAAATTTTTCCAAATCAGATCATTGGAATTTTTATAGAAGAAACAGAAAAGGATATAGAACAGGTAGTAGCGGTAGGAGCTGCATATATAAGAGTTGTAGGTGCATTTCTTATAGTGTTCTCAGCATTTATGTTAGTTAAGGCTACCTTTAAGGGAAGCGGGGATATGAGCTGGTTTATTATCACAACGCTGCTCAGCTTCTTTATACGCCTATTCCTAACGGTGGGCTTTGCCAAAGCAGCGGGTGTGGATATTATTTGGTGGGCGTTCTGCGCCGGCTGGACAATTGCCCTGCTTGTTTCCATAGCAAGATATTTACAGGGCGGATGGCGCAAAAAGAGCATTATCCGGCAACATGCTTCTTGATGGCCTCAAAGCTCTCCTTGCTGATGACATGCTCTATTTTACAAGCGTCTTCAACCGCAGTTTTCTCATCGACTCCAAGTTCGGTCAGCCACTTTGATAAAAGAACGTGACGTTCGTACATGGTTTCGGCAATTCCCCTTCCGGAAGGAGTAAGGGTAATAAAGCCGTTATCGTCCACATTGATATATCCGTTTTCACGTAAATTTTTCATCGCTACACTGACACTCGGTTTCTTGAATTCCAGTTCGTTTGCAATATCAATAGAGCGTACATTTCCCTTTTTCTGACTTATCATTAAAATTGTTTCAAGATAGTTTTCAGCTGATTCCTTTATTTTCACAATAACCCTCCATTTTTACTATTATCTGTTTTTTTCCTTCTCAAGATACATCATTGCATCCGCATCTCCGAGCAGCAGATCAAAAGCTTTCTTTCCAGTCTGAGAGTATGCTGCACCAACGCTTGCGGATATTTTCTGAAGATGCTCATCCTTCGCATATTCTGAATCGAGCTGCGATTTAAGCGTCTGCCTCATTTTCTCAACTTCTTCCTGAGTATGCGTTCCAAACATCACTACTACAAACTCATCGCCGCCTGTACGTGCTATCAAGCCATCAGATACATTTGTCTGAAGAGTAGTTGCCGTGAGAACCAATGCACGGTCACCCTCTTGATGTCCATAGATGTCATTGATACTCTTAAAATGGTCAAGATCAATGCAGAACACAGTCATATTTTCTTCCTGCGTCTTATCTATGTACTCGTACAAATACCGTCTGTTATACAGGCCTGTAAGGAAATCAGTATTCGCATTTTTTATCATCATCTGCTGATACAAATGTTCCTGTGTCACATCTATAGCAACGCCTGCGGTTCCCATAACGCTGCCATCCAAATCGAATAGCGGAGTCTTGTAGGTTTTAAGCTCCCGCATGCTGTCTCCGATCATAACCTTTTCATCGAAAATACAGGTTTCTCTTTTTTCCATAACCTCGTATTCCGATTCCATGCAGATAAATTCTCCTTTGGCATATTCATCCGGATCAATATCCCAAATGTAATAGTGTCCGCGTCCCTCGATCTGTTCCATAGTTTTATTGACTGCTTTACAGAATGACTCATTCACTTTCATGTGAGCGCCTTCTTTATCTTTATACCAAATCAGATGGGGAACACAGTTGATCGTTGAATCAAGATAATTTTGTGTCTGCCAGAAATCCTTACCCATCTTGTAGGTTTTTTGCCAACGGATCAGACGAAACCGCAGTTCTGCTTCCGATAAAGGCATAACCCAGATATCCGTGATATCCGTGTTCTCCTTTGCTGTCAAAAGCTCTATCTGTTCTTTATCTGCAAGCAAAATTAATTCCGCTTCCTTCTGCTTATGAGAAAGCAGGAATGCAAGCGTATCTTCCACATTCATCTGCCGCACATCTGCCAGAATCACATCCGCTTTTTCTGTTAATGCCGCATCTGCATTGGCACTCTGCATATATTCATGTGTAAAATGCGGAAGTGGCGATAGCTGCTTCAATGTAGTGAAAAGTTCATTTTGTTCTGTGATCATATAAAAACAAATTTGACAATGATACATAAATCTTCCCCCTGTACTTTCGACAATCCCTATACATTTTAGTAATTCACGCGTTTCATGATAAAATCGGTTAGTTTTTTAATATCAGACACATCTTTTATCATTTTATCAAAAGTCTCATGCAATGGGAGTCCTTTTTCTATTTCCATATTTTGGTTTAAAGTTTTCTTTTTTTATATTTTATCATAACATAAAAATGGCTACAACTCTTTTATTCTTCCAAATTATGAAGCCGGGAGTTATTAACTTGCGGAAAGTATTTACGGTAAGTAAATATAAACAGCACTATTGCAAGGGTGGTAGACAGATAGTCCGTAATCGGCTGCGCTGCCGCGAGCATAGTTGCGGAGTCAAAAATGCTTCTAAACAGAAACAGCACCGGTAGATATATAATCCCTTGCCGGCTGATGGAAAGAATTAGGGCAGGCAGTGCGGCTCCGGTAGATTGGATCGCATTAACGAATACAAACAGCAAGCCCAACACAGGTCCGGAGTATATATAAATACGGGCAAATGACATACCATATGAAAATGCATCAGGATCTTCCAAAAATGCATGCACCAATGGACCGGCGCCGCAGTAGCAGATAACGGTCATCACAGCGCTTAAACAAAAGGCGAGAATCAGTGAGAATTTAAGAACTGCCATATAGCGCTTTTTGTTTCCTGCACCGAAGCAATAGCCAAGGAGCGGCTGAATGCCGGTGCCAAGCCCGATTAGGAGCATTACAACTATCATGTTAACCTTCATTGCGACGCCAAGTCCAGCGACCGCCATATCACCGTAGTGAGTCATAATATTGTTGACAATGATGTTTGAGAGACTCATCAGGATATTGTTTAGCGACGCAGGAACACCAATGGCTAAAACTCCGATGGCAATGCCATTCCCAGCTTTATAATATTTGGGATGGATGGAGAGCATCGCATTTTTGGAAAGCAGATGCCGGATGTAGAAAACAGCTGCAAAGATATTGCCAAGGACAGTTGCAATAGCTGCACCAGCGACGTTCCAGCCAAAACCAAGAATCATGATTGGATCAAATACGATATTGATCAGGTTTCCTATTAACATTCCAATCATTGCAACATTGGCATTACCTTCAGCACGGATGATGTTGCTGAAACTGTTGCTTGGGATCAAAAATGGAATAGCAGTGGAAACAATGCGAAGATATTGTGCGGCATAGCCTACGGTGTCGTCACTTGCACCAACGGCCCGGCTAATCGGCTCGGCGAAGATATATATAAATATCATCGCAATGATACCGATACTAAGTCCGGTCCAGAAGCAGAAAGCAGAAGCGTTTTTTGCTTTTTCCGTCTTGCCTTCTCCAAGTGATCTTGATATCAGGGAGGTGCCGCCTATACCAAAAAGCATTCCGACAGCCATGAATAAAAGGAAGGCCGGAGTCGCTACGGAAATTGCAGCAACCATGTAAGCATTTTTGGTCTGTCCTATGAAAAAGGTATCGGCAAGATTATAGATTAAGACCATGATCATACTGACAATAGATGGAATCACATTACTGATAACGGCTTTCGGTACCGGAGCGTCCCGGAATATTTCTGTTGTTTTGTCTTGCATAATAAATTCTTCCTTCCTCGTTTTTATGTTCTATAAGTTTTTGAAATAAGCTGCTTTCCAAGTAGTTATTACAGGGAGATTTAACCAGACTAGATATGTTGGGAAAAAGACAATAATAAATAAGGGAGCGTCGCCAGATAACTAAACTTAAGTTATGGAGCGATGCACCCCTTAGATTAATTAATTTTTTTCTTCATTTCTTGGCTTAGGTTTGTATTGTTCTTCACCTGATTCAATATATAACATAAAGTCATTAATTTCTTTTTCAGTCCATCCGGCAGCACGTAAACCTAAAAGCAGTCTTGCAACCTCAGTCATATTCATAATATCACAATCCTTTCTAATAATCTTAGTGATTAGTAGTTTCTTAAATATTATTGTAACGCTTATATATTTTATAGTCAATAAGCCATTCTTTTTGATTTTCTTTAAAAATTTCCAGAGGATTAAAACGCCCGCAGAAAAAATTCGTATTTGTAGCTTTAGATAAGACGGATATACGCAAAGCAGGGCAGGGTGCTGATCATTGCACCGGATGGGCGTTTTTAAAAGATTAGTCTCAATATCAGCATTGCTGCGCCAAGTGCAGTAAGTACTACTCCTGTCACAAGCCCGACTGTACGGTTTTTTACACGGTTGGCAAACTGTGCGGAAATAAGAGACGCCGTAGTTGCAACAACAATACATATAAGCAGAACATCCCATCGTTCTAAAATTATTGTCGGATGGATTATGATATGGCTGGTTGATGCAATAAGCGCTGTAAAAGTCATTATAAAAGTGCTTGTTCCGACGGCAGTTTTCAGTTCCATGCCGAGAAAAGCGGTAAAAACAACAAGCATCATCATACCGCCGCCTGTCCCTACAAATCCTGTGCCGAATCCAATGGTAAGACCGAAAAAAAGAGATATGGCTACGCCTTTTAGGTCAAGTTTCTCTCCCTTATCTACTGTATTTTCCCGTGACGTGTCCGGTTTTACCAGAAAACGGATGCCAATGAAAAATGTCAGAAACAACGTAAAATTGCCTAAAACTACATTTCCGGCAAGCCATGCCACGTAACTGCCCACTGTGCTCATAGTGAGGATACATGTCAGCATGATCCAGCCACGTTTAAGGTCAATATTTTTATGCTTTCCATACGTGATTGTTGTCACTGCTGAACCAAGAATATCTGATGCAAGAGCAATAGCAGTAGCCTGATAAGCGCCGGTTTCTCCACTAAAGCTTGGACAAAGTACAATCAGTATCGGCACCATTACCGTTGCTGCCGACAGCCCCGCAAGACCTGTTCCTATCCCTGCCCCAATCGCAGCAATAACATACCATACGTATTCCATAGATTTTTCTCCCCAATTTTACAATGATATAAATGTCAGTTGCCGAAAATCAACACATGTATATTATGAATACATTTATGAAAAAGTCAACTCTCCTATCTTAAAGCCACGACCAGTTGACAATCCCCATGTGTTAGCATAAACTAACACTTAGAGTAATAACTTTCATTAAGGAGAAAATCTTATGACACTGGATCAGGTTGCGGTAGGAAAAGAAGTCACAATTACAAAAGTCGGAGGAGAGGGCGAGCTTAGATGCCGCTTCTTAGATATGGGGCTTATTCCCAAAACTAAGGTAAGGGTGCAGAAGATGGCGCCTATGGGAGATCCGATTGAGATACAGCTTCGGGGCTATGAGCTTACTATACGTAAAGAGGACGCCCAGAAAATTGAGGTACAAGGGTGAAAAATAAATTTTTCACCCGCGAGTTTGTGCGTTGCCCAAACATCGCAGGCTGAGAGAAAGGCATGGTTATTAATATGGTATACGCATTGGTAGGAAATCAAAATTGTGGAAAGACTACGCTGTTTAACCAGCTTACAGGATCAAATCAGCATGTGGGTAATTTTCCGGGGGTGACGGTAGACCAGAAGGTCGGAGAAATCCGCGGTGAAAAGAAGGATGCCGTTGTAGATTTGCCGGGAATTTATTCAATCAGACCTTATAGTAAAGAGGAGATTGTAACCAGGAATTTTATTTTAAACGAAAAACCGGATGGAATTATCAATATTGTGGATGCTACAAATATTGAAAGAAATCTTTATTTGACGCTGCAGCTATTAGAAATGCATATTCCTATGGTACTGGCGCTCAATATGATGGATGAAGTGCGCGGTAATGGAGGAACAATTGCAATTGATAAGATGGAAGAACAGCTTGGGATTCCGGTGATTGCAATAAGTGCGATTAAGAATGAGGGTGTGGATGATTTAATCCATTCGATCAGGGAAGTGTCATCCAGACGTATTTATCCGAAGGTAACGGATTTTTGTGAAAAAGGTCCGGTACATAGATGTATTCATGCGGTCAGCCATCAGGTGGAAGATCATGCGGAGGCAATTGGAATGTCACCTCGTTTTGCAGCGGCTAAGATTGTTGAGGGTGATAAAGATATTATAGAGCAGTTAAGGCTCTCACAAAATGAGTTGGAGTTAATGGAGCATACCATTGTGGAGATGGAGCAGGACAGCGACATGGACAGAAATGCCGCCCTTGCGGATATGCGTTATGAATTTATCGAAAAAACGTGTAAATATGCAGTGGTTAAATGTAAAGAAAGTAAGGAGCATAAGAGAAGCGTTAAAATAGATACTATACTTACAGGTAAATATTTTGCAATTCCATCGTTTTTACTTATAATGCTGCTAATTTTCTGGCTTACCTTCGGCGTTATTGGAGCCTTTTTAAGTGATATCCTAAGTATGGGAATTGACGCATTGTCTGACATTACGCAGACGGCGCTTGAGGCTTACGGGATTAATCCGATTGTTGAAAGTCTTGTAATAGACGGTATTTTTGCGGGCGTTGGAAGCGTATTAAGTTTCCTGCCGATAATTGTGGTGTTGTTTTTCTTTCTATCGATTCTGGAAGATTCGGGATATATGGCAAGAATTGCGTTTGTAATGGACAGACCTCTGCGAAAGATAGGCCTTTCCGGAAGGAGCTTTGTATCCATGCTGATAGGTTTCGGGTGCAGTGTTCCGGCAGTTATGTCCAGCAGGACGCTTTCTTCGGAGAGAGATAAAATGATGACCATAATGTTAATTCCTTTTATCAGCTGCTCGGCTAAGATTCCGATTTATGCCTTATTTACAGCGGCCTTTTTTCCTGAGCATCCGGTGCTTGTGATGATGGGAATGTATGTACTTGGAATCATAGTAGGTCTTATTGTTGCAATTGTATTAAATCATACGGTTTTTCGTGGAAATTCGATGCCGTTTGTAATGGAACTTCCAAATTACCGTTTCCCTTCGGCTAAAAGCGTGCTGCTGCTGATGTGGGATAAGGCCAAGGACTTTTTACAAAGGGCGTTTACCATAATTTTTCTAGCGACTTTGATCATCTGGTTTTTACAGACCTTTGACAGCCGCTTTAATGTAGTTGCGGACAGTAAAGACAGTCTGCTTGCAATGCTTGGAAAGTGTATTGCACCCATTTTTATACCGCTTGGCTTTAACGACTGGCGTGTGGCAACTTCCCTTATCAGCGGCTTTTCTGCAAAAGAGGCGGTTGTAAGCACTTTAAGCGTACTTACCGGCACAACAATGAGTAATTTGAGCGAGTCGCTTGGAATGATATTTACACCTGTAAGCGCAATTTCATTTCTTGTATTTACACTGCTTTATACGCCTTGCGTGGCAGCGGTTGCAACGATCAAACGTGAAATGGCTTCTTCGTGGAAAGCATTTTTGGTAGTGCTTATGCAGTGTGCGGTTGCGTGGATAGTTTCTTTTGCAGTATACGGTATTTTATGTTTTATTACTGCATAGTGCGACGTGAATCTTTTTTATATAGAAATGTGTCGCGAAAGATATTTCCGGGATGTGAATCCTAATACATATGAATATAATGAGGAACAATAAGGATAGATGGGCATAGTATGATGATAGAGTGGTTATATATGTATTATGTAATTCTAATTATATCAGAGTAAGATTTATCCTTGCATTTTCCTTATATTAGTATTATCATTATCTTTTAATAAAAACAATTTTTAGAACAGGGTTCATGCAGAGAGGATAAGTCTTAAAAATTAAGGAGACCGGTATATGGGTGTATTTTTGGGACTTATGGTTCCGTTTCTCGGAACGGCTGCAGGGGCTTCCTGTGTCTTTTTTATGCGAAATTCCATGAAATCTGTTGTTGAAAAGGTGCTGCTTGGTTTTGCATCAGGCGTCATGGTTGCGGCTTCTGTGTGGTCGCTTTTGCTTCCTGCAATAGATATGTCAGAAGGCTATGGGAAATTAGCGTTTATTCCGGCGGCGCTTGGCTTTGCGGTGGGGATTTTCTTTTTATATGGACTTGATAAGCTGATTCCGCATATTCATCTTGGCGGAAAGAAGCCTGAGGGAATTAAAAGCAGACTTACCAAGACTGCGATGCTTGCGCTTGCGGTTACACTGCACAATATTCCTGAGGGTATGGCGGTGGGAGTTGTATTTGCAGGAGTGATTTCGGGAAACCATGAGATTACAATGGCGGCTGCGTATGCACTGGCGGTAGGAATTGCCATACAGAATTTTCCGGAGGGCGCGATCATATCCATGCCCATGAAAAACAATGGCTCAGGCAGTAAGAGGGCCTTTATTTATGGGGTGCTGTCTGGTATTGTGGAACCCATCGGAGCCTTTTTAACATTGCTTGTGACTGGTGCGATAGAAAAGGCACTGCCATTTCTTCTGGCATTTGCAGCGGGAGCCATGATATTTGTAGTGGTGGAAGAGTTGATCCCGGAGGCTTCAAGGGATGGGGAGTCCGATGGCGCTACACTGGGATTTGCACTTGGATTTCTTATAATGATGGTTTTGGATGTTGCATTGGGATAGTACTTAACAGTTATGAAAAAAGCAAAGGAGTAAAGATAAGATGAAAAGTTATATGTTGGATTTAAATTCTATTGAAAAGGTAAGGGGCTTCGTATCTGAAATTAATAATATTAAAGGATATTTTGATTTAGTTTCCGGAAGATATGTGGTAGATGCCAAGTCAATTATGGGTATTTTCTCAATGGATTTATCTAACAGTGTAGAACTGAGAATTTTAGAGACTAACGAGGATATATCCGCTATTGAAAAGGCAATAGCGCCGTATCTTGCAGATTCTAAATAATAGGGTGAAAAATAAATTTTTCACCCTTTGAGAGAAGGGCATGGTTATATTTGTGGAAGAAAAAATTGTAATGCGGGTTTCGCTTGTCAGCATTGTATTAAATATTGTATTATCGCTTTTTAAATTACTGGCAGGTATTATAGCTTCTTCGGGAGCTATGGTTTCCGATGCCATACATTCGGCCTCAGATGTATTTAGTACAATTATAGTTATGATAGGTGTACATATATCCGCTAAGAAATCAGACCATGATCATCAGTATGGGCATGAGCGAATGGAGTGTGTGGCTTCAATTGTGCTTGCGGTGGTCTTATGTGTAACTGGGTTAGGAATCGGGTGCGAAGGGCTTAAAACAATTATAGGCGGCCAATATGAAGAACTTGCAATACCGGGAATGTTGGCGTTAGTTGCGGCAATTTTCTCCATTGCGCTTAAAGAATGGATGTTCTGGTATACCAGAGCGGCGGCTAAGAAGGTGAATTCCGGAGCATTAATGGCGGATGCATGGCATCATAGGTCGGATTCGCTTTCATCTATCGGGGCACTTGTTGGTATTTTTGCATCGCGTATGGGATACCCGGTATTTGACTGCGTGGCAAGCGTTGTGATCAGCCTTTTTATTATAAAGGCGGCCTATGAAATTTTTAAGGATGCAGTAGATAAAATGGTAGATAAAGCCTGTGATGATGAAACGATTGAGAAAATGCGCAAGCTGATATCGGAACAGGAAGGCGTTCTTGGAATCGATGTTCTGCGTACCAGATTGTTTGGCAATAAGATTTATGTTGATATAGAAATTTCCGCAGACGGCAGCAGGAGCCTTAATGAAACTCATGCGGTTGCAGAATGTGTACATGATAAAATAGAAATGAATTTTCCGTATGTAAAGCATTGCATGGTGCATGTAAATCCATATCGCGGCATATAGACAGTATTTTAGGAAAACCTATTTATAGACGTTGTTTCATAGTGGGCAGAGTTTGCGAATTGCTTATTTTTGTGCTATATTATGTAGAGATGGAGCAAAGATATAGTATGAGGAAATTATTACATTTTGTGCTAAACAGGGTATTTATTACGGCGGTACTTGTTCTTTTGCAAGTCGCCTTTTTCCTGTTAGAACTTTCAAAATGGAGCAGTTATTATGTGTTGATTGCGGCGATACTTAGACTTATTAGTATTGCAGTTATAATTTATCTTATATACAGGCCGAATAATCCGGCGGTTAAGCTGGCGTGGATCATTCCTATAATGATGTTTCCGCTTTTTGGGGGAATATTATATCTTTCCTGTGGACATGTTATTATTTCACGCAAGCTGCGTGATAAGATACAGACGGCGGATAAACTCATGCGTAAAAATATGCCGGAGAATAAAGATATACAGCAGAAATTACAGGCCGAGAATCCGATGGCGGCCAATCAGAGCAGATATTTAACCGAATATTCGGGTATGACAGTATGGGAAAATACGGATACTGTTTATTTCCCGGATGGCCTGTCTTATTGGAAAAAATTGTTAGAGGACCTTGAGACTGCGGAGAATTTCATCTTCCTTGAGTATTTTATTCTGGAAGAGGGTACAATGTGGAATGATATTCTCAAAATTCTTGAAAAAAAAGCTAAGCAAGGTGTAGAAGTCAGACTTATTTATGACGATTTCGGAACTGTGCTTAAGTTGCCTAAGCACTATGAACAGCATATTGAGAGTAAGGGAATTAAATGTGTTGCTTTTAACAAGCTGATTCCTATTATGACGGTTATTTTGAATAACAGGGACCATAGGAAGATTGTGGTAATAGACGGAAAAGTGGGTTATACCGGCGGAGTTAATCTTGCGGATGAGTATATAAATTATAAAACTGTTTTCGGGTATTGGAAGGATGCAGGGCTTCGCATTGAAGGGGAGGCTGTATGGAATTTTACCTCCATGTTTTTGCAGATGTGGAATATCTCTCGTTCTACGGATGAGGATTATGCGCAATATCGTTATAATTTTAACAAACTTGTTGACTCAAAAGGTTATGTACAGCCTTATGGTGACACTCCGCTTGACGAAGAAACCGTGGGAGAAAATGTATATCTTAATATGCTGGGATATGCCCAAAAATATTTTTATGCTTTCACACCTTATCTGGTTACGGATAATGAGATGTGTACCGCGCTTAAACTTGCAGCCAAAAGAGGGGTGGACGTTCGCATCGTAACTCCGGGAATTCCGGATAAAAAGACGGTTTACTGGCTGACTCAGTCTTCATATCAGAACCTGATAGAAGCCGGAGTAAAAATATATCAATTCACCCCGGGATTTATTCATTCTAAATGTGTGCTTTGCGATGATGAAGTTGCAGCAGTTGGAACGATTAATTTTGATTATCGCAGTTTTTATCATCATTTTGAATGTGGCGTCTTTATGTATAATACAGATGCAGTTTTAGGACTTAAAGAGGATATGGAGGAAACATTTGCCGTATCGGAGCTTATTACTCTTGAGTGGTGTAAGAAAAAATTTATGAAGTTAAATGTGATTGGTCCGATACTCAAATTATTTTCCCCGCTATTTTAGAAAGAGAGATAATTTTTTATGTTACGTTTTATACAGGTAATTGTATGTAATCTGCCAAGAATATATATGATTCCGAGAATGGCCCATATGGCAGCGCACCCAGAGAAATATAATGAGGAGAGATGTTATAAATATGCCAGACTTGCAATAAGAAGGATGATGAGGTCAGGGCATATACGCACTCAGGCGTATGGTCTGGAAAATCTGCCTAAAGAGGGCGGATATATTATGTTTCCCAATCATCAGGGAAAGTATGATGCGCTGGGGATTATGTACACACATAGTAAACCCTGCTCCGTAGTAATTGATGATGCTAAGTCACATATGATTCTGACGTCGCAGTTCATAGATCTGGTAAAAGGAAAGCGGCTGGTTAAGGATGACATCCGCCAGTCAATTAAGATAATAAAGGAGTTATCCGAAGAGGCAAAGGCCGGAAGAAAGTTTATTATTTTTCCGGAGGGCGGATATGATCATAATCACAATCAAGTATGCGATTTTAAACCCGGCAGCTTTAAAAGTGCGATGAAAGCAAAAGTTCCGATCGTACCGGTGGTTTTGGTAGATTCATACAAAGTATTTGAAGAGTGGTCGCTTAGAAGAGTGACTACGCAGGTACATTACTTACCAGCTATCTATTATCAGGATTATCAGGATATGACGACGGTAGAAGTGGCTGATATGGTGAATAAGAGGATTAGGGAATATATAAGAAGGATATTATATAAAGAAGGTTATGATAATGAAAGAAGCATTTCACATCATCAGTGATGGTTCCTGCGATTTGCCCCCGGAGTTGGTGCGGGAGAAGAATATTACGGTAGTGCCCTTTTATGTGTCTTTTGATGATGAACACTATTATAAGGAGAATGTAGAAATCAATATCCGGGATTTTTACCAGCAGATGGTGGACAGAAAGGGAGTTTACCCCAAGTCATCCATGCCCTCGATTCAGGATTACAAAGAAGCATTCCTGCCATTTGTCAAAGCAGATGTTCCGATAATCTGTATCTGCATTACTACAAAATTCAGCGGCTCTATGCAGGCGGCGCTTAATGCCAGGGAAGTTATACAGGAGGAGTATCCGGGGACAGAGATTACCGTAATTGATGCAACCGTCAATACAGTTCTGCAGGGACAGTACGTGTTGGAGGCAGTGGAGTTACGGGAACATGGAGTCAGCTATCAAAGTACGGTGAGGCGGCTGGAGGAAATCAAGAGTACAGGAAGAATTTTCTTTACGGTAGGGAATATGGAATACCTGAAGCATGGCGGGCGGATTGGCAAGGTGGCTGCACTTGCGGGTAGCGCCCTTGATATCCGTCCTATTATTACATTAAAACAAGGCGAGATTTTCCCTTCCGGTATGGACAGGGGAAGAAAACGAAGCGAAAAGAAGGTTTTGAATCTTTTGCTGGATTACCTTAGAAAAAGCAGTTTGGGAATTGAATGCTATAGTCTTGCAGTTGGATATGGGTATGATCAGGAAGAGGGAATTGACTTCCGAAATCAAGCATTATCTGTTCTGCATGATAAGGGGTATGAGATAGATAATATGCCGGTTTATCAGATAGGCGCGACTATAGGGGTACACACAGGTCCGTATCCGCTTGGCTTTGGAATAATTGAAAAGGCAATCCATCCTTTGCGGAGCTAATAGAAATTAGCTCCGCCTTTGAAATTAATTTAATAGATAGATTGCAAAATTTAAATAGCCTGCAAAAGTTACCCATAGCAGATATGGAACCATCATATATCCGGCAGGTTTTGATATTTGATAGAACAGAATGGTTGTTTTGAGAATCAGCAGCCATAAGATAACAAGCCAGATAAATGCAAACAGGTATAGCTCCAAATTAAAAAAGATAATTGACCAGAAAAAGTTAAATATAAGCTGAATGCCGTATGTGGTCAGGGCCTTATCATTTGGCTTTCCGGATGTAAGCACCAGATATGATGCGATTCCCATAAGAATATACAGAATCGTCCACACAACCGGAAACAGCCAGCCTGGCGGAGCCAGACCAGGTTTAGTGATTGAATTAAAAGTTACCATACTATTTCGTGTCAAAAGAGAAGACAGACTGCCGACTGCAAGCGGTATGGCAAGACATGTGATCAGATTTTTCCATTGGATTTTCAAAAAGCATCCCCCCTCTATTACCAATATGATTTGAGTTGTTTTTTTATTCCGGATTATTAGGAATTAATCCTTATACTATTGCCGGAAGAAAAGTAGTATAATATTTTTATTATAAGATTTTGTCGGGAGGCTGTTTTGATGAAATATTATGTAAACTCAAATACATTGCAAGAAGGAGATGGAAGTATAGAATATCCATTTAAGAAAATACAGGAGGCGGCTTTTTGCGCTAAACCGGGCGATGAGGTCATTGTCGCACCGGGAATCTATAGAGAAGCTGTAAGTCCTGTAAATGGCGGAAGAGAAGATGCAAGAATCACTTATCGTTCCGAAGTTGAGAAAGCTGCGGTCATTACGGGTGCAGAAGAGGTAAAAAACTTGGAGTTATATGAAGGAAATGTCTGGAGAGCACGTATTTCCAATACGATATTCGGAAATGAGAACCCATACACAACATTAATATATGGAGACTGGTTTAATGCCACCATAATTGCTCACACAGGAGAAGTTTATCTGAACGGTAAGTCTATGTATGAAGTGACGGCGCTTGAGAATGTTTTGCATCCGGAAATAAACGCTACGTCATGGGATGCGGAATTTTCCATTTATACATGGTATACGGAGCAGGATGAAAAGAACGATGAAACGATACTGTATGCCAATTTCCAAGGGAAGAATCCGAACATAGAAAACGTAGAGATCAGTGTCAGGAAAAATTGTTTTTATCCGGAGAAAGAAGGTGTGGGTTATATAACACTAACTGGTTTTACTGTGAGACAGGCAGCAACACAATGGGCGCCGCCGACCGCATATCAGGAAGGAATGATAGGGCCTCACTGGTCAAAAGGATGGATCATTGAGGATTGTGAGATATACGAATCCAAATGCTCCGGCATTTCCCTCGGAAAATACTTGCAGCCTGAAAATGATAATAAATGGACGAAATGGAAATATAAGGATGGGACACAGACAGAGCGGGAATGTATTTGCCAGGCACAGCTTGAGGGTTGGAACAAAGAGCACATCGGTTCTCATATAATCAGAAGATGTGATATTCATGATTGTGGACAAACTGGTATTGTAGGTCATTTAGGTGGAGTATTTTCGATTATTGAAGATAACCGAATTCATCATATTAACAACAAACAGAATCTGCGCGGCCCCGAGATTGGCGGTATTAAAATGCATGCGGCGATTGATGTGATCGTCCGTCATAATTATATTTATAACTGTACGCGGGGGTTATGGCTTGACTGGCAGGCACAGGGAACCAGAGTGACAAGGAATCTGTTTTTTAATAATTGTCTGCCGAAGAATGAAAATCTCACGAGGGGAAATGTCATTGGTGAGGATATTTTTGTGGAAGTATCACACGGTCCTACACTGATAGATCATAATGTGCTGTTGTCAGACTGCGCTATGAAACTGGCTACGCAGGGAGTCGCAGTGGTACATAATCTTATTGCCGGATCTTTTACTGCCGTAGGACGTGGGGTAAATAATGGCGCACCTACGAAAGCATCGCCACGATACACCCCATATCACATACCACATCGCACAGAGATTGCCGGTTTTATGACAATACTGCATGGCGATATGAGGTTTTACAATAACATATTTATCCAGAAAGAAATTCGTCTGGCGCTGAAAGAAATGACAGATACTATGGCGGATAATGAATGGACGGATGGAAATCTGATAGTAGGCACCATTCCTTATGAAGGGTATCCTTCTTTTGAAGAATATGCGCAGCAGTTTGAAGGATACTGTGGTATGGGTGCTGTACGAACTGACAGATATTATAATCCACTTCCGGTCTGGGCGGAAGGTAATATTTATTATAATGGGGCAAAGCCTATGTCAAAAGAAAATGCCATTGTAGATGAGGAGCATCAGATCACAATCTCCTTGGAAGAAGAGGACGGAAGTTATCTTTTGAAAACGAATCTGTATGAATATTTACCCAAAATGGAAAATCGGATAATCACAACAGATATATTGGGCATGGCATTTGAGCCGGAGCAGAAATTTGAAAATCCGGATGGTACGCCTATTGTAATGGATAAGGATTACTATGGTAAAGCATGGGGAGAAAATTCAGGTGCAGGTCCTTTTGCGGATTATAAATCCTATTGACTCTAACGTAACGTGATAGATTAAAATGGAATTGCACGGGAGGAAAAAATTATGCGAACAGTAAGAGAAGTCAGTAAACTCACAGGTGTTAGTGTGCGCACACTACATCACTATGATGCAATCGGACTTTTGAAACCTACGAAAGTAACCGAAGCAGGCTATCGAATGTATGACGATACAGCGCTTAGCCGTCTGCAGAATATTTTATTGTTTCGCGAATTACAGTTCCCCTTAAAAGAAATCAAAGCAATTCTTGACAGTCCCGATTTTGACCCATCAGAGGCAATTGCCCTGCAAATCGAATTGTTAGAATTACAATATAAGCATATAGGCGAACTTATTATCCTTGCCCGTGAAATACAAAGAAAAGGAATAACAACAATGAATTTTGAAGTTTTTGACAAAAGTGAGATTGAAAATTATAAAGCAGAAGCTAAAGCCAAGTGGGGAAAAACACAAGCGTATCAAGATTACATGCAAAAATCAGCGACACAGTCTGAAGATGAACAAAAAGAGATAGCTGACCAGTTATTAGACAAGTTTTCTGAGCTTGGGACACTTCGGAATTTACCGCCTGCGGCAAAGAAGGTACAGGAAAAAATATCCGTTTTGCAGAAATTCATCACGGATAATTACTATGTATGCACAGATGAAATCCTTAATGGACTTGGGCAAATGTATGCAGGTGATGAACGCTTTAAGAAAAATATTGACAGGGCAGGTGGGGACGGTACTGCTGAATTTGTCAGTCAGGCTATTTCTGTGTATTGTTCTCATTAATAGAGTGTTGTTATTCCTTTAAAGGAGGCAGCTATGAATGTGAAAAGTGTATATTCACCCGATGTTTACAGAAAAATAATGAATGCAGATCAGGATAAAAAGGATGATATATACCGCTATGAATTGATGCTCCCTTTTAAGGGTAAATGGGATTGCTATCATATCCCCATCAAAGCGTCTAAAGAAGGCGCTTATGACATCATCATGGCGAATAACAGGATGGGGATTTTTCCACCATCCAAAGTGAATTTGACGACAAAGGATTGGATTGAAGCCATTTCCGATAAAAATTTATGGGATGTCTGTCAAAAATCCATCGAAACTGCCCTGGAGCGCTTTGTCAGCAAGGGGATTGAACTCAAGGTTCAGGAGTATTTGTTTTCTATTTTTTTAGCAGACCCAGAGAATGCTTATACGAAAATGAATGAGGGCTATTGTGGAGACGGAGGCATTCCCGGTTTCGTGATGGGGTGGCTGATACCAAATGAAAATAATCTGAAAAAGCTCCCTGCAGCGTTTGCACATGAAACAAATCATAATGTAAGATACCAGTTTATTAAATGGACGAACGATATAACCTTGGGCGAGATGCTTGTGGGAGAGGGTTTGGCGGAGAACTATGCTACAGCAATACATGGCGAAGAATTTCTCGGACCATGGGTGGGCAAAACAGATCCGGAACTATTACCGCTGATAAAAGAAATCATCCATGACGGTTTAGATGCAACGGGATTTGAAAACATCACAGCTTATTTATACGGCGATGAAATGGCGAGAATGCAATGCTTTCCCGAAGCAGGTCTGCCCTATTGTGCGGGATATGCTGTCGGATACCATCTGATCAAATATTATCTGCAAAAAACCGGTATCAGCATTGAGGAAGCTACAATTCTTCCACACGAAGAAATATTGAAAGAGGTTGAGGAATTTTGGGAAATGTGTTATTTCTCATAAGGATTCTGGTAATCCGGGCAAAGGTATGTCTCACTCCATGACATCATCGTCTGCAAAACAGGGATGAAGCTCTCGCCCAACTCGGTAAGCGAGTATTCCACTTTCGGTGAGATTTCCTTATCAAGTGCCAGACAATGGCGATGTTTGCAAGCATAAGGGACATTATGGAGCAGTGTCGGAAACTGGACGAGGCAGGGATTGAGTATTATTTTGTCTACATGACCGGGCTTGCCGGGACGGGAAGAGGATATAATAATGCGGTGAACAGTGCAAAGCTGTTCAGTCAGTTAAATCCTTATTTTATCTCAGTAGATTCCCTTACGCTGTTCCCGGATACCGAGCTGTACCACATGGAGCAGGAGGGCTGGTTTGTTCCTGCCGGGGAAAAGGAACGCTTGCGGGAGTTACAGGTGTTTATTAAGAACCTACAGATACGGACACACCTGTTTGCCAATTCCAGTACAAATTTTTATCCGGTCACTGCCTATCTGCCGAAGGAAAGGGATTCAGTGACCAGTGAGTTGCAACACATAATTAATACGGTAAGCGAGGAGGAAATGGTGGAATACCGCAGGAACTTGAATTCTTTAGGATAATCAGCACAATTAATAAGTGAAAGTAGTCACAGTTGCCTTATCACGGTTCTATCCATACTGACTGACCACATGATGCATTGCTTTCCTATGAAATGTTATAGAGAGCTTTTTAGCAGCTAATGCTGTGGCAACTTAATTAATAAGACGTCTTATAAAATACAACCGCCGCTATGGATTTATAACATAAGCGGCGGTTCGTTATTTGTATAGTCATTTTTCGGTAAGTGAGCATCATTGACATGTTCAATTTCTTTTCTATAGAATTCAATTTTCTCATCCAACTTAATCTTATGCTCCTGTAACTGTGCAATCTGTTCATTAAGCGTCTGGCGGTGCAGTACAAGAATTTCCAGTCTTTCATAAAGGGTGGTATCGCCTGCTGCCCGTAGATTGGCATAGTGTTTGATTTCCTTGATAGGCATCCCTGTGTTTTTCAGGCGTTTAATAAATTCGATCCATGTTAGGTCTTTATCAGAATAACATCGGCGGTTGATGGAATTTCTTTCCGGTGTAATCAAGCCTTCGTGTTCATAATAGCGCAGGGTATGGATGCTCAGCCCTGTCAGTTTTGAAAAATCTCCTATGTAATATTCCATAAAATCACCTCAATCCTCTTGACATAGAGTTAACTCTACATTGTATGGTTGGATTATATCAAATCAAAGGAGGATTTTCAAATGGTCCAAAGAACAAGAAAATATACAGTTATTACAGGGGCAAGTTCAGGCATCGGCTATGAAGCAGCAAAGACATTTGCAGAGCGTGGTAAAAATCTGGTCATAACAGCAAGGCGTAAAGACAGGCTTGAAACGTTAAAACGGGAGATTTTAGAGAAACACCCGGATTTGGATATTGTCATTAGAAGCGCTGATTTATCTGTGCCGGAAAACGTATACCGGCTTTATGAAGGTTTGAGTGATTATGAAATTGAAACATGGATCAATAATGCAGGTTTTGGTAACTACGATAGCGTGGCTGATCAGGACTTGGATAAGATAAGGATGATGCTGAATCTTAACATAGAGGCCCTGACGATTCTCTCCTCACTGTATGTGCATGATTACAAGGATGTAGAAGGAACGCAGCTTATCAATATATCTTCATGCGGAGGCTACACCATTGTTCCCACGGCAGTGACGTACTGTGCTGCGAAGTTTTATGTCAGTACATTTACGGAAGGACTGGCACTGGAGTTGAAAGAATCAGGTGCAAAGATGAAGGCAAAGGTGCTGGCACCTGCGGCGACAAAGACAGAGTTCGGAATGATGGCAAATAATGTCAGTGAATATAACTATGATAAGTCTTTCGGAATATATCACACCAGCAGGCAGGTAGCCGGATTTCTGCTTGAACTGTACGACAGCGGAAAAGTAGTGGGGATAGTAGATAGGGATAGTTTCAGTTTCCGGCTAGCTGATCCGTTGTTTCCATATGCGGGAAACTCATTACATAATCAGCTGTCTGCTATTTCCATAAGTGGGCGGCCTGATAATGGAAATTTTAGACATTGACAAATAAATCCAGTGGTGTATAATACAGTAGTGGATAATACAGCTATGATAATACAGCTATGGAGGTGCATTATGTCTACGATTGATTTAATCATTTTAGGCTCATTATATCAAAGCCCTAAAAGTGCGTATGACTTGCAAAAGCAAATTGAATCCCGAAACTTGTCAAGGTGGGTAAAAATTGGCTCGTTTACTGTTTACAAGAAAGTGGTTCAATACGAAAACAAAGGATATGTTGTTAGTGAAGCTGTTAAGAATGGCAATATGCCTGAGAAAACTTTGTACACAATAACGCCAAAGGGAAAAGAAATCTTTAAAGAATCGATGACTAAATTTTCTTTAACTGAAACAAGAGTATTTTTGGATTTCAATGCAGTAATTGTGAATATGGCGTTGATTGATGAAAATTTTGCAGATGAATGTATTGGCAATATTAAAAACAGTATTCAAAACACTAAAATGCAGATTAAGGAGCAACTGCCCAATCATAAAGACATTCCGTTATTTGGGCGGACTATACTGGAACAACAATTCTTACTTTTAGAAACACTGGAAAAATGGGAAGAAAATTTTGAAAAAGAGTTGGCGAAAGAAAGGGAAGAAAAATGAGCTTAGTCAATTTCATTTTTTTAAATTTGGTTATTTATTTACCGTTTCATCTATTTGAGGAAGCTATCGGCGATTTTCCTAAGTGGATGTATGAGCATAAATGGTTGCCCTATCATATGACGCATGGACATTGGATGGCGAATAATTTATTTATCTACTACCCAATGCTTCTTATATCAGTTTTTTTATTTGTATTCAACACTAAATTCATATGCTTTGGAGTGGCAATACTTATATGGGGCATTATAAATTTTGGTGATCATTTTTTCTATACAATAAAAGACAGAAAAGTATCTCCGGGATTGATAAGTGGAACGCTTTTTTTAATTAACTCTATTTTAGGATTAAGAAATTATTTTTTATCAGATTTATTTTCAGTATCTCAGTTGACGATTGGTTTTTTGATAGGTGGTGTATTATTTGGTTTGCCTATGGGGTTATGTATTGTCTTATATAAGTTTTTTGATAAATATATTAAATAAATATTTAAAGTGTAACCGTCAACCATGTAACTTTCGGTAGTTATATATCGCATATAGACTTTATGTATTATCTTTATGCCTTTTCCGGATATAATGGATAGAATTGACGAGAAAAATTATTGTATCAGCTATCGTTGTTAATATCATAACAGGAAATAGGGAAATATAATGTAGTTTTGCAGGTTGAGAATACATAATATTCACGGTATAATGAATTAGGCTATATATAGTCCAAAATAATTTATGGAGAAGAGCAATATTATGAAAATCAAAATTCGTATTACATTTATGCTTGGGTTCATCGTTGTAGGTACTTTATGTGGATGCGGAACTTCTACAAACGGAATGGAATCCTCATATGAAGAGTTAGATGTTGACTATACAATTAACGATGATGGAACGTATACTTGTGACGATAACATCTACAAGTATAAGCTTGAAGTTTCTGGTATTGAAGGAAAATCGCAGGTTACATTTATTGTTTTAACAAATGATACAGAAACCAGCTTTGAAGATGTCTCTTATAGTTTGAAAAAAGCACAGATGAGCACAGGAATACCAGAATTCGTAATATTAGGATGGTATAATGCAGATGCCCCAAGCAGTGATCTGCCGCCTATGATTACCCTATATGATAGGGACTATGTAGCCCCATATATGCCATTAAAAGAACTGCCGGACGGTTATAAATACATTGGAAAACTGACAGAAGAACAGGCGAATGACACTGGACTGGCTGGATGCGGGATGTATGCAATCATGGAGCGTGACAGCCTTTCTGATATTTATGTATATCAGGAATGCGGAACGCCTATTGATGAAAATACATTAGATTCAACAACAATGCAATGGGCCTATGTGCAGTGGATTGTAACCCAATAATTTTGTATAACTTAGATTTCGGTAGATGCAGAAAAGGAAAGATGCTTTTACTTCACAGCCTGTATATACTGACGAACAAAATTATTATTCAGAAAAGAAATGAGGTGACAGTATTGGTACGGATTGCAATATGTGATGATGAGAGAGAAGCTGTCACGCTGCACGAGAAAATTATAAAGGATAGCCTGCAATCTTGCGGTATCGCTTATGAAATAGTAACTTACACATACAGCAGTAATCTTTTGGCTGACATTACGGAGGAGGGATTCTTTTATGATCTGCTTTTGCTGGATATTGAAATGCCAGGCGTCACAGGCATGGAACTTTCCAAGAAGATAAAGCCGTTTCTGCCGAATATTAAGGTCATTTTCATAACCTCGCATATGGAATATGCGATTGATGCATTTGAACTTTCAATCTTCCGCTATGTGCCGAAAAATGATCTTGAGAAAAGGCTCAAAACTGCCGTGGAAGATGCTGCAAAGCTGATTGAATTGGAAGAGGGAAAGGAATACATCATCCAGGCGGCGGGAAGAATGGAGAAGATACCATACAGGGATATTTTCTATATCCAGCGTGACGGCGGTAAAAATTCAGTCATATGTTCAAGTGTGGGAACATCTAAGGTCAGGAAAAGTTTACAGCAGGTTTATGAGGAACTTGCTGCACCAGAGTTTATTTTTATAGACAGGGGCTGTATCGTAAATATCATACAGATCATGAAAGTGGCTGATGGAATGGCTTTCCTCAAAAATGGTGAGTCACTTCCAATCAGCCGTTCTAATTTACAGACGGTCAAGCAGCAGATAAACAGGTTTTGGGGGACACACATATGATGGAATGGTATCAGATTATTTCATTTCTTTTTACAAATGGGCTGCGCATATTCTTTGGCTTGTATCTTGTTATGGCAGTGCTAAAGCTGTCCGGTGGTATGAAGAAGGCAGGTGTGCATTCTGCTTGCGCGGCTGTTTTTATTACCTTGTTATCTTGCTTGCCTATCCCGCAAATATATATTGCAGGTGTCGAAATTATTATACTGATGATGATTATCCGTAATCTGTTCAAAACGCAACTGCGGATGACACTCTTTCTTATTTTCTTTTATGAGATAGCGGTAGCTCTTTGGGAATTTATTATATCTGCCAGCTTGGGGATTATATTTCGGACAGAGAGTTTTCTTGACGGAAATACACTTGAGTATTTGGCAGCAGTATGGATTGTACGGATGCTTGTGCTTGGTATTGCTTTTTTGAACATAAGGATAGAGCACAGAGTAGGCGATTCGTTATTTGCTGTTAAAGCCAGAGAGAAAAGAAGCAGAATCATATCTACGGTTGCAGTCGCTGGATTATTCGGGGTAATTTTTTTATCCGGTCAAAGCATCATAACCATAGATGATGATCAGATGACAACATGGATCATTTTTTCCATGCTGATTCTTGTTGCAGTTCTGTTTTTTTATCTCACTCGTCAATATGAGATGGAGAAAAAAATAGCGTATCTGGAAAAAGAGAAAAATGCATTGTTGATGCGGGATTACCAGATGTTGGAAAATACCTATGCTGCAAATGCGAGATTATTCCACGATTTTCACAATCACATAGATGTGTTGCACCGTTATCTGGAAAAAGACAGGACAGCGGAGGCGGTTCAGTATCTGGAAAGTCTGCGTTCGCCGATTGAAGCAGTTACGCAGCCTGTATGGGTAGGAGATGAAGCAGTGGATTATCTGATTAATAGTAAGATAGCGCTTGCTGCTTCACGGGATGTACAGGTGAACTGTAATATTGAATATCCACAGCATACGAATATCCGCAGTGTTGATCTGGTAGCAATTTTAGGAAACCTGTTGGATAATGCCCTTGAAGCCGTGGAAGGCACAGAGGGAAATCTGCGTTATATCAGTCTGACCATTCGACGTATCAATGAAATGCTGATAATTAAATTGGAAAACGGATGCAAAGCCGCCCCACTCATAACAGAAGGCGAGTTAAGAACAACGAAACAGGATACAAGCTTGCATGGCTGGGGACTTAAAAGCGTGCGTACCACTGCAGAGCATTATGACGGTACAGTTGAAACAGAGTACGGAGAAGGCAGGTTTTGTACAGTTGTTACATTATCCTATGAACCTGTAAAGATATATGCGACAGGTTGTTAGGGCGTAAGAATGACAAATAGCTGCATACATTGAGGCATAAGGATAAGAAATTACTATAATAAAAGTGAAGTTCAAGCAAAAATTTACGCAGTAAATTCTTGGAGCGCAGGCCAAAGAGCCTGCGTTTTTTCATGGACAAAAACCTATCATTCATGGACAAAACGGCATAGAAGCGATTTTTACGGTATGCTATGAACATAGCAAGTAAAGCTTATATAGCAGTTACTTATACATTAATCTGAATGGAGGATATTTTATGAGACACTTTTATTTTCGTTTGATCTTTGGTATCGTTTGGCTTGCTGTTGCGATTGTTAGTGTTGTAAAAAACAATATTTCTTTTGCAACCCTGTATGTGGTATTGGGCATTGTATTCCTATGGTCTGCCTATTCATTTAGGAAAAAGGAGAAGGAGAAAGACGATGATCAGAAACTCAATGGGTAGCGAGGAACTTCTCGTTCTGAAAAATTTAAACGTCTGGTACACAAAGGAAAGGCCTGTCCTTGAAAAGTTTTCTTTGGAGCTTAAAAGAAATGAGGTTGTAGGGCTGATCGGAATGAACGGAGCAGGCAAGACAACCTTTATCAAAACGCTTTCAGGGCTGCTTGACAGTTTTCATGCTGAAACTGTTCTGTGGGAGGATAAGCCGCTTATGCTCCGCGACAATGGATTTAAGAAAGAACGGTATATTGTCTTTGCCGAAGACCATTCATTTCAGTTTTTTACATTCCGTGAGTATATTTCCTATGTGGGAGCTTCCTATGGTAAAAAACTGTCTGATATAGAAGAACTGGTGTGCGGTTTTCATTTTGAGGAATACACGGATGTTCTGCTGAAAGAGCTGTCAATGGGAAATCTGAAAAAGGCGTACCTGATCACTGCCTTTGCTTTGAAGCCAAAGCTGCTCATGCTGGATGAACCTGTGAACGGACTGGATTTCCAAAGTACTGAATACCTGTATCAGAAGATAGGCGAATATCGGAAGCATGGCACGGTACTTTTTTCGTCACACGTCCTTGAAAGTATCTGCCTGACTTCTGACCGGGTGCTGGTACTTGAGCAGGGACAGATTAAAAAGTGTTTTGCAGGACAGGAGATTGAAGCAGGAAAAATCAGGGAGGAACTGAAAGAATGATTATACTGAAAGCCTTATTAAAACAGCTTTTCGGCGTGAAGTATGAGCGCATCATAAAAAGTCTTATTGCCTGCCTTATATTGTTTCTTGCTGTCAATATTGCAGGAATCAATATGGAGATTGCGCCGTCTATCCTCTTTCTGACAGCTACAGCTTTGTCGGCAGGAATCATGTGGCAGGCGCTTCATTCTTCGGGAAATTCGGATCGTATGGCAGGGATGTTTATGCTGCCGTTTACAAACAGGGAAATGACCTTTTCGTTTGTACTGGCATTTACCGTATATACGTTGATTACAAAAACATTTCCCGTGCTGGCATTGTTTTTTGCTGTGCATGAGTGGAGCGTGTTGCAGAAAGCAGTGTCTCTGCTCTGTGCCTGTAATGGATGCTTCATAGCTGCGGCGTGGTGCACCATGACAAATGAATCTTCGCGTCGCAAGAAAAAGAGGCTGATTCTCTATCTGGTATTATGGTGTGTGGGAATGCTCATGGCTGTATTCTTTGTGCATGAGATCAAGATTTTCGCATCTATTGTGCTTATAAGTCTGTTCCTCTCATTTTTGAGACTGCTGGTTGTGGACGCTTATGTGTTTTGTCGTCCGGTATCCGCAAAACTTCTTATCAGGAACACAAAAGGGACTGGGAGCATACTTCTGTATCTGATGCGTTATTTGATAACGAATAAGAATTATCTTATGAATACCGCCGGTCTGTGCATGGTTGGCGGCATTCTGCCGATGATACTTATACAGTTTGAGGGGGTAAATGTGATGACGTTAGGTTTTGCCATCCTTTGTCTTAACACTCCAATCTGTATCTTGCTGTCGTGTAATCCTGATTTAGAGCAGGCAGTCCGGGTATTGCCCAGACAGGCAGGGCGCTTTTGTACCTATTACAGTTTTTTTATCTTCTCTGTTAATGTAGCAGTAATCAGTGTGTATCTGATTAGCTGGCAGATTCAGCATGGTGGTGTGGGCGGTATGGAAATAATGGCTGCGGTGCTGATTGCACTGCAAAGTGCAGTTATGTCTGTTATGTTGGAGTGGTTTTGGCCTATACGTAACTGGAAGATTGAAAGTGATCTGTGGCAGCACCCGCGTAAATATATCGTGCCGCTTATCATGTTGTTGATTGCAGGACTTATCAGTATGTGGCCTGTGGGCATATGCTTTTTGCTCTGCATTGTTTTAGTTGAAGTAATAAGTTTATCATTTATCATAAGGAGGATATAGTACCATGAAAAATACGAAATGTTGTTCTAAATGCAGTTCACAAAATATTGTCCGTGTTCCTGATAATCCAAACCGCCATGCCAGTGGGAACAATATTTATACATCAACTTTTACATTAATTAAAAAAATTCCGGTTATCCGTTATGTCTGCTGTGACTGTGGTTATGTAGAGAATTGGGTAGAAACGCAAAGTGAACGTGACGAGATTAAGCACACGTTTGGGTAAAGAATTTAGGAAAATAAACAAAAGACAACCGCCACAGATGGTACACTACCATATGCGGCGGTCTGTCATGGCTGATATTTCGAAATGAAACTTTTTTGAGGGATGATTCGTATTATTATCAGATGACGGATTTCCTTATTTATGACAGAGGGGCTGCCGTATCAATATAATTGGAGGATTTGGAAAATGGAAATTAACGGAATAGGAACAGCAGGTTACTCGGTGACAGGGTATCAGACAAGGAAAGCAGAGAGAAATGCTGAATCCGGAACCGCAGGATTTATGGAAATAGTAGCGGAAAAGGCGGAACAGGATAAAACAACAGATTATGATGAAAAAGCATTTGAGATGGTTGGTCCACATGCCCCGCGGGAGGTAAAGGATGCATGGATGGAAGCAGCTAAAGAAGTAAATGCGAACGGTACAGGAATCAAGAAAAACGGCATGATGAGCCATATTTCACAGATGATGGTGCAAAGATGTAACAAAATGCTCAGGGGAGAAACAGATTATTCGGATATTCTTGGAAGTACAGTGGGATCTGCCATCCGGGCAACGAAGCAGGCACTGTACGATTTGGATCATCCTTTGGCACCTGCGTATAGAAGCAAAGAAGCAGAGCAGGGCCGTATCAAAGAAAGGGAGTTTTATGTTTCGTTTTTGGAGAAGTTGGAGAAGTTATAGGCATAACTGATCGGAATTATTATGAGAGAGCTGGAGGCGGCTCTGACCGACAGAGGAGCCACTATTAAATAACTGATGACAATGGAGGAATTGAAAAATGAGCGTAAATGGAATAGGGGCAACAGGATATCCGGCATGGCAGGGAGTAAGAAAGGCACAGCAGAATATGGCAGGAAAGAGTTTTGCAGAGCAGGTGAACAATGCGACAAGCGCAAAACCGCATACATCTATTGTTTACATGAAAACGGATGATATGCTGTATTCGGGTGGTAATGGGACAGGATTATCTTTTTACATCAAATATGCAGAAAATTCTACAGAAGATGATCCGATTGTGATTGCGAAGGGCGTTGATGAAAATGGGGATGAATTCGAGCAGACTATACATATCAACAAGATAAATCCCCGAAATGCGTCACTGGTAGAAATGACAGCTTTGGAATCCTATATGGGTGTAGACAAGAATGGAGGGCTTACATCACTTCCACCGGGAACCGGGATGATGGGATTGCACGATAGAACAAATTTCATGGATATGTTCCAGAAGCAGATTAGCGATATGAATCTGCTGAGCCAGAAAAAGTCTGAGGCATATTACCAGTACAGTATGCAGGCATATTGGGATTTTATGAATAGGAAATAAAGCTCATGGACACATATTCGCCAATAAAGCAAAAAGACAGCAAAATTAAATTAGTTGAGCAATATCCATAGAGGGAACAAGGGCAAGATTCCGATTTGCGGAAGAGGATAAAATATTGATAGCAATGGAGGGAGTTTAAAAATGGGAATTAATGGAATAGGAGCAGTGAGCTATCCGATAGCAGGGTATGAATCAAGAAAGGCAGAAAGAAATGTGGCAGAAGGAAACTTTGCAAAACAAGCGGCGGAAGCGGCACAAGCAACAGCACAGACTTCAACAGCTATTTTGCATGGCTCTGATGAAGAAACGGGGGATATTGCAATTTTTTCTAATGCTGATTTAGTAAACAATTTATCTATTACTGTATATAAAACTCAAGATTTTGATTCGAACAATCCGGTTTATAAAGTGAAAACATGGGATAAGGACGGTA
This sequence comes from Lachnospiraceae bacterium, assembly GCA_014804695.1. GTDB lineage: Bacteria > Bacillota > Clostridia > Lachnospirales > Lachnospiraceae > UBA3282. Next base: position 47,801 of record JAAUZJ010000018.1, read on the forward strand.
ATGTAACAGAACGAATGATAGATGTTTCTAAAGTAGATCCCAAAAACTGTGATACGGCTGAAATGTATGCGTACACCGCTAATCTGAAAGTTAGCGGTAAAGGCAGTTTTGAAGATACAGTGCTGAAAGCCGCAGTTGCAAAAGCCGTAAAAAATGCAGAGCAGAGAAGTTCCGCTTCATGGAGCTTTTCGGAAAAGACGGATTGGGTGAAAATCGTAAATGATATTATGCAGTCAGAGTACAGTTACGGAGATTTAAAGGGCTACATGGAGTGGAAGAAATTCCTAGGACTTCTGGAGAAATAGACTGACCGGATTTATTACAAAAGAGAACCGTCGCTATGGTTTTACTTCATATGCGGCGGTTTTTCATTTCATAGCAAAAAATAGTCACTTGATGCCATGCTGATTGTAAAATGGGCTGTATTTGCCGATAAATTGTATGAAGCAGTAAAGGAACAGGAAGAAAAGCAATATCATTAGGTGTTTTACTGCTGTAAAAGTGGTCAGACGCTTGTGAAAGAATGTTTTCGGACAGCAAATTGTATATACAGATATAATTTTAGGAGGATAAATTTATGCCAATTTTAGGAATCGGGAGTAATTATAACCAAATTGGAGCTGCTACAAATTATTTGCAGGATAATGCAAGCATCAAAGAGACAGGCAGTAAGATTGCGAAAAAGCCCGTAAACCTTTCCATTACCAATGAAGGAAAGGAGTATTACCGCAACAGCATACAGCAAGGCGGGCAGGAAAGCTATGATGCCGTGATTCAGCGGAGAAAGCAGCTAAAGAATAAAAAGATTAGCTTAGTTGATTACGGATATGAAATTTCAAGGAGGGCGGCGCAGTTAAATAAAGGTGCCGCTGATACCGGGAAAAACATCTTAAGTACGGCTGACAAGGCGGACGGTTATGTGAAGGCATATGCGCAGTTGTATGATGAAATCATGCAGGGTTATGAGGATGGGACACGGGAGATATATGTGGAAGGTGAAGGCGGTCCTCGTAAGCTCACAAGGGAAGAGGAGCTGGATGCATTGGATGCGGCGTACAGGAAAACGGTAGATAACTTTGTGACAATGGAACAGACGAACCAGCACGCCCGCGAGATCATTGGCGAAGAAGCGGAGAAAATCTCTAGAATAAGTAAAAGGACAACAACATTGGCGGCAGATTTTTTGAAAGAGCAAAAAGCGCGGAGGATGGATAAAGTTCCTGAAAATCTTAGCGAGAGGATGCTAAGTGCGGTCGCTTCATTTAAGGAGAAATATTCATTATTGAAAAAGTATGAAAAGAAAGGGATTTTTTTATGAATGTAAATTTATATGCAAAATCAAGTATACAGAATTATTCTGAATCTGCGATTAACGCTGCTCAATATGAACAAAAAAACATTGAAACATCTTCTGTCAGGAAGTAAGATAGTGTTGAAATATCACAAAACGAGCGTTTAGCTTCTGCCTTTGATATTGATGAAGATACGGCAAAGAGGATTGAAACAGCAATTCAAAATGCGGATATACCGGCACTTTTAGAAGAATTTAAGGAGAAGAAGGGAAGTCTGCCCGTGGACGAAGAATGGCATTATCGAAAAATTGTTGATCCCGATGGAAAGATTTATTCGCTTACCTATGTGGAATCGCTTCTTCGTCAATATCAATGTGAAGAAAATACGATCAGGGCGTATTATGCCGAAGCACATCAGGATAATCTTTCAAAAGGCAGTATTTTGGCTGGCAGGGATTATATTTCGCTGAAATACACGGGGTTGGGATTGCTTTTGGGTTCTCCCTACTACCGTGCTGATATGTCGGAAGCGGAGCGGAAAATGGCGTTTCATCAAGAAACGGCGTTGTTGCTGGGTGGTAGTATAGCATTAGGAGATCCTTATGCCCTAGCGTCCTCTGGTGGCCCGATAAATATAAAAGACGCAGATCGGATTGCACATCATGCTGCTCGTGACAGGATAGACGAGCTTATAAATGAGTATAAGAAAGCAAACGGAATCGTATAAACATGTAAAAATGCTTGTTATAACGCTGTAAAGGAAGACTGATATATTTTGGCAGGAAGGAGAAAAATGTATGTCAATTAGTATTTCAGATTATTCAGTTTATTTGCAGAATGGTCTTAATCTTAATAGAGAGTGTTTGAAATCCAAGGAGAGTCAAAATGCAAATCAGAAAGTGTTCCATAGGGATTCTTTAGAAGTTTCCCAATTATCGAAGAACAGGGCAAAGGATGCTTATATTATGCAGCCAGCCAATCTTTCGACAATACAAAATACAAACGAAGTCGCATGGGAACATTATACGGCAATGCGGGACATCAGCAGTCAGACATTAAAAGACGGAAATTATAACGTTGAAGATGTGATGAAATCTATAATGGATACATATGAAAACCGATACTATGAAATCGTAAAAGAACATGAAAATGGAGGCCGTGAAGTTTCCTATGAACTTACGGGAAAAAGGTCGCTGACACTTGACGAAGATCTGGCCGGATTGGATGAGGCCTTTAAGATGCGTCTGGCAAATCTTGGAGGGTATATTACCTGTCAGCAGACAAATAAAGCATTTGAAAATCCGGACAGTTCATGGTATTTTAATAGAAACGCTTCTCAAAAAGAAGGAAAAACACAAAATAATGTCAAACTATTTGATACTGAATATAGGGATACCGCAGTATCAATAATGGAACAGGCCAGAGAAAAGTTTTTGACAGTATTCAAAAATGTCAGTTATAAAAAGGGAACAGCGATAGGAATACTCTCAGATATTTTGAACGCGAATGCAAGTTTTACAGCATATACTCAAAAATTATTTTCGTAGCTGAGGAAGAGGAATTATGGTTGAATCAAAAGGCTGGAAATGGGAAATTGTTGAAGATGATAAAAATAGCATTTGGAAGAATCCAAGTGTGGAATCATATTATCTGCTTAATCGTTGGAAATCTCAAAACAAGACAGAATTTCTTGATTTGGGTTGTGGTTTAGGTAGACATTCTATTTTGTTTGGAAAAAATGGATTTCATGTTCACTGTTTTGATATAAGCGAAGAAGCAATTTCCAGAACAAAAGAGTGGGCAAAGAGTGAGGGGCTGGCTTTTGAATATACAACAGGAGACATGTTGAAACTTCCCTATAAAGATAAAAGTATGGACTGTATATTGTGTAGAAATGTTATTTCACATTCAGATACAAAAGGCGTACAACAGGTAATTTCTGAAATATATCGTGTGTTAAATGCGGGTGCAGAATGTTATTTGACACTTGGCTCAAAAGAAACATGGGGATATAAGCAAGCAGGGTGGCCTTCGGTTGATGAGAATACTAAAATATGCATGGAGGAAGGCCCCGAATATAAAGTTCCTCATTTCTATACAGACTATAATCTTGTTAAATCGTTGTTTGAAAATTTCAAAATTATTTCTATTATTCATATAGAAGAATTTTTGGAAAACAACGGTGTAACAAATTCTTCTTTTCATTATCATGTGCATATAAAAAAATGAATGGTAAATTGATTATTTTCTTTTAAACGAATATTCCCATCAAAGGTATTTAAAATATCAGAGGTGGTTGATGACTAGACTTTGCATCCAAGTTGTGATATACTGCATTTACATAATTAATATCAGCAACGCAACATGTCATAATAAGGGCGGTGATTATATGACAAATAATGAGTTATTGCTTGAAATGTCTGATTTATTAGATATAAAATTAAAATCTGCATTACAAGCTGAATTGCAACCAATAAAAGATAGTATCAGGGATATAAAATTATATCTTGAAAATGTTACAGATAAAGACATTCAATTATTATCTGAAAATTATGTTCCGGCGGCTAAACGATATGAAAAAGCATCAGCTCAAATAGAGTCAATGCAAGCTGATATTGATGTTATGAAAAATGTGATTCGAGAACATAGCGAAAAGCTACAGAAATTAGCATAAAAAATTACATATTTCACACAATCCAGGGTGTAAAGTCTATTGAATTATTACGGCTTTTCACCTTTTTAATTATAATATAATGCTTTAAGTGTACATTGTCATATAAAGCGTTTGAAAATCCAGACAGTTCATGATATTTTAATAGAAATGCTTCTTAAAAGCCGAGGAATGGGAATTATGTTTAATAATGAGATGAGTAATCAGGAGGCATCATCGTGAAGCATAGAATACTTATTATTGAAGATGATGTAGTGATACAGACGCAGTTAAGAAATTTATTGATAGGAAATGGATATGAGGCAGAAGTTATAAATGATTTTCCTGTTGTTTTGGAGCAAGTAAAGTCTTTTCAGCCTCACCTAATCCTTTTAGATATAAAACTGCCGGGAAATGATGGATTTTCAGTATGTTCGCAAATACGCTCTTTTTCCAATGTGCCAATCATCTTTGTTACAAGCTGCAATACAGATATGGATGAACTGAACAGTATCATGCTGGGAGGGGATGCATTTATTACAAAACCATACAATACAGCGATTCTTTTGGCAAAAATCGCCTCTTTATTGAAAAGAGTATATCCTGCGGTGGAGCAGGAGGTATTGTCATGTGCCGGAGTTACCCTGCATTTAGAAAGTAGCAAAATAGAGTATGCAGGACAGCAGGCAGACTTAACAAAAAACGAGCTGAAAATATTGTACTATCTGTTCAAACATGCCGGAACAATATGCGTTCGTGCAGATATTGTTGAATATTTGTGGGATAACCGGCTTTATGTGGACGATAATGCTTTAAGTGTTAATATCAATCGGATTCGTGATAAGCTGTCTGCTATTGGAGTGACCGATTTTATTAAAACAAAGCATCGACAGGGATACACAATATGAACATAAAACTCTATTGGAAACAAAAATTGCCAATCATGTTTTTCAATTTTCTCTGTATGAGCGGGTTGGCAATATTCTTAAGTGTAATCGGAAACAGCTTTGACAGTATTTTTCTCATTCTGTTTATTTGGATTGTCATTTTGACAATCCATCTTGTGATATCTTATTACAATAGAAAGGTGCAGATGGAAAAGCTGCTGAAGCTGGCAGAGCAGTTAGAAGAACGCTATCTGCTTTCCGAGGTAATGGAAAAGCCGGATCGTGCTGATGATCAGGTGTACTACCGACTTCTGAAACTGGCTGGAAAATCTATGCTGGAACAGGTAAATAAAGTCAAAAGTGAACGGATAGAATATAAAGAATATGTGGAGCAATGGGTACATGAGATCAAGACACCGATTACCGCAATGAAACTTNTCTGTGAAAATGTTCATACACNGGAAACAAAGGAATTACTGGTGGAGCTTGAGAAAGTAAACCGTTATACNGAACANGCNCTTTATTATGCCCGGAGNGAACATACAGAAAANGATTANTCTGTNCGNGAGNTTCGTCTNTTTGATGTGATTCACCAGTCAATTGCAGAAAATAAGTATCTGCTTCTNCAAAATAGCGTTGGAATTGACNTGCAGGAAACNGACGATACNGTTTANTCTGATGAAAAGTGGTTATGCTTTATTCTTAATCAGCTTATTGTCAATTCTGTCAAATACCGNACGAAGCAGCCGNTACTGANATTCTATACTGAGCATCAGGGCAATCAGGTTATCNTGTGNGTGCAGGATAATGGGATTGGTATAGATGTCAGTGATTTGCCACGTATCTTTGAAAAAGGTTTTACCGGACAAAATGGCAGAAAAACGTCGCAAACCTCCACTGGCATAGGTTTGTACCTTTGCAAACGCTTATGTGATAAATTAGGGATTGGGATATGTGCAGATTCTAAGGGTAGTAGTACAATTATCCGACTTATATTTCATATCAATGACTTTATTCAGCGAGTGCAGGACTGAGGTTCTGCACTTCTTACATTTTTGTTAGAACTTTGAAAGAATACTTTATACAAATGTCAGCAGTTTTCCCTTACAATATATATGGAAGGTGAACGATTATGAAAGAAATTTTAAAGCTGGAGCATATCCAGAAATTTTATGGAAACCAGGGAAATCTTACAATGGCAATAAATGACATCAGCTTTTCGGTAAACAATGGCGAATTTGTCGGCGTTATGGGAGCATCCGGATCCGGCAAGACTACATTGCTCAATTGTATTTCTACGATTGATACCGTTAGCGCAGGGCATATTTATCTGGATGGAACCGATGTGACAGAAATAAAGGAGAACGAGCTGGCACGGTTTAGGCGGGAAAACCTTGGGTTCGTCTTCCAGGATTTTAACCTGCTGGACACACTGACGATTTCAGAAAATATTGCGCTGGTCCTTACCATCAACAAAGCACCTGCAGAACAGATTGAGGGTAAAGTGTATGAAATTGCGGAAAGTCTTAACATCACAGATATTTTGGATAAGTATCCCTATCAGGTGTCTGGAGGCCAGAAGCAGCGCTGTGCCTGTGCCAGGGCCATCATCAATCGGCCAAAGCTGATTCTGGCAGATGAGCCTACTGGAGCCTTGGACAGCCATTCAGCACAGATGCTGCTCAGTACCATGCAGAGCATTAATGAGCAGCTTGCAGATACCATTATCATGGTGACACATGATGCCTTTTCAGCAAGCTATGCCAACCGGATTTTGTTTTTAAGGGATGGCATGATCTTTACCGAGATTTTGAAGGGAAGAGATTCCCGTAAGGCATTTTTTGAAAAGATACTGGATACCCTTACGATGCTGGGAGGTGGCCAGAACGATGTATGTTAAACTGTTCAGAAATAACATAAAAAAGGCATTAGAGGACTATGTGGTCTATTTCTTTACCCTTGTCATTAGCAGTACATTGTTCTTTGCCTTTCTTTCCTTGACGAGCAGGTACAACGACATTTTAGGCGGAGACGGAAATTATTCGCTGACTTTGTTCCAAAATACGATCCGGTACGCTGTATTGGCAATTTCCATTATTTTTGTTTCTTTGATCAGCTACATCAATACCTATATGCTTAAACAACGCAGCCGTGAATTTTCTGTTTTTATGATTCTCGGCATGGAACAAAGGACGATTTCAGGACAGTTTTTCAGTGAAACTTTTATTTTTGGTATTGTGGCTGTGTTGGCAGGCTGTATTTTGGGTACGGTGTTGTCCGGTATGATGACGGCTTTCGTTTTGAGAACGATTACCGGTTCAGGGGCGTTTCGTTTGGGCTTTTATCCGGATACTATGATTGTGACATTGCTGTTTTTTGGCATTGCATTTCTTCTTGTTGGAGCATGGAACATTCGCAGGATTTATAAGATCAGGCTGATAGATCTGCTGAATGAAAAAAAGGTAAATGAGGGACAGCAGAAAAAGGATGGAAGCTACCTTGTTTCGCTTTTTACTGCGATGGTCTGTTTTATAATTGGCGGTGTGGTGTTATATGACTTTTCCCATATAAATGGTATCTATGCCGGAAATATTCCTGAAGAAATCAGTAACCGCTATCAAGCTGTGGCTATTGTTGCAGCGATTGCAGGAATATTTGCCTTATACAATGCACTGGCATTTATCATAACCGTAATCCGAAAGCGCAGGAAATGGAAGAACCGCAATATCAACTCCGTCCTGCTTGGCAATCTGTTTCAGAAGGTATCAGCCACTGCAAGAATACTTTCTATATCAACGCTGGCGATTACAGTTTCGCTTGTGGCGTTTGTGATTCTGCCCATGCTGGCGGAAATCACAATGGGATATCTGGACTATCGGATGCCTTATGATATCATGATATACAACACCTACTGGTATATTGATGAAATGGATGATATTCCTGAGATTGACTTTTCATTTATAGGTAATATTCTGCGGGGGTACGGTATTACAGTGTCAGAGGAAGTATCCCAAAAAAGTTATTTTGTGTGGGAAAGGGATTTTAATACGGTTGATACCAGACAATACTGGCGTGATCTTCCGAGGCTGGCGATGAGGATTTCAGAATATAACGCCATGCGGGAGATGGCAGGCTTTGAACCGGTTTCGTTAGCAGATAACGAGTTCTTTATGCACCTGGATTATGAAATGGATACGGAAAGTATCGCAGAAGGTATTGGCACAGGCACGAGGAAACTTCAGTTAGATGACGGGATGGTTTTGGTACTGGCGGATACGGAAATTTATAACGAACCATTAGGACAGTATCTGTTTAACAGTGATGGGAGTGTGCTGGTGTTCCCTGATGCCGTATGTGATACGCTTCATCTGGCACGTACCTGTTATTATGCAAATACGGAAAATGTAATTCCATATAACATTTGTGATTCTATACGGAAGGAGATTTCAGAAACTTTTCGGAACCGTTATGAGTATCTTTTTGACCGTTATGAGGAGAAATATTATACGGACAGACATTATACCAGTTTTATAGATCCGATACGTTTTCTTACACAGGAAAATAACGATACTGTTTTGACTGCAACAAGTGTCCGCCTATTGGGTATTTATTCTGGAATCATCTTTTTTATCATCTGCATGACAGTTCTGGCCCTGCAGGAGACAGCAGATTCCATTGACCATCATAGTCAGTACTGGACTTTGCATAAGATTGGCGTGGACAGGGACGATATTGTAAAAATCGTAAGCAGACAGAGCTTGTACTATTTTTTCACGCCTTGCGTAGTTGCATTTGTGATTGCCTTGCTGTTGATTTATTCTTTTTTTGTAAGATATGGACATAAGGTATTCACTTATATAGGTAGTACGGGATTTAAGTTTGGCGTGATGATTCCCGGCCTGCTGATCATACTGATACTTGTTTGCTATTATGGAGCAACGATTTATACGATCAGGAGAAATTTGGACAGAACGCTTAACAACATCATATAAGGGGAGGAATTATATTTAAAAATAATTTGAAATAGTTATTGACATACAAGCTGAATGCCACTATAATTCTATTTAAAGAAAATTTGAAATAGTGGAGGGCAAGATTGATTGGCAGTAAATGAAGTATTGGCAGCTTTGGCTGATGATACCCGTAGAAAGATATTGTTAAAGTTAAAAGAGGGCAAAATAAATTCTGGCGATTTAGCTATTGCGCTAAATATGACACCACAAGCTTTGTCTTATCATTTGTCAAAGCTGAAAAAGGCAGACCTGATTTATGAAACAAAATACAAAAATTTTATTTATTATGAGTTGAACTTATCTATTCTTGACGAAGCGGTCATGTGGATAAACAATTTGAGAGGAGGTCAATCATGAAAGTGAAAAAAATTGTGTTTTATGGGCTTATGTTTCTGCCACTGGTAAGTGTTTTAATTGCTTTACAGTTTTTACCTGAGCAAATCCCCGCTCATTATGACTTTAACAATCAGGTAACACGTTGGGGGAGTAAATATGAAATGCTTATTGTTCCCGCTGTTACAGTCGTGTTAGGTTTCTTTTTTCAAGGAATAGCAAAGTTTGCTGCAAAACATGAAGAAAACGGAAACAATAATGAGAATGTCTGTATTGTTGCAGGTAGTGCTACGCTTGTTATTTTTTGTGCTATGACATGGTACGCTTTATACACTAGTTTTAATAAGATTGAGAACTTATCATTTAATATATTTGATGCTAATCAATTATTGTTTGGAATTCTCGGTATCGCTATGATTATCATAGGGAATATAATGCCGAAGTTACGTATGAACTCAGTTGTTGGACTGAAAACTAAGTGGAGTATGAAGAACGAAACAACATGGAAGAAAAGTCAGCATTTTGGCGGAATATCTTATATTATCGGAGGTGCTGTCGTAATTGTTATATGCTTCTTTGCAGAAGGGATGTATTGCTTTCTGTTGACAATGGCGATAATTATTATTCTTTTAGCCATAGACGTATTTTATACTTATAGGATAGCCAAAATATGAAAGAAGAATAAACTCAATAAGTAAATTTTCAGAACTGATTCAGGAAAAAATCTATGTAGAAAAATATTTAATTTGAATTTGGGTTGAAATGCAGTTTACCAGACTGAAAAATTCGATATAGTGAGGAAATTATGATTAATAATGAGGTAGTAAATATAGATGGAAAACAATTAGCATATGTAAGACTTAATGAGTGGAACAATGAAGTTATTTTATTTTTTCATGGTTTTACAGGCTCGAAAGAATATTTTCCAACCATACAAGAGAAAAATAAATGCATTCTGTCATTTGACAGACCGGGAGTTGGAGAATCATCGGTAGTTGAATATTACTCAATGGAAAACTTCCTAGCAAATATATATGAAGTGTTGAAAAATCATAATGTAACTTCCGTAAAAGTAGTGGGACACAGTGCTGGAGGATATTATGCACAACTCTTTGCGCAGATGTATCCGGAAATAGTAAAATCACTCTCGCTGATAAGCAGTATGGTTCCTTTGAATTGTCCAAAGACTAAGAATATAGTAAACGGACAATGGAAATTCATATCTTTTTTATCATTAAGAGCAAAGAAGGTATCTCAGTTTTATTTTAAACAAATGGCAAAGAGTATAAAAAATGATTATGAAAAGCAACTTGCAAAGAATATGAGCTCGCTTCCTGAAATTGAAAAGAAATTTATGGAAGAACATCACCAAATGATAAAAAGTTCAATTTTGAATGCTATTGCGAACGAGGGTTTAGGTGTCTGCTATGATGCTTATGCATTATGTCAAAGACGAGAAGATGTAAAAATATCTCCCGATATACCTGTTTATATTTGGCATGGTACAGAAGATACCACAATACCTATCTCATTCGTAGAATATTTTGAATCCGAGTATGCAGTTAAAAAAGTACATAAAATAGAGCAAGTTGGTCATATGATTTATCTGCCTTATTGGAGCGAAATTATTGAAGAAATAATTTGATTTCTAAATTATAGTTTATCAAGGAGTGATTATGAAAATCAAAATTTGTATTGCATTTATGCTTGGGTTTATCGTTATAGGTTCTTTATGTGGATGCGGAACTTCTACAAATAAAATGGAATCCTCGCATGAAGAGTTAGATGTTGACTACACAACTAACGATGACGGGACGTATACCTATGACGATAACATCTACAAGTATAAGCTTGAAGTTTCTGGTATTGAAGGAGAATCGCAGGTTACATTTATTGTTTTAACAAATGATATAGAAACCAGCTTTGAAGATGTCTCTTATAGTTTGAAAAAAGCGGAAATGAGCACAGGAATACCAGAATTCGTAATATTAGGATGGTATAATGCAAATGAGAACTGACAGAAGAACAGGCGCACAACACTGGACTGATAGGAGCATTGATATGATAAATAAACTACATTATGAAATGATTAGATTATATAGTGGAGATGTAAAAAGAATACAGCATTTCTGCAAGGTTCATAGCTATGCAAAGCTGATTGCAGAAATGGAGAACATAGATGCAGACACCCTGTTTATACTTGAAGCAGCGGCATTAACGCATGACATAGGTATTCATTACTGTGAAGAAAAATATGGCAATTGCAATGGAAAACTCCAGGAAAAAGAAGGCCCTGATATTGCCAAAAAGCTTTTGGCTGATCTGAATTTTGAGGAGAATGTGTCTGAGAGAGTTCAGTATCTGATTGCGCATCATCATACCTATGATGATATAGACGGTATTGACTATCAAATACTTGTAGAAGCGGATTTTCTTGTAAATATATATGAAGACGGACTATCAGATCAAAATATAGAGCATGCATATAAGAATATTTTCAGAACTGATGCAGGAAAGAAGCTATGCAGAGAAATGTATAATTTGAATTTGGATTGAAGTACAAAGGAGGCGTGTTGCTAATGAAAAGTAACAATAACAATAGTGAAACGATTTTGAGCAAAGGTAAAAAGGGGCTTCATCGTGTAATCTTCAGCCGTACCGCAGTGATTATTTTACTGCTGTTAATACAGGTGTTGATCTTGTTTAGCATGTTCCGTTTTTTGGGACAGTATCTTGTGTATTATTTTGGCGGCGGAATTGTATTGTCACTGCTCATGGTGCTTTATATTATGAATTCCCGTGATGACCCGACCGTAAAGATTTCGTGGCTGTTATTGGTTTCGACTGCACCGATAGCAGGCAGTCTGCTTTATATTTATATCAAGACGAATCTTGGTTATCATGCTTTGCAGTCACGCTTAAAGCAGATACAGCAGGAAATGGAACAGAATCAGGATAACCGCATAAATTTGCCGGATAATTTAAAAGACAAAGATCCTGTATTGTATCGGATGGCTGACTATATGAAAAATGTCGGCGGATTTTCTGCATATTCAAATTCGGAGGTTACATATTTTCCTTTCGGGGAAGCGAAATTTGAAGAAATGCTGCGCCAGTTGTCAAAAGCAGAATCTTTTATTTTTATGGAATACTTCATAGTTGAAGAAGGTTATATGTGGAACAGCATACTGGAAATACTTAAGGAAAAAGCAGCCCAGGGCGTAGAAGTCAGGGTGATGTATGATGGAACCTGTGCATTCAGCCTTTTACCGTACAGTTATCCGGAACAATTAAAAAAGATGGGAATTAAGTGCAAGATGTTTGCACCGATCCGTCCGGTTCTTTCCACTCATTATAATAACAGAGATCACAGGAAAATTCTGATCATTGATGGGCATACCGCTTTTACGGGAGGCGTCAATCTTGCAGATGAATATATTAACAGGATAGAGAGGTTTGGCAGATGGAAAGACACCGCTGTTATGGTACAGGGTGAAGCTGTTCATGGATTTACTTCTATGTTCCTGCAAATGTGGAATGTGACTGAAAAATCGATGGACAATAAAAAGTATCTTGATGTGTCATGTAAATCATTTGATACGGATGGATATGTGATTCCTTATGGGGACAATCCAATGGATGATGAACTGTTCGGGGAGATGGTATATCTGGATATTATCAATCAGGCACAGAAGTACGTACATATTATGACGCCTTATTTGATTTTAGACCAGCAGATGATAACGGCATTGACTTATGCCGCTAAGCGTGGTGTGGATGTAAAACTGATATTGCCGCATATTCCTGATAAAGTGTATGCGTTTTCCCTTGCGAAAAGCCATTATTCGGAACTGCTTGATGCAGGCGTTTCCATTTATGAGTATACCCCCGGTTTTGTACATGCAAAGGTATTTGTATGTGATGACTACAGGGCTGTTGTCGGAACGATTAACTTAGACTATCGGAGCCTTTACCATCATTTTGAATGTGCGGCGTATCTTCATAAAGTATCTGCAATCAGCGATATTGAAGCAGATATTCAAAGCACTTTGAAAGAGTGTAAAAAGATAGAGCATACTGATGTGAAAAATGAAAAAATAAAGATGAAAGTGATGGGGCATGTATTAAAATTAGTGGCTCCATTGATGTAAAGGAGGAAACATGAAAAAAGTAAAAATTACAGTTTTGAAGACAACTTTAGATAAGGAATTGGCAGAAGAGTATGGGGCAGAAGGCTTGACGGCCTGTCCAATGATGAAGGAAGGTCAGGTTTTTTATGCGGATTATGCGAAACCGGAAGGTCTTTGTGACGAAGCCTGGAAAGCTATTTATCAATATGTGTTTGCATTAGCTCATGGAGCCGGAAATGATGTGTTTTATTATGGCGATTGGATTCGTAAGCCGGGAGTTGCAATTTGCAGTTGCAATGATGGTTTAAGGCCTGTTATTTTTAAGCTGGAGACAACAGAAGATATTTCAGAAATTGATTATACGCCTGTAAGGTGACTTACATATGAGGTTAATTGATTATGAATAAAGAATGGTCTGAACTTAATAAAAAAATGCAAACACAAATTAGGAAGAAAGATACCTATGAAGAGGGTATTGGTACTTTATTCGAGTTACGAAATCAGTTAATGGAAACCTTAACATCATTCTATGATGAATTAAGCAAAGAAGAATTTAATGCAATCCCATTTATAAATGCAGACGGTTATCATAGCAAAACAATTGCTTATTCAATCTGGCATATATTTCGTATTGAAGATATAGTTGCACATACATTAATAAACGAAGATGAACAAGTATTTTTTGCGGGAAATTATCAGGAACGTATCAATTCGCCCATAATAACAACAGGAAATGAACTTGTAAAACAACAGATTGCTGACTTTTCGAAGCAACTTAATTTGAAAGAACTTTATTCATATATTTTTGAAGTGAAAGAAAGCACTGATAAAATAATCAAAGACCTGTATTATGACGATTTGAAAAGGAAAGTATCAGAAGATAGAAAAGAATACTTAAAATCGCTGCATGTTGTGAGCAATGATGAAAATGCAATATGGTTGGTTGATTATTGGTGCAATAAAGATATGCGGGGACTGATTCAGATGCCATTTTCAAGGCATTGGATTATGCACGTAGAGGCAGGTTTGCGTATTAAAAATAAGGTGCATTCATAAATGAGCAGAGAAATTCATTTATAGGAGAAGGATACGAGCGAAAACAGATTTATTCAGAAGATTAATTATACGATGTTTTTTAGATTATAAGGAGAAAAACCATGTCAACTTTTTTCTCAGATGTATTGGATAAGTTCTTATCACCCGCTTTTTTAGAAAAAGTGCGCATAAAGTTTCATTATGGAGAAACCCAAGTGTCTGAATTTCAGGCTGTAGCAGAGGAAATGCTTCCATTGATGCGTGAAGAAGCCTTTTGGGAGAGAAAAGAATTTGTTGTGAAGAGTCAACACCTTATAGATAATATTGATGCAACGTATGAGAGCGTTGTTATGTCTCTTGGTAGTGGAGTGGATTGTTTACAGGAAAAATATAGTGAAAAAGGTATGCTGTCACAAAGCTATATGATTGAGGTATTGTCAAGTGAGATTCTGATGCAGGGATACGATGCCTATAACCGTTATATAAGGGAAANTACAGATTGGCATGTTGCGAGATATCANTTTTNNGGNAGTGAGGAAGNNTTTCCNTTAGAGATGCTGCCNCAGCTGTTGAACGAANTTNCGTTGAAAGTTGCTTGTAATTCCGCNTTTTGTATGATNCCCAAAAAGAGTGTGGCGTTTATCTCAGAGCTTACACAGGATGAAAGNGTNAAGTGCGAAGGCGTTTGNNCAGGGTGTAACAATNNANATTGTCCAAATAGAANGACNGATGATNATNCNGCTAAAAAGCGGATGACTGAAATGACGGATATGCCGCTNACTTANGGGTATAGNCGCATTTTNGGNAGAATTCGATAGTTNTTGATATAGGTTTTGTTATAAATNAACGCTTATTGACATTAAGAAANNATATGATATACTTTTAACAATTGAATATATANCATACAGGTGTCAAAACAATGCGTTNGAATANGCATTGGTTTTGGTGAAAAGGGAAACAGGTGCAAATCCTGTACGAACTCGTCACCGTAATTAGGGAGTAGAAGCCGATATATCACTGGGAAACTGGGAAGATGGCGGATGTGATGATCTTTAAGCCGGGAGACCTGCCTGAATGTTGTACAGAAACGTTTGTTTCGGGCCACGAGTAACTGGTTGTACGTTTTGAACTTGCAGAAGCATTANTGNCTATTGTTTATACAGGTGCGTTCTGNAGGCTTATTTTGTGTATGAATCCTTTACCGTAGTTTAATNTATGGTAGAGGATTTTTTTNNTNAAAAATATATATCTACAAAAANGAAGAGGAGACAGAAAGATGAAAAAGAAATTAGTAATTGCTTTATTAACCGGAGCCATGANTTGTTCATTGGTGTTGACAGGCTGTTCAAAGGAAACTTCGGGAGCTGATGCAGATATTGTACAGACTGCAGCGGATAATGGTAATACGGGAACAACAGAAGCTGTAGGAGAGAACAATGATACATCCGAACNGGTAAATGCNGATTCTGAGGAGAATGAAGCAGATAATGATCAGGCAGCAGCTGATGAGGTCGCAGCATTGATTGATGCAATTTATGTGCAGGANAGAACNGAGGATACCGANGCTCAGTGNGCACAGGCAAAAGCTGCATGGNANGCATTAACGGATGCNCANAAAGAACTNGTGGAAGGTGAAGAAGCCGATCCTGATTATTTTGGNAGGGATACCGGNGACGCTTCTAAGGANGATCCGAGAAACCAGGANGATATNGGNGAAAATGAAATTCTGGTAGTAAGTTTNGGAACTTCTTTTAACGACAGCCGNGTTGCTGATATTAAGGGAATTGANGATGAGATACAGGCANCAAATCCCGACTGGTCTGTAAGAAGGGCATTTACGGCACAGATTATCATTAACCATGTACAGGCACGTGATGGAGAATTCATTGATAATATGGATCAGGCATTAGANCGTGCGGTAGAAAACGGAGTAAANAATTTAGTGGTACAGCCGACTCATCTGATGCACGGCGCNGAGTACGATGAACTGATGGAAGCAGTGGAAGNATATCGCGATAAGTTTGAAACGGTAAAGGTTGCAGAGCCNCTGCTTGGTGAGNTTGGCGCAGATGCCGGAGTAATTAATGCCGATAAAGAGACAGTTGCAAAGGCGCTTACGCAGGCAACCGTACAAGATGCAGGTTATGATAGTTTGGATGCGGCTGTGGAAGATAGTGTAGCATTTGTATTTATGGGGCATGGCACTTCNCATACGGCCAAAGTGTCATACAGTCAGATGCAGTCACAAATGCAAGCGCTTGGATATGATAATGTGTTTATCGGTACTGTAGAAGGGGAACCGGAAGANACNGAATGCGAGGCAGTTATAGAGGCGGTGACACAGGCAGGCTTCAANAAAGTAATACTTCGTCCGCTCATGGTCGTGGCAGGTGACCACGCCAATAATGATATGGCAGGCGAAGATGAGGATTCATGGTTAAGTATGTTTAAGGCTTCCGGGAATTTTGATAGCGTAGATGTACAGATTACNGGTCTTGGTTCAATTGACGCAATCCAGAAGATTTATGTAGAACATACGGCAGATATTATGGATTAATGATAGGAATGAGGAACTATATTATGAAGAAAAAAATTATAATTATGGCGATGATGCTTTCGTTTGTATTGTTTAGTGGATGCGGAGCTGACAGTGGTATTCAGGAGTCAGACCATGACACGAATGCGGCAGTTACTTTGGAAGAAAATGCAGAAGTATTGTCAGAATCTGTACTGGAAGCAGAGCCCGAAACATCATCAGATGAGAAAATTAAGAGTAATGAATCCGTAGAATCAGAGCAGGCTGCAGCCGAACTACCCGATGGAATCTATAGCGCAAAGTTTACAACCGACAGCAGTATGTTTCGTGTAAATGAAACGTGTGAGGGCCGGGGAACACTGACGGTAGAAAACGGAGAAATGACTATCCATATTTCGCTTGGCTCAAAGAAGATATTAAATCTTTATCTTGGACTTGCCGAGGATGCTGCTAAAGAAGGTGCAGAGCTGCTTATGCCAACAGAAGATACTGTCACATACTCTGATGGCATGACGGATGAAGTTTATGGCTTTGATGTTCCGGTTCCTGTGTTGGAAACAGAATTTGATCTTGCATTAATTGGAACAAAGGGGAAATGGTATGACCACAAGGTAAGTGTTTCAGAGCCGGTTGCGATGGGGAATGATGCAGGGGCAGATAGCGCAGATAATTTAGAAAATGGTACATACAGAATGGAAATAACCTTTGAGGGTGGAAGCGGAAAAGCAGAGATATTATCGCCTGTAACGGTGAACGTAACGGATGAAAAAGCGATAGCCACAGTACAGTGGAACAGCCCTAATTATGATTACATGATAGTTGATGGTGAAAAATATTTGCCGATAAATACAGACGGTGACTCTGTATTTGAGATTCCTGTTCTTAAGTTTGATGAGGCAATGGATGTCATTGGCGATACTGTGGCAATGAGTAAGCCTCATGAGATAGAATACAAAATTACATTTCATTCAGATACAAGGGTGAAAGAGTAAATGCTGATGTGGGGATAAGATGATAAGAAAAAAGGCGACTTTTATAATGCTTTTAATGTGGCTGCTAATGGTTTATGGATGCAGCAGCTCTTCTTCCGGTTATGGTAATCATTCTTCAGATTACGGACCATTGACTGATGCAAATGTTGAAATGTTGACAGATTTTGATCCGGAGTCAGAAACAGAAGCAGAAATAGAAACAGGAACAGAATTAGGACTAAAATCAGAGTCAGAAACAGCACTTGTTTATGAAAGCAGTATGGAACTTCAGTATGCAGAGAATTTTGCAGTCGATTACTATGAGGGAGGATATACCCTGCTTACGACCCAAATGGACGATACGCAGTTTTTAATTGTACCGGAAGGAAGGGAAGCACCACAGAATTTAGATGAAGAAATTGTGGTGCTAAATCGTCCTATAAAAGATATATATCTGGTGGCGTCATCTGTAATGGATATTTTTAGTGGACTAAACGGACTGGATACGATTGCCTTTTCAGGGCAAAAGGAAGACGGCTGGTATATCGAAGCGGCAAGGGAAGCTATGCGCAGTGGAGATATTTTATATGCAGGTAAATATAACAAGCCGGACTACGAGCTAATTGTTTCCAATCATTGTATGCTTGCCATAGAAAACATGATGGTTTTACATTCTCCTGAAGTAGTTGAAAATCTTGAGAATTTTGGCATACCTGTTATGATAGATTGCTCCAGCTATGAGACACATCCCTTAGGCAGGGTTGAATGGATTATGTTTTATGGAGCATTGCTTGGCAAGGAAGTGGAGGCTGAAAGGCTGTTTAAAGAGCAGACAGACATTCTTGCGAGAGTGAGCGCAGATGAAAAAACAGATAAAACGGTAGCTTTCTTTTTTATTACTTCCAATGGACTGGTACAGGTGCGCCAGTCTTCCGACTATGTTCCGAAGATGATAGAGCTTGCAGGAGGAAAATACATTTTTGAAAATTTGGGAGATTCTGAAACAAAACGTTCTACCATGAACATGCAGGTGGAAGATTTTTATGCAGGTGCGAAAGATGCGGATTTTCTTATTTATAACAGTTCCATTGACGGCGGTGTCTCAGATATGGCAGAGCTTATTGATAAATGCGGACTGCTTGCGGATTTTAAGGCTGTGAAAGAGGGAAACGTATGGTGCACCACAAATGATATGTACCAGCAGTCTCTTTCAATCGGCTGCATGATCGAAGATATCCATGCGATGATTCAGGGAGAAAAAGATAATATGCACTATTTATATCATTTAGACAGTTGATCATTATAAGTAGCGCATATTTGAGAGGTTATGATTTATATGCATGAAAAAAGGAAACGGAGATATATTGCAGTATTATTTTTGCTTGGAATTTGTGCTTTGATTTTTTTCATTCTTAATATTTGTATTGGAAGTGTAGGTATTGCATTGTCAGATGTTGTAGGGGTATTTATAGGACGTGAACGTGGCGAAACTGTAACAAGGATTCTGTGGAGCATACGGCTTCCAAGGGCAATATCGGTGCTGATTCTTGGCGGGGCGCTTTCACTGGCAGGATATCTTTTGCAGACATTTTTCAATAATCCTATTGCCGGACCGTTTGTCCTGGGAATTTCTTCCGGTGCTAAAATGGCTGTGGCTCTGGTTATGGTTTTTCTGATGGGAAAGTCAATCAGAGTGACGTCGGCAGTGATGATCGTTGCAGCATTTATCGGTGCAATGTTATCAATGGGTTTTGTACTTATGATGTCACGAAAAGTTAACAGCATGGCAATGTTAGTTGTAAGCGGCGTTATGATTGGTTATATTTGTTCGGCGATAACGGAATTGGTGGTTACCTTTGCGGATGATGCGGATATTGTAAATTTGCACAATTGGTCAAGAGGAAGCTTTTCCGGAATGACATGGGAAAATGTAAAGGTTATGGCAGTGGTGGTTTACATAATATATATAGCAGTCTTTCTTATGTCCAAGCCTCTTAGTGCTTATCAGTTAGGTGATGCCTACGCGCTGAACTTAGGAGTAAACCTATGGCTTTTGCGGGTTTGCATTGTGATCTTTTCAAGTATTTTATCGGCTTGTATCGTGGCTTTTGCAGGACCGATTTCCTTTGTTGGAATAGCAGCGCCGCATTTGGTTAAAAGGTGTATGAACACAACAGAACCTATTTGGATGATACCGGCCTGTTTTTTAGGAGGAAGCGCTTTTTGTCTGTTTTGCGATCTGATTGCCAAAACGATACTTGCGCCGACAGAGTTAAGTATCAGTACGGTAACGGCTATTTTTGGTGCACCTGTAGTACTTTGTATTATTAAAAAAAGGGCAAAAACATGAAATGTTATTATTTTTACACGAAAAAAATGTGTGTAGGGTATGATAATAAGCCGTTGATAAAAGATATAGAAATTGCATTGCCTAAAGGCGAAATATTAAGCCTTATCGGACCAAACGGTGCAGGAAAATCTACGGTTTTAAAAAGCATTGCAAGACAGCTGCGCCTGCTTGGAGGAACTGTATATCTTGGAGAAAATGTTTTAACGGAGATGAAAGCAGATACGCTGGCTAAGAAAATGTCGGTAGTGTTTACGGAGAAGGTAAAAGTTGAGTTGAAAAGCTGTAGGGATATGGTTGCAACAGGGCGCTATCCTTATACGGGATGGTTTGGGGTATTATCAAAAGAGGATGAGCGGATTGTTGATGAAGTTATGGAGCTTACCCATATAACAGATATTGCTGAAAAAGACTTTGATAAAATCAGTGACGGTCAAAAACAGCGGGTGATGCTTGCGAGAGCAATATGTCAGGAGCCGGAAATCGTGATATTGGATGAGCCAACCTCTTATCTTGATATAAAGTATAAACTGGAATTTTTATCTTTATTAGAAGAGATGAGGGAGAAAAGAGGTCTGACGGTTATCATGTCTTTGCACGAACTGGAACTTGCTAAGATAGTTTCCGATAAAATACTCTGCCTTAAAGGTGAATATGTTGAAAAATATGGAACACCGGAAGAAATCTTTGAGTCTGATTTTATAGAACGGTTTTTTGGCATTGATGTTAACGGTTTTTCGGGAAATGAAAAGCTTATTGCGTATATAAGGCAAATAGGCAAATATGAGAGGTAATTATGGCAAAAGTAATTATGATTCAGGGAACGATGTCCGGCGTAGGAAAGAGTCTTTTAACAGCGGGGCTTTGCAGGATAATGAAACGGGATGGATACAGAGTGGCGCCCTTTAAGTCGCAGAATATGGCGCTTAATTCTTTTGTTACTAAAGAAGGGCTCGAAATGGGGAGGGCGCAGGTCATGCAGGCGGAGGCAGCAGGACTTGAACCATTAGTCTGTATGAATCCGGTTTTATTAAAACCTACAGATAATACGGGTTCGCAGGTGATAGTAAACGGACGTGTTCTTGGAAACATGAGTGCAAGGGAGTATTTTTCTTATAAACCTAAATTGATTCCGGATATTAAGAGCGCATTTAAAAAATTGGAAGAAATGGCGGATATCATCGTAATTGAAGGAGCCGGAAGTCCGGCAGAAATTAATCTTCGGGAGAATGATATCGTCAATATGGGGCTTGCGGAGATTGTGGACGCTCCGGTACTGCTGGTGGGCGATATAGACAGGGGAGGCGTATTCGCACAGCTTTTAGGAACGCTGATGCTGCTTAAAGAACAGGAGAAGAAAAGAGTCAAAGGGCTTATTATTAATAAATTCAGGGGAGATATGTCATTGCTTGATTCCGGTATTGAAATATTGGAGAAAAAAGGAGGTATTACCGTAGCAGGGATAGTTCCTTATATGGATATACAACTGGAGGATGAGGACAGCCTGACAGAGCGCTTTGAAAAAAGGGAAAAAGAAAAGATTGACA
Source organism: Lachnospiraceae bacterium (assembly GCA_014804695.1). Taxonomy (GTDB): domain Bacteria; phylum Bacillota; class Clostridia; order Lachnospirales; family Lachnospiraceae; genus UBA3282. Next base: position 69,542 of record JAAUZJ010000018.1, read on the forward strand.
TAGCGGTTATAAGATATCCCAGGATTTCCAATTTTACGGATTTTAATGTATTTGAACAAATAACGGATGTGTCTGTGCGCTATGTTACATCGGCAGAAGATCTTAATTATCCGGATTTAATCTTTTTACCCGGCAGTAAGAATACAATGAGCGACTTAAACTGGATGCGGAAGAACGGGCTGGAAGAGGCAGTTATAAAAATGTCTGCGAAGATACCGGTCTGTGGTATCTGCGGAGGATATCAGATGATGGGGAGAGAGATTTGTGATCCCGAAGGAGTGGAAATGGGAGGCAGTATGAATGGAATGAATTTATTGCCTGTCATTACAACACTTCAACGTGAAAAAGTGCACCGTCAGGTACATGGAACAGTGAATGAAATAAAAGGGATTTTTTCCGTATTATCAGGACTTGAATTTGACGGATATGAAATACATATGGGGACGAGCGTAGCGGAAAATTCCAGAGAAGGGGCAACAGAAGGAGTATTTATTGCCGGAAGTAATAAAAATGTATACGGAACATATGTTCATGGAATATTTGACAAGGCAGCCATAGCATCAGCCCTTGTAGGTGCGCTGGCCAGAAATAAAAGAATTGCCATAGAAAATGAATCATGTGTTGATTATATGGATTTTAAGCAGAAACAGTATGATAATCTGGCAGATATTTTATCTGAATATCTGAACATGGAGGATATATATGGAATACTTAGAGAAGCAAATATCAGATAGCATGACAAAAGAAACGCTGGACAGGCTGTCGGTGGATGCACCAAATTGGAATATATATACAAAAGTATTAGGAAATTGGGATGCAATAGCAAAACCTCTTGACGGAATGGGCAGGTTTGAAATCATCACCGCGCAGATTGGTTCAATCCTTGGCAGCGATGAAATTGATATTACGAAAAAGGCTGTTATTATCATGTGTGCGGATAATGGGATTGTAGAGGAAGGTATCAGCCAGTCCGGTCAGGAAGTCACTGTGGCGGTAGCTAAGCAGCTTGCAAAAGGCGCTTCTTCGGTGGGAAAAATGGCTGCGTCAATAGGAACAGACATAATTCCTATAGATATTGGGATAAACGGAGAAGAGCAGATAGAAGGGCTGCTTAATAGAAAAATCCGTCCGGGCACCAGAAATTTTAGGAAAGAACCGGCTATGACAAGAGAAGAGGCTGTCAGGGCAATTTATACTGGTATGGAAATCGTGGAAGAATGTAAACAGAAAGGCTACCATATTCTTGCCACAGGTGAAATGGGGATTGGAAACACCACAACAAGCAGCGCGGTTGCGGCGGCATTGCTAAGATGTGAGTCAGATGAGGTGACCGGAAGAGGTGCAGGACTCTGTGACGATAAATTGCAGCGCAAGAAACAGATTATTACAGAAGCAATAAAAAAGTATAACCTTCATAATGCAGATCCCCTCACAGTGCTTGAAACGGTTGGAGGATTGGATATTGCCGGACTTGTAGGAGTTTGTATCGGAGGAGGGATTTATCATATACCTGTGGTGTTAGACGGCGTGATAAGTATGACAGCGGCGCTTTTTGCAGAGAGGATTGTACCGGGAACGCTAAAATATTTGATTCCGTCACATAAGGGGAAGGAACCTGCAGTGGAAAAACTTATGAAGGAACTGCGCTTAGAGCCGGTGATAGATGGAAAAATGGCATTGGGAGAAGGTACGGGAGCGGTCATGATGCTGTCATTATTAGAAATGGCATTATGTGTGTATCGTGAAAAAACTTTGTTTTCGGATATTCAGGTGAAGCAGTATGAAAGGTATTGATGCGTATGATGATACTGATTATTGGAGGGAGTGGAAGCGGAAAATCTTCCTATGCGGAGAAGACTGCGGTTTCTATTGCACAAATGAAAACATCACATAAAGAAGATATGACAAAGTATTATCTGGCGACGATGAAGGTTTATGATGAGGATGGGCACAGGAAGATTGAGAGACATAGGCAATTTAGAAGCGGAAAAGGCTTTCTTACAATTGAACAGCCGACAGAGATTTTACGAGCATTGGAAAATATGGAAGTGGGAAGCCGTACTGTTTTGTTAGAGTGCATTTCTAATCTGACGGCAAATGAGATGTTTGCAGAAGCGGAAGCTAAGACAGAAATGCAGGTTACAGAAAAAGTTATAAAAGATATTGAAATTTTAAAAGAAAAAACGACGCATTTAGTTGTAGTTAGCAACAATATATTTGAAGAAGCAATTACTTATGATGAGTCAACAATGGAATATATCAATGCAATGGGAAAGATTAATCGGAAACTTGCAGCATTAGCCGATAAGGTAGTGGAAGTAGTGGTAGGGATTCCTATAGATATAAAGTAATAAACGAAAAAACGTGAATTTATAAGCACAGATGCGAATGGGAGCAGATATGAAGGTGATAAAATCCTTTTTTATAGCAGTTTCAATTTATTCTAAAATTCCAGTTCCGCAATTTGAGTGGAAAGAGGAAGATATGGAATATATATTTTGTTTTTTCCCATTGATCGGAGGATTGATTGGCGTCTGTATTTATTTCTGGAATTATTTATGCAGTATTTATAATATAGGTGTTTTGTGCCGCACATTGATGGATATGGTTATTCCGCTTTTGATTACGGGAGGCTTTCATGTTGATGGTTTTATGGACACAATGGATGCCATGCATTCTTATAGCCCCAGGGAAAGAAAACTGGAAATTTTAAAGGATTCCCATATCGGAGCCTTTGCAGTCATAGGGATTATCGCATATGGACTGGTCTTTTTAGCAGCACTTTCAGAGATAGAAACTGATGCACTGTTAAGAATTGTATGCAGCGGCTTTTTTATGTCACGATGTTTTTGCGCAATCAGTGCCGTTTCATTTACGCCTGCCAAAAAAGATGGGATACTTTATCTTTTTGCAAACAGTTCGCGGAAAAAAATAGTTAAAGCTTCGTTATATTTGCAAAGCACGGTATGTATTGGATTTATGTTATTTTGCTCGTTTCAGGCAGGCTTGATTGTGACAGCGGCGGCCGTATTAGCGCTAATATATTATTTTTATAAAAGCAGAAAAGAATTTGGCGGAATTACAGGAGATACTTCGGGGTATTTTGTACTTCTATGTGAAGGGTGCATTGTTGTTATTGCAGCCATAATTGATATTTTATGCAGAGGATAGTTGAGAGAAAGGCATGGTTATCAGGATATGAAATTAGTAATAGGTGGATGCGCGCAGGGGAAACTGGATTATGTGCTTTTGAAGTATCATTTACAGGAAGATATGGTATGTGATGGCATGTTGCCGGATGATGAAAAAATGTCTGAAAATCCTGTGATCATTAACCATTTTCACAAATGGGTCAGGCAGCGGATTTTGGATGGGGGATGTCCGGAGGAGGAAGTTTTGTCATTTCTGGATCGTTATGAGGATTGTATTATTATCAGTGATGAGATTGGAAATGGAATTGTTCCAATGGAAGCTTTTGAAAGGGAATACAGGGAACGTGTGGGAAGGATTCTTGTAAGACTTGCCGACAGGGCGAAAGAAGTAGAGAGGGTAATATGCGGAATCGGGCAGAAAATCAAGTGAAACTGGTGTTGATCCGGCATGGCGAAACACAGGCAAATAGGGAGCGGAGATATCTGGGGAAAACAGATGAAAGTCTTTCAGAAGACGGGATAGAAGCTTTGCTGTCATATAATGAACGTAAGCGTTATCCGGATGTAGAGTATTTGTTTACAAGTCCGATGAAAAGATGTATGGAAACAGCAGAGATTCTTTATCCGGACATATGTCCGGTTATTATTCCTGAATGGGAAGAAATAGATTTTGGGCGGTTTGAATATAAAAATTACGACGATTTAAAGGATGATATGCAATATCAGGCATGGATTGACAGTGAAGGCAGTTTGGATTTTCCGGGAGGAGAAAGTAAAAAAGATTTTATTCTGAGGTGCGAAAGAGGTTTTATAAGAATGTGCAATGAACTTAAATTTAGTCAGGCAGTTAAGCAAAAAACTAATTGTTATATAACGGTTGGAATAATTGTTCATGGAGGAACGATTATGGCGTTGTTGAGTTCGTATGGGGAGAAAAATTATTTTGATTATCAGGTTTCAAATGGCGGAGGTTGTGTATGCAGGATGACGGGATTGGGAAGTAGTGTACAGTTAAGGGATGTAATAAAAATATGAGATATCATATATTTGCCTTTTTTATCGGATTTCTGTTAGATCTGGTTTTAGGGGATCCGTATTGTTTCCCACATCCAATCAGACTGATCGGAAGGTTGATAACAGGGATAGAGAAGAATTTACATAAAGAAAAAAAGTATGAAAAATCAAATAAAGACACTTCTGAGTTCTGGTGTGGAATAGTATTGGTAATTATGGTACTTGTCAGTGTAGTGATAGTTGTACTGATTATTTTATGTTTAGCATATCGTTTTCACCCATATATTGGAATGGCGGTAGAATGTATTATGACTTATCAGATTCTTGCAGTAAAGTGTCTGAAAGTCGAAAGTATGAAAGTCTATAAGTGCCTGCAAAATGGAGAGCTTAAACAGGCAAGAACTGCAGTTTCAATGATCGTAGGCAGGGATACGGAGCATCTGGATGCGGAAGCTATTACAAAGGCAGCGATAGAAACAATAGCAGAGAATACTTCAGATGGTGTGGTTGCGCCAATGCTGTATCTGGCGATTGGCGGCCCGGTGCTTGGATTTTTATATAAAGCAATAAATACAATGGATTCCATGATTGGATATAAAAATGATAAATATCTGTATTTTGGCAGAGCAGCAGCAAAGCTGGATGACTTTGTAAATTTTCTTCCTTCAAGAATCAGTGCGGGTTTGATGATTGCTGCTTCGTTCTTTGCAGGCAGTGAGTTTTCGGTTAGAGGTGCGTGGAAAATATATAAAAGGGACTGCAATAAACATGCAAGTCCTAATTCCGGACAGACAGAGGCGGTTTGTGCAGGCGCGCTTAGGATAAAGCTTGCGGGAGACGCCAGTTATTTTGGTAAGACCGTAAAAAGGCCATATATAGGAGATGAGCTGCGAAATATAGAATATGAGGATATAAGGCGCGCAAATCGGTTAATGTATGTAACCGCATGGTTGTGTGAAGGAATATGTCTGTCTGCTATGTGGATTATATCTTGTTGATCATTTCTGTCTGATGAAATTTGGAAGCTATGATGACTTTATGAGTAATGTTTTTGCAAAGGGGGATAGGGATGGGCATTCATGGTGGTAATGTTTATAGAAATCATGTAGATATTGATTTTTCAATTAATGTGAATCCGCTTGGTATACCAGAGAGTGTGAAGACGGCGCTGCATAGAGCAGTTGAAATGTGTGACAAATATCCTGATATAGAAGCTGAAAAATTGAAAAAGACAGTCGGTGAGTTTCTGGCAGTACCGGGAGAGTATCTGTTATTTGGAAATGGAGCTTCTGAACTTTTTATGGCAATAGTTCATGGCATAAAGCCTAAAAAAATCGTTATACCTGTTCCTTCCTTTTATGGATACGAATATGCGGCTAAGACAGTGGATAGCGAAATTATTTATTACGAGATGAAAAAAGAAAATAATTTTTGTATGACCGAAGAGATTGATAATATTTTAACAAATAATGTGGACCTTCTTTTTTTTGCCAATCCCAATAATCCTGTTGGAAACCTTTTAAGTAAAGAAAGATTAAAAGGATTATTACAGCACTGTGAAAATAGAGGAATTTATGTGGTATTGGATGAATGTTTTATTGAATTTTGCGGGGAGCGTTTTTCTATGATTTCTGAGATAGAAGAGTTTCCGCATCTGATACTTGTGAGAGCATTTACAAAAATCTTTGCGATTCCCGGAGTACGTTTGGGATATCTGGTATGCAAAAATAAACCGGTGCTTACAAAAATAGCAGGACAGCTTCCCGAATGGAACCTTTCCTGCTTTGCCCATGAAGCTGGCTGTATCTGTGCAGAACAGTCGGAATTTATCATGAAAACGGAAATATTCGTTAAAAAAGAACGAGAGTTTATGGTAGAAGAATTAGGGCGGAAGGGTTTTAGGATATTTCCCTCTATGGCAAATTTTATTTTGATACACAGTGAAGAAAATTTATATGAGAGGCTGCTTGAAAAAGGGATATTAATCAGGGATTGCAGAAATTTCAGGGGATTAGGGAAAGGATTTTATCGTGTTGCGGTAAAACGCAGGGAAGAGAATGAAATTTTGTTAAAAAATTTATGATGTTATAAAAGAGGTTATAAAAATGGAACAAAAAATAGAATACTTACTGCCGGAAGAAATTGAAAAACGTAGCTTTGAGATCATTAGCGCAGAACTTTTAGAAAGAGGTATTTGTATCCCAAAAGAGGAAGAAGCCATTACAAAACGAGTGATACATACAAGCGCAGATTTCGATTATGCTAAGACACTTTGTTTTTCCAAGGGAGCGGTGAAGAGTTTAATGGAACTTATAAAAACCGGTGCTGACATTGTAACGGATACCAATATGACGTTTGCCGGAATCAATAAAAAGGTGCTTGCAGGGTTTGGCGGAGCGGCTCACTGTTTTATGGCCGATGAGGAAGTTGCACTTTTGGCAAAACAAAGAAAAATGACAAGGGCGGCTGTAAGTATGGAAAAGGCAGCAGAGATTGATAAACCGGTTATCTTTGCAATCGGCAATGCGCCCACTGCATTGATAAAGCTGTATGAAATGTCAAAAGAAACCGCATGGAAGCCGGCCTTTATTATTGGTGTTCCGGTGGGCTTTGTCAATGTAGAAGCGGCAAAGGAACTCATATTGCAAATGGACATTCCGTATATCGTTAACATGGGAAGAAAGGGCGGAAGCAATATTGCCGCGGCTATCTGTAATGCGGTGTTGTATTGTTTATGATATGGGAAAGGAAAATTAAGATGCGATACGGTTTTACTACCGGAAGCTGTGCGGCAGCTGCAGCAAAGGCCGCTGCTTATATGCTTCTGACTGGGCAAAGAAAGACGGAAATTGCCATAGAAACGCCGAAGGGAATTATTTATAATGCAAAGATTCTGGATATTACCTCTGAGGAAAATGAGGTGAGCTGTGCGGTAGAAAAAGATGGGGGAGATGATCCGGATATTACAACAGGCATATTAGTCTATGCAAAAGTGACTTATGTAGATGTAAAGGATGAATATGTAGATGTGAAGGTAGAAGGATATGAAATACCTAATGTTCAAAGAATTATCATTGAAGGCGGAAGCGGCGTAGGAAGGGTGACAAGGCCCGGACTTGACCAACCCATAGGCAATGCTGCAATCAATCATGTTCCAAGGGAAATGATTAAAAAGGAGGTATTGGAGGTATGCAGAGCTACGGACTACAAGGGTAGTCTGAAGGTTGAGATTTCAGTGCCGGAGGGTGAAAAGCTGTGCGAACGCACTTTTAACCCCAAACTTGGTATTGTTGGAGGCATTTCAATATTAGGAACAAGTGGTATCGTAGAACCTATGAGCAGTCAGGCGCTCTTAGATACCATTCGGCTGCAGCTTCTTCAAAGAAGGGAATTAGGATTTGATTATGTTGCAGTTTCACCGGGAAATTATGGTTTAGACTTTATGAAAAAAACTTATGGATATGATCTGGAAAAGAGTGTGAAATGCAGTAATTTTATTGGTGCAACGATTGACATGGCAGTAGAACTTGGTTTTAAGAAAATGCTTATTACCGGACATATAGGAAAAATGATTAAGGTTGCCGGCGGAATTATGAATACTCATTCCAAAGAAGCTGATTGCAGAATGGAGCTTCTTGCAGCATTTTCCGTAAGAGAGCAGGTTGATCATATGCAGGTTGAAAAAATACTTAAATGTTTAACTACACAGGAAGCAATTCTTATTTTAAAAGAAAGCGGGAAGCAGCAACGAGTCATGGACAAAGTAGCAGAACGTATCTGCTATTATATGGAAGGACGTGCAGAGGACAGGATGAAGATAGATTGTATATTATACGCCAATGAGTTTGGGGAATTGGCAAAAAGCAAGGGGGCAGAGGAATGGTTTACTTTGTTGGGGCAGGAACAGGCGCAGTAGACCTTATAACAGTCAGAGGGATGCGGTTGTTAGAACAGGCGGATGTCATTATCTATGCAGGTTCTTTAGTTAATCCTGAGCTGCTTGATTATGCAAAGAAAGATTGTGAGATGCATAACAGCGCGAAACTGACGCTGGAAGAAGTTATACGGATTATGAGCAACGCACATGAAGGAGGAAAAACAATAGTACGCCTTCATACAGGAGAACCAAGCATTTATGGGGCAGTCAGGGAACAGATGGATGAATTGGACAAGCTTGGTATTTCTTACGAGAGCTGTCCGGGGGTAAGCGCCTGCTTTGGGGCCGCGGCATCTTTAAATTTGGAATATACCCTTCCGGGCATTTCACAGTCCTTAATAATTACAAGGCTGGAAGGCAAAACCAAGGTGCCGGAGAAGGAAAGTATTGAGAGCTTTGCAGCGCATCAGGCCTCTATGGCAATTTATTTAAGCGCGGGAATGATTAAAGAACTTAGTGACCGTCTTATTAAGGGAGGATATGACAAAACTACGCCAGCAGCGCTTGTTTATAAGGCAACATGGGATGATGAGGAAACGTATATTTGTACTATTGAAACCTTATTTGATACAGCAGTGGAACATGCGATTACCAAAACCGCATTGATATTGGTTGGAGATGTGATTACTCATAATAATTACGAAAAATCAAGATTGTATGCGCCTGATTTTTCAACTGAATTTAGAAATAAAAGTAAAAAAAACTAAGGAGAGAATATGGAATTAAGTATTATCAGCTTTACGAAGAATGGAAAACATCTTTCGGAAAAAATTAAAAATATTCTAATGACAGATGTAGAAATGCAGGCTGTAAAAGCAGAAGTCCATTTATATACAAAATGCAAAGCATGTATGAGCGATAATCTTAATTCGTCTATTGTGTTTGTAAAAACGTCAGTCAGGGAGTGGGCAGGTTTGCAGATGCAGAAACGAAATGTCATGCTGTTTATCGGAGCCTGCGGAATTGCAGTTAGGGCGGTAGCGCCGTTTATTACAGATAAGCTGCATGACGCTCCGGTGCTTGTAATGGATGAAGCTGGCAAGTATGTAATTCCAATCTTATCAGGGCATATAGGTGGCGCAAACGAGCTTGCAAATCATATTGCAAAAATAACAGGTGCAGAACCGGTGATTACCACTGCGACGGACATTAACCAAAAATTTGCGGTTGACTTATTTGCCAAAAGAAACGGTCTGTATATTGTGAATAAAGACGGGATTGTTAAAGTCTCCTCGAAGGTATTAGCAGGAAATGAAATTACGATGTCCATAGAGACGGGACATAATAAAAATTGTATGCCGCCGGAGGGTGTGGAATCTGCAGCATATCCACCAGAGGGAATAAAGCTTATACCATATTCGCCAACGGAAGCGGTTGACATTGTGGTTACTTCTGAGTCCGGAATGTTTGATACGGCTATTCTGCTAAAACCAAGAGAGTATGTTATAGGAATCGGATGCAAGAGAGGAAAAAGTGCAGATGAAATTGATAATTTTTTAACAAAAAAGATAAATGAGCTTGGGATTTCCAGCACACAGATTCTGGCGGTTTCTTCTATTTCACAAAAGCGTGATGAACAGGGAATTATTGAATGGTGTCAAAAAGAAGGTATTCCTTTTTTTACCTATACTGCAGAGGAATTGAAGGAAGTAGAGGGGAATTTTACAGAGTCCGCTTTTGTAAAAGAGCAGGTGGGAGTTGATAATGTTTGTGAAAGGGCGGCATTAAGAGTCTGCGGGGAAGCTGGAAAACTTATTTTGCCAAAGTGTGCCGAAAACGGAATGACGCTTGCAATTGCAAAAAGGGAATGGAAGGTATGTTTTGATGGAAAGTAGAATTTATATTGTCGGAATGGGACCCGGCAGGGAAGAAATGATGACAGGAGAAGCTCTGAATGTGTTGGAGCAGGCAGATGTAATAGTTGGCTATACATTGTACTTGAATCTGCTTAGTAAACGCTTTCAGGAAAAGGAACTGTTATCTACGCCAATGCGTCAGGAAGAGGAACGGTGCAGGCTGTGTTTCAGGGAAGCTGAAAAAGGGAAAAAAGTAGCGCTTGTATGCAGCGGGGATGCAGGCATTTATGGCATGGCAGCCTTGATGTACGAGATAGGTAAGGATTATCCGGAAACAGAGCTTGTTGTCATTGCAGGAATTACTGCGGCAAGCAGCGGAGCAGCAGTCCTTGGAGCGCCAATTAACAATGATTTCTGTGTTATCAGTCTGAGTGATCTACTGACGCCTTGGGAAAAGATTGAAAGGAGATTAAATGCAGCCGCAGAGGGCGATTTTGTTATTGTACTCTATAACCCGTCCAGCCATAAAAGAAAAGATTATCTGGGCAGGGCTTGTGATATTTTGCTTCAAAAAATTGAAGAAGAGCGGGTATGCGGTTATGTTGAAAATATAGGAAGAGAGGGAACAAAGGCAGAAACCTGCAGCTTAAAGGAGTTAAAGGGTGTGGAGGTAAATATGTTCACTACTGTATTTATTGGTAGTTCAGGCTCAGAGATCATAAATGGGAAATTGATTACAAAGAGAGGATATAGTGTTGAGAGGGATTAGAAATTGAAAGAAATATTACAAAAAATACTGATATTTGCAGGAACAATTGAAGGAAGAAAATTATCGGAATATCTTGCACAAGAAGATGTTGCCCACACAATCTGCGTTGCAACAGAATATGGTGAAATTGTGCTAAAACAGAATCCTCTTGTAAAAGTGCATAAGGGAAGGATGAATCAGGAAGAAATAGAGAGGTTTTTGAATGATGGACGATTCAATGTGGTGGTAGATGCCACGCATCCCTATGCTAAAGATATTACACATAATATACAGTTCGCATTGGAGCAAATAAAAAAGACAGGAACAACCATATCTTATTTGCGTCTGAAAAGAGACGGTATTATATTAAATATAAACGAAAAAGCGTCAGACATAAACGATATTGCATCAAATAGAGAAAGCGGTATTACCTATTTTGAGACAAATGAGGCATGTGCAAAGGCACTTGAAAGTATTGAAGGAAATATACTTTTAACTACCGGCAGTAAAGAATTGTCAAAGTATTGTGTTTCTGAAGGGATAAAGAATAGATTATATGTAAGAGTTATACCAAGCATAGAAAGTATTTCGCTCTGTATGGAGCAGGGAATTTGTGGAAAACAAATCCTTGCAATGCAAGGACCGTTTACTGTAGAAATGAATGAGGCGCTTATCCGCCAATATAGAATTTCCTGCCTGGTAACAAAAGAAAGCGGTGCATCCGGTGGATATCCGGAAAAATTAGAGGCCGCAAAAAGAAACGGAACTGAGGTTTTTGTAACAGGGCGTCCCGAAGAGGGCGAAGGTTATTCTTTTTCTGAAATATGCGACAGAATAGAGGAAATATGCGGGAAAAGGTTTCATAGAGAAAATAAGATGGATATTATTTTAGCAGGCATTGGCATGGGAGCAAAAGACTGTCTGACCAAAGAGGTAGAAAGGGCAATAAATGAAGCAGATATTCTATTAGGTGCGGAAAGAATGTTAGAGAATTTTTCTCCTAAATTAGAAAAGCAGCCCTTTTATCAGGCAGAACAGATTATTCCTTATTTACAGGGAAAAAATCAATTTATGGAGAATAAAAAAGTAGTGATTCTTTTTTCCGGAGACAGCGGTTTTTACAGCGGATGCCGGTCAATATATGCGGCATTGGAAAAAGAAATTTGTAAAGGGAACTTAAAGGCATCTTTACGTATCCTGCCGGGTATTTCTTCGGTGGCTTATTTAGCGTCCTGTATTGGAGAAAGTTATCATGATGCGGCTATATACAGTATACATGGGAAAAGAATGGGCAGTCTTGTACAACGGATTAAAAACAATCACAAAACATTTTTGATCACTTCAGGCGTTAAAGATATCAACTGGTTGGGAGAGCTGCTAAAGGAGGCTGATATGCCAGAATGTGAGATTATAACAGGATATCAATTATCCTATGATGAACAACGGATAGAGAAGCATACGTCCTCAGAATGTTGTGAGTTAGATGAAGAAGGCTTATATACTTGTATGGTTAGAAATCCATATGCCGTAAAAAGAAAGCTGACACATGGTATTGCAGACGGGGAGTTTATTAGGGACAGAATTCCTATGACAAAAGAGGAAGTGCGGGAGGTTGGCATTTGTAAGCTTAAACTGCATGAGGGAGCAATAGTTTATGACATCGGTAGTGGAACAGGCTCTATTGCAGTGGAAATAGCAGGTCTATCCGAGAATATACAGGTGTATGCGATAGAGCAGAAGCAAGAAACAGTTTCCCTGATTGAAAAAAATAAGAAAAAGTTTGGAGTGGATAATGTAACAGTAATAAAGGCGAAGGCACCTGAAGGCTTATCTGAACTTCCGGGGGCAACGCACGCATTTATAGGAGGAAGCAGCGGCAGACTAAAAGAAATATTGAATACGCTTAGACATATAAATCCTAATATGCGGATTGTCGTAACCGCAGTCAGTATGGAGACAATTTGTGAAATGAAAGAAATTTTGTCAATGGATGGTATGATAAAAGATAAAGAAGTAGTACAATTACAGGTAAGCAGGGCAGAGAAAACAGGAAGTTATCATTTGATGAAGTCTGAGAATCCGGTTTGGATCTTTGCATTTAATCTTGCAGGAGAGGCTTAAGGGAAAGACAGGGTATTTTATGAATATAAAAAGAGTTATGATTGCTGCGCCAAAGAGCGGAAGCGGTAAAACAACAGTTACCTGTGCTTTGCTAAAGACACTAAAAAATATAGGGTGTAATGTGATTTCCTATAAATGCGGGCCGGATTATATTGATCCTATGTTCCATGAAAAGGCAATAGGCGTTCCGTCTAAAAATCTTGATACTTTTTTTACAGGTAAGACAAAGACAAGAGAGCTTTTTATAAATAGTGCAGAAAAAAAGGACTTTGCAGTTTTAGAAGGAGTTATGGGATTATATGACGGATTAGGAGGAGTCTGCGAAGAAGGCTCTTCTTATCATTTGGCAAAAGTAACAAAAACGCCAATTTTGTTTGTTGTTGATGCAAAAGGAATGGGTCGTTCTGTAATATCATTGATTGCAGGATTTCTTGCATATGATAAGGAACATTTGATTCAGGGCATAATACTGAATAGAATTTCAAAAGGGTATTATGATATAATAAAACCGTTTATAGAGGAAGAACTAAATATTCAGGTAATAGGCTTTTTACCGGAGAGGGAAGAGTTACATATTGAGAGCAGGCATTTAGGGCTCGTTATGCCGGATGAATTGGACGGAATAAAGGAAAAGTTGCAGACGGTTTCAGAGCTGTTTTCAGAAACGGTTTCCATAGAGAGTATTATGGAAATAGCAAATAGGGCGGACGAATTAGAAGAAAAGAGTGTACAAGAATTAGAAGAAGCAAAAAGTTCGGTAGAATCAGAAGGTAGTGAAACAGAAGGAGAAATAAAATCTACCGTAAATCGACCTGTGATAGCTGTAGCAAGGGACGAAGCTTTCTGCTTTTATTATGAAGATAATATTCGTATATTGGAGGAATATGGAGCTGAAATAAAATATTTTTCCCCACTTCGGGATGAAAAACTGCCTGATGTGTGTCATGCATTGCTGCTTGGCGGTGGGTATCCGGAACTGTATGTGAGAAGGCTTAGTGAAAACATTAAAATGCGTATGGCCGTTAAAAATGCAGTGGAAAACGGAATGCCTGTAGTGGCAGAGTGCGGCGGATTTATGTATTTACATTCATCTATGACAGACAAGGAAGGGCAGAGCTTTGATATGGCAGGAGTTATTCCGGAAGCCTGCTTTTATACCGGAAAGCTGGTCCGGTTTGGTTACGTAGAGCTTCGGGAAAAGAAAAGCTGTTTTCTGCCGGAGGGTGAGAGAATAAAAGGGCATGAATTTCATTATTATGACAGCACAGGTAATGGAAAGGATATAGTGGCTATCAAACCTGTAACCGGAAAAGAGTATCCCTGCATTATAGCCGATAATATGCATTGGATGGGGTTTTCTCATTTATATTATCCGTCGAATGAGGCGTTTGCAAAAGCATTTGTTGAAAAAGCCGCGCAATATCTGAAAGTAAAGGCATAAATATTGTAGGTTGAGAGAAAGGCATGGTTATTAGTATGGATAATTCATATCGTTTTTTTGAAAACAGGGCGTGTAAATATTTTCCCTGTCATAAGGGAATAGACGATTTTAACTGTTTATTTTGCTATTGTCCGTTGTACTTAAGAGATAATTGTTTAGGAAATCCTGATTATATTGATAAGGACGGAAAGCGGATAAAAGATTGTACGAAGTGCACATTCCCACATAAGCCGGAGAATTATGATGTGATGATTCAGTTTTTGAAAGGATAAACATGATTTAGGAAAAGAAAGAGGGAAAACTATGGATTTACAATATACAGATACGATGACCGGGGAGGAATATAACGAACTTCGATTGAGTGTGGGCTGGAGAGAAATCACAGAAAGACAGGCAAAGAGCGGTCTTGAACATACCACTTTTTTGATGGCGATAAGAGACGAGGGAAAGATTGTTGCCATGGGCAGAATACTCTTTGATTTTGGATATACGGCATACCTGGGTGATATCATCGTCCGTCCGGAATATCAAGGTCGGGGAATCGGCAGACAGATTGTGGAGAGGTTGATTGTGAGAACAATGGACTCAGTTTGTGAGGGGGAACGGGTTATGTTTATTCTTGGTTCGGCAAAAGATAAGGAAGGTTTTTATGAAAAATTAGGTTTTAAAAGGCGGCCAAATGAATTTTCTGGTGATGGAATGTCAATGTGGCGTATGAAGTAAGATTGTTATAACCCCGTTAAAGTCCTGTCAAGAAAAAATACTTGACGCATAAAGTTTAAGAAATGGCTTAAATACGCCACTTTGAGAAGTTTTTTATATCAGATTGTTGTAATTATGTTGCAAATTGATAATTTAGTATGAAAAAAGGGCTATCGGGAATTTTTGATAACCCTTTTACTGATGGAAAAACCTTAGTTGAACTTTATTGATTCCTTAATCTAATATATTCATTATCAAGCCATTTTTGATAATCTGCAACTGTTTTTATATCATCATGATACCAGTTTTCTTTAGGTGACTTAGGTTTTTTATCTTGAACAATCGCCCAATAATAGTTACTTTCTTCTCGGAATATTTCAGAAGCATTTTCTTCATCTCCATTATTGTTGAGATAATCTGTTATTTTTTTATGAGTATATCTGGGCTTATTTTCTCTTCGCTTCTTCTGTCTGATAATTTCTTTGCAAGCCGGGCAGTGTTTCTGGTTTCCATGAGTTGTAGCAAACATACATCCACATTCAGGGCAAAATCCAAAGTTATGTGTTGTCTGATGAAGCATAAAGCGTAACATATCTTCTGCTACTAAGTGCAGGAGATTAGGCACATCATAAACCCTACAAAACGATTCTGTATCGTTAGTAAATTTCACATTTTCATATCCCATGTAGCGAAATCCACCTACAAAAGCATTTATAACAAAATCTGGGCTTATTACTTCCTGACTATCTGTTTCACGTTCTGCTATATCTTCATCGGTAATGCGGAGGTACTCATCATTTGAATTATAAGCTTCACTATTTTTATCATAGCAGGAAGAATTTATCTGCCTATCCCAAATTAGTAGAACCATTCTTTGAACATACCTATATATTTTATAGATATCATCATTTGAAGCGACATTGTCTTTCAGAAAGCGGAAGTCTGAAACAAGTATTTCAGCGTCATTTTTCACATATTCCCATAACCAACAAACATGATTATAAATGTTTTCCAATTCTTTATCGGTAGTATGTGGAGTTATAGCAAACTCATTTTGAGATTGTTCATTGAACGCCCACAAATAATAGCGGTATCTTTTGTCAAATATAGGGTTTATATCTTTTTCGCTCTTTGCACCAGAATGCATACGCTTTTCATATGTTATGAACGCTTCTTTGCTTCTTAAACTAAGCAACTGATTGAAATAATCAGCAAAAAAGAACCCAAACGGATATTCGGCAGACTCACCATTGCTGCCAAAATTGGAAATATACCATGCAAGCGTGTCTTGACATTCATACACTTTAATATGATTTAATTTCTCATGTTCTTTTCTTTTTAGCAAGTCAAAAACACAGTTCCATGCTTCATGTTTGTTTCTTGAAATCCTATCAACTTCTTTTACTATTTCACTATGTGTCATATCATAACCTCCTTTGCAGACGCAATAATATTTAAAAATAATGCGTATTATGTGTATTTTGCGATTCCGAAAAAACATGATATACTACAATTAAAGACGCAAGATAATAAATGTATTCAGTGTCTTTTGCTATAAGTAAAGTATAATTAATAAAAAGTGAAATGTCAAGAAAAGGAGGTGCAAAACAATGAATAGGGCAGGATATACAAATAAAATTGAAAAATTAGCGACAGTGGAACAAGCAACAGAACGCTATAAGCTGGGAAGAACCAAACTAATGCAGATTGCGGAAGCTAATGGGGCGGTTCGCCGGATTGGCAGAGCCGTGAGAATAGATATTCCTCAAATGGATAAGGCTATTGAGCTGTACTAAGGATTGAAAATGTGAAATTGGAAATTGCTATTGATTTTTACAACTGTTTTTTTATAAAAACGCTTGTATACAGACGTCACAGAGAAAAACAACATTTTATCTGAAATGCAGGAAATTTTTCAGGAATCGGTTAGGAATATGCCGAGATGCCGGTATGAACTTTCAAAAGTTTGTCAGGGATTGAAAATACAATGCGAAAAAGCGATTGAGGAACGCTAAGATTCCCCAAAAATTAAAACCAGTACCCGGACAGAGAGTCGGAGCAGAAGGCGGTAAAACATGGAACATGAAAAATCAAGAAGAGAATTTTACGAAAGAGAAATACATAACATGGCAGCGCAGATTGCAGAAATCATTGACAATGGTGAAATGGTGGAAATCTCAAAGTCAAGAAGTGGCTTGAAATTATTTAGAATAAAGCGGCGGCATGAAGTGGTTAGAAAAAGGGGGAATGCAAATGTATAAAGCTTTTTTCACTCACTACATGGAGAATGAGCCAACAAGCGCAACGGAAAAGTATATTTTCATTGTGGATAATGAAGAAGTTGCACAAGCAATCGTTATGGCAGGATTCAAGTCTGTATTTTTAGCGAATGAGGACAGCAAGCACCAGTATTCACTTGATACTTTTTTAGATTATCTTGATTCACTTACCTACAAAGGAAAATGCAGGACAGATTATGTATATATTCCGGCTTGTGGAACGAAAAAAGCGAATGATACACTGGAAAAATATTTCAAAGCTGAATATCTAGAGACACATCAAGGGTGGAAATTGTTCAAGAATAAAGAGTTTCTTGCCAACTATGACAGGGAAGAGGAACTGAAAAAGGTACTCAACGAATATATTAAAAGATTTGAGGGTGATAGCGACAATTCAAAGCCGGATCTGATGCAGTTTCATTTTGTGAACGACAACGGAAAAATAACAGGGATTAACCACAATGCGATTGTGGAGGATATTAAAGCTAAGCATTCATTATTTGTGTCGGGTTGTTTTTATGAAAGTGATAATGGGCATTACAGACCAGATGTGACTGAAGCAAAGATAAAAGATTATATTAAACAGCGGATAATGCCAGACATGAGAAAATCACAATCAATAAATCAGATTTACAATCTGCTGCATGATGATTTTTCCATTGAAAGAAATTTTAGTGATACTAACCTTTATCCGACGAGGTGGGTTCCGTTCAATGATTGTCTACTTGACCCTCTGACATGGGAAGAACATTCATATAAAGATGAATACTATTGTGTGAACAGGCTACCGCATAACTGGAAAGATTGCAAAAACGCAACAAGCGGAGAAGAAACGGAGAAGTATTTACATTTTGCCATTCCAGACGAACAAGACCGAGAAATGTCATTAAGCTATGATGGACTTTCTTGTAATAGAGATACTTCTTTTCAAAAAGCAATGCTTTATGTCGGGCAAGGTGGAAGTGGAAAATCTATCAAGTTAAGAATACTACAAGCTATATTAGGTGCAGAGAACTACTCAAATGTAGGATTGTTTGATTTAGGAAAAAGATTTATGCCAGGATTGCTTTTGGGAAAACTTGCAAATATTTGTTCTGATTTGCCAATAAAAGCATTATCGGACGAAGCGAACGAGGCTCTAAAGCTAATTGTTGGAGAAGATATGATTTTCCATGAAACAAAGGGGCAAAATGGATTTTTCTTTACTCCATATTGCAAAATGACATTTTCAACGAATATGTTACCACAAGTTTTGGACGAGAGAAATAATGCAGTTTTTAGGCGGCTTTTAATTGTACGAATGGATAATACGCCGGAGCATCCAGATGTAAAACTTTTTGACAAACTTGAAAAAGAATTGCCATATTACATCAAATTGATAATGGAAGCATTGCACAGATTATATGAACGTGGATGTATTCTTGAAAGTGAAAATAGTAAAAAAGAAATTGAACAAATGCGGAGAGATAGCGACACAACAGAAGATTTTCTTGATATGTGCTGCATGAAAAAACCAGGAGCAAGGATTGAACGAAGCGAGTTGTTTACCAGATATGAGAAGCATTGTGAAGATGAGGGTAGGTCATCACTTTCCAAAAATGCTTTTAACAAGGCAATAAGAGCAAAAGGATTTAAGCAAGTAAAATCATGTGGTTATTGGTATTTTGAGGGAATATCCCTTGAAAAATCTTCCCTTGATTCTCCCTTAACAGATAAACAATGTTCCCTAAACGGCGTTGAGGTGGATACAGACGGCTTTATAAAGGTTAATGATGAGGCATTGAAAGAACTGCCATTCACATAATAGGGAAGTTTTAAGGGATAGTTTAGGGAATGTTTAGGGAAGTAAAAACCTTGTGTTTATGTGTGTTAGGGTAATTAGGGAATGTTTTATTTTATATTACGCATGAGAAGTGAAAATGGTATGTGAAATATAAAAGATGCAAATTAAAAACTTCCCTTGTTTCCCTATCAGATATCGAAATTGGTAGATGATAGAAAGTAGGTGCAGAGATTGGCAGAAACAGAAGAGACGAAAAACGGAGATTATTACTGGAAGATGTACGCTGATGTTTGGGCGTTCCACAAGAAATATATAAACGGTGTATGTGATGATGATTCTTTTTGGGAGCAAGTTGTTTCAGAAAGCAATGCAATTTCAAAGAAACACCATGAAAACAAATTCATTATAGGACTGTTATTGAACGAGATAGACGAAATGGAAAGGATATACAAGGCAAGACGGAGATAGAAAAGTGCATAAAATTCAAGTTCCTTACACATTGACATCTAATAAAAAAATAATGAAATTTTGAAATTTTTTGATAGGAGGCGAAAACATGAGCAATAAAGTATCAAATTTCCCAAACGCTGCAAAGCCAAAAGCCACGCCGGAAGAAATAGGGCAGCTTGTAGGCGTTATGGACGAATTGCGGAGACTTCCACCAGTGAGCAAAAATGATCCGGAACAGGTGCGAGAAAGACTTGACTATTATTTTCAGTATTGCACAGAAAACGGAATCAAATGTAGCGTGGAAGGAATGACGCTTGCCCTTGGCAAAAGTAGACAATCTTTGTGGGAGTGGGAAAACGACCCGAAAAGCGAGGCAGGAAAGATTGTATCAAGGGCAAAAGAATTGATAAATTGTCTGTTGACACAATGGAGCATGGATGGGAAAATGCCCTTTCCGTACACAATTTGGTTACAGAAAAATCATTATGGCTATTCCGATACAAAGGTATTGGAAATCAAGCCACAGACAGAGACACACACAATCAGTCTGGAACAGCAAATTGAGGAAAGCGGCTTGATTTGGGATGAACAGCTAGAAGAATATGTTCCGGCTGATAGGTAAGGAGGTTATAGCATGAATGAATTGCAAAAGCAGAAAGCTGTTAAGGCATTAGAAAAGCAGAAAGAGCAGGAACGCAAGAAAAATCACGCTATAATGTATAGGCTAGGAGCGTTTTCAAAACTGCATTATGAGGGCATAATGTTGCCGTTTAGAATTCTGTATGACCTTGAAAAAGCGGAACATGAGAAAGCATTTACAGAAGTACCGCCTAATCCTTATTATCCTGCTCCGGCGATTACATTAGCAACGGAATATAGCAAACCTACATACACAGGAGATTTTAATGGATTGCCATTGAAAACAAGCAGCGCTTTCGGGGAAGATATTACATTGCCGGACTTAATGGCAGATGATGAATACAGAAAGAAATGGGAGGAATACGAACAGTGTGTAAAATCCGAGAAATTGAGCATTGAAAAGTGGGGTTATTGGTATGCACGTTTTCTACTTCCCTATGATTTATCATCATTTACGGATTTTGACTGGTGGGGAGAATTGCCAAAGACAGAGGAAGAAAGAGAAGTTATAAACAATCTGAAAGCCGCCTGTATGGAAGTACAAGCCGATTGCCGGGAAAATCCGCAGAACTACAACACAGAGCCGGTATTGAGGAAAGAGGAACACAGAAATATATATGATGTTCCTTATGGATATATCTGATTAGATATTTTTTAAAGCATCCAAGAAAGAATGAGGTATAAATTTATGGATAAAGAAACCGTCATAAACAATTTGATTGCAAATTATGGAAAATATGGCATTACCAAAGCGGAATTAGAACCGATTATAGATGATGGTATACAGAATTATGATTTGTCATTAGAAGCTATTTACAGTGGTTTGAGAATGAGCCTTGCATCTGCATTCAATGAGCATGAGTATTTTTCTTTAGATGATGTAATGGCGATAACTGGGGAAAGCAGGGAAGAACTTTTACAAAGGATAGAGCAATGTCGGTATGAATTGATAGAAGCCGGAGAAAACCCGGATGATTATTTCAAGCCTGTAGGGCCACAGAGGGCAGCAGTCTATTACTTCCCTAATGGGTTACATTGATAGTATTGCAACAGAAATTACAACAATGTAGCTGATATATGGGAAGAAATAGCGTAATTAATGGCTTTATTGGATGCGGTGTGTCAAGTGAAATATCTTGATTGCATGAAGTTGATAACTGATCTTGATAAGTTTATATCTACACATATTTTATTGCGTCATTCCAGCATTGCATTAGGAAAAGGTTGAAATAAAGCGTGGTGTGGGGGTTTTAATGAACGATTGCACAGCCACTACTAAGCTACCCACACAAAATTTTTAAAGAAAAAATTTATTTTCCAAAATAAAAAAAGGCCTAAAAGGCAGAAAGGAAATTATCATGCAGAAAGAGAGAAAATCACGTTTTTTAGATGAAAAAGAAAAAAAGGAAAAGCAGAGAGCAATCATGTCAATTAAGGACAGACAGGAGCGAATCAAGGCTATTGCCCGGAATATGGAATTATTCAAATAAGAGAGAGAGGTAAAAAGACTATGAACAAAACAAGTATTGAAGTTGTAGCAGAAATGATTAAATGGGAGGCGGACGAGTACCGAAAAAAATTTGACGGAATTAAGAGTGCAAGGGAAAGGGAACTAAAAGAAGCAAACGACACATACAAGCCGGGATGCAAAGCACTGTTAGACAAAATAGAACAGATTAACAATACTTGCGATTCTGCATTAACTAGATTAAAAGTCGAGGCGGCAGACCGGGCATTGAAAGATGTTGAGGCATTACGAGAACAGGAATTGGAGCGAGTACAGACCATAAACGAGCCTTTATTGGCAAAAATCCGGGCAATAGAAAATATCCCTATGACAACGCTTGAATTAAAGGCATTTTCCGCCAAAATCGGAGCAAAGGGCGATTATTGGGCAAGTAGGGCATTAGCTGATGTCGCAGAGAAAAACGGAATTGATTCTACTGAAATTGGCATCGAAAGCACATATGATACAAAAATGAACATTTTAGACCAGTTAACAGACCAGTTAAACAGCGTTTTCAAGTATTACGGAACTAAAGACGTATCGGAACGTACTAAAGTAAAATTTTTATATCTGAATGATGATATTATTGAGAGAGCAAAGCAGATATACGGCGGCAAGATTAGCAAATTAAGCGATAGTCAAAAAGCAGACCGGGCATATTTCACAGTAAGAACACAGCCGACAGACATTGGAAAGGGTGTTGCTATTGCCAATGTACTGCGAAACGCAAAGGGAGAAGTACGAAACATGATTCTTTGCAGATTGGCAGAGGATAAAACAGTCTCAAGTATGGCGGCTGAATTTTCCGGCAGATTGGAGGAAATAGAAAGTTTTAGGAATGGACTAGCTGCGGAATACCGGGCGGCAGAAAGAGCATTGCAGAATATCCGCAATACAAAGGATAAAACGATAATTGAGCAGACAGCGGCAGGACTGGAAGAAAATACATTCTTCGGAGATATGTATGCAAAAGAGCAAAAGACAAACATCGTCTTATATGAAACATTGCATGGGGAAAAGGTGCAGAGCGAAAGCGCAACGGAATAATTATTTTCAATAAACAAAAAGAGAGGCTATAACTTATCACAGCCCTAGCCTCTCTTTATATTCTGTATTTGCCTGCTTTTATTATAACAGAAAGTAGGTGCATTGCAAGAATGAGTAATGAAACACTTGTGCAAAGAATAAAGGGCGGCTATTCAGTTCCAGAGGATATGCAAGCACTCTATGAGAATAATTTGCCACTGATACGAAAATTCATAAAGCCATATACTGCCTATGAGCCTATTGAGGATTTAATGCAAGAATCCTATTTTGGACTATGGGAGGCAGTAAAACACTATGAAACAGATAAAAATGTGCAGTTTATGACCTATGCGTAATATTGGATAAAACAATCAGCACAACGCTATATTGAAAAATGCGGTTCTACTGTACGCATACCGAACCACACAAGAGCGAAGTTCTCACAATTAAGGAAGTCCATACAGAAGTTAGAGCAGGAGCGAGGTAGAGAGCCAACAACGGACGAAATAGCCGCTTTAATGGGCGTCTCAGTGGAAGAAGTTGGAAAAATCAAAAGCTATATGCAAGGGGTGGCGAGTTTAGACAGTCCTTTATCTGATGATAATAGCTTGACTTTATCAGACACGCTACAAGCCCCAAATAGCCTTGAAAATGACATAGTAGATAAAATCTACTCTGAACACTCTGAAAATGAATTGTGGGCGATTATGGAGTGTTACACGGCAGAAAGAGAAAGCAAGATTATAAAAGAATATTTCATCAATCAAAAAACAATGTCACAGATTGCCAGAGAAAGCGGCGTTTCTTTAGGCAGAATAAGGCAGATTAAGGAAAAAGGACTGCGAAAGCTACGGATAGGCAAAGCAAGACGTGAACTGCTGGAAAAGTTTGATATTGCGTATGGTGCGTTGTATCGTGGCGGCTTGAACAATTACAAGGAGCATGATTTTATTTCTATTGTGGAGCATATAGCTATTAATAGGATTGAGGCAGAGAAATGCTATAAACAGCATATAGAGGAGATTGAGTAAAACATATAGAAATGGCTACCTATTTTATTAAATACTGAGAAATGATAATAATAGTAATATTAGTTTAGAAAATGCTGTTAGTTGTTAAAAATGTTGAATATGCAAAATTGATGCAACTTTTATGGTAAAATGATACAATTATGATGAAAAAATGATGGGTTAATTTTATATTATTATTTTATAGAAAAAAGAAGATAATTTACAATTGCATTGTCCTACAAGGACATATATAATAATTTTGGTAAGGTTTTAAGCAATTTTTGCAATTGACATCATTTCCTTGGGAGTGTAGAATATGAGTGCGTTAAAACAAGAAAACGAAATAATTACATATGAAAAGGGAATATACAAAATGTCGAAGCATGAAAACGATATTGACATTAATAAGCTTAAAAAAGAGATAGTAAATGACGTTAGTGAAATTATAAAAGAATCAATTCAAAATTCAAAAAGAAGTAATATATCATGGATTAATATTGTTTCAATAATTGGAGGTATATTAGGAATAATAGCAATTATTTGGGGAGTCGGATATAATGTTATAGTTCCAATTACACGCCATGAAGATGGAATAGCTGAATTAAAAACATATCTTGTGGATATAAAAGAAGATGTAGGAAAATTATCTGGCGAATTGTCTGATTTGAGAGTACTTGTTTATACAAATAATGGAAATCAGAATAGCTACTCATACGAGAGTGGTTCAGCGGATGCAAAGAAATTGGATTTTTATGATGAATATGCTCCTGAAATTGATGTTGCAAGCAACGAACCAGAATTAAAGGAAACGAAATGGAAAAAATTAGTCGAAATAGCGACAGATGAAGATGGTAATGGGTATACGTCTTCAGATTTATATAATGTGAAATTTACAACCTCATACAAAGAAGATGGAAAAGAAATTTATTTTCTGGGGCAATATAACGATAAAAGCAGATGGAATGGTCTATGCGTATTGAATGTTTATAGTGGAGATAATTTGGAATCCGTATTAGAGGCTGTATATAACGATGGAAAATTATATAGCTATAAAAGAATTTCATATGAAAAAGACGGTACATGGAAAGTTGTAGATAAAATTAGCGAAGAAGATTACAAAATAGGAGAGACTTGGATTTACGATAAAACAAATGCTTATAAGAAGAATATTTCTTTTGATAACTATGAAGAGAGCCAAATATTAAATTATGAAGATTTGGCATATATAGAAAAGGGAGAATTGATAAGTTATTATAATGGTAAAACTTTTGATGGTAAATATAATGACGATTCTGGGGATGCGTATTTAGTTAAATATGATACGAACGGAAATGTTAGATATTTATACAAAGGAAAGGTTTCGGATGGATATGGAAATGATGATGGAAAAGACGAAAAAAAGAAATCTTGGGCGTTTATATGGGGAGATGCTAATGATGGATTTCATTATCATGAGGGGGAATTCAAAAACGGTACACCTCAAAATACAAAGAAAGACTGGAAATATCCGGTTAGCATAGACTTTATAAAATCTATTATAAATCCAGATGATTATAATTGCCATTTGACTGGACTTATTGATTAAATAATTATAATACTTTTTTATTGAGACACTTGCAGAAATGCAGGTGTCTTTTTATACCAATTTTTATGAGGAATAAATACACAAGAAAAGAACCTTATGTAATAATGTGGAATGCAACTATCGCTGCATATTGTAAATTATGTTATACAGTCTTTCGAGAAAAGAAATAGACGCCGCTAATGCAATAGCGACGGTTGATGTAAAAATTAGCTTTAACTGTTTGGGGGAGAGCCGTTTCTAAGGTTTTCCTTTTTCTTTGGTTAATATGGCATATTCGAGAGCGATAAGTAAGAAGTTTGTTCTGATCATATTTTCTTTACTGGAGACATACTTTTAGAATGGACATTCATTGATAGGCTTATCATACCAACGAAGTTGTTTTTTTATCCACATTTGGTACAAGTCATCGTCAATAGTTCCTTCACAGTGAAGTTTGAATATATCACGCCATTTTGAAAAGAAATCTTGAAAATTTTGGTCTTTATGCAAAGTTAAGGTTACTGCCGAAGTTTCCGTATCAATATTATCAATAATGGAAATGTTTTCTTTATTCTCATATCGTGCATCAAGTACAGTAATGAATAGTCTAAAAATGTCTTTGTAAGTGGTGATATGGTTATCAAGTGTTATGTTGTCACTTAGTCCACAAAGCCAATCTATGGAAACATTGTATTTTTGAGCTATATTTATCATCATATCAAGCGAAGGTGTTTTTACTCCTGTTTCGTATGAAGAAACACTAACTGTTGATATATTAAGAGATTCCGCTAATTCCCTTTGAGTTAATTTTTTGCTAGTACGAAGTTCTTTGATACGTTCTGATAAAATGCTGTTCATGTTATTACCTCCTGGTATTCATATAGTATCATACAAACAAAATAAAAACAACAAAATTAACTAATAGTATTGACATTAATCCTATGGTATGATAAATTAACTGTGAAGGGGGTGAGGATTTGAAAAGACTGGTAGTTGAAATTGATGATTCTTTGCATAAGGAAATAAAGTTTTCGGCATTTAAGCAGGAAAAAACTATCAAGAGATACGTGACGGATGTGCTCAAAGAGAAAATTATGCAAAATGAAAAGAAATAGAGCGTTACCACCCTGAGAAAGTTGTAAACGCTCTATAAGTAACAGAGAAGTCTCCCTGTGTGAATACTGTAACATACGGAGAGGCTTCTTTCAAGAACGATTTTTATTGAAGGAGGCTATTTTTATGTATTTTTTTAAGAGGATAAAAGCGACGTTGAGTGGTCGGAAAAACCAACCGAGCAAAGCAGAATTAGAAAGCCTTGTCAAGTATTACAGCGGCTTGACCGCAGAACTGCAGCACAAATGGGCGTTAGAGAAGTTAGACAGCGAAAAAAGATGTCATTATCTGATGTTACTCAAAATTGCTGATTACCACGACATGGGAAAGACTTTTGCTATCCTGACCGCTTTTAAAATGGGCTATCTGTACGCAAAAGGTAAGATTGATTTAGGAGTACCCAGTTATTATGCTGATGCCGCTTATTGGGCGCAGGAGTACCGGGAGCGCACTTCTGAAATCCTTGCGAAAATCGAAAATGCTGACACATTGGCACAGATTTACTATTTTGCTAAACGTGCAGGAAAGGCAGGGCGACACAATGACGGAAAATAAACAGAAACTTATTAACCTTGTATCTGCATTGGAAGAAGAAAATATTATTGATTACTGCTATACCTTTATTGGATTAAAGATATATGGAAAAGCAAGACTTCCTGAAGAAATATTGGTCGATTTGCGAAAAATGTATGACGAATATCTTGTTTCATGCGGATATATAGACGATGAAGAACCAGAGCTGCATCCGGAGCAGGAACAGGAAAGTAGCGAACATATTCCTGAAGAACGAGAAGAATGTATTGCGGAACTTCTCAAAGAGATTGAGGGCATACAAAACATTGCTAAAATTCGCCTTATTTTAGGCATTGTACAATCTTACAAGAAAGGCGGTGTTGAAGTATGAGTATCGAAGTAATAAGAGTAGAGCCGCTTGAAATTCCTGCTGATATTGTTTGGCAAATATGCGCAAAACAGAAAATTGCATTGAAAGATTTTTATTTATATGTGCAGGAAAAAGAAGATAAAATGTATGTCAATAAATCAGTGCCAGAAAAGGATATTGAAAAGTTTATTGAGCTTATGACATTTCCGGGACGGTATATTCTTGATGATGACACAGAAATGGGAAAATACATGGATTATGTCTATGAGACGTATGGATTTGCGGCATATTGCGCAATATCCGATTACCACCAATACAAAATGAACAAACAGGAAGAACAGCAAGCCAAAGAGAAAGCACAAAGTGCGATTCCGTCAATCGAAAAGATGATAAGTGCAAGAATGTTTGATGAAAACATGATATATGAGGCATATAGTGCAGGAAATGACAGAAAAGGGCAAACTCCCAAAAATATATGTAGTTTTTCTACTGTATATTCCTATTGTTTGGGTTATCTGGTGGGAAGTGGTGCATTGAAAGAGAAACATTCCCCGGAGGAAAGCGAAAATGTAGTTGATTATTACTACGGAATCACTGAAATGTTAGAGAATATCGACATACAAGAAATGCCGAGGATTTACGGATATTTGAAAGAAATGTATTTTACAGAGGGAAAAGGCGGTGTTGCCGAATGAGAATTTTACGAAGAATAGCCGGAGCTATCATTCTTTTATCTATTGCCGCTTTTTGTATCATGCCAGATTTTATCGAAGATGTTGCAGAGAACGGACTTGAGGCTACATTGGTTATTTATACAATAGGCGCAGTTGCAACGTTGTTTTTGGTTGCTTTGTTGGCATTGGGGGCTTGGTTGCTTTTCGGAGATTAAAGAGAAAGCGATATACAAAGCAAATAAGAAAGTAGGAGTTTTGGATAAATTAAACGACAAGAGGGGATAATATTCTATCCCCTCTTGTCCGTAATTATTAGCAAGATAGGAGGCTTTTATATGGCAGAGAAAAGGAAAGATAATAAAGGAAGAAAACTGGAAACAGGAGAGCGTTATGATTCAAAAAATAACCGCTACATGTTCCAAAAGATGATTGATGGTGAGAGAATCTCTATTACAGCACATACATTGAACGATCTAAGAAAAAAGAAGAATGAAGTTTTGTGCAGGATTGATAAAGGCAGTAAAATAAATTCCAGTAAGGCAAAAATGACATTGAATGCCTATTTTGACTATTGGATGGAGACTTTTGCAAAGAGTGGCAGAAAAGCCACTACTTGCACAAATTATAAGTCATATTATTGTACATATGTCAAGGAAACAATCGGTAAAAAGATTATTACGAAAATTACAAAAGCAGATTGCCAGAAAATCATAAATGAAATGATTGAGGATGGAAAAAAGCATAGCACAATGGCAAATTTAAAGAGCTGTCTTAATATTGTTTTTGAGTGTGCGATAGATGATGATGTTATCGTAAAGAATCCGGCAAAAAATTTACAGATACCACAGACAGAGAGCAAAAAAAGAACTGCGATAAAAGAAGGGCATATTAAGTTGTTTATGGATTATGTGAAGAATGATGAGCAATATTCTTATTACTATCCGGCGTTTGTCATTTTGTTTAATCTTGGTGTAAGAGTAGGAGAAATGGCGGCTTTAACATGGGATGATGTGGATTTTAAAAATAACACGATCAGTATTAACAAGACAGTAAACCGATATAGAAAAGCAGATTATGGATTTACAATGGGGATTGCGTCTACCAAAAGTAAAACATCAGTCCGTAACATCCCGATGAATAGTGTTGTTAAAAGTACATTGCTGAAATTGAAAATGAAAAATTATCCTTCACAGGCAAAGTTGCCATATGTCGATGATTCGGGACATACGAGGGGAGAGATCGGCGGATTCTTGTTTACAAATACAATCGGCAATGCATGGAGTGAACCTAGTTTCCGGGAACTAATTAATAGGATTGTGGAACAATACAATAAAGGGGCAGAGAAAAATAATGCAGAGAAAATAGAGAATTTCTGTCCTCACATGGCGCGCCATACTTATACCAGCCTTGCATATTCAGCAGGGGCAGATGTTAAGATAGTGAGCCAGATACTCGGTCATGCTTCTACAGCGGTTACAATGGACACGTACGCACATCTTACAGAGGACAAAAAGCGGCAGCAGGAGGAAGTGGTGCAGACTATAAAAATATCATAAATTTGTTGTAATTTATGTTGCAAAATCGTTGTAATAACACAAAAACAGACAACACAAGACGCAACTAATAAAGCGGGTAAAACATTGATTTTTCAAAAGGACAACATAAGACAAACAAACACGAACAAAAGTTCGTCAAGAAAAAATACTTGACAGGCCATTTTTTATATAGTAAAATAGCAAAAGTCGAGTCACAGCAAGGAATCTGATGAGGTAGAATCATGGATAAAATTGTAGAACAGGGGTTGCTGTATGATTTTTATGGAGAATTACTGACAGAGCATCAGAAGAATATATATGAAGGTATAGTTTATGAAAATCTGTCGCTTAGTGAAATAGCGGAGAAACATGGAATCAGCAGACAGGGTGTGCATGATATTGTAAAACGCTGCGACAAGGCATTAATGGAATATGAGAATAAGCTTAAGCTGATAGCCAGATTCAATAAAATAAAAGAGAGTATTAAAGAAATTGACAGCTTATCAGAGAACTATGAAAATAGTGAGACAGGTGATAAATTCCTATATTGTAAAAAGGTGCGTCAGCTGTCGGCAAAAATTTTAGAGGATCTATAAAAGTGTGAAAAATAAATTTTTCACACGCAAGTTTGTGCTTGCGCCCAAACTCGCAGGCTGAGTAAGAATGGGGTTTTATATGGCATTTGAAAGTTTAACTGATAAACTACAGAATGTATTTAAGAATTTAAGAAGTAAAGGACGTTTGACTGAGGAAGACGTTAAGGTTGCGCTGAAAGAGGTTAAAATGGCGCTGCTTGAGGCGGATGTTAACTTTAAGGTAGTCAAACAGTTTGTCAAGTCCGTAGAGGAGAGGGCAGTCGGTGTCGATGTCTTGAACGGACTGAATCCCGGACAGATGGTTATCAAAATCGTTAATGAAGAGATGGTAGCCTTGATGGGTTCCGATACTACGGAAATACAGATGCAGCCCGGTAAGTCTATTACGGTTATTATGATGTGCGGTTTACAGGGTGCAGGTAAGACAACCACAACCGCGAAGATAGCCGGTAAGCTTAAGCTAAAGGGTAAGAAATCCCTGCTTGTGGCCTGTGATGTATATAGACCGGCAGCAATTAAGCAGTTACAGGTAAACGGCGAGAAACAGCAAGTGGATGTTTTTTCAATGGGAGAAAACTATAAGCCTGTGGACATTGCGAAAGCTGCGCTTGAACATGCGCAGAAGAATGGACATAATGTCGTTATTTTAGATACGGCAGGCCGTCTTCATATTGATGAAGAGATGATGGCGGAGCTGCAGGAGATTAAAGCAAATGTAGATGTGCATCAGACTTTGTTAGTGGTTGATGCCATGACAGGTCAGGATGCGGTCAATGTAGCTAAGGATTTTGATGATAAAGTAGGCATTGACGGAGTTATCCTGTCTAAGATGGATGGTGACTCAAGAGGCGGTGCTGCATTGTCGATTAAGGCTGTTACAGGAAAGCCTGTTTTGTATGTAGGTATGGGTGAGAAACTTTCGGATTTAGAGCAGTTTTATCCGGACCGCATGGCTAACCGTATTCTTGGAATGGGTGATGTGCTTACCCTGATAGAGAAAGCCCAGCAGAATATTGATATAGATGAAGAAAAAGAAAAGCAGATGGCTGAGCGCATGAAGAAAGGTAAGTTCGATTTTGAGGACTATCTTGAGAGCATGAAGCAGATGCGTAACATGGGCG
Organism: Lachnospiraceae bacterium; assembly: GCA_014804695.1. Classification (GTDB taxonomy): domain Bacteria; phylum Bacillota; class Clostridia; order Lachnospirales; family Lachnospiraceae; genus UBA3282. Next base: position 100,633 of record JAAUZJ010000018.1, read on the forward strand.
GCATTTCCAGTATTCTTGGTATGCTTGGCATGGGAAACCAGCTGGGTGATATTGAATCTATGGTGGATGAGAAGCAGTTAGGCAGGATGGAAGCAATAGTCCTTAGTATGACTCCTCAGGAAAGACAGAATCCCAAGCTTTTAAATCCCAGTAGAAAACACAGGATTGCAAAGGGCGCAGGGGTTGATATAAGTCTGGTGAACAGATTTATCAAGCAGTTTGAACAGTCCCAGAAGATGATGAAGCAGATGCCCGGAATGATGGGCGGCAAGAGAGGCAAGGGCTTGTTTGGCGGCCTTGGGAAATTTCCTTTTTAAGTAATAATTCTTAAAAATTTTTATGTATGATTTAGATAGATATCTGTTTATTAAGAGATATCATTCTATTCAAATAAAAAATAAATTAATTTTACAATGGAGGCAAAAAAATGGCAGTTAAAATCAGATTAAGAAGAATGGGAAAGAAGAAAGTTCCTTTTTACAGAATTGTAGTTGCAGATTCCAGATCACCCAGAGATGGTAAGTGCATCGCTGAAATTGGAACATTTGATCCTAATACGGATCCCAGTACTTATAAGGTGGACGAAGAGGCAGCTAAGAAATGGCTGGCTAACGGTGCACAGCCTACGGAAGTTGTTAGCAAGATTTTCAAAAATGCAGGCATTATTGAGAAGTAATCATGGAGATTTGCTAATCACACTTTTGGAGGTGGATTATGAAAGAATTAGTTGAAGTAATTGCAAAGGCGCTTGTCGATAGTCCTGATGAAGTAGTTGTTACACAAAAAGAAGATGGCAGAAATATTACTATTGAGCTTCATGTAGCATCTGACGATATGGGTAAAGTAATCGGCAAACAGGGACGTATTGCGAAGGCAATCCGTTCAGTAGTAAAAGCAGCGTCATCCAAGGAAAATAAGAGAGTGGATGTAGAAATTATTTAGTTCATGACTCTTTATTCATTGAAATAAAAGGTCTATGGAGACGGCTTTTATATGATATACAGGAATAGGGTGAAATTAGAAATTTCACCCGCGAGTTTGAGCTTACGCCCAAACATCGCAGATTTCGACCAAAGCATGTTGGTTAGAGTGATTCTTGGGGCGCAGGCTGCCTTGGCTTGCGCTTTTATATTATTATGTGGAGGAAGATATGATATCTGAATTGCAGGTTGGCGTGATCACGCAGACGCATGGAATCCGCGGTGAGGTAAAGGTTTTTCCCACTACGGATGATGCAAACCGTTTTAAGAAACTTAAAGAAGTCATTTTGGATAATGGCAAAGAACGGTTTAATATGAATATAGAGGGAGTCAAATTTTTTAAAAAATATGCCATACTTAAATTTAAGGGATATGACTCCATTAATGATATAGAAAAATATAAGGGCGCCAAACTGCTTGTGACAAGGGACAATGCTGTAAAGCTGAAAAAGGATGAGTACTTTGTTGCGGATTTGATTGGGCTTAAGGTGGTGACGGACGAAGGACAGGATTTAGGCGTGCTTAAAAATGTGCTTGAAACCGGCGCCAATGATGTATACGTAGTGGAAATGGCAGATGAAAAAGAGGTACTGCTTCCTGCAATCAAAGAATGTGTATTAAACATTGATATAGAAAATGCAGTGATTACGGTACATGTTATGGATGGTTTGATGTGATGAATTTTTATGTAATGACGCTTTTTCCGGAAATGGTGATGCAGGGGCTTAATACCAGTATCTTAGGAAGGGCAGTTGAACGTGGAACTATAGCGATAGAAGCCGTTAATATAAGGGATTATACTACGGATAAACATGGAAAAGTTGACGATTATACGTATGGCGGCGGCGCCGGTATGTTAATGCAGGCCCAGCCGGTTTATGATACCTATTTAGCGGTTAATGAGATGATTAAGAAAAAGCAGGAAGACGCGCGTACAAGGGTTATATATGTTACGCCGCAGGGGAAAACTTTTTCGCAGGATATGGCAAAAGAACTGGCAGGTGAGGGGAATCTGGTTTTTCTCTGCGGTCATTATGAAGGTATAGACGAGCGGGTTTTAGAGGAAATTGTTACAGATTATGTGTCGATTGGGGATTATGTGCTGACCGGCGGCGAGCTTCCGGCAATGGTGATGATTGATGCGATTGCAAGGCTTGTACCGGACGTTTTACACAATGATGAGTCGGCGCAGACGGAATCTTTTCACAACGACCTTCTGGAGTATCCGCAGTATTCAAGACCGGAAGTCTGGCGGGACAAGGCGGTGCCGTCAATACTGCTTTCCGGCAACCACGCTAAGGTGGATGAGTGGAGGCTTGAGCAGTCAATTGAGAGAACGAAGAGGCTTAGACCTGATTTGTACGAAAAATGGGAGGCGCGGCAAAAATAGTGCTTGCATTTTTTCCTGCTATATGATAAATTATTAATGTTGTGAAAAAGATGGTCCTCTGGTATGCAAATATTAAGAACATCCAAACGCACAAGTTTAGAAAGGAGTAATTACAAATTATGAATGAGATTATTAGAGAAATTGAAGCAGCTCAGGTAAAGGAGACCGTACCGGAATTTAACATTGGTGATACAGTTAAGGTTTACGGCAAGATTAAAGAGGGTAACCGTGAAAGAATTCAGGTATTTGAAGGCACTGTATTAAAGAGACAGGGCGGAAGCAACAGAGAGACTTTTACCGTAAGAAAATTATCAAACGGTGTTGGCGTAGAGAAGACATGGCCGCTTCACTCTCCAAACGTTGAGAAGATTGAAGTAGTAAGAAGAGGTAAAGTAAGAAGAGCAAAACTTAATTACCTGAGAGGACGTATTGGTAAGAGAGCCAAAGTAAAAGAACTGGTAAAATAAGAACGAGTCTGAACAGTTACCTTAAAGTGATTTAAGGTAACTGTTTTTGCAATAAGTAAAAATGTTTAAGTTATAAATACTGTCAGAAGAGGTGTAGTTTTGGCGAGAAGAAGAAAGGGACTGCAGTTTTATCAGAAGGAAAAAAAGATAAATTCCGAGCTTTTAAAAGATATATTTGAATTGATGATTGGAACTCTTGTCGCAATCTTTCTGGCGTTTGCGATTACTTATTTTGTCGGAATGAGAACCAGTGTGATCGGTGATTCTATGGAACCGGCATTGTATAATGGACAGGAAATTTTGATCAACCGTTTTATTTATAAGATTTCTTCTCCAAAGAGAGGAGATGTGATCGTCTTTCTCCCGAACGGAAATCAGAAAACCCATTATTATGTCAAAAGGGTTATGGCGCTTCCGGGTGAGACTGTGCAGATTAAGAGCGGCAAGGTATACATAGACGGAGAGCTTCTTGAAGAAGATGAAAGTTATGACAAGATAGCGGATGCGGGCATTGCCGAGAATGAGATTGTGTTAGATGATAATGAATACTTTGTTTTAGGAGATAACCGAAACAGCAGTGAGGACAGCCGTTCAGGCAATATCGGTGCAGTGGACGGAAGTAATATAATAGGAAAAGCATGGTTTCGTCTGAAATGTGATGAAAGCGAGATGGGGCCTGTGGAATAAAACTAATTTAGGAGAATTACAATGAATTATCAATGGTATCCCGGTCATATGATGAAAGCAAAGCGTATGATGCAGGAAAATATCAAGCTGATTGATTTAGTCATAGAGATTGTCGATGCCAGAATTCCTCTAAGCAGCCGTAATCCTGATATTGATGAGCTTGGAAAAAATAAGTCAAGACTTATCCTTTTAAATAAATCCGATTTGGCGGATGCCGGATGCAATAAAGAATGGATTGAATATTTTAAAAAGGAAGGCTTTTATGTACTGGAGATCAACTCTAAATCCGGAGCCGGGATTAAATCGATTCAAGGTACGGTCAGGGAAGCTTGTAAGGAAAAAATAGAGCGTGATAAGAAAAAGGGTATTATAAACAGGCCGGTGCGGGCAATTGTTGCCGGAATCCCCAACGTGGGCAAATCCACTTTTATCAATGCGTATGCAGGCAGGGCGTGTACCAAGACCGGAAATAAGCCGGGAGTGACCAAGGGTAAACAGTGGATTCGTCTTAATAAGGATTTGGAGCTTCTTGACACACCGGGGATATTGTGGCCTAAATTTGAAAATCAGGATGTGGGAAGAAAACTTGCATACATTGGTTCTATGAATGACGAAATTTTACAGTTGGAAGAACTTGCAATAGACTTACTTACCTATTTAGTGGTACACTATAAAGAAGAGCTTATTAAACGTTATCAGTTTGAAGAAGGACTTGATGAGCCGCTTAAAATTTTGGAACATATCTGCGAAGACAGGAAATGTTATAAAAAGGGTGGAGAAATTGATTATTCCAAGGGGGCTTCTGTTTTGTTAGATGATTTCAGGAGCGGAAAAATAGGAAGAATCACTTTGGAAAGACCTGATGAAATGGTGTAAATGTATGGAATTGAGGTTATAGATCAGATGAAAAAAGTGTTGCGTGAAGTATTTAATACCAGCTTGTATCTTCTTGTTGTATTGTGTCTGACGTATCTGGTGATACATTTTGTAGGTCAAAGGACGCAGGTAAGCGGAGGTTCTATGGAGCCTATGCTCAGTAGTGAGGATAATCTTATTGTAGATAAGATCACTTATAAATTCAAATCGCCTGAGCGTTTTGATATTATCGTTTTTCCGTACCAGTATAAGGAAGATACATATTACATTAAGAGGATCATAGGTTTGCCGGGAGAGACGGTTTATATTGATGATGACGGAAGTATATATATTGATGGCGAACTTCTTGATGAAAGCTATGGAAAAGAGGTTATCAAAGATCCGGGAAGGGCATATAGTCCGATTACTTTAGGCGAGGATGAGTATTTCGTTATGGGCGATAACAGGAACAACAGTTCGGATAGCAGGGATCCTTCCGTAGGCAATATCAAACATGATGATATTATCGGCAGGGCATGGCTTAGAATCTGGCCTCTTGGTAAGTTCGGATTTATTAAGCACAGATAAAGCCTAGGGTGAAAAATAAATTTTTCACCCGCGAGTTTATAAGAAAGGATTAAGTTACATATGTCGGAATCAATACAAGAGATTAAGGCAAAATTACAGGCAGCTGATTATAATAAGCTGCCTGAATTGTTTTTGGCTTACGAAAATGACAATAGAAAAGGCGTCATACAGGCAATAGAGGCAGCTAAAAAGCGGCTTCTTGCACTGGAAAAAGAGATTGAGCGCACCGAGAATCTGAAAGTTTATGAAAAAAAGTATGACTCATATTCCTACATATGCGGTATAGATGAGGTTGGCAGGGGACCGCTTTCGGGGCCGGTAGTGGCCGGAGCCGTAATATTGCCAAAAAATTGTAACATTTTATATATCAACGATTCTAAGAAACTATCCGAAAAAAAAAGAGAAGAGCTTTATGATATTATTATGGAAAAGGCGGTAGCTGTAGGAATTGGATATAGCACGCCTGAGAGGATAGATGAAATCAATATTTTGCAGGCAACCTATGAAGCTATGCGGGAAGCGATATCCGAACTTGAGGTAGAACCCGATTTATTACTTAATGATGCCGTGGAAATACCGGAGGTATCCATAAAACAGGTTCCGATCATCAAGGGCGATGCCAAGAGCATTTCAATAGGTGCGGCAAGTATTGTTGCAAAAGTAACAAGGGATCGTCTTATGTGCGAATATGACAGCGTATTTCCTGAATATGGTTTTGCATCCAATAAAGGCTATGGTTCACAGTCTCACATTGATGCACTTAAGAAATACGGTCCCTGTCCGATACATAGAAGATCTTTTATTACTCATTTTGTTACGGAGGGTAATCAGTGAATTTAGGAAATATTTTTCAAGCCTTTACACAGGGAGTAATACAGCCAGATATGTCATCCGGAGCATCAGGAACGTATGCAGCCGGTGAGAGAAATTATCAGGCGCTTAGTGAAAACAAAATAGTACCCGGCCAGACTATTCAGGGTGAGGTAGTCGGCAAAGAGGGAAATACGGTGCAGATTGCATTAGATTCCGAAACGGTTTTTACTGCAAGATTAGAGCGCGATTTAAATATTGCACTTGGGCAGAGTCTGAGTTTTGAGGTGAGGGCAGGTAAAGGTTCCCAGCTTTCTTTAGTGCCTCTTTATGCCAATATGGCGAATGAAGCTACAATTTTAAAGGCATTATCCGCCGCAGGGCTTCCTGAGAGCGTGGAGAATATGAAAATGGTGTCTGATATGATGCAGGAAGGGATGTCGATAGACAGAGATTCAATTGCTAATATGAATAGGCAGCTTTTGGATTTTCCTAACGCAAATCCAAGTTCGATCATGCAGATGATCAGGTTAGGTATGCCGATCAATGCGGAGAATATAGAGCAGTTTGAGTTATATAAAAATTATGAGCACCAGATCCTGCAAAGTGCACAGGATATCATGGAAGAACTTCCACAGACTTATATGGAGCTTATTTCTGAGGGAAAAGATAACGAGGCGGTGGCTTTTTATGAACAGATAATAAAAGCGCTTGTAGGCGAAGGCGGAGAAGTATTGCTTAAGACGGCTGAAGGTGAGGCTGTGGGAGAGAGTGCAAAGGGTGAGACAGAGGTTGCAGGAGAGACTGCAAAGAGTTTGTCCGAATCATCTGAAGGATTGACCGGAGTGGTCAAAGGCATACAGGACGGGGAACAGGGCGAAACTGTGAATGTTGTTCAAAATGGCGTTAAAGACGAGGCTTCTGCCGAACTTTTGAAAGCGACGGCAGATGGTGAGACGCTTAATGAAACGGGACAAGGTAAAGCGGCTGAAGATGCTGCAGCTAAAGAGGGCACGCAGGAAGCTGCGACAGATAAAAGCAATATTTCACAGAGCACATGGCGTGAACTTGGGGATATGCTGCAAAAGTTAGGGACAGATACCGAACTTGCAAAGCAGGTAGCGGAAGGTAAGCTTACTCCCAAGGAAACGCTTTCACATATAAATGATCTGATTGCGGCGAATGCAAATCTTTTTAAGGAAGGTTTTCATGAGTCGCTAAAAAATCTTTTTGGAAGCAGGCCATTTCAGAATCTTTTACAGGCGGAAATGACCAATGAGTGGCTGCTAAAGCCGGAAGAAGTGGCATATAAGGAGAATGTAGAGAAGCTATATGAAAGAATTAGGGAACAGACCGCAAAAATGAGCGAAGCCTTTCAAATGGCGGATAAAGCAGACAGCGCAGGTGCAAAGAGTGTAAATAATCTGCAAAGCAACGTGGATTTCATGAACCAGATGAACCAGCTTTTTACATATGTGCAGCTTCCGCTTAAGATGGCAGGTAATGAGGCGCATGGAGACTTGTATGTATACACCAACAAGAAGAGTCTTGCCAAGAAGGACGGTAATGTCAGTGCGCTTTTACATCTGGATATGGAAAATTTAGGACCGCTTGATGTGTATGTTACCATGAATACCAGCCAGAATAAGGTTAGCACTAATTTTACGCTAAAGGATGACGCAGCGCTGGATTTGATTGCAAAGAATATTCATATTCTGAATGAGAGATTAGAAAAGCGTGGGTATTCGATGAAGGCGAACTTTAAGTTAAAGGGCGAGGAAGAGCCGGAAGAGACTAATATTATGGAAGAGATCATTAAGCAGAGTAAGAATATTTCTGTGCTTAGCAGGACTTCGTTTGATATGAGGGCGTAGGGGCCAATAATAGTCATAAATGCCACGAACTTTAACCATATAAACAAAAAACGGGGTTCGACCGCGGGAGCGAACTCACCCCTTATTTTTGTTTATATGGTTAAAGTTCTGGTTATTGAAGATGTATCAAATATATGTGGATAATATGAGGATGGTTTTATATGGCAGGAGAGAAGGAAAACAAGGTAAAACAGGCGATTGCACTAGAGTTTGATCCTAGTGATGAGGCACCTAGGGTCATAGCTTCGGGACGAGGGGCGTTGGCGGATAGGATTATTGAGAAGGCGAAAGAAGCGGATGTGCCGGTACATCGTGACGATAAGTTGGCGGATACTCTGTCTAGGCTGGATATCGGGGAGATGATTCCACCGGAGCTGTATGAGGTGGTTGCGGAGATTCTTGTGTTTGTTGATTCTATGGATAAGATTAAGGCTAAGATGGGGAGATAGATGATTGTGAAAATGTATGATTGTGGGTTTACCAAGGAAAATAATTGGTTTAGATATCGTGCAGGAGCAATTATAATAGAAAATGATTGTGTGCTTTTTGCAGGAAATGAGAATGAAAATTACTTATATTCCATAGGCGGAGGCGTTCATATGGGTGAAACCGCAGAGGAGGCGGTTCTTCGTGAGGTTTATGAAGAAACAGGCGTGCATTACGAGATAGATCATTTAGCGGTTATCCATGAGAATTTTTTTAATGAGAATAGTGGAACTTTAAAGGGTTTAAATTGCCATGAAATAAGTTTCTATTTTATAATGAAATCAAGAGGAACTAAAGAACTTCACAGCAATAGTACAACTTATGGAGTGAAAGAAGAAATGCACTGGATACCGATAAATGATATTGACAAATACAAGGCATTTCCAAGTTTTATGAAAGAGTATCTTAGTAAAGAACATTTTGGAATAGAACATATAGTAACTGATGAAAGAAAATGACAAATTTTAGTTTATAGAATAGTAAGAAGTAAGGGGAGTAGGTAAGAATATAAGATGAATACCAGAGCCGTAGGCACAGATGGAGAAGAAATGGCGTGTCAGTATCTTGCACGGAATGGGGTTAGGATAAAAGAGCGTAATTTCCGGTGTAAGTTAGGTGAGATTGACGTTATTGGATATGATGAGGGGTACTTAGTATTCTTTGAAATTAAGTATAGGAAGAATAGTTCAAAAGGCAGCGCGGTTGAGGCGGTGGATTATAGGAAACAAAAGAGGATATGCAAGGTTGCGGATTATTATAGGATGATTCACCGTTTAGGTGATAATACAGCAGTACGGTTTGATGTGGTGGCTATTGACGCTGAGGAGATTAAGTGGTTTAAGAATTCATTTGATTATGTGGTAAATTAATTAAAGGCAGGTCGCTTTTTGGGAGAATGACTAGAGTAGTCAATGAGTCGGTACGAAAGCCAGAAGCAAATATGCACTACGTGAATTATCTTTGGAGATTTGAATAAAGATTTGAAAGGGCATGATTATTATATGGATATAAAAAGAAAACCAAGCAGAATGAAGTTGAAGCAGAACGTAAGCGGAGAGGCCGAATATCTTACCTTTCCGCTTTTTGAAGATACAGGACTTGTGAGACATTTGGTTTCTACAAGACTTGGCGGTGTTAGCAGCGGTATTTTTTCATCCATGAATCTAAGCTATACCAGAGGTGATGATAAAGAAGCCGTTGATGAAAACTACCGCAGAATTGCAGCGCTTCTTGGCTGTGATGTGTCGGATATGGTATGTTCAGACCAGACTCATACTACCAATGTCAGGGTAGTTAATGAGTGCGATAGGGGAAAAGGTATAGTGTGCCCGAAAGATTATACGGATGTAGACGGTTTGATCACCAATGTGGAGGGGATTGTACTTGCGACCTTTTATGCGGATTGCGTACCGCTTTTTTTTATTGATGTGAAAAACAGGGCAATTGGGCTGTCTCATTCCGGTTGGAGAGGAACTGTAGGACGGATGGGGCAGATTACTGTAGATGCAATGCGCAGGGAATATGGAAGCAGGCCGGAGGATGTGTTTGCAGCCATAGGTCCGTCAATCTGTCAGGACTGCTATGAGGTCAGCGAAGATGTTGCGGATGCTTTTAGAAAAGAATTTAGTAAAGGCAGTCAGAGTGATGAAATTCTTTTATCTAAAGGAAACGGTAAGTATCTGCTTGATTTGTGGCGGGCAAATCAGATCATATTAGAAGAGGCGGGCATAGCGCCGGAGAAGATACAGGTGACGGATATATGTACCTGTTGTAATCCGAATTATCTGTTTTCCCATAGGGCAAGTCAGGGGAAACGTGGCAATTTAGGAGCTTTTTTAGAACTTTTAGCGTAAACTTAAGAAAAACTTAAAGAAAATCCCATAAATTCCTTTATGTTTTAATGTTTTAATATTTATAACCAAACGACAAAAGAGGTGAAGCAGATGGCAAATATTCTTGTATGTGACGATGATAAGGAAATTGTAGACGCAATAGAGATTTATCTGTTGCAGGAAGGTTATCAGATTTTCAAGGCGTATGACGGGACGCAGGCAATTAAGATTTTAAAAGAAAATACAATACATCTACTTATTATTGATGTAATGATGCCTAAGTTAGACGGTATTCATGCCACTTTGAAAATCAGGGAATATTCCAGTATTCCGATCATTATTCTTTCCGCTAAGTCAGAGGACAGCGATAAGATTCTGGGGCTTAATATAGGCGCGGACGATTATGTGACTAAGCCTTTTAACCCGCTTGAACTTGTCGCAAGGGTGAAGTCCAATTTAAGGCGTTATACGATGCTTGGTAATCTGAATGTGGAAAATAACGCATTATTCAGGGTAGGCGGTCTTTGTATTGATGACGATACGAAGGAAGTTACCGTGGACGGCGAGGCAGTAAAACTGACGCCGATAGAATATAATATTCTGCTTTTACTTGTAAAAAACTGTGGAAGGGTTTTCTCAATTGATCAGATTTATGAGAGTATCTGGAATGAGGAAGCCATTGGTGCAGACAATACGGTGGCTGTACATATCAGGCATATCAGGGAGAAGATTGAAATTAATCCTAAAGAGCCACGGTACTTGAAGGTCGTGTGGGGTGTAGGGTATAAGATTGAGAAGCAGTAAAGAATGACGAACTTGAGTTCTGGTTATTGAAGAAATGATCTCAATTTTAAAAGTACACTGACTCAGAAAGGAGAATATGCATGAAGGAAATGGGAGATAAGTATGAAAAAGAGCAGGAACTATACGAAAGAGATGTAGATGGGCAGCATATATCAGATAGTAATTCCAATGGGTCCAATACGAATGAAGGATATGGCAAGGAAAATAATCCTGATATGCAGAGCGAAGACGATAAACATATGAAAGAAAATGTGCGTAAGAATAAGAAGAAAAGAAAATCCGGAAATAAGGTTAGAAGCTGTCTGACCTTTTTACAGCACATACTGCTTACAGCTGCGGCGGTTTCTATGTGTATGATAATAATAGGCTCGGTTTTTATAATAAATGGTAAAAGCTACTCATTCGATGTGTCGGAGAGTGAAAAGCAGTATGAAGATTCCGATTTGTTCAGTATGCTTTATGGAGAGGCGGCGGCTGATATTATACGGTTTGGGGTCATTCGGAGCCAGTTAGAGACGAACGGTAAATTTGACGGCAAGAAAATTATCGATGTAACGGCATATAATTACCGCAATACCGGTATACCTGAAAAGTATATAACGGCGAGATATTATTTGGAAGACTTGCTTAAATGGGAAAATTATGGCGTAGAGGCTACGACCGAGTATATGACTTTGTCAGAGTTGAATGAGTTTTTAAGTGAAAAGACCATGCTTACAATCGTTGATCCTGACAGTAAATATTATAATACTTCGGATGCAAACTATATGAAGTCTGATGTTGACAACTATACTTTTGTAGACGGTGTGTCTGCCAATATGCTGTCCTCGGATGATTACGGTGACGTAAATTATTATGAAGAAGACGAGTATGGCAATATCGAAGAGCAGTTCAGGGTGGATGTTCAGGTAAACCGCTATAAAACCGTAGACGGTAAAAATATTGAAGACTATACCGCTGATCTGCCAAGCTATAAAGAACTCTGTTATAATATCGGAACGGCAATGCAAAATCTCAGCGTTAACTATGATGAGTATTTATATTTTATGGATATCTATGACAGCAATAACACGAATATACGCTATTGCATTGAGAAAACCGTAGATGACCATACAGAGTATTTTACCAACATGGATGACCTGATAAGTTTGGATGAGCTAAAAAGCGCTCTGGGTAATAAGAATACCAATATGTCCGATTTCTTTAAAGAGAGATTTGATGATATAGACGAAAATAAATACAGATATCTTTATTACAGTCCATCCGAAATGATTTATGAGAGTAATACCGATATTAGTGAAAGTACCGTTGGAAGCATAGTAAGAACTTATGATTATGCATATCCGGATAATGTAAGAATCTGGATAGGGGTGGATACTTTTTATCCTGTAGAGGATGCCTTTTTGCAGGGGAATACTGTTTACAATAATTATACGCCATATTTCTGGCAGATAGGAATTTTTGCTGTAGCCTCAGTCATTTTGTATCTGGTTTTGTTTGTGTATCTGACAATTAAGGCAGGAAAAGAAACAGACGAGGATGGAAATAGTTATATAAGACTAACTGAATTTGATAAAGTACCTACTGAAGGCGCTATTATATTGGCTGGAGGAGTTGCTGTATTTCTGTTATTTGTAGCAATTTGCATTGATGAACTGATTAATGCACGAAATAGCTTTTTATACAAAATATATATCAATAAAACGTATATTCTGGTGATATGCGCAGGTGTGATCGTATTTTTGCTGGATGTGATATTCACATACTTTTATTACAGCGCTGTCAGAAGAATTAAGGCAAGGGTTTTATGGAAGAACAGTTATTTAAGACTGATTATTAAAAAGTGTTATGGCATTATAAAGGATTTTTATGCTCATAGCAATATTGTAGTTAAAACATGGTGTCCGCTTCTTCTGTTTATATTATTCAATCTGTTGATGGCACAGCTTAGAGCATTTGGCATTATAGGTGCCATATTGATAGACATATTATGTGGTGTGATAATCTATAGAGATACCAAAGAAAGGCAGGATATTGTATCGGGAATCGGAAAAATATCAGAGGGCGATTTGGCGTATCAGATAGAGCCTGATAAGTTTCATGGCGACAATGTTGTGCTGGCCGAGTCCGTCAACAGTATAGGAAATGGAATCAAGAATGCAGTAGAAATCAGCATGAAAGATGAGCGTATGAAGACCGAGCTTATTACAAATGTGTCCCATGATATTAAGACGCCGCTTACCTCAATTATCAATTATGTTGATTTGATAAAAAGGGAAAAAATCGATAATGAGAATGTCCGAAACTACATCAGGATACTGGATGAAAAATCACAGCGCTTAAAACAGCTTATTGATGATCTGGTGGAAGCGAGCAAGATATCTTCCGGCAATATCAATCTCAATTTTGAAAAGATAAACTTAACAGAGCTGCTCAATCAGACAATCGGCGAATTTTCAGAAAAATTTGAGCAGAAAGGGCTTAGCATTGTAATGAGCGGTGACGCCTCTAACGTGATAATCGAAGCGGATAGCAGAAGTATGTGGCGCGTGATAGAAAATCTTTTTAATAACGTATATAAATATTCGCTAAAACATACAAGAGTATACGTGTCGCTAAACCGCATAAACAAGGACGGTGTTCCGGTGCGTGAGCAGGTGGAGATTACGATTAAGAACATTTCAGCAAACGAGCTTAACTGCAATCCCGAAGAGCTGACGGAGCGTTTCATAAGGGGCGATGAATCCAGAACTACGGAAGGAAGCGGACTGGGACTGTCGATTGCCAAGAATCTGACCGAGGCTCAGAATGGTACGTTTGAGATTCAGCTTGATGGGGATCTTTTTAAAGTGATTTTGACGTTTCCGATTATGTAGATATTGGAATCGGATATAGGAAGTAAATTAGCCAGACTTTACACCCAAATTAATTGTTGTTATAATACAAGTGTCACACAATAACAATTAATACATCAATATATAAGGGTGTAAAGTCTATTTTTATTAAATTATATGAACACTGGGAGATATTAATCATGGAAACAGTAAGACTCGGAAAAACTGAAATAGTAACAAATAAAAATGCCTTCGGTGCACTTCCAATCCAGAGAATACCGGAGAAAGATGCGGTATATTTGCTTAAGAAAGCATATGATAACGGAATTACGTTTTTTGATACCGCAAGATGGTATACCGACAGCGAGCATAAGGTTGGCGTGGCTTTCCAGGGAATGAGGGATAAAATCAAGATTGCTACTAAGACCGGAGCGCAAGATGCTGAGACTTTCTGGAAAGATTTAGAGACCAGTCTTAATAATCTGCAAACGGATTACATAGATATTTATCAATTTCACAATGTACCTTTTTGCCCGAGGCCGGGGGACGAGAGCGGCTTGTACGATGCTATGCTTAAGGCTAAGGAGCAGGGGAAGGTCAGGCATATCGGAATAACCAATCATAGATTATCGGTTGCGAATGAGGCGGTAGAGAGCGGGCTGTATGAGACCCTGCAGTTTCCGTTTTGTTATCTTGCAACTGAGAAGGATATTGAACTGGTAGGTAAATGTAAGGAAGCCGATATGGGCTTTATCGCCATGAAAGCTTTATCTGGCGGGCTGATAACTAATTCCGCAGCGGCTTATGCTTTTCTTGCACAGTACGATAATGTTCTTCCTATCTGGGGAGTTCAGCGTGAGAGCGAGCTTGATGAGTTCCTTTCCTATATAGAGAATCCGCCTGTTATGAATGAAGAAATTAAGTCGGTGATCAAACATGACAGGGAAGAATTGCTTGGTGATTTCTGCAGAGGCTGCGGTTACTGTATGCCATGTCCTGCGGGTATTGAAATCAATAATTGCGCGAGAATGTCGCTGTTACTCCGCCGTTCACCTGCTGCGTCGCATCTTAGCAAGGAAGGACAGGAAAAAATGATGAAGATAGAGAACTGCATCCATTGTAACCAGTGTAAGAGTAAGTGTCCGTACGGACTGGACACACCGGCGTTGCTTGCGAAGAATTTAGAGGATTATAAGAATGTGCTTGCAGGGAAGGTGCAGGTTTGATGTCGTTATTTAGTTAATTTAAAAACGTATATCTGATATATATGTAATAACAGAAAATTGAAAAAACAGAAAGAAAAGGCATCCATAACAGCAAAGGTGTATGGATGCCTTTTTATATTTAATTACTTACGGCTTATTCTTTGATCTTGTCAATATCTGTAAGATTAACTCCTAGACTTGATAATGTAACTTTTAACTCAATATATCTATCATGCATTGAGTTATAAGTTTCTATATCATTATTTGCTTTTGCTGATATCATCCAATTTTGAAGCCTTGAAAACTCATTAACAGAGTCTCTAATAATATCTGCTGCACTTGGCATAATATACACCTCCTAATTATAAAAGTCAGTTATTAGGTTATGTTTAGTATAGCATAATCAAGTTGCAAAGTCTATTATAACCTTGCTATATTATAAAAAAGAGACTGAATCTGGAAGAATTGTAGCTTTTGTTAAGTAAAATTTAGATGAAACTTTTTAAAGTAATAAATCGTATTATTGTTAAAAGGGGATTGGAGCTAATACAATTTCAGCGTTGCACAAACATCGCAGAAATTTGGCAAAACATTGAATCAGTGTGATAATGGAGGTTAAAAAAATGAGCGTAAATGGAATTGGAACAGCAGGATACCTGGTATCAGGGTATGAGATAAGAAAGTCAGAAAAAAATGTGGCAGAAGGAAACTTTGCAAAGCAGGCGGCGGAAGCGGCACAGGCGGCAGTACAGGCGACAGCTGCTTTACATGGCGCCGATGAAGGGGCAGGGGATATTACGATATTCTCATGTGCGGAGATTGTTAGCGGATCATCTATTTCCGTTTATAAGACACAGGACTTTAATCCGGAAAATCCTGTATATAAAGTTAAAATATGGGATAAGTCGGGAAATGTAACGGAACGGATGGTGGATGTATCAAAGGTAGACCCGAAAAACTGTGATACGGTTGAAATGTACGCGTACACCGCAAATTTGAAAGAAAGCGGAAAAGGCAGTTTTGAGGACACAGTGCTTAAGGCCGCCGTTGCAAAATCCGTTAAAGATGCTGAGAGCCGCTCCGGCGCATGGAGTTTTTCAGAGAAGTTTGATTGGACAAAAATCGTGAATGACCTCATGCAGTCGGCGTATAGCTGTGGGGATTTGAAAGGGTATATGGGATGGAAGATGTTTTTGGGACTTTTGGATAAATAAGTTAATATGGTAGTAGTAAGCTATATCATTTGTCGGAGGCAAGTATTAGAAGGATTATTTCAAAAGAAAAGGTGAGATATAAGAATATGAAAGATATAATAGAACAGATTTTGCCTTTATGGGGAATTCAAAAAAATTACGGGGGAGTAATATTTCTGATATTAAAGACAAAACAATTGCTTGGGAGATGGGGTGTGCAATTGCACAGTTACATATGGCATTTATTAAATGTGAAAGAGAAGTTGAATTTTGGAATAATAGTCTGTTAAAAGAAATGAAAGGATGGATACGGGAAAATTTAGAAAAGAATGAGTGGAAGATACTAAACGAAGATGAATATTCAAGAACAGTAAAATTGTTAGAAGACGTATATGATTTCTTGCCGAAACAATTAATTCACAGAGATGTGCATTTTGGGAATTTTTTATTCTTTGAAGGTAAGTTGTCTGGATATATTGATTTCGACTTGAGCCAAAGAAATATAAGAATATTTGATATTTGTTATTTTTTGACAGGATTATTAGCAGAAGAAACAGATGACGCCCTTACGAAAAATGAATGGATTGAAATTGCTAAATCAGTTATTGCAGGTTACGAAAGTAGAATTAATCTTTCTGAAAAAGAAAAAAATGCAATTCCGTGCGTGATGGAGTGTATAGAAATTTTATTTGTAGCGTATTTCATTAGTATGAATGACACAAAACATGCAAATGATGCATATAATGTGTTCCTTTTTATACAAAATTGCGAAAGTGATATTAGGAGCACGATATTATAGGAGGGTATCAATCTTTAAGAAAATGGTAAATCCTAACATTATTTATCATGATTAGGTTTACATAAGTAATGAACTTATGTCACCATACCCTAGTTGCTCTGCCAATCTTTTAATTCCATCCAGCGCTTCCTCTTTTGAATAGTTGTGCGCTTCTAAAAAATCATCATCTTTTTCGCCAATATATTGGTAGAATAATATTGCGGCAAGAACTTCTTCTTTTTGAGTATAGTCAATACTTTCTAACAGGATATTTTCCGCTTCATTTATTAAGCCTTCGTCAACCATTTTTTCAAATTCTTCTAATGCTTTTCCGGAAACTTCATATTTATTTTCTTCCGGCAGTTCAACAGATTTATATTGTTTTCCGAGCATTAGAGAGAAAAGAACCCTTGCTATCTCTTTAATGACACGCATGATATAGTCTTTCTCGTTATTAAAATCCATTTTTGCCTCCTACAAAACGTTTCAGTTTTTAAATTTGTCAGATTTATTCTGCGAAAGATACGAAAGTCCTCTAAGAAAGAACAATACTTAATCATCCTTTAAGAAATCGGTAAATCCTATCATTAAAATCCTTTGCCTCTTCATATGCAGCATGCCCTAAATCATCATACATATAAATTTCGCAATTGAGTCTGTCCGCTATTTCATACGAGGCTTGTCCAGTAACTATCTTATCCTGACTTCCACCAATCACAAATACCGGACAGGAAATTTTGTTAAGTTCAGGATATGCATTACAGGTTAAGCAGGCTTTAGCGAGGTTGATAAAACGGCTGGGATCTTTGGGTTTTCCAAGTACTGCAAGAAGTGGGAACAGCCATTTATATTTTTTGATATAGGACTTAGAATACATTTTCTTAAACACATCAATAACAAGAGCCTTAAAGTCATTTCTGTCAGTCATTTCAATCCATCTGTGGATAGTATTTTCCATGGTTTCATTTTTTCTTGACGCCGTAACACCGAGCACCAGTTTGTGTACCATATGGGGATGGTCAATTGCAAGGTATTGTGCGATCATACCGCCTTGTGAAGTGCCAAATACATCAGCATTCTGGATATTTAGCATGTTCATTGCCAAGGCGACATCATTTGCAAGCTCTCTTACTGTGTATCCGTCAGGGATATTTGATTTTTTATCAAAAACATATACGGTATAATCCTGTGCAAAAATTCTATACATATAAGCTAAAATGAGAGCAGAGCCTTTTACGCCTTTAAGAGTCAGACCGGGAATCATGATAAGGGTTTTGTCACCCTTTCCGAAACGGACATAATCAAGTTCCGAGCTGGCTATTTTCATGGTTAAATTTTTAGCATAAGGTCGCATAATAATAAACGGTTCCTTTCCATTAACTACTTCGCAAACCGGAATTTGCTTATCGCCTTCTATTTAGACATTTTGGAATTATGAAATTTCCTAATACATATATGCCACATAGATATACAAATATATTACCCACATGTGAGTATAAGGTAAAACGTCCATTTGTGATGATCTGTGCAGCTAAAGTTTTTGTATCTGATTGAAAATAATTTGTCTGTGCAAGTATATTCCCCCTATTGTCAGCCACGATCGACATTCCTTTGTTTGTATGTCTGATGATATTGCTTCCATTTTCAACGGCACGTACAATGGCAGTTTTTGTGGCAAGTAATGTCATTTCCCTCCAGTCAGAAGCCGGAACCAGCAAAATATCCACATTGCTTTTTCCTGC
>JAAUZJ010000019.1 GCA_014804695.1 Lachnospiraceae bacterium
AACATACTGTTGAATTCGTTTGCGATGGAATCCTTGGACATATAGCCCATAAATCTATTGACATTTTCACTATAATATTTTACAGCGTTTTCAAAATCGTCCTGGTATTCATCCGCTATCTGATAGGATACCGCAAAGCAGTCGCTGTTTACAGCAGGCGTTTGAAGCGGAAGAATGAAATCGCAGGCATTCATAGGATACCGGTGAATATTCATACTTGCAGGAATATCCACGATTGCCATAACTTCATATTCATCATTTGCAAGATTTTCCCATTTGACATCTATAGTTTCGCCGGCTTCATTTTTAATTTCATGGAATGTCGAATCTTCCGTAGCGCTTTCAACCACGACTTTATCTCCCGGATGGTAGACATGATCGTGTTCTGTAATCGAGTCGTCTCCCCGCATTGTCCCAAGCAGTATATATTTGCCGTTTTGAAATTTTTCCGCGTCCAAGGAACCTTCTATTACTTTTAGGTTATCAAAGAGCGCGGTATCATATTTATAAGCATATCCGTCTATTGGATCTTCACCTGTAAGCCGACCGTCAACATTGGTATATTCATCACGCCTTAATTTGCCTTCTTCATCTAGTTTTCGATAGGCTTTGGCAGCATTTTCATCAATTTTAACGGAAGTTACGTATTGAACCCACATTTTATTTATGCTTTCTATGCCCTCCTGCGAATCCGCCAGTGATAGGTATTCTTCGTCTATTGATAAATCGCCTGACCTGGGTGACGACGCATTGGTTATATTTACATTTCCAATAAGAAAGTCTCCAACAATACGTTGTTCTATATATTGATCAAGACGAAAACTTCTTACGGCAGTCATAATTATTGCAAGCAGTATGATGCTTAAGGAAATCGCAGCTGTTACTACTACAGTAGTACGCTTATTCCTACCAAGATTGGATAAGGCCATAGAAATGGCGCTGAAACGGCTGCTTCTTTTTCTTTTTTTATGTCGTTTTGTAAAATCGGCGTCTGTGTATTTTACAGCCTCTATAGGTGAGACATTTCCCGCGATTTTACCAGGTTTACGGCAACTTAGAAAAACAGTAAATGCAGAAAAGACTGCGCCGAATACCATAATAAGCGGGTTAAATTTCAAAGAAGTGTTAATGCTGGTAGTATTACCAAAGCTCATTACAATAGGCAGAGCAGCTTTGCCGATCAAAAATCCTATGAGCAGACCGATGGGTATACCTATTATGGACAAAAAAACAGCCTGATGACTTATAAGCCTGCGTATCTGTTTTTTGGTCGTGCCGATTGTCTTGAGAAGACCGTAAAACCTGATATCGTTTATTACGGAAATCTGAAAAATATTATAAATGATCAGATAACCTGAGGCGAAGATAACTGAGACTGCCAATATAAGAAAAGCATATGTTATTGGATCGAGAGATGACATACGGCTGCCCATATATGCCCAGTTTACGCCATAGTGTAATTCGGTGTCAGGTTCATAACCGGCATTTTTAATAATATTAGTTATTTTTTCTTCCAGATTAGAGTCGTTATCTAGATAAATATTAACTGCCATCAGGCCGACGCCATTATCATTCGGGTGGTCTTTTTCCCATTGTTTGAAATCGTCATCTGTCAGGCTTCCTTTTAATTCCTTCCAGTAGCTTTCGGACAAAAACAACTCGCTGGCATGGGAAATATTGTCACCTTTATAGTAGCCGCTTACTATGAATTCATCTTCGATTACCCTGTCCATAAAAGTAAATGTCAGCGGAACTTTTTCGCCCAGGGCATACGGAATCCTTAGTTCGTCCATAATGATGGTATCCACTATGATTTCATTTTTTTCGACAGGTAAATGGCCCTCTTCTAATTCAATGAACATGTCTGAGAGGTTTTCTTCATATGGGGTATAACGAATCTCGGCCTGCCGTTTCAGAATATTATCGGCTCTTGCGATGTAGATATTGTAGCCGCTTTTTTTAACCAGAGGGTCTGCAATTACCTTCTCATATTGTTCGGTAGTTACGGCTTTAAGTCCTACGTGGCATCTTGTACCTACTTCATGCATGGTAGTTTCCTGAGCCTTCTGTATTGCGCCGCTCAATAAGGAGAATGCGGCAGTAAAAAGTGTACACGTAAGTGTAATTGCCATTATTGCGAACGTATTCCGCATGCGGTTATTTTTAAGGCTGCGGGAGGATAATTTGCGGATGGATGCGCCATTGTTATTTTTCATCAATAACACCTCCCTGTAGATAGTCGTTTATGATTCGGCCGTCCTCAATATGGATAACCCTGTTGCATAACTGCGCCAATGCTTCGTTATGTGTGATCATAACTATGGTCTGATGGAACTGTTCTCCGGTAAGTTTTAAAAGACCAAGAACTTCCTGGGTTGTTTTACTGTCCAGATTTCCGGTTGGTTCATCTGCGAGTACGATTGCAGGTTTAGCGGCTAGTGCACGTGCAATTGCCACTCTTTGCTGTTGTCCGCCCGAAAGCTGGTTGGGAAGATTTTCCAGCTTATCTTTAAGGCCAAGCATTTGTACGATGTCCATTACAAAAGCCTTATCTATGTTTCTTCCGTCCAATTCCAGTGGAAGGACAATATTTTCATATACGTTAAGGATGGGAACCAGATTGTAGTTCTGGAATATGAAGCCTATTTTTCGCCTTCTGAAAATAGTGAGTTCATTTTCGTTTAAGTCAAAAATTTGTTTACCCGCTACAGTTACGGTTCCGCTTGTAGCATAATCCAGCCCGCCTAACATATGGAGTAAGGTGGATTTGCCGGAACCGGAGGTTCCCACAACTGCGGCAAATTCGCCCTCTTCTATACTTAGGTTTACGCCGTCTAAAGCCTTTACCTGAGTTTCCCCGCTGCCGTAGTATTTCTTTAAATCCTTTGTTTCCAATATTTTCATATCAATACCTTGCCTTTCTAATTTTTAGCTTTTGACACCCGAATCCTATTACGCAGTTTCATTTTATCAGTTGCGTCTTACAATGCTCTGACAAAAAGGCAATAAGATATGACAATATTGTCAGAATTATGTTGGGTTTGTAAAATAATTATTAAGAAGAAATACAGAAAATTTACTGCCATGCCCTATTTGAGATGAGACGGTGATATAGCCCTTCTCGCATTGGAGAATGAGTTGTGCAAGATAGAGGCCCAGTCCGTTTCCGTCTTGATGCTCAGTATTTTTTCCACGATAGAATCGTTGAAAAATACGGTTATATTCATTTTCGGGGATACCGATACCTTCGTCGGAAATAATAATGCAAGAGTACATGTCCATTACGGAAATGTTGATTTGTACACAACTTTTTTCAGGGGAGTATTTTATCGCGTTTTCCAGAATATTTGTCAGCGCTTCGGCTGTCCACTTAACATTATGATAGAGGGGAAAATCTGTAAACTTCTCTACGGATATCTGAATCTGCTTTTCGGCGGCTTGCGCATAAACTGCACTTACTGCTTTGGCAATTGTTTCTTTTATTCCTGTATTCGCAGCATCGAAATTAATTATTCCGTTTTCAAGTCTTGAAGCTTTCAGCAGATTTTTCATTAACCACTGCATTTTATCCGCCTGCGATTTGGCGTGTTCCAGAAATTCTTTCTGAGTTTTTCGCTCAAGAGTATCATCCTGTAAAAGTTCCATATCCATGACAATATTTGCCAGAGGCGTTTTAAGCTGATGGGAAAGGTCTGAAATAAGCTCCATGACCTGATTTTTTTCACCGATGGCCCGTTTCTGTTTAAAATCCGCCGTATCCAAAATCTGATAAAGCTGGCTTAAAACTTTGGATTCCCTTGTTTCATAAATATCCTGATTGGCTGTATCCTTGAAATCTTTCTTAAGATAATTCTCCAAAATAATATCAAGATGTTTCCACTGGTATAAAAAATATGCCACTGTCACAATTAAAGCGGCAAGGCATATAGCCAGCAATATGCAAAGTATAAGGATTATGGTCTTATCGCTCATGCTTCATCCTCCCATAAATAGCCCATACCCTGAATGGTTCGTATACAGTTTGAGCCGAGTTTTTTGCGAAGGCGGCTTATATTGACGGAAAGTGTGTTTTCCTCTACATAATTTCCGTTGCAATCCCATATCCGTTGCAGAATCTGCTCTTTTAATAACACTTGGTTTTTATTCTCTAAAAAGTATTGAAGCAGACGAAATTCCGTCATACTTAAATCGATTTCCCGTCCGGAAAGGAAGACGCGAAGCATATTCACATCAAGGGATATATCGCCGGATGTCAGTATATTGTCAGCGGCAGTCGGCGGTTGCTTCCGGTTCAGAATATTTTGCAGTCTGATTTTTAATACCGAAACGGAAAAGGGTTTGGTAATATAGTCGTCAGCGCCGCTTGTAAGCCCCATGATTTCGTCAGTTTCCATATCGCGGGCTGTGAGTATGATAAGGGGTACGTCTGAGTTGGGACAAGAACGGTCTGTGGCATGTTGCATTTGCGGTTGCCCAGCGGAGTAACTGCGTATTTTCTTACATAAATTCAGACCGTCACCGTCCGGAAGATTAAGGTCCAGTATAATGGCGTCGGGATTTTCTTTTTCAAAGAGGTTATAGCCATCTTTCATGTTTCGGGCTGTTATAACTTCGTAGCCCTCCTGCTCAAGCGCAAAGCAGATGCCTCGGTTTAATCCAGCATCGTCTTCTATAATAAGTATCTTCATAAAGAGAACCTTCCTAATATGTTTGTTCTTAGGATTCGGGTGTCAAAAGGTACATTTAAAAAACTAATATGGCAAGCTGCACAAAAACTAACCGGTGGCTATGCCTTTGGAAGGAAATTAGAAATTCTTAACATTCCTATCCCATACCCAGCAATTTCGGAACACGATGTTCCGAAAAGGGGCAACTGAGCCAAGGATGGCGAATTTGCCCCGCTTGCGTCCGACTATCACAACCTAAATAGGAATGTTTAGAATTTCTTACTTTCCGCACAACGGTATAGCCACCGGTTAGTTTTTGTACAACTTGCCCCACAAAATTTTAAATGTACCTTTTGACACCCGAATCCCCTCTCGTAGTCTTTCCATTAATAATAACATAAAGTACTTCATGTAAAACCTTTTTTAAAAAAAATTAAGAATCTCTTATTGACAGCTGTTACACACTGTTATATACTGTTTATACAGGCAGAGCTGATAGACCAATTTCAGCGTCTAATGTAAATTTACAGAAACGGATATCAGGAGTGGAAATGAATATCATAATTAGTAATTCATCGATGGAACCAATTTATGAACAGATCATAGGTCAGATTAAAGCAATGATCATGGATGGAAGGCTACGGGAGGAAACGATGCTGCCTTCGGTCAGGTCTTTGTCCAAGGATTTAAAAATAAGCGCGCTGACGGTAAAGAAGGCTTATGACTGTCTGGAAGAAGAAGGCTTTATTGTAACAGTGCATGGGAAGGGCAGCTTTGTTGCAAAGGGTAATCAGAATTTGCTGCAGGAGGAGCGGAGAAAAGAGATTGAAATAAAGCTTGAACTTGCCATTCACGAAGGGCGCAAATGCGGAATGACGGATGAGGAAATAAGGGAATTATTTGACTTAATTATGGAGGAATAGACTATGTTGGTAAAACTGGATAATGTGCAAAAACACTATGGAGATTTTAATCTTAACTGTTCAATTCAGCTTGAGGAAGGACATATTACAGGAATTATAGGAGCAAACGGCGCCGGGAAGAGTACCATGTTTAAGGCGATTCTGGGGCTTATCAAAACCGATGGCGGAACGGTGGAGGTTCTTGGCAAAGACGGTTTAGCGTTAAATGAGCTTGACAGGCAGCAGATAGGCGTTGTTTTTTCAGAAAGCACTTTTAATGACGGGCTTAATATTGGCGACATAACAGTTGTTATGGAAACTATGTATGATAGTTTTGATAAAAAGACTTTTATAGAAAAATGCGAGAAATACAGGCTGCCCATGAAAAAACCTATAAAGGAATTTTCTACAGGTATGAAGGCCAAATTCAAACTTCTTTGCGCAATGAGCTATGGGGCAAAGCTGCTTATACTGGATGAGCCGACGTCGGGTTTAGATTCCGTTGTAAGAAGTGAACTTTTGGATGAAATGCGTGCGTTTATGGAAGAGGAAGGGCGGGCGATTTTAATCAGTTCGCATATTTCCTCGGATTTGGAAGGTTTATGCGATGACTTATATTTTCTTCAGAATGGAAACATCCTTTTCCATGAAGATACAGATGTTATTTTATCTGATTATGCGATTTTGAAAGTAGACGAAGAACAGTATCAGAATCTGGATAAAAGCCATATTTTGTATAAGAAAAAAGAAGGCTATGGCTATACGCTTTTAACCAGAGAAAAGCAGTATTATCTGGATAACTATAGGGAAATAGTAGCGGAAAAAGGAAGTATTGACGATGTCATGCTGATGATGGCGAAAGGGGAGGCGTGTTAACTTATGAAAGGTTTAATAATAAAAGACATAAAGCTTATGACAAAGAATAAAATGGCAACGGTAAGTCTGCTGTTTATAGCAATAGTTTTTATTTTGTTGACCGGTAAAGACCAGCAATATGCTTTTGCAGTCGGATATGTTACTATGCTTGCCGGAATATATGCGTCAAGCACGATTTCGATGGATGAAAACGGCGGGAGCATGCCATTTCTTATGACACTGCCGGTTACAAGGAAAATTTATGTGGTCGAAAAATATCTTTTTGTGATTGCCAGCTGTTTAATTTCATGTATTCTTACGGTGATGGGCTATGTACTTGTTAATACTAATGAATGGGAGGTAATTATTTTACAAGGAATTGTTATATTTGCAGTAATGAGTTTTTATTATATGATCATGCTGCCGCTTCAGATAAAGTACAATGATAAAAGCAGAGTAGCGCTGTTTGGAATGATTATGTTATGTATAGTAATTGCTGCATTATACAGAAAGGCGGCGTCGCATATAAATGTGGCAGGTATATGGCTGAATTTGGGCGGTATAAAGAGCTTGGCGGTTAATATTGTGAATGGAATTCTTTCATTAAACAAGCTGTTTGTTGCTATTGTGGCTTTATTGATCTGGCTTATATGTTGGGGTGTTTCTTTTTGTATCAGTCTGGAGATCATGCGCAGGAAAGAGTTTTAGAAATTATCTTGAAAAAGCGGATAAGCAATGCTACACTAAGAGAAAAGCATGACTCTATGAGAAGGAGAGAAAAACTATGAGCAAAGTTACATTTGATTACTCCAAAGCAGCTTCTTTTGTTGGAGAAAACGAAGTTGAATCCATGAAAAAACTGGCTTTGGATGCAAAAGAGGTACTTGTAAACAAGACAGGTGCAGGAAATGATTTCTTGGGGTGGATCGATCTTCCGGTTGATTATGATAAGGAAGAGTTCGCAAGAATTAAAAAAGCGGCAGCTAAGATTCAGAGTGATTCCGAAGTATTGTTGGTAATCGGTATCGGCGGTTCTTATCTGGGGGCAAGAGCAGCTATTGAATTCTTAAGACACAGTTTTTACAATATTGTGGACAAATCTGTCAGGAAGACGCCGGAAATTTATTTTGTAGGAAATTCCATCAGTTCTACCTATATCAAACATTTAATTGACGTAATCGGAGACAGGGATTTTTCTGTTAACATGATTTCTAAGTCTGGAACAACTACCGAGCCTGCCATTGCTTTCCGTGTATTTAAAGAAATGGCTGAAAAGAAATACGGAAAAGAAGGCGCAGCTAAGAGAATTTATGCTACAACAGATAAGGCTAGGGGATCTCTTAAGAATTTGGCAACAGAAGAAGGATATGAGACTTTCGTAGTGCCGGATGATGTAGGCGGACGTTTCTCAGTGCTTACCGCAGTAGGTCTTTTACCGATTGCTGTTTCTGGTGCAGATATTGACAAGCTTATGGAGGGTGCAGCAGAAGGTCGTAAGATGGCATTGGAAGCTCCTTTTGAAGAAAATGATGCACTTAAATATGCGGCACTTCGTAACATACTTTTACGTAAAGGAAAAGGAATTGAGATTCTTGCCAACTATGAGCCGAGAGTTCATTATGTTTCCGAATGGTGGAAACAGTTATACGGCGAGTCTGAAGGAAAAGACCAGAAGGGTATTTTCCCGGCAAGCGTGGATTTGACAACAGACCTTCATTCTATGGGACAGTTCATTCAGGACGGCGCCAGAACTATGTTTGAAACGGTTCTTAATATAGAGACAAGCGCAGAGGAAATCTTAATCGGGGAAGAGCCGGTTGATTTGGACGGTCTTAACTATCTTGCAGGAAAGAGCGTTGATTTCGTTAATAAGAGCGCTATGAACGGAACTATTCTTGCACATACAGACGGACAGGTTCCTAACTTTATGGTAAATATTCCTGAAGTAAATGAGTTCTATTTAGGAGAGTTGTTCTACTTCTTTGAGTTTGCCTGCGGTATCAGCGGATACTTATTGGGAGTAAATCCGTTTAACCAGCCGGGTGTTGAGAGCTACAAGAAAAATATGTTTGCACTCCTTGGCAAACCGGGATATGAGGCTCAGAGAGAAGAGCTTTTGAAGAGATTATAAAAAACCGGAATTAAAAAGCATTGTAAATAAAAAACAGCGCCTTAAGTTATAAGGGCGCTGTTTTTGCCGGTTTACATAACGCAACACATGCAGTGAGATAAAATGACAGTTTTTATATATTTAGCCACCGCATTTCCATCGGAGCCATGTCTAAGTGTTCTTTCAGTTTTCCTTCCACGTATAAATCCGTTGCCTTTGGCTCTTTGGAATTATTGATCACAACGATTTTTCCTGTCTGCTCAAAAACAGCAAGCTCCGTATCCACATTGGAAACATAATATTTTTTAATCTCTTCTTCCTTGTGTGCGGCGAAGTAAATTGCCCGTAGCAGGATACGGCAGTTTTGCGGAGAATAGGGAAGTCCCGTAAAATATACGCTTCGTCCTTTTCCGTATTCATTGATAACCAGACGGCTGTATTTTCCATCCATGTTCAAAATCTGGTAATTTTCACCCTGCGCATATATACGGCTCTTGCCTTCACCGAAATCTATTTCACCGGGAATATCCTCTAAAATGAAGTGCTTGCTGTTCATTTCATTATATTTATCTGTGCTCATGGAAAATCCAAGTTCCCTGTCAACTCCAAGGACGTCGCTCAACTGGAAAAAGCGTCCCTGATACTGACATGCGCTGGGTTCTCCCACACCGATAAAACCGCCGCCTTCATCCACGAATCTGCGGATAGCGCAGACTACTTTTTCATCCATCCAGTTTTCGGCGCCGCTCCATGAAGTATAGGCGTCTCCGGCATTAATAATTACTTTTATGTCAGGATCAATGCCGTCTCTTATCTGGTCAAATGTAATAAATTCTACATCTATCGGCATACCGCTTAAGCATTCGATCACGCCTACATAAGAATATATTTCCCTATACCACAGAGCATGATGGACCTGATTAGCCATCCATCTTCTTAAGTTGCCCCAGCAGTTCAAAATTCCCACCTTAAAAGGAGCTGTATATGCCTTTGTTCCCTGCATATTCTGATGTATCTGCCTGAATTCGTCCACAACCTTGCTTATCTGGTCTATAAAGCCCGGCCATTCGGAGGCAAGCTTCAGATAGCCGCCGTATCCGATCCTGTTAAGAGGTGAACGCAGGATTGCCCTCCTTGCCTTCAGCCAGTTGTCCTGTGCCTCGCCTATAGGATCGCCGCCTTCTGTAAATACATCCGGGAAAAAATAAGGAAGAAGTCGTCCCTCCGTATATTTTACTCCCTTAATGTCCGAAATCATTCTAAGCGTAACGCCGTCCCCTACCGAGCCGACTACGGCATCCAGACCGATACTTTCAAAATATTTTCCGAAAGGCTCCGTTCCGATCCAATGGTCGCCCAAAAACATCATAGCTTCCTTGCCGTAGCTGTGTACAATATCTACCAGCTCTTTTGCAAGTTTACAGACCTCTATCTGCTGAAACTCAATAAAATCCCTGAATTCTTTGGAAGGCACCCGGAAAATAGAATTATGGTAGCCTTG
This sequence comes from Lachnospiraceae bacterium, assembly GCA_014804695.1. Taxonomy (GTDB): domain Bacteria; phylum Bacillota; class Clostridia; order Lachnospirales; family Lachnospiraceae; genus UBA3282. Next base: position 10,036 of record JAAUZJ010000019.1, read on the forward strand.
GTCCACAATGTATTCCGGACGGAATTTATAGCCAGCCCATTTTTCAAACTGCTTTAAAATATAGGGGCTGACACTTGCACTGTAGCCAAACCATTCTACAAATTTTTCTCTCTTTTTATCATCAAAAGTCAAAGTGAACTGATGAAAGAAGGTAGTAAATCGAACCACATCCACATGAGGATTGTCTTCACACCATTTTCGAAGCTTCTCTTTTACATAAGCCTGGGTTTTGGGCTGCCTTACATCATATGTAAGCTGATGAGGGGCATCTTTCCAGTCATTGGTAATAAAGTTGTACATATGCACCGGATCCCATATAAGGAAGGCGAGAAAGCTGACGGTATACTGATGATAAGGAATAGTTTCAATAATAACTTCGCCGGTATTCCCGTCATATTTCCACTTATCCGTAGGAACCACCTCGCCGGTAGTTCTGTCAATTACTTCCCACCATTCTTTGGGAGCGTCAATGGTATTTACTTTGAGCTGTTGTGTATGAAAACCCTTCATAAGTTCTATACGCAGAGAGGTATCCTTGGCGGTCACGCGGTCGCTTATCAGATATTCCTGCTGTACTTCTTCAGGATTTTTCAGAGCCCAGTCATTATCTTTCCTAGTGGTATAATATGTTGCATATATTTTGGCGTCCTGGCTTAAAAGCTCGTCCGGCATAGTTGTTCCGTCACAGTCACGGAGAGCATCCGCACCCAGCAGATTTTTAAGGCGTATTGTTTCATCGACCATGTCTACGTCTGTAGGCAGCGTCAGTCTGCCTGTATTTTCGGTATTCATTTTTGACACACTCCTTTCGAGGGGGTTATTTTTTAGATAATTGCAAAATGGTCATTTAATTATTTTAAGTATATCTGAATCCCTTTTTATAATCAAGAGTTGTCAAAGGCATTACCGCAATCACCATATACTTTTTCATAAAGACGATAAAAATGTAATGTTGAATTTAGTCATTTTATAAATTTAAATATTTTTAAAAAAAGATATTGACAAATGAGTTAGTCGGTGCTAACTTAATATTACAAGGTTAGCGATAACTAACTCGAAGGGAGATGAACATATGCCATTAGTATTTGCAAAACAGGGAGAATCGAATTTTATTAAAAAAGTAACAGGAAAAGAGGAAACCCGACTTTTTCTGGAAAAACTTGGTTTCGTTACAGGCGCTGCAATAACGGTGGTTTCATCGATCGGCGGCAACTTAATTGTAAATGTTAAAGATTCACGGGTGGCCATTAATAAGGATATGGCCAAGGGAATCATGATATAGGGTAAAAATATAGGGAGGATTATTATGAAAACATTACGAAATGCGAAACCGGGTGATACGGTGAGGGTAGCCAGAATCAACGGTGAGGGCGCCATAAAACGCCGTATTATGGATATGGGAGTTACTAAGGGAGTGGAGATTTATGTAAGAAAAGTCGCTCCGCTTGGGGATCCTGTAGAGGTTACGGTGAGAGGATATGAATTGTCGGTACGTAAGGCCGACGCGGAAATGATAGAAGTTGAATAATTAAAATATAAGAGAAAGGAAGCATAGATATGTCAATTACAATAGCGTTGGCAGGTAACCCTAACTGCGGTAAGACAACATTATTTAATGCGCTGACCGGAGCCAATCAGTTTGTTGGTAACTGGCCGGGTGTAACAGTAGAAAAAAAAGAAGGAAAATTAAAAAGTGATAAAGAGATTTCGGTTATGGATTTACCGGGTATTTATTCCTTATCACCATATACATTAGAGGAGGTTGTGGCAAGAAATTATCTTATTACGCAAAGACCGGATGCAATACTAAATATTGTTGACGGAACAAATCTTGAGCGAAATCTGTATCTGTCCACACAGCTTATTGAACTTGGGATTCCGGTAGTCATGGCTGTTAACATGATGGATATAGTAAATAAGAACGGCGATAAGATACATACCGATAAGTTAAGTAAGAAACTTGGCTGCGAAGTCGTTGAAATATCCGCGTTAAAAGGAAGTGGAGTTCAGGATGCTATAAATAAAGCGGTAGCAGCAGCCAAGTCAAAGAAAAAAGCAGAAGTGGTACATTCTTTTGCAGATGCTGTAGAAAGCGCGATTGCGGCAGTTGAGGATAAGCTTGGAAATGAGGTTCCAACAGAGCAGAAGAGATTTTTTGCAATTAAACTTCTTGAGAAGGACGATAAAATATCCGAACAGTTAAAAGCAACCCCGGATGTGTCATCTGAAATTCAGATGCTTGAGAAAGAGTTTGATGACGATACGGAAAGTATTATTACCAATGAAAGGTATGTATACATTTCATCCATCATTGACGAGTGCTGTACCAAAAACAGCAAAGGAAAATTAACAACTTCCGATAAGATTGATAGAATTGTAACAAACCGTATCTTGGCGCTGCCTATTTTTGCGGTGGTAATGATCATTGTTTATGCAATATCCGTTACAACAGTAGGAACAATTGTTACGGACTGGACTAATGATGTATTATTTGGCGATATCATTCCGCCGGCGATAGAGAGTCTTCTTGAAACCATAGGTTGTGCAGACTGGCTGCAGGGATTGATCTTAGATGGTATTGTAGCGGGTGTGGGCGCGGTAATTGGTTTCGTACCGCAGATGTTGGTACTTTTCCTCTTCCTTGCATTTTTGGAAGGCTGCGGATATATGGCAAGAATTGCATTTATCATGGATCGTATTTTCCGCAAGTTCGGACTTTCCGGTAAATCTTTTATTCCGATTATGATAGGTACAGGATGTGGAGTTCCGGGAGTTATGGCGTCCCGTACGATTGAAAATGAGCGTGACCGCAGAATGACGGTCATGACAACAACCTTTATACCATGTGGAGCAAAGCTCCCGATCATAGCATTGATTGCAGGCGCTCTTTTTGGCGGTGCATGGTGGGTTGCACCGAGCGCATACTTCGTTGGAATAGCAGCAATTGTCTGCTCAGGTATAATATTAAAGAAAACTAAGATGTTTGCAGGCGATCCTGCTCCGTTTGTTATGGAACTGCCGGCTTACCACCTTCCTACGGTAGGAAGCGTCCTCAGAAGCATGTGGGAACGTGGCTGGTCATTTATTAAAAAAGCTGGTACGATTATTTTGTTATCAACTATTGTCCTCTGGTTCTTAATGAGCTTTGGCTGGGCTGACGGTTCTTTTGGAATGTTGGAAGCAGAGCAGCTTGACGGTAGTATTCTTGCAATGCTCGGAAGTATAGTGGCACCTCTTTTTGCACCGCTTGGCTGGGGCGACTGGAAGATGGCAGTTGCAGCAGTATCAGGACTTATTGCAAAAGAAAACGTTGTTGGTACTTTCGGTATACTCTTTGGTTTTGCAGAAGTTGCAGAAGACGGTGCGGAAATTTGGGGAGAGCTGGCAGGCAGCATGAGCGCTATAGCAGCTTATTCATTCCTTGTATTTAACCTTCTGTGTGCGCCATGTTTCGCAGCAATGGGTGCAATTAAAAGAGAGATGAACAACGCTAAGTGGTTCTGGTTTGCTATTGGATATCAGTGCGGCATTGCCTATCTTGTATCGCTGTGCGTATACCAGATTGGAAATGTCTTTGCAACAGGCTCATTCGGAATCGGAACAGTGGTTGCAATAGTTGTTGTTATCGGATTCATATATATGTTATTCAGACCATATACGGAAAGCAAAACATTAACATTTAATGTTAATTCCAAATCACGTATGAAAGCGAATAAAATTTAATTTAAAATATATTGTTAAAACCGGAGGTTATTAAATGGGCACAATAATTACCTTGGCAGTTGTAGCATTATGCGTGGGCTTGGCAGTAAGGAGTATGATAAAAGATAAAAAGCAAGGTAAATCCCTGCAGTGCGGCGGCGATTGCAGCCGCTGCGGCGGGGGATGCCATTAATATTTTTAGATGTAAAAGCATAGGGTAAAATGGAGAATGGCGGCATGTTCTTGTGAATGTGCTGCTGTTTTCGTATGTAAAAAGTGATTCAATAAATACGCTGTTTTATGCCATTTAAAGGGGTTGCAACTGTCGGTTGACAAATTTCCAAGCGCGCTTGATTGTCAATTTTATGCTTGTATACTAAAATGATATCGTTGAAGGGCAGGAAAATAAGAATAGGATATACCTGCAAACAGAATTCTATATTGATATTTATCACGATGGAGGAAAGTATATTATGACGCTTGGAGAAAAGATATATAAACTGCGCACTGAAAGAGGTCTCTCGCAAGAGACTTTCGGAGATAAACTAGGTGTATCAAGACAGTCGGTGTCGAAATGGGAAACCGACCAGTCGCTTCCGGAGCTGGAAAAGATAATTGCGCTTAGTGAATTTTTTGGAGTTAGTACGGACTATCTGTTAAAGGATACGCTGGAAGAAGATGGACCAGAGAAATTGAATAACATTAAAAATTCAAATGGAGAAAATACAACTGAAAGAAATTCGCATGATAATGCAAGTATGCATATTGACAATTCTTTTAGAGCATCAAGGCTTCATTTTGAATATAAAAGTATGAAGACCATAAAGGGGCGCCCGCTTGTTCATGTTAATTTTGGATTGGGCCTGTATCGTGCAAAGGGGATTTTTGCGATTGGAAATATTGCGCAAGGGGTTCTTGCTATAGGATTTATATCAGCGGGAGTTGTATCAATGGGACTGCTTACAGCCGGAATTGTTCTATCGCTCGGCACAATTGCAGTCGCTTTGTTAGTTGCTATGGGAAATGTTGCGATAGGAAGTATTGCACTTGGGGCAATAACGGTAGGAATTTTCTGTATGGGAGCTTTAAATATCGGAGAATTCAGTATCGGTGCATTGTCATATGGACGGCAGGTAGCAATCGGAGATGAGGCTCATGGGCGGATTGCGCTGGGCTTTAGCCGAGCATACGGCGAGATATATGAGGAAGTTAGTGAAGCCCATAAATTCGATTATCCGACGATAGAGAGAATAATTAATGAAAATGTTTCGTCTTACTGGTTCCCGTTTAAAAGTTGGATAAAAGGGATTTTGCGGATTATATAAGCTATGATATGTAATAATTGAAGGGTGATTTTTGTGACTTTTTGTGATTAAGATTGTATTGCATACCGTAAATAAGTGTGCTATATTATGTATACAAATTCTTTAAATTCTAATAAATTTCTATTCTGGGCTTCGCGCCCAAGTCTAATCACGAAAGGAAAACACATCTATGAATCAGAAAGAACATTTCACCAGTAGTCCCTTGGCGACTTCTTTTATAAACGCCAAAGGAAAAATCCCTTACAACATGACCAATGACTATATGTTCCGCGCTGTGCTACAGTCAAATAACAAGGTTTTGCGTGGTTTAATATGCGCCTTGCTGCACCTGCAGGAAAGCGACATCCGTTCCGAAGAAATCACTAATACCATAGTCTTGGGGCAGTCAATAGCGAGCAAGGAAATTCGTCTTGACGTAAATGTCTTGCTAAATGATGATAGGCTCATAAACCTTGAGATGCAGGTTGCCAACGAACTTAACTGGCCTAATCGCTCTGTACTGTACCTTTGCCGCTCCTTTGATCAGCTAAATCATGGACAGAACTATAATGAGATAAAGCCTGTCATACATATTGGTTTTCTGGACTATACTCTTTTTGAAGAATATCCGGAATTTTATGCAACTTATAAACTAATTAATATTAACAACCACCATATCTATAGTGACAATATGGCTTTGAGTGTGGTAAACTTATCTAAAATAGACTTGGCAAGCGAAGAGGATAGGAAATATCACATAGACAAGTGGGCAGCTCTCTTTAAGGCAAAGACGTGGGAGGAGATTAAGATGATTGCAGGTAACAGCGAGTATTTGAGTGAAGCGACCAAATCAATATTCCAAATGTGTTCAGATGCGCAGATACGCAAAATGTGCCTCGAAATAGAGGAGTACCATCTGGATATGCAATGCTTCCAACGTATTATTGCCGAGCAGGAAGAGGCTCTTGCGATGAAAGATGGTACAATTGCTGAACAGAAAGAAGCTCTTGCCGAGAAAGATGAAGCGCTTGCAATGAAAGATGATACACTTGCTAAGCAGGAAGACATTATCAGGAAGCTCAAAGCGGAAGTCGAGTCATTGAGAAATAATTATTGATCTGGAGAAGGATATAGAAAAATGTATAAGATATATATGTTGTTGCTCGCAGCGCTTATTCTATTAAGCGGATGTGCAAAAACTGAAAATCAAAATAAAGATGAAAACAATTCGGTACAGAGTATTGAGGAGACAGTCTCTTTGGAGAATGAAGATAAGACTTCTTCGAGTATTGAAGATGTCGAATCAATGGAGAATACAGATGCTAATTCTTTGAATAACGAGGATGACTACGCTCAGATTGTCTTTGAAGGACATGATATAGAAGGCAATACCGTTTCGTCTACCATATTTTCGGAATCTAAGCTCACGATGGTAAACGTATGGGCGACCTACTGTAATCCATGCCTAAGTGAAATGCCGGGTCTTGGCGAACTTGCGGCAGAATACGACTCCGAAGAATTCCAAATTATCGGAATTGTCAGTGATGTTCAGGAAGGCGCCAGTCAGGAAATGATGGATTTGGCAGAAGATTTAATAGAGCAGACCGGTGCGGATTATACGCACTTGCTTTTGAATGAGGAGTTGTATTATGCACTTCTTACTGATGTGAGCGCGGTTCCGACTACATTTTTCATAAATGAAAACGGAGTAATTCTGGACGGTGTGATTGGAGCTATGGATAAATCTGCGTGGGAGGAGAAAATAAATGCGCTTTTGGAAGAGTAATAGACGGTTTACATGGCTGTGGGGAACTCTTATCGGAATTACGTTTATTGGTATTGGCGCCATGCAGGATCAGTTTGCCCTAATATGGAAAAAAGCAGTGATGATATGTATGGAATGTATCGGAATAGGGTGAGATAATGAAGAAACTGCGGCTGACAGTACAACTTATTTTTACTATTTTCACGAACGGATATGCATACGGTTATCTTAATGGAAAAATATATCAGGGGAGTTTAAAATACGCTTGCGTTCCGGGGCTAAATTGCTATTCCTGCCCCGGGGCTATTGCGTCCTGCCCTATAGGCGCGCTACAGGCATTACTTAATCAGAGGGGATTTAAAATTCCTTTTGGTGCGCTTGGATTTTTCTTTATTTTCGGAAGCATTTTTGGGCGCTTCGTCTGCGGGTGGCTGTGTCCTTTCGGACTGGTGCAGGATTTATTGCATAAGATTCCCTTTCCCAATAAGAGAAAAAGACTGCCTATGCATAATATTTTAAAATACGGAAAGTACGCAGTTTTTATTTTTTTAGTGTGTATTGGTTCGATGATTCTATTTGGGGGATTTGCAAAAATTCCTGCATTTTGTAAATATTTATGCCCATCCGGAACTCTTTTTGGGGCAATACCCCTCATTTCTGCAAATGAATCTCTTCGCAGCCGAATAGGGGGATTGTTTTTTTGGAAGTTCGGAATTCTGCTTTTAATCCTGATTCTTTCGATAAAAGTTTATCGTCCTTTCTGCCAGTATTTATGCCCGTTAGGGGCAATCTATGGCTGGTTTAACCGCTTCAGTCTTGTGCAGATTTATCATGAGAAAGAACAGTGCATTTCCTGCATGTCCTGTGAAAAGGCATGTCCTGTGGCACTTTCGGTTAGCGAGATATCTACATCGCCGGAGTGCATACGATGCGGCAGGTGTGTGGAGGCTTGCAGTAAGGGGTGCCTGCATTTTTCCGGCAGGAGAAATTTTGTCATAGAAGAAGTAGGAAGGAATCCTGATATAAGATAGCCGTACCAACCAATATAACACGGAGGGTAAAATAAAATGAAAATCAGACCAGCCACCCTAAACGACATAAAATCAGTAGCAGACATTTATAACGATATCCATACATTAGAAGAAGAAGGAAGTCTTTCTATCGGATGGATAAGAGATGTTTACCCGACAGCAGAAACAGCAAGACAGGCTCTTCAAAAAGGAGAGCTGTTTGTTGAGGAAGATAATGATAAAATCGTCGGTGCAGCAATTATCAATCAGCAGCAGGTTGATGCGTACCAAGACGGGAAGTGGCAGTATGAAGCTCCCGATAATGAAGTTATGGTATTACATACATTGGTAATATCGCCACAGGAATCCGGTAAGGGATATGGAAGAAGTTTGGTGGATTTTTACGAGAAATATGCGTTGGAGCATAATTGCCATTATCTTAGGATGGATACCAATGCAAAAAATAATCAGGCGAGGGCTATGTATAAGAAATTGGGTTATAATGAAATTGGGATTGTGCCTTGTGTGTTTAATGGAATAGAAGGGGTTCAGCTGGTGCTTTTGGAAAAATTAATTCCACCTGAAGGTTGAATTTTATGAAACGTATTGTAAACGTATTGAGTGTTTTGGAAAGGATAAGCTTTTTATGATAAAGATAGCATTTTGTGACGATGATGTGTCTGTATTAAATGAAATCAGAGTCCTGCTCGACAGGTATTGTGCGGAGCGTAATCAGGAAATTGTATGCATGGCGTTTCACAGCTCATTGGAATTACTGGGTGAAATCGAGAAGGGAATGCGTCTGGATATTTTATTACTGGATGTTATTATGCCGGATGAAAACGGAATCAGTGTGGCAAAAGAAATCCGCCGGTACGATAACAATGTAAAGATCATCTTCCTGACTTCATCCGCCGAATATGCGGTGGAATCCTATACGGTCGGAGCATATTTTTATCAGCTCAAGCCCATTTGTGAGGAAAATTTTTTTAAGCTGTTGGATGCAGTTATTTCTGAATGTGCAGATGTTCTGCAGAGTACTCTGGTTCTGCAGAATAAAAGTAATATCACGCGAATTTATCTGGAAAAGCTGGAATACTGTGAAGTAATCGGACGTAATTTATTATTTTATATGGAAAACGGAGAAATTCTGCAGGGCAGCGGGAGTCTGGATGAACTGTGTGATAAGCTCACACATCATGATAATTTTCTGCGCCCACATCGCTCTTTTTTAGTCAATATGGAATATATCCAAAACATCTCTTACAAGGCGATCATAATGGATAATTCGGCGCACATTCCCATTCCGCATGGGAGGTGTTCCGAAATCAAGAACAAGTATCTCGAATATGCGTTCAGAAGAAGACAGGTATTTATATCATGAGTGCTATATATTTAAGCAATTCTATTGCCGTGGGTGCTTTTGGCATGATCTTGTCCGCGGCGTTCTGCGATATCTTCTGGACGTGGCGGAAACGTTTGGTTATGATAAGCAGCATGGCTGCAATTTTGTTATTTCAGGGATTTTTTTACTTTCGGATTGGTGCGGATATAGTTGAGTATACATATCCGCTTATAACGCATTTTCCCCTAATAATTGTACTTTATATTCTAAGCAAAAAGAAGCTTTGGTCAACGATATCGGTGCTGACGGCATATTTGTGCTGCCAAACCCGTCGCTGGCTGGCGTTACTGATTGTCACGATATTTTCAGGAGACGCAGTGACGCAGAGTATAGCGGAACTGATTATGACATTGCCGCTGTTGTTGATTTTGCTGAGGTTTATTGCGCCGTCCGTGCGCGCTGTCTCACAGCGTACCTATACGGCACAGTGGCAGTTCGGTCTGGTGCCGGCGCTGTATTATGCTTTTGATTATCTGACGAGTATTTACACGAATCTGCTTTTGGACGGCGTGTTGGTCGTGGTGGAATTTATGCCGTTCGTATGTTGCGTGGCATATCTGGTATTTGCCGTTTACTATTCAGAAGAGGGCAGGATACGCGGTCAGCTTGAAGAGATGCAGGGCATTTTGAATCTGCAGATCACACAGGCTGTCCGTGAAATTGAGGTCCTGCGTGAGTCCCAGCAAAAAACCAGAATTTACAGGCACGATTTACGCCACCATATGCAGTATATTTCATCCTGTATTGAGAATGGAAGACTTGAGCAGGCACAGGGATATATTCGTGAGATCTGTTCGGAAATAGAGATAGAGACAGTGACAGTCTACTGCGAAAATGAAGCGGCAAATCTGATCTTTTCTGCATTTACCGCCCGTGCAAAAGACTGTGATATTCCGATTACGATCCATGCGGGAATTTCACAGAGCATTTCGATTTCTGAAAGTGATTTGTGCGTGCTTCTATCTAATGCGCTGGAAAATGCTCTACGTGCCTGCCGGAGACGGAAGGAAAGAGGATTATCAGGAACGATCGAAGTTTATGCATATGAAAAGAACGGAAAATTCTTCCTGCAAGTGATTAATCCCTGCGAGGAGGATATTGCTTTTGAACACGGGCTGCCCGTTACGAATAAGCCGGGACACGGAATCGGTGTACGCAGTATTTGTGCTGTTGCTGAGCGGTATAACGGTATATACAGTTTCTCGGTTCAGGATGACAAATTTATTCTGCGGGTGTCGCTTTGAGATGATGCAAAAGGCATTAATGAGCCGGGAATCTAAAAGTAGGTTTCCGACTCTATTTTTTTGTAATCCGAGATTCCCTCCCCCTAACCATAAACCCCGACGGTCGATTCAGGTCGTTTCACGGTCGATTCGTGCAGAACCCCTTTTTTTTGAAAAATATTATGATACAATATTTGCATAAAATGGTGATATTGCGCCATTGCAAATGAAAAAGATAAACACTTAGAGGAGGACAACTTGCATGAGATTTAGAAAAAGACTGAGTGCAGCTATTCTGGCAATAGTTATGATGATTTCGTCGATACAGATACCGGGCGGAACATCTTATGCGGCCGAGATGGCAGACAGCAGCATTGAAAGCGGACAGAATGTTTCGGTACTGACTGCGGAAGATACAGAAGATGTTGAAGCGGAGGCAGAAACCTCAGAAAATGAAGGTACAATAACAAATGATGAAAGCCTGACGGATAATGACAACTCTACGGACGGCGACAAACTGACGGGAGATGAGAATCCAGTAGGTGATGACAGTCTGGCAGAAGACGAGAATCCAGCAGGCGATGACAGCCAGACGGAGGATGAGAATCCTACAGGTGATGACAGCCAGACAGGGGACGAGAATCCTACAGATGATGACGCCCAGACAGATGATGAGAATGTTTCGGAAGAGGAAACAGAGGCAGGGCTGGCATCAGACGATGATGCAGGGGCCCCGGATCTGTCTGTGGATGCAGAAGAGAGCGAAGCGGAAGAAACTGAAGTGGTGAAGGCCGAGATAGAAGGTGCTTACCAGTTTGGCGACGCGCCGTCAGCCAGTGGTGAGATATCGATATTTTCGGTTTCGAGCTATGATAAAAGCGTAGAGGATTATGTGTATCAGCAGATGTTGAAGCGTGAAGAAAGTATCGATCTTTACGCAGGTGGCTTTTATGATGTAAAAGAAAGTGATGTGGCTAATCTGGTGGGCGGCGTAATTAATGACCACCCGGACCTTTATTTTGTTAAGAAGACATACTCCTACACGACTTCTTATGGAAAAATTACAGACCTTTATATGGATTATTATACTTCAAGCTATGATGATGCTGCTTTTAATAGGAAAGTGGAAGCTGCATTGGCGTGTGTGACGGACGAGATGAGCGATGATGTTAAGGCGATAGTTCTGCACGATTATCTCGCCATCAACGTTGAATATGATTATGACAATTTACTGGCAAACAATATTCCGACAGACTCTTATACCGCATACGGTGCATTAGTAAACGGTATAGCTGTATGTAACGGCTACGCGTTAGCATACCAGTATCTTTTGAACGAGTTAGGAATTGAATGCTATATGGTTACCAGTAGCAGCATGAATCATGCATGGAACCTGGTGAAGCTGAATGGAGAGTTCTATCATGTAGACGTGACATGGGACGATCCCGTATGGGATATGGTTGGCAGGGTAAACCATAACAATATGCTTCGCAGTGATGATAATTTAGAGGAGCATTATAGCTGGACGGTAACGTCCGGCATCAACACGTATAATTATAAAGCGACAAACACGAAGTATGAAAACGCTTTTTGGGTAGAATGTAGTTCACCGTTGGTGTTGGACGGAACTAACTGTTATTACATATCTGATAATGAAATGAGCTTGAAAAAAGCGTCATTCTCAAATTTTACCAATACGGGAACGAAAATTGTAGGTATTGACAGATGGACATACTATCAAAACGGCAGTGCGTATGGCTATTGGCAGGGAGCATTTTCAGGTCTGTATATGATAAATGGCCGGCTGTTCTATAATGATGAAAATTCTATCTACAGCATCAAGCCGGACGGGACAGGAAAGAAAACAGAGTTTACTCCGAAAAAGACAAACAATAACCAAATTTATTACAGTGCGTATCGCAATGGCATAGTTGTCTATGCCCTGCACACAAATCCGAACCTGACGGAGAAGCAGACCGTGTTAACCGCCGAGATTGAAGGCGTTGAAGCACCACCTCAAAACGAAGGGCTGGATATAGAAAATTCAGACTATACTTTTACGACGTTGGACGATCAGACAGTCAGCTCCAAAGCGGAGGGGAAGCCGAAAGTACTGATCTTTTTAGACATAGCGAACCCAAATTGTACACAGACGATTCAGGACCTCAGCGAACACATTGAGGCTTTGGGCGATGTAGATATCTATGCGATTGAATCGTTTTATGGAAGTACAAAGGAGACGGTTGCCGAATTTAAAAATACCTACGGATGTGACAAGATTACTTACTGTTATGATAAAGAAGGAAAGTATCGGGAATATCTCGTGGGTTATTTACAGAAGGTTGTCTCTGGTAACAGCATTTCATTGACAACTCCTTTCATTGTCTTTATTGATTCGGACAACCGTGTGCAGCATACTACTGATGGAGTAAAAAACTGGGCCGAGATATTTATGGCTTTGCGGAAATACTGTGGTTATGACTATGGGGATACGGAAGGAATTTACAATATTACATATGTATTGAACGGCGGCACTAATGCCAATAGCAATCCGACTGCCTATACAGCCGAGATGAAAACCATAGAATTGAGAGACGCATCCAAAGAGGGATATAATTTTGAAGGCTGGTATACAGATTCATCGTATAAACAGAATGTAACGGAAATCCCTGAAGGAAGCATAGGCGATATCACGCTCTATGCTAAGTGGGGTAAGGCAGGGTTGAATGCTGAAAATCCGAACTATACCTTCACAACGCTGGACGATCAGACGGTCAGTGCCAAGGCGGATGGGAAACCAAAAGTGCTGATCTTTTTCAGACCGGGCTGTTATTATTGTCAGAAGACGTGTCAGGACCTCAGCAAAAATATAAAAAACTTCAGCGGTGTAGATGTCTATGCGATTGAAGCGTTTGATGGAAGTTCAAAGGCTGAGGTTTCCAACTTTAAAAATACCTACGGATGTGACGAGATTACCTTCTGTTATGACAAAGATGGGATGAATGGTTACTATGCCTGGAAATATATAGATATTACGCATGTTAGTAACGGAAATTCTGTCACAACTCCTGCCATCATCTTTATTGATTCGGAAAACCGCGTGCAGTATGCTACTTCCGGAGCTAGAACCTGGAATCAGATATTAGAGGATTTGCAAGATTATTGTGGCCATGTGGAGACTTACAAGATTACCTACAAGCTGAACGGCGGAACGAACGACAGCGCAAATCCGAATAGCTATACGTCAGAAACAGAGACCATAACACTTAAGGATGCAGTAAAGGATGGCTATGCATTTGATGGCTGGTATAAGGATGCCGGCTTCAAGGAGAAGATGACCGAAATAGTCAATGGAAGTAAAGGGGATATTACGCTTTATGCGAAGTGGAAAGAGATTCCTGTAGAGCCTGGAACCTACCGGATTATCTATGAGCTGAACGGAGGAACGAACGGAATCGGGAATCCGACAAGCTATACGTCGGAAACAGAGACCATAACGCTTAATGATCCATCCAAAGAGAACTTTATCTTCGAGGGATGGTATACAGATGCGAGATTCAACAAGAAAGTGACTGAGATAACCAAAGGAAGTGAAGGGGATATTACACTCTATGCGAAGTGGAAGGCAGTCCAGGTAGATATAGACCCGGATTCGCCGGAGAATATCCAGACTGATGTATCCGTCCGCTTTAAGGATTATTACAGTCTGGGAGAGAACTCCATACCTTGCTACAAATATACGGGAGTCGCACTCAAGCCTGCTGTAGATGTATACAGCAACAACAAACTCCTGACCCTTGGAACGGATTATACGCTAACTTATAAGAATAATACTAAGGTTGGAATTGCTACCCTGACNGTGAAAGGCAAGGGAAGCTATTCAGGANCCTCCNNCGCAGTCAGCTTTGAAATCATAAATGCGGATATACGTACGGATACATCCCATCCGACTAAGATGACAGTGATAGCCGGTACAAAGGTTACCCCCATATTTATGAACGGAACCAAGAAACTTACAACCAAGGACTACAAGCTTGAGGGCGACAATTTTGTCGGCGGCAAATATGCGCAGCCCACAGGGGGAACCCCCAACATCCTTACCGTAACAGGCATTGGCAGCTATGCGGGAAGCAGTTTCACCATAGCCGTAACTGTTATTGACAAAAAAGATGCAAAGAAGCTTGCGGTAACCATTGACAAGAGCTTTAAACCTGTATACGACGGAAGCGCCTTAGACCTTGACGCACTGTTTGGTTCNCCAACCGGTAAAGGCAGCATTACAGTAACCGACTCGAAGGAAAAAACCAAGGTACTGGAAAAAGGAAAGGATTTCTATGTTGTATGCACTTCCAGCCTCAAAGCTGCAGGNACNGTNAANTTCACGGTAACAGGCATGGGNNAATATACAGGCAGCGTAAGNAAATCCTTNAAGATAAGTCCNTTAAAGGTTACTGACAACGCTAAATTTNGNATTACATATGATAGCAAGGCTTATGAATACAAAGCTTCCGGAACCACTTTAGACAATCTTACGGTAAAATACCTCGGAAATACNNCTTCAGAGGATGATGATAAAACNCTTATAGCAGGCGAAGACTATAAAGTGTCNTACAGNANTAACAAGAAGGTAAGCACAGGGACCAAGAAGGCACAGGTCAAAATAACCTTCCTCGGAAATTATAAGGGCAGTAAACCGGTNACGAAAGANTTCACTATATCAGCAGCCAAGCTGTCAATGCAAACTGNCGGTTCGCAGGCTGTCAATACAAAGGTAATCGTTCCGGANAAAGTATATGACAAAGCAGGAAAGTNATATAAGTCAACGCNCATNGTAACTGTTGACGGNGTAAGCATCAAAGCCTCCAATTACAACGTGTCATACGNATGGGCGGCAGTAACATATGCAGGAACAGAAGGCAAATATGAAGATGGCAACAAGGTTAAGTTAACAGAGACTGACAGCTATGCCAAAGTAAAAGTGAAGATTACACTAAAGGGCCAGAACTACGCCCTTGCAGATGGAACAACATCCATAGAGGGAGAGTACTGTGTAAGGCGAAAGGAGCAGGGAGTAACGGACCTTTCCAAGGCAAAAGTGACCTTCCGGGACAAAGACGGCAAGCCGTTAAAAGCGCTTGAATACAACGGTAAGGCATACTATACCCCCGAAGGGAACAGCAGTGNCCAGTCTGACCCGAATGCGGTATATGTGAGCGTGACTGTAAATGGAGAGCCGGTTGATTCAAGCCTGTACAGCGTGATTTGGACGGATGCCACAGCCAAAGGAAAAGCTACGGTAGTAGTCACCGGAAAAGGTACTTGGGCAGTCGGAAGNAAAAACCAGACTATTAGCATCAAGGCTATGGCATTAAAAGGCAAGACTATTGATTACTTTAAGCTAAACTGAGAGGAGGNCGNNNTGCATGAGATTNAGAAAANGACTGAGTGCAGCTATTCTGGCAATAGTTATGATGATTTCGTCGATACAGATTCCGGGCGGNATATCTTATGCGGCGGNANTGNCGGATGTCAGTATGGAGAGCGGNGTTGANGCTTCAATATTGACTGCNGAAGAGACAGAAGATACCGGAGCGTCGGAGCCNGANGAAGGTGCATTAAANGATGATGACAGTCAGCCAGGCGGCGCTAGTCAGCCNGGCGGTGGNAANGTGGCAGACAANGATAGCCAGCCNGGCGNNGGCAATGNGNCAGANNACGATAGCCAGNNNGGCNACGNCAATGCGTCAGAANACGACAANCAGTCAGGTGGTGACAATCAGCTAGGTGACGGCAGCCAGCCAAGCGACGATAACCCGACGGGNGANGANAATNCGGCAGGTGATGACAGTCAGNCAAGTGACGACNGCCANACAGNTGNNGNCNNNCCGANNGATGANNGGAACGATCCNAAGCAGGAAGCNGACATCGAGCAGGAAATTGATATTGAATTAGAGCCGAATGAAAAGATAGTAAGTTATTCAATAGAGGGGATCTCCCCATTCGCAGATATACCGGAGGAGCTCGACGGCAGGTCGAGTTCTGCAACTTATAACTATTATGGCGAAGTATTTGACTATGTGTATCGGCAGATGATGCAGCACGTAGAGTATATTGACCTTTACGAAGGTGAGTGTTTGGAGATAGAAGATTGGGAGTATACTTGGTTGATGGTCGAAATGCGATCTTGTCACCCGGAGCTATGGTTTGTCAAAGATAAATACGAACTCGTGCTTGAACAGGTCCAAGATGGGGGCGCGAATGTGTGGTCCGGAGCATGGCACGTGAAAGCCATTATAGTGCATTATTATGAAAACGGCGAAGAATATGATTTTGACGCTTTTGATGAGAAAGTGCGTGAGGCATTGTCGTGTGTGAATGACAATATGAGCGATGTTGAGAAGGTGGCCGCCCTGCATGATTGGCTTGCTCTTAACTGTAGATATGATCTCAGTGGGCCTCATTGTTATGATGCATACGGCGCCCTGGTAGACGGGAGAGCCGTATGCGAAGGCTATGCTTTGGCATATAGACATCTAATGGATATGATAGGAATCGAATCTTATTACGTCGTAAGTGATACGATGAATCATGGATGGAACATGGTAAAGCTGAATGACCAATATTATCATGTGGATGTGACGTGGGATGATTCATATGGTGCCGGCGGATATGTGGAGCATGACTGTCTGTTATTCAGCGAAAATCGTCCGGGAGGACATACAGGTTGGACGGTGTACGATGGCTATAATAATTACATGACTATAGTTGATTATAAAGCCACGGACACAACTTATGATAATGCTTTTTGGAGAGGGCTGTTGTATCCGCTATTTTATGGAGGAGGCGAATGCTACTATATATCCAAATCAGACAGAAAGCTGATGAAGGCAAGTCTCTCAAATGTATCAAATCCGGGGGTGGAAATCGCAGATGGCGAATTTAACGAACATAGCGGCCTGCTTAAGATAAATGACCGTCTGTATTATAATGGAGAGTATGCCATTTACAGCATCAAGACGGACGGTACAGACAATCGCACGGAGTTTACGCAGGACCCATCGGAGCAATATTACATGAGTGGTCTTTGGAATAATCAAGGTAAGATATACTATAAAACTTCTAATGGTTGGCTGCCGGCCGATATCGATATCGAACCTGATATTAACAACTCCGGGGAATACTGGATTATGTACAGGCTGAACGGCGGCATGAACGACAGCGGAAATCCGGGCAGCTATAACAGTGAAACGGAGACGATAACCCTAAAGGCGCCCACGAAGGAGGGCTATGTTTTTACCGGATGGTATACGGACATACATTTAAACTACGAGGTTACGGAGATTCCTAAAGGAAGCACGGGAAATATCGTGCTCATTGCAGGATGGAGACCGGAAACGGACAATCCGTCGTATACCTTTACGACGGTTGACGGCCAGACGGTCAATTCCGGGGCGGATGGCAGGCAGAAAGTGCTGATTTTTTTTGATATGTCTGTTAGTATTTATGAAAGGACAACCGCACGGCGGATGCTTATGGACCTCAGAGAACATATCGGGGCATTTGACGGCGTAGATTTCTATGCGATTGAAATAAGTGGTAAAAGTTCAGATGAGGTTGCCGAGTTTAAAGAGAATTACGGATGCGAAGAGATTACCTTTTGTTATGACAAGGATGGCAGCAATAAAGAGTATGCCAAGGAATATACGAACGGAAACTTTTCAAATCTTACTGTCGTTATTATCGATGATAAGAACCGCGTACAGCGTGTCACGAATGGCATGAGCAGAAACTGGACCGGCATATTAAAGGATCTGCAGGAATATTGCGGTTATGACAATTGGTATATCCTATATGAGCTGGACGATGGTGAAAACCACAGCGGTAACCCATATATTTATCAGTACGGTGCGGATGACGTGATCCTGGAGGATCCGTTCAGAGGAGGATATATATTTGAAGGCTGGTATAAGGATAAAACGTTTACCCAACAGGTGACGGAAATTGCCAATGATAGCAGGGAAAATTTCAAGCTCTATGCGAAGTGGAGAAAGGGAGAGGGACTTTTTAAATTTGTTGAGAATGATTCGTTTACGTCGCTGGACGGTATGAAGTTTAACACTAAAGCAGAGGGCCGACCTAAGCTGATAGTATTTTACGATGACGCCGCAGCTGAGAGCGCATCCGTGATCCAGGAAATTTCAGGCATCATCGATGATCTGGGCTGGGTGGACATATGCGCAATAGACATAGGCCAGAATGCCAAGAGCAGGGAGAAAGTCAGGCAGTTTGCGGATACTTATGGATGCGACGGAATTTTGTTTTCCTATAAAGCTTATACTGGAAGTTTAAATATGGTATGCATGGAGAAATATCTGGAGACGGCTGGAATAGAAACGTCAGCGGCAGACTTTCCTGTTATCTGCTATATCGATGCAGGAAGTCGTTTTCAATGGATAACTCTGGGTAAGGTATCTGCTGAGGATATTTTAGGGAATCTGAAGAAATATTGCCTTTATTCTCCACGGGGTGAGGGAGAATATAGGATTACCTATATGCTTAACGGCGGCAAGAATAACAGGGAGAATCCTATGTTTTATATGCCTGGAACAAGGGATTTCATTTTAAGAGACCCTTTCAAGGCAGGCCATACTTTTGAAGGCTGGTATAAAGACGCTGATTTTAAGGAAAAAATAACAAAGATTGCCGGAGAGAGTACGGGTGATATTACGATCTATGCTAAGTGGAGCGCAGGAGTGGGACTTGGCTATGAGAATTACGATATTCCATTCACGGCGCTGGACGGTACAACATTTAGCACTAAAGCAGAGGGCAGACCCAGGGTGGTGATATTTTACGATATTGCAAAGGAAGAAAGTACGTCCACGGTCAGGAGCATTGCGGTTAACATCAATGTTTTAGACGGAGTGGACATATATGCGGTTAATGTCAACAAGGGACCTGTCAACGGTGAGTCTTTTAAAGAGGGTATTTTAGACAGGGATTTAGTCACTCAGTTTAAGGATGATAATGGATGTGACGGGATTACGTATTCATACATGTCCTGCGGCAATGAGTGGGTATCATATAAAGATTATATGGCGGCATATACGAAAAGGGCAGGATATGGCGGGGCGGTGAATACTCCTGCAATCTGTTATATTGATAGTGAGGATAATTTACAATGGGTATCGCAGGGGAAGGCAACCGTGGCGGATGTTTTAAGCTGCCTGAAGAACTCTTGTGATTATGGTTTATATGAAGGCGATATTTACAGTGTTAATTACCGGATGGACGGAGGCACGAATGACTGGAGAAATCCGGAAGTTTATTTAGCTGGAACGCAAACCATTGCTTTGCGGGATCCGCTCAAAGAAGGGTATACCTTTGAAGGCTGGTATAAGGATCCGGAATTTAGCGTGCAGGTGAATCAGATCGCCGAGGGAAGCACAGGTGATATCACGTTCTATGCCAGGTGGAAAAAAGGCGCTCCAAATCCGGATTATACCTTTACGACGGTGGATGATGAGACAGTCAGTTCCAAGGCGGACGGTAAGCCGAAGCTGCTACTCTTTTTCAGACAGGACAGTCCTAATAGTCAGGAGACGAGTCAGGACCTAAGCCAACATATTAAAAATTTTAACGGCGTAGATATCTATGCGATTGAAGCGGTAAATGCGAAAAAGGAGGTAGTTGCCCAATATAAAAATGTTTACGGGTGTGACGAGATTACCTTCTGTTATGATACAAGTGGAAAGAATATGCAGTGTTTCTATGATTATTTCGATCTTGCCCGGTTTAGTAGCGAAGCAGGTGTTCCTTTCATCGTTTATATCGACTCACAAAACCATGTGCAGCATGCTGATCTTGGAAAGAGAAGCTTCATGGAGATATTGACGGATTTGCGTGATTATTGTGATTATCACTATGAGGATTCGGAAGTGATTTACAATATTACCTATGAGCTGAACGGCGTCACGGACAATAGCGCGAATCCGAGTACTTATACGCCTGGAACAGAGACTATAGTGCTTAAGGAAGCAGTAAAGGATGGCTATACATTTGAGGGCTGGTATAATGACGCCGGCTTTAGCGAGAAAGTGACCGAGATAGTCAAAGGGAGTACGGGGGATATCACCCTCTATGCGAAGTGGAAGGAGATTCCTGTAGAGCCAACCTACAGAATTATCTACGAGCTGAGCGGCGGAACGAACAGCAGTGAGAATCCGGCAACGTATACGGCGGCGACGGAGACCATAACACTTGCGGACGCAGTCAGAGAAGGATACAAATTTAAGGGCTGGTATAAAGATTCGGAGTATACGCAGAAAGTGACGCAAATCCCGAAAGGAAGCACGGGTGATATCAAGCTCTATGCGAAGTGGCTTAAGAAACAAGAAGGACTTGGCACCGCCAATCTTGACAAGACGTTCACTGCGCTGGACGATACAATACTTAGTTCCAGGGCGGATGGCAGGCCGAAACTATTGGTATTTACTTGTAAAGTTGATGAAAGAGATACTTATGCAAGCAGTACGGTAGAAAGTATTAGTCAGTCTATCAGCGATTTTGCCGGAGTAGACATATATGTAATTGACTACGGCTTAAACTCTAAGGAATATGTAAGCAATTACAAGGCTGCTTATGGCTGTGATGAAATGAAGTTTGCTTATGACACAACTAATGGAACGAGATCTATTGTGGTAGATTATCTGAAAGCGGCAGGAAAGCAGACACTGTGGACAACTCCTCCCGTAATCTGTTATATTGATGAGCATGACATTTTGCAATGTATAACACAGGGGCGCTTAAACGCAGAGACGATTTTAAATAATTTGGACATATACTGTAACTATACGCCCGAAGAGTGCAATCCCCTGCCGACGGGAACTTACAAGATTACCTATAATCTGGACGGCGGAACGAACAGCAGTGAAAATCCTGCGACGTATACATCGGAAACAGAGACCATAACACTTAAGAATGCAGTAAAGGAAGGCTTCATATTTGAGGGCTGGTATAAGGACGCTGAGTTTACTGAAAATAGCAAATTAACTGAAATAGTCAAAGGTAGCAAAGGAGACATCGCGCTATATGCCAAGTGGAAAAAGGCGGAAATGAATGTCTCAATTCAGAAGCCTGACAAAACAACTTATAAGATAGGTCAGACACTGGATGTTACAGGCGGTAAAGTAATATTAACCGGTAAGTCAGATGAAAGCGTGAAGATAGAAAAGGATATAACACTTGCTATGATATCGGGCTTCGATTCTTCCGCGGCGAGTATCTGCAAGGTTATGGTTACCTGTGACGGTTATACCGGAAATTTTGATGTGTTAATCGTGGAAGAACCGGAAATTACGGCTTTTTACGGACAGAAGATAAAAGATATTTCTCTTCCTGAAAGTGACTATGGAACTTATACGTGGGCGGATGGCGTGGATACTGAGAAAGTCTTGAACCAGACAGGTACACAGACTTTTGAGGCAGTATTTACACCGAATGATACGGATAAGTTCAACATACTTGAGGGCTTACAGATATCAGTGGCAGTAAAGACAGCATTGTCACCTGAATATGTTCAGATTGAATGTCTTGCTGGTCCATACACCTACAACAAAACGGACATAGAGCCTGAGGTAAAGGTAACACTTTCAAGGAGCGGAAATACGGACGGCGAAGAGACACTGGTTGAAGGAACAGACTATGAACTGACCTATGAAAATAATATAAATGCCGGTACTGCCAAATTAATCGTGACCGGTATAAATTCTTACTTCGGCAGGATGGAAAAAACATTTACTATCGAACCTAAGGAACTGGTAATCAGGGCGCTTGATAAGGTGATCCTGATAGGTTCCAGCATACCAACGGAATATGAATATGATGCCGAAGGACTGGTGGAAGGCGATAAGTTAATTAAGGCGCCTGAGTTTACCTGTGCAATTACAAGTACGGAAGAAGAAGGCGAGTATGAAATTGTTCCAAAGGAGGCTGATGCCGGAGAAAACTACAGGATTATTCGTTATGAAAACAGCATACTGCATGTAGTCAGTGAACTGGTTACCTGCAAGGTTATATTTAACATGCAGGGGCACGGAACTGCCCCGACAGGTTATGCTGGAATTCCGGTCGGTTCCACAATCGGCAGACCGGCTGACCCGAACGAAACAGGATACCGCTTCGACGGCTGGTATCAGGATGCGGCGTGTACGAAGGCATGGAATTTCGAAACTGATATAGTGCAGTCGGATATTACTCTCTATGCGAAGTGGCTGGGCATAGGCGTAGACAGCGATCTGGCAGTACAGGAGATCGCAGATGTCTATTATAACGGCAAGGCACAGAAACCTGTCGTCAGCGTATATGACCAGGATAAGCTGCTTAAGGCAGGAAAGGACTACCAGATCAAGTATTACAACAATATCAATGCCAATGCGGACGGCGTCAGATCAAAGAGCGGAGAATTTAATGACAAACTACCGTACGTTGAGATTACCGGTAAGGGCAACTATAAGGACAGTGTAAAGATCAATTTCAACATCCTTAAATCCCCCATTGAGGATGCTTATGGAAACCCTGCACCGGGAGTGAGGCTTAAAGTGAATGACCATCTTGGTAAGTCAGCTAAGCCGCTTACACCGTTTGGCTCGATTAATTACGGTAAAAAACTGAAGGCTGATACGGACTATGAATTGATACTCACGTCGCTCAATGTCCATGACGATTCCGGTAATTTAGTGAATTCAGAAACATATTTAGGCGCTCAGATACCTGCTAATTATACAGGCGAATTCTTACTTACGGTTAAGGGCAAGGGCAACTATACAGGCAGCATCACCCGGTCGGTTTATGTGGCGGATAAGAATCATTTAATGAAGAATGTGAAGATCACGCTTGGAAAGAACCTGAAAAACGTTGAATATACAGGAGAGAGTATAGAGTTTACTCCTGCAGATAAGCAGAAACCGGGGAATGATGAATTCGTAGTAACATGTGGTAAGACGGTTCTTACGCCTAATGAGGATTATTCTGTATCCTATAATAACAACACCGGCGTCGGAAAGGCTGAGCTTGTTGTTGTAGGAAAAGGCGAGTATGTCGGAAAGAAGTCTGTGACTTTCAACATCAAAGGTAAGACATTCTCGAACGGAACGGTAGACGTAACCGGTCTGAATGATAAGGCTTATACAGGCAGGGCAATCACCCAGAATAAGGAAGCTGTCCTCAAATGGAAAGCCGACGGAAAAGAGCTGGTATACGGAACCGATTACACCATAAGTTACAGCAAAAACATCAATAAGGGAACAGCCACAGTGACATTTACAGGAATGGCTGAGGGCGGCTACAGCGGAAAGGTAATAAAGAAGTTTAAAATCACCGCAGCGGATATCTCGGATGAAACCCGGGTAACGCGGGCTGTGTCTATGCAGACTATTACTTTACCTTATTCCAAAGCAGGCGTGAAACCTGTGGACGAGATTATCATGACAAGCGCAGGCGGAACCAGACTGCAAAGCGGAAAGGATTACACCCTCAAGTATAAGAATAACAAGGCGGTGGCAAATGCATCCGGAGATAAGGCGCCTACAGTTACCGTGAAGGGCAAGGGAAATTACAGCGGCACATTCGATGTGAAGTTCACAATCGACAGAGCAGACCTTAACGGAAGCGGTATCGTGATTGAATGTGCACCAGTGGCATACAACAGCAAAAAGGCTGACGATTATGCCTATAAGCCTGCCATTAAAGTCAAGGATGGTAAAGCAGCACTGAAAGCAGGCAAGGACTATGAGATAAGTTATGTAAACAATACACGGGCGGATTACAATAATTATCTGGAGAAGCTGAAGTCGGGAAATGAGACGGCTGATGATATACCGGTGGCTGTCATTACCGAAAAGGAAGGTTCAGCTTATACCGTGCAAGGCTCAATCAGAGTGCCGCTGCAGATTTACATGACAAAGTTTACGAAGTCCAATCTGGATGTGGAGATTGATACGGTAGTCTATACTGGTGGACAGGTCAAACCTAATGTGACAGTGAAGTACAAAGGAGAAGGTGGGGATATCCTTCTTGAGAAAGGTGTGGATTATACGCTTGAATACGGCGCAAACAGCGCATCAGGCAAGAACAAAGGAAGCGTTACCATCAAGGGCTTAGTGCCTGAGTACGGCGGCAGCGTGACCTATAAGTTCGATATCACCAGGAAGGATCTGAAGTATGGGGTATCACCTGTAATTGATGAGAAGTAGAAGTAAGAAAATAAAAACGTATCATAGTATGTAAATGATACTAATGAGCCGGGAATCTAAACAGGTTTCCGGCTCTGTTTATATGACGGGTATTGAAAGGAATTTTTTTCTATGATATTATAATCTTGTTATAATAATAACAAGGGGGAAGCCTGATGAAACTTGTAGTTTTGGAAAGAAACAGCGCAGGTATTGATGTAGATGTGTCCTGCTTTGAGAAGTTTGGCGAGGTTGTATATTATCCGAATACCGTAGAAAATAATACGGCGGAGCGTGTTAAAGACGCAGATATAATTATTGCAAATAAGGCGCCGTTAAATGAAAACACACTTAAAGATGCGCCGAATGTAAAACTTATCTGCCTTTTTTCAACGGGATATGACAGTGTGGATGTGGAGTATTGTAGGAGCAGGGGAATTAAGGTTTCTAATGTTGTTAATTATTGTACGTCGGCAGTTGCGCAGCATACCCTTTTATTGGCAATGATGCTGTCAGAGAAGATAACTTATTATGATGAATATGTGAAGTCCGGAGCTTACAGCGCGCAAGATAGATTTTCACATTTTGACAGAGTCTTTAACGAGCTGGAAGGAAAGACCTGGGGAATCGTGGGAATGGGAAATATCGGCCGTAGGACGGCGGCGCTTGCGAGAGCTTTTGGATGCCGGGTTATATTTTATTCCGCTTCCGGCAAGAGCACTTGTACGGAATATGAGAGAGTGGAGTTTGATACTTTGTTAAAAGAATCGGATATTTTGTCTTTGCACTGTCCGCTCACCGACAGGACTAAATATCTGATCAATAAAGATGCGTTAGATAAGATGAAAAAAACGGCGATCCTTATCAACGTGGCAAGAGGCGCAGTTGTAAATACGAAAGATTTATATCAGGCGCTTATGGATGAGAAAATTGCGGCGGCAGGCTTGGACGTTTTGGAGAAAGAGCCGATGGGGGTTTCCGACCCGCTGTATCAGATAAAGGATAGTACGAAACTAATTATTACCCCGCATATGTCTTGGGCAAGCGTTGAAGCGCGAACCCGCCTTGTAGGAGAGGTTGTAAAAAATATAGAGGCATTTTTGGACGGAGAAGGCAGGAATAATGTCTGGTGATATATTTGGTGTAATCTGATTAGGCGCAGAGTATATATTATTAATAAAAGTTAAATCTAAATTTATTTTAATGATGTGGGAGGGTAAATATGGGAATTGTAATTAAGAATGCACTGGTTATTGTTCCGCAGGGAACGGAAGATGTTATTAAGGAGACAAGTCTTTATATTGAAAAGGACAGGATTGCCGGTATAGGGCAGGCGCCATCAGGTTTTTCTGAGGATAAGGTCATAGACGGAACGGACAAGCTGGTTATTCCGGGACTTATTAACTGTCATACACATTCTTATATGTCTTTTATGAGGAATGTGGCGGATGATCTGTCATTTATGGACTGGCTTTTTGGAACGATCGATCCAATCGAGCAGCAGATGACGGATGAGGACACATACTGGGGAGCTAATCTGGCAATTATTGAGATGATGAAGAGCGGAACCACCTGCTTTAATGATATGCAGATGAATATTCACCAGACGACAAGGGCTGTTAAAGAATCCGGTATGCGTGCGGTTATCTCAAGGGGGCTTGTCGGAAACGGGAATGATGAGGGCGGCCAGATGAGACTGCGTCAGGCGTATGAGGAGCGGGATGCGGCGAAGGACTGCGACAGACTGAGCTTTGTGTTAGGGCCTCATGCACCGTATACCTGTGATGATGAATTCCTGAAAATTGTTTCTAATGAAGCTAAGAAGAACGGAATGGGAATCCATATTCATCTTTCGGAAAGCGTAAGCGAGATTGAGCAGATTAAGGAAAAGTACGGCTGCACACCGATTGAGCTGGCGCAAAGGACAGGAATTTTTGACGTTCCGGCAATTGCGGCACACTGTGTTCAGGTAACGGATGCAGATATAGATATTTTAAAAGCCCACAATGTCAGTGTGGTAACAAATCCGGCAAGTAATATGAAGCTTGGAAACGGTTTTGCACCGATTGCCAAGATGTTGGAAAAAGGTGTAAATGTCTGCCTTGGAACAGACGGAGCGGCAAGTAATAACTGCCTGAATATGTTCCATGAACTGAGCCTGCTTACACTTATTCATAAGGGAACCGGTAAAACTCCTCAGTGCATCAGCGCCAAAGAGGGCTTCCGTATTGCGACAATAAACGGAGCAAAGGCATTAGGGATGGAAAAAGAAATCGGCTCTATCGAGGTAGGAAAGAAAGCGGATTTAGCAATTCTTGATCTGAATACGCCGTCACTTACACCAAGAAATAATCTGATCGCGGGACTTTCTTATTCCGCAAATGGTTCTGAAGTTAATACCGTTATTATCAACGGACAGATTACGATGGAGAATCGTAAAGTACTGACAATAGATGAAAATCTCGTTTATCAGAAAATAAATGACATTATTGTCAGAATGGGCTTGGATAAAAAGGTTTATTAGGAAATATATATTTGCAATTTAAATATATATAAGCTAAAATAGTCTACAAAATGAGGATTGTACTTTTAAATATCTGAATTATGATCCGGACAGTGATGATAGGACAGACGACCATCACTATAATAAAAATTCGGCTGGTCAATGATTAAATTATTATTAATGAATGTAGGAGGAAAGAATTATGAGTAGTGAAATCAGAGACATTAACTTAGCCGAATCGGGCGAAAGAAAGATTGAATGGGTAAAAAGAAACTGCGATTTGCTTCGTACCTTGGAGCAGGAGTTTTCCGAGTCAAAACCGTTTGCAGGAAAAAAAGTAGCTTTATCTGTACATCTGGAAGCAAAGACCGCATATCTGTGCTTGGTGCTCAAAGCAGGTGGAGCAGAGATGTATGTAACCGGTTCTAACCCATTGTCTACCCAGGATGATGTAGCGGCAGCGCTTGTTAAAGCAGGTTTGGAAGTGCATGCATGGTATGATGCAACGCAGGAAGAATATGAGAATCATATCCGTCATGTGTTGGAAGTCGGACCAAACATTATCATTGATGACGGCGGAGACCTTGTAAATATGGTGCATAAGGAAATGCCGGATCTGATTCCGAATATTATCGGCGGCTGCGAAGAGACTACCACCGGTATTATCCGTCTGGAAGCCATGAATAAGGCAGGCGAGTTAAAATTCCCTATGGTGCGTGTAAACAATGCGGATTGTAAGCATTTATTTGACAATAGATACGGAACGGGCCAGTCCGTATGGGATGGTATTAACAGGACAACCAATCTTATAGTAGCAGGTAAGATCGTTGTTGTAGCAGGTTACGGCTGGTGCGGAAAAGGTACGGCGATGCGTGCAAAAGGTCTTGGCGCAAGAGTAATTGTTACGGAAATCGATCCGATTAAAGCGATTGAGGCTGTTATGGACGGATTTGATGTAATGCCGATGAATGAGGCAGCTAAACTCGGGGACTTCTTTGTTACCGTAACAGGCTGCGACGGCGTTATTGATAAAGAGGATTTTGCAGTTATGAAGGAGGGCGCGATTCTTTGTAACGCCGGTCATTTCGACTGCGAAATAGATATGGCATGGCTTAAGGCTAATGCTGTTGAAACAAGAGAGCAGAGAAAGAATATAATGGGTTATAAACTTCCTACAGGACAGTGGATTTTCGTGCTTGCCGAAGGCAGACTTGTAAATCTTGCAGCAGGCGACGGACATCCGGCGGAAATTATGGATATGAGTTTTGCAATTCAGGCGCTTTCCGCAAAGTATCTGGTAGAGCATGGAAGTGAGTTGACGGAGAAGCTGATTGATGTTCCCGTAGAAGTTGATAAGGATGTTGCAAAGCGTAAGCTTGCTTTCCTTGGAAAAGAAATTGACGTTCTGACGCCGGAACAGGAGAAATATTTAAACAGCTATTCTTTATAATAAGTACATTGCGTATGGACTCCTCTTGTATTCTTGAAATATAAGAGGAGTTTTTTACTTTAATTAGGAAAGTTCACGAGTGTGGAGGAGTGAATCAATGAGTGATCAAAAGGATGAGATATCAAGATATAGCGCAGGAGAACTGATTAAGAGATTTTTGCCATATTATAAAAAATATTGGACAGTCGTAGTTATTGATTTATTCTGTGCAGGAATGACTACAATATGTGAAATGGTGCTGCCAATGATCATACGTTATATAACGAATACGGGCATGAATGATATAGCGGCCCTCAGTGTGAGCGTTATACTGCGGCTTGCAACGTTGTATTTAGTGCTTAGGATAATTGATACAATGGCGAATTTTTATATGGCATATACCGGACATGTTATGGGAACGAGGATGGAAACGGATATGCGCCGCGATGCCTATGCGCATCTGCAGAGCCTTTCGGATACATATTATAATAATACCAAAGTCGGTCAGATCATGGGGCGGATTACCAACGATCTGTTCGATGTTACCGAGTTTGCGCACCATTGTCCGGAGGAATTTTTTATTGCGGCGATAAAGGCGGTAATTTCGTTCATTATTTTATCTGGGATAAATTTATGGCTGACACTGATCATTTTTGCAGTGGTACCGGTTATGGTTATCGTTTGTACGACTATAAATTTACGTCTGCGCGCAGCATTCAGGCAGCAGAGGGTTCAGATTGGCGAACTCAATGCGAGAATAGAGGACAGCCTTCTTGGGCAGAAAGTTGTTAAGGCATTTACGAACGAGGAAAAGGAAAAAGAGAAATTCGAGGAAGATAATCAGAACTTCTTTTGGATTAAAAAGAAAACCTATAAGTTTATGGCTGCTTTTGGAACAACGACAAGGGCTTTTGATGGTCTTATGTATTTCGTCGTTGTAGTTGCAGGCGGTATTTTTATGGTAAAAGAGCTGATTGCACCGGGAGATTTGGTAGCATATGTTATGTATGTCTCAACCCTGATCGCAACGATAAGGCGTATTATAGAATTTGCCGAGCAGTTCCAACGTGGTATGACCGGAATTGAACGGTTTGTAGAAATTATAGATAGCGATATTGAAATCTATGATGAACCTGATGCGGTTCCATGCAGCAATGTTAAAGGCGACATCAAATTAAGTAACGTGTGCTTTGAATATCCGGACGATCATAACATTGTTTTCCGTAATTTAAATCTGGACATTCATGCAGGAGAAAAGATTGCGATAGTGGGGCCTTCCGGCGGCGGCAAAACAACCCTGTGTAATTTGATTCCGCGCTTCTATAATATAGACGAGGGTGAAATTATTCTGGATGGAAAAAATATCAAGCGTTATACTTTAAAAAGCCTGAGACAGAATATCGGAATGGTGCAGCAGGACGTATATCTTTTTTCCGGAACCGTTTATGAAAATATTGCGTACGGAAGGGAAAATGCAACGAGAGAAGAGGTAATAGAGGCTGCCAAAAAAGCAGGCGCACATGAGTTTATAGAGGAACTAAAAGACGGATATGACACATATGTCGGTGAGCGTGGCGTTAAACTTTCCGGAGGACAGAAGCAGCGAATCAGTATAGCAAGGGTATTTTTGAAAAACCCGCCTATTCTGATCTTGGATGAGGCAACATCAGCGCTTGATAATGAAAGTGAATTCCAAGTGGCGAAGTCTTTGCAGGAGCTGGCAAAAGGCAGGACAACAATTACGATTGCACATCGGCTTTCAAGTATCCGGAATTCCGACAGAATCCTTGTTTTGACAGAAGAGGGAATAATGGAAGAGGGCAATCATGAGCAACTTCTCGAAAAAAAAGGAATATATTATCACTTTTATGTGACAGCTAATGAATTGAAGTAGAATTTTCAAATAATTTTCAAATAAAATAAAAAAATACTTACATTTTAAAAATTTTGGTGTTAAACTAATATTAGCGAGAATTGCTAATAAAGGCTTGAATAGGCTTATTTTCAGCGTCAGGAGGAAGATGCATGTTTGAAATTGGTGAATTAATTATGTGTGGAGGTCATGGTGTTTGTCGTGTTACGGCTATTACGGGGAATCCGATTGATAAGCTGGATAAGAAGAAAAAGTACTATATTTTAGAGCCTGTTTTTGAAAAGGGAAGTACTATATATACGCCTGTGGACAATGAGAAGGTTATTATGCGTAAAATCATGAATGAGAATGACGCAAAGCTTCTTATAGGTAAGATTCCCGAAATCGAGACAGTTTGGATTAAAGAAGAGAAAAGCAGAGAGCAGATGTATAAGGAAGCAATAAGAACTTATGATTGCCATAGTCTTGTGCAGATAATTAAGACTCTTTATCTTCGCAAGCAGGACAGGGTACAGCAGGGAAAGAAGGTGCTTTCATCTGATGAGCACTACCTTAAGAAAGCGGAAGAGCTGCTTTATAGTGAGATGTCACTGGCATTATCTATTCCAAAGGAGAGCGTAGAGGAGTATATTGCCGAAGAGATTCATAAGAATAATAAATAAAGTGTATAGTTCAATTTAATTAAAAAGACTGCCCAAACTAAATGTGATGTATTACATTTGTTTCAGGCAGTTTTTATATTTTACAATATAGAAAATGAATTACTGGCTGTTTGCAGTGGGCTGCCCGGATGCCGCTGTTTGCGATTGCTCGCTATTTGAAGCTGGTTTGGCATCAGCGTGATGCGGATGGCTTCCGATTACATTTATAGCAGAAACACATACAGTCAGAATTTCTGCTTCCACCTGTGTGGAAAGGGTGTCAAAACGATGAAGGATAGCACCTCTGCTTGAACGTGCATATTTCGGAGGCAGACGGTTGAGCGCATAAGTAGCCATGTCCAATTTGCAATCATCGCAGGAGCATATATTTGGCATTGTAGGAAGCAGGCGGTTGAGCGTTTGCTCTACAGTGTCTTCCATAAGATTCTTTAGTCCGTTCATCTAAATCCCTCCACAGTAAAAAAATATATACTTATATGTTATAACTTTTTTGATTTAGAATCAACAATTATTTACGTTTTAATATGAAAAAATCACACTATTTTTTAGATATTAGGAAATTTTTTATTAAAAAAATTAAAATATATATCTTAAATGTTTTCTGTGAGTTCTTTTATTAATTCATGCACACTAATAATACGGTTAATTTTTCCTATGTTCGCACCGCAGAAAACTAGTCCGTTTTCGACATCTCCTTTTACTGCATCAATCAAAGCCTGGGTAATACAATATGGTATTTGTGAAGGATTGCATTTTTCCAGACATTTATAGCATTTTGAAACCGGAATTCGGCCTTCCATGCTTTTTTTAACAAAGGAGTTACATAGTGCACGACCGGGCATTCCTACAGGACTCTTAATTATTTGTATATCCGCTTCTTTTGCATTCAGATAAGCCTGTTTGTAGGCGTCGGAAGCATCACACTCGTAGGTGGCTACAAAACGGCTGGCAATCTGTACACCGTCTGCACCAAGCGACAGAGCGTGTTCGATATCCGTATGGTCATATATGCCGCCGGCAGCAATTACAGGAATTTGGCGGTCATATTTTTCTTCATATTGTTTTTTGACGGCAATAATAGCTTTAATCTCATCTTCCTGATTTTTAACACATTCGTTTAAATCCTGAAGCTCTTCCAGTGAAAAGCCAAGATGTCCGCCTGCCAGAGGACCTTCCACGACAAGAAAGTCGGCGGTTTTGTTATATTTATGATCCCACATTTTTAAAATAATGTTACATGCGCGTGCGCTTGATACTATTGGTGCAATTTTGGTGTCATATCCGGCTGTCAGTTCCGGTAAATCTACAGGCAGACCTGCGCCGCAAATTACTACATCAGCGCCTGCAGCAGCGGATTCTCTTACATGTTCGCGGTAATGTTTAAGCGCGGTCATGACATTAACTCCGATAAGTCCGTTTCCGCCGGAGATTTCTTTCGCTTTTGCGATGTGTTTACGGATTGCCGCTAGATTGCAGACTGCCTGATTCTGCTCGAAGCCGTCTTCATCATAACCGATCTGGGCGCTGGAAATAACGCCTATGCCGCCTTCGGCTGCGACTGCACCGGCTAAGGATGAGCGGCTGACGCCGACGCCCATACCGCCTTGGATGATGGGGAGTGGGGCTGTTTTATTTCCGATACGTAATTCTTTCATAAGTTGTGGATTCCTTTCTTAGGGGGTACCTGTCTTTAAGTTTCATATTTGGATATCAAAGATTGTTTGGTTTACAAATAGTTTGATATTCAAAGTATTTATATATAATAAAACATTGCGGTATTGTTGTCAAGTACATGTTGAGTTTATTTTTATATAATGTGGTTTTAAAAACCATGTGCTCTGGAAGTTTATAATACTTTAATAATATTCACATTTTTTTCAATAGTTTTTAATTGACCTTTTTATAAAATAAGATTAATATTAAGAAACATTGGTATGTAGTTATAAAATGTCATAACAATTATCTAAATAATTTAAAAGGAGTCAGCAAAGAAATTATGTTTAAAATCTTAAAGTACCTGGGAGAATTTAAATCATCCGTTATTGCAATTATACTTCTTCTGATCTTACAGGCTTATTGCGATCTATCCCTGCCATCTTATACGTCTGATATTGTGGATGTAGGGATTGAGCAGAGTGGAATTGAGAGTGCGGTTCCGGATATTATTAGTGAAGATACATTTGAGAGTGTATGTTTGTTTTCGGAAGACGAGGATTTGATCAGGCAGCATTATTTTATGAATGAAGACGGAAATTATGAACTTCAGGCCGCTGATAAGGAAATTATGGATTTATTGGATGAGGCTATGGGCGTTCCGATGGTTATGGTTTCTATGCTTAGGAGTTCAGATGAGGTGGCGGTTCCGCTCGGTATGATGAGCAAGGAACAGGCGCTTGGGATGAAGTATCAGATGCTTGANCAGTATGGNGAAGANCTTAGTGATATGATNGTGTCCCAGATGGCNATNATGGCGGTCAAGACTGANTANGAGTCGCTTGGTATTNATTTAAGTTCCATTCAGACGCANTATTTGCTGACAACCGGTGCNAAGATGCTTATGATGACNGTTCTTATGATAGCGGCNGCGATTGCCGTTGGTTTTNTGGCGGCAAAGACTTCTGCGGGAATCGGTATGNGGCTTAGAAACANGGTATTTAGGAAGGTGGTTTCTTTTTCNCATGCGGAGATGGATAAGTTTTCAACGGCGTCTTTAATNACAAGNAGNACAAATGATATCCAGCAGGTGCAGATGGTTTCGGTTATGCTGCTTAGAATGGTTTGTTATGCACCGATACTTGGAATAGGNGGNATTGTCAAGGTTGCGNATACGAGAACCGGTATGGGNTGGATCATAGCGGTTGCAGTGGTTGTGATCATGCTGNTAGTGGGNACACTNATGGGAATTGCAATGCCGAAGTTTAAGCTGATGCAGACGCTTGTGGATAAATTGAATCTGGTGTCCAGGGAGATTTTGACAGGAATTCCGGTTATCAGGGCTTTTAGCCGTGAAAAATATGAAGAGAAGCGTTTTGACAGGGCNAATAANGAGCTTATGTCCACGCAGNTATTTACAAACAGGGTAATGACATTTATGATGCCGGNNATGATGCTTATTATGAATGGAATTNCGNTAGCTATTGTATGGTTTGGCGCTAAGGGNATTNATCTGGGAAATCTTCAGCTTGGCGATATGATGGCGTTTATTACNTATTCNATGCAGATAGTTATGTCNTTTTTGATGCTGACTATGATTTCTGTTATGCTGCCNAGGGCCGGNGTAGCNGCAGANCGTATNGAAGAGGTTTTACATACTGAACCGACAATTNTNGANGCACAGNAGGTTAAGGATAGNAGTTTAGAGGAAAAAGGCGTGGTGGCTTTTGAAAATGTTTGTTTCAGGTATCCTGAAGCNGAGGAGGATGCNNTGTCNGATATTTCTTTTGTNGCNNANCCGGGAAAGACTACGGCGATCATNGGAAGCACCGGNTGCGGAAAATCTACGCTGNTNCACCTTATTACGAGGTTTTATGACGTGACGGGTGGTCGGATNACATTGGATGGAATTGATATAAGNGAGCTTTCCCAGAAGAAGCTGCGGAGTNTGATNGGGTTTGTNCCTCAGAAGGGAGTGCTTTTTTCGGGCACGATAGCTTCTAATATTAANTTTGTGGGAGAAGATAAGGTTTCNGATGAAGTGATGAAAGAGGCNGCGGAGATTGCNCAGGCCGTAGAATTTATTGAGAGNAAGGATGAGGNNTATCAGAGTCCTATTGCNCAGGGAGGNACGAATGTTTCGGGAGGACAGAAACAGAGNCTTTCCATTGCGAGGGCNATTGCTGCCAAGCCTAAAGTATTTTTGTTTGACGANAGTTTTTCCGCACTGGATTACAAAACCGANGCGGTGCTTAGAAANGCNTTGCATGAGAAAATNTCNGATGCGNCGGTTATTATTGTCGCACANCGTATCAGNACAATTTTGCANGCAGACCAGATTATAGTTTTGGATGATGGAAAAATAGCNGGNATNGGNGTACATGAGGAATTATTAAAAGAGCTGTGCGGCTTATCAGGAGATTGCAAGGTCTCAGCTTTCNGAAAGCGAAATGAAAGGGGGCAGGTCATAATGAGCGAGAATCAAAGAAGACCAAGAGGNCCTCATGGACCGGGNATGATGCCCGGNGAAAANGCNAANGACTTTAAAGGNACAATTTCCAAGNTGTTNNGATATATGGGAAATTATAANTATGCCCTGTTTGCCNTTGCNATATTNGCGGTCGGAAGTACGATATTTAATATAGTNGGNCCTAAGGTGCTGAGTAAAGCGACAACAGAACTTTTTAACGGACTTATGGCCAANCTTTATAATACGGGNGGNATTNATTTTGATAAAATNGGAAAAATNCTGCTGGGNCTGTTAGGTTTATATGCATTTAGTGCGGTATTGTCATTGCTTCAGGGGCTGATTATGACAGGGGTGTCACAAAAACTCTGCTTCCGTTTTAGAAAAGAAATTTCTGAGAAAATAAACCGTATGCCGTTAGAGTATTTTGAATCCAGAACGGTAGGTGAGGTACTGTCACGCATTACCAACGATGTGGATACCCTTGGTATGAGTCTCAATCAAAGTATAACAACGCTGATTACGTCTATCAGTACATTGGTCGGTGTGTTGATCATGATGTTGAGCATTAGCCCGCTGATGACATTAATAGCACTTGTTATTTTACCTATATCCGGTACGTTGATAAGTGTTGTTGTGAAATTTTCACAGAAATACTTTGTGACACAGCAAACCTATCTTGGAAAAATCAATGGGCAGGTGGAGGAGACCTACAGCGGTCAAAATATTGTCAAGGCATTTAACAGAGAAGAAGAGGTTTTAAAAGAGTTTGAAGAAACTAATAACGTGCTTTATCAGTCTGCATGGAAGTCGCAGTTCTTATCGGGACTTATGCAGCCTATTATGAATTTTATAGGAAATCTCGGTTATGTTGCAGTTGCGGTCAGCGGTAGTATTTTAGCAATACGGGGTACAATTGAAATTGGTGATATTCAGGCGTTTATCCAGTATGTTAAAAGTTTCACACAGCCCATTACACAGATTGCACAGGTTTCCAATATGCTGCAGTCTACCGCGGCGGCCGCGGAAAGGGTGTTTGAGTTTCTTGAAGAGGCCGAGGAAGACCAGTATGTTGACAATCCGGTACATCTTAAGAATATGGAAGGGCGCGTCAGCTTTGAGCATGTACAATTTGGATACAAACCGGATAAAATCATTATCCATGATTTTAACAGCCAGGTAGAACCCGGGCAGACGGTAGCCATTGTAGGCCCGACAGGAGCGGGTAAAACAACAATGGTGAAGCTGTTAATGCGTTTTTATGATGTAAACAGCGGCAGTATCAAGGTGGATGGACATGATGTAAGGAAATTTAACCGAAGTGAGCTTAGGGAAAGCTTTGGTATGGTATTGCAGGATACATGGTTGTTTAAGGGAACGATCATGGAAAATATACGTTATGGAAGACTGGATGCAAGTGACGAAGAGGTTATTGAGGCGGCTAAAGCAGCCCATGCCCACAGGTTTATTCAGACGCTTCCGGGCGGCTATAATATGGAGCTTAACGAAGATGCCAGCAATGTATCCCAGGGGCAGAAACAGCTTCTTACAATAGCAAGAGCGATTTTAGCCGATAATAAGATTTTGATTTTGGATGAAGCAACGAGTTCTGTTGATACCAGAACGGAACAGCGTATACAAAAGGCGATGAATAATCTGATGAAGGGCAGAACCAGTTTTGTGATCGCACATAGATTATCTACTATCAAAGATGCCGATTTGATTTTGGTAATGAAGGACGGAGATATTATAGAACAGGGAAACCATGAGCAGCTGCTTGAACAGAATGGTTTTTATGCACAGCTGTACAATTCTCAGTTTGAGGATGTTACGGCATAAAGTTGACAAAAATATAATTTGCGGTATTATGAAGTAGTCGCAAATGCGGTGTTAACTGTAAATGAAATGTTCTTAGAAAAGAGAGTAGTATATGTTGGACGTTATTTTTGATACATTGCTGGACTGTGTAAAGTTACTTCCGTTCCTGTTTCTTACCTATCTGGCAATGGAGTATATTGAGCATAAAGCCGGGGAGCGGATACAGGAAACAATAAAAAAGTCGGGTAAATGCGGACCGTTGATTGGAAGTATTCTGGGAGCCTTTCCCCAGTGTGGATTTTCAGCTGCGGCATCTAATTTATATGCCGCAAGGATTATTACATTGGGAACTTTGATATCCATTTATCTGTCAACGTCGGATGAAATGCTTCCCATTTTGATTTCTCAGCAGGTTGGCGCAGCTATGATTTGGAAGATATTAGCTTTAAAAGTTCTGATTGGAATGGTTGCGGGTTTTCTGATAGATATCGTGCGGAATATGTTTCTAAAAAAGGAAAAAGAGGCATTGCAGATAGAACAGTTATGTGAGCATCATCACTGCCATTGCGAGAAAGGGATTGTAAAATCTGCTTTTCGTCATACCATAGAAATTTTCATATACTTACTTTTGATTACTTTTGTATTAAACATATTTATTGCTCTGATAGGGGAAGATTTTCTGGCAAATCTCCTTCTTAACAGGCCGGTTATCGGAGAAGTAATAGCGGGATTAGTGGGGCTTATTCCTAATTGTGCGGCTTCTGTTGTAATTACCCAGCTCTACCTTAATGGGATTTTGAATGAGGGTGCGATGATGGCTGGGCTTTTAGTGGGTGCGGGAGTTGGGATTTTAGTACTGCTCCGAGTTAACGATAGGCCGAAGGAAAATGTACGGATTATTACGCTGCTTTATGTGTTGGGGGTGGCAGCAGGGATTATTGTGGAACTGTTGGGAATTACTTTTTAGATTAAAAAAGGGCAGTATGAACGTTTTTTCAAAAATACGATTATAATATTGTAACGCACATATGTCGATAAATAGATTAGAGTATAAATGTAATAAAGCATTACAATCACCTAATCTATTTAAGGAGGCATCTCTATGGGAATCGGCAATATAAACGCAACTAATTTTTATAAGCAACCGACAACAAATCCGGAAGCTCAGAATGCTGTAAAAAAGAGCTTCACTTTTACAAATGCATCTGATATGGGTAAGGCGCTTGCAACCGGGCAGGTAAAGGTGGACGGCGTATCGATTGATTTGTCGGAAGAGGCGTTAGAGGCTCTTCGTGAGGCAAGAGAGAAATTTTATGCTGACAGGGATGCCGAGACAGAGCGTTATGTTGCGGAATTTAATAGCTATGTTGCCAAGCAGCAGAGCGAAGCCGGTCAGGATATGGCAGAGGATATGGCTAAAGCTCTGACGACGGCAAGAAGGATTGCAAATGGTGACATTGTTCCGATGACTGATGAGCGTAAGCTGTTAGAATATGACGAGGAGCTCTATAGGATGGCGAAGATGTCTGCGATGTTACATCAGATGGAAGAGCATCGTAAGCATAAGTCGTTATATGAGGACGAAGAAGAGAGGGAGTATACGGATCCTGAGGCAGAGACAACGCCTATGCAGAAATATGGTGTAGAGGTGGAAGTTTCATTGGGTGATGTAGCGGTAGTAGAGAGTATTTCTGAAGGAGAATTAGCAGAATAAAGCATAAGTGACGGACAGTATGCGATGAGAACTGCTTTTATGCTAAACAAAGACGTGAGTGCGAAACTTACGTCTTTTTTATGAAGAATACCTATGCACAGAAAAAAGCACCATCCCCAAGGCTCTTACGTCCTCAAAAATGGTACTTCCAAGTGCGCCTTCAGGGGCTCGAACCCTGGACACCCTGATTAAGAGTCAGGTGCTCTTCCAGCTGAGCTAAAGGCGCATGTCCTATTATCTTGCGTATAATTAATTCTGTTTTACAACGCAAGTGTTATTATAGTATAATGTTATTTAGTTTGCAAGGGTTTTTTAATAATTTTTTAAAAAAATAAATACAAATTATTAATTTTATGTGAATAAGAGGGTAAAAATGGAGAAAAATAGGATATTTGAGAGTCATGCGCACTATGATGATGAGGCATTTGATGAGGATAGGGAAACACTTCTTAAGTCTTTGCCGGAAAACGGAATAGATGTTGTAATTAATGTAGGAGCGAGTCTGGACAGTTGCAGAACTACCATTGAACTTATGGAGAGGTATCCCTTTATTTATGGGGCGATAGGAGTTCATCCAAGTGAGACCGCACAGCTGAATGAGGATAGTTTCCGTTGGCTGAGGGAATGTTGTGACATTGATAAAGTAGTATCGGTCGGAGAAATTGGGCTGGACTATCATTAC
The DNA here is from genome assembly GCA_014804695.1 of Lachnospiraceae bacterium. Taxonomy (GTDB): domain Bacteria; phylum Bacillota; class Clostridia; order Lachnospirales; family Lachnospiraceae; genus UBA3282. The sequence goes on from JAAUZJ010000019.1 coordinate 49,477, forward strand.
AGTGAACCGGAGCCTTCTATTCAGAAAAAGTGGTTTGAACGTCAGCTTGAACTGGCTAGAGAAGTAAAACTTCCTGTAATCATCCATTCAAGAGAGGCTGCAAAAGATACTTTGGATATGATGAAAGCGCTTCGTGCAGGGGATATGGGCGGGGTAATTCACTGTTATTCATATACAAAGGAGATGGCAAGGGAATACCTGAATATGGACTATTACTTTGGTATTGGCGGAGTTATTACTTTTGCGAATGCTAAGAAGCTTAAAGAAGCGGTTGAATATATTCCGATGGATAAGATTTTATTAGAGACAGACAGCCCGTATCTGACTCCGGAACCTAATCGTGGGAAACGTAATTCATCGCTGAACATTCCTTATATTGCCGAAACAATTGCAACTCTGAAAGGAATAAGCTATGAGGAAGTGCTGGCGATTACGCATGAAAACGCAGAGAAACTTTTTCACATAAATGTATAAACATTTGGCGGCCGTTGTAATGCGGCGGCGGACAGGAAACGTATGGAATCATTAGGAAATGTAAAAAATACAATAGAAATTTTGCAGAAATATAATTTTAATTTTCAAAAAAAATTCGGACAGAACTTTCTGATCGATAAGAATATTTTGGAAAAAATTGTCGATGCGGCGCAGATTGAAGATACGGACTGTGTATTGGAAATCGGGCCGGGCATTGGGACGATGACGCAGTATCTGGCAAGCCGGGCAAGGTCAGTAATTGCCGTTGAGATCGACAAAAATCTAATTCCCATTTTGCAGGATACACTTTCTTCTTATAATAATGTAAAAGTTTTAAATGAAGATATTTTAAAAGTAGATATAAACCGTATAGTGGAAGAGGAAAATGCTGGCAAACCTATAAAGATAGTTGCAAACCTTCCATATTATATTACTACGCCGATTATCATGCAGCTGTTTGAATCCCATATTGCACTTAAGAGCATAACCGTCATGGTGCAAAAAGAGGTGGCGGACAGGATGCAGGCTTCTCCGGGGAGCAAGGATTACGGTGCGCTTTCATTGGCGGTTCAATATTATTCTGAGCCCGAGATAATTACCAAGGTGCCCGCTTCGTGCTTTATGCCAAGACCTAATGTGGATAGTACCGTAATACGCCTTACAAGCCATGAAAATCCGCGCTTGGAACCGGAAGAGGAAGCATATTTATTTGCAGTTATCAGAGCATCTTTTAACCAAAGGAGAAAGACGCTGGTTAATGGGCTTGCCAATGTATCTGATTTAGGGATAAGTAAAGACGACGTCAAGACGGTTTTAGGACTGATGGGGCTTTCGGAAACTGTGCGTGGAGAAACGTTTGAATTAGAACGGTTTATCGAACTGGCAGGGCGTCTTAAGGCGGTATCAAAACTGACGTAAGACTTTCCATGTCCGTTTCAGTGTAATGACGAGCGGATGCTTAACGCCGTTTTTCTTCAATGCCATATATCCTTCTTTAAATGAAACAAGGTAATTACTAAGCCCCGCGTTGCTTGTTCCGCCATAGAACATAGAAATCAATACTTTGGGTACATAGGCAAGTTTATTTTCCTTATCTTTTAAAAAGCGCACCATAAATTCATAGTCTGCCGCACATCGGTAGCTGATATCATATTCTCCGTATTTTTCATATATTTCACGTTTCAAAAAAAGTGTGGGATGTCCGGGCATCCATCCTTGCTTTATATTGCCCTGTCCCATATGCCAGCTTCGCACGGTTCTATCACCATCTGCATACCTTAAATCGGCGTGAGCACCTATACACCCATCTCCTGCTTTTTCAATTGCTTCCACAAGCATGGTAACGGCATCCTTGTCACAAAGAAAATCATTGCATACCGCAATAATATCTCCGTCACTCATACGGTATGCCTTATTCATGGCATCATATAAGCCGCGGTCCGGTTCGGAAACCCATTTCACTTCCAATCCACTTCTTTCTGCAAACTGCTCTATTAAAGCAACAGTGCCATCTGTCGAACCCCCGTCCACAATAATTATTTGTAGTTGAGGATAAGTCTGGTTTTGTATACCCTCAAAAGTAATGGGGAGGTTTTCAATCGAATTGTAAGTTGTGAGAAGTAGAGAGACTTTGTATGCAGGCAGCGATTTTGACACACTTTTTTCATTTTTCGAATTTAAATAATTGTTCAATTCTGTACCTCTTTCTAAAGTCTTGTTGATTCTTTTAAACGCTGCCGTTTTGCTTTATATATATTACCATAGTTCCAATATGCTTTTCAATATAATTAATATTCAGATTCAAAGGTTCTAGCTAAGAAAAGATTTATTTGTATTTTTTACAGATATACTTTATAATTTGAATAAATATAGGATAATCTAGAGTAAGAATGTCAGATAAACAATAAACAGCCGTTAGTAATATTTGGTTATAATTTATGGGAGAGATTGTAAAATGCAGGGTAAAGGTTTGAGTCATAGTTTTGCAAGATATGTGACTAAGCAAAGGTGGATGTCATATTACTATCAAATAAAAGAATGCGTGGATTCAACAAGTAAAAGTATTCTTGTTATAGGAAAAGGCGACGGAATCGTACCAGTTATATTGAAGCAGGTTTTAGAAAGAGAAAAAGATGCTGCAGAGATAGAGAATACTATTATTGATACTTTTGACTATGATGATAGACTTCATCCTACTTATGTCGGCGATATAAGGGATTTAAGTCGGATCGTTAAGAAGAAGTATGATTGTGTTATTTGTTGTCAAGTATTAGAGCATCTCCCGTGGGATTGTTTTGAATCAATTGTTCAGAATATAAAAAGTATATGCAATTATAAGTTTATTTTATCTTTACCTTTAAATAGGCGCAGTTTTCAAATGAGGTTGGACATTTGCCACCTTACCTATAGATTTATAAATATTGTCATAGAAAGAAAATGGGTTAAAAATTTTCCATATAAAGGAGAGCATTACTGGGAAGCAGGAATTAAAGGGCATACCAAAAAAGATATTTTGTATATAATAAAAAAATATTATGATGTTGAAAATGATTATGTTATACCGGAAAATACGTACCATTGGTTTGTAATTTGTCATGTATAGATTATAGGTGGGATAGAAAAACAGAAGGAGCACGATATATGTCAAAAGAATATGAAAGAAACTTAAGCATTATCATTCCACATTATAACACTCCGGATTTATTACAGAAATTAATTGATTCAATACCTCACATTGAAGATATACAGATTATAGTTGTTGATGACAGAAGTGATATGCATGTAGATAAGCTGGCCGAATTGCAGGTTAAGTACAAAGACCATGTTGAATTTTACAGGAACGATGATTTACCTAAAGGTGCTGGAACGTGTAGGAATATTGGACTGCGGCATGCGGATGGGAAATGGATATTGTTCGCGGATGCGGATGACTTCTTTGTTGATGGAATGTATGAGACCGTAAGTGCCTATTTTGATTCGGAATTTGATGAGATATTTTTCAAACCAACTAGTATTTATTTTGACACGAGAGAACTTTCAGACAGGCATATAACATTTGAGAAATATATAAATGACTATCTTGAAAATCCTACAAGAGAAAATATCCTAAAATTAAAGATATCTCTTTCAACTCCATGTTCAAAATTGATAAGGCACAAATTAATTCGACATTACAATATATGGTTCGACGAGGTGCTGCATTTTAACGATATGATGTTTTCTGTAAAAGTCGGTCATTATAGTAAGAAGATTGCAGTTTCGGAAAAGGTAATATATTGTATTGTCAGAACTACAGGTTCTTTGACAACGCAGATCGGTTGGGATGCCTATGAAATCAGGCTGTGGGAATATTTAAAGGTGTGCGATTTTCTTAAAAAACACTATTCTTTGAAGGACTTAAAGACTATGCATTATACGTGCCTAGGGATGTTGTATAGGGCAGTTAAAAGTCATTATGGAATAAAGAAATATATTCTGATAATAAAGGTATTTTATAAGCATGGAATACCATTATTCTCATTGGGACAGATAAATATGGATAGTCTGCTGCAGTTAGTAAGAGAAATGAAAGCTAAACGGATGAATTCTAAATATATGGTTAGAACATTCTTTTTATAAAAAAGGCATTGTGCATTATATGCCGACAGGAGATAAAATATGGAGTCGAAAGTAATAGCTATTGTCGTAACTTATAATAGAAAAGAATTGTTGATGGAATGTTTAACTGGCATTCTTAATCAGAGTGTTCAGGTCGAGCGAATTATTTTGATAGATAATGCAAGTACTGATGGTACAGAAGCAGAATTAAAAAAAACAGGAATTTTAGAAAGGAAAAATTTTGTATACAGGAGAATGAAACAGAATTTAGGAGGAGCAGGAGGATTCTATAAAGGAATCCAAACTTCTCTTGAATTTATGTGTGACTGGCTTTGGATTATGGATGATGATACAATACCGGATAGAAATTGTTTGGAAAATTTATTGGCTGCAAGTAAGATTGTAAATGAGAAGGTGAGCTTTTTTGCCAGTAGTGTAAATGGAAGCTCCAATGAGCCAATGAATGTTCCAAATCTGGATATCAGAGCCACAGGAAATGGTTATAGTGACTGGTACAAATACTTGGAATATGGATTGGTTAAAATTGAAATGGCGACCTTTGTTTCATTATTAATAAATATTAATGCAGTTAAGCAATGTGGGCTGCCATGCAAAGATTTTTTTTTATGGGGGGATGATTCCGAGTATACTTTGCGATTATGTAGGAATTATGGTAATGCTTATTTTGTTGGAAAAAGTAAAGTATGCCATAAAAGAGCAGTTGCAAAAAAATTAAGTATAAATGATGAAATAGATACTAATCGTATAAAAAACTATTTTTATCAATATAGAAATGATATAGTTATTAAAATAATATATTATGGGAAAATATATTTTGCTTGGACGTTCATAAGAAACCTTTTATGTGCAGTAACTGCAATAAGGTATCCTTGGGGTTTAAGGAAGAGCTATACTATTTTGAAAGCAACTTTTGCCGGAATGTATAAATATAGATATTTTAAAAAATATATTCAAATGCAGTTGGATAATCATAACTCACTTGGATAAATAATACAGTCCGGCACATGAAGAAACTGAAGCTGATATGTAAAAGGTGAATTTATGGCAGAAAAACAAAATTCTCTTAAACTTAATTTCATTATGAATGCCATTCTCACGATGTCATCGTTTGTTTTTCCATTAATTACGTTCCCATATGTTTCCCGAATTTTACTTCCGGAGGGTATGGGAAAAGTTGCGTTTGCTAAATCTTTTATTTCTTACTTTGCTCTTTTTGCTCAGATGGGAATTCCGACATATGGCATCCGTATATGTGCTAAAGTAAGGGATAACAAGGATGAATTGTCGCGAACTGTGCATGAAATTTTTTTCCTTAATCTGGTGATGAGTGTTATTGCTTATATTGGACTGTTTTTGACATTGGCATTTGTTCCACGATTGTATGATGAGCGCTCACTCTACATTATTGTAAGTTTAAGTATATTTTGTACAGTTATAGGAATGGAATGGCTATATAAAGCATTGGAGCAATACACCTATATAACAGTACGTTCTATTATTTGTAATTGTATTGCATTAGTTGCATTGTTTTTGTTAGTTCATGAACAGGATGATTACATTATTTATGGTGGCATTACCATATTTGCGACATCAGCATCTTATATTTTTAATTTTATTCATATTAATAAGTATGTCGTGTTAAGGCCTTTAGGTGGATATAATATCGTTAGGCACCTCAAGGGAGTAGCCATTTTCTTTGCAATGAGCTGTGCTACAATAATATATACGCATTTGGATACTGTTATGATTGGTTTTATGGCTACAGATGCGGACGTTGGTTATTATGATACGGCAGTTAAGATTAAGTATGTGTTGGTGAGTTTTGTGACCTCTTTGGGAACTGTACTTCTTCCTAGGGCATCTTATTATGTGAAATCCGGTCAGATGGATGAATTCAGAAAGATTACGGAAAAAGCATTAAATTTTGTATTTTTGATTGCTTCGCCGCTGATGCTTTATTTCATTCTTTTTGCAAAACAGGGAATTTATTTGCTTTTCGGGAGTGCATATGAAGCTTCTATTGTTCCTATGCAGATTATTTTGCCGACGCTGCTTTTGATTGGACTAACTAATACTCTGGGAATTCAGATACTTGTTCCTTTGGGTAGAGAAAAAATTGTGCTAATTTCCGAAGTCGCGGGAGCAGCGGTGAATTTGATTATAAACGCGTTATTGATTCCACGTATGCTTTCCACAGGAGCTGCGATTGGTACATTAGTAGCGGAATTTGTTGTATTAGTAGTACAATTTGCAGCCCTTAGAAATGAGTGCGGTGACGCGTTTAGAAAAATTCGCTATATGCACATTATGGTTGCGTTGGCGATTGGAACTGTTGCTTCTTTATGGGTGAGGATGATGGAAATAAATGATTTTACAATATTGGTAATTTCTGCATTACTGTTTTTTGGATCATATACACTATTTTTGTTGTTTGCCAAGGAACCTCTGGTGGTAGAGATTTATGAGCAAATAATTGGGAAAGTATTTAAGAAAAAAACTTCTATTTAAAATCACACAACCCATAATACACATTCTCAATATTTTCCGCATTACGGCAGATTGTATAGCGTTCCACAGCATGGTGGAACGCATTTTCCCCCATAGATGGTATCATTGCCCTATTTTCTATGATGTAACGCATTTTCTCTGCCAAACTCTCCGCCTCCATATTATGGAAAATCAGGCCGGTTTCACCATCTTCTACAAGCTCAGGGTTTGCTCCGGCGTCTGAAGCTATGACAGGATTTCTTGCAAACATCGCCTCTGCCGTTACTCGTCCAAAGGCTTCGCTGACGGATGCTACAATTTCCACATCGGTTTTTTTCCGAAGTTCGGACATATCTTTTACATATCCTAACATTTCTACATTTTCCATATGGTTTTCTTCAATAAAGCGAATTAGTTCATCTTTGTATAATTTTGATTCAACAAGACTTGTGCTTTCTCCTGCAATTTTCACTTGGAAGTCATTCACTCCGTTATCTAGCAGAATCTTAGACGCTTTCAGGACTAACATTTGGTTTTTGGCTCTGTTTAGATTGCCTGCACTAAGAAAAACCGGCGTTTTATTATATTCTTTGGATTTTGATATAAATTTTTCCGATATTCCGTTATAGACTATTTCAGCAATATCCTCGTTATCCATGTCGTTATAGAAATTTCGTAAAGCTTTGGATATAAATATTACCTTATCCGTATTTTCTTTTACCAGAGAAATGCTTTTCTTTCTTCCATGCATATAAACAAGGTTATAATCCATTTCACCATATTCCCTGAAATGCCATACATGCTTCACGCCGGTAGCTTTTGCAACTTTCATGCCGATATCGATACAGCTGGAATTGCTGTGAATAATATCAATTTTATTTTTTATTACATATTTACACAGCTTTCGCTGCGCAAGAAACTCCATCCGGTGTAAAAATTGGAATCCGGTTTTTAATATAAAATTCCAGTTAGACGGCATCTGCCACCATCCGTAAAAACAAGGAAGGGTTTCGATGCCCTCTTCCTTGAGCTTTATATCAATCGGGCATCCTTTATACATGACAGCCACACAAACATAATGGCCCCTGCTTTTCATTTCGCGCACCAATTCAAACAGACTGCAGTTTGCACCGCCCATCTTTCTTTCATGTGATAAATACAATATTCGAAGTTTTTCAGTGTTTTCTTTATTCATTACACATTCAATTTGCTCCTTGTCATTTTCAAGGCTTTTATAGACAACTATTTAAGCTTCTTCATTATTAAGTGCATCTTTTTCTTCAAGTTCCCGTATTCTCTTATCAAGAATTCCAATCTCTTGCACAAGAGCCCGTATTTTCATATTTTGTCTGGATGCAATGGAGGTAAGCGCCATCAGAATCATGAGCATAAAAGCGATGCACATAATAAAGAGGCCATTCATATTGTCCTCAATACCAAGTATATGGATGATATACACAAGCAGCTTCGGGAAAATGACGAGAATTCCCATTACACTTCCTGCTAATAGCCACAAGAGTGTATATTTCAGATTCAGGGCTCTCTGCTTTAAAAAATAGAGTATAATAATAAAATAACAAGCCACTGCTATAATTAATGTTATTCTTAGTGTAGAAGGAATCATACTTATACCCTTTTCCTTTCACGCCGGAATCCATAACTCAGTCGGCAGATTAAAATTGCCAGAGTGACCTTTATCATATAATAGATGGACTTGCGGAATGTGATAGAACTTGTTCCGCCTTCTCTGGCTTTCATTTGAACCGGCATTTCCGTAATCCGGCCGCCATGCATGATTGCAGTAACAATTGCCTCCGGTTCCGGATAGTCCGTAGGATAGTCTCTCGAATAAACGTCAATAAATCTTCGGTTTACAGCGCGGTAACCACTGGTTACATCCATAATCCTCTGACCTGTCGTCAGTTTTATCAACATACTTAGAATACTTATACCGATTCGTCGCGTTTTAGATGACTGAAAACCCTCTTTTTTGAGAAATCTGGAGCCGATTACAATATCTGCTTCTCCCGAAATAAGCGGTTCCAGCATTTTTTCCAGATAGGCGATGTCATGCTGACCGTCTCCATCCATCTGCACTGCAATATCATAATTGTTACGGCGGGCATAAACATACCCTGCCTGAACAGCTCCGCCAATTCCCAGATTAATCGGCAGATTCAGGTATTGATAATGCTGATTGGCACATATATTCAGAGTCGTGTCCGTCGAGCCGTCATTAACAATCAGGTAATCAAACTGGGGCGCCTGAGTGGTAAGGTGATTTATCACTCGGACAATATTTTCGGATTCATTATAAGCTGGTATGATAATCAGCGCTTTGATATCTTTTTCCATAGTTGTAACCATGTCCTTCCTTCATCCGGCAGGCCCGCCGCCGTAAAAAGCACTTCTTTTGCCAATAGATACAGGCTGCAGTAAAAGATGCCCATAGCATATACCATATATCGTTGAAAGCCCACAAATACCAGGTTTATGATAATAACCATCAAAAATATTGATACGAGTGTTGTTAATGCAAAGACTGCCACTTTTTTGCGGCCGCTACGCTTCAGGCAGTATATAATGCCGATTATATCTATTGCAAATAACAGTAATGTTATAATATGGCACAGTAGATAAATTTTTTCAATTTGGAAAAATACGCTGGCTATGAAACTGGAAATCATAAGTCTTAAGGAATGATATAAATATCTGTCAAAATGTCGCAGCAGAATCTTCATACCAAGTTCCCGTCGTACTTGTTGAACATTCAGGCTGACATCCGGATTTTCCTCCAGATATGCATTAATCTCTTGTGATACTACGAGTGAAATTCTATCTATTACCAGGTCTTTCCACATATATAAATCCTGTCTTGCATATACATAACGGTATTGTTTTTCATCTATTGCGGTAAAGACTCTTTGAAATATTTCCTGCATTTCTACCGTATCAAATAATGCAATATCCCCTTCATCAATTTCATAAACGCCGCGAATCACAATGAGCGTTGTAAATTGTGAGGTTGATCTTTGGTTTCCGGATTTTACAGTACTGCTGTTAGTTGTATTTGACGATTCGGTTCCTGCGGTGGCTTCTGCCTGGTTATATTTTTCAATTACAGGCATTTGATATTTCAAATAGAAACCGTAGATTTTATAGACAAGCATGACCATTACAATGGCTCCGATAGCCCCAATCATAATATTTAATACGGTTTTGGCTGCTTTCTTAATTCCATTGCATTCTTTATGTTTTGCAAACTCTACACCGATAAAGGCTGCGGCTGTAATAGCCATTAAAAAAATGAGCTGGCTTCTGGTTGACTCCATAAAAACCGACATTGTCATAGTGCAAAGAAGCCATTTTGTTTTTTTCTCAAAAATGTATTGCATTAGGAAAATAAAGTAAAGATAAAAGAGAGCATAGCTTAAACCCTCCGTAAGGATATAATGGGTAATTCCTGATTCCGGCAAATATATTGAGAACGGAAGCATAGAGGCAATATATAGCAGTATCGCTTCCGCAAAGTTAAATTGAAATTGTTTTTGAAGGTACAATACGAATATTATTGTGCAGATTATTGCAAGTATTGATTGTATTACTACCGCTGCGTCAAGATATAGGTTTTGTCCGAAGACACGTTTGAGTATATATAAAAATAAGGGATAGACAGGCATGACACCCTGCTGTCCCGAGGGATACATATACGATGGTGAATCATCTTCAAGAGTGATCCATTCCTGACCAAGGCATAGATAAAATACAATTCCGATTACTGTTAAAACAAGAATTTGGATCCATTGTTTCCTGACTTTCAACTGCATAGCTCCATTTAATCCTTTCTACCTGCTCATGTATTCATCTCCATCGATCGCATTGTATGCTCGCAAATATATGCCAATTATTGCTTAATTATATTACAAGCAGGAAAGTATTGCAAGCAACAATATTTGGCGTAAAAAGAAGTCTGACAAGGATTTGCGGAGATTAAATTGCTAAAGTTTAAGCAACAATTTTTTCTTTATATTTATTTACATTAATATCAGCCTATGGTAAACTAAGACAGTAAAAATAGGGATACTAGTTGAAAAAATATGATGTAAAATACATTGCTATGAGGTGATTACCTTGGATAAGTTTGAATACAAAGTCCGTGCTGACGAAATAGAGTCGCTTATTGCGGAAGGCGAATTTGCTGAAGCAGTTAAAATTGCAGATACGATTGACTGGCGCAGGGTACGAAGCGTTAGGATGTTGTGTACTATAAGTGATTTGTATAAGATAAACAGAAGATATCAGGAAAGTAAAGATATTCTTTTGTTAGCGTATGATAAGCACCCTTCAGGAAAGTCCATTCTTTATTCGCTGTGTGAACTTTCCATTAAAATGGAAGATTTTCTGGATGCAGTTAAATATTATAAAGAATTTGTGCAGGCAGCGCCTAAGGATACCGGTAAGTATGTTTTGTTGTATCGTTTATATGAAGCGCAGGATGTGAGTCTGGAAGAACGCATTGCAATACTTGAGGAATTTAAGAAACGTGAATACCGTGAGAAGTGGGCATATGAACTGGCGTATCTTTATCATAGGATCGGACTTACAACAAAGTGCATTGAAGAATGTGACGAGATGGACCTGTGGTTTGGCGAAGGTAAGTATGTGCTTAAGGCTTTAGAACTTAAGGCATTGCATGTGCCGTTAAGTGCAGAGCAGCAGGAAAAGTATAATGAATGGATCAGGCAACGTGATTTGGAAATGACGGAAGGCTATGGCGGTGGGCAGGAGTCTGAAGATATTGATGGAGATGAAACCGGCGAGCAGCGTCAGGATAGTCCATATGATGCAGGGAATTCCGGAGCCGTTTCCGAAATGGCTGATAATGATGATATAATGTCTACGCCTACCGCGGAGCTTCCTGAGGTAAAGACTGTAGATGTAGGGCAGTATAATACCATCAATCTGCAGATGGAGCTGGCGGAGAGTCTGAAAGAAATTATGACAGAGGAAGAAGCGAGTCAGGAAGAAAATGCGCAGGATATGATTGAAGAGGAGGCGCAGGAAAAGGAACCCGAAGCAGAAGTAACACCGGTATCTGAGGATACGCCGGCAGAAGAGACTTCGATTGCAGAACAGTTGATCGCGCCGCTTTTGCAGGAGACTGCAGAATTGCCCGATGTCAGTCAGGATGCTCAAGAAGTTATGGAGCAGATAAGGCAGGAAACCATTACTGCCAAAATTCCGGCGGCGGAAATAAGTGCCAATACTACAGAGAATAGGACAAATACTCCTTCGAGATATACAAAATATGATGATGTTTTATCTCAGGAATATGACGGACAGATTCGTCTGGTGGTGCCGGATGAAAAGGTAGTGGAAAAACAGATTACCGGTCAGCTCAGTATTCAGGATATTATGGCTGAGTGGGAGGAAATGAAGAAAAATAATGAACAGAAGCGTATGGAGGATGTGCGTAAGCATATATTGAATCGTACAGGAAGTTTGTTCGCAGATTTTGATGAAGCCACCCAAAATGGGCTGTTGGAAGAATTGGAGCAGGCTTTTGTAGCTGCTATTATGCAGGAGTCAGACAAGGGCTCAGATTCCGTAAAAGTAATTAATCCACCTGTTCCGCAAACAGAAGCAGTCAGTGATGCCACGCTGCAACAGATAGTAAATGAGACGATAGAGGAAGTAAAGACTCCAATATTACCGCAGGATACTGTGGAAGATGAAGTCATCCAAAATGCAGCTGAAGAAGATGAGGCTGAAGTATACGAAGCGGAAGAAATTGAGGAATCTGATGATACGGAATCTATCGAACAGAAGATAGAAGAGGAAGCTGTAAATCAGATTAGGCAGCAGGAAGAAGAAAATGCAGGCACCAATGTTTCCAGAGAGCTTACTGAGGATGAGGAAGAGCTTTTTGGAACATACGCACAACATAAGAAATCCCGACAACAGCTTATTAATACATTGGATAATATGAGCATGGCGGCTTATACCGGTAATGTTATAATTACCGGAGAGGAAGACAGTACCACAATGCCGCTTGCTAAGAATCTTATTCGTGAGATGCAGTATGGTGACAGTAATTTTTCAGGAAAAGTTGCTAAAATATCGGCGGCAGCGCTTAATAAAAAAGATATTGCCGAAACGCTTAAGAGACTGAATAACGGTGCACTTATTATTGAAAATGCATCTGAGCTGGAAAGTGACACAGTTGTAAAATTAAATAAGGTCTTAGAAAATGAAAACATCGGATTACTGCTGATCATGGAAGATACCAAAAAGAGAATGAATGGTTTGTTATCGGATAATGCAATTCTGACTACATGCTTTAATTTAAGAATAGATATAGAACCTTTGGATGATGAGGAGCTGGTTGCATATGCCAAGCGGTATGCAGAGGAGAATGAATATTCGATTGATGAGTTCGGGGTTCTGGCGCTTCATACCAGAATCGCGGATATGCAGACAAGCGATCATGAAGTGAGCGTATCCGAAGTAAGGGAATTGGTAGATGATGCAATATATTATGCCAATAAGAAGACACCAAAGCATTTTGTTGATATTCTTCTTGCAAAGCGTTATGATGAAGATGATATGATCATTTTGAGAGAAAAGGATTTTATGCATTATTAAAGTAAGATAGGGGGACAAGTAATGGCGGCAAAAGCAAATAAGAAAAAGGTGACTGATACTGAGAACAAGGTATTTATTTCGGAGGATGACCAGTATCTGTTTGCACAGGGAACACATTATGACATTTATGAGAAACTCGGGGCACATCCTTCCGTTGAAGACGGCGTTAAAGGAATGTCCTTTGCAGTATGGGCGCCGAATGCGGAAAGCGTTCATGTAATAGGTACTTTTAATGATTGGAACGAAGAAAGTCACCAGATGCGTAAGTTAGGACCGGGCGGAATTCATCAGATATTTATTCCGGGGGTTGGCGATAATGAAATGTATAAGTACCTTATCCGCACTCCGAAAGGGGATAAGCTTTACAAAGCAGATCCGTTTGCCAATTATACGGAAATGCGTCCGGGAAATGCTTCAAAGACCTTTGATATTTCCAAGTTTAAGTGGGGGGACGATGCATGGCTTAAAGAGAGAGCCACTAAGGATTATAATAAGGAACCGCTTGCTATTTATGAGTGTCATATCGGCTCATGGATGAAACATCCTGACGGAACAGAGGACGGTTTTTATAACTATCGTGAGTTTGCAGACAGATTTGTAGAATATATGAAGGAAATGAAGTATACGCATGTAGAGCTTATGGGTATTGCGGAATTTCCTTATGACGGTTCATGGGGCTATCAGGTTACGGGGTATTATGCTCCGACCTCCAGGTATGGGAATCCTTCGGACTTTATGTATTTAGTCAATAAACTGCATCAGAATAAAATCGGAATTATTTTAGACTGGGTACCGGCTCACTTTGCAACAGATGCACATGGACTCGGCAGATTTGACGGGGAATGTATTTTTGAACATCCCGATCCGAGGCTCGGCGAGCATCCTGACTGGGGTACTAAGATTTTTAACTACGGAAAGACAGAAGTAAAGAACTTCCTGATTGCCAATGTATTGTTCTGGGCAAGAAAATATCACATAGACGGTATAAGAGTAGATGCGGTGGCGTCTATGCTGTATCTGGATTACGGTAAGCAGGATGGTCAGTGGCTGCCTAATAAATACGGCGGAAATAAGAATCTGGAAGCAATAGAATTTTTCCGTCACATGAATTCTGTGGTATTAGGTTCTAATCCCGGTTTCCTTACAATTGCGGAGGAATCAACAGCATGGCCGTTGGTTACAGGTAAGGTTGAAGAGGACGGTCTGGGCTTTAGCTTCAAGTGGAATATGGGATGGATGCATGATTTCTGCGAATATATGAAACTTGATCCTTTATTCCGTAAAAATAACCATTATGCAATGACTTTTGCAATGAGTTATAACAGCAGCGAAAACTACATACTGCCGTTGTCCCATGATGAAGTGGTACATCTTAAATGTTCCATGTTAAATAAGATGCCGGGATATCCTATAGATAAATACGCAAACCTAAGGGTTGGTTATACCTATATGTTTGGTCATGCGGGCAAGAAGCTTCTCTTTATGGGTCAGGACTTTGGACAGGAGAGAGAATGGAGCGAGGCAAGGGAATTAGACTGGTTTTTGCTGGGTGAAGACTTAAACCGCGGTATGCACGATTATGTCAAGGAATTGTTAAAAATTTATCGAAAGTATCCGGCAATGTATTCAATTGATAATGACTGGAAAGGTTTTGAATGGATAAATGCTGACGACGCTGACAGGAGTACTTACAGTTTCTTTAGAAAAGATGAAACAGGAAAGAACAATATTTTATTCGTTCTCAATATGACTCCGATGATGAGAGAAGGCTACAAGGTAGGTGTTCCTAAGAAAAAGAAATATAAACTTTTATTAAACAGTGACGAGAAGCGCTTTGGCGGAAACGGAAATGTCATACCTGCTGAGATAAATGCGGTAAAAGGAGAATGTGACTTTAGAGATTATTCCATTACCTTTGATTTACCGCCATTTACGGCTGCGGTTTTTGTATTTTAAAATTTTAAGGGTAAAGAAATTATAAAACTATGCCGAAATAAAGGGTGAATGTATTCTTGCATTCGCCCTTTTTAAAGTGAAAATATAATATTATACCTACTACATGGAGAGGGTGAAAAATAAATTTTTCACCTTTTGAGAGAAAGGCATGGTTGTTAATATGAAGATTACCTTTGACAATGCTAACACGAATCAAAATGTAGACAGGGTGATGACAACTACACATCGGGAGACCCGTACGGAACAAACAACTCATACGGGTGGATACGCATTAGACATTTCTGGCACAGTTATGGATAACACTGCTTATAAAGGTCAAGGAAAGACCGCAGAAGAGGTTATGCTGGATGCGGGGCAAATAGATGTTGCCACGCATAGTGACTATATGACAGTTATGTCTAATTCTATGTCTAGCGAAGATTTTGGCCAGATGATGAAAGATGGTTATAGTATCGGGGATATGGAAATAGAAGAAGTCGTTACCATTGTTGATACAATAAAGGCAGAGCTTATTAAAGGCGGTACGCAGGTAGATGGCTATACGGATGAGATAGACGCCGAAACCTTGGCAGAAATTACAGGCAGTGAGGCTTTTGCCAGAGAACTCTGTCATCAGTTTGCCGAACACGACATTCCGGTCACTGAGGAAAATGTGAATAATGCAAAAACGGCATATGACAAGGCGGCCACGATAGATGAGTTAAATGAAGGCACCGTTAAGTATATGGTTGAGAATCATATGGAGCCTACAATTGACAATTTATATCTTGCCAGTCACAGCGCTGCTGCAGACGGAGACAGACAAGGCAAAGGATATTATTCAGATGGGATTTATGGATATTATTCCAAAAAGGCTGAAGAATATAACTGGTCCGAGCTGCAAAGCCAGATGGAGAAGGTGCTTGAAGAAGCCGGTTTAGAAGTCAATGAAGAAAATTTAGAAAACGCTAAATGGCTTATAGAAAAAGGAGTTCCGTTAACTCCTGAAGCAGTGGAAGATTTGCATAAGTTGGATTCTGTAGAATTTCCTCAGGATATGAAGCAGCTTCTTTCTGCTATTGCGGCAGCTATAGCTGACGGAAAGAGTGCAGGAAGGGCAGACCTTGCAGACGGCAGAAGTAATCTTGAGAAAGCTGCAGAATATGTGGAAAGATTTGACGAGATTACCGATGAAGCCGTAGATAAAACCGCAGCGGAGGAAAAAGAGCTTACGCTTAAGAATTTAGAGGCTGCGCAGAAGCAGATAGATGCCGATCTGGCTTCGGAGTATCCCGAAGATGTTGCGGCAAGGCGGCAGTTAGAAGAAACCCGTCTTATCATGACGATTGAAGCTAACCGTAAGTTGTTGGAGAGCGGTTACTATATTGATACAACCGAACTTGAACGGTTGATAGAAGATCTTAAGTTTATCGAACAACAGCGTAAGGAAATTATGTTCGGAGAAGCAGACGCTGACAGCGCGGCAAGAAAGGCTGAGTTGTATACTGAGGTATACGAGAAGACCACTCAGATACCGTTCCTTCCTATAGATATCGCGGGCAGATTTAAGGCAGCAGATGGCGATTTTACCTTAAATAATGTACATACGCAGGGAAGCGCTTTAAAACAGGAATATGAAGCGGCAAGGGAAAAGTACGAAACGTTGATGACGGCTCCAAGAGCTGATATGGGCGATTCAATCCGGAAAGCATTTCGGAATGTAGACGATATATTAGAGGATATGAATTTAGAAACCAGCGAGGAGAACCGCCGCGCAGTACGTATTCTCGGATATAATCACATGGAGTTAACAGAGGAAAACGTTCAGACGGTTAAGGAAGCAGACATGGAGCTTCGTCATGCAATAAACAGAATGACTCCGGCGGCAACGCTTCAGACAATACGTGATGGTAAAAACCCGTTGGAAATGACTATACCTGAGCTTAACGATTATTTAGATCAGATGCAGTATGACAAAGAGCAGGATGATGAAAAGTACAGCAGATTTTTATATAAGTTAGAGAAAAATCAAGAGATAGATGCCCAGGAAAGAGAAGCATATATTGGAATCTATCGTTTGTTCAGACAGATTGAAAAAGCCGATGATGCAGCAATTGGCGCTGTTATAAATAATCAGGCGGAGTTTTCCTTTAAAAACATGTTGAGTGCGCTGCGCAGCAGCAAGAAGCATGGAATGGACTTTACGATAGACGATTCTTTTGGCGGGGTCGAGTCAATTTTCAAGAGTGTGTCTATCAGCGAACAGATAGAAAGCGGTTTTAGCAGGTATGAACGCCAGATGGCCGGAGAGATGGCTGACAATATGGCAAAAGACGATTCTGCTACGAGAGAAGAATATCAGGCAGAGCAGCTTGAAGAATACCGACAGCTTAATGAGGTAGAAGATTCGGTTGTAAATGAGTTGTTGAATAATAATCAGCCTGTAACGGTAAATAATCTTTTGTCAGCCAATATGTTAATGAATAGAGCCGGTTTTCTTTTTAAACGGATTGATGACTTTACTAAACCGGCCGATAAAGATAAGGTAAAGGATGCGGTTTCACATCTTACAGAGTCCATGACGGATAAAGATTCCGCGCAGGAAGCCTATAGTGATATGCAGCAGACTTTTGAAGAAGTGCTGGAAGAAGCGAAGTATGATAAGGATATACAGTTCATTGACTTAAAAGCAATCCAGAGTTGTCATAAGCAGCTGACTCTTGCAGGAAATCTTGCTAAGGAAGAAAATTATCATATACCCGTCGAAATCAACGGTGAGACAACATCAATTCATTTGAAGGTATTGCATGGAAAAGAAGACGGTGGTAAAGTAAAAGCGACTCTTAATACGGAAAGTTATGGAAAGGTTGCGGCTGAATTCGCTATTAGAAACAATCAGGTATCGGGTTACATTGCCTGCTCCACATCTGAAGGTGTTGAAGTAATTCAGGGTCAGAAAGACAGTCTGCAGGAGAACCTTAGAAATACGGTTGAGTCGTTGGTACAAAATAAAATGGAGCTTGGAAGCATAGGAGTAGTTCATAGCAGTGAGCTGGATTTGAACTCTTTTACGGCAGAAGAAGCACAGGATAGTTCATCGGTGCAGACTGCTGATCTGTACCAGGTGGCAAAAGCATTTATAACAGTTATTACAGCATAGAAAATGCAGATATATTAAGGAGGAATACAGAATGAGAATCAATTATAACGCTACGGCGATGCGCGCTAATAATGCTCTTAATGTGGCAGATAACCGGGTATCATCATCATTACAGAAATTATCTTCCGGTTATAAGGTAAACAGCGCAAAAGATAATCCGTCAGGTTATGCAATCGGACGCAGAATGAATACCCAGATAGAAGGTGTTTCCGTAGCAACGCGTAATGCCAATACAGGTATTTCAATTATTGAGACGGCGGATGGTGCGCTTACTGAAGTGCATGAAATGCTGCAGAGGATGAATGAGCTGGCAATCAAGGGCGCTACAGGAACCATGACTACAGCTGACAGGGCAATTGTAAATGAAGAAATAGCCCAGCTGAAAGAGGAAGTGGCAAGAATAGCACGTGATACGGAATTCAATGGTCAGCCATTGTTGGACGGATGTTTTGATCTGAAGGGCTATACAAATAACCTGAATGTAAAAGTCGGATATTATAGTGATGAAGTATTGGAAAAAGTATATACAGTTGATGCACTGAAGGTATTTTATAATGAAGACGGAAAGATTGATTTAGATAGAACCAAGGATAGTTTTAAGCCGGGAGCTAATTTCCCCGAAGGAGTAGAGATTTATTCTGTAGGCGAAAACTGCGTCACCATTAAAGGTGATAATAACTTTGAAATAACTTTAGATATTAATGAGGATTCTTTAGTTAAGGGAAAAGAACTCAGCGATAGTACCGGATTGAATATAAGTAGTTACAGCGAAGCTTTAGATGTAGGTAGTTATAATATAAATCTGGATTTTGGTTATGACACGTCAGGAACCCTTCAGACTGCTACAATTAATCCTGCTTCTACAGGATTGCCTGCAGGTGTGACAGTCAGTGTGGATACTGATCATAATCAGATTACGATTAAGGATGACAGTGGAGCCGATCTCCTCACTATTGATGCACCTGATTATGATGGGACTACGCCTGTTAATGCCATGGCAATTTTTGATGTGGAAGATATCGGTGACAGTATGGTTGCTGACATTAGAAACTTGAAGATTGATGTTACAGGAATCGGTGCAATGGATACACAGATTGGCGCTAACGAAGGTCAATCATTGGAGATTCGTATTCCTACTATTTCTTTACAGAGACTTGGAATTACAAATATGAATCTGCTTACACAGGATAGCAGTTCAGATGCAATTGTAGCTATTAAATCGGCTATCTCCTATGTATCGAGTGTAAGAAGCCGTCTTGGTGCATATCAGAATCGTTTAGAGCATACTGTAAGCAGTCTGGATATTACCAGCGAAAACATGACTTCTGCATATTCACGTATCATGGATGTTGATATATCGGAGGAAATGACTACTTACACATCACAGCAGGTTGTTGAGCAGGCAGCAGTTTCAATGCTCGCGCAGGCCAATGAAAGACCTTCTCAGGTGCTGCAGTTGTTACAGTAATTTGATTGTATATTATATGGAAGGTTGTTGTTAATATGACGAAGGAATTAAAACAGGATTATACATTAAGGATCACACAGGCAAATAAGACCCAGCTGGTTACCATTTTATATGAAATGATCTTAATTTATCTGGACGAAGCAAGGAATGCCCTTGAAGTGGATGAAAAAGCTGAGTATAAAAATGCAATCCGTAAAATAAGGGGATGTATGAATGAGCTTACCGATTCGCTGCATTTAGAGTATGAGCTTGCACAGAATCTGTTACAGTTGTATTTGTATATTAATAAAGAGTTGGTTCATGCCAGCATACATTATGATAAAGAAAGCCTTGCGCATGTGGAGAAGATTATCAGACCTTTGAAAGAGGCGTATAGTAAGCTGGAGATGCAGGATACTTCGGGACCTGTTATGGCAAATACACAGACCGTATACGCAGGACTGACATACGGTAGAAATACGTTGACTGAAAATATAACAGACCCATCGGCAAATCGTGGTTTTTTTGTCTGAATAATGATAAAGAGTTGGCAGCTTGGCCAACTCTTTTTTATGATTAAGTATTTACAAAGTTTGAAGCCTGCTCCATAAGATATTTGTATCTTTTCATGACGGCATTGAGTTCATAGATATAACAATCTATAAGGTCAGGGTCAGTTACATTATCAAAGCCGCAGTAGGCGTTTTCCAAAGCTCGTCTTGCTTGAAGTAGTTCTTCGTGAATTGAGATTTTTTGAAGCTCCAGCGCATCATCTGTATTAACATGACAGGGACTATGGCGGAATAAAATCTTCATGACTGCCTCCAATCTTTTCGGAAAAATCCTCTTTTATAAATTATAGACAAAATATGGAAAAATATTCTTGTTATATTTTATAGCCGCCCTGCATAGTAATTTAAAAGGAAAGAGAGGGATTAGCCTATGGAAAGAAGCAGCGCTGTAGCAGCCATTATTTTTGTATGTGTACTCGTGCTTTTAATCGGAGCATTTGGACGAAAAATAGAGTGGATCATCAATTTTGTACTGCGTGCGGTTATGGGAACGATAGGAATATATTTTTTAAATAATTTTCTTATGTTAAAAGATATTTCTGTTACAGTAGGCATTAATCCGATGACTGTTTTGACATCCGGAATCCTTGGATTTCCGGGGCTTGTAGTGCTTTATGGCATTAATTTTTTTAAAGTATTGTAAAAAACTTACAAACTTTAATTTTTTGAATAATTCCTCTGGACAAGACTATAAAATGCATATATAATTCAACTTACATTACAAAAGTGCATGTGCGGTAATCGGATTGCAGCCGGCATTTTAACAACTCAACAAATTCTTAATGTATACTCGTGATCATCTTAATCACGATATACACATATCAGGGAAGATTCTTCCGGCGAATTCATTGAGTAAGTTTATTTGATCAAAGAAAAGAGGTGATCTTATTGGACTGATTTATTATCGTTATTTGTTAATTCTATTGCTCATAGCAGCAGTCTTTATGGACGTCAAATACGACAGAATATATAATGGCTGGATTACACTCGGTATTCTGCTGGGGTTATCACTTCGTATCTGGAAATGTGGATGGCACGATATGGACAGCGCAGTAGCTGCGATGCTGCTTGCCTTCTGCATCTTATATCCAATCTATAGAATCAGTGCGCTGGGAGCCGGAGACGTAAAGTTATTTATTATGGTCGGCAGTTTTCTATCGGTAAACCGTTTACTTCACGTGATGGTTGTATCATTTATCATTGGCGCGGTATTTTCCTTAGGAAAAATGATATCGGAAGCAAATTTCATGGAAAGAATGAAGTATCTGTCTTCTTATCTGAGGGATGTGCTCCGAAGTGGGCAATGGAAATTGTATGGAGAAAATCTTAAAGACGATTTTAAGAAATACAAAAGTAATAAAATACATTTTGCATTGCCGATTTGTTTAAGTGTGATGCTCGGGTTAGGAGGGATGTTTTGAAACAAAAAATATTTGTAGTCTGTGATCTGGAGGAAAACTATGCCTTCCGCATGGCGGAGTATATTTCGGATAAAATACCGATGTCATATAAACTGCATATTTTTACCCAGATAGAGAAATTAAAAACTTTTTTGGAACAGAATAAAATCTCTATTTTATTAATTGCGGAGAGCGCAATGAGGAAACTGAAAGTAAATGTTGATATTCCGAATATTTTTGTACTGCAGGAAAGTGAAGAAAAAATGGAGACGGATTATCAGTGCATAAACAAATTCCAGAGTCCGGAAGAAGTAGTGAAAGAAATGGCGGAACAGATTACGGAACTGGGGAATTGGCAGGATAATAGGACATTGTCGATGTGTAAGTCCAAGCTGATAGGAATTTATTCACCGGTAAAGAGGTGTTTACAAACTTCGTTTGCATTAACAATGGGACAGCTTCTATCAAGAGAGCATAAGACTCTGTATCTGAATTTTGAATGTTATTCCGGATTTTCGAGACTGCTTCATAGGGAGTTTTCGGCTGATATGATGGACATGGTGTACTATTTCAGATGCGCAAGAGAGAAATTTGCCATAAGACTGCCGTATATTGTGCAAAACATTAATGGACTGGATTTCATTCCGCCAGGGCGGTCAAATATTGATATGCAGGCTATTACAGGGGACAACTGGATTGAACTGTTAGAAGCAGTTGAAGAAATCAGTGATTATGAATATCTGATCCTGGATTTAACAGATGGAATGAATGGTCTGTTTGAACTGCTGTCAAATTGCCATAAGATTTATACAATTACAAAAGATGACGGTTTTGCTATGGCTAAAATGAAGCAGTATGAAGAAATATTACAGTTAAATGAGATGGATGGCATTATAGGTAAAACTGTGAAATGCCGTTTTCCCTTTTTCAAAAAACTGCCGGAAGATTTAAATCTTATGACGCATGGAGAGTTTGCAGGCTATGTCAAAGCAATAATTCAAGAGGATTTATATGAAAAACAGACAGGATGAAATACGTAGGGAATTAAAAAAGAGACTGACTGACAGTATTGATTATTCCAAGGAAATTTCTGATGAAGAGATGCGGGAATTAATAGATGAAATAATCATAAGAGATGGCAGGCAGATGTCGCTTAGCCTGACGGAAAAAGAAAATTTACGCAAGGAACTTTTTCATGCGGTCAGAAAGTTAGATGTATTGCAGGAGCTTATTGACGATACGGAAGTTACGGAAATAATGATTAACGGTCCTGAGCATATTTTTATCGAAAAAAAAGGTAAGCTATCCAGATTTGAACTTAAATTTGAGAGCAAGGAAAAATTAGATGATGTAATTCAGCAGATTGTGGCAGCCTGTAACAGGGTTGTAAACGAGGCGTCGCCCATAGTGGATGCTAGATTGGAAAACGGAGCCAGAGTTAATGTAGTGCTTGCGCCGGTGGCGTTAAATGGTCCGATTGTGACAATCCGCCGTTTCCCGGACGAACCGATTACTATGAAGAAGTTGATTGCTTTTGGCTCGCTTCCCGAGGAAGTGTGTAACTGGTTAGAAAAACTGGTACAGGCCAAGTACAATATTTTTATTAGTGGGGGCACCGGTTCCGGTAAGACTACGTTTTTAAATGCGTTGTCGAATTACATACCCAAAGAAGAGCGGATCATTACAATTGAAGACAGTGCGGAGCTGCAAATTTTGAACATTCCTAATATTGTCAGGATGGAGACGCGGAATGCAAATGTAGAAGGCTGTAAGGAAATTAGTATTCGTGATCTGATAAAAGCCTCTCTTCGTATGAGACCGGACCGTATTATAGTAGGTGAAGTAAGAGGCGGGGAAGCATTTGATATGATGCAGTGTCTGAATACAGGGCATGACGGTTCTATGTCCACAGGACATGCCAACAGTTCCAAAGATATGCTTAGCAGGCTGGAGAACATGATCTTAATGGGAATGGATTTGCCCTTAAATGCAATAAGGCAGCAGATTGCATCTGGAATTGATATAATCATTCATTTAGGCAGGCTTAGGGATAAGTCCAGAAAGGTGCTTGAAATTGTGGAGGTGCTTGGATTTGAAAACGATAATATCGAGCTTAAGACTTTGTACAAATTTGAGGAAACAGGTGAGGATGAAAATGGCAGGATATTGGGGGTATTGCAGCAAAAAGGAGAGTTAGAATATGTGGAAAAACTTAAAACCGCAGGAATCTATACGTAAAGGTGTAGATTATGGAGAGTATAACTTAAGCGGCAGTGAATATATATTGTATTCTGCGGAAGGTCTTCTATTGTCAGGGATTATCAGTTATTTCTTTTATCGTTCCATATGGGCATTTCTAATATTGTCACCGTTTCTCATAATCTTTTTGAAAGTAAAGAAAAGGGAGCTTGCCGGAAAAAGAAAGCAAGAGCTGAATATGCAGTTTAAGGATATGGTGTTATCGGTATCCGCTAACCAAAAGGCGGGATATTCCGTAGAAAATGCTTTTAGGGAAGCGTATAGGGATATGTCGATGTTATATGGAAAGGAAAGTTATATATGCAGGGAACTGGATTATATAGCAAAGGGTCTGGATAATAACATTGTATTGGAAAAACTGTTATATGATCTGGCCGTAAGAAGCCATATTCAGGATATTATGCAGTTTGCGGATGTTTTCATTATTGCAAAAAGAAGCGGCGGGAATATGACTGAAATATTATCAGAAACCGCAGATACAATTGAACAAAAAATTTCGGTAGATAAGGAAATACAAGTTTTAGTCAGTTCCAAAAAAATGGAGCAAAAGATCATGAACGTTGTTCCGTTTATAATTATTTTCTATATTGATATAACATCAAAAGGATTTTTTGATGCTCTGTATCATAATCTGATAGGAATTGTTGTTATGACAATCTGTCTTGCCATTTATCTGGCAGCGTTAATGATATCCAAAAAATTGGTTGAAATTGAGGTTTAAGTATGATTTATGTATATCTTATTATTTTACTGCTTTTTCTAATTTTGTTTATATGCGCATCTAAGGAAAATGTGTCTGCATATACAGCGGGGATGATAAATAAGCCGTATCCCGGAGAAGTATTTTTCCTAAAGGCGGCCGTATGGTGTATGAGGGTAAAAGAAATGTGTACGGCCAGACTTGACAAGGACGGAAAACAGCATAATTCGATGCTGTATAAAGAGCAGTTATCCCAAAGCAGACTTGGTAAGAAATTAAAATTATTGAATCCTGAAATATCTGAGAAACAGCAGATAAAGGATTTTTATATACGGCAGTATTCATTAGCACTGTTGGTTCTTTTTATCGGAAATATCTTTTCTTTGTGTATAGCTCTTAGCGAACAGACGGGAGGCGTTCTTAAGGATAATGAATACATTCAAAGAAATGCATATGGAAAAGGAAAGACAGAGCTTATGTTATCGGCGCAGGTAGAAGGAAGGGAAACGGAAGAAATTTCGTATGTCGTAGAGGAACAGAAGATTACGGAGGAAGAAATAGACGTATTGTATAAAAATGCCGTAGAACTTATTCCTGCACTTATTTTAGGTGAAAATAGCGGCCTTGATAAAGTAACAAAGGACTTAGCGCTGGTAAGTTCCATAGACGGTTATCCGTTTACAATATCATGGGAAAGCAGCAGTTATTCTTTGGTTCATACGGACGGCTCGGTGCAGAATGAAGAACTGGAAGCACCGGAGGTAGTAACGCTGAGCGCCTGCTTTAAGTATGATGAAATTGAATTTGAAAATGTATTTCCCGTACAGATATGCCCTGTTGAATATACGGAAAGAGAGCTTTTTATAAAAAGGATAAAGAATTCTTTAGAGGAGCAGAATCAGGCAAGCCGGACAGATGAGATATTTACCCTGCCTAAGAAAATAGGGGATGAAGATGTAACATGGAAGGAGGTGATACGGGGCAGCAGCGGTTATTTATTTCTGCTTATATGTGCGGCAGCGGTAATTGTGTTCGTTTCCCAGAACAAAGAAGTAGAGGAGAAACTGAAAAAGCGAAGCAAAGAGCTATTGCTGGATTATCCGGAAGTCGTCAACAAGCTCACTTTATATATGGGAGCCGGTATGACGATCCGCAATGCATTTCTAAAGATGGGGGAGGATTATAAAAAGCAGAAAATCTCTGATCAAAAACGATATGTTTATGAAGAAATATTATTGCTTTGCCATGAACTGCAAAGCGGTGTATCGGAGACGGAGGCTTATACACATCTTGGAAAGCGGTGCAGTCTGCAGCAGTACATGAAGCTTAGCGCTATGTTGTCACAAAATATACGAAAAGGCAGCAATAATCTATTGCTGATGATGCGTCAGGAAGCGTCAGATGCTTTTGAAGAGAGAAAAAATACGGCAAAGAAATTGGGAGAAGAAGCCGGAACCAAACTTCTTATTCCTATGATGATGATGTTATGTATTGTTATGGTAATTATTATGATTCCGGCATATTTTTCCTTCTCGGCGTAAGAGGCGCAATCTAAATTAATAAGAAAACAAACAGTAAAGGAGACAAAGGTAATGAACAAATGCAAATTAAAAGGATTCAAAGATTTTCTTAAAGAAGAAGAGGGTATGGGCACAGTGGAAATCATTCTTATTATTGTGGTGCTTATAGGACTGGTAATTATCTTTAAAAACCAGCTTCGCAGTCTTGTGGAGAGTGTTTTTGAAAAAATTACTTCGGACAGTAATACGGTAATGTCATGAGAAAGGGATATATAACAGTCTTTTTGTCATTATCCCTTACACTGATTCTGTCCCTTGTGTTGACGGTAATAGAAGGGGCAAGGATCAGTGCAATAAGAATGAAGTTTGAGTGTGTGACAGACATAGGAATGAATTCTGTTTTGGCAGAGTATCATAGGGAGTTATTGAAGCAATATGATCTGCTGTTTGTGGATACTTCTTATGGTACAGGGGCTCCGTCTGTTGAAAATACACAGGAGCATTTGAGAAATTATATGCAGAAAAATATGCAGGGGCAGAAGACAAGCATATTTCATAGCACAAGGGATTTCCTGAATATGCAGGTGGGCACGACGGAACTCATAGAGTATTCCATTGCGTCAGATGACAGTGGAAATGTGTTAAAAAGGCAGGTTAGCGATTATATGGCGGATTATCCGGCCGAAGGACTGATAAGTAAAATTACCGCTAATTCCGAGCAGGTTAGTTCTTCTCGTATGGATTCACGCGATATTGCAGGAGAACGTAATAAATATCAGAGAAAAATTGAGGAAATCGGATTACCGCAGAAAGAAGTTGAAGAGGGAGTATATGAAGATGTTCCGCTTAATAATCCGGCGGATATCGCTAATGCAACCCGCAGTATAGGGGTACTGAATCTGGTTATGGGAGACACTTCCGGTATCTCTAATGTAAAAGTGGATCTGAAAAACTACATTTCAAGGCGAACACTTATGATGGGCAGCGGAATGTGCAGTGATGCGGTGAGAGTATCGGGAGAGCCAAATGATATTTTATTTCTTATATATTTATTTGATAAATGCGGATATTACGGTGAGGTTAAGGAAGATTCCCTTTTGCAGTATCAGATTGAATATATAATTGGCGGTAAGGATACCGACTGGCAGAATTTAGAGCAGACAGCAAAAAAGCTTCTTCATATACGAGAAGTATCCAATATAATTTATATTTTGTCCGATACCTCTAAGATTGCGGAAGCGGAAGCAATGGCGTTAGGACTTACTGCGGTGACTATGACGCCTGCTTTAGCGGAACCCGTAAAGTACACGATTTTGTTTGCATGGGCATATGTGGAAAGCTTGCAGGATGTTAAGTCACTGCTTAACGGCGGGCGGGTACCTATATATAAAACCGCGGCCGATTGGAAAACAGGAATTAACAGTATTAAAAATGTAAAGGGAAGTTTATCCGATAGTGACAGCGGAAGAGGACTTAACTATAAGGAATATTTAGAAATTCTGCTTTTTCTGACGCCGGAGCATGACAGAACTTTTAGAGCAATGGATATTATGGAAATGGATATTCGCAAAACTCCCGGAAATAGTGCTTTCAGGCTGGATGGATGTTTCGATACTTTTAAAGCGCACATGAGCATAACGAGCGGCTTTGGCTATAGCTATGAGATGGAGCGGTTATATGGATTTTACTAAGCTGAAAGGAGGTAAAAGAGGATGCCCTTTTTACGGTTACACTTTAATAATAGAAAATATGCTAAAAACAAATCGACAGTGAATTCTCTCCGGACACATCTTGATATTCTTTCTCAAAACGGACCGCTAAAAAGGGTGTCCTCTTTTACCTCGCGCAAGCTTAGAGCCTCTATGACCATTGAGGCAGCCATTGTATTGCCGTTGTTTATATTTTTTATGATACAGATTATGTCCGCAATAAATATGATAGGAGTACAAAGCAGGCTTGGCGCAGCGCTTCACCAGAGTGGGAATAAAATGGCATTTGCCGCTTATGTATACGAAAAAGCGTTTGATAATATACCGATTGACGGCATTGGCTCGGTGATTTTGACGGACTTGTATGCAAGGAATCAGGTTTTAAATTATGCCGGTAAAGAATATTTGAATAAATCCTGTATAAAAAACGGATCTGGTGGTATCAGCTTTAGCGGAACATCCATTATGGGCAGCCATGATACCATTGAAATTTACCTGTCTTATTATACACAGCCACTTTTTACAATTCTTGGTTTCGATGGTTTTGCTATGAGCCAGTGTTATTATGGACGGGCCTGGACCGGATATGATGTACAAAGCAGTGTCAGCAATTTTAATGACGACGATCCAATGGTGTATGTGACGGAGACAGGAACGGTTTATCATACAAACCGAAACTGCACTTATCTGAATCCTTCCATAACATCGGTTGGTTATGATGATGTAGAAAATAGCAGAAACCAAGCAGGCGGAAGGTATTATCCATGCGAAATATGCGCCAAAGGAGCCTTGTCGGGAGTTGTTTATATTACCAATCAAGGAAACAGTTATCATGTATCAATTGGTTGTTCCGGTCTGAAAAGGACAATTTATACAATTCCGTTGTCTCAGGCAGGGGGAAGGGGAAAGTGTTCAAAATGCAGATAGGCAGCAGTGTTAATAAGATAGTATTAATTTTTTTTCTTGGCATATGTGCGGTATTTGATATAAGAAAAAAGGAAATACCGGTCATTTTGATTCTGATAGGGATTGTTTTTTCATCCGGAATAAATATATGGCAGATATATGATAAAAGTATAACCATTGCCGATGCAGGAGCAGCTCTTATTGTAGGTGTGTTTATGATATGTGTAAGCTTTTGTACAAGAGAAAGAATCGGATATGGCGACGGTTTAATATTGATCGTATCGGGGCTTATGCTTGGCATTTATCAATGTTTTCTGGGGCTTTGTATAAGTCTGGTCTTTTCATCGGTTTGCGCGTTGTTTTTGCTGATGACGCATAAGGTGGACAAAGACAGTGGACTGCCGTTTGTTCCGTTTCTTACTGTTGGAATGGGGGTGAGTTTTTTTGTGCAAATATAAGCAAAGATGCAATGCGTTAAAAGGTTATATGACACTTGAGGCGAGTTTCATTATGCCTTGGGTAATCTTTCTGTTTGCATTTTTAATTTATGCATGTTTTTATCTTTATGATAAGTGTGTTTTGTTTCAGGATGCTTATGTGTTAGCCCTGCGTGGGAGCGTGCAGAAAGAGGAAGCAGAAGTGCTTGAATATGTTAATGGGCATATGAGTAAGCAGTTTGGAAGTAAGTATTTTGGGGTAGGAAGAGTTGAGGGGAGAGTGGAAAAATCCAAGACGGAAATAAAGGTTATCGGGAGTTGCAGCGTGAAGATACCGTTTGACAATTTTTTAACATTCTCAAAAGAAGGCGGTTGGCAGATTTCTATGCAGGCGGCGGCACAGATAATTAATCCGACCAAGGTGATCCGTAAGTGCAGGATGGCGGAAAATATTATAGAAAAGGTAGGTGGATGAGGATGCCGGAGGCAAAATATTATAAGGATTATAATCATAATTATATGATTCTGGAAAGTAAAAATGATGAAGAAGGAGATTCGTATCAGCGCAGAATGTTGGTATCCAATAAAATAGAAGGGATTTTAGGATGCAGCCTTCGTGATGTTAACGGGGCGGTTTATTTTTATTATGACATAAGTTCTAAGGTATCGTTTGAGAATCTTTATAAGGGTAAGCAGCTTTCTTATGAGCAGGTTAAGGATTTTTTTATACAACTTAATATGATTTATCAAAATCTGGGTAAATTTTTTATGGATGAGAGAGCATTGTTAGTTAGGCCGGATTGTATTTATTATGATCTGACTTCAAGAAAATATTTTGGTTTATATTATCCGATGAATGAAAATAAAATGCAAAGTTCATATGAAGAATTAATGGATTTTCTTCTGGCTCATATTGATAGCGGAAATCAAAATCTTGTAGATTGCATGTACCGGATTTATGAAATGTCGGAGACGCAAAATTTTTTGCTGGCGGATGCACTGTGTGTCTTTGACGAGTCAGAAGCCGACACGCCTGATGTACAGGATATTATTGAGGAAGGTCAAATAATGGAAAAGGTTGCAGACGGGGAGAGCGGTGATTTAGAGGACATTTATACGCCTATGCATGTGAACAATGAAAATTATTCTAAGGGTTATGATGAGGAGGATGAATATTTATTCTTATCCGAAGAGGTAGAAAAAAACACGAAGGTTACAGTCAAACAAGGGAAGGTTAAGTCACAAAAGACTAATGACATACGTTCAAAGAAAAGAGGCAGTGGCAAATATTATGGAATTTTTGCCCTTATATCATTTTGCGGAATATGCGGCACAGCCTGGATTTATTTTAATTATAAACTTACGCAGCAGGAACTTATGATGATTGTATGTTGTATGGCGCTTATGGGTGTGTGTTTTGTATTTTCTCTCATACAGTATTTTCTATTCGGGAAGAAAGTTGAGAAAGCAGAAAAAGAAGAGCATGAATTGCAGCAGGATATTTATGATGAATTTAGGGACGAGAAACCGGTTGTATTACAGGATGTGCTGGATAAAAATATAAATTCAAATATAAATATGAATAAGAATTTAAGACAGGAAAAGACAAAAGAGCGATATGGCGAAACCGTATTTATGGATTTGCGTAAACAGAAGATGGAATACAAATTGTATGCATTGGACAAAAAGAATAAAAAACATATTGAATTGACACAATTTCCGTTCACTATCGGAAAGATGGCAGGGTGCGTGGATTGCGTACTGACGGACGATTCTATAAGCAGACTCCATGCAAGGATTGAGAAACAGGACGAGAAAGTCCTTCTTACAGATATGAATTCAACCAACGGAACCTACAAAAACGGCCTGCGAATGGAGCCAAGCGAAACCGTGGAATTAGAACCGGGGGATGAGATTCGTTTTGGAAAATTGAATTACTGTTATCGATAATACGTGAAATTATTTTTAAAAAAATGAATATTTTGACTAAAAGTAATTGACGGAAAAGAAAAAAGATGCCTATAATATCATTAAGATAGGAGGGCTGAAGATGGAGAAAATGGAAACAATGGGAATGACGGATAACCAATGGAAGGACAATTTAAGGGTACAACTGGAAAATTGGGAAGATGTTGAAGAACTTATACAATCCGGAAAAACAGATGAAGCCTTAAAGAAAATTGAAAAAGTTAAAGCAAGAATCAACAAAGGATTAGAAGACTGAGAAAAGAGTAAACAAAAAGGGCGGCAGACCAAAAGCCGCCCGTTTCGTTAACATGAGAACATTGACATGATAAAATTAAAATGTTAATCTCAGAAGTATAGGGAAGGGCATAATATTATCATGGTATTTGAACAATTAGAGCGTTTATTAATAGAACAGGGCTTTGGTAAGGTTGCGTCTAATCTTCCGGAGTTTTCTTTTTTCTTTCGTGTAGAAAATACCTGTGTGAATGTTTTGTATGTTATTGATTATAAGCAGGGACTTTATATTACACAGGATCAGTATTGGCATATTAGAGGAAGGATTCAGGATTTTCTGCAAATAAAAGGACATAATGACATACATATACTCTCCCTGTTAATTTGTGAAGATATAGAGAAGGCAAAACAGTTTTGTTTAAATGATACGTTCTGCTGGTTAATTGATTCGGTTAGAAATAAATTATTAATATATGAAAATCAAGTACTTGATTTTTATGGAATGAAGAATATTCTGGAGGAATTCCTATTTGATATATCACAGGCTCCTGTTGAAGAAAACGGAACTTCAGGAGCAGAGAATAGTATACGTGAGAGTTTTCGTAGTAAATGTATAACAATGCCATGGGTGAATATTATATTGGTAGCGGTCAATGTAATTTTGTTCATTGTATGTACATTTACAGATGATTTGTTATATAATATAGGTACTTTCGGTGTAATGGATCTGATCGAGAATGGAGAATGGAATCGCATATTTACCAGTATGTTTCTTCATTCGGATATCCAGCATCTTGTCAGCAATATGTTGATTTTATATTACATCGGGAATGTAGTAGAGAAAAATATCGGACATTTACCGTATATGGTCATTTATTTTTTATCAGGTTTGGCCGGAAATATTTTTTCTGCAGGGTACGAATTGTTTACAGAGAATTATATAAGTTCCCTGGGTGCAAGTGGTGCAGTTTTTGGAATAGAGGGCGCAATGCTCATGCTGGCGATTCTTAATAGGGGTAAAATTACCGAGATAACGGCGGGCAGACTGGCATTTGCAATCGCATTTTCATTGTACTGTGGTTTTACCAGCAGCTACGTCAACAATATGGCTCATATCGGAGGCGTATTAATGGGATTTGCCGCAACAGGTATTTTCTGGCTGGTTTTCGGTAATGGAAAAAGGAGAAAATATAACAAATGAGATATAGTATACTGAAAGAAAGGCGTGGTTATTGTTATGAAGATTAATATTTATTATGGTGGTAGAGGATTAATAGATGACCCGACGCTTTATGTATTGGCCAAAATAGAAGAGGTATTGGACGAGCTGCATGTAACTGTAGAAACATTCCGGTTGATGGATCTGAAGAACAGCATTACAACATTACCCCAGACTTTAAAAGATGCAGATGGTATTATATTAGCAACAACTATAGAGTGGTATGGAATTGGTGGATTTATGCAGCAATTTCTGGATGCATGCTGGCTATATGGCGATAAAGAAAAAATAAGCAGGATTTATATGTGCCCGATTGTTATGTCAACCACATATGGCGAGCAGGACGGAAAGCTGAATCTGGCAACAGCGTGGGAAATTCTGGGCGGCCGTCCATGCAGCGGACTTTGTGGCTATATTGAAGATATGAGCATTTTGGAGGGCAATGACGATTATCTGCGTATTATTGAAAAAAAGGCGGAGAATCTCTACAGAACTATTAATCAGAAGATGCCTTGTCTTCCGGCAAGTAACCAGGCTGTCAAGCAGAAAATAACAGTTCCGCGAAATATTGATCTGACGCCGCAGGAGACTGAACAGCTTTCGCAATATGCCTCTGATGACAGTTATGTACAGCGTCAAAAAGCTGACATTCAGGAACTTACCAGCCTGTTCAGGGATATGATGGGAAATAACGAAAAAGAGAGTAATGCCGGATTTTTAGATGATTTAGAAACACATTTTAGACCCTTGGCAGGATTTAGGGCTAACTATAAGATTGTTATTGAAGAAGAGTCCAAGCCGATTATTATTGAAGTGGACGGAGCGCATATAAATTGCTTCTATGGAGAAGGCAATAATTTTGATGTGGAAATACAGCTTAGCCAGGACTCCATGAAAGAAATTGTTACCGGTATGACCAACTTCCAGCGTTCTTTTATGGCAGGCGATATGAAGATGAAGGGTGATTTTAAAGTCCTTAGGACATTGGATGAGATTTTTGTATTTGGATAAATATTGTTTTTAAATAAACTTTTAATGAATTAGGAGAGGAACATAAGTGATATGAAAGATGACAATTGTATTTTTTGTAAAATAGCAAATGGTGAGATTCCGTCCAAAACGTTATTTGAGGATGATGCATTTCGTGTGATTTTAGACCTTGGACCGGCGGCTAAAGGACATGCGCTGATTTTGCCCAAGAACCATTATGCAAATCTATATGAGCTGCCTGAGGAGACCGCATCTAAGGTTATGCTGCTTGCTAAGAAGATGGCTGTACAGATGACGGATAAACTTAAATGTGATGGATTTAATCTTGTGCAGAATAATGGAGAGGTTGCAGGACAAACGGTATTTCATTTTCATATGCATTTAATTCCGAGATATAAAAACGATAACCAGACTATAGGATGGAAGCCGGGGGAACCTTCTCAGGAAGAATTAGAAGAAATCCGGGCTCAGATCGTGGGAGAATAGGGTGAAAAATAAATTTTTCACCCGCGAGTTTGTGCTTGCGCCCAAACATCGCAGGCTGAGAGAAAGGTATGGTTATTAATATAATTATGCGGGAAATAAATGTTGCAGAAATTACGGAAAATATAAAAGAAATGTGTATCGAAGCAAATCATATTCTTACGCAGGATATGGATTTGGCAATGAAAACAGCGGTTGATGCGGAGAAGGCTCCGCTTGGACGGCAGATTCTATGCCAACTGCAAGACAATCTAAAAATTGCCAAAGAGGATATGATACCTATTTGTCAGGATACCGGAATGGCGGTTGTGTTTATGGAAATAGGACAGGATGTTCATTTTATTGGTGGTATTCTGGAAGATGCAGTGAATGAAGGCGTGCGAAGAGGCTATGTTGAGGGCTATCTTAGAAAATCTGTTGTAAAAGATCCTATTATCAGAGAAAATACCAAGGATAATACACCGGCCATCATTCATTATGAAATTGTTTCAGGTGACAAAGTAAAGATTACGGTTGCACCGAAAGGTTTTGGAAGTGAAAACATGAGCAGGGTGTTTATGCTTAAACCAGCCGATGGAATTGACGGTGTCAAAGATGCAATTCTTACAGCAGTTAAAGATGCCGGTCCTAATGCCTGTCCGCCTATGGTAATCGGTGTAGGTATAGGAGGTACTTTTGAGAAATGTGCTCTTATGGCCAAAAAGGCATTGACCAGACCGGTCAACGAACGCTCGCAGATTCCTTATATTAAAGAATTAGAAGAAGAAATGTTAGAAAAAATTAATAAAACTGGTATAGGTCCGGGAGGCTTAGGCGGAACAACAACTGCGCTTGCGGTTAACATTAATACATATCCCACACATATTGCCGGCCTTCCGGTGGGAATTAATATATGTTGCCATGTGAACAGACATGCAGTTAGAATAGTGTGAAGGGTGAAAAATAAATTTTTCACAGACGAACTTGTTCGTCTTGCGAGTATTTGTGCTTAAGCGCTTTCAGCGCTGCCCAAACATCGCAGGTTATGGAGGGGAGTAAAATGGAGCGGCATATCAATGCACCGATGAATACGGAAGACTCTAAAACATTGCGTGCCGGAGATTATGTTTATATAACCGGAACAATTTATACGGCAAGGGATGCAGCGCATAAAAGAATGTATGAAGCGCTTGAAAAAGGTGAGTCTCTGCCTTTTGAAATTAAACAGAATATTATTTATTATATGGGTCCCTCCCCGGCAAGAGAAGGGCGTCCCATTGGCTCTGCGGGTCCGACTACGGCAAGCCGTATGGATAAGTATACGCCCGAATTATTGGATTTGGGTATGATCGGAATGATTGGGAAAGGAAAACGTTCTGATGCTGTGAAGGCCGCGATAGTAAGAAACGGTGCGGTATATTTTGCTGCAGTCGGCGGTGCAGGCGCTTTACTTTCCAAAGCAATTAAATCATCGGAAGTAATTGCCTATGATGATTTGGGAACAGAGGCAATTCGCAGATTGGAAGTAGAAAACTTTCCTGTTATTGTTGTAATAGATTCAGAAGGAAATAATTTATATGAGACTGCTATTGCAGATTATTTAGATTATAACGAAAAAGCCATTGACAAATAAAATTCCCTTATGTATAATAACAAATGCGTCATATGGAAAATATATAATATATTATATATATGGCGGTTATAAATTCATATTGGTAGAGGATGAGTTCAGACTGTGGAGAAATACTCAAGAGGCTGAAGAGGCGCCCCTGCTAAGGGTGTAGGTCGTTTGCGCGGCGCGAGGGTTCAAATCCCTCTTTCTCCGTTTTTTCTACCATAAGAATAATTTAAAGGTGCGGGCTGATGAGCTGGCACTTTTTTCTTTGGATTAGGGCTGGGAAGGTAAATAAATTATACTTTAATTATGGAGAAAAGTTTTATGGGTAAGTATGACATTATAAAAATACATGAGCATGGAGAGCTGTCAGAGAAGGCAGCAGAATGGTTTCATCAGAAATGGGGAATTCCCAAAATTGAATATATTAAAAGTATGGAAGAATGCCTTAGAAAAGAGTCTAAGGTGCCAAAGTGGTATATTGCTATGGACGGCGAGCTGATAATCGCGGGCATAGGAGTAATTGAGAATGATTTTCATGACCGCAAGGATTTAACGCCAAATGTTTGTGCGGTTTACGTGGAAGAAGAATATCGTAATCAAGGCATTGCAGGAGAATTGTTAAAATTTGTATGTGATGAATTTGTTGTTATGGGAGTAAATACACTTTATCTCGTGACGGATCATACATCTTTTTATGAAAGATACGGTTGGAAATTTCTTTGTATGGTTCAAGGAGACGGAGAGGATGAAATGACAAGGATGTATATTCATAAGGCATTAAAGTATGATGTAATTCTTATGGATTTAGACGGTACTCTTACGGATCCTGGGCTTGGGATAACCAATTCTGTTGCGTATGCTTTGGAAAAAAGAAATATAATGGTTCCGGATAGAACAACCTTATATAAGTTTATCGGGCCGCCATTGCAGGATTCATTTGAACAGTTTTACGGTTTCTCACAAGATGAGTGTATGGCTGCAATTGAAGATTATAGGGAATATTTCAGTGATAAAGGCATATTTGAGAATGAGTTGTATGATGGAATAGAGGAATTATTACAAAGTTTAAAAGCTGCCGGTAAAAAAGTTGTTCTTGCAACATCTAAGCCGGAAGAATTTGCAATTAAGATATTAAAGTATTTTAAAATTGACGGTTATTTTGATTTTATTGCCGGAGCGACAATGGATGGAACACGAAGTCAAAAGGTTGATGTGATCAGATATGCATTAGAGCAGCTTGGGATTACAGATTTATCGACAACTGTTATGGTAGGAGATAGGAAGTACGACATATCAGGAGCCGTAACTGCAGGGATTGATTCTATTGGAGTTCTATATGGCTATGGTGATTATCAGGAACTAGAAGCTGCGGGAGCAACTTACATTGCAGAAAAAGTAACGGATATTTTACCATTGATTGAGTAAATATTATTTACATATATTTAATTTAGAAAAAAGTCAAATAAATCCATTACCCGCTTGACAAAAGCTGGAAATGGATGATACAATAAAAACCCAACTCAAAAGGTGGAAACGAAATTGAAAAAATTTCAAAAAAGTTTTAAAAAGCCCTTGACGGTGGAGCGCAGTTATGGTAATATACTAAAGCTGCGTGCTTGATGGAAAGCACCGCAGGACAATCGTACCTTGACAAACAAACAGTAATGCAACCCTGAAAATTCAAGAGAATTTCAGAAAAGCAAAAGAACGAAAAGCAACAAACAGTATAACGGAAACAAGAGAAGCCAAGGTTATCTTGTTGCCGGACTAAACTTTTTATTCGAGAGTTTGATCCTGGCTCAGGATGAACGCTGGCGGCGTGCTTAACACATGCAAGTCGAACGGGGTTATGATGTGTGAAGAAGATAGCTTGCTATTGACCGAACTTTTCATAACCTAGTGGCGGACGGGTGAGTAACGCGTGGGTAACCTGCCTTGCACTGGGGGATAACACTTAGAAATAGGTGCTAATACCGCATAAGCGCACATCTTCGCATGAAGAAGTGTGAAAAACTCCGGTGGTGCAAGATGGACCCGCGTCTGATTAGCTAGTTGGCGGGGTAACGGCCCACCAAGGCGACGATCAGTAGCCGGCCTGAGAGGGTGGACGGCCACATTGGGACTGAGACACGGCCCAAACTCCTACGGGAGGCAGCAGTGGGGGATATTGGACAATGGGGGGAACCC
>JAAUZJ010000020.1 GCA_014804695.1 Lachnospiraceae bacterium
TAATGAAATCAAATATGTGTGCTGCCACAATATGTAGTGGTGGCTCTGAAGGTGGAAAATACCATTTCCAAGTGGCTCTCAAGCGGGAAACTGGTGGCTCCCAAGGGGGATAATATTCAAATGCACATAAGGCTATGGATCAGGGGGAATATGAGCGGAAGTATGCCGGATACTGCGAGCGGCATGAGGTGGCAAGGAAGCGGCTGGCGGAGATCGGGGAGCTCCGGCTAGAGCGTAATGTCAAGCGCACAAAGATTTCCATGTTCCTCGAAAAGCTGGCGGACAGCGCCGAGCTGGTAACAGAATTTGACGAGGAACTTTGGTATTCCACGGTGGACTTCGTAACGGTATATGAAGATATGCGGATGGTGTTCACATTCCGCGACGGGAATACAGTTGAGATAAAAAAGTGTGAATGGAGGGCGGCATAATGGAAACAGCAGATAAAAAGATTAGGGTGGCAATGTACTGCCGGATGGGTACTGATACGGATAGCAGGCAAGGGCCGGGAATGCAGAAAAGGTGGCGCATTCCGCAGAGTAATCCGCCAGCAGACTATCCCAAAATAGAACAGGTCTTTGAACGCAGGCACATAATATAATATGAGATAATTCAAGCCCGCCGGTTCCGATATGAGAGCCTGCGGGCTTTTTGCCGTTTACAAAGTATTCTTTTTACGATAGAATACAGGCTGTAAGGGGTGTTCATTTTGGGGATATAAAGGCACAAAATACAGTGGTTGCTAAAGAAACATGGCGAGAATGAATACCCTATCTTGTATTTTTAGCTTGAAAAAGTATCCGCTATAATTGTATTAAAGTTTGTCGGGAAATATGGGCAGAAGGATATTATGTGAGTACAGTAGGCCTCAATGAGGCAACCATAAAAAAGTATATACAGGAGCAAGAGAGCCATGATATAGCGATGGATAAATTAAGTGTGAAAGAGTATGAGAACCCCTTTAAGGGGTAGCCGGTAGTAAAAATGCCCTTTCAAGGGCTGCGACGAGTCAAGGGCGTTAAGGCTTGAACAAAGTGAAAGCCAGCGTCTTTAGGCGCTGGCCGGTAACTGCCCCTTATAGGGGCGAGCAAACCACCCGTTTGACGGGTGGTCATGATTTTTACTTATAAAAGTATCCGTTATCAGGGTGCTTTTCAAAAGCAGGAGGAATTATGAAAAAATTTAGGAAATCGGCCTTACAGTTTTTTTTGGTTTTCTTTTTATTGTTTTTAATACCAGGTTTGCGGGTATCGGCGAAGGAACTGTCACCGATGATCGTCCGGGACGGCGATGAAAATACCATCACGATTACGGCAGAGGACGGCAGCACAATAGGGGCAGTTTACATAAAGTGGGATGACCCCGTGGTTCCGTATCAGCTCAGGACGGACCATGATACGATAGAATGCGGAAAAGATGGTTTTCTGCATGAATTTATCCTTCTTCCGGAAAACAGCCAGGCCGTGACTATTCTCCAGCCGGAAATGAGGCTTTATAAAAATGAAGTAAGGATCTTTACGGACGAGTCGGTGCCGGATGATGTGCAGATATGGCTGCCACCATGTGAACGTGCCGATATTATGCTGATCCCTGCGCATTCTGATGACGAAATCCTGTTTATGGGCGGCGTTGCTCCCACCTATGGTGCAGAGCTTGGTGCGAGCGTGCAGGTGGTCTATATGACGGAATTTCGCAGCACTTACCAGGATGTGCGAGAGCATGAAAAGCTGGATGGGCTGTGGCGGGACGGTGTACGCAACTATCCCGTCTGTGGGAATTTCAGGGATGTATATTGCAACGATCTGGCGGATGCAAAGAATAAGTATGACTATCAGGCGGCGGTTGATTACCTGACGGATACTATACGCCGGTTTAAACCGCAGGTGGTCGTGACGCATGACTTTAACGGAGAGTATGGGCATGGATTTCATATGCTTACTGCCAATGCGACGGCCCAGGCACTGGAGAATGCGGCGGATGATACTTACAGGACGGATACGGAGGTTTTCCTTACATATGGAATCTGGGACACACCCAAGACATACATTCATCTATACGGTGAGAACAGGATTAGCATGGATTTACGCATTCCTCTTGCATCCATGGGTGGGCAGACAGCTCTGGAGGTGGCGAAGGAAGCGTATAAAAAGCATGCCTCACAGCAGAAATATTCTTTTCGTGTGGCGGATGATTACGAGCACAGCTGCGCAGAGTTTGGGCTGTACCGGACGAACGTAGGCTACGATACAGGGAACAGCATGCTGGAAAATATCGTACTCTATGGAGAGCAGGAACGTCTAGAGAGAGAGGAACAGGAGCGTGCTGTGAGGGAAGAGCAGGAGCGCCTTATGATGATTCCATGGATGGGGCTTAAGGAAAGGGCGAGATAGCAATGTCAGATGCTTTTCAACCCTCTTTTTCCTTGCCATAACTGGAATTATTTGCTATAATTTTTTTGACGTTACCTTATGTTAAACAATAGAAAGCACGCTCTGCGATCTTTCTATTGTCATGAATAAAATGTAAAGGAGATGTAATAATGAAAGGAAACATTGTTGTTGGACAGTCTGGCGGCCCTACAGCCGTAATTAACTCTTCTGTGGCAGGTGTATATGCAGCAGCCAAGAAATTAGGTGTTAAGAAAATTTATGGTATGGTTCATGGTATCGAAGGCTTTTTACAGGATAAGATGATCGATCTTGGCGAATATCTTGATGATGAAACAGGTATTGAGTTATTGAAGAGAACTCCTTCGGCATTTTTAGGCTCATGCCGTTTTAAAATGCCTAAGATTGAAGGAAATGAAGATGTATACGAGAAAGTATTTGAAATAATGGAGAAACACGATATCGAATGTCTGTTCTATGCGGGTGGTAATGACTCTATGGATACGGTAAAGATGCTTTCCGATTATGCAGCAGCTCACAATAAACCACAGAGATTTATGGGTGTTCCCAAGACAATTGATAACGATCTTCCGATCACCGACCATTGCCCAGGCTATGGTTCAGCAGCTAAGTATATTGCAACCAGTATGAAAGAGATTATCCGTGACAATGAATCTTTCGGTGCTAAGAAACCTACAATCTGTATCGTTGAGATCATGGGACGTAACGCAGGCTGGCTTACAGCAGCGGCAGCTTTGTCCAAAGGTGATGACTGCAGCGGTCCTGATGCTATCTATTTACCGGAAAGAGTATTTGACATGGACAAGTTCATGGCTGATGTTAAACATCTGGCAGAAACCAAGTCTTCCGTTGTAATTGCGGTTTCAGAGGGCGTTCATATTGCAGACGGCCGTTATGTGTGCGAGCTTGGTAAAGAAGTAGCTGTAGATGCTTTCGGTCACAAGCAGATGTCAGGAACGGCAGTTATGCTTGCTAATAAGATTGCAGAGGAAACAGGCCTTAAGACTCGTGCTGTAGAGTTCTCTACTTTACAGCGTGCAGCAACTCATATAGCATCTCTTACAGATATTAACGAAGCATTCCAGGT
This sequence comes from Lachnospiraceae bacterium, assembly GCA_014804695.1. Classification (GTDB taxonomy): domain Bacteria; phylum Bacillota; class Clostridia; order Lachnospirales; family Lachnospiraceae; genus UBA3282. The sequence goes on from JAAUZJ010000020.1 coordinate 3,496, forward strand.
TGGCTTTGATGCGGTAAATGCTGCTGAAGAAGGCAAGACCGGTATGATGATCACTCTTGACAGAAACGGTGATTCACCTTATCAATGCGGTACAAGCGCATATGATATCCATGCAATTGCCAATGTTGAGAGAAAAGTTCCCGACGAATGGATCACTGCGGACGGCAAGGGCTTAAATGACGGTTATGAGAAATATGCAAGACCGCTTATTATGGGCGAATTACAGCCGTTGTATGTAAATGGGCTTCCTCGTCATTTGGTACGTAAATAGGAATGGTATATTATATAAGTTAATTAAGGGATTGGGCCTTGGGGTCTGATCCCTTTTTAGATTGCGGGATTCGGGGGGGGGCAGGCTTTGCCTTAGTAAAAGTATAATTATAATTGTATAATTGTGCCTAAAATGGTATGATATTAAGAAGAATGTCGTTTGATTAAATCATTAAATTTAAAGGGGAGACTGCGGTAATGATTACGATATTTAATAGGAAGATGATTTTTACATCTTTTTCTATGGAAGAGCAGGCAAATGTAAGAAATGTATTAGATAATAATGGAATAAGGCATTATGTTAAAGTGGTTAACAGGAGAAGTTCTTCGCCATTTGCTAATGGTACCCGCGGGATAACCGGAAGTTTTGGAGAGAAATTTGAATATACATATGAATATATTATTTATGTTCATAAAAAGGATTATGAACTGGCGAACAGATGTATACATAAATAAATTTTTATAATAGGAGAAAAATATGTCACAGGAAAACGCAACAAAAGAAATTGCAAAGATTCTGGTAGTGGATGATGTAGAGAATAACAGGTTTGTGCTGCGGGATATTATACAGGAAATGGGGTATCAGCCTATTTTGGTAGAGAGTGGTGCACAGGCTCTCAAAGTAATTGAAAGGATGCATCCGCAATTAGCTATTTTGGATATAGCGATGCCGGAGATGGATGGGTATGAGTTATGTAAACTGATAAAGGACAATCCGGAAACAAGAGATATTCCGGTAGTTTTCATTTCAGCATTTGACGATCCTTCAGATGTGGTGAAAGGATTTGATTTCGGCGGTGAGGACTATATTACCAAACCTTTTATACCAAAGGTTGTAAAGGCCAGACTTAAGCTGCACTTAAAACTGTATGATGCCCATAAGGAATTGCATGAGATGAACAGGCGTTTGAAGAGTTTTGTAAACGAGCAGCTTTACCAATTGGAAATGGAAAAGAAGAACGTTCTCTATGCGCTTATCCGCGTGGCAAGGGAGAACGCCTGCTATGATGTGGACCATATGGAGCGTCTTTGTTATAATTGCCGTATTTTGGTAGAAGCCATGCAGTTATCGCCTGAGTATGGACATTTAATTTCGGATTCTTATGTTGATACTATTGAGATAGCAGCGCCGCTTTGCGATTTGGGAAATGTAGCTATTCCTACGGATATCTTACAGAAAAGAGAATCTCTTACGCCTGAGGAAATGGAAGTTATTCGGACACATACTACGATAGGCGCTACAATTCTTAATGATGTCATGGATACCGGAGATTATAATGACTTTTTACAGATGTCAATGGATATAGCGCACTATCACCATGAAAACTGGGACGGAAGCGGCTATCCCTGCCAGAAGAAAGGGGATGAAATTCCGTTATCGGCACAAATTGTATCAATAGTGAGCGACTATTGTGCGATGACGGAGAATCGTATCTATAGGGAGTCTTATCATAATGAAGATGCGCTTGAGATGATGGAGAAGGATGTTGGAATAAAATATAATCCGGACATTTTCCGCATTATACGTAAAATATACCGTCATATGAACTAGATAAACACAACTGTCTGCAATCAGACTTATATATGTTTGGTGAGGAGGGGTTACGTGGAGTATTTCAAAAAGAGTCAGGAGAGCCAAAAAAAATCTGAACGTTTAATCGTTATATTGTTTACTATATACAGTCTGAATTTGCTCATAAGTATGGTTCGCAGGGGAGCGGAAGGATGGCTTTCGGTCTTGGTTCTTGTAGGTGTTGTGGCTGCATGGGTTATAAATATAAGCAAATACAGGAATTTTCGGGTAAGGGCGATTTGTATTTCAGCTATAATGCAGCTTATGGTTATTTTATATGCTGCGAATACGGATAGTCTCTCCGAAACAATACCGACGTTTATGGCTATTATCGTTATCACAGCATTGTATGGTTTTACTGATTTACTCTTTTTAACACTTATTTCCGCATTTATAATATTTTTTTATCATGGTGTAGTTATTAAAAGTTTCGCGGGAATGTCCGGTGATGAGCTTATAAGGCTTGCATCTCAGCTTGGGAATATATTCTGTGTGGAATTTGTGCTTTACATATGGATTAAAACACGAAACGAAAGAAATGAGCAGATGTATCAGATCATAGATGCACTTATGGATGCGGAAAAAAGTAAGGATGACTTTTTGGCAAATGTCAGCCATGAAATAAGGACTCCGGTAAATACTATCTGCGGTATGAGTGAGATGACTCTTAGGGAGCATGATCCTGAAAAAATGCGCGACGAAATTCTGGATATAAGAGATGCCGGACATAATCTGATGTCACTGGTCAGTGACATTCTTGACTTTTCACAATTACAGCAGGGGAAAATGGATGTTGAGGAAGAGGCATATAATATTACTTCCACTGTCAATGATATTATAAATATGGCGATGGCGCGCAAAGAGAATAAGCAGGTTGAATTAATAGTGGATTGCGATGCCAATATTCCGAGCGGGCTTTTGGGCGATGAGAAGAAGATTCGAAGAGTCATTATGAATCTGGTTAATAACGCCATTAAATATACTAATGATGGCGGTATTGTAATAAGAGTCCATGCCAGAAAAGAAGAATACGGTGTCAATTTGTGCGTTTCAGTCAAGGACACCGGAATAGGTATGAGCGAAGAGGCCCTTGAAAATGTATTTGAAAGTTTCAGTCAGGTGGATACAAGACGAAACCGTCAGGAGGGCGGCGTTGGACTCGGACTTGCGATTTCCAAAGCTTTGCTTCAAAAGATGGGCGGAGTCATTACGGTAAGGAGCCGTTTAGGTAAGGGCAGTGATTTTCAGTTTGTGGTACCGCAGAAGGTTTTGGACGAAAAACCGATAACGCAGGTAAAAGATAGGGAAAAATTGAATATAGCCGCTTATTTTGATATGGAGCAGTTTGATATGATGGCAATACGCGATGAGTATTCCACGCTCATTATGCATATGGTTAAGCAGCTTCGTGTCAGATGTCATGTGTGCCGCAATCTTGCGGAGCTTAAGCGGAGAGAGGAAATTGAGGCCTTCAGCCATATTTTTATCAGTTTAGAGGAGTATCGGGAAGACGAAGCATACTTTGACGAACTGGCGAAGAAAACCAGCGTTGCGGTAGTAATTGAACGGTATAATGATAAATTTATTACGAATGAGGATGTTATCAGACTTTATAAGCCTTTTTACATATTACCGGTAGTCTCTATATTAAACGGAAGCAGAGAGGCGGCGGGCGGAAAGCAGATGGTGCGCCCCGGCAAGTTTACTGCGCCGGATGCGCATGTTCTTGTGGTGGATGATAACCGGATGAACATCCGTGTTGTAGAGGGATTGTTAAAAGAATATCAGATTAAAGTAACATATGCGACCAGCGGTCATGAGGCATTGGAAGTTATTGAAAATATGTCCTATGATTTTGTTTTTATGGATCATATGATGCCTGAGATGGACGGTATAGAGACTCTGCATCGTATACGTGATAAGGTGGGACGCTATTATCAGACAGTTCCGATCATTGCGTTGACGGCAAATGCCGCCCCGGGAAACAGGGAAATGTTTCTTGAAGAAGGTTTTGATGATTTTGTTGAAAAGCCGTTGGAGATTTCAGTGCTTGAACGTGTGCTCAGGCGTAATCTTCCTGAGGAGAAAATTGTATATAATGATATAAAATTGCAGGACGAGGAGCCGGTGGTCGAGAATCTCACAGTACCGGTGGTTGAGATTGAGAAGAACGCAGCATCAGATAAGTCCGGATTAGTGATAGGGAATCTGGACATAGAAAAAGGTATTATGTACTGTGGCTCAGAAAAGGCATATCTGGAAATACTTGAGAACTGCTACGAAGATGGTGCAGAAGAACGTGCTATTATAGAAAAATTTTTTGAAGATAAAAACTGGAAGGATTATACCATCAGGGTTCACGCGTTAAAGAGTACAATGAAAAGTATCGGAGCCAATGTTCTTTTCGAAAAAGCTAAGGCATTAGAGACAGCTGGAAGAAATGATGATATTGATTATATTATGAAGAATCACAATGATATGCTGGATGAACATCGCCGCGTGATGAATGAGCTTGCACAGTCTCCGCTTCTTAGCTGTAAATCGTACGGGAGCAAAGGCACGAAAAATGACGTTTACATAGGAAATAACACTTCTCTGGAGAAACTCCCGGAGCTTGATGATGAAACCTTGGACAAGCTGCTTGGGGAGATGGAGAATGCCGCCTATTCTCTTGATGGTGAAGAGATGCTTAATGTTTTGGCAGATATGCAGAAATACAGATACCGCGACGTTTGTCTGAAAGACAAGCTTTCATCTGTCGGAAAGAAGATAGAGAAGTCAGATTTTATGTCGGCGCTTGATAGCGTATCTAAAATTTGCAATGGCCTTAAGAATAAGCAGAAAGGAGATTCCGCAGAATGATAAAGAAGCTGTTTGAAGTTATATACGGAAGAGAATATGAGCTGCGGGAAAGAATATTCAGAATGCTGATTCTGATAGGCGGCTCCATTTTGATCATGGGAATCGTGGAATGTCTTATAATTATGGATGTAAAGATCATTGTGATTCCGATGATCGCTTTCCTATTGGTATTGCTTGCAGTCCTTCTTATGACATTTAAGTACCGCAAAATTGATATATCGGCCGTTATTGTAGCTTTTCTTATTATTTTGGTGATATTTCCCGCGATGTTTTTCTTAAGCGGCGGACTTGAAGGAGGCGCAACGCTCTGGTTTGCGCTTGGAATATTCTATGTATTTATGATGTTTTCCGGAAAAAGGCTTGCCTTTTTTCTAACGCTTTCAATTGTGGTAGACATTGCAACATATGCTTATGGTTATTACAATCCGGATGTTATCATGCCTATGGATTCAAGGGCGGCAGCCTATATTGATTCAGTATTTGCAGTGTTTGCGGTGGGCTTGTGCGGTGGCTGCATCCTTAAGGCGCAGATGAAGATGTTTGATGTTGAGCGCGGTATTGCCCGCAGGCAGCAGGAGGAGTTAAAAGAGATCAGCCAGTCTAAGAATAACTTTTTTGCCAGCATGAGTCATGAAATCCGTACACCGATCAATACTATTGTCGGGCTGAATGAAATGATTCTTAGGGAAAGCGGCGAGGAGGCAGTCAGGGAATATTCGCAGAGCATTAACAGCGCAAGTAAGATGCTGCTTAACCTGATCAATGATCTGTTGGATCTTTCACAGATGGAAATGAAGAAGATGGAAATCGTTCCAATCGAGTATAAGACTGTGGAACTGTTTGGAAACCTGATCGATATGATCCGGGTACGTATGGCTGAAAAGAAGCTGGAATTTTATATAGATATAGATGAAACCCTTCCCTCTGTACTCATGGGAGATATGAAAAGGGTGGCGCAGGTTATATTAAATGTATTGACTAATGCAGTCAAATATACCAATGAAGGCGCTGTTACATTTACGGTGATCGCAGACTCCGTAAGCGGGGATGATGTGTGTCTTAAGATAGTGGTTGCAGATACCGGAATAGGCATAAGAAAAGAGGATTTAGAGCATATTTATGATTCTTTTAAAAGAGCGGATGCGAAGAAGAATATTAAGGTAGAAGGAAGCGGTCTTGGACTTTCTATTACGAAGCAGCTTGTAGATTTGATGGGCGGAGAAATCATGGTAGACAGTATATATACCAAAGGCTCCATTTTTACAATAATACTGCCACAGAAAGTAATAGATGCCAGGCCGATTGGCAATGTGAAGTTCTTAAAACGCGGCAAAGAGGCGTTTAAAGAGTATCAACCTAAGTTTGAAGCGCCCGAGGCAAGGGTTCTTATTGTAGATGATAATAATATGAATTCCCTGGTTGCGAGTAATTTACTTAAAGGAACCAAGGTTAAGGTGAATATTGCAAGAAGCGGTGAAGAATGTCTGGAAATGACAAAAAGAAAGTTCTATCATGTGATTTTAATGGATTATATGATGCCTCAGATGGACGGAGTTGAAACCCTGAAAGCACTTCGCAGGCAGGAGAACGGTCTGTGCCGTGATTCGGCTGTTATTGTGCTTTCGGCTAATTCAGCCGCGGAATCAGGCTGGCATTATCTGGAGGAGGGATTTGACGGATATCTGGAAAAGCCTATCCAGGGGGCGCTTCTTGAGGCCGAGATACTTAAGTTTATTCCGGATGATATAATTGAATACAAGGCTTCGGGTGACGAAGAATATAACGAGGACGCCGGTGTCAGAAGGGTATCACGCCGCAGAAAGAGAAAAGTAATCGTTACTACGGACTGCGTAAGCGATCTGCCGGGAAGCCTTATTGATAAGTACGGTATTGGCATAATGTACTTATATATTAAGACAGAAAGCGGACGTTTTGCAGATGTACTTGAAATTACCTCGGATAATTTGATAGGATATATGACAGATACTACAAGCAGTGCGGTGGCGGACAGTGTTTCGGTGGAAGAATATGAGGAGTTTTTTGCCAATATGCTGACGCAGGCAGAGGAAGTCATTCATATATCAATGGCGCAGAATATAGGAAAGAGCTTTAATAATCTGGTGATGGCAGTGGAAGGCTTTGACCACGTACATATAATAGATTCTTCGCAGATGTCATGCGGACAGGCGCTTATAGTACTTTATGGAGCGAAACTTGCCATGGAAGGATATTCGGTGGCGCAGATATGTGAAGAAGTGAATAAAGTAAAAGAGCATGTGTTCTCAAGATATATCATGCCGGCTGCCAATATTTTTTATGAGCATGGTTTTACAGGCAGAATAAATGCTAAGATGTGTGAGATTTTAGGGCTGCATCCGGTAATTAAGATGAGCCAGAGCAGGATGGTCATGTCGGGAGTAAGATGCGGGAAGCTGGAAAATGCGTGGAAAAGATTTATCCGCCGCCACTTACGGCGAAAGAGTAAAATTAACCGGGATATTGTTTTTATATCCCATGCAGGCTGCAGCGTAGAGCAGCAGGAGCTTATACGGCGGGAGGTATTGCGTCATATACCGTTTGAACGTGTGATCATGCAGCGGACTTCTGTTTCAATAGCCTGCAATTCAGGCATTGGAACCTTTGGTCTGGCCTATTATATGGATACGGATGATAAGCTGACATAAAATAACATGCATTATGTAATTTTGTATATTATATGATAAAATAATTATATATTAGGAGGTAATATTATGGCACAGGCAAGCAACCTGAAAAGAGATGTATTATTGATGAATCTGGAAAAGGAGTTGGAGGAGAAGACAAACAGCTTGTATGGCAAGAGTATAGCGCAGTGCAGTAATGAAGAGCTATATTACAGCTTACTTACTTTGGCTAAGACCTTGATGGCAGTTTCCGGGGAAATTGAGGGAGAAAAGAAGATTTATTATATCTCCGCAGAGTTTCTGATTGGAAAGCTGTTGTCAAACAATCTGATCAATCTTGGGATTTACGATAAACTGAAAAATATATTACAGCAAAATGGTAAAAATATGAGCGAAATTGAAGAAGTAGAGCCGGAGCCGTCGCTTGGAAACGGCGGACTTGGTCGTCTTGCCGCTTGTTTTCTGGATTCTATTGCTACCCTTGGTTTGCCGGGAGAAGGAATCGGTTTAAATTACCACTTCGGTCTTTTTAAACAGGTTTTCAAAGATAAATTGCAAAATGCCGAGAAAAATGACTGGATTGAGGATAAGTCATGGCTTACAAAAACAGATGTTACCTTTGAGGTAGCATTTGGAAAGAAAAAAGTAACCTCCCGTCTGTATGATATTGACGTAATCGGATATGACAGTGGCGTCAATAAACTGAGACTTTTTGATATCGAGAGTGTGGATGAGAGTATTGTAAAAGAAGGAATCGACTTTGATAAAGAGGATATCGAAAAGAACCTTACATTGTTCTTATATCCCGATGATTCCGATGAGGCCGGAAATCTGCTTCGTATTTACCAGCAGTATTTCATGGTAAGCAATGCGGCGCAGCTTATTTTAAAAGAAATGAAAGAAAAGAAGTACGATCTGCGTACAATGTATGAGCATGCGGTAATTCAGATCAACGATACCCATCCGACTATGGTAATTCCTGAACTTATAAGGATTCTGGTGGATGAAAAAGCATTTACCATGGATGAGGCGATTGACGTTGTCAGCAAGACCTGCGCTTATACCAACCATACCATTTTAGCTGAAGCATTGGAAAAATGGCCGCTTAAATATCTGGAAAAAGTAGTTCCACAGCTCGTTCCCATTATTAAAGAGCTGGATAAGAGGGTAGCTGCCAAGTATAAAGATCCTAAAGTTCAGATAATTGATAAGGAAGAGAGAGTACATATGGCTCATATTGACATCCATTACGGCTTTTCCGTAAACGGTGTTGCAGCCATTCATACAGAAATCCTTAAAGATACGGAGTTAAATGCTTTTTACAAACTATATCCTGAGAAATTTAATAATAAAACAAACGGTATTACGTTTAGAAGATGGCTGTTGTCCTGTAATCATGAACTGGCACTTTTCCTGTCAGATACCATAGGTGACGGTTATAAAAAGGATGCGGAAAAGCTGACTAAATTACTTGATTATAAAGATAATGAGACGGTTCTTAAGAGAATTGAGGAAATTAAAATGAACCGCAAGAAGGATCTTGCTGCATATGTCAAGGAGGTAGAGGGGGTTGACTTAGATCCTGACTCAATCTTTGATATTCAGTCTAAGAGACTGCATGAGTACAAACGCCAGCAGATGAACGCTTTATACATTATCCATAAGTATCTGGAAATTAAAGCGGGCAAGAAACCTGTGCGTCCTATGACATTTATTTTCGGTGCCAAGGCTGCACCTGCATATGTAATTGCCAAAGATATCATTCACCTGATCTTGGTATTGCAGGAGATTGTCAATAATGATCCTGATGTGAGCCCATATATGAAGGTGCTTATGGTAGAGAACTACAACGTGTCCTATGCAGAAAAGATGATTCCGGCATGTGATATTTCCGAGCAGATTTCCCTGGCTTCAAAAGAGGCTTCAGGAACCGGAAACATGAAGTACATGTTAAACGGTGCGGTAACACTTGGAACCTCGGATGGAGCAAATGTAGAGATTCATGAGCTTGTAGGTGATGACAATATCTATATTTTCGGTGAGAAGTCCGAGAAGGTTATCAAGCACTATGAAAAGGCAGATTATGTGTCTAAGGATTATTATAAGAAGAGCCCTGTTATTAAAGCAGCCGTTGATTTTATTGTAAGCAAAGAGGCTCTTAAGGTTGGACATAAGGAGAATCTGGAGCGTCTGCATAAAGAATTATTAAATAAAGACTGGTTTATGACGCTTTTAGATCTTGAGGATTACATTAAAACCAAGGATAAGATGATGGCGGATTATGAGGATAGGGATAAGTGGCGTAAGATGATGTTGGTGAATATTGCCAAGGCCGGATTCTTCTCATCCGACAGGACAATTGCTGAGTATAATAGGGATATTTGGAAGCTGAAATAAAATATTTAATAATTTGAAAAATTTTCAAATTAGGTATTGACATATATGCGTCATAGTTGTATTATCAATTCATATAAAACCTAGCAAGTAAGTAGGAAATAGGAGGATGACACTATGGCGAATATAAAAAAGAGTGCGACAGAATTAATTGGAAATACACCGATATTAGAGGTTAATAATTACGCGGAAGCAAATAACATTAAGGATGCTAAGCTGCTTGTAAAGTTGGAATACCTGAATCCGGCGGGGTCTGTTAAGGATCGTATTGCTCTTAATATGATTGAAGATGCTGAGAAGAAGGGGCTTTTGAAACCAGGGGCTACTATAATTGAGCCGACATCGGGGAATACCGGAATCGGGTTGGCAGCAGTGGCAGCAGCAAAAGGATATAAAGCAATACTTACACTTCCCGAAACAATGAGCGTTGAAAGAAGAAAGCTTCTGCAGGCATATGGAGCCAAACTTGTGCTTACGGAGGGTGCAAAGGGAATGAAGGGCGCCATTGCCAAGGCAGAGGAATTACAGGCCTCAACACCGGGATCTATAATCTTAGGGCAGTTTGTGAATCCGGCTAATCCGGAGATACATAAGAAAACAACCGGCCCTGAGATTTGGGAAGATACAGACGGAAAAGTGGATATTTTCGTAGCAGGCGTTGGTACAGGCGGAACCGTTACAGGTGTTGGAGCCTTTTTAAAAGAAAAGAATCCTGACATAAAAGTGGTTGCGGTAGAGCCGGAAAGCAGTCCGGTACTTTCAGGAGGTGCTCCGGGCGCGCATAAGATACAGGGTATTGGCGCAGGTTTTGTTCCAGAGACACTTGATACCGGCATCTATGATGAAATCATAAAAGTATCCAATGAAGACGCTTTTACCGCAGGCAGGGAGATAGCGCTTAAGGAAGGCGTATTGGTAGGTATTTCTTCCGGTGCAGCGCTTCACGCAGCCGCTGAACTTGCAAAGCGCCCTGAAAATAAAGGGAAAGTGATTGTTGCACTGCTCCCGGATTCAGGAGATAGATATCTTTCAACTCCGTTATTTTCAGTGGACTAGTGTGAAAAATAAATTTTTCACACGCAAGTTTGTGCTTACGCCCAAACTCGCAGGTTGAGTAAGACTGGAAAGTAACCAAGCCGGCTTGACAAGTTGGGATTTTTGTACTATAGTGGTAGGCAGTTAGGATAAACGGAAAGGAGATAACACCATGAGAAATAACAGCATGACAACTATGTGTATGATGATGTGCAATGGTATGCAGATGTGCTCCTGCGTAGATGTTTTTCGTGTGTGTTATAAAGCCTGATTTTACAGTAACCGCAGAATAAGTTACACAGGTGTATGACACATTCATGCACCTGTTTTTTTGTGGTAAGTGCGAATGGGAGATATATACATATGGCAGGAATAATTGAAGTTAAACACCTTACCAAGGTATTTACAACCAAGGATGCCGAGGTTGAGGCACTGCAGGGGATTGACCTATCCATACAGAAGGGTGATATCTACGGTATTATAGGAATGTCCGGAGCCGGAAAAAGTACATTAGTCCGTTGCCTGAATTTTTTGGAACGGCCGACTGAGGGAACCGTAGAGATAGAAGGCAGGGATCTGGGTCAGATGTTGGATAAAGAGCTGCGTAAGCAGAGAAGTGAAATCGCTATGATTTTCCAGCATTTCAATCTATTAATGCAGAAGAATGTTATAGATAACATCTGTTTTCCTTTGACAATTGCAGGGGCAAAGAAGAAGGATGCCAGAAAAAGGGCTAAAGAACTTCTTGAGATAGTGGGCTTGTCGGATAAGGCGAAAGCTTATCCCGCCCAGTTGTCCGGAGGTCAAAAGCAGCGTGTGGCAATAGCGAGGGCACTTGCAGGAAATCCCAAGATTTTGTTGTGTGATGAAGCTACCAGTGCATTGGATCCACAGACTACACAGTCAATTTTGTCATTGTTAAAGGAAATAAATGAAAAATATGGAATAACGATTGTTATCATAACTCATGAAATGGCCGTTGTCAGAGAGGTTTGTTCCCATGTTGCAATCATAAGCAAGGGGCATTTGGTAGAACAGGGCAGGGTTTTTGAGATCTTCAGCCATCCTAAGACACAGGCGGCCAAGGAATTGATAGTCAAGGGACGCGATGATGCCGGAGAAAAGCCTGAGAACCATCAGAGGGATCTAATGAAAGGTAAGAGCTGCATACGTATTGTCTTTTCAAAGAATTCTTCATTCGAACCGGTTATTGCCAATATGGTACTTAAGTTTGAACAGCCGGTCAACATCCTGAAGGCGGATACAATGAATGTGGAAGGGATAGCCAGAGGGGAAATGGTTTTACAGCTTCCGGAAGATGAGGATATGCAAAAGGAAATGAAAGACTATCTGAAAGAGAGAGGTCTTGAGGTAGAGGAGGCAGAAGGATATGGATATGTGGACTAGGGAAGTTAATATGATGATACTGGAAGGTATCCGGGATACTTTATATATGACACTGGCCTCTACTTTGTTTGGATACATACTTGGACTACCTATGGGAATTACCCTTGCTGTAACCGATAAGAACGGGATACGTCCAAATGCGGTAATATATAAAATACTTGATGTAATTGCAAATATAGTCCGTAGTATACCGTTTTTGATACTTTTAATCCTGCTTATTCCTTTTACCAGATTACTAGTGGGAAAAAGCTATGGCTCTACGGCTACTATCGTACCCCTGACTATTGCGGCAGCGCCGTTTATAGCCCGTATGATAGAATCCTCTTTGAATGAAGTGGATAAGGGCGTGATCGAGGCGGCACAGAGTATGGGAGCTGGCAATTTTACAATTATATGGAAGGTTATGCTTGTAGAGGCGAGGACGTCACTTATTTCAGGCGCAACAATAGCTATCGGAACCATCCTTGGATATTCCGCTATGGCAGGTACAGTTGGTGGCGGTGGACTTGGTGATATTGCAGTCCGCTATGGCTACTATAGATATGAGCAGGGGATCATGATCGTTACGGTTGTGCTGCTGATATTGTTAGTGCAGATATTCCAGACTGTGGGGATGATGATTGCGAATAGATTAGATAGAAGAAGAGTGTAAATTGAAAAATATTAATATGCTATATTAGGAAGCGAAAGTTTCTTGAAATAGAAAAAATTACTACGGATATCGTAGGAAACAGGAGGAGAAGAATTATGAAAAAAAGATTAATTGCAACTTTATTGGCAACAGTTTTAACGGTTGGAGCGTTGACCGGATGCGGAAACGATTCGACATCAACATCTGATGCAACAAATTCAGCAGCAGGAACGGACACAGCAGCAACAGATGCAGGAACAGGAGATACTGCTGCGGCAGATAATACCGAAGCGCCTGCTGATAACACAGAGGTTGAATCTAAGGGAACAATTACAGTTGCGGCATCAGCAACACCTCATGCCGAGATTCTTGAAGAGGCTAAGACAATTCTTGCAGAGCAGGGCTGGGATTTGGAAGTTACGGTATTTAATGACTATGTACAGCCTAACCTCGTAGTAGAGAGCGGTGAGTTTGATGCTAACTATTTCCAGCACATACCTTATCTGGATCAGTTTAATGTTGAGAATGATACACACCTTGTAAATGCAGGCGGTATCCACTATGAGCCATTTGGTATTTATCCGGGAACCAAGTCAGACTTAAGCGAACTTGCAGCTGGTGATACTATAGCAGTACCTAATGATACTACCAATGAAGCAAGAGCTCTGCTTTTATTACAGGATAATGGCATTATTACATTAAAAGACGGAGTTGGTCTTGAGGCTACGGTTAATGACATTGCAGAGAATCCTAATGATATTGAGATACTTGAGTTAGAAGCAGCACAGGTGTCCAGAGTAGTACAGGAAGTAGCTTTTGTAGTCCTTAACGGAAACTATGCATTAGAGGCTGGCTTCTCAGTAGGAAATGATTCTGTTGCATACGAGCAGTCTGATTCTGAGGCAGCACAGACTTATGTAAACGTAATTGCCGTAAAAGAAGGTAATGAGAACAATGAAGCAATTACGGCCTTGGTAGATGTGCTTAAATCTGACGAGATTACTGATTTTATTAACAACACATATGATGGAGCGGTTATTCCGTTTAACTAAGAGATATGTGGGTATATTGAATGAATTAGTTGGGGCCCCGCCGGCGCAGCCGGTGATGGGGCCCCTTTTTTATCTTCATTTTTCTGAATTAGTCTTAGCGTCAATCAGATTTAAGCGGCGCAAAGCAGTAATAACAGGTTTATATAAAAGCATTGTTATTGCTGCATTTAATCCGCCTTTAATTAAATTAAACGGTAAAAATACCGGAATTAGCATGCCTGCAATAATATCTCTTGGATAACCCATATAAATTGGAGTGATCAGATAATTCCAAACCATCATTACTGAGGCCTGACAGGCTAAACCGCAGAAAAGCCCAAGCATGGCATCGGACAGCTTATGTTTCTTTTTATAGATAAATGCGGCAGTACATGCAAATGAACAGCTTGAAATAATATTCATAATGCAACCTAAAATTCCCGTTCCGCTAATCGTAAACATTTGTATTACGGAAACAGTCATGGTTATCACTAATGAGGTAATCGGTCCAAAGATCAATCCTCCGATTGCTATAATAACATCTTTGGGATCGTACTTTAAAAAGAGTACAAGCGGGATGCGGCCGACGATCACTGCGGCATAAGCGAGAGCGCATAGCATGGCTATTGTTGTGAGTTTCTTTGTTTTACTGATATTCATATGAATACCTCCTTATAAAAAAATTAACACTTGAAAGTATCGGAATGCCTTTCAGGTGTTAAAATAAAGGACAGCACACATTGCGGGCTGTCCTAATATTTATTGGAGGTGTATTGTAAATGTCAACAGTGCAGTTTGACAAAAAGAGTGCAAAATCATAGCAGAATTATTCTGACTATTTCAATACACCTTCTTTAATCCGGACTATACCGTCGGTTTTGGAATTTCACCAAACCTCGCGCTTTCGCGCCCGCGGACTGTGACCGCCGATCGGGAATTTCACCCTGCCCTGAAGACATTACTGATATTCAATTGTTTATAAGATTATAGCATTTTAGAATGAAAAGTCAATATTCTGTTTTTGAATTGATAAAAACTTAAAGAACAGAGAAAATATATTGCTGTTGTATTTGCGTTTTTGTATAATAAAAATAATATAGGATCAGATGTAAAAGAACAGGCGGAAAAAATTTTATCCACCCTTGGGATTCCGGCATCCAATGCAATAAATATGTTTTATAAACAGATTATTTTGAACAGGGGAGTCCCATTTGAAGTGAAAATACCGACGTCAAGACCTGTCGATGTGACAGGATTGATGTAAGAGGAGTGTATGAGTATATTATGAGCGAAGAAAGAAAAAAAATAAATTATACGGTTGCATGTATAAGTGAATTTGCGCATAGGCATAATCTGACAATTAAAGAAGCGTTTCAGTTCCTTTTTGAGTATAAGGCAATAGAGTTTTTAAAAGAAAATTATGATATTGAGCATACTTTGTCTTTTGATGATGCTATTGATGATATGCTGATGATTTGTGAAAAGAATGGGGGAGTGTTGGCATGATGTTATATCACGGAACCAATCTTGATATACAGTCAATTAATTTGGCGCTGTGTCGTCCTTATAAAGATTTTGGCAAAGGCTTTTATACTACGGAGATATTGGGGCAGGCACAGAAAATGGCAAAGCGAGTTGTAAGAATTTTCGGTGGGACACCAATTGTAAATGTTTATGAGGTTGCAGACGATTTTATGGAAAGTAGTGATTTGAATACAATAAACTTTGGAAATGTTCCGTCGGAAAAATGGGCGGTGTTTGTAATGAACAACCGAAACAGATTTTTTACGGATTCTGATAGTCGGGATTGTAATATCGATTGTAAATATGATATTGTATCCGGTCCGATTGCAGATGATGATATGGCTGTGCTTTTTCGACAATATCAAAATAATTTGATTTCACTTGAAGCTTTAATAAATGGAATGACATTTCAGTCTGCTACTAGTCAGTACTCATTCCATACGGAAAAGGCTGTAAAAATCTTAGAGAAAGTTGGTGTTTTATCATGACAAAACAGGAGCAGCTAATGGAGTATAATATTCAGGATGTTATTGAATATATAGTTATGGATTTGAGAATTGAGTATGATAAAGCGATGCAGCTTTTTTATAACTCACAAACCTTTGATAAGCTCACAGATATTGAGACAGGATTATATCTTGAAAGTTCTGCATATGTTTATGGTATTTTTCAAGATGAAAGGAACTTTGGAAATCTTATTCAAGCGGAGATATAGGAATATAAAACATGACTACAAAACAAGAACCCGAAAATCTATTTTTTCTAAAAAGCTACGACTTAATGAAGCTTGGTCAGGCAATTGAGCATGGAAACTGGCAGGTGGCGGCTATGACATCACAGCGTGTGCAAAAGGCAGCTCACAAATATCAGGCAGTGCATCATGCATAAGCAGGGGAAGGCCGTTAAAGATATATTGGCGCTTATGGTGGCTAGGAGGGCACAGATATTAAATGAAATAGAAAAAGGTCGCAACGCACAAGAGAACCACGAGGCATAGACTAGGCAAGAATGGGGGATTAATATGGCGCTTCAATTTTATTTTGGTGGCTCAGGGTCAGGAAAGAGCAGAAAACTTCATGAGTACATAATATCAGAGTCACTTAAAGAACCAGACTGCAGCTTTTTGTTGATCGTGCCGGACCAGTTTACTATGCAGACTCAGATGGATTTGGTATTGGAACATCCCAATAAGGGGATTATGAATATTGACGTCTTGAGTTTTGGGCGGTTGACGCATAGAATTCTGGAGGAAGTGGGCGGCAGCGACAAAACTATCTTAGATGACACCGGAAAAAGCCTTATTCTGCGTAAGATTGCACAAAAGGAGCAGGAGGGGCTGCATGTTATCGGTAGGCATCTTCATAAGATCGGGTATATACACGAGGTGAAGTCAGCGATTTCGGAATTTATGCAGTATGGCATCGGAACGGAGCAGCTTGCCCAGATTGCGGAGAGTGCCGGAAAAAGGGGGGCGCTTTATTATAAATTAAAGGATTTGGAGTTGCTATATAGTAGCTTTTTGTCTTATATACAGGAAAAATATATTACAACAGAGGAGACGTTAGACAGTTTAAGGGAGGCGCTTCCTAAGTCTGAACTTATTAAGAACTGTGTCATTGCTTTCGATGGCTTTACCGGTTTTACGCCCATACAGAACCTTGTTATTCAGGAACTTATGCGGTTGACTAAACGAGTCATTGTAACAATAACATTAGATGCAGGTGAGAATCCATATATCATGGACGGAGAGCAGAAACTTTTTCATTTAAGTAAGAAAACCATTGCAGATTTGAAAAAATTAGGGGAAGAGGTGGGGACAGAGCTGATTCCCTCAATGATATGTCAGGATAAAATAAACGGAACCCTGCCAAGATTTACTGATTCTCCTGAGCTTGCCCACTTAGAGCAGAGTTTGTTTAGATATCCGGTGAAGGCTTATCTTGACAAACCGGAGCATATCCACTTGTTTGAAGCCTCAACGCCTAAAGAAGAGGTCAGACAAGTTTGTATTGAAATACATAGATTATTGGAAAAAGAGAAAATAGATAGGGCAGATAAAACAGAGAAGGCAGATAAAGCAGAAAGCATTAATCAGGATGGCCTTCATTACCGCGATATAGCCGTAGTGACCGGAAGTATGGAAACCTACGAAAATGATATAGCAGAGGAATTTGCCAAATTCGGCATTCCGGTTTATATGGATAAGACAAGGGGGATTTTGTACAATCCTTTTACTGAGTATATACGCAGTGCATTGCAGATTGTGCTTCAGGATTTCAGCAGGGAAGCGGTCTTTCATTATCTGCGGACGGGGCTTAGCGGCTTTGAGCGTACAGAGATTGACAGGCTGGAGAATTATGTGCGCAGATTCGGCATACGAGGTAAGAAGCGGTGGAGCGAGCTGTTTGTATATAAGGAGGAAGACGGTGAGGCGGGGATTGCCCTGCTTGCCGATTATAACCGACTTAGGGAAGGGCTTATGGAACAGCTTTCCCCCTTGCTTGGGAAGTTTCGGACGGTTGGTGAGCTTGTCCGTGCATTGTATGATTTTCTGGTTAAAAATGAGTTACAGCAAAAGCTCGTCCGGTATGAGAAAAAGTTTGAGGCCGAGGGCGATTTGACGAGAGCAAACGAATACGGCCAGATTTATGCACTTGTTATTGATTTACTTGACCAGATAGAGGTGCTTTTACGCGAAGAGGAAATGGAGCTTCAGGAATTTGCGGATATTCTTGATGCAGGATTTGCCGAAATTTCGGTAGGAACTATTCCACAAAACGTAGATAGAATTGTGGTTGGCGACATTGAAAGAACCCGCCTCAAGCAGGTAAAAGTCTTGTTTTTCTTAGGAATAAATGATGGCAACATTCCTAAAGACGGGAGCAGTGGAGGAATTATTTCGGATATTGACAGGGAATTTTTAAAAGATGCAGGCTGGGAACTTGCGCCTACGCCGAGGCAGCAGATGTATATTCAGAGGCTTTACCTATATCTTAATATGACCAAGCCCTCTAAGGTACTGTATCTGTCTTACGTCAAAGTCGGAAACGACGGTAAAAGCAAGCGTCCCGCATATTTGATCGATACGGTCAAAAACCTTTTCCCGGAGCTTGAGTGTCAGTGCCCGGAGAATCTTTCGGTGGAAGAGCAGCTGGCAAACGGTGAGGACGGCATCAGGTTTTTTACGGATTTACTGCGTGAGTATGCGGCTGACAGGCTGGAGAGGGACGAAGAACGGAAATTGTTTACTTTTTACCATAGTTATAATCGAAATTCCGTATATAAAGAGAGGGTTGACCGGTTGATTGATACGGCGTTTTACAGATATAAAGACAGCCCGCTTTCCAAGCAGATAACTAAGCTGTTATATGGAAGCATCCTGCAAAACAGCGTCAGCCGTCTGGAGAAGTATGCGGCTTGCGCCTATGCGCACTTTCTTCAGTATGGCCTGGCTTTAAATGAGCGAAAAGAATATGCTTTTGAAAATGTGGATATGGGAAATGTATTTCATGGAGTGTTGGAACTTTTTGCGGATAAACTTACGTGCAGCGACTACACCTGGTTTGATTTTCCAAAGGAAGCCGGAGAGCAGATGCTTAATGAGGCAATAGAAGAATATGCGGTAAATTACGGTGAGACAATTTTATACAGCAACGCCAGAAACCAGTATCTTCTTATGAGAATACGCCGGATTTTGAATCAGACGATACATACGCTTCAGGCTCAGTTAAGAAAGGGATCCTTTTTGCCGCAGCATTTTGAAATGTCCTTTTCAATGGCGGAAGAGTTAGACGCGGTTAATATTGCGCTTACCGGTGAGGAAAAAATGAAGCTTCGCGGAAGGATAGACCGGATCGACACCTGTATGGAAGATGATGTTGTGTATGTGAAAGTCATTGACTATAAGTCGGGTAGCAGGAAATTTGACCTAGCGGCGTTGTATTACGGGCTTCAGCTTCAACTTGTGGTATATATGAATGCAGCGATGGAGATAGAAAAAAGGCAGTACCCTGATAAAAAGATTGTTCCGGCGGCAATGTTATATTATCATATTTCGGATCCAATGATAGAAGACGGCCAGATGCTTACGCCGGATCAGTTGAATCAGAAGTTGTTGCAGGAACTTAAAATGACCGGAATAGTCAATGAAAGTGACAGAGCTATCACTTTACTGGACAAAGAATTTCAGAATAAGTCCGACATTCTTCCTATAGAGCGGAAAAAGGACGGAACATTCTCGGCTTACTCAAGTGTCATAAATGAAAAGGACATGGAAACGGTTTCTAATTATGTAAACCTGAAAATCAAGGAATTGGGAAACGGGATCATACAGGGAAACATTTCGGTCAATCCTTGTGAGCATAATGGGAACAGCGCATGTACTTACTGCGATTACCGTAGTGTATGCGGATATGATGCGGAAATTCCGGGGTATGAAGTTCGGAAGTTGGATAAACTGTCTAAAGATGAGGCGTTGGTGCAGATGGAGAAAGAGTTAGGGCAGTAAGAAACGGATTAGGGTATAAATAAGGTGTAAAGCCGTAATAATTCAATAGACTTTACACCTTGGATTGTGCGAAATAAGATTGGTGTTTATTCTTTTATTTTGTCAATGGCTGTCATGTTCACTCCTGACACTTGCAAGATTGCTTTCAAAGAGTGATATTCATCTTTTAATTTTGCATATGTCTTTGTAGCATTCTCTTCTTTTGCGAGTGCCATATATTCCTGAATCTTTTTAAAGTCATCAATAGCAGCTTTTGTAATTTCAAGATCGTCTGGCATATAATCACCTACTTTCTATATTGTGATTGTGCTTTGTAATGCTACAATGTGAGTATATCACAACTAATGTGTAAAGTCTATTCAATATCAAGGCACTGTGTGTGATTAGGGTGAAAAATAAATTTTTATCGCAGGTTGGGAGAAAGGATCAATATGGGAATTTCATTTACGGCAGAACAGCAAAAAGTAATAGATACGCATGGCTGCAATATTTTAGTATCGGCAGCGGCAGGTTCCGGAAAAACTGCGGTTCTGGTAGAAAGAATTGTTAAGATGATCAGTGATGAGGCAAAGCCTGTAGATATTGACAGGCTTCTTATTGTGACTTTTACCAATGCGGCGGCAGCGGAGATGAGGGAAAGGATAAGTATAGCAATAGGAAATAAACTGTTGAGTGAGCCGGAAAACGAGCATCTTCAAAGACAGGCGACTCTGCTTCATAATGCCCAGATTACTACAATAGACAGTTTTTGCCTGTTTGTGATACGTAACCATTTTCATACTATCGGTTTGGATCCGGGGTTTAGAATTGCGGATGAAGGAGAAATGAAATTGCTTAAAGCCGACGTAATGGGGGATGTACTGGAAAAGTGTTATTTAAACGGCGAGGAATCCTTTTTACATTGTATGGAATATTTCAGCACCGGCAGCAGCGACAAGGCGGTGGAGGAAGCGGTTCTTAAACTGTATGATTTTGCTATGAGTTATCCGTTTCCGGAAGAGTGGCTGATGGAGCGCAAGAATGATTATGATTTAATGAACTTGAATTGGATGCAGGAATTAATGGAGAATACCATAATGCTGCTGCAGGGCGCACTTGACCGTACTAGTCAATGTATCTCCATATGCAATGATCCAGATGGACCATACATGTATGCTGAATTATTAGAGCAGGAGCAGGAAAAAATTGAGAAGCTCATTGCTGCAAATTCTTACGAAGAACGCTATTTATTATTTGACGCCCTTGTATTCGGGCGGCTTTCATCCAAGAAAGATGCAACAGTTTCAGCAAGCAAGCGCGAACTGGTTAAAAATACCCGAGCGCAGATCAAAGACCAGCTGCAGTCCATGCAGAAAACCTATTTTGCGCAGCCTTGGGAAGAAGTGGTAAGGCAGATGGAAGCCTGTGGGGAGGCTGTCGGCGCTTTGGTGGATTTGACACTTAAGTTTAAGGAAGAGTTTGACTTAAACAAACGTGCCAAAAATCTGGTTGATTTTGATGATATGGAGCATTTTGCACTTTCCATACTTTTGAATAAGAAAGAGGACGGAAGCGTTGAACCTACGGAAACTGCGCTTGAATATAGAAGTTATTTTGAAGAAATCCTAATAGATGAGTATCAGGACAGTAACCTGGTGCAGGAATATCTTTTATCTGCAATATCGGGGGAGGACGAAGGTAACTTCAATCGTTTCATGGTAGGTGACGTTAAGCAGAGTATATATAAGTTCCGGCTTGCAAGGCCTGAGCTTTTTATGGAAAAATATGATTCTTATGGAATGGAAGAGGATGATAAGACTAAAAATGCCATACGCATTGACCTTCATAAGAATTTCAGAAGTAGAAAAGAGGTTCTTACCAGCACAAACGCTGTTTTTTCACAGGTAATGACGAAGAAACCGGGCGGTATTGAGTATGATGAAAGTGCTGCCTTATACCTTGGGGCGGATTATCCGTCCGGTTTGGATAATAAGACTGAACTGCTTTTGTTCACTCAAAAAGAGGACGGGATGGAAGCGTTTGAGACGGTGAATAGTATAATCGGACCTTCCGACGTGGAGAATAAAGTCGCAAAAAGCTCCGAAGCAATGAACTCAAAACAGCAGGAGGCATACGGTATTGCAGGGAAAATCAAGGAGCTTGTCACATCTTTTTATGTAACGGATTCCGAGACCGGAAATCTTAGAAAGGCTTCTTATAAGGATATAGTAATTTTGCTTCGCACCACAACCGGCTGGGACGAGGAATTCAAGCAGGTGTTAGAGGGCGAAGGTATACCGGTACATGTAACCTCTAAGACCGGATATTTTGCGGCTGCGGAGATTCAGCAGCTTCTTCATTTTTTGAGGGTACTGGATAACCCTTTACAGGATATTCCTTTTTATGGGGTTATGAATTCCTGTTTTGGCGGTTTTACGCAGGAAGAGATTGCGGCTGTAAAAGCGGCGTTTCCGAATAAGCGTTATCTTTATGATGCGGTGAATGAATACGTGAAAGCGGACTTTGAAGACAGTGAAGCCTGCGGGACAGCCGAAATTTGTGAGACAGGCGAAGTCTGCGAAACCAGCCAGGTATGTGGGGTTGCAAAAGTTTGTGAAAGTGACCTTGGTAATAAACTGCGGGAATTTCTGGAAAACATAGAAAAATACCGCGAAATGACGATTTATATGCCTGTTCATGAACTTTTACAAACAATCATTCGTGAATATTCTTACCTGAATTACGTAGCGGCCAAGCCGGGAGGCAGCAGACGGCGCGCCAATGTGGAGATGCTTTTAGTGAAAGCCGCAGACTATGAGAAAACGAGTTACTATGGTCTGTATCATTTCCTGCGTTATATAGAGCAGCTTGAAAAATATGATGTAGATTACGGCGAGGCCAATTTACAGGATGAAAATGCCGACGTAGTGAGGATCATGAGTATACATAAAAGCAAGGGTTTGGAATTTCCGATATGTATAGTTGCAGGGCTTTCTAAAAGTTTTAACAACCGTGACACAAACGAGAGTCTGGTAATGGATGTGGACATGGGAATCGGTGCGGACTATATTAACCCGGAGCGCAGGATAAAAAGCCGGAATCTCAGGAGAAATGTCATAGCGGCTAAACTTAAGATGGATAATCTGGCTGAGGAGCTGCGTATTTTGTATGTCGCAATGACAAGAGCCAAGGAAAAACTCATTCTGACCGGTTTATTAAAAAATCATGAGAAAAAAGTGCTTTCTTTATTGATGCTGCAAGGATATGCCGGACATAAATTTTCATATGATATGCTGATGCAGATGGGCAGCTTTTTGGATGTGCTTCTTTATGCGTCGGCACGTAATAAATGCTTTGATGAGATATGGAAACTGTATGGGATGGAGCCCAATACCCGAAATCTGTTGTACGGTGAAGAAATGGATATGAAGGTGTCAATGCAGGATTGGGATGCCACTATAGAGATAAAGATCAAAGAAACCGTAAAGCAGGAGAATAATAGAAGGAGATTGATGTTATCCGATTCTTCAGAGGAAATTGACAATACTCTTATGGCAGTAATGTCGGAAAAATTCTCCTATCAATATCCATATGAGAATTTAAAGGATTTGTATACAAAGACAACGGTATCGGAACTGAAAAAGGCTGGAATATATGAAGAAATGGACTTTTCTTTCCCATTATATGAAGAAGAAACAATCGTGCCGTATTTGCCTAAGTTTATTAAGGAGGATGTAAGTGTCAGCGGAACGGACCGCGGAAGTTCGTATCATAAGGTGATGGAATTGCTTGATTTTAGTATATTGACCGATATAGTCAGTGTAAGCCTTGAAGATGCCGTACAGTCAGATATGAACAGGATGCTCACGCAGGGAAAAATGTCGCAGGCGTATTATGATGTTGTATCTCCTTCGAAAATTGCCCTTTTTTTACAAAGCGACATTGCAAAAAGAATGGCTAAGGCAGCAGCATTGGGAAAACTCTACAGAGAGCAGCCGTTTGTGCTTGGTCTTCCTGCCAACCGTTTAAACAAGGCTTTTCCACCGGAAGAAACCGTATTGATCCAGGGAATTATCGACGTATTTTTTGAAGAAGACGGCAAATACGTAGTTGTAGATTATAAAACCGATGCTGTAAAGAAACCTGAAGAGCTGATTGAAAGATACAAAACACAGCTTGACTATTATGTTGAGGCCTTGGTACAGATTCTGGGCGAAAGGATGACAAAGTCCGGAGATGACAGCGTGGAGAAGGTTATTTATTCGTTTGGATTAGGGATGGAGATTTCGCTTAGTTCCTGACATAAATTTATGAATAATTGCATAACCGGACTTATCCACTTATTCTTATGATGAGCGCAAATAGCGGAAATTTTTGTATGGGAAATGGCGGTTGGAATTTCAACCAGGTCGCCGCTTTTTAACTCTTCTGCGACTGCAAATGCGGGCAGAAAAGAGACTCCCATATTGCTTTTTACAAGATTTTTGATTGTAGGAATGCTCCATAGCTCGATTGTATAATCCAAAACAATGGCCCTTTCGTTAAGGTACTGCTCAAAAATCTGCCTGAATACACAGGTTGACTCATTAATGATCAGCGGAATAGGAATGGTTCTGTCCGGCGTTATGAAATCCGGATAACGGCGTTTTATTTCCGGGGAAGCGACTAATTTTAACTGATAATTTCCAAGCGGATAGGCCGTAAGATTACAGCCGAATCCACCAATGTCCTCATAGAATATACCTAGATCAATTGTGCCTTTCACAAGCTCGTCGCGTATATCATAGCAATTCATTGAGCGTAGATGTAACCGTGCTTTGGGAGCCGTTTTGTGAAATTCTTTTAAAATAGATGGAAGATAGTAGCAGAGCAGAGTTTCTCCCGAACCGATGTACAAGTCCCCTTGATACGATGATAAGTCATTTTCAAAACTGTTAAGTTTATCAATTGACTGAAATACATCGTTTACATAGGGGACTAATAATTTTCCGGCCTGTGTAAGCACCATTGTCCTGCCCATCTTTTCAAATAGTTTTATTGATAATTCCTGCTCAAGTTGTGATATTTGAAATGTAATTGCTGATTGTGTGTAGTTTAATTTCTTGGCAGCATTAGTAAAACTGCCGGTTTCAACAATCGTACGGAATGTATTCAGGTATTTTAGCTCCATATAATCCCTCTCTTAATAGTTAAAACTAATTTAAGTATTGCTTTAAATGTTTAAAATTGATTTAACTCTTTGGTAATGATATTATAAATAAAAATAGAAAACAAGGCAAGGTATAAAAATGAAAAAATTGGAATTAGCCGAGATGAGCGAATTAGATGTATGTAATGAAATTATAAATATGGGAAGGGAATTTCAAAAGGCGCAGGGATTTACCCAGTGGACAGAGGACTACCCCAACATCGATACAATTAGAGACGACATTCAAAATCAAAAGGGTTATGTCGTAAAAATCGACAATAAAATTGCAGGATATATGTGCATAGATTTTGATGGTGAACCTGCTTATAACAATATAAATGGGAAATGGAATACAAAAGAGCCATACGTCGTTGTGCATCGAATGGCATTTAATAAAGAATTCAGAGGGATGGGGCTTAGCGAAATTACATTTGGTCTGATTGAAGAATTATGCATTTCAAGGGGAATAGAAAACATTCGGGTTGATACGGACTTTCCTAATAAACGTATGCAGCATATTTTAGAGAAAATTGGTTTTTCTCAATGTGGAACGATTGTTTTTCAGGGAAGTGACAAATTGGCATATGATAAAATTTTATATAAGCATTGAAAAAAGCGGAAAACAACGGGCAGCACGCGCCGCGTACTGCCCTTATAAATTAGCTTTCTTTATAATTTACAATCTCATCAATCAGACTCTCCAGTTTCGCGTCCATTTCTTCATCATTGAACTGGCAGGTTCCGACAGCTTTGTGACCACCGCCGCCGTATTTTAACATCAGGCTTCCGACGTTGACATTCGAGGTTCTGTTCAGTACGCTGTAACCTACAGCAGCAGAACAGCCAAGACCGCCTTTTCCGTTTACAATCCATACGGAAATATTCTGTTCAGGATACATACTGTAAATCAGGAAACGGTTTCCCGAATAAATCGGATCGACACCACGTAAATCGGAAATGAT
The DNA here is from genome assembly GCA_014804695.1 of Lachnospiraceae bacterium. Taxonomy (GTDB): domain Bacteria; phylum Bacillota; class Clostridia; order Lachnospirales; family Lachnospiraceae; genus UBA3282. The sequence goes on from JAAUZJ010000020.1 coordinate 29,522, forward strand.
AACATCTTTTTCCACGCGGGTATGAGCTCTAACCATTTCTTTGAATTTAGCATCCTGCTCTTTATAGATTGCAATACGTTCCTGTACGTCAGGAAGCGCTAAGATTTCTTCCGTATTCATGGTACGGCAGCACTCCATAAGATTTTCCATGAGCTTATAGTTGGGAATCGTGAAATTTCTCCATCTTCCAAGACCTGTTCTGGGATCCATCAGGAAACCTACCAATATCCAGCCGGTTGGGTTCTGAATTTCGTCGATTGTCAGGTTTCCGGAATCTACCTTATCAACAGCAACCATCATGTCGTCAAAATGTGAAAAACGTTCCTGTCCTCCGTAGTAATCATAAATAATACGCGCACATGAAGGCGTAATGCGGCTTTCTCCTTTATATTTGCCCGCAAGCTGGTTGCGCTCATGTTCGCTGGAATGGTGGTCAAACCACAATCCGCAGCCTTCAACAAAAGGTACGTTTGCAAGTACATCATTTTCGGTTATCTCTACAAGACCATCCTGTAAATCTTTGGGATGTGCGAACTTCCAACTGTCAATCAGTCCGACTTCTTTTAACAAAGCGCCGCATGCAAGTCCGTCAAAATCAGAACGTGTAACTAATCTCATATATGTAATCTCCTTTACTTTATATAGTTTGTTGATACGAAATTATACCCTAAATAAAATTATATAAGAAAGTACGGAGTTTTTCAAGATGATTTGGTTTTTTAACCATATGTATTGCATTACAATTTTTCCAGAATCTGCTGAAAATCTGCATCGATACGATACAATATCATTCACTCAATAATTCCGAAGAAGTTTTCATGAAGGTCTTTTTCATATTCTATTCCATAGCCGCTATCATAATAATCTCCTTTTAGTACTGCAATCGAAAAGCTATCAACAGTTCCATTCTCATCCATCATTGTGACTGATGCTTTGGCATTCAATGATTCTCCTGTATATTGAATCATTGCGTCCATAGTTTCACGCAATCTCTTTTCCGTATCCCGACGCTGTGCCATACGCTGCGCTTCATCATTACTCTCATAATCAACATACAAATACAAATTAAAAATGTATGGAAAATCTATGCATACATCAGTATATATAAGCTGTGGAAAGTAGACATTATCCATCAAAGAATAATGCAGTCTTTCATCAAACATAACGGATGTCTCCGGTATGCTCGGATTTGAAAAAAGACGATATTCTTTAAAATAAAGAACACTGTCCTCACTGCATCCCGGCATATCTGCTATCATATTATTCCAGAACTTTTGCTTATAATGATCCTCTACCAAATCAGAAAAATAGCTCTTGACAGAGTTTTCTATCCGCTCTAAAGGTTGTCCACTTCCATATGAGTTGAATACAAAAACTTGCTTTTGCCCATTGGTATCCTGATAAGTCAGTTCCCATTCTGTGTAATTATAAGTTTCAACTTTTCCATCTTTATTGATAAATTGACCTTCCTTATCTATGCCTTCAGATATAAGATAATCTTCTCCAAAACAGTTCCTTAGTTCCTGTTCGCAGAGTTCCGGCATAGACTCATTATTCAAAAGTTCTTTTGAATGATTGGTTGCGGCACAGCCGGGTAAGATGCCAATCAATGACAGGCATATGATGCACAAATATTTTCCATAAAGTATTTTTTTATTGTTCGTGTTTTTCCTTAACATCTTTACTGTTATAGCCCCCGTATTTTCTTCCTGGAAATCATAATAATAGTAATATGATTATATCACTTACAGTTCCGGTTTTCTATCGCAGTTTAAAGCTCGTTATAAGTTCTCAAAACATCCGGACTCATGCAGGGCAGCGCTAAAATATAAATAAATAAATCGTTATAAGATTTGAATTTCTACTTTATATTTTCTTCTTCCTATGGTAATATAGTAACAATGGCGATAGAATAATTAATTAACGGCCGCCAAAGGAGGTAGCAGACAGCGCTGTTATATGTACTACGGCGTTTAAAATGTAATTATGAGCGAAAATGAGAAGATATTAGAAGAAACTGAGAAAGAAGTAGTTTCCAGAAATTTCATTGAGCAGATTATTGATAAGGATCTGGCAGAAGGCGTGCATGATACGGTACACACAAGATTTCCGCCGGAGCCAAACGGTTATCTTCACATTGGTCATGCAAAAAGCATACTCTTAAATTATGGACTTGCCAAAGAATACGGCGGTAAGTTCAATATGCGTTTTGATGATACGAATCCGACCAAAGAAAAGAACGAATTTGTGGAATCGATCAAAGCTGACGTAAAGTGGCTTGGGGCGGATTTTGAAGATAGATTGTTTTTTGCTTCCGATTATTTTGATGAAATGTACGAGGGAGCGGTTAAATTAATTAAAAAGGGCAAAGCCTACGTATCGGATTTGAGCGCTGAAGAAATGCGTGAGTATAGAGGCACCCTGACTGAGCCGGGAAAAGACGATCCTAACCGCGGCAGAAGCATAGATGAAAACCTGCAGATGTTTGAAGATATGAAAAACGGAAAGTATGAGGACGGAACAAAGACACTGCGGGCTAAGATAGATATGTCTTCTCCTAATATTAATATGAGGGATCCTGTGCTTTACCGTGTGGCGCATTTATCTCACCATAATACCGGCGATAAATGGTGCATATATCCTATGTATGATTTCGCGCATCCGATAGAGGATGCGATCGAGGGCGTTACACACTCAATCTGTACGTTGGAATTTGAAGACCACAGACCGCTTTATAACTGGGTGGTAGAGGAGCTTGAATATCCGCATCCACCAAAACAGATAGAATTTGCCAAGATGTATTTGACTAATGTAGTCACTGGAAAAAGATATATTAAAAAGCTGGTTGAAGACGGCATAGTTGACGGCTGGGACGATCCGAGGCTAGCATCTATAGCGGCACTCAGGAGAAGAGGGTTTACACCCGAATCTATACAGCGTTTCGTAGATTTATGCGGCGTATCCAAGGCCAATTCCTCTGCGGAATATTCAATGCTTGAGTATTGCATAAGGGAAGATCTTAAACTTAAAAGACCGCGTGTCATGGCGGCGCTGGATCCGATTAAGTTAGTAATAGATAACTATCCGGAAGGTCAGACCGAGATGCTTACGGTGGCCAATAATCTGGAAAACGAGAGCCTTGGAAGCAGGGAAATTCCTTTTGAAAAAGAGCTTTACATTGACAGGGATGACTTTATGGAGGAGCCGCCGAAGAAATATTTCAGACTGTATCCTGGCAATGAAGTAAGGCTGATGCATGCATACTTTGTTACCTGTACAGGCTATGAAAAGGATGATGATGGCAATATCACGGTGGTTCATTGTACGTATGATCCGGCATCTAAGGGAGGCAACAGTCCGGATGGACGTAAGGTCAAAGGAACTATCCATTGGGTGCCTGCCTCTAAATCAATCAAGGCACAAGTGCGGTTGTATGAGAATATCATAGATGAAGAAAAGGGCGTTTATAATGAGGACGGAAGTCTGAATCTTAACCCTAATTCCCTTACGGTATTAAAAGAATGCCGTATTGAGCCTTCGGTTGCAAATTCGGCTGCATATGACAGCTTCCAATTCGTAAGGCAGGGATTTTTCTGCGTGGACTGTAAAGATTCCAAACCGGATGCACTGGTATTTAACCGGATAGTATCACTTAAGAGTTCTTATGTTCTGCCAAAATAATAAAGTCGTAAAATTATAATATCATATAAAATAAAAATTGGGAGGGTATACAAATGGCAGATTTATTGTCAGGATTAGGCCAGTTTGGACTGGGCAATCTCGAAAACATGAATTTATATGAGGAGCCTAAGAAAGAGGGAGATGTAGACGCAGATGGCAAGCCGGCTGTGCATGTAATGCAGGAGCAGGATTATCTGTTTGATAAAAACTTAAAATGCCCTGTTTGTGATAAGGATTTTAAGGCAAGAACCGTAAAAGTCGGTAAAGTAAAGCTGGCGGGAACAGATATTGATCTTAGACCGAAATACGATCAGGTAGATTTATTAAAGTATGATATAATTATGTGCCCGCACTGTGGTTATGCGGCGCTTAGCAGATTTTTTAAATTTGTTTCGGCTCATCAGGCTAAAAATATTAAAGAAAAAATTTCCGCTTCTTTTAAACCTCAGACTGAAATGAGTGAGACTTATGATTATGATGAAGCGCTGGAGCGTTATAAGCTGACATTGGTTAACTCCATAGTAAAGCAGGCAAAGCCCAGTGAAAAGGCATATATATGTTTGAAAGCAGCGTGGCTGCTTCGTGGCAAAGGAGAGCATCTGGATACCTCTGATCCGGAATACGAGAAAAAGAAGAAGGAAATTGACGAAGAGGAAAATAACTTTTTGCATAATGCATTAGAAGGCTTTATATCTGCAAGACAGACAGAGAGTTTTCCAATGTGTGGAATGGATGAGACTACTGTGGATTATCTGATCGCAGTAACGGCGATGCGTTTTGAACAATACGACGTATCTAACCGTCTGATATCAGGTATACTTACCTCAAATACGGCTAATCCGCGTATGAAGGATAAGGCGAGAAATGTTAAGGAGATGCTGGTTAAGAAGGTTAAGGAAAGAAACGCCGCTAAAAAATAATATAATAAAAGCGCCGCCGGACAGTTAAGCCGACGGCGCTCGCTTTTTATTTAATTTTTATTACTTATTGTATGTAAGTTTCTTCAACATTATAAGATATTCGCAGATTTCCGCATATAGCATTTCCGGATTAAATGAGGCTTCTAAGAAATGTTCACTCATAAGCCCTTTTATGGTATATTCCAACATGGAATCTAATTTGTCGAAGTCCACATTATTCTTAAACTGGCTTTTATCGGCTTTGCTTACTATGTCCGAATAGACCTCCGCCATAGTGCCGCGCTGGTCTTCAATGGCAAGCAGCGCTTCTTTGACATTTTCCGACTTAGAGCGGTCTAAGAAATTCTGCATATAAGGATAATTTTTGAGAACCTGCATTTTGGAGAATTCCATCTTTTTGCGTATCTCAAAATAATCCTTTGAACCATCGACTCCTCTGGTCAATTCCAGTTTCATAAATCTGACACTATAGTCATAGAGAAAAGTATAAAGACCGAGCTTGCTTCCAAAATAGTGAAACAGCAGGCCTTTGCTGATGCCGGCCTCAGCGACAATATCGTCAGTGCTGGCATGTTTATATCCGTTTAACGCAAATACTTTTAGTGCAGCGTTAATCATTCTGTCCTGTTTTTCTTTTTTCAGATCAAAAAATTTTTCGTTCATTAAAATAACCATGCCTTTCTCTTATACTGCGATGTTTGTGCGTGAGCGCAAACTCGCGGGTGAAAAATTTATTTTTCACCCTAATCCCTTCTACGCACAAATGTTCTATCTAAATATGATATTAATTGACTTTATGAGTCGAATTTTAATATACCATAAAAAGCCGCCTTATTCAATAATTTGAAAAAACTAGTAATTCTTTTTTTTAAACCACAAGATGTTGTGGCAAAATGAATGGCTCAAAAAAAATAATTCTTTTTTAATTGTTTTTTGCACATATTCCCTTTTCATTTTCACAAAATAGTATTAATATATTGGTATGTGAATAAAAGAAACGGGGAAAAGTGAAAGGAGACTTCCGCATGGCAAAGAAATTTGGTAAATTTGTAATGACAACGGCAGCGCTTGGCGCTCTGGCAGCAGGGGCATATTACTTCTTCATGAAAAATAATGATTTCTTAGATGATGATTTTGATGATGATGAAGATTATGATGACTTCGATGAGGATTTAGATTATGACGAAACCGATGTTCAATCTGAAGCAGATCGTAAATATGTTGATCTGGATTTGACAAAAGCATCAGAAAAGGTTGAAGAGACTGCAGAGAAAGTAGAAGAAGCAGCTGAAAAAGTAGAAGAAAAAATTAATGAGAAAGCAGATGATTTTAAAGAGGGCCTGGATGCAGCCAAGGCCGAGGCAACTGATAAAATTGTCGGCCTGGCGGAAGATGCAGCCAAGGCAGTAGACGAGGCTGAAGAAAAAGTCGAAGAGTTTTTTGATGACGAAGATGAAGAGTATGAGGATAACGATAACTCTTTAGATGCAATTTAAGATTTTTTGTAGGGGGCGTCCGCGGGATAGCCTCCTTTTAATTTTTGCATTCCGCGCTGAATGGCGTCTTTGGAATTTTTCCAGTCAGCGTCTTTGTTAAGGTAATCGAACTTTTCAACCAGCCATGCAACATCTTCTGCCAGTCTTTCCATATTATTTTCCATCAGTTCAAATACCATTTCAAAGAAATCGGCTTTCTCTTTATCATTTAGCTGAGTTTCGGCAGCTTCACATAAATCGCCGAAATGATGAAGGCAAAAGCCTTTGCTGTTCTTTATTTTATCAATAAATTCGGGGTCCTTTTTATACATAAAGAAAAAGGTATCGATATAACGTTTGTATGTATCCTGAAAACGGTTACAAATATAGCAGGATTTCTCTTTTTCCTTTACCCAGATACCGATCGGATTGGTGCCTTCAGCATGTTTCTTAAATTTATCTTTAAAAGAGGTTTTAGAGGGAGTGTAGTTCTTAAACTGCGCCTTCATTTCATTGTTCATGCGGATGTAATGGGTTTTAAGAATCCATGCATTTCCAAGAGTGTTTCCATAATCGAACATTTTCTTAAAATGTGTTCTGCAAAATCCCGCCTTGTCGGTTGCTTCCCTGATATCGCTTTCCATATAGGAAGAGCCGGAGCCTAATGTAAAGTCAAGCAGATCTTGTTCCACGTTTCTTTCAATATAGCAGAATGGACATTCATCTTTGGCATTTACCGCGTCATTTAATGGAATTGTATATAATTGTTCTTTCATAAAAAATCCTCCATTCGTAAAACGTAGATTTATATGTCAATAGTAGCATATTGCGGAAAATGATTCAAGCGAAGGCGCAGTGGTTTGGTAAAAATTAGTTGCAGGTAAAAAGAATTATAATTATACTTATAGTCGAAAGAGAAGTAACGATTTAGGTTTGGCAGTTACAAACTGCAGGCTGAGAGAAAGGCATGGTTATTAATATGGAAAATACAATCCCTGCAATTAATCAGGACAAGCAGCATATTATAGAAGGTATAAAATGTTTCGCTCTGGATATGGACGGTACAATTTATCTGGGGGAAAAGTGGATTGACGGCGCGGTGGGATTCTTGAAAAGAATAGAGCAGACCGGAAGAAATTATGTTTTTTTGACAAATAATTCGTCTAAAAATCCGGCGGTCTATGTTGAGAAACTGCACCGGATGGGCTTAGAGGTCGGAGAAGATAAAATTATTACATCCGCTCAGGCTACTATCTGCTATTTACAGAAGAATTTTTCAGGCAAAAAAGTATTTCTGCTTGGAAATCCGCTGTTATGCGAGGAATTTGAACAAGAGGGAATAATTTTGGACGATGAAAAACCCGACGTGGTTGTTACAGCGTTTGATACTTCACTAAATTACGATAAAATGTGTAAGGTGTGTGATTTTGTCAGGGAAGGACTTCCTTATATAGCAACTCATCCCGATTACAACTGTCCGACAGAAACCGGATTTATTCCCGATATAGGTGCTATTCATGCATTTATACATGCTTCGTCCGGCCGTAATCCGGACTGCATTATCGGGAAACCAAACCGCTTCATTGTGGATTATCTGGTAAAAAGGATGGGCGTGCCAAAAGATGAAATTGCAATGGTAGGGGACCGGTTATATACGGATATTGCAGCAGGAGTAAACAATGGTTTAAAAAGTATTCTGGTGCTCAGTGGAGAAGCGTCGTATGCCGATGCACAGGAGTCAGAGGTGGTTCCACACCTCGTTTTTGAATCAGTGCGGGATATAACGCCGTTGCTGCTATAGCCAATAACAGAAAAGTGTGGACAATTTTTTAACTTGTCAATTGTTTTATACTTGATAGTTCTAAATAAGGATAGTAAAATGGTAATGATAAACAAATATCCTTAAATATGGGGGAATGAGATATGAGAAAGAGCGGTATATTACTGCCTGTTTCAAGTATTCCATCTAAGTACGGCATCGGAACATTTTCCAAACAGGCATATGAATTTGTAGACTTACTGGAGCAGGCGGGTCAGACCTATTGGCAGATACTGCCACTTGGACCTACAGGCTATGGAGATTCGCCGTATCAGTCTTTTTCTACTTTTGCGGGAAATCCTTATTATATTGACTTGGAGGCCTTGATCGAAGAGGGATATTTGACTAAAAAAGATTGTGACAGCTATGATTTTGGCGATAATGAAGAATATATAGATTATGAAAAGATATATTTTTCCAGATTCAAGGTACTAAGGACAGCGTATGAAAACAGCAATGTCAGCGAAACAAAGGAATATCAGGATTTTGCAAATGAAAACTCGTACTGGCTTGACGATTATGCGCTTTATATGGCTGTCAAAAATTCATTTGACGGCATAAGCTTTATAGAATGGGATGAGGATATCAGGCTCCGTAAAAAGGAAGCACTTGATAAATACAGGGAAAAATATCAGGACGAAATTGATTTTTATAAATTTCAACAGTTTATGTTTGCAAAACAGTGGTTTGCCCTGAAAGAATACGCTAATAAAAAGAATGTTAAAATTATCGGAGACATTCCTATTTATGTGGCTTTTGACAGTTCCGACACATGGGCTAATCCGGAATTGTTTCAGTTAGATAAAAATTTAATTCCGGTTGCAGTTGCAGGCTGCCCACCGGATGCGTTTTCAAAGACCGGACAGTTGTGGGGCAATCCGTTATACCGCTGGGATTATCATAAGAAGACGGACTATGAGTGGTGGATGAAGCGGATCGCATATTGTTATAAGCTCTATGATGTAGTAAGAATCGACCATTTCAGGGGTTTTGACGAGTATTATTCCATTCCGTACGGAAATCCGACTGCAGAAATCGGGCAGTGGGAAAAGGGGCCGGGCTATGATATTTTTAAAACTATGAAGACTAAACTGGGTAAAAAGGCCGTAATTGCTGAGGATTTGGGATTTTTGACCGACTCGGTACTGAAATTGGTTAAAAAGACAGGTTATCCCGGAATGAAAATATTGCAATTTGCCTTTGATTCCAGGGAAGAAAGCGACTATTTGCCGCACAACTATACGTCAAACTGTGTGGTTTATACAGGAACGCATGACAATGATACAACGCTTGGATGGCTTAAGTGCATGAAGAGACGGGATGTAGCCTTTGCCAAGAGGTATCTTAATACTAAGAAAAATAAGGATATACAGTGGGAGTTTATAAGGGCTGCAATGGCAAGCGTAGCCGATACCTGTATCATACCCATGCAGGATTATCTTGGTCTTGGTTCTGAGGCAAGGATCAATATACCTTCTACGCTTGGCCTTAACTGGAAGTGGAGAATGTTACCGGATGCCTTTAATGAGGAACTCGCCATAAAAATAAGAAATATGACGAAGCTGTATTCAAGATTGTAGGGATTTGCGGCTTAGGTTGGAATTATGGTACTCAGGATTGTTGGTAACGTCCTCAAGAAACCAGTCAACCGGAAGAAAGGCTTCGGCACTCTCCTTACTTGGGAATTCAACTTCGGCAATGATGAGTTTATCAAAAGGAGCTTCAAATATATCAAGTTCTATGGTTAGACTGACCTGGTCAACCGGAAATTGAAAATTTGACGCAAATGTCGGATTCTCAATCGGAATGAGATAACGTTTTTTGGCTATTATATTTCCGTCAGCTTTATCGCGGAGATGATAGTAGGACTGCTCGTTAAGAGGGAGATTGTATTCCTCTCTGGACATTAACCCTTTTCCTTTATAGGTGAGGTAGTAGTTATCGTCCTCTTTCCGGATTCTGACAACAGGGTCAGTATTTAAATATGCCTGTTCTATTATATGGAACGGATATTGCTCTAGATTGACCGGTAGAGTCTTTACCGTAAATTTGCGTTCAATTTCCATAGTAAGGCCTCCTTTTGCAAAACTGGGTTTTGGAAATAGGGAGTTTTGCAGTTTGATAATAAATAGATTTTAACAGATTAATACACTAATCGCAATTGTTTTGAGTTTAGAATGATTATAGAGCATTAGAAAGAATGGAGGATTAAAATGAGTAAAGTATGTATTTTTTTCGCAACGGGATATGAAGAGATTGAGGCATTGACTGTAGTGGACATTCTGCGGCGCGCGGAAATTGATGTTGATATGATTTCTGTTACGGGAGAGAAGACGGTAACAAGTTCGCATAATATTACAGTAGAAATGGACAAATTATTTAATGAAGTTAATTTTGAAAATGTGGATATGCTAGTACTTCCGGGCGGGATGCCGGGAACTACTAATTTGGAAGCATTTGAACCGTTAATGGACAAAGTTGATGAATTTTATAATAATGGAAAATATGTTGCGGCAATCTGCGCAGCGCCCAGTATTTTAGGACACAAAGGGATATTAAAAGGAAAGACGGCCTGTTCTTATCCTACCTTTGAGAGTCATCTTGAAGGAGCTGAGGTGTCAAAGAAGGCAGCAGTTGTTGACGGTAATGTTATTACAGGACGCGGCATGGGAGCAGCTATCCCGTTTGCACTTGCTATTTTAACCGAACTAAAGGGTAGCGAGGAAGCGGAGGCGATGAAAGAGAAGATTGTATATGAGAGCCGGATTTAAATAAATTTAAGTTTAAATGTAAACTTAAATTAAGCTAAAATATTACTAAAACTTACCAAAATATTTTTTTTCAATCCGTTCATACTAACATCAAGATAAGTGATACGAACACGCTTGAACAGATAACCTAATCCGGTTTCGGGTTAATATCTATATTTCTGGGATAAGCGCTGTTAAATCGCTTATCTCAAATATAGATAAAAGATGAAATGTATTTTTCGGAGGTGAAAGAAAATGGCAAGTAACAAAACTAATAGAGTTGAAGTTCCAGAAGCTAAGGCAGCTATGGATCGTTTTAAGACAGAGGTTGCTTCTGAGTTAGGTGTTAACTTAAAGGAAGGTTACAATGGTGACCTGACATCTAAAGAAGCAGGTTCTATCGGTGGTGAGATGGTTCGTAGAATGATTAAGAAACAGGAAGAACAGATGAAATAACACCTGTTTCTAAAAGCTGGATAGCAATAATCCGTATAAACGGACAATGAAAGAAAGCTATGTGAATGATCAATTCATTTGCATAGCTTTTTTTGAGGGTGCTGTGGAAGGGGTTGGCAGGCGGACGAACTTAGATACTATAAATAAAAAACGGGGTTCGACCGCGGGAGCGAACTCACCCCGCCTTTTTATTTATAGTATCTAAGTTCTGACTGTTGGAAACAGCTTTTCGCAGTCACCATGGGATTTGATAGTATGGGAGGAGAATGGAATTATGAAGAAGAAATTGGCGGTAATTGTTTTGACGATTGTATTTGTGGGTGTGTTGCTTGCGGGGTGTGGGGCAACGGATGAGAATGGTACAACTGGGGTGACTGAGGCAGATAGTACGACTGAAGTGGAGAATTCGACTGAGTCAGAAGATAAGACTGATACAGAGAGCCAGACCGAGACAGAAGATAAGAGCGGTGCAGAGAATCAGGCTGCTGTAGAGGATGGGGCTGAGGTTGAGCCTCAGTCTGATGGCGTGGATATTAAAATAGGGGCGCTGAAGGGGCCTACTTCTATGGGGCTTGTGAGGTTGATGGAGCTTTCGGATGAGGGAGAAACTGTAAATAATTATGATTTCACGATGGCTGCAGCGGCGGACGAGCTACTTCCTAAGGTGATTTCGGGGGATTTGGATATTGTGTTAGTACCTGCTAATGTGGCAAGCGTTTTGTATAATAAGACTGAGGGCGGGGTTTCGGTTATTGATATAAATACGTTGGGTGTTTTGTACATGGTATCCGGAGATGAGGCTATTAAAACGATGGAGGATTTGAAAGGGAAGACACTTTATCTGACAGGTAAAGGCACTACGCCGGATTATGTATTACAGTACCTTCTTACTGAAAATGGAATGAGTACACAGGATTTGACTTTGGAATACAAATCAGAAGCAACCGAAGTAGCGGCTTTGCTTGCAGAAAATCCAGATGCAGTCGGACTTCTTCCGCAGCCATTTGTGACTGCGGCGTGCATGCAGAATGAAGCTTTATCTATTGTAATGGATATGACTAAAGAGTGGGATGTAGTACAGGGAGAAGGCGGCAGCAGCCTTGTAACAGGCGTAACTGTTGTAAATAACAAATTTTTACAACAAAACCCGGAAGCAGTTTCAAAATTCATAAAAGAACATAAAGAAAGCGCAGCCTATGCCAATGAAAATGTAGAAGCTGCCGCCGAACTCGTAGCAGCAAGAGGAATCGTCGAGAAACCTCAGGTAGCCGCCAAAGCCATACCATACTGCAATATCGTCTGCATTTATGCAGAAGAGATGAAGCAGGCACTTGAAGGTTATCTTGAAGTGCTATATAACGCAGATGCCTCATCCATAGGTGGAAGCCTTCCTGCGGACGACTTTTACTATTTACCTTAGGTAATTGCAAACCCCGTTTTTTATTTATATTGTCTCAGTTCGTCCCATTTGACATAATTTCCGCAATCATCTACTACCATATTCCATAAAAGAGGTATTTTGTGAATTATAACAAACAGAAGAACAATAACAATAGCATTAACAATAATAAGGAAATGTTTTGGAAAAAGCTCGCAGTCATCTTATTCTGGCTCTGCATATGGCAGTTTGCGGCAAAGTATACAAATAACAGTATCCTTTTGGTCGGTCCCATACAGGCCGGACATGCTTTTTGGGAAAATATATTCAGACCGGATTTCTGGAATATCGTGCTTCATTCATTTGGACGAATAGGGCTTGGGTTTTTAACGGCGCTCTTAACCGGTATTATTCTTGGAGCGTCCGCTTACAGATTTAAATTGATTGAAGCATTCCTTGAGCCGCTTATGACGGTCATTAAATCTGTACCGGTAGTTTCATTTGTGGTGCTTTTACTTATATGGTTTGGTTCTGCGAATTTGTCTTTTTTCATAAGTTTTCTTGTGGTACTTCCAAACGTATATGTCAATACTATAGCAGGGCTTAGAAATACTGACAGAGATCTTATTCAAATGGCGCAGGTGTTTCATATAGGAGGGCTGAACCGTTTCTTCTATATATATAGGCCTGCATTTATGCCATATCTTATGAGTGCTCTGAAAATCTCGCTTGGAATGAGCTGGAAGTCAGGGGTTGCGGCTGAAATAATCGGGTTGCCCCAGTATTCGCTTGGGGAACGGCTGTATATGTCCAAGGTATATCTGGATACGGCGGGGCTGTTTTCATGGACTTTAATAATTATTCTGCTTAGCTTTGCTTTTGAAAAGGCGGTTCTTTATCTGGTGAAAAGGTTTGACATATGGGAACCGATACCGGTTTATGGTAAAAAAGCCGGAGATAAGTATGTCAGGGATGCCGTACAAGGCGACAAAGAGGAGAATGTACAAATTTACCTTAAGAATATATGTAAGTCCTATAACGAACAAAAAGTTATAGACGATTTTTCATACACATTTGAACAAGGCGGACATTATTGTCTGATGGCGCCCTCAGGAGCCGGAAAAACCACCCTCCTTAAACTTATATGTGGTATTGAAAGCCTGGACTCAGGAATGATCGAAGGAAGGCCTGGGCATGTGGGGATGGTTTTTCAGGAGGACAGGCTGTGTGAGAGGTACAATGTAATCACGAATATTATGTTAACCGCAGCTGACAGCAGAAGCTCCGGCAACGAAATGGCCGCAGACGTCAACAAAAGCACCGGCGCCGGAAAAAAGGCGGATGACTTTATGAAAGTAAGGAAAGAAGCCCTGTGTCTTTTGCCTGAGTCTTGCCTTAATAAGCCGGTAAGCGAGCTTAGCGGCGGCATGAAAAGGCGCTGTGCGATACTGCGCGCGATGCTTTCCGGTTCTGAAATTATAATTATGGACGAACCTTTTAATGGGCTTGATGAAGAAAACAGAAGAAAAGCAGCGTTATATATATTAGAAAGATTAAATGGACGTACACTTATCATTACAACACATAGAGATGAGGATATAGAACTTTTTAACAAACTCTCTCCCGATATTAGGAAAGAAATGCTAGTATTTTCCAAAAGGTTGTGATATAATTCATAAATGACTGTAACTAGGACCCCGTTGCGGATGCCTGATTAAATATATATGTTGCAGAGGAGATTTAAGGAGGAAATCAATCTATGAGCTTACAGGTAGAGAAATTAGAGAAGAATATGGCTAAACTGACTATTGAGGTCGGTGCAGAAGAATTGGAGAAGGCAATACAGTCTGCTTACCAGAAACAGAAAAGCAAAATCAGTATTCCGGGTTTCAGAAAGGGTAAGGTTCCGCGTCAGATAATTGAGAAGATGTATGGTAAGGAAATATTTTATGAAGATGCTGTAAATGAGCTGATTCCTGATGCTTATGAGAAGGCATTGGATGAGTGCGAAGAGGATATCGTATCCAGTCCGCAGATAGACGTAACTCAGATTGAAGCAGGTAAACCGTTTATTTTCACGGCGACCGTTGCGCTTAAACCTGAGGTTAAATTAGGAAAATACAAAGGCGTAAAGGTAGATAAGATTGATATTGACGTTACGGATGATGAAATAAATGAGGTAGTTGAGAGAGAAAGAGATAATAACGCAAGAAACATCGCAGTTGAGGATAGACCGGTCAAAGACGGCGATATGACTATGATCGACTTCGAGGGCTTTGTGGACGGTGTTGCATTTGAGGGCGGCAAAGGCGAGGATTATCCGCTTACTATCGGTTCAGGCGCATTTATTCCGGGCTTTGAAGAACAGCTTGTGGGCGCCGAGCTTGGCAAGGAAGTAGAAGTAAACGTTACTTTCCCTGAAGATTATCACGCAGATAACTTAAAAGGTAAGGCAGCGGTATTTAAATGTACTGTTAAGGAAATAAAAGAAAAAGAGCTTCCGGATGTGGATGACGAATTTGCAAGCGAAGTATCTGAATTTGACACATTGGCTGAATATAAGGAAAGCATAAAGAAAGATCTGGAAGAGAAGAAAGCAAAAGAAGCTAAGGATGCAAAAGAGGATGCTGTTATTGATGCTATTATAGAAGCCTCAGAAATGGATATTCCGGATGCAATGATAGAGACTCAGCAAAAACAGATGGTTGATGAATTTGCACAAAGAATTTCTATGCAGGGCCTTTCTATGGAGCAGTATTTACAGTTTACCGGAACTAACTATAACCAGATGGTTGAGCAGGTAAAACCTCAGGCTGAAAAGAGGATTAAATCAAGACTTGTCCTAGAAGCGGTTGCAGCTGCAGAGAATCTTGAAGTGACCGATGAAGAATATGATAAGGAAATCGAAGTTATGGCAGAGGCTTATCAGATGGATGTAGATAAAGTCAAAGAGATGCTTGGAGAGAGAGAAGCAAAGAATATAAGAAAAGATCTGCTGGTAAGAAAAGCGGCTGACTTTGTAGTTGAAAATGCTAAGGAAAGCAAGAAAAAAGAAAAAGCCAGCGAATAATTTTTGACGAAAAAGATTTAAATTTTGCAGTAGAATGGAGGAATTGTTATGCCATTAGTACCATACGTCATTGAGCAGACTTCTAAGGGAGAACGCTCATATGATATTTATTCACGACTTTTAAAGGAAAGAATAATCTTTCTTGGGGAAGAGGTTAACGAAACAACGGCAAGTCTGGTTGTTGCGCAGATGCTGTTTTTAGAGTCAGAGGATCCGGAGAAGGATATACATCTTTATATTAACAGTCCGGGCGGCTCGGTAACGGCAGGCATGGCAATTTATGATACTATGCAGTTTATCAAGTGTGATGTATCGACGGTATGTATCGGTATGGCAGCAAGTATGGGAGCTTTCCTGCTTGCGGGCGGAACTAAAGGCAAGAGAATGGCGCTTCCAAATGCCGAGATCATGATTCATCAACCGCTTGGTGGTGCGCAGGGACAGGCAACCGAGATTGAAATTGCAGCTAAGCATATTCTGCATACCAAGGAGAAATTGAATAAGATCCTAGCCGAGAATACCGGGCAGGATTATGAGGTCATAGCAGCAGATACGGAGCGTGACAATTGGAAATCCGCAGAAGATGCGCTTGCATACGGTTTAATTGACAGGGTAATAACCAATCATGCTGAAGCTGCGAAGTAGTAGGAAGCGAATATATATAGGAAAGGCATGGTTAAAGTAAGATGGCAGGAAGAAATTCTGACGATAAGGTAAGATGTTCTTTTTGTAATAAGTCCCAGGATCAGGTCAAGAAGATGATAGCCGGTCCGGGAAACGTTTATATATGTGACGAATGTGTAGATATCTGTTCGGATATCATTGAAGATGAGTATGAGGAAGAAAACGAAGTTGAAGAGATGGAAATTAATCTCCTTAAACCGGTTGAGATTAAGAAGTTTCTTGATGATTATGTTATCGGACAAGAGGATGCCAAGAAAGTATTGGCAGTTTCCGTCTACAATCATTATAAGCGTGTGACGGCGCCTCAGGACGAGGACGGTGTAGAACTGCAGAAGAGTAATATAATTATGGTGGGGCCTACAGGTTCGGGTAAGACTTATCTGGCACAGACATTGGCCAAAATAATTAATGTACCCTTTGCAATTGCTGACGCCACCACGCTTACAGAGGCAGGCTATGTCGGTGAAGATGTGGAGAATATTCTTCTCAAGCTTATTCAGGCAGCGGATTATGATATTGAACGCGCACAGTTTGGTATTATATATATTGACGAGATTGATAAGATTACCAAGAAGAGCGAGAATGTGTCCATTACCAGAGATGTATCCGGTGAAGGCGTACAGCAGGCCCTGCTTAAAATTATAGAAGGAACGGTTGCAAGTGTGCCACCGCAGGGAGGAAGGAAACACCCTCATCAGGAACTTCTGCAGATTGATACGTCCAACATTTTGTTTATTTGTGGAGGTGCTTTTGATGGGTTAGAGAAGATAGTCGAAGAAAGACTCGATAGAAACTCCATAGGTTTCAATGCTCAGATTGTGGAAAAGAGCAGCAAGGATATTGGCACAGTGCTGAAAGAATTAGCGCCTCAGGACTTAATGAAGTTTGGTCTGATCCCTGAGTTTATCGGACGTGTGCCTATTACGGTTACGTTAGAAGGCTTAGATAAGGCTGCGCTTGTCAGAATATTGAAAGAGCCTAAAAATGCGCTTATAAAGCAGTATAAGAAGCTCTTTGAATTTGACGAAGTCAATTTGAAGGTGGATGATGATGCAATTGACGCCATAGCCGATCTGGCATATGAAAGAAAGACCGGAGCCAGAGGGCTTCGCTCCATAATGGAAAATGTTATGATGGATATAATGTACGAAATTCCGTCTGATGATAATATATCAGAATGTATATTAACCAAAGAAGCTGTAGTCGGAAATAGTGCACCGATAGTTAATTATCGTAATCAATTACTACAAGCAAAATAAATACAATGGAATCAACATGAATAGAGACGTCGCCGGAAAATATGGGCGGCGTTTTCGGTATATCAAACTCGAAGGATGAGAGAGGAACACGGTTATTGAAATGGTAATTAAGAATGTAAATTTGGAAAAAGTGTGCGGTGTTACAAGTAAGCTGCCGGATAATAAACTTATGGAAATTGCATTTGCCGGAAAGAGTAATGTTGGTAAATCTTCTCTTATAAACGGACTTATGAACCGTAAATCACTGGCAAGAACAAGCTCTAAGCCGGGCAAGACGCAGACGATCAATTACTATAATATTAATGAAGAGATGTATTTTGTGGACTTGCCGGGCTACGGCTATGCTACGGCTAATGTACAGGTGAAGGCACAGTGGGGCAAGCTCATAGAAGATTATCTGCATCAGTCTAAGGTGCTTAGAGCAGTCTTTTTACTAATTGATATAAGACATGCACCGTCAGAAAATGATCGTATCATGTATGATTGGATCGTAGACAGGGGGCATAAGCCTATTATCATTGCAACCAAATTGGATAAAATCAAAAAAAGCCAGATAAATAAACAGATAAAACTCATTTGTGACACACTTGACGTAGAAGATGACACAACTGTCATACCATATTCCGCCATCACAAAACAGGGGCGGGATGAGATTTATGAACTTATTGACCAGGTGAAGCAGACTTAGAAGGAGATAAACTATAGTCTATGAAAAGTGAAATTATAACATACGGGAAAGCAATATTAAACATATTGACTGCACTGGTCATATTGGTTCTGTGTGTATTTTTGCTGCCGCGGTGTATAGTCTTTTTTATGCCTTTTATAATAGGCTGGATCATATCGCTGATTGCGTCTCCGCTTGTAATGTTTCTGGAAGAGAAGCTTAAAATAAAAAGAAAGGCGGTTTCAGCCATTGTGATCATTGCGGTTTTGGCAGGCGTAGTAATGCTTGTGTACGGAGTTGGAGCTAAATTGATCAGAGAGACTGTCAGCTTTATTAATGAGCTTCCTGCCCTATGGTTGAATGTTGAGAGCGAATTAACCCGGGTGGGTGCTAATCTTAGCGGATTGTATATGAAGTTTCCGCTTAATGTGAGGGATAGGCTCATGAATATAGGAAATGAGCTTGGAACTTACTTTTCTGATTTTATAGGCACTGTTGGAACGCCTACTTTTACGGCTGTAGGTAATTTTGCCAAACAGCTTCCGGACATTTTCATGTCGGTAATTATGTCGCTTTTGTCTTCGTATTTCTTTGTGGCAGAGAAAACATATCTGTCAAATTTTGTAAAAAAATATACTCCTTCTGCGGTTTATTACCGTTTTGATTTAATCCGAAGAAGTTTTAGAAATGCGATCGGCGGTTATTTTAAAGCGCAGTTTAAGATTGAAATATGGATATATTTAATATTATTTATAGGATTGATGGTCCTTGGGATCGATTACGCATTTGTTATTGCCTTTGGAATAGCGCTGATTGATCTGCTTCCGGTATTTGGTGCGGGAACGGTTATGATTCCCTGGGCGGTAATAGAGATTCTGGGCGGAGAATATCAAAGAGCGGTTGGCCTGCTTATTATCTGGTGCGTCGGACAGATCGTGCGACAGGTAATACAGCCTAAAATAATGGGTGATTCCATTGGTTTTGATCCGATTCCAACATTGTTTCTGCTCTATATAGGATATAGGCTGGCCGGTGTATTGGGCCTCATTCTGGCACTGCCTATAGGAATGATTTTGATCAATTTGTATAAAGAGGGAGCCTTTGATACCACCAAAGAAAGTGTTAAGATTCTGGTTGCAGGTTTCAATAATTTCAGAGGGCTTAATGATACAGACCGGAAAATTGTTGCTGAATACGAAAGATCGCTGCAGGATTCATATGAAAGAGCGGTTGGGGAAAATAAAGATTCATAATCTTAGAAAACTATAATTTTAGTGAATTATACTATTATTGCCGCTTGGCGGATATAATTATATATGGAAGTTTATAATTATAAACTGCATTATTAAAATTAGAAGGCAATATAGGAGAGCAAAAGTGCAAAAATGGATAAAAATACTTTTTTTAGTTTATATATTAATTCTGGTAAAACTTATTGTTTTTAAGTATCCGTATGAACGGCTGGTCGATATTGCGGCTTCTTGGAGTTCGGAGGTTATTTTTGAAGGTCTTGGAAATGCAAATTTTGTGCCGCTTAAAACAATTAAGATGTATATAAAATATTCTGACAGACTTAATAGTTTTGAAAATCTGGCGGGAAATATTTTGGCTTTTGTACCGTTTGGTATGCTGCTGCCGCTTATTGGAAATCATTTGAGACGTTTTGCTATTGTTTTTTTCAATGGCATTGTTCTCGTGCTGGGCATTGAGCTGTTTCAGCTGATCAGCGCATTTGGGGCATTTGACGTAGATGACGTTATTCTAAACTGCCTGGGTATCGTTTTGGGATATGTTATATATGCAATAAGCCGGAGCCTGTTTCCGGCACTTGTTAAAATGACAGGAATTAAGGAGGAAAAGTATGGAGCGGATTTTGAAAAAAATTAAAACAAACGTTATGGTATCGGCGCTTATATGTATTATTATCGGAGTCGTACTTGTGGCGTGGCCGGGAAAGTCTGTACATGTGGTATGTATGACGATCGGNGCNGTTATTGTTATAAGCGGGATNAGCAGACTNATCACTTTTATGTTAAATAGGGACGGCAGCTTNTTTTCNCANATGAATCTTGCTACNGGAATTGTCATTACCTTAATNGGNGGNTGGATTTTATTNNANCCTGATACNNTAATNGCTATCATTCCNATNTTNGTAGGGNTANTNATAATNATACANGGNATAAATAACGTNCAGCANGCNNTNTCCCTGTNCCAGANCCGNTATGAAAAGTGGTGGGTNGCNNTGNTTCTTGGAATTGCGACGATTTGCTTTGGAGGACTGCTGGTATTCAACCCTTTTGGNGCNATCAACACNCTGNTTATNTTTATNGGGNTGTTTNTGATTTATGACGGACTTTCNGANATCTGGATNGTGTCCAGACTTTCNGNGNTNTCTAAANNGGTTGAAGTGGAAAANGAGGNTNAATAGCGACGTTTTTCTNAAAAATGGNNAANNTGCAAAAANTTNCATAAAATTAGCATATTTTTCTTANTTAATTTTGCTACTTAATATTGACAATTATAGTATAAAAATGTTATTTTATTAGTGATACTAAACGNNNGTAATCAGATTACATGAAATGATGAGGTAAATGGTTATGAAAACGGAAAATAAGAAGTATATTTTAATTGTTGATGATGAAGAAGTAAACAGAGANATACTCAAGGAGATGTTNCGCGACGATAAGTATGANCTTACNGAAGCNGTGAACGGTGAAGAAGCTGTTTCAANGCTTAAAGAGAAATCTGANTTTGATCTGGTNCTTNTNGANATTGTAATGCCTATTATGGANGGNTTCGGGGTACTTCAGTTCATGCATGAGCANGAAATGTTAGATGAGATTCCGGTCATACTTATCACCAGTGAAGANGCATTNGACAGCGAGGATCAGGCATATTCATANGGTGTNGCAGATGTAATACATAAACCGTTTTATCCACACATTGTTAAGAGACGAAGCAATAATATCATAGAGCTGTANNANAATAAACGGGATATGGAGCANCGTCTTAAAGAACAGGAAGAAGAACTCATNGCNAAGGATAAGAAGATTCGTGAGAACAACGAGTTCATGATTGAAACNCTCAGCTCNGTTGTTGAAGCAAGNAGTGCAGAGACCGGAGAGCATACAAGACGTATCAANTATTTTACNAGGATNATGCTTAAATATCTCATGAAGTANTTCCCNAAGTATGGNATAACACANGATCAGATNGATGAGATNTCCAGAGCGTCNGCNCTTCATGATATCGGTAAGATAGGAATTGCAGATGCAATCCTGCTTAAACCGGGGCGTTTAACACCNGAAGAGTTTGAGATCATGAAGACGCATACAACAATNGGGTGTGATATCCTNGAGAAGAGTTATAAGGATAAGAACAGTGATTTTTACANTTATGCTTACAATATTTGTCGTCANCATCATGANAGATGGGACGGTAAAGGATATCCCGANNANCTTGNNGGAGATGAAATTCCTATATATACACAGGTTGTTGCCATTGCCGATGTCTATGATGCACTGGTAAGNCCCAGAGTATATAAGAGCGCATANGCAAATAATATTGCGTATGATATGATAATGAATGGTGAGTGTGGTCAGTTCTCACCAGATGTGCTGGAATGTTTTGGGCTTGCCAAAGAAGACTTCTTCAATATTGTTGAAGTAATTAAGATGTTTGATTTTTCATGATAGATATGNAGCATATGGGCAGCAANGAACTTAATGTTNTTGCTGCCCTTTATTGTTGATTTGAGGGAGGNATATAATGGAATGGAGCGAAGTCGGCGCATTTCCGATNGAAGATGCGCTNGANATAATATTCGTNTTTAATCGCGCCGGTATAATCTCTTATGCAAATAGCGCCGCNAGAAAGTAANCTCGAATACGAAGATGAGCTGTGCGGNCATAACGTCTGCGACATTTTTCCTAATACTTTTAAATTAACAGAAGANGGTTTTGNGACCGATTACCCTTTTGGNCATGAANTTCAGANNNTGAACGCATACCGCAAAAACAGNACCTGCTTTCCGGTTGAANCGAGGATNATNNCTTCCGGNGATAGTTNAGAGTCATACATATGNATGGCNAANGATACTTTNGANAAGGAATATTTNAGCAGGGAAATTGAACATGTAAGACAGGAAGCCGAGCAGGCGCTNAAGGTAAAATCAGAGTTTGTTGCTAATGTNACNCACGAGCTTAGAACNCCNGTGAACGGAGTNCTTGGAAATGTCAANGANNTNNTTGANNTTGTGACAGATGAGCAGACACTTAAACCCCTTAGGCTGATAGAACGCTGNTGCGGCGATATGAATAAGATCATTAATAANATATTGGATTTTTCCAAGTTAGAAGCAGGNAAATTTACGTTAGAGCCAAGAGANTTTAATTTTAGNAATATGCTTGATTATGTAAAGNCCCAGCATATTAATAAGATGACCGAGAAGGGNCTNAGGTTTTTTATGACGGTATCNCCGCAGATACCNGAAANTNTTATAGGCGATGAACTGCGAATNGTTCAGATTNTAAATAACCTTTTATCAAACGCGCTGAAATTTACCAGTGTCGGNAAGATTACNNTNGAGGTAGTCAGNACGGCGCGTGTNAANGATAAGATGGAGTTATTCTTTATTGTAAAGGATACCGGAATCGGAATTGACAAGGCAGATAAAGATAAATTGTTTAAGAGCTTTTCACAAGTGGACGCTTCNATTTCCAGNAAGTTCGGCGGCACCGGACTTGGACTTAATATATGTAAGCANTTGGTAGNGCTTATGGGNGGAAAGATTGAAGCGGAGGGAGAGNGAAATAAAGGCACTACTTTTTCNTTTTCCATATGGGTAGGAATAAGCGAAGANGAAAATGCATCACTNTTGCAGGANGANANNANNCCGNTNNGTTCTGTAATGTTNACTTCAGCTCAGGCGGATGAAGAGGTGGATGACACCGAGGATNTAATGGAATTTGGNACACNGGAGAANAAAGAGGCTCTNAAGAAGAACCTGTCTAAGCTGATTCTGTGTGTGGAAATGGAAAACTGGGAAAAGGCTGAGATGTTTATGGATACAATAAGNCAGCTTTCTGAGGGGGCGCCGCGCGAGGTTGCCCGTATTATCCTNAAGTTAAAGATGGCAGTACAGAAAGANAATTATGAGAAAGTAAGTTCCGAATACGAGGAGTTGAGTACATTCTTATAAAAAGGTGGTGCTTGNATGGTTTATGAGAATAAGAAAATGAAAGGTGAAAAAGTTCTGATNGTCGATGANGTGGAGACAAANCGNNTGGTTTTGGAAGAAATCATAAAAGANATGGGNTGTTCGCCTATTCTTGCNGAGGNNGGAGAGCAGGCGTTTGAGCTGGCTAAAAAACATCTTCCNCAGATGATCTTAACAGATATCTCCATGCCGGGNATGGATGGTTATGAATTATGCCGGATGCTTAAGAAGGATAANGATACGGATAGTATACCGATTGTTTTCATATCCGCTTTTGATGATCCNATGGATATTGTTGAGGGNTTTCTGTTAGGAGGCGAAGATTATATAACCAAACCTTTTATTTCGGAAGTGGTACAGGCGCGCGTAGGCGTCCGCCTTAATCTGTACGAANCTAAGCGGGAGCTTATGGAAATAAACAGNCGGCTTCAGGTATCNNTNACNGAGCAGCTGGAGCAGATGGANCTGGAAAAACGNAATATACTTTACGCTTTAGCGAATATNACAATACAGAATTCCAATTATGGTGTTGANTATATGGANCGCCTTAGGAAGAATTGCAGGATTTTGGCGCAGGGTATGCAGTTNTCNCCTATATATGAGGATAANATTTCNGATACATATATTGATACTATTGANCTTGCGGCACCGCTTTGTGATATAGGAAANATAGGNATTCCAACGGATATACTTAAGAAAACNCTGCTTACGGAGGANGAAGCCGTTATATTGCAGAATCATACCAATATTGGNGCAAGGCTTATAAGTGATTTATATGTTAACAGCGATTATAACGANTTTATCAGNACNGCTATTGAAATNGCNCATTATCATCATGAAAGATGGGACGGCGGCGGNTATCCGGAAGGTCTTAAGGNNGAAGANATTCCGCTTGCNGCACAGATCATATGTGTGATGGAAAGATACACTTCNCTTACNGATAAAGGAATGAATANCAGGGAAGAGGCNNTNTCNATCATGCGTGATGAGGCCGGAATGAAGTTNGGTAATGANATTTTTAAAATATGTGAAAAAATTTCAAGGCAATTTTGCTGATTCTTTGAGTATTATGTTATGACAGGGGGAATGTAAAGTTGANNCTTACNGATGATGAACTACAAAGAATTTCAGCCTTCATGAAACAACGTTATGGCATTGAACTGGGAGAAAAAAAGGTCATAGTAAACGGAAGGCTGCAAAATTATGTAAAGCGAAATGGCTGGAACAATTATCATGAGTTTATGGATGCGGTTGAACGCGATAAATCCGGANCTCAGGAAAAGATACTTGTTAATTATTTAACAACAAATCANACATATTTTATGCGTGANTTTGAACATTTTGANTATGCAAGAAAAGTAGCTCTCCCATGGGCTAAGAAAAAGGCNGAGTCAACAAAGGATCTCAGGGTATGGTGCGGAGCCGCTTCTACNGGCGAAGAACCCTATATGATAGCNATGGTCCTTTCGGACTTTTTCGGACTGGAGAGAAATCAGTGGGATATGAGGGTGCTTGCAACCGATATTTCCACCAAGGCATTGCAGCAGGCAATGTTGGGAATTTACAGTGCAGAGCAGCTTCAAAAACTTCCGGANCAGTGGAAGAGACACTTTTTTAAGGCGCTNGCNGGAGGAGAACAGTATCAGGTAACNGATGAATTAAAGCANCAGCTTATTTTCAGNCAGTTTAANCTGATGGATGATTTTCCGTTTAAGAANAAGATGCACATTATATTTNTGCGTAATGTAATGATATATTTTAATGATGAAACGAAACGTAAGGTNGTGCAGAAAGTATATGANGCACTGGAGCCGGGAGGTTATTTTTTCATAGGAACAACTGAAACGATTGACAGGGGCAGCACACCCTTTCAGATCATACAGCCGTCAATATTCAGGAAGAGGGAGGGAATGTAGTATATGCAGCCAATAAAGGTATTAGTAGTAGAAGATTCAATAGTATTCAGGGAGCTGTTAGTTCAAAACCTCAGTAANGATCCGGCGATAAAAGTTGTGGCTACAGCAAGGGATCCGTTTGAAGCAAGAGACCTTATTTTGGCACATAAACCGGATGTAATGACCTTGGANGTTGANCTTCCGAGGATGAACGGAATAGATTTCCTAAGAANNCTNATTCCGCAGTATCCGCTGCCGGTAGTTGTTATCAGNTCATTAAGCGANAAGGTATTTGATGCNCTTAANGCAGGCGCNGTGGATTTTGTAGCTAAGCCGGCAGTATCCANCAGGNCACAGTTAGAGGATTTTATTAAAAACGAACTGTTGGTCAAGATTAAGATTGCATCTACGGCCAAGATCAGNAATATTAAGAAGACGGTTATGATGCAGCAGGAACANNCGCATCCTACTGTAGCCCAAAGTAATGTGGTTGTTGCAATTGGCGCCTCAACCGGNGGAACGGAAGCTATTTTTTCGGTTGTTAAGGAATTCGGAACNGATATTCCGGGTATNGTATGTGTACAGCACATGCCGCCTAAATTTACGGAGATGTATGCNAAGAGACTGAATGATCAGTGTCGTATACANGTTAAGGAGGCTGAAACCGGTGACCGTGTACTGCCGGGACATATGCTGATNGCTCCTGGNGGAGACAGACATATGCGGCTTGTCAAGGTAAANGGNGNTTATCAGGTNGAGGTTAAAGCGGGACCGAGAGTTAACGGACATTGTCCGTCGGTAGANGTGNTATTTGAATCGGTTGCCAAAGTGGCCGGAGCAAATGCACTNGGAATTATTCTTACAGGAATGGGCGGAGATGGAGCTAAAGGNCTTTTGGCTATGAGAAGAGCCGGAGCAAGAACCATAGGGCAGGATGAATCTACATGTGTGGTTTACGGAATGCCNAAGGTTGCTTATGATATAGGTGCAGTTGAATATCAGGAAAAGTTGAACGATATTCCGCAAAAAACATATGCATTGTTAAATAAAATGTAAAGGAGATATACTATGAAGATTCTATTGGCAGAAGATGATTTTGTAACAAGAAAGTTTATGGTCAATTTCCTTTCAAAGTATGGTGAATGTGATGTTACCGTAGACGGAATGGAAGCAGTTGATGCATTCATGATGGCTTTGGAAGATGATGAGCCTTATGATCTGGTATGCCTTGATATNATGATGCCGGTTATGGACGGATACCAGTCGCTTGTCGGAATACGTAATCTTGAAAAAGAAAGAAANATTCCGGAAGATAAGGCAGTNAAGGTNATCATGACCACAGCGCTTAATGATGAGGCNAATGTAAAGATGGCATTTGAANTNGGCTGTACNATTTATTCAGGTAAACCTATCGATCAGGANAGGTTCGAGCAGGCGCTCAAGAAATTGGACTTAATCTGATTAGGGAATTAAAATATACTATATAGATAATTTATAAGGAGAATTACGTCGCAAAATGAATAGTAAATTTTTGTATATGTAATTCCCGAAGTAGATTTTCTATTTGGAAAGGAGAAGGATATGGCGGAAGAATTTAGCACAGACGGTATGCTGGATATGTACCTGTTTGAGAACGGTCAGCTGCTTGAGCAATTGCAGGATATGGTTCTTGACCAGAAAGATGCGGATTGCTTTGACGAAGACAGCATAAATGAAATATTCAGGACTATGCACACCATTAAAGGTTCTTCAGGTATCATGATGTTTGATGAAATCACAGCTATAGCTCATAAGCTGGAAGATGTCTTTTACTATCTGAGAGAATCCCATCCGGATAATGTACCTCATCTGGAGTTAGTGGATCATGTATTGGAGGTAGCGGACTTTATATCAAACGAAATGGATAAAATCCGTAACGGAGATCCCGCAGATGGTGAATCCGGCCAGATTATAGAGGAGTTAGATAAGTTTCTGAATAAAATTAAAGGCGGCGGTGACAGCGGCGGCAAGGGCAAAAAAGGTGCAAAGGGTGAGGCAGCTAACGAGCCTCCCGCTAATGTGCATGAGCCGGCCAAGCAGTTTTATATAGCCCCAATGGCAACAAGCGCCAGCCGGTTTTACAGGATTTATATTTACTTTTACCCGGAAACAGAGATGTCAAATGTCCATGCTTACAAGAGCGTATATGCTTTAAAGGAGATTGCAGAGGATTTATTGTATTATCCCGAAGATATAATTTCGGATCCTGATACTGCGAATACGATCATAAAGGATGGTTTCAAGATTCTGTTACAGGCACAGTGCAGCGAAGAACAGATACGGGAGATTATCGGCGTAGGATATGACATTGAAAAAGTAGATGTTGTTGAATGTAACGCGATGGAATTCCAGCAGGGATTTGATATAGAAAACGGCGATGCGCCTCAGGTTCCGCAGATTGACCTTGAGTCCAGTGTAGAGGAAATAGACGCACGTGCACAGGAAGGGGAAAAGGAAGAAAAACCTGAGGAAAGCAAACCTGCCAAACCTGCAATCGCACCCGGTGATTTCGTTATTAAGTCTAAGGAACCGGGTAAACAGAAGAAGCTGGCAAAAGATAAGCCTAAGGGAGAGAAAGCTTCGTTTATCAGCGTAAACATCAGTAAGATGGATCAGTTGATGGAACTGATAGGAGAACTTGTTATTTCTGAGTCGGTAGTATTACAGAATTCGGACTTAAAGGTACCGGGACTGAACCTTGATAATTTCAATAAGGCAGCGGCGCAGTTATCCAAGATTTCTACTGATTTGCAGAATGTGATCATGTCCATGAGAATGGTTCCGCTTGCAAATACTTTCCAGAAGATGAACCGTATTGTTTTTGACGTTTCCAGAAAACTTGGTAAAGATATAGAGTTTGTCATGGTCGGGGAACAGACGGAAGTGGATAAGAACATTATTGAACATATTTCCGATCCGTTGATGCATATTGTACGAAATTCCGTCGATCATGGAATAGAGAGCAAGGAAGAACGTCGTGAAAGCGGAAAATCGGAGAAGGGCAAGGTTACGTTATCTGCTAAAACTGAGGCCGGTAAGGTATGGATCAGCGTAGAAGATGACGGAGCAGGTCTTGACAGGGATAAAATACTTGCAAAGGCGAGAAGGCAGGGCTTATTGGATGATAGTAAACCGGATAGCGCTTATTTAGATAAGGAAGTATTTCAGTTTATTACTCTGCCAGGATTCTCTACTAACGAGGTCGTTACGGAATATTCAGGACGAGGCGTTGGTATGGATGTTGTTGTTCAGAATATTCAGGCAATAGGTGGTTCGTTGGAGATTGAAAGTAAGAAGGGCTTCGGCAGTATTATGAGTCTTAAGATTCCTCTTACGCTTGCAATTATCGACGGCATTGTAATGGAGGTAGGAAAATCCTCATTTGTTATGGAGACGGGAGCAATTAAAGAATTTGTCCGCGTGAAGGAAGAGATGATGATTCATGAACCAAACGGAGAAGAATACATCATGATACGAGGAGAATGTTTCCCAGTTCTGCGTCTTGGCCAATGGTACGGACTGGATGATTATAAGGAGTCCGTGGAAGACGGTGTTATGTTGATTCTGGAGGTAGAAGATAGAAAAGTATGTCTTCTTGTTGATAAGCTGATAGGTGAACAGGAAATTGTCGTAAAACCGATTCCTTCTTATATAAAGAAGGTCAAAGGTTTGTCCGGTTGTACCCAGCTGGGAGACGGAAGTATTGCTTTGATATTGGATGCCGCTGGATTAATAGAATAAATGCAGCGTGAGGGAAATAAAACCGAAAGCTGTGAATAAAATATAGGAGAAAGGAACGGTATAATACATGGAGGAAATGAGCGAATTGAAGAGACAGGTAGAAGAAGACCAAGCCGCTTCTGATGAGCATGATACGCAAAAGGGAAAGTATATGACCTTTAAGTCCGGAAATGAATACTTCGGTCTGGAAATCCAGTATGTGAATGAAATTATTCAGTTACAGGCGATTACGGCGATTCCTGAAACCGAAGATTATATTAAAGGTCTCATTAACCTGAGAGGAAAGGTCATTCCCGTCGTTGACGTTCGATTGCGGTTTAAACAACCACCATTTGAATATAATGACAGAACCTGTATTATTGTCATTAATATTAAATCGATGATGGTCGGGCTGATCGTAGAGAAGATTGCAGAGGTTGTTGAGATTAAAGATAACAACATTCTGCCGCCGCCAACTATTGGCAGGGCCGATAAGGCACACCATAAATATGTTTACGGAATTGGTAAAGTCGGTGATTCGGTAAAACTTTTACTGGATCCTGATAAGCTCTTAAATGATGAAGATTTATCGGTTGTTGAACAGGCAAATGAAATGAATAATGATGAAGAATGAGAGGTATGAGACATGAAAAACATGAAGATGAAAACAAGAATGATTTTAGGTTTTGCAATTCCTATTATACTTACGATAATTAATTCGTTAATAGGAATGACTTCAATTAACAGGATTAAAACTTCCATAGAGGAAATGCAGAGAGAGGAATATACTGTAATATCGGAAAAATTGCAGGAAATCGGAGCTGATGAGGCAAAAGCAAAAATTATCACCGATACCCTTCAATCAACAATAGTAGATGATAATGCGCTTATAGAAAGAACTGCTAATATATCTAATATAGCCAGCCTCGTAATGATTGTGGTCTCCGTTGTGATTTCCCTTCTTATTGCATTTTCATTGATTAAGGCGATTTCACGTTCTGTAAGACAGTTGTCCGACGCTGCTAAAGATATCGCTCTTGGACGTGTAAATCATATTACGATGACCAAATATGCTAATGATGAGTTTGGTGAGCTGGTAGATGAATATACCAAGGTAATTGACAATATCAAATATCAGGCAGAAATAGCAGAAGAAGTATCTAACGGTAACTTGACAGTTTCTGTAAATCCTGCATCGTCAGAAGATGTACTTGGTAATTCGTTAAAGAAACTGGTAGATGATAACCTTCGTACATTATCCAATATTTCAGAGGCTGGTTCCCAGGTTACAATAAGTGCTTCACAGGTAGCAAGTGCAAGCCAGGCATTGGCACAGGGCTCTACAGAGCAGGCAAGCGCTATTGAAGAGATTACCGCTTCTATTGACGAGATTGCAGAGAAGACCAAACAGAACGCAGAGCAGGCAAACGAGGCAGCTACACTGGTTGCACGTGCAATTGAGGATGTAAAACGTGGTAACAGACAGATGCAGGATACAATGTCCGCTATGCAGGATATCAACAAGTCATCTGAGAATATTTCCAAGATTATTAAGACAATTGACGATATTGCATTCCAGACCAATATCCTTGCACTTAACGCAGCAGTTGAGGCTGCAAGAGCAGGTGAAGCAGGAAAAGGATTTGCAGTTGTTGCTGAAGAAGTTAGAAGCCTTGCAGCAAAGAGCGCGGCTGCATCAGCAGAAACTGCTGAATTGATCGAAGATTCTATTGAGAAGGTAAGTTCAGGTTCCAGAATCGTGGATGACACATCCAAGGCTATGGAAGAGATTACCAAAGTAGTAACTGATAGTGAAATGATCATTAACGGCATTGCCGAGTCTTCTAATTACCAGGCAACAGCAGTTGCACAGATTGAGCAGGCAATCACACAGGTATCTCAGGTAGTACAGACCAACTCCGCTACAAGTGAAGAGTGTGCGGCAGCAAGTGAAGAATTATCTAACCAGGCTTCCAGAATGAGAGAGATGCTTTCAATTTACAACCTTTCTTCAGGCAGTGGCTCATCTTCATACAAAGGCAGTTCCTATTCATCAAGCATGTCATCCAGCGCTAATGAACAGGTAATTTCCCTGGGAGATGACTTTGGCAAATATTAATGAATAGGGGGAATAAATTCGATGAGTCTTTTTGAAGAGCTTAGAGAATTAGGTGTGGATATTGACGGAGGACTGAAACGTATAAACGGAAATGAAAAATTGTATACGAAATTACTTGGCTCCTTTGTAAAAGCAATAAACACATATAGCGTACAGCCTGATTTTGATGGCACAGATTATAACGATGTAATAGAAAAAACGCATGCAATTAAAGGCACATCGGGAAATTTATCTATTACACCTATTTATGAGTCGTACACGAAGATTGTAGACTTACTTCGTGCAGGTGAACCGGAACAAGCGAGAGAGATTCTTAAGGGAATAATACCGGTTCAGGAGAAGATAGTTGCCTGCATTGTAAGCCATATGGAATAAGGGCATATTATTCTGATAGTAATAAGAGAATATAAGTAATATAAAAATAGAGAACGGGGGGTATTCCGTTCTCTATTTTTGTGTAGGTTATGTATTTTGTCGGTATTTGTAAAGTTGGGGGATTGTGGTATACTGGGTAGTAGATGAAATAGGGCGGCGGGGACGAAACTTCGTGATGGGCAGTCGGCGGAAAGGTTACCGCTTTCAGGCACGCTCTCGCTCCGCTAAAAACGCAGCGGTACTAAGGATTTTGCATATACTGTCATCGACAAATGAATTTGCCGCTGTCAGTATACACAAAATCCAAGTGCCGGCGTTTTTAAAGGGCCTTTCAAGCGGAAATCCTTTCCACCACCTGCCCATCACGAAGTTTCGCCCCCGCCTTGGTGTATTTACTTATGGAAGGAAATAAGATGAAAAAAACAATGGTTTTTATTATATTTATATTGTGTAGTTTATTTTGCCTTGGATATTGTATTATTATTTATAGGATACATTCGGGAGGAAAGTTTTATCTTGTCTGGGCTCTTGGCGGTTTGTTTTTTGCGGGGCTTGCGATTCTTGCGCGTTATGATTTGTGGAATAGGCTGCCTGTAGGGCTTAGGCGTGTGGCAATAGTTGCTTTGATAGCGGGTGTTATTGTATTCGCGATAGTGGAAGGCTGTATTATCAGTTCTTTTGACGCAAAGGGAAAGCCTGATTTGGATTATATTATTGTACTGGGGGCGCAGGTTAAGGAAAAAGGACCTTCCGCTGTTTTGAAGTTCCGTTTGGATGCGGCTTATGATTATCTTATAGAAAATGAGAATACGCTGTGTATTGTATCGGGAGGACAGGGCTATAACGAGCCGTGCAGTGAGGCTCAGGGAATGTATGATTATCTGACGGAAAGGGGAATAGCCGGAGACCGGATCATTATGGAGGATAAGTCTACGGATACTTCGGAGAATATAGCGTTCAGTGCGGTATTTCTGGATAAAGAAAATGACAGTGTGGGAGTTGTTACCAATAACTTTCATGTTTTCCGCGGCGTGCACATTGCAAGGCATCATGGGATTAAGAATGTCTGCGGTATATCGGCTAGGTCGAATGTCATTTTTCAGCTTAATAATATGGTTCGGGAGTTTTTTGGGATTATGAAGGATTTGGTGTATGGGAATCTTATTTGATTGGGTGTTGCGGATTAAGACCTTATAAAACAAACGAATATGAGATTGGATTTCATTTACGACCTGAGTTTTGGAGACAGGGATATGCGGCAGAGGATGCAAATGCTGTAATAGAGTATGCATTTACAGTTCTAAAAGCTAAAAAGTTATTTGCCGGGCATAATCCAAACAATAGTAAATCACGTAAATTATTAAACAAATTGAGATTCATCTATATTGGTGATGAATTTTATGAGCCAACTGGCTTATATCATACGTCTTATGAGCTAAAGAAGCCTGGCATAAACTCGTCTAAATTTATGTAATATATCTTTACGATGTACAAAAACATTGATATAATCAAACCATAAAAATGATACGTAGATGTATACATGATAATTAACGGCGAAAGTGATTTAGTACTTATGAGTATTGATGCTTTTGAGAAAAGAGAACAAATGTTGCAGCTTCGTGAAAAAGTATTAAAGGCGGAACGGGAGCGTATAGATGGTGCTGAAACACTTAGCGTGTCACAGGCCAGGAAACAGCTAATGGACAGAATGAAATATAATTGAAGATACAGACAAGATGAGGAAAAACCAATGAAAAAAAATAGATTTATAGCCATAGGAACAGCTATCTTACTGCTCTGTACAGGCTGTGGGGCAGAAGAAAATGTAGATAATGTCAAAGCAGGCATGGAAGCAGTTAAGAATCTGGAATATAACGAAGCGGTAAGCTGCTTTAAGGCGGCGCTTTCGGATAATGCGGATGAAAGACAGGTGTGCCGCGGAATGGGGCTTGCGTACATGGGAATGTCCCAGTATGATGATGCCATTGCATATTTGGAAAGGGCATTGCAGCTTAGCGACGGAACTCCCAGGGACATAGATTATGATATCAGTTATTACCTTGCCACCGCATATCATAGAAGTGGACGAAGTGAGGACGCAATAAGTACATATGACGCGATTTTGGCACTGCGCCCGAATGAAAAGGAAGCGTATTATTTAAGAGGCTGCGTAAAGCTCTACAGCGGCGATTATGAGGGAGCTAAGCTGGATTTTGATACGGCGGTTTCTTTGGATAGTGATGATTATAACCGTTTGATTCAGATTTATGATGTACTTACGGATAATGGATATAAAGACGCCGGCAGGGAGTATCTGCTTCAGGCGATAGCCGAAAATGAAAAAAATATGGATAACTACGATTTGGGACGTATTTATTATTATCTGGAAGATTACGAAAATGCCAGGGAATATCTTTTAAAGGTTAAGATTTCTACTGATTATGAGGCGGCGCTTTATCTTGGAAGAACCTATGAGGCTTTGGGAGACTATAATTATGCGGCCAGTATTTACAATGATTATACGCTCATTGACCAGACTAGGGCAGAAATTTATAACCAGTTAGGTCTTTGCAGGATGCAGATGGGAGAATATGAGCTGGCACTTTCATCATTTCAGGAGGCAATGAACATTGAGGGAAATGAGATGATGCAATCCCTTAAATTCAATGAAATTGTGGCTTATGAGTATATGGAAGATTTTAAGACGGCGGCAGCGCTTATGAATAATTACTTGAAATCATATCCGGATGATGAGGAGGCGCAAAGGGAGTATCAGTTTTTAAAGACGAGATAGTGGAATATATTGACAATAAATTTTCTCAATGGTACTATATATAGTAGATTTAGGAAAGGTGGAAATATATGGGAATAACATATGTTCGTGTAAAAGGAATAATCAAAAGAGATGATAAGTACTTGTTAATAAAAAGATGGGTAGATGACCGTATTCCGGATCCGTTTGTATGGGAGTTCATAGATACGGAAGTGAATCATGGAGAGGCTCCGGATGATGCGGTACTGCGTGCAATTCATGAGCAGTTATCCATAGACGGTAAGATTGAGAAGATCGAATATACATGGTCGAACATTATTGCTGATACACATTGTATAGGTATTGCGTATATATGTTCAATTGATGAAGAGGATGAACACAATATCATTTTGTCCGAAGATTATGGCGAATATGAATGGGTGACAAGAGATCAGTTTGAAACTTATATTGAAAACCAATTTGTATTACAGGATTTGAAAGGAAAAATATTATAATACGGAAAGGGAATCATAATGATTGATAGCTTAGTCGAGAAGATTAAAAAGACCGGAGCCCCTATTGTAGTGGGACTGGATCCGATGCTTAAGTATGTGCCAGAGCATTTGAAAAAAAAGGCTTTTAGTGAATATGGGGAGACTCTTAAAGGCGCTGCGGAGGCTGTATGGCTTTTTAATAAAGAAATTATAGATAACATATGTGATTTAATTCCGGCGGTAAAGCCTCAGATTGCCATGTATGAGCAGTTTGGCATTGAGGGGCTGATTGTTTTTAAAAGAACGGTGGACTATTGCAAGGAAAAGGGGCTTGTTGTGATCGGTGATATTAAGCGTGGGGATATTGGCTCCACTTCCGAGGCATATGCCATAGGACATCTTGGAAAAGTGCAGGTGGGAAGTAAACGCTACAGCGGCTTTGACGAAGATTTTGTAACGGTTAACCCTTATCTTGGTTCAGACGGCGTTGCTCCGTTTATTAAGGTTTGTAAAGAGGAAAACAAGGGTATCTTCGTACTTGTAAAAACCTCCAATCCAAGCAGCGGCGAGTTTCAGGACAGATTGATAGATGGAAGACCTTTGTATGAGCTTGTGGGAGAGAAGGTTGCCCAGTGGGGTGAAGAATGTATGGGAACATCCTACAGCAATGTGGGCGCTGTAGTAGGTGCGACTTATCCGGAGCAGGGTAAGATATTACGTAAGCTGATGCCCAAGGCATTTATTCTTGTACCGGGCTATGGCGCTCAAGGTGGAAAAGGAGCTGACCTTGTTCATTTCTTTAATGAAGACGGACTTGGCGCAATAGTTAATTCTTCCAGAGGAATCATTGCGGCTTATCAGCAGGAGCAGTATGCGAAATTTGGGGCCGAAAATTTTGCACAGGCGTCCAGGGAAGCGGTTCTTGCGATGAAAGAAGATATTGCGGGAGCTTTGGGAAGATAAAATAACGTCTGGAATTTTATAGTATATAAATCAGATATTAATAGTTGTATACAATAGAAAGCACGCTCTGCGAACTTTCTATTGTCATGAATTAAAAGCAAAGCCGGAGTATGACTTTGCTTTTTAGCTTATAGGAAAGTTTGCGGGTACAGTAAATTTGGCTTTTGGGAAAGGGCGTTTTTATGAAATTAATACATTGTGCGGATCTGCACCTTGATTCGAGTATGACATCAAATCTTAGCAGGGAAAAGGCAAAAGAGAGAAAAAGTGAGATGCTTCTTACTTTTAACAGAATGATACAGTATGCAAAAGATGAAGGAGTTGTGGCTATACTTATCGCCGGCGATCTTTTTGACAAGAAAAAGGTATCAAAAACTGCGCTTAATACTGTGTGGCAGGCAATTAATGAGAATTCGCAGATTGCTTTTTATTATTTACAGGGTAATCATGGAGTGGGAGGGTTGTTAGATTCGGTGGACAGCCTTCCGGCGAATCTTAAGCTTTTTAATGATACATGGACAAATTACGTGATAGAGGATGAAACAGGAAGATCGGTAACAATTAGCGGAATAGAGCTAAACGAGAGCAATTCGCTGCAGGCATACGATTCACTTGTGCTTGATGTAGACAGCTTCAACATTGTTATGCTGCATGGGCAGGAAGCCGGACATGTGTCAAAGGATAAGGCAGAAATTATTAATATAAGAGGGCTGAGGAACAAAGGAATTGATTATCTTGCACTGGGGCACGTTCATTCATACAAGGAAGAGACGCTGGACAGCAGGGGAGTGTACTGTTATTCGGGGTGTTTAGAGGGAAGAGGCTTTGATGAATGCGGCGAGCATGGCTTTGTACTGCTTGATATTGATTCCGTAACCCATAGCTGCAACAGGACTTTTGTGCCTATTGCCAAGCGGAACCTATATACGCTGGATATAGATGTTTCGGATTGTAATACTACGATGGAAGCGGTGGAGCGCATTGAAAAGGTATTGGCTCATGGTACATATCCGGAAAGCAGCTTGATGAAGTTCGTTTTGACAGGAGAAGTTAGCATAGAATCTGAGATAGATACCGCATATTTAATTAAGCAGTTTGAAAACAGGTGTTATTTTTTAAAGATCTATGATGAGACGAAGCTGTATGTTGATTATGATGCTTTTGCATTGGATATCTCGCTTAAGGGCGAATTTGTAAGAATGGTTATGAATGACAGCGAGCTTGGGGAAGAGGAAAAGGCGGATATTATACGCTGTGGGATACAGATTTTGACCGGGGAGGAGGATTGAGAAATGAAGCTTATATCATGTCATATAGAAAATTTCGGAAAGCTGAGTGATAGAAGCGTTTCTTTTGACGATATTTCGGGAATAAATGTACTGTGTGAAAATAACGGCTGGGGAAAGAGTACGCTTGCTAACTTCATTAAAGTGATGTTTTTTGGCTTTGATAATGAGGGAAAGCGAAGCAGCGTGGAAAATGAGAGACAGCATTTTAAACCCTGGCAGGGGGGAGTTTATGGCGGACAGCTTATGTTTGAAAGCGGTGGCAAACGCTATATTATGTCCAGAACTTTTGGCGCTAAGGAAAAAGACGATGAATTCATGCTTCAGGATGCAGATACAAGGTTAGAAGTGACTAATTTTTCTAAAAATATAGGAGAAGAACTTTTCCAGATAGACAGAGCTTCTTTTGCAAGGAGTGTCTATATTTCGCAAAATGACTGTGTTACAACAACAACCGACCGCATTAATGCCAAATTGGGAAATCTCACCGACAATACCGATGATCTGAATAATTATGAGACGGCGGCAAAGAAGATAGCCGATAAGCTGAACTTTCTCTCTAAGACGAGAAAGACCGGAGAGTTATATAAACAGAAGGAAAAAATTGCGCAGTTAAAGCAGGAAATAAAGAAGGGTGAAGCGATAGATTCTTCTATGGAAGGGATTTTGGGGTTAAAAAATGAGCTTTATTCTTCTTACGAGACGCTTAAGGCCAGACGGAGCGAACTTCAGGGCAGGCAAAAGGAAATAAGCGAATATAAGGATATTTTAGTAAAAAAGAAAGAATATGAGCAGCTATGCGACGTTGAAGCGAAGAAACGGAAAGATTATGAAGAGAAAAAGGCTATGTTTCCGGTTCGGATTCCGGAAGGGGAGGAAATTGATAAATACATCGAGTTAGAATACCGGACTTCCGTACTTAAAAAGAATCTGGAGTTTAGCAAGCCTGAGGATGACGAAATTAAGCTGCTTAGCCTGTTAGAGAAAAGATTTGGTGAAGGGATTCCAAATAGTGAGGAAATAGAGGAGGTAAGGCACAAGGTAGGAGATATGCAGACTCTTAGATGGAATATTGGGAAGAGTATGCTAAATGAAGAGGAAACTCACAGCCTAAAACGCTTTGAAGAGCTTTTTGCGGCAGCAGTACCGGAAGAGGAAAAGATAGATAAGCTG
Organism: Lachnospiraceae bacterium; assembly: GCA_014804695.1. Taxonomy (GTDB): domain Bacteria; phylum Bacillota; class Clostridia; order Lachnospirales; family Lachnospiraceae; genus UBA3282. Next base: position 67,715 of record JAAUZJ010000020.1, read on the forward strand.
TCCAAGGCATGGTCGCTTAGATGTGAAAAGAAAAATACCCTGAGCTCTAAAATAGCAACTGTTACTATGTTGAAAATGACGGAGGCAGCGAATGAGGAGAGCAGAAGGAATGGAGAGAGCTGGGGATATGGGCAGGATAGAGCATTAGACCGGAGTGTAGGTAGTGAGCAGAAGCGGGAAGGCACAAAGAATGGCAGCAGGAAATATACATATGCTACGCTTACACTGCTTGCGATTCTGGGTATGATAGGTGCGTTGCTCTGCTTTGTGATGCCGTCTGTAGGAGTTGGAGTTTTGGCGGCGGATATTGTGGCAGTGATAATTGTTATTTTCTTAACAATTGCTAAAAGCAGAACTACAAAGCGTGATACCGGGAATGACAGCTACAGCAGTCCTTTAACACAAACAGCCCCTGCGGCTCCGCCATACTTAGCATTGCAGCGTGAAATAGAGGATGACAAAGACTTAATTAATAAAGTAGAAAACGACGTCAAGAACTTCCTTTTAAGTTACAAGATTCCATACGAAGAAAGCAGCGTCACATCAGACTTATACCAGTTAAAGGAAAATGTTAGGCTATATAAACGCCTTCAGGAAAAATCTGAGAGCGGTGAAGGAGAGAGACTTAAAAGACGGTATAATGAGCTGAGAAGCGGTGTGGATGCTTTTTTACAGAAATATGGCGTTTGCTCGAATGAACATAATGAGGAAGTTGAAGATACGGCGGAACATGCGAACAAAGAGTTTATAAGTACAGACCGGATTTTACATTATGTAAACTTAATATATGAACTGGAATCATCAGCCGATAAATTTACTGCATTGAAGGTCAGGAAGGCCGACTATGAAAAATCATACGGTGAATATAAGAAAAATACAGAAGACTTAAACTCTTTTATCAATGGACTTAAAATGGAATATGAAGGTGATCTACATTCCACCATGCAGCATATTAAGAAGGCGAGGGAAGATTGTCTTGATACCGAATCAGAATATAAAGAGGCAGCGGAAGCTAAGAAAAAATATGAAGTTGAAAACAGCAATATTTTAGATGCGATAAAAAACACAAAAGAAGCCGAAGAGGATGTTTCGCTTGCCGAAATCGAAGAAAAGCTTAGTGAAATTTCGGCAGAAATTGAAAAATATCATAGCAATATGGCAGCCTATAACCGACAGCTTGACGAGCTTCAGGAGAGGCGGGATGAAATTACGGAGGCGGAAGTCAGACTTGACGAATTGCAGGAGCTTTATGATGTAAACGAGAAGAAGCTTGATACCCTTAAAAAGACGCAGCAATATTTAGAGCAGGCTAAAATATCCCTGACAGCAAAGTACACACAGCCTATAAAAGAGGGTTTTGATAAGTATTTCGGGATTTTGTGCGATATAGAGTCTGAAAATTATCAGTTGGACGCCAATCTTGAAATGTCGGTTCTTGAACAGGGGATGCCGAGGGATACAGCCTTTTTAAGTACCGGCTATCAGGACATGATCGGAATCTGTATGCGTATGGCTTTAATTGATGCAATGTATAAGGATGAAAAGCCATTTGTTATTTTTGACGATCCTTTTGTAAATCTGGATGAAGAGAAGACGAGGGCGGCGCTTAAGCTGCTTGAGAAGATTGCGAAGGAGTATCAGGTGGTGTATTTTACTTGTAATGAGAGTAGGAGGTAGATATTTTCCTATAAGGAGGGCAGGCAGCCGGGGAGAAGCGTTTGCAGGGGCAGCGGCAGCCGGATACTGATCTGTGGCTATGCTGTTGTACGGAAATAAGTAATTCTAAACATTCCTATTGGGGTTGAGATCAACGGACGCAAGCGGGGCAAATTCGCCATCCATGGCTCAGTTGCCCCTTTTCGGAACATCGTGTTCCGAAATTGCTGGGTATTGTGATAGGAATGTTAAGAATTTCTAATTTCCTTCCAGAGGCATAGGCACAGATTAGTATTCGGCTGTGGCTGCCCCTGCAAACGCTTCTCCCCGGCTGCCTGCCTCAAGGGGGGTTTTAAGATTGATTACCATGTCGCAATATCTCTGGTACGACGGTCAAAATCACTATCACCTTCGTGAAGCGCTATGACTTCGCTTATATTTCCGTAGCGGTCTCTTTGGATAGTTATGTCAACCACACCTTCCTCTCTGGATTGATAGTAACCGCCAATCTCATCAATATAAGTTCTGACTGGATCACCATTATAAAGGAAGTATCCCTGCTTATCTTTACTAAGTTTCCATGTGGCATATTCTTTTTCACGCTCCTCATCGCTTAAGCAGAGGCTTAAATCAATTTTAAATGCACTTTTTTCCACACGAAACTCATTGGCGAGAGCTTCTATCAGCTGGCTTTCAATAAGCTCAGGATCATCGCTGGTGTCAGCCCTTAAAGTATCAAACACGATATTTTCCGCCCGTCTTTGGGAATTTTTACCAAGTGAAATATCGCGTGTTATGTTTACGGTGACGCCCCAGCGTGAAGAATCACTTGAGCAGTATGGAGTCAGCCTTGAGGAAAAAGGAGCCTGCACTCCGGTAGCAAATACAACTGTGCTGCTTAACATAAATATCACTGCGGCCATTAATAATATTACAGGTGTTTTTTTATAATTTAGTATGTTTTTAATACGCTTTTCAACCTCTGTTTTGGAAAAAGCGCTGTAAAGGAGAGTGGTGCGGTTTCCTGTAATTGCCATACTTAGCAGGCTGAAAGCGTAACTTTTCCTGCTTTCCTCATCATTGTACTGCTTAAGGACGGTTTCATCGCAGTATGATTCTAAATCCGAAGCAAGGTATTTGGACATCAGCCAGACCAAAGGATTGAACCAGTTTAAACAAAGCGCAATAAACATGAAAATTTTTATCCAGTTATCCTTATGCTTTATATGCATGACCTCGTGAGTGAGAATATGGCGCAGAAGCTCCGTATTCTGAAAATCCATCCGGGTAGGAAGATATATACGCGGCGTAAACAGACCGTATACTAACGGCGAAGCAATCTCGTCATTTGTAAAGACAAGTATATGTCCCATGCCCATTTCACGAAGGATATCGTTTATTGTCTCGTTGTGCTCAATTAGAAGGCGGTTTTTTAACTTCATTGTGTAGCTGTATTTTTGAAATAATAAAATACCAATAGTTACTAAAAGTCCGAGAAAATAAATAGCAGCTAGTGTGACGGGCCGTATATTAAGGCGTGAAGCCGAAGCTCCCTGATAAATATAAGTACTATTTGCATAGGAAGAGAATGCATCTTCTGAAACAACCGTATTATTGTTCGTTGTGGTTGCAATGTTTTGTACGGTGTTTGAAAACAAAACTTCATTGTAGCTGCTTTCCGGTTCTTCCTGTGGCTGCGCTATATCCCCTGCCGGCAGCAATTCATCTACGGCAACAAGAGCGATAGTCTCACTAGAAGCTGTATTTGCAATCGTACCCTGAATAAGATCTCGAATAAAATCGGAAGATTCGACTAATGGTTCTAATAATTCTTCAGGCACTTTCAGGCTGAGCGGGCTGCTTAGTGAAAAGGGCACAAGCAGTCGTACCAGTATAACGCACCAAAGTATCGGAAAAACAAACTTGGGCAGCTTATCTTTTAACAGTGCGCGGAAAAGCAGGACAATTATGATCATAAGACTTCCGTATAACGCCATCAGCGCAAAGGGCATATTCATTCTAAAATGTAACATATTATTTCGCCTCCTTAATCATTTTGGCAAGACGCCTAGCGTCTTCATCAGAAATTCCCTGGTTTTTTAAAAATGATGAAAAAAACAGTTCACTTGAGCCGCCAAACATTTTATCAATTAACTGCTCGGTTTCGCTCTGTGCAACCTCGTCTTTGCTAATAAGTGATTTACATAAAAAGTTTGGCTCCTCACGTTCGATCGCGCCCTTTTCAATGCATTTTTTGATAACAGTGTAAGTGGTGTTTTTGTTCCAGCCGATGCGCGTAGACAGTACATCTACAATATCGCGGGCGGGCAGACTGCCCTGTTCCCATAGAACTTCCATTACTTTGAGTTCTGAATCGAATAATTTCATGGTGGTTTGGCTCCTTTCTGGACTATTGGAATAGTCTCAATTGTTAGTGATAGACTATCACAATAGTCTGCAAGTGTCAATGGGGTTTTAGAATTTTTTTACACAGTTGAAACCACCCCGCTTTTATGCTAAACTAAAAGCGGTATATTTAATCTGGAAAAGGAGTTTGGGGCAAAATGGAACAATACAAACAACAATTTATTGAATTTATGTTAGAGTGTCAGGTTCTTAAGTTTGGTGACTTTACATTGAAAAGTGGAAGAAAATCTCCTTTTTTTATGAATGCGGGAGCCTATGTGACAGGTGCGCAGCTTCGCAAACTGGGTGAATACTATGCTAAGGCAATACATGACCATTACGGTCTGGATTTTGATGTATTGTTTGGACCGGCATATAAGGGCATACCCCTTAGTGTTGCCACTACTATGGCGATAAGCGAGCTTTACGGTAAAGAAATCAGGTACTGCTCAAATCGTAAGGAAGTAAAAGATCACGGAGATACCGGCATACTGCTTGGCAGTAAGTTAAAAGATGGCGACAGGGTTGTAATAATTGAGGATGTTACAACTTCCGGCAAATCTATAGAAGAAACCTTCCCGATCATCAAGGTGCAGGCAGATGTAGAGATCAAGGGACTCATGGTATCCTTAAACCGTATGGAGAGAGGACTCGAGACTGAGAAGAGCGCGCTTGAGGAAATTAAGGACAAGTATGGATTTGATACAAATGCCATTGTCACTATGGAAGAGGTAGTTTCCTGTCTGCATAACAAGCCTTATAATGGAACCATATATATTGATGATGAATTAAAGGCGTCTATTGACGCATATTATGAGCAGTACGGAGCAAAATAAATAAATGCATGCCTTCAGGCTTGCGGAAAGGAATGATATCATAATGGAAGAAAGAACATACAAAACAATGGGCGGTGCCGGAGCAATGAATATTGCGGTTGGTGTGGTTACTCTCGTAATAGGAGTTACAAGCGGAATTCTCCTTATTATAGGGGGAGCCAAATTGTTAGCGGGTAGAAATAAGATATTATTCTGATATAACAATGGGGATTTCTAAGAGAGATGCCCGGTACAAGTCAGGCTGTCCGGCCTGGCTTTTTTAACATTGAAATAAAGGAGTTTATTATGAGCCGCAAAAACAGCTACATTTTTACAAATAAAAGCCATACTACCAAAGGGATCATGGCAACAATACTGGGAATTATATCGCTTGCAACGTTGGCCTATACACTTGTAATGAGTTACCGAAGCGCAGGAAATGTTCCGCGTGAATACGGAGCCGCTGCACTGTTGGTTACAATTTTTGCCTTTGCAGGAGTGATTCTGGGAGTTATTTCCAAAACTGAGAAGGATAAGTACTATTTCTTTTCTTATTTGGGAATCATACTTAATGTGGCGGCGCTTGCGGTCATAAGCGCTATACTGTATGCAGGGGCGTATAATATTGGGAGTTTCTAACATAATTATGTAAATTGCCAACGAAAGGAACACAAATAAAATGCAGGAAAATGATTTATTACAGGAACGATACGAACTGGCGCTTGGACGAATTGCGCAGATACCGGATGAGCATATGTGCGATGAGGCTTATCAGGATTATTTTGCCAAAATGGCGAAATTTGTCCTGCTTATGGACTCCACATGGAGATTTGTAGCTGACGGAAGTTTGTATCTTGCACCCTTGGAGATATTGCAGAAGAAGAATTATGAGCTTTATGAGGATATTCTTCCGAAGAATTACGGGCATAGCTACGCCAATCCGGATTATGCGGTAGAGTGTCTTGGTGAGTCAATCGGGAAAATATTGTGCTTCATATGCGCTGAACTGCGGGGGATGATTCCTGCGGCGTATGAACAGTCGTTGACCGGAATGGTCATAAGAATGGAGCTGCTATTGGAGATATACCAATCGATTACATGTGAAGTAAACGAGGAGAGTCTTAGGCAGATCATATACTGGTATGTCAGTGATTATTATGAGATACAGGCGAAAGAAAGGCTTGAGAATTTGCTTCTTCCGGAGCGGGATTTTGCAACACGCATAATTATGGAAAGCAATTTATCGGATATAAGGTATTTATATTATTACGGCGAATATGTGACAGATAGTGAAATTAGGACTGCGAAGTACCTGACAGAAGTGTCAGATGCTACAATATCTAAGATGGCGGACACTTATACTGAAGGCTACCGGATTGGGTTTGAAGTAGGAAATAAGGACATTTCGATTAAAAAGACAGTGGCTATCCGCTATTGTCTGGGCTTTGAGAGGATGATGAAGCAGGCGATAATAAATTTTGACCGAATCGGTCTGAAATCAACGGCGTCCCGCTCAGGGTATAGTATTTTTCAAGGCTTAAGTGTAAACAAGTCAGGGTATTTTGGTGCAAATCCAAATAAACAGTATGATTATGACCATAAGGATGACCAGGCGCTGTTCTTGGACGGAGCTATTATTGAACGTAAACTTGAGTGTATGCAGAAGGCGTATGAGGAACTTAAAGGTGAAGCGGCGGTTTTTGGCGGACCTGCGGTAGTAGAGATCTTTGGTGAGCAGCCGTTTGTACCGCTCAGTAAGAAAACGGCGTATAAATTAAGTGAAAAGCAGCAGAAACTTTCAGTTGAGTATGCTTCTAAGGCAGGAGCGCTTCAGAATAAGTATATCAAGGGAGAAGAACGCAGTTTCACTATTATTGCTTTTCCGGTGAAGGATATAGGGGCTTATTATGAAGAAATATTTGATGAGATCATCCGCATAAATACGCTAGATTATAAGCTGTACCAAGGGATTCAGCAGACGATCATTGACACTCTTGATAAGGGTGATTACGTGCTTATAAAAGGAATGGGAGAAAACCGTACTAATCTTAAGGTAAAGCTGCATAAGTTGGAAGATCCGGAGAAAGAAACCAATTTTGAGAACTGTGTGGCAGATGTCAATATTCCGGTTGGAGAGGTTTTCACGTCTCCGCTGCTTGCCGGAACGGAAGGTACTTTGCATGTTACCAAAGTTTTTCTTAACGGACTTGAATATAGAAATTTATCAATCCGGTTCGAAGAAGGCATGGTGAGCGAATATAGCTGCACAAACTTTGAAACGCAGAGTGAAGGCAGGAAATATATAAAGGATAACGTGCTTTTTCATCATGATACGCTACCTATTGGAGAGTTCGCTATCGGAACAAATACGACCGCCTATGTAACGGCAAGAAAGTACGGCATTGAAGACAAGATGCCGATTTTGATCGCGGAAAAGACAGGGCCGCATTTTGCGCTCGGTGATACCTGCTATTCCCATGCAGAGGAGGTTAAGGTATATAATCCGGATGGAAAGGAAATTATCGCGAGGGATAACGAGGTTTCGATATTACGGGCAGAAGATGCCTCTAAAGCGTATTTCAACTGCCATACAGACATAACAATTCCATATGACGAGTTGGGAGAACTGTCGGTTGTGACGATGGATGACGAGGTTATTCCTATTATTATAGAAGGTAAATTTGTGTTAAAAGGCTGCGAGATTCTAAATGAAGCTTTTGAACAATAGGATTTAAGGATTTTTTAATTAAATTATTATTGCTTATTAGAATAAAATTTAGTACACTATAAAAAGGAGTAGATTGATTTTTTTCTACAAGATGTTGTGGAATAAACCATACTTTAGATAATATATGTAAATAAGATACCAGGCTTATAAAAGGAGGCACAGTATATGGCACAGGTAGGCATTGTAATGGGCAGTGATTCTGATATGCCCATAATGGCGAAAGCCGCAGATATTTTGGAAGAACTCGGAATTTCATATGAGATGACGATCATATCAGCTCACAGGGAGCCGGACGTATTCTTTGAATATGCCAAAAGTGCGGAAAGCAAAGGATTTAAGGTAATCATAGCAGGGGCGGGCAAGGCAGCTCATTTACCCGGTATGTGTGCGGCGATTTTCCCGATGCCGGTCATAGGAATCCCTATGAAGACGTCTGATTTAGGCGGCGTGGATTCCCTTTATTCCATAGTACAGATGCCGTCAGGAATTCCTGTAGCCACAGTGGCAATTAACGGAGGCCAGAATGCCGGAATCCTTGCAGCTAAGATTTTAGCCACATCAGATCCTGGATTGTTACAGCGTTTGAAAGACTATTCTAATAAGTTAAAGGAAAGCGTTCAGGAAAAAGACGCAAGGTTACAGGAAAAGGGATATAAAAATTATTAGGAGGACAAAATGGACTATAAATCAGCAGGCGTAGATATTGAAGCCGGTTATGAATCGGTAGAACTTATAAAGAAACATGTAAAAGAAACCATGCGTCCGGAGGTTTTAGGCGGTCTTGGCGGATTTTCGGGAGCTTTTTCACTGGCTAAAATGAAGGATATGGAGAAACCGACACTTGTGTCAGGAACTGACGGTGTAGGAACGAAGCTGAAACTTGCATTTTTAATGGATAAGCATGATTCTGTAGGTATTGACTGTGTTGCCATGTGTGTGAACGATATTGCCTGCGCAGGCGGCGAGCCGTTATTTTTCTTAGATTACATAGCGTGCGGCAAGAATTATCCGGAGAAAATTGAGTCGATCGTAAAAGGCGTCGCTGATGGATGTAAAATGGCGGGGGCCGCGTTAATAGGCGGTGAAACCGCAGAAATGCCGGGCTTTTATCCGGAAGATGAATATGACCTTGCGGGTTTTGCAGTAGGAATAGTTGATGAGAAAGATTTGATCACGGGAGAAAATATTAAGGCCGGAGATACCTTGATCGGTATAGCTTCTTCCGGTGTACATAGTAACGGATTTTCGCTTGTAAGGAAGGTTTTTGATGTGTCCAAAGAAAACCTTGGAACATACTATGATGAACTGGGCGAGACTCTTGGCGAGGCGCTGCTTAGACCGACCAAGATATATGTAAAAGCCCTAAAGTCAGTTAAGGATGCCGGTGTTACGGTTAAAGGATGCAGCCACATTACGGGCGGCGGTTTTTATGAAAATATTCCAAGGATGCTTCCCGAAGGGATAAATGCAGAGATTAAGAAAGATTCATATCCGGTTCCCGCAATTTTTAAACTGTTGCAGAAGACAGGCAATCTTGAAGAGAAGATGATGTATAATACTTATAATATGGGACTTGGAATGGTGCTTGCTGTGGATAATGCTGATGTTGACAAAACAGTTAAGGCTATAGAGTCAGCAGGCGAGACAGCATATATAATCGGAAAGACAATAGCGGCGGATAAAGGAATTACATTAGTATAAAATTGCTCCGGGAGAGGTAAGATATGTTAAAGGTAGTTGTATGCGTGTCGGGAGGAGGCACCAATTTACAGGCTATTATTGATGCAGTTGCAAACGGTGGGATAACCAATACGGAGATAGTCCGTGTTATCAGTAACAACCGTAATGCATATGCACTTAAACGCGCCGAAAACGCGGGGATTGATGCGCTTTGCGTATCCCCTAAGGAATATGCTGACAGGGAAGCGTTTAATGAAGCCTTGTTAGAGGCATTGCAGGAAAAAGAACCGGATCTTATCGTGCTTGCCGGTTTTTTGGTGGTGCTTCCGGAACAGATAATCCATACTTACAGGAACCGGATCATCAATATACATCCCTCATTGATTCCATCTTTTTGCGGCAAAGGTTTCTACGGACTGACGGTACACGAGAAGGCGTTGGAAAAAGGTGTAAAGGTTACCGGTGCAACAGTGCACTTTGTGGACGAGGGAACTGATACAGGGAAGATCATTCTGCAAAAAGCGGTGAATGTCGAAGACGGCGATACACCTGAAATTCTGCAAAAAAGGGTTATGGAACAGGCGGAGTGGGTAATTCTTCCGCAGGCTATAAATATGATAGCAAATAATAAAATAACTAGTGATATTAATTGAGAAAGGCATGGTATACATATGAAGGTATTGATCGTAGGAAGCGGCGGCAGAGAACATGCGATTGCTGCAAGTGTGGCAAAGAGCAGTAAAGTTGATAAAATATACTGTGCACCGGGAAATGCCGGCATTGCAGGACTTGCGGAGTGCGTTCCGATTGGAGCAATGGAATTTGATAAATTGACTGCATTTGCAAAAGAAAAGGCCATTGACCTTACTATAGTCGGCATGGATGATCCTCTGGTGGGCGGTCTGGTAGATGTGATGGAAGCAGAGGGACTGCGTGTTTTCGGACCGAGGAAAAATGCAGCTATTTTAGAGGGAAGCAAGGCTTTTTCCAAGGAACTTATGAAGAAATACAATATTCCTACAGCGGCATATGAGACTTTTGATGATGCTAAAGCGGCTACAGAATACCTTAAGGGCGCTAAAATGCCGATAGTACTCAAAGCGGACGGCCTTGCTTTAGGTAAGGGAGTATTGATCTGTAATACTTTGGAAGAGGCATTAGACGGCGTAAAGAGTATAATGGAAGATAAGAAGTTTGGCGACGCCGGAAACCGTATGGTTGTTGAAGAGTTTATGACGGGAAGGGAAGTTTCGGTTCTGTCTTTTGTTGACGGAAAGACTATTAAGATCATGTCTTCCGCACAGGATCACAAGCGTGCAAACGACGGTGATAAGGGACCTAATACCGGCGGAATGGGTACTTTTTCCCCAAGCCCTTTCTATACGCAGGAAGTGGATGATTTTTGTAAAAAGCATATATATCAGGCTACAGTGGATGCAATGGCAGCAGAGGGAAGATCTTTTAAGGGCGTTATCTTCTTTGGACTTATGTTAACCGAACAGGGGCCTAAGGTGCTTGAATATAATGCCCGTTTTGGCGATCCTGAAGCGCAGGTAGTATTGCCGCGTATGAAAAACGATATTATTGATGTTGTGGAAGCCTGCATAGACGGTACACTGGATAAAATAGATCTGCAGTTTGAGGATAATGCTGCGGTATGCGTGATCTTAGCTTCAGACGGTTATCCAATATCATATGAAAAAGGTTTTCCTATCAGGGGGTTGGAGGCTTTTGATAATAAGGAAGGATACTATTGCTTCCATGCCGGAACAAAACTTGATAATGGTAACATTGTGACAAATGGCGGAAGAGTGCTTGGCGTAACGGCAACCGGCGTCACGCTTAAAGAGGCAAGAAGCAACGCATATGAAGCGACAAAATGGGTAGATTTCGATAATAAGTATATGCGAAACGATATCGGAAATAGCATAAATTGAAAAATCAAAGATTTTTCAATTGCGAGTTTGGTGCCCAAACATCGCATGTTGAGATAAATATATATAGGGGATGGTATAGTGGAACGGTTAAAGAATTTTTCAGAATTGGATGTATATCACAGACCGGAATTATGTCCTGAGTGCGGCGGTGTCATGATTTTTAAAGGCTGCGGGGAATATAAGTGTGAAAAGTGTAAGTATGTTGCATATGATGACTATGGCAAAGTACGGAATTATGTTGAAAAGCATGCCGGGGTAACCGCGGCACAGGCAGCGGATGCAACCGGAGTGAAGCAGAAAACAATACGTACGATGCTCAAGGAATCCAGGCTTGAGATTGCGGAAGGCTCCAGTGTGTTCTTAAAATGCGAGATATGCGGCGTTAAGATACGCTCCGGAAGAGTGTGCCCAAAATGTGAGGTTGAATTTAACAGAAGAATGGAACAGCAGCTCCATGATCGTCAGAAAAAGATGATGGCCGGATTTGGATTGGGACGGGATGGAGAAGAAGGTACCAAACGTTTTATACGCGACAAGTAGGCGAAGGAAACAAAGGAAAGATTCTCACAAGCTGAGAGAGGAGCAGGGTGACGATAATGAAAAAACTATGGAGATACGGTAATAACAAAGCTATTAGGGGAACATTTATAATAACATGTGCTATTTTACTTTTTATAACGCAGAAAAGTATTTGTTTTGCAGATGCTACAGGAAAAGTAACAGCACCATCAGCTAAAATCAGGAAGTCAGCTGATATAAACAGTGAGGTTGTCGGAAGCTCAGAAAACGGTAAAACAATTACGATCACTGCGCAGGTTACAGATGCTGCCGGAACAGTGTGGTATGAAGTTTATGTGGATTCCAATACCAAGGGCTATATTCGCTCAGATCTTGTAAGTGTAGATGCTTCATCAGGAACGATTCCAACGCAAAGCACACAGGCAGATGCACCGGCTCAAACGAATGCATCAGATACACCCGTAGTAACCGCATCAGGAGCAGAAGTTCCGGCCGAAACAGAAATGGAAGCACAGTATGCAAGCGTTAAGGTTCCGGCGGCAAAGATCAGGGGCACAGCTTCTACAACAGCCGGTGTTGTGAGCACAATTCCCCAGAATACACAGGTTATAGTTACCGGAAAGACAAATGGAAGCGACGGCAAAGATTGGTACTATGTTACTTTTACCACAACTGACGGACAGGAAAAAACAGGTTATGTAAGAAATGATTTAGTTACCCTTGGAGAAATGGTAACGGACGGAGAACCGTCAGAGGAACCACAGGAAACTTCCGAAGGTTCGGACGAACCTATAGACGAACCGGAAGAGAAAGATTATGATGTTGTCTTTGAGGACAATGAAGACGGTGGAGAATGGTATCTTTATAATAATCTGGAAGGTAAAAAGCAGAAACTGGACGAGTTGTTTGAGGCTGCGGAAGCGCAGGAGAACAATGATACCATGTATTCTTCGACGATTACCAAGCAGCGCATAGTCATAATAGTAATGATTTTAGTAATAGTTATTATGGCGTTTGCAATAACGATCATGCTCTTTAAGCTAAGAGATGCCTACTATGAAGCATATGAGGATGAAGAAGAGGATGCGTACGAAAAACCACAGAATAACAGACGCGAGGAAGCAACAGCAAAGAAAGCTGCAACACGTGAGTCAAATCAGACACCTGTAAGGAAAAAGACAACAGAGTCTGAGAAGAAGATGCCCGTCAGGGAAGTAACATATGAGGAAGAGCCGGCAGGACAGATAAAGCCTGCACCAAAGAAGAAGGCCAAGAACTTTATGCTTGAAGATGAAGAATTTGAATTTGAGTTTTTAAATGTAAAAAACAGAGAAAGTGATAAGTAGATGAGAGGCTTGCTGAAACGGAGGCGCCTATGATAATTGAAATAGACTTTAACAGCGACGAGGCTCTGTATTTGCAGCTTCGGAATCAGATTATTCTGGGAATTGCGACTTCAAGATTCAGGGAAGGAGATGTACTTCCGTCAGTAAGGCAGCTTGCTGATAATATAGGAATCAATATGCACACGGTTAATAAGGCATATTCTGTACTCAGACAGGAAGGCTTTGTCAAGGTTGACAGAAGAAGAGGTGCGATCATTGCAATTGATATTGACAAAATGCAGGCTGTTGAAGAGATGCGGGAAACTTTGCAGGTGATCATTGCCGAGGCTATGTGTAAGAATATTTCCAGAGAAGAAGTGCATGCTCTTATAGATGAAATATATAAGGATTATGGAGGAGTATAATCATGCAGCCACAATTTACTGACAAGGCGAAGACGGCATTGGCACTGGCTGAACGTGCAGCCAAAAATTTGAAACAGGGTTATATTGGAACGGAACATATCTTACTTGGATTGTTAAAAGAAAATACAGGAGTTGCAGCTACTGTACTTGCCGACAACGGTTTAGAGGAGCATCAACTTAAAGAAATGATAAAGGAGCTGCTTGCCCCCGAAAGTTCGGTGATGTTAGCAGAGCGCGAAGGTTATTCCCCAAGAGCGGAGAAGGTGCTTGACGAAGCCCGTAAGCAGGCGGAACGTTTTCGCAGTGATAAGATAGGAACAGAGCATATTTTGCTTGCACTTTTAAAAGAAGGAGAAAATGTAGCGGTCAGACTGCTTAATACTCTGGGTATCCATATCCAGAAGCTGTATGTTGATGTACTTGCGGCGATGGGAGAGGATAAATCGCTTTATAAAGAAGATTTGGGCAAGAAGGCTAACAGGAAAAAGAACACTGTTTCAACCTTAGAACAGTACAGCAGGGATTTGACAGCCCTTGCAAGAGAAGGCAGGCTGGATCCTGTTATCGGAAGAGAAGATGAAATCAGGCGCGTAGTACAGATTTTAAGCCGTAGAACCAAGAACAATCCCTGTCTTATCGGTGAACCCGGGGTTGGTAAGACTGCGGTAGTAGAGGGACTTGCAATGAAGATCGTGATGGGAGACGTGCCTTTTACCGTACAGGATAAGCGCGTTATGACATTGGATCTGTCGGGAATGGTTGCAGGCAGTAAGTACCGCGGTGAATTTGAGGAGAGAATTAAGAAGGTAATAAAAGAAGTTATAGAGGATGGCAATATCATTCTTTTTCTGGATGAGATGCATACAATTATCGGCGCCGGGGGCGCAGAGGGGGCAATAGATGCATCCAATATTTTAAAACCCTCACTTGCAAGGGGGGAAATTCAATTAATTGGCGCTACAACGATAGCGGAATATCGAAAATACGTTGAAAGAGATGCAGCCCTTGAGCGAAGATTCCAGCCTGTGACGGTAGAGGAAGCTACGGTAGAGGAAGCCGAGAATATACTGGCGGGAATTGCCTATAAATATGAGGATCACCATAGGGTGACTATTACACCGGAAGCAATCAAGGCGGCGGTAGCCCTCTCCTCAAGATATATTAACGATAGAAATTTACCTGATAAGGCAATCGATCTAATTGATGAGGCCGCGGCGGCAGTCAGGTTAAAAACTGCCAAACAGCCGGACAAACTTAAAGAACTGGCCGAAGAAATACAGAAAATTGATCTGCAGATAGAGCGTTCCATAAGGATAGAGGCATTTACACAGGCGGGTGAACTTAAAAAGTATCAGGATACGCTTATCAAAAAGTATGAGCGTATGCTCAAACGAATGGAGAAGGATGACGAAAAGAAGGAATATGTAGTCGGAGAAAACGAGATTGCGGAAGTTGTTGCACTCTGGACGAAGATTCCCGTAAAGAAGCTGGCGGAAAAAGAAAGCGAGAGACTGCTTAAGTTAGAATCAATTCTGCATAAGCGGGTAATCGGTCAGGAAGAGGCGGTTACAGCTGTTGCAAAGGCTATGAGACGCGGAAGGGTAGGTCTCCAGGATCCTAACAGACCGATTGGCTCATTCCTTTTTCTTGGACCTACCGGTGTGGGTAAGACAGAGCTCAGCAAGGCGTTAGCGGAAGCTATGTTCGGTTCTGAGGGAGCGCTTATACGTGTCGATATGTCAGAATATATGGAAGGACATTCGGTATCTAAGATGATAGGTTCGCCGCCGGGCTATGTGGGATTTGAAGAGGGCGGACAGCTTAGCGAGAAGGTAAGAAGGAACCCTTATTCGGTAGTCCTTTTTGACGAAATAGAGAAAGCGCATCCGGATGTATTTAATATACTGCTTCAGGTGTTGGATGACGGGCATATAACGGATTCCAAAGGCCGTAAGGTCAGCTTTAAGAATACAATCCTGATTATGACTTCAAATGCGGGCGCACAGAGGATTATGGAACCCAAAAACCTTGGTTTCTCTTCCGGCGAAAGTGAGAAGCAGAATTATGATAAAATGAAGTCCAATGTTATGGAAGAGGTTAAGAGGATCTTTAAACCCGAATTTATTAACAGAATCGATGAGATCATGGTCTTCCATCCGCTTAATAAGAACGACATGAAACAGATAGTGACAATGCTTTCAAAGAATCTGGTTAAAAGATGTAAAGAGCAGATGGATATCGATTTGACCGTAACACCTGCGCTTAAAGATTATATCGTAGAAAAGCATACGGATTCCAAGATGGGTGCAAGACCGATGAAGAGGGCGATTCAGACTGAAATAGAGGATACTCTTGCGATGGAAATTTTAGCAGGAAACGTAAAAGCAGGCGATAAGGTATCGGCAGTGCTTAAAAATAAGAATGTCTCTTATAAGGTACACGAATAATTTTATTGAAAAATATTTACAAAACAACTTAGGAGGATGAGTTACAATGGCGGTAGTACAGGAATTGCTTCGCGAAGAAGCACAGGGAGCGATCAGTTTTGGCAATCATAAGCTGGAAATCAAAGCAAAGGTAGAGGATTTTGAGCATGGCGGAGATTTATTAAAGGTTAAAACCTATAAAAGCATTACTAAACTTGAAAAAAACGGTATGTTCGCATATGAGTCAGTGCCGGGCACAAGTGTCAATAATTTTACGGAAAGTGAAAACGGAGTAAACTTTGTCGTAGAAGGTGACGAGGATGCTCAGATTACCGTAGGCTTAGAAGATGATACCGAGTATGATGTATATGTAAATGATGAAAAGATAGGAAGAATGAAGACCAATTTAGGCGGTAAGCTCAATATAAGCATCGAGCTTGCAGATGCCGGAGAAGTCAATGTAAAGATTGTAAAATAGTTAAGAGGTTTTATGGCAAAAGCAAAAATAACAACTGTATTTTATTGCCAGAGCTGTGGCTACGAATCATCTAAATGGATGGGGCAGTGTCCGGGCTGTAAGGAATGGAATACTTTTGTGGAAGAAAAAATAAATATCAAAACCGCAGTATCGTCGTCTTCTTCAAGGTCCGGGCATGAGACGGGGAAGCCGCTTAAGCTTTCCGAAATAGCCCTAAACGATGAAGAGAGAATGTCTACACATATGAAGGAACTTAACAGGGTATTAGGCGGCGGGATTGTGCCGGGCTCCTTAATTTTGGTTGGCGGGGATCCCGGGATCGGCAAATCTACGCTTTTGCTGCAGGTGTGTCGGAATATGGCGCAGGATAACAGAAAGGTATTATATATATCCGGAGAGGAATCCTTAAGGCAGATAAAGCTAAGAGCAAACCGGATCGGAGAATTTGGAGAAAACCTGTTTTTGTTGTGTGAGACTGATTTAGGAGTCATTGAAGAAACAATCCGACATATTATGCCTGATATTACGATAATTGATTCAATTCAGACGGTATATAATGCGGATGTTTCATCCGCGCCGGGGAGTGTGTCCCAGGTCAGGGAGGCGACGAACGTATTTTTGCAGATTGCCAAAGGCTTGGGAGTCTCCGTTTTTATTGTAGGCCATGTGACAAAGGAAGGAACCGTAGCCGGTCCCCGCGTACTTGAGCATATGGTAGATACTGTTCTGTACTTTGAGGGTGACAGACATGCATCTTACCGCATCCTGCGCGGAGTCAAGAACCGTTTTGGTTCTACCAATGAAATCGGCGTATTTGAGATGCAGGAGAAGGGGCTTATTGAGGTGGCTAATCCTTCCGAGTTTATGTTAGACGGCAAGCCTGAAGGGGCAAGCGGCTCCATTGTGTCGTGTTCTATGGAAGGAAGCAGACCGATCCTTATTGAGATTCAGGCTCTAGTCTGCCATACGAATTTCGGATTCCCGAGAAGACAGGCAATCGGAACGGATTTTAACAGGCTCAACTTACTTATGGCGGTTTTGGAAAAGAGATTGGGGCTTCAGATGTCGGATTGTGATGCTTATGTCAATCTTGCGGGCGGCATGAAAATTACGGAACCGGCAATAGATTTAGGCATTGCTATGGCCGTTGCCTCAAGTTTCAAAAACAGGCCGATAAATGATAAGATTGCGGCATTTGGTGAAATTGGGTTAAGCGGTGAAGTACGCGGCGTCAGTATGATAGAGCAGCGTATTAACGAAGCGGCTAAAATGGGTTTTACGACTTGTGTAATTCCCAAGGTATGCGTAAAGCAGTTGAAAAGTATGGAAAATATAAAAATAATCGGTGTTTCATCGGTTCAGGATGCTATTGATCTGATATAGGGTGAAAAATAAATTTTTCACCCGCGAGTTTGTGCTTACGCCCAAACATCGCAGGTTGAGTAAGAATGAAGGCTTATTATGACATTATTGTAACAATTTTTAACAATTTGTTAAAAATTGGCTGTTTTATATGTTCAAAATACTCTTTTTATGTTAATATAAAGTAATGCATAAAAAGAGTGCAGCGATAAGGAGTTACTATGGACGAGCAGACACAAAATTCTCAGACAGAGAATCCGCAGTCTCCCGGAGATACTGATGAATCTGTTTTGGGGAAAAAGAAACGGAAGTTCTCTTATAATATTCCGCTTTTTATAATAGAGGTTGTTGTTTTATTCATAGCAATTGGTGTATTGTATGTAGTTACGGTTGCAACTAAAGATTTGAAACGAACGAACATGGATATGGATACCATCGGTATCAATGAAGAAGTTGCAGATACGAAAGTGGAAAAAAAGGAAGAGGAAACCAAGAGCAAGGGCTATAGGAATATTGCCTTGTTTGGTGTAGATGACAGAGAGGGTAATCTTGGCAAAGGAACCAGAAGCGATACAATAATCATTGCGAGCATCAATCTTGATACCAATGAAATTAAGCTGGTTTCTGTGTATAGAGATACTTATCTTAATCTTGGAAATGACAGTTATAATAAATGTAATGCCGCATATGCCAAGGGTGGTCCCGAACAGGCAATCACAATGCTTAATACTAATCTGGATTTGGATATTACGGATTATGTGACAGTCGGTTTCGGAGGTCTGATAGATGCAGTTGATGCACTTGGCGGAATTGAAATGGAAATTACTGAATCTGAGATAACTCATCTTAACAATTATCAGTTATGTATGTCTGAAGAGATGGGAGTCGATTATATACCGGTGATACAGCCCGGCAAACAGATCTTGAACGGTATGCAGGCGACGGCATATTGCCGTATACGTTATACCAAAGGCGACGATTTCAGGAGAGCGGAGAGACAGAGGGATGTGCTTGGCGCTATGATGATAAAAGCCAAGGGGGCATCGCTTACAACGCTCAATAGTGTTGTAACTGCAGTTTTACCTTCAATCAGCACTTCACTTAATGTAAGTGAGATTCTAGGCGTACTTGGAACCGTAGTAGATTACAATCTGGTTGAAAGTGAAGGTCTTCCTTTTTCGGATGAACGTACTTTAGCCAGAATCGGAAGCACAGGGGAATGTATTATTCCTGCAGATCTTGAAGAAAATGTAGTTAGACTGCATGAACTTTTATATGAGGAAAAGAACTATATACCGTCTAAAGAGGTATCAAATATAAGTAATGAGATTAAAGAGTTAACAAAAGACTATTTACCTAAGTAATTACGGCAGTTTAATGAAAATTAGACTGCTGTTTTATTGGAATTAAGAATGTCTTTTCTATAAACGTATTGAAATGAAGGGTAACACATGTTATGAAAAAGCTTCTTGTATTTTTAAAGGATTATAAGAAAGAGACCGTACTTGCACCTCTTTTTAAGATGTTGGAAGCCTGCTTTGAACTGTTTGTTCCGCTTGTTATGGCGGCGGTTATAGACAAAGGTATCGGGCAATCGGATATAGGTTATGTACTTAAGATGGGATTGGTTTTGGTACTGCTTGGCTTGATCGGTCTCACCTGTTCTATTACGGCACAGTATTTTGCCGCAAAAGCAGCAGTGGGATTTTCGGCTAAGTTGAAACACTCGCTTTTTGCGCATATACAGAGCCTTTCCTTTACGGAAATGGATACCCTTGGGACATCTACCATGATCACGCGTATGACTTCCGATATTAATCAGGTGCAGAATGGCGTAAATATGGTGCTGCGCCTTTTCCTTCGTTCGCCTTTTATTGTATTTGGAGCAATGGTAATGGCATTTACGATAGATGTTAAGGCTGCGTTGATATTTGTTATAACGATACCGCTGCTTTCTATCGTTGTGTTCGGTATCATGATGATTACCATGCCTTTGTATAAAAAGGTTCAGGCAGGACTGGATAATGTGCTTGGAATAACAAGGGAAAACTTAACCGGAGTCAGGGTTATCCGCGCTTTTCATAAGGAGGAAGAAGAGAGAGTAGAATTTGAGCAAAGTAACAGCATGCTTACCCATATGCAGCTCTTTGTCGGTAAAATATCTGCGCTAACCAATCCGGTTACTTATATTATTGTTAATATAGCAACTGTTATTTTAATATATACTGGAGCTGTTAGGGTTGATACCGGCTATATTACGCAGGGTGAAGTAGTTGCGCTTGTCAATTATATGTCACAGATTTTGATTGAGCTGGTAAAGCTTGCAAATCTTATTATCACAATTACCAAAGCGCTTGCCTGCGCAAACCGTATACAAAGTATGTTTGAGTTGAGTTCCAGTATGGAATGGAGTAATAACAATAGTTATTTAAATGAAAAGGTTGAAAATGACGGCAGCGATTCAAAGGGAAATGAAAAAGTTAAAGATAGATTTAACAATGAAGTTTCGGTCACATATGCAGTTGAGTTTAACAATGTTTCCCTTACTTATCATGGGGCGGGTGATGAATCCCTAAGTGATATTGATTTCAAAGTAAAGCATGGTGAGACCATCGGAATTATAGGCGGAACCGGTTCAGGGAAGACCTCGCTAGTACATCTTATACCTCGTTTTTACGACGCCACTAAGGGAAGTGTTAAGATAGACGGACAGGACGTTAAGGATTATTCTATGGAAGAACTCAGAGAGAAAGTCGGAATGGTCATGCAGAAGGCAGTTTTATTCCAGGGAACTATCAGAGATAACCTAAAATGGGGTAAGGCCGATGCAACCGACGAGGAGATGAACAGGGCATTGGAAATTTCACAGGCAAAGGAGTTTGTAGATTCTAAGCCCAAGGGATTGGATGAATATATTGCTCAGGGAGGAAAAAATCTCTCCGGTGGACAGAGGCAGAGATTAACTATTGCAAGGGCGGTTGTGAAACAGCCGGAAATACTGATCCTGGATGACAGCGCTTCAGCCCTTGATTATGCGACAGACGCCAAGTTAAGGAAAGCAATCCGAGAAATGGGAAAAGACAGCAATAAAATAACCACTGTTTTTATTGTGTCGCAGAGAACTTCATCGATACAGCATGCAGATCAGATTGTAGTGCTTGATGACGGAAAGGTTGTGGGGCTTGGAAAGCATGAGGAGTTGTTGGAGCGGTGTGAGGTTTATAAGGAGATTTATTATTCGCAGATGTAGGGATTAATTGTATATAGAAAGGAACAGATTTATATGGGAAATAAAAGTGGAAAACAGGCGCAAACCATAAAGAAAGTGTTGCGTTATATAAGAAAATATTGGCTCTATCTTGCGTTGTCTATAGCAGCGGCATCGGTGACGGTAGCGCTTACGCTTTATTTGCCGATTCTTACAGGATATGCTATTGATCTGATCGTAGAACAAGGACTGGTAGATTTTGCAGGTATCTTGGAAATATTGAAAAAAATGGCAGTTGTTATTTTGATTACCGCATTGTCACAGTGGCTTATGAATATCTGTAATAATAAGATGACCTATAATATTGTTAAGGATGTCAGAAATGATGCTTTTAGGAAGATAGAAATCCTGCCGTTGAAATACATTGACGGTCATTCATATGGTGAGATAGTAAGTCGTGTAATTGCGGATGTTGACCAGTTTGCGGACGGCTTGCTCATGGGTTTTACCCAGTTTTTTACCGGAGTGATCACAATTATCGGAACGCTTGGCTTTATGCTCAGTGTCAATGTTGGAATAACGGGCGTTGTTGTATTAATTACGCCCTTATCTTTTCTGGTAGCAAGTTTTATTGCGAAGAAGACTTTTACAATGTTTAAGTTACAGTCGGAAACAAGGGGCGAACAGACGGCTTTTATTGATGAAATGATTGGAAACCAGAAGATTGTTCAGGCTTTTTCACATGAGGACGAATCAATGGAAGCATTTGATGAAATAAACGAAAGGCTTGAAAGCGCTTCTCTTAAGGCAATCTTTTTCTCATCTCTTACGAATCCTTCAACCAGGTTTGTCAACAATCTGGTATATGCCGGAGTTGCGATTACCGGCGCGGTTTTAGCGATTACGAAAGGAGCGGCGTATATAAGCGTAGGACAGTTGTCATGCTTTTTAAGCTATGCAAATCAGTATACTAAACCTTTTAATGAAATATCGGGCGTGGTTACGGAGCTGCAGAATGCTCTTGCGTGTGCTGCCAGAATCTTTGAACTGATTGAGGAAGAACCGCAGATAGAAGAACCTGAAAATGCATATGTGCTGCATGATGTAGACGGAACTGTGACTCTTGATAATGTTTCTTTCTCTTACGTTCCTGAGAAAAAGCTGATTCAGAATTTTAATCTGGCAGTTAAGTCAGGACAAAGAATTGCAATAGTCGGTCCTACAGGTTGTGGAAAAACAACTGTTATTAATTTGCTTATGCGCTTTTATGATGTAAATGCAGGAGCCATTTGCGTAAGCGGTCATGATATCAGGGAGGTTACCAGAAGAAGTCTTCGCGGAAGCTATGGAATGGTATTGCAGGAGACCTGGCTGAAAACCGGAACTATACGCGAGAATATTATCATGGGAAAACCTGATGCTACGGATGAAGAGATTGTAGCGGCTGCTAAGGCTTCACATGCACACAGCTTTATTAAGAGACTGCCAAACGGTTATGATACAGTAATTACGGAAGACGGAGGAAACCTTTCACAAGGACAAAAACAGTTGTTATGTATTACACGGGTTATGTTGTGTCTGCCGCCGATGCTGATTTTAGATGAAGCTACATCCTCTATTGATACCAGAACCGAGATTAAGATACAACAGGCTTTTGCAACTATGATGAAAGGCAGAACAAGTTTTATTGTAGCGCACAGACTTTCTACAATTCGAGAGGCCGATATAATTCTGGTTATGAAAGACGGTAATATTATTGAGCAGGGAAATCATGAGGCATTGCTTGCCATGAACGGATTCTATGCAAATCTCTATCAGAGTCAGTTTGCAAGATAGAAAAAAGTCAGGCTATACAGCCCGACTTTATACAGGGGCAGTAGGAATCGAACCCACATCGATGGTTTTGGAGACCACTGTTCTACCTTTGAACTATGCCCCTATGCGTAAATATTATAGTGGTGAAAGCATCTTGCCGTCAAACCACCGAGAAATATTATAGCATAGGTGATGGTATTTTAGCAAGATGTTTTTCTAATTAATGCAAATATTGTGTATTAATTAGAAATTAAGTAATGAGTTTTGCAATTATCTATATGTATTCAAATGTACATTTTGACACCAAAATCCTAGATGATAAGAAGGAGTATTTATCAATTATGTTACCGACAAGAGAAAAAGCTGAAGAACTTCTAAAGGAAGCAGAACAGTGTAATCCCGGGCCTTGGGGGGATCATAGTCGTGTTGCAGCTCATTGTGCAGAAAAAATAGCTGCGGAATGTGATGGCTTAGATTCAAATAAAGCGTATATTCTCGGGCTGCTGCATGATATAGGCAGAAAATTTGGTGTAAGACATTTAGGACACGTATCTGATGGCTATACATATATGCTGTCCCTGGGGTATGACGAGGTCGCACAAATATGCCTTACACATTCTTTTAATAATCAAACACTGGATGATTATATTGGGAAGTTTGATACTACCGATGAAGAATTTAAGATTATTCAAGATGCGTTAAAAACGGTTACGATAGATGATTATGACAGACTTATCCAATTATGTGATTCATTAGCCGGTGCAGAAGGTGTGTTATACATTGAAGAACGAATGGAAGACGTTAAACGCAGATACGGCTCATTTCCACAGGAAAAATGGGATAGGAATCTTGAGTTAAAGAAATATTTTGAAGAAAAAACAGGAAAAGATATATATGTTGTGGTAGATAAAGATGGATTCAAACCTTAAAATTTTTTATTCTTTATGGTAATGCGGAGTTAGTTATTTATTTTTTGGTTGATTTATAGTAAAATAATATCAAATTTTGTAAAAGGAGATATATTTATGAAAACGTGTCCTGAATGTGGTGAAATATTAGGTGATTCTGTAGAAATGTGTTTTAACTGTTATTACAATTTTAAGCTTAAACGTAAAATTACGAAAGATGAAAGAGAAGAAAACAACAAAAAACAAGCAGAAATAGAATCCCAAAAGGCAGAAATAGAATCTCAAAAAGCAGAAATAGAAAGACAGAAAACAAATGAAAAGAGATTTCAATTATCTAAAAATCCACTTTTTGAATATAAAGTTGTTATTGTAAATAATTTAGAAACTGGTGAAATAAATCAAATTCAAATGAAAACGGCATTAGACACATGGTCTGAACAAGGTTGGAGACTTCATTCTGTATTTAATAATGAACTTGGAAAAACATCTTCTTCAGTGAGTGTTGGCTTTTTAGGCACAACTGTTAATGCCACAATAGACCAAACAGTTTTAATTTTTGAAAGATGTATAAAAGCAGGAACGGATTAAAAAACATACTAAACAGAACTTGAGAAAAACACAGGTTATCCTCAAGTTCTGTTGCTGGACTTCATTAATGGTGGCTGTACTCTAAAACTTATCCACACTTTCCAAAACTGCAAACTCCCATCCCTTCAATATAATAGAATTTCCATCCGTAATGATGCCTTCATTCTTCGCATCATCATTTCCACGCACCAACATAACCGCATCATGTCCATGATATGTCACAGTCTGAACATCATCCGAATAATTAAAATAATAAACAATTTCTTTTCCCAGATCATTTACGCCTCTTTTAATAATCACAGGATATTCAACATCAGGGATGTCAACACCGGCCTCGCTGCATAAGAAATGAAGCACATTTTTAAGTATATTTTCATCAAAATAGCATCCCAGATAAGCTGCATGGCCTTTACCATAATGATTATATGTAATGGCTGAGTATTTTCCCCAGTGAGGATGCTCATAGTATGCTAAAGTTGAAGCTGTGGATGGTTTAAGCAGTTCCATCCAGTATTTAACAGTGTTTGCAGCGTTTTTACCTGACTGAGTGTCATCAAAATTAATTGACTGAGTCGATTGTAGGGGATTTTCGCATTTTATCCCCACATTGACCGCATTGGTAAATTGGTCGTATGTCATTCCAAACACATCTGTCAGATTGTGTGGAAGGTCATCATGATAAATTTTTAACATAGTATCCGAAACTGCCGATTTAAAGGTAGAAATCAAATGTCCGCCTTGTTCAACATAGGTGCGGAGTGCACTGACAAGAGTGTCGGAAACACTGTATAAGGCGGGGGTGATCAACACTTTGTACTGACTAAATAGGTCAGTATCCGCATCACATAGGATATCACACTCAATATTTAATTTGTAAAGTGCATCATAGAGCCATCTGACGATATCGTTGTAATTAGTGTCATCATGAATAGGAAACCATTGCAGTCCTACAAGTGATTCATGGGAAAGAAGCATTGCAACGGAAGGCTTCTTTTTGAGGTTAATAAGATGGCTTCCATACTTTTCAAAGTCAGATCCTATCATGCAAGCTTCCTCGTAAGTCGCATTTTCCTTTAGGTTATGGCTGAGAATACCTTTCCAGTATGATTCAATGGCATTATGTATGGAGTGCCAGTGCCAGTACATAACGGAGTTAGAGCCAGAGGCAAGGTGGCTGAAAGCCTGAAGGCGGAGCTGTCCGGGATAGGGAAGCCAGCCGTGATTGCCCTGTGCTTCGGTTTCCAGTATCAGATAATTATCTTTTTTGATGGAGCGGGCTATAGCCCCTCCTAAGGAAATCTCGATTCCGGTAAGGTCCTGTGCCGAAGGGTGATAAATGTCAAAGCCTGCCACATTAAGCGGTTTAGCTGCTTCCCATTGATTAACCTCCGGTTGGAGCCCGTAAGATATATCGCGCCATTCGTAATCAAAGTTATGCGTAATAAACTGATCTGCCCGGGTGTATTCTTTAACTATGGAGCATTGCCATGAGAAAAAATCGGTTACAAGTTTTCGTTGGAATTTCTGATATTCGGCGCCGAAACTTCCGTTGATCGTGCCGCGAATATCGGGGATGTCTTCCCATGCGTTGATGCGGTTACTCCAATAGTCTAAACCAAACTCGTGATTCAGAGCAGCAAGGTCATTATTAAAAATTTCTTTTAAGTAATCAGCAAATTTCGCCTGGGCATATGTACTGCATGTATCGTAGGCTTTGGTTTCGTTATCCAGCTGAAAGCCGATAACATGTCCATAAGGAACCACTTCTTCCATAAGCCTGCGGATTATGATTTCTACATGTTTAAGATACATTGGATGCGTAATATCCATGTTCTGCCTGCGTCCGTAGCGTTCCTGTCCGGCATGAGTCTGGGTAAGTATATCGGGATACTTAGCGGCAAGCCAGGTCGGAACAGCATAGGATGGGGTTCCGACAATTACTTGAATACCGTATTTCTCAGAGGCCTTAAGCATACGATGCAGATGTGTGAAATCAAATACGCCCTCCTGTGGTTCCCATGTGCTCCATGTAGATTCCGCAATGCGGATTACGTTTATTTTTGCCTTTTTCATCATTTTCATATCGGTTTCGATTCTGTCATAAGGCAGGTATTCATCATAATATGCTGCGCCAAATAGTATTTTATCCGTTTTCATAGACACTCTCACTTTCATTTTTTCAGAAATTCATAACTGGGTTTTCGCAAATTCTATCATAAAACCCGCTAAAGGTAAAGAAAGCGCATTGTTAAACTTTTTTAAAAGTTAAAAATTCCCTTTTTTGGTTTGATATTATCCTCATAATATATTATGCTAGAGATGTATAAGTGTCTTTGGCATCTTTTTGATCCAATGTATATTCTATTTAAAATTCAGGAAAGGTTTAATTCACTTATGGCTGATGACAGAAACCTGACAATCTCGGATATCGCCAATGAGCTGGGGGTATCCAAAACTACTGTATCACGTGCAATATCGGGCAAGGGACGCATAGGCAATGAGACAAGAAAAAAAGTCTTAGATTATATAAAAGAGCATGATTACCACCCTAATGTCATTGCAAAGGGGCTGGCAAAATCCAAGACATATAATATCTGCCTTGTAATTCCAGGCGATTACAATATTGTGGAATTGCCTTTTTTCCAGAATTGTATGCTTGGTATCAGTAAAATTGCTTCGTCAATGGATTATGATGTGCTCATTTCAATGGTTACGGAGAAGGATATTTCGCAGCTTAAGCGTATTGTAATTAATCATAAGGCGGATGGTATGATCTTAACCAGAACTCATGTGCATGATGAAACAGTGCGGTATCTTAAAGAAATGAGCGTTCCCTTTGTGACGATAGGAAGTATGGAAGATTCTTCGGTAGTGCAGATTGACAACGATCACAAGACCGCCTGCGCAGCGCTTACGAAGAAAATGCTTGAGCAGGGCGCAGAAAGGATAGCGCTTATCGGAGGCAGCAGGGAGTATATGGTAACTGTAAACAGATTGAACGGTTTTCTTGAGGCATTTACCCGGATGGATAAAAAGCCGGAAGACGGAAATATATATCTGGATGTGGAAAATGAAAGAAAAGTATCGCAAATCGTTGATGAACTTTTAAAAAAAGGCGTAGACTGTATTATCGCGATGGATGATTACCTTTGTAATTGTGTATTGAATACATTACGTCAGAAAAAAGTCGCAGTTCCGGAGGAGATAAAAGTAGCCTCTTTTTATGACAGCTCCATGCTGGAAAACTATATTCCCTCGGTAACTTCCATAATATTTGATGTGGAGGAGCTTGGCGAAATGACCTGCCGAACGCTTCTTAGAATGATAAAAGGCGAGAACGTTCCCGGAAAAATTCTGCTTGGTTATAAAGTGGCAATGCGTGAGTCAACTTCCGATACTGCGCCTAAGCCATAGTAAATAAATTCAATATAAATAAATTCATATTGAATTAAGGGTTTTGTACAAAATATATAATTTAGCTACGTCTAAATAGTCTATAATATACATTGACAACAATTACACAATTTGCTATTCTTTTACGGTGAGCAACCGATTGCGCACCAGTAAAACAAGAGAAATACAATTATTTTAGCATATAAAAATACTGCACAAAAATTATATTTTATAATTCATGACAATAGAAAGGTGAGGGAGACAGAATGGATAATAAGTTTATTGTAAACATCATCCATCGTCCGGAGATGGTTCCGGAGTATGCGGAAAAGGTAACCGGACACGGCAAAGAGGAAGATATCGGCAGAAAAGCGCTGCTGACAGAATCCTTAGACATTTTTAAGACACAGCAGTCCATTGCGCATAAGAACGGACTGAAAACTACTATTCAGATGACATACGCTTCTTTATTCAATGATGAAGCGGTAGAGCTTGCAAAGGCCGACCATGAGAAATACGGTGATGAGATCGCACTGTCTTTGCTTGGTCTTCCATGTAAAGAATTCCGTGAAAAGTATAAAACCAAGGATTTCTGTATCTGGATGTTCTCTATGGAAGATAAGAAATCCATCGTGGACGACGTGTTTGGCAAATTCCATGACCGCTTTGGTTTTTATCCCGAATCTACAGGTTCCTATTACATGGATGCCGACCTGGTAAATTATATTAAAGAAAAATACCCTATGGTAAAATGTGCGGTTGCAACCTGCTGGGAAGAAGGTCCTAAAGCATATCATACCTGTAATAATTCATGGTATACATTTATGGACGGCGGTCCGTGGGCTCCGTGGATTCCAAGTAAACAGAATGTCCATGCACCGGCAGCTAATGAGGAAGAGGATAGCGGTATTGTAGCAATTCCCCATTTGTCCCGCGATTTGCTTGCATGTTATGACGGTAACGGCTCCAATTTCGGAACCCATCCTCAGAACGTGCTGCGCGGTATGATATATGACAGCAAGACATGGGATTTCCCTTATTTATATAATCTGATCGACCAGTACCGCGACCTTGCTAAATATAACAATGGTTATGCTTACAACATGATGTTTGTCGGCCCCGGCTGGATGAATAAAATGGGGCGTTGGGAAGCTCCTTATGAACTTTTGCTTAAATCTTATGAAGACGGAATGGCTTATTACGGTCAGTTGAAAAAAGAGGGTAAACTTGATGATATGACAATGGCAGAGTTTGCTGATTACTACCGTCAGAAAAAAACTTTTACAGAGCCTGAATGTGCGCTTTGGAGAGATATTTTATACGGATCTGACAAACAATTGTTCTGGTACTGCGATCCATTCATGAGAGTTTGCGCAAATATGGATCAGGGCGGTGCGATTGTTGACTTAAGGCCTTATGCAGCTAAGTTGGAGTGGCCTGTAGGAATAGGAACCAAGCATGTAACCGACGCATCATATCCGTTCTTGATTCAGGAAAAATACAGGGCAGGATATTTTACACACTATGCCGGAGAAGGTACGGTAAGAAGTGCGAAACTCACTTATAACGGCGAAGAAGTGGATCTGTGCCTGTGCAGGACCAAGGCTCATTTTTCACAGGAAGGTAATACAAGAATACTTACGCTCGATCCGGTAGATATAGAATTCTATGATCTAACACTTAAACTGCAGACTAAGATGTATTTTGAGGAAGGAAGTTCTTCAATAAAGATTGAAAGAAATATCCTGGAAATGAGTAATCCGGATGCGGAGGTAGAACTTAACGAATATATGGTAGCATGTTACGGCACAACGGAGTATTCGGAGGATATGAGCAATATCACATTAAGCTGTACCGACGGTTCTTCCGTTAAAGAAATTAAGTATGAATATAAGTGCCGTGAGGAGCAGATGCAGGGAGCAACAGAGACTGTGGCAGTGATTCCCGAAATTGAAACCAGAGTTTCCATGAGTTGTGAGAAAAAAGACGCAGTCGGCTACATTAAAGAAGGTTATGCTTTCTCACCTATGTTTACATTAGGTTATACAACTAAGTTAAAAGATAAGGAGGTATTTGCAACATGGCTCAATCTGGCAAAGGCAAATTAAATTACAGATGTCCCTCCTGTTTTATGAGAGACTTAGATATTGATATGTTTTATGATAAGGAAAAAAATGAATATCATTGTATCCGCTGCCAATATGTAGGCACCGAGGAAGATATTCTTGAGAAAAACGAAATGGTAAGATTCCGTTACAAGGACGCTATGAAGCGTTTTACCAAGTTTGATTTCGATTAACAGGGTGAAAAATAAATTTTCACCCTTTGAGAGAAGGGCGAGGTTATTGATATGGAATTTTTAAAAGGTATGGACCTATCCACTCTTAAAGAAGTGGAAGCCTTAGGCGGTAAGTTCTATGATAAGGGCGTGGAGAAGGATGTTTTGGATATTCTGAAAAGTTATGGTGTGAATGCTGTACGTCTGCGTTTGTGGAATGACCCTTACACCGAGAACGGAGAGCCTTACGGGGCAGGTACTAATGATCTGCCTACGACAATAGAGCTTGCCAGGAGAGTATTGGATAAGGGCATGGAGGTATTGTTAGATTTCCACTATAGCGATTTCTGGGCGGATCCGGGCAAACAGAGGGTACCTAAGGCATGGAGGGGGATGAACCTTGAACAGCTTGAAAATGCCGTTTATGAATATACGAGGGAAACTTTGGAAACTATGAAAAGAGAGGGCGCAATGCCTACCCTCGTTCAGGTCGGAAATGAGATAAGCAAGGGAATTCTCTGGCCGTATGGTCAAGTACCGGATTATGATTCTCTTATACGGCTTATTAATGCCGGTATAAAGGGTGTTCGGGCGGTAAATTCTGATATTCCCATTATGCTTCATCTGGATAACGGAGGAAATAATGCGTTATACCGTGAATGGTTTGATCATTATATGGAAAAGGGCGAAGATTTTCAGATTATAGGTTTGTCATATTATCCGTTCTGGCATGGAAGCATGTCTGATTTAAGAAACAATATGAACGATATAGCTCTTAGGTATGATAAGGAATTGATGATTGCCGAAGTTTCCATGGGATATACGATGGAAGATTATGCTTCCTATGAGAAATTAAAGCCGCATGAGAGAAAAGGAATGGCAACCCGCCCCGAACTTGTAGAAAAGATAGATTATCCAATGACCAAAGAAGGACAGCAACAGTTTCTTACTGATATATTTACCATATTAAAAGAGGTCCCTGATGGAAAAGGCACAGGATATTTCTACTGGGAAGCAGCATGGATACCGGTGGCAGGTTCCGGATGGGCATCGGATGAAGCTATCGCCTATATGCAGGAAAAAGGTCCGGGAGGAAATGAATGGGCCAATCAGGCATTGTTTGACTATGACGGTAATGCGCTTCCGGCGTTGGAAACGATAAGGAATTTTCAATTTGATTGACAAACTGGTGTAAATAATGGTAAATTTATCTAGTATAAATTAATTATACTTTAAATTAGACTTTTTATATTTTTATGGTATAAGATGTGCTTACACATTTTATATATAGTAACAAAGTTGGAAATTTGTGATTTACAGATTCCATAACAATTAAGAAAGAGAGGAATAATTATGAAGAAGAAAGTATTAGCAACATTACTTGCAACATCATTGGTTGCTGCTTGTCTTGCTGGTTGTGGAAACACAAATGCAGATTCAGGAAATACACCAGCAGATAATGCAGCACCCTCAACTGATGCTGCAGCAGACAACACATCGGCTGACAATACAGCAGCTGATAACACAGCGGCAGATAACACTGCTGCAGCAGATACTTCAGATGCAGTTGCAACTCTTATTGCAAACACAACTGATACAGTAAAGCTGACTGTATGGGCATCTGAGGAAGATCAGGAGCTCACGACAAAGCTCCTTGACGATTTCAAGGCAGAATATTCAGATATTACATTTGATATTACCCTTGGTTCAGAATCAGAATCTACTGCAAAAGATACTATTTTAACTGACGTAGAGGCAGCTGCAGATGTATTTGCATTTGCTGATGACCAGATTAATGAACTTGTTCAGGCAGGCGCACTTCAGGAAGTACTGGCTAATTACACATTGGATGTAAAAAGTGAGAACGTAGCAGGTTCTGTTGAGGCTGCCAGCGTAAACGGTAAATTATATGCTTATCCTATGACAGCAGATAACGGATATTTCATGTTCTATGATTCTTCCGTATTTACAGAAGAAGATGTACAGTCTCTTGAGAAAATGCTGGAAGTAGCAGAAGCAGCAGGTAAGAAAGTAGCTATGGATATTGCAAACGGCTGGTATTTATATGCATTCTTTGAGGGTGCAGGTTATGAACTTTCACTTAATGATGACGGAAGCAATACTTGTACATGGAATGGCAGTGGTGCAACAGACGTAGCTCAGGCAATTATGGATGCATGTGCAACAGGTACATTGGTACAGATGACTGATGAGCAGCAGGCTACAGCAATTACAGAAGGTACTGTTGCAGCAGCAGTAAACGGTACATGGAGAGCTGAGACAGCAGAGAGCGCATGGGGAGAGAACTATGCAGCATCTAAGCTTCCTACTATTAATGTAGCTGGTAAGGATTGCCAGATGTCTTCTTATTCAGGATGTAAGTTAATCGGCGTTAATCCTCATTCTGCTAATGTAGGCTGGGCAATGCTTCTCGCTGAGTATCTTACAAATGAAGACTCTCAGGTAGCAAGATTTGAAGCAAGAGGTCTTGGTCCTGCTAACATCGCAGCATCAAATTCAGATAAAGTTCAGGCAAATCCTGCAATCGCAGCTCTTGCTGAGCAGGCAGCTTATGCTACACCTCAGCGTGTTGGCGGTAACTTCTGGGCTCCTGCTGAGACATTAGGACAGATTCTGGCTAACGGAAATCCTGATGGAACAGATCTTCAGACATTATTGGATACAGCAGTAGAAGGTATTACTGCACCTGTAGAATAATATTGATGTCAATGAATAGGTAAAAGTTATGAAAATACCCCGCGCTCGTGGGAGGCGGGGTATTTTAAGATAATAGTTGTTATCTAATAGAAAAATAACTCTGAGAGGGGTT
Organism: Lachnospiraceae bacterium; assembly: GCA_014804695.1. Taxonomy (GTDB): domain Bacteria; phylum Bacillota; class Clostridia; order Lachnospirales; family Lachnospiraceae; genus UBA3282. The sequence continues at coordinate 100,492 of JAAUZJ010000020.1, forward strand.
TCTGATATGAAAAATATGTTTAAATCAATTGGGAATTATTTTAAAGAATTTGGAACGGCCGTAGTAAAAGGCGATATTGGGGTGAAGTTATCCCTTCTTGTCATGGGAGCGGGTTATATTGCAAGAAAACAGATTATTAATGGGCTGATTATGATTGCGCTGGAAGTTGTTTTTGCGGTTATGTGCGTTTTGTATGCAGCTCCAAATCTGGCGAAGTTTGGCACATTGGGAACTGTTCAGTTCGAACAGGTATTTGATCCTTTAACAATGACAAGTACAGTGAATGATTATGATAACTCTTTCCTGATATTATTGAATTCCATTATTGCGTTATTTATAATCTTAGCTTTTATTTTAGTATATATTGGAAATATTAAGGCGGTATACCGTTTACAGCTGCGAAAAGAAGCTGGAAAACATATAAATACATTTGGAGAGGACTTAAAAGCCCTTAAAAATGAAAAATTTCATATTACGTTGATGACGTTGCCGTGTCTTGGAATTATTTTGATGAATATTATTCCTATTCTGGTGCTGATTGCGGTAGCATTTACTAATTATGACCAGCAACACATGCCGCCAAGTGCCTTGTTTACATGGGTTGGCTGGAGAAACTTCAAACAGCTTTTTACTAATTCCACAACGGTAACATTTGGTTATTCGTTTGGCAAGATTCTTGTGTGGACATTGGAATGGGCGTTTTTTGCAACATTTACTACCTTTATCGGTGGTATACTAATGGCACAGTTTGTAAACAGCAAAAAAACTAAGCTTCCGAAACTGTGGAGAACATTGTTTATGGTAGCAATTGCAGTACCGCAGTTCGTAACCTTGCTGCTTGTCAGAAACTTTTTCGGAGATTCTGGTATTGTAAATACAATCTGTTCAAATATCGGATTGACAAGTTTCTTAAAGAGTATCGGTCTGGTAAGTTCTCATCTGACATATATACCATTCCTGACAAGTCCGGGCTGGACTAAGGTTATGATAGTTCTTATTAATATTTGGGTAGGTGTTCCTTATCAGATGCTGATCGCAACCGGCGTACTTATGAATATTCCGGTAGACCAGCTGGAAAGTGCAAAAATTGACGGTGCAAACAAATTCCAGATCTTCTGGAAGATTACAATGCCTTATATTCTGTTTATCATGGGACCGAGCCTTATAACAGATTTCGTAAAGAACATCAATAACTTCAATGTTATATATTTGTTGACTCAGGATGTTTATGTTACATCAGACCAGTTACTTGCCAATTCCAATGCAAAAGAAGTGGATTTGCTTGTAACATGGCTGTTCAGACTTACAAATGAATATTATAACTATAAAATAGCATCTGTTATTGGTATTTTGGTATTCATTATCTGTGCTGCATTTACATTGGTTACCTTTACACAGATGATCAAGGGTAATAGAGAGGAGGATTTCCAATAATGAAAAAAACAGTTGATTTTATTGTAAGACATGTGGTTTTGGTATTCCTCGCGATTGTTTGGTTGATACCGATCGTCTGGCTGGTGGTTACATCTTTTAGCGGATATAGAGGAATCAATACGGCGCACTTTTTCCCCGAATCATGGTCTATGGATAATTATAAGGCGCTTTTCCTTGAGCCGGATTCAGTTGTACAGTATGGTGCATGGTTTAAAAATACCCTTATTATAGCAATCTTTACCTGTATTATTTCTACGATTTTTGTATTGATGGTAAGTTATACAATGAGTTGTATGAGATTTAAAGGTAGAAAAGCCTTGATGAGCTTTGGTATAATCTTAAACATGTTTCCAGGCGTTTTGTCCATGATTGCTGTATACTTTGTTATGAAATCAATAGGACTGACAAACAGCCATCTTGGAATGATAATTGTATATTCCGCGGCTTCCGGCCTGGGATATCTGATCACCAAAGGTTTCATGGATACAATTTCCGTATCTTTACGTGAGGCGGCAAGAATTGAGGGCGCTTCCGAGGCAACGATTTTCTTAAGAATTATTATTCCGTTATCGCAGCCTATTATTGTATACACTGTAATCAACTCCTTCCTCGTACCGTGGGGAGACTTCGTATTAGCTAAGCTGATGCTCAACTCCGGTATATCGACGGACTGGACGATTGCGATCGGTCTGTACAATATGCTGAATAAGTCGCTTGTAAACAAATACTTCTCAATCTTCTGTGCGGGCGGTGTTATCGTATCAATACCGATTTCAATTCTGTTCGTATTGATGCAGAAGTTCTATGTAGAAGGTGTTACGGGCGGTTCGGTTAAGGGTTAATAGCCGAATGATTCAAAGAACATACGTTATTTAATGTCGTTTGGTAAATGAAAATAATAGATTTGAATGGAGTGCAGACGTTTTTTAGGGCGTCTGCACTTTACATTAAAAAACTGATTGAAATATCAATAACTTTAGTGTAAAGTATTATTAGTATATTTTGGCAGAACCTGTGCCATTTTTGTGGCATAGTTACACTGTTTCTGACAAAAGCATACAAATATATTACATAAAATTGAAAAGGAAGATGAGATATGGAAAAGAGTTCAAACAACACAGGGGGCTGGCGTACAAATAAATGGATTCGCGCGGCAATTCCCGCATTACTGCTTCACTGCAGTATAGGTACAGTGTACTGCTGGTCAATTTTTAGTCAGGAAATAGCTGATTATATCGGCTTTTCAAAAGGGGCAACAGAATGGGCATTTAGCTTTGCTATTTTCTTCCTCGGAATGTCAGCAGCATTTCTTGGAAACGTAGTTGAGAAGGATATTCATAAATCCTCTCTTATTGCAGCTATTTGTTTTGCGGCCGGAATGGCTGGTACAGGATTTTTCATCTATTATGGAGGACAGAATCCCGGAAGTGTACTTGCATTAGTAGGAATATACATTTGCTATGGATTTATCATGGGTGTAGGTCTTGGAACCGGATACTTATCACCTGTTAAGACACTTATGTTATGGTTTAAAGACAGAAAAGGTCTTGCAACCGGTCTTGCAGTAGCAGGTTTCGGTGCGGCTAAGGCTATAGCAAGTCCGATCATGCAGAGCATGTTGGATAACCTTGGCGAAGGCGGAATCTATAAGATGTTCTGGATTCTTGCAGTAGTATATTTTGTAATGATGTTCGTAGGACATCTTCTTTTAAAGAAACCCGACGATTGGCATGAGCCGCAGACTAAAGACGCAAGTCAGAGCATTATGTCAGTAATTAAAACTAAGCCGATTATGAACTATGTCGGAATCTGGCTTATGTTCTACATAAACATTACCTGCGGACTTGCACTTATTTCTCAGGAAAAGATGATAATAAAATGTATCGGTCTTGCAAGCTTTGCCGGAATTCTTTCTACGGTAACCGCTATTTTCAATGCGGGCGGCAGACTCGGTTTCTCAGCATGGGCTGATACCATGAAAGACAGAAATACAATTTATAAATTGATTTTTATACTTTCGATTATTTTTACGGGAATAGTAATGGTTACAAGCGGAATTAAAAATGGAGAAGGAAATACCCTTTTAACAATCCTTGTACTCTGTTTGCTATTCGTAGTAAATGCAGGATACGGCGGCGGCTTTTCCAACGTACCGACCCTGTTATCCGACCACTACGGAATGGGCAACATCAGTGCAATCCACGGAATTACGTTATCAGCCTGGGGGTTTGCAGGCCTTACCGGTAACCAGATGGCAAGCTGGATAGTAAGCCACTTTGGAGAATCAGTAGAAATTGCCCATGACCTCGCCGACGGAACAACGGAGTACATCACAGTAAATCCAACAGGCTATCAAACCGTACTCTACGCAACAATAGTGCTTTACATAATAGCTCTGTTGATCTGCTTAATATTTGTAAAACCTACAAGCAAAGAAAAAGCATAAAAGATAAATTCTATATAAAAATGCTGTCGAGTTGTTTTCCAACCCTCGACAGCATTTTTGACTGTTGAAGTCAATTCTCTAAACACTATTTTATTTTGACAATAACACAGGGATATAGAAAGGGATAGCGGCATCATATATGTTACTAACGAGAGGCCCTATGCAGGCGCCGGTACTTAGCGAGGTATTTTCGAGCTTAGTACCGTTGCGCCGTAGTCGGAGCGCAAGCGCGCCTCTCATAGTAACATATATGATGCCGCTATCCCTTTCTATATCCCGTCCTACCTATCCACCTACATCTCCAAATAAGTCCTCTGCCCTTCAAGCTCTTTCGGTATCTCCACTCCACTATTTTTAAGCTTCTGGCATATATTATCCAAATGATGCACCCTCTGCGAAAGTTTGATATCATACCTATCCATCATATCTTTATACAAAGGATTGATCTTAAGTTTGTTCCTGACCTCTTTTGCGAACGGACAGTGTGTAAATAGAATGGTACGCGCTACCTTATTCAGGCGCGGCGAACCTGTGCCCTCGTAAATTATCCATGATTCATAATCGCGTACAAACATTTCCTTGAAACTGTTCTTTGCTTTTTGCATACTGAGTTTAATTTTATCCTTGGCGTCTGCAGACAGGTCTCGGTTCTTTTTATAGAACTGTATATAATCAAAGTATTCGCTTGTAAGAGATGGCTCGGATACATCATTCCATCTTGCACCTTGGATACGTTTGCACATCTCCCAACGATATTCGCCTGTAAGACGGACAAGAATATTATTTAAGTCTTCCATTTCAAAGATAGATACCATCATACGTGCAGGTGAGGTACGTTTACGGCCTTCAATTTCCTGCCACATAACGCCGCGGACACCGACGTTTGGCATCAGGATAACATCGGGAAGGACTTCGATGTCAATAGACTCTTTTCCTATACCGACATCAGGATTGCTGTATAATGTTTCCCTGTAATATGCACCAAAGTCTATGGAACGGATGTTTTCCAGTGATTTATTAACCATATCTGCCGAAACTAGAGTATTTTCCAAATCCTTGAGTATATTACCTTCTAAGAAGACTGGTGAAAAAATACTTATACGTCCAAACGTCATTTTATTAACGCTGCTAACCATATTGTTAAGTTCGAAAAGAACCTGTTCTTTTTTATCGTTAAGGAGTTTGGTCTCATCTCCGGGAGCTATTTTTCCGCTTGTTTTAAGCTCGCGTACATAGGCCGGATAGTCGTTGTCGAATTCATTACGGCTTGGGGCTTTTCGGCCCTCATAAACTTCCTTCAACCATTCATAGACGGTGTACACACCTTTGGACGGATCGCTTGGAATGGAATTTACTATTGAATAAAGATAAGCGGCATTTTCCATTCCGGCAAGTCTTTCATCCACATATCCGAAGTTGAAGAACATTTTTACGATCTTAGGAACATTGGTATCGGAAAGACTTTTTATAAAGGCGCTGGAATAAACCTGGTAAAAGAGCTTGGTAATAGTCAAACGAAGTTTTCTGCAGCTATCGTCGGTAGCGTTCTTGTCAGGTAACTTGTTAAACTTATCAATGCTTGCCCTGAAGTTTGCAGCCACTTCCTTGTCGCACTCCGAGTAGGAAAGAATGACGCTTATGGAATCCTTAAGATCCTGTTTTACAGATTCGGGAGAGTCAGTGACTGTTGGTGCTTCTGTAGCATTTTCCAGTGAAGCCAGTTTTTCTTTATATTCCTTAATACGCGCTTTATACATATCTTTGTCGATTGAATCCTGACTCTCTAACTGAATCATCATTGTGCCCAGCGCTGCCGTAATCGCAGTGGAATCTTCATCATGAGCGCCGATTTTATATAAAACGCTTGCATATAAGTCAAAAAAGTCCAGACGGTTTTCATTCATCAACAGATTTACAATGTCTGCTTTGTAAGCATAAAGCTCACGACAAATGGATATTACATAATAGATATCGTGGCTGGCTTTTATTAACATGCCATATATGAAATCTGCAATCTGAGCTTTGGAGGATATGCTTCTTGTAATACGCTGCAATTGGTCGTAATACTTAGTAACCCAGTTTGGCACATCCTCTTCCAACCTAAGCTCGGTTACCGTTTCAAGTTCAGGAAGAACTCTTGTGGTAAGCGAGTGCTTGGATGTAAAACGGCTATATTCCGAATAACTTTTCATTAAATATTGATAAAAAGTGTCGCAGTCAAATTTGGACATTTCGTATTGATCTACAATATCACGAAGCTGTCTGAATAAGGAGTTCACAATCAGATTGCTAAGATCCGGTTTGGAACGAAATAGCTCAACTAAACGATTTTCCGAGCATGGATAGACAGCCAGGGTAGTGTCCTCTACGGCCTGATAGTTTATAAAATGAGAGTCATAATTGAGCTCACATACGCCTATGACTTCTCCTTTAAGTAAGTATAGCTCTCCTCCCGGATATGAGGCGCGTACGGAGCCTTTAGTTATTACATACAAAGCATTGATCGGTTGTTCGTTTTGAATAATTGATGTTCCTGCTGGAAATTCTTTTACTGACATATAATACTCCCCTTTCGTCTGCTGTCTCAGGCATAACATTCATAATAAATATTATAAGCCGTTTTTTTAATAAATACAATATTCTGAATATAAATTAGAGGACTTACATCAAAAAGAAAGAAAAATAGAAAGAAAACAAAATATTTTATACTGTACTTTTGTCAGAAATATGATAAAATATTAATAATCGCACGTTCTTGGGCAGATTTTGAGAAAAGCATGGTGATTGATATGAAGATGGAATTGGAAGATATTGAATATAGAAAAATAGTTGTAGACGAATACCGGCCGGATGTGGAGCGGTTGGTCCGCTATCTTCCTTGGCTTGAGCAGAAGGCAGGAGGAAGCGTTTCCGAGAACTATACGGGATCAGGCATCGGAGAGAATTCGATTTCGTTCCCAGTATATGACAGCACGTTGCTCAGCTTTATAAAAGAGGTACAAAGGACTACACTTCTGGACCGTAATTATCAGTATATTTATTCCAGACACAGGATTAAGACATTAGAAGACGAGCTTAGGGCAATTTCACAGGCGGATATTACACATATGGATATTCTGAAAGGAATTTTGTCTAAGTATGTAATGGGTGGAATGACTAAGGGAAGACTCTGGTCTGAAGCGGTTAAAAACCGTGTGTTTTTAAACTGCGTACAGAAGATGAAGGAGAATTTAGAGTATTGGGATAAACCAATGGTATGATGAGGGGTATTATATGGGAGAGAAATCATTACAGAAGAAACAGTATATCTTAGAGACCGCACGTAAGATTTTTTCGGAAAAAGGATACAAAAATGTTACTATGAAAGATATTGTAGAGGCATGCGATATCAGCCGGGGAGGTCTTTATTTGTATTTTGGAAGCACGAAGGAGCTGCTTTTGGAGTTATTACAGCAAGAGTCGGATGAAACGGATGATACGCTTACAAGAAGGATTACCGAAGAGGATTCGGCTGCGGATATTCTGACTCTTTTCCTTAAAGAGCAGAAGAAAGAAATCTTACAGAAAAAGAATAATCTTGCAATGGCTGTGTATGAATACTCTTTTGAAGAACGTGATAAGAAGAATTCTATACTGCGCAAGCAGTTTGATGCAGGCACAAAGATTGTTGAGAAACTGATAGAATCCGGTATTGCATCAGGGGAATTCTATTGTGAAAATCCAAGGGGAGCTGCTGAAAATATTATGTATGTGCTTGAAGGAATGAAAATAAATTCCCAGACAATAGGAATTACGGAGTCAATGGTAGATGAACAACTGCTTTATATAATGCAGGGGTTGATTATAGAGTAATTAAATATAAAGGATGCTTCCGGGCTAAGGGGGCATCTTTTAATATATAATACAATGGAGGATATAGATTCATCATGGAGAAAGTAAGACGCATTTATGTAGAAAAGAAAGCGCCTTTCGCAGTAAAAGCAAAGGAGCTTAAGGAAGAAATCGGAAGCTACTTAGGAATCCGGGGCGTGAAAGACGTCAGGGTATTTATCCGTTATGATGTTGAAAACATATCGGATGAAATCTTTGATAAGGCATGTAGAACAGTCTTTTCAGAGCCGCCTGTGGATATTTTATATGAAGAAAAAATTGATATACCGAAGGGTGGAAGGGTTTTCAGTGTAGAGTACTTACCCGGTCAATTTGATCAAAGGGCTGACTCGGCTGTTCAATGCGTACAGTTTTTGAAAGAGGATGAGGCACCGATCATTAAAACCGCCGTTACATACCTGCTTATCGGGGATATTTCCGATGATGAATTTGCAAAAATAAAGTCATACTGTATCAATCCTGTGGACTCAAGAGAGACTGATATGATAAAGCCTGACACACTTGTCACTATATATGAAGAGCCCGCAGATGTCGCAATAATTGAGGAATTTACCTCAATGTCTCAAGATAAATTCAAAGAGCTTTTTGACTCACTCGGTCTAGCAATGACATTTAAAGATTTTATCCATATTCAAAATTATTATAAGAACGAAGAACACAGAGAACCTACAATGACGGAAATAAGGGTTCTTGATACTTACTGGTCGGATCACTGCCGTCATACTACATTTTCTACGGAACTAAAGGAAATTAGTTTTGAAGAGGGATATTATCAGACTCCTATTAGGAAAACATATGAGAATTATCTTGCCGCAAGAGATGAGTTATTTGCGGGAAGAGAGGATAAATTCGTCTGTCTTATGGATCTGGCGCTTATGGGTATGCGCAAACTTAAAAAGGAAGGAAAACTGGACGATATGGAGCAGTCCGATGAAATTAACGCCTGCTCGGTTGTTGTTCCGGTGGAGATGGACTATGGCGATGGGCCTGTTACTGAGGAGTGGCTTGTCTTTTTCAAGAATGAGACACATAATCATCCTACTGAGATTGAGCCTTTTGGAGGCGCTGCAACATGCCTTGGAGGAGCAATCCGTGATCCGCTTTCCGGACGCGGTTATGTATATCAGGCAATGCGTGTTACAGGTGCGGCAGACCCGACGGTTCCGGTGGCAGATACATTAAAGGGTAAATTGTCACAGAAGAAACTGGTAAGAGGGGCTGCCAGCGGTTATTCTTCATACGGAAACCAAATTGGATTATCGACCGGATTAGTCAAAGAAATCTATCATTCGGATTATGTGGCAAAAAGAATGGAAATAGGTGCGGTTATGGGAGCTGCACCCAGAAAGAATGTAATTCGTGAAACTTCGGATCCTGATGATATAATCATTCTCTTAGGCGGAAGGACAGGACGTGATGGCTGCGGTGGCGCGACCGGTTCATCAAAGGTGCATACCGAGAGCTCGATCGAGACCTGCGGAGCCGAAGTGCAGAAAGGAAACGCACCTACCGAGCGCAAGATTCAGAGATTGTTCAGACGCGCCGAGGTGAGCCGTTTGATTAAGAAATGTAATGATTTCGGTGCAGGCGGCGTATCGGTTGCAATCGGGGAACTTGCAGACGGACTGGTTGTGGATCTGGATAAAGTGCCCAAGAAATATGCAGGCTTAGACGGTACTGAGTTAGCTATTTCGGAATCGCAGGAGAGGATGGCGGTAGTTGTTTCTCCTAAGGATGTGGAAGCGTTCCTATCTTATGCTAACGAAGAAAATCTTGAAGCTGTAGCTGTTGCAGTGGTTACAAAAGAACCCAGACTGGTGCTTAAGTGGCGCGGTAAGGAAATTGTTAATATTTCAAGAGCCTTCCTTGATACTAACGGAGCGCATCAGGAGACAGCGGTGCATGTGGACATGCCGGTAAAAGAAGATAATTATTTTAAGAAGATATCAACTCCTGCAGTAGAATCCGCTCTTAAACAGGGGGATATTAAAAAGGCATGGCTTACGCTTTTGAATGATTTAAACGTATGCTCACAAAAGGGACTTGTGGAAATGTTTGATGCTTCAATCGGTGCAGGCAGCGTATATATGCCATATGGAGGTAAATACCAGCTTACAGAAACCCAGGCTATGGTTGCGAAGCTTCCGGTACTTAAGGGAAAAACAGATACGGTCACAATGATGAGTTATGGTTTCGATCCGTATTTGTCAAGCTGGAGTCCTTATCATGGAGCGATATATGCGGTAACAGAGTCAATGGCTAAGATAGTTGCAAATGGCGGGGATTATAAGAAAATCCGCTTTACATTCCAGGAATATTTCAGACGTATGAGTGAAGGTGCTGACCGGTGGAGTCAACCATTTGCAGCACTGCTTGGGGCATATGACGCGCAGATTGGTTACGGGCTTCCGTCTATAGGCGGTAAGGATTCCATGTCAGGAACATTCAATGATATAGACGTACCACCGACGTTAGTGTCATTTGCAGTTGATATAAATAGGAAACAAAGTATTATAACTCCGGAGCTCAAGCATTCCGGAAATAAACTGGTTAAGTTCTGCATTAAGAAAGACGAATATGATTTACCAGTCTATAACAATGTTATGAAGGTTTACGACAAGGTATTGACGTTAATGTCGGAAAAGACAATAGTGTCAGCCTATGCTATTGACTCAAAAGGTCTGGCAGCAGCGCTCAGTAAAATGGCGTTTGGTAATAAACTGGGTGTGACTATTGAGAAAGATTTGGCAGTTGAAGAACTTTTTGCAAATGGGCTGGGTGAAATAATTGCTGAAATGCCTGAAGAAGCAGCAGAGGAGCTTGTAAAAGCTTCTGCCGACGGAAATGCAGTTTGCGATGCAAACAGCAACGTTGTTTGTATTATGGTAGGTACGGTAACGGATGAAGCCGCTTTTGTATATGGAGATGTAAGGATTACAATGGATGAAGCGCTTAAATCGTGGACTTCCAAACTTGATAAGGTGTTCCCATACACGGCGGATGGGGATTTGTCGACTGAAACAGTCAATACAAGTAAAGCGGAAACCGCGTATGAAGCACCGCTGTATGATACAAAAGAAGTATATGTATGTAAGCACAAAACCGCACGTCCCACCGTATTTATTCCGGTATTTCCCGGTACAAACTGTGAGTATGACAGCGCAATGGCATTTGAGAGAGCAGGAGCGGACGTTATTACCAAAGTATTTAAGAACCTGACGCCGCAGGATATTATAGACAGTGTGGAAATTTTTGAAAAATCCATAGCTCAGTCACAGATCATTATGTTCCCGGGAGGTTTTTCAGCAGGTGATGAACCGGATGGTTCCGCTAAATTCTTTGCTACAGCCTTCCAGAATGAAAAGATGAAGGAAGCGGTAATGAAACTGTTGAATGAAAGGGATGGTCTTGCGCTTGGAATTTGTAACGGCTTTCAGGCACTTATTAAACTGGGGCTGGTTCCTTATGGTGAAATTGTGGGACAGAAAGAAGATTCGCCTACATTAACTTTTAACACTGTTAATCGGCATATTTCCAAGATGGCATATATTAAGGTCGTATCCAATAAGTCTCCATGGCTTGCGGGAGCCGTACTTGGAAATACTTATGTAAACCCGGCATCTCATGGTGAAGGCCGTTTTGTAGCGCCTAAGGAGTGGATAGAGAAACTTTTTGCAAACGGACAGGTGGCTACCAGATATGCAGATTCGGACGGAAATATTACTACAGACGAAGAGTGGAACATCAACGGCTCATATGCCCAGATAGAGGGAATTACTTCTCCTGACGGACGCTGTCTTGGTAAGATGGCACATTCTGAAAGAAGAGGAGATGGCGTTGCTATTAATATTTACGGCGAACAGGATTTGAAAATATTTGAGTCAGGTGTTGCTTATTTTAAATAAAGGTTATCTTGAAGAACTTAGACTCTTGTGCTATAATGAACCGATTGTGCAAAAAGAATATACAGAGAGGAAACAGGTGGCGGAATGAAGGCATTTTTAATTTTGGAAGATGGAACCGTATTTGAAGGTATCCATATTGGCGCTGATAAAGAAATCATCAGTGAAGTTGTTTTTAATACCTCCATGGTGGGTTATCTGGAAGTTTTGACCGATCCTTCCTATGCAGGACAAGCTGTGTGCATGACTTATCCGTTGATAGGAAACTATGGAGTATGCAGGGAAGATATGGAATCGGAACGTGCTTGGCCCGATGGATTTATTGTAAGGGAGCTCAGCAGAATGCCCAGTAATTTCAGATGTGATATGACTATTCAGGAGTTTCTTGAAGAGAATAACGTCGCAGGAATTGCTAAGATCGATACGAGGGCACTTACTAAAATCCTTCGCGAAAAGGGTACTATGAACGGGATGATCACCACTGATGAAAACTATAAATTAGATGAGATCATTCCTAAATTGAAAGAATATAATACCGGAAAAGCTGTAGAATACGTAACCTGTAAAGATAAATATGAGTTAAAAGGAAGTAAGGACTTATCAGAGAATGGCCCGATTACCGGAACTGCCCGTTTTGTGGCAAAAGATTATGCGGCCGGCAAGCGTGAAATGCGGCCAAGCATGGTACGTGAAATTACCGGACAGGGACTTAAGGTAGCCTTGCTTAATCTGGGTTCTAAGAATAATATAGCGAAATCCCTTGCTGCAAGAGGCTGCGATGTAACTGTATATCCGGCTTTTACCAAGGCTGAGGAGATCATAGCGGATGCGCCCGATGGCATTATGATAAGTAACGGACCGGGGGATCCGAAAGAATGTGAAAGTATTATCAAAGAAATTAAGAAGTTATATGATACCGATATACCTATTTTTGCAATTTGTTTAGGGCATCAGTTGATGGCGCTTGCAACAGGTGGAGACACTTTTAAGATGAAGTACGGACACAGGGGCGGAAATCATCCGGTAAAAGAATTGGAGACCGGTAGAGTCTATATTTCTTCGCAGAATCATGGATACGTGGTAGATATGGATAAACTTGACCCTAAAGTGGCAACTCCGGCATATATAAATGTCAATGACGGCACAAACGAGGGGCTTAACTATACCGGCAAGAATATTTTTACCGTACAGTTCCATCCGGAAGCATGTCCGGGTCCTCAGGATTCGGTTGACTTGTTTGGTAAATTTATTGCGATGATGAGGAGGGTGTGAGATGCCAAAGAATCCAAATGTAAAAAGAGTATTGGTTATAGGTTCGGGACCGATTGTTATCGGGCAGGCAGCAGAGTTTGACTATGCGGGTACGCAGGCCTGTCGATCCCTTAAAGAAGAAGGCATGGAAGTTATTCTCGTTAACTCTAACCCGGCAACAATCATGACGGATGGGGATATCGCAGATAAGGTGTATATTGAACCACTGACTGCTAAGGTTTTAGAGCAGATCATTATTAAAGAAAAGCCGGACAGCCTTTTACCCAACATGGGCGGACAGGCCGGATTGAACCTCGGTATGGAACTGGATGAGACCGGTTTCTTAGCCGAGCATGGCGTGACTTTACTTGGTACGACTGCAAAAACGATTAAGAAGGCGGAAGATCGGCTTGAATTTAAGGAAACTATGGAGAAAATAGGGGAGCCATGCGCGCCTTCCCTTGTTGTAGAAAATATACAGGACGGTATTGATTTTGCAAATGAAATCGGCTATCCGGTGGTGCTTCGTCCGGCATATACGCTGGGCGGTTCAGGCGGCGGTATTGCCAATGATCAGAGAGAGTTAGAGGAAATTCTTGCCAATGGTCTCAGACTTTCCCGCGTGGGACAGGTCCTGGTGGAGCGCTGTATTGCAGGCTGGAAAGAAATCGAGTATGAGGTTATACGTGACGGAGCCGGAAACTGTATTACCGTATGTAGTATGGAGAATGTTGATCCGGTGGGTGTTCACACAGGTGACAGTATTGTCGTAGCGCCTGCCCAGACTTTGGGAGACAAAGAGTATCACATGCTTAGGAGCGCGGCGCTCAATATTATTAACGAGCTGGAAATTACAGGCGGTTGTAACGTGCAGTTTGCCTTGCATCCCATCAGCTTTGAATATTGTGTAATTGAGGTTAACCCTCGTGTAAGCCGTTCATCGGCCCTGGCTTCTAAGGCAACAGGCTATCCTATTGCCAAGGTTGCTGCTAAGATTGCGCTTGGTTATAACCTTGACGAAATCAGAAACGCCATTACGGGTAAAACATTTGCAAGCTTTGAGCCGACAATTGATTACTGTGTGTTAAAAATACCCAGACTGCCTTTTGATAAATTTATTACGGCAAAACGTACATTGACAACACAGATGAAGGCGACCGGAGAGGTTATGAGTATATGTGATAACTTTGAAGGCGCTATGATGAAGGCAATCCGTTCACTCGAGCAGCATGTGGACTGTCTGCGCAGCTATGATTTTACGGATTTGTCCAAGGAAGAGCTTATTGAACGCATGAAGACCGTGGACGATCAGAGAATATATATCATTGCCGAAGCAATAAGAAAAGGCGTGGATTATGATACTGTATTCAATATTACGATGATAGATAAATGGTTTATAGATAAAATTGCGATTCTGACAGAGATGGAAGATGCACTTGAAAAAGGACCGCTTACCGTAGAATTGTTAAAAGAAGCTAAACGTATGGAGTTCCCGGATAATGTCATTGCAAGACTTACCGGTAAGACCGAAGATGAAATCAAGAAAATGCGTTATGATAACGGCATTGTTGCGGCTTTTAAAATGGTTGATACCTGCGCAGCAGAGTTCGAGGCAGCCACACCCTACTATTATTCGGTATTTGGCTCGGAAACAGAAGTTGCAGAGACCAATCCTAAGAAAAAAGTATTGGTGCTGGGTTCAGGTCCGATCCGTATAGGACAGGGTATAGAGTTTGATTACTGTTCGGTTCATGCCACATGGGCATTTTCCAAGGCAGGATATGAGACTATAATAATTAACAATAACCCCGAAACCGTAAGTACGGATTTTGATATTGCGGATAAGCTCTATTTTGAGCCGTTAACACCGGAAGATGTAGAAAATATCGTCAATATAGAGAAACCCGACGGTGCGGTAGTACAGTTTGGCGGTCAAACAGCAATTAAGCTGACGGAGAGTTTGATGAAGATGGGCGTGCCGATTCTCGGAACTCAGGCTGAAGATGTAGATGCCGCAGAAGACAGGGAATTATTTGATAAAATACTGGAAGAGACCGAAATCCCAAGGGCAGCAGGCGGAACCGTATATACGGCCGAAGAAGCCAAAGAGGTTGCCAACAGGCTTGGATATCCTGTTTTGGTAAGGCCTTCTTATGTGCTTGGCGGTCAGGGAATGCAAATCGCAATTTCGGATAAGGAAATCGAAGAGTTTATGGCGGTTATTAATCGTTATGAGCAGGACCATCCGATTCTGGTAGACAAATACCTTCAGGGAAAAGAATTGGAGGTAGACGCAGTATGCGACGGCACTGATATTCTTATTCCGGGAATTATGGAGCATATAGAGAGAACGGGAGTTCACTCCGGTGACAGTATTTCTGTTTATCCTGCTCCGACTGTCAGCGACAAGGTCAAGGAAACCATTGCGGAATATTCCAGGAGACTGGCTAAGGCGCTTCACGTAATAGGGTTAATTAATATACAGTTTATCGCAGTAAACGACGAGGTTTATGTAATTGAGGTAAATCCCCGTTCATCGCGTACTGTTCCTTATATAAGCAAAGTTACAGGAATACCGATAGTAGATTTGGCTACGGAGGTAATTATAGGTAAAAAGATCCGCGAACTTGGATATGAACCGGGCTTACAGCCGGCAGCAGATTATTTTGCAATTAAGATGCCTGTATTCTCCTTTGAAAAAATTTACGGTGCCGAAATCAGCTTAGGACCTGAAATGAAATCAACAGGCGAATGCCTCGGTATATCCAAGACCTTTAACGAAGCTCTTTATAAGGCTTTCTTAGGTGCCGGAGTTAATCTGCCTAAGTATAAGCGCATGATTATTACCGTAAAAGACGCCGATAAGGGTGAAGCTATAGAGGTTGCAAGACGCTTTGAAAAGCTTGGCTATAAGATATATGCTACAAGAAGCACATCGGCAGCTTTGAATGAGGCTGGTGTAAAAGCAAGAAAAGTTAATAAGATTCAACAGGAATCACCTACGGTTATGGACCTTATCCTAGGTCATGAAATTGACCTTGTAATTGATACGCCGACACAGGGGCGTGACAAGAGCAGGGATGGTTTCCTGATCAGAAGAACCGCGATTGAGACCGGAGTGTATTGTATAACGGCAATGGATACGGCTACGGCGCTTGTTTCGAGTCTGGAGAATGCGGCGTCGCAGGGTGAGTTGAATTTGGTGGATATTGCGACTATTGCGAAGAGATAGAGGATGATTGGATGCGGTGGGCAGATTGCACAGTAGGATTGGCTGTGGAGGCCGCCGCATCTATATATTAATCTGTACCTATGACGTTGTCCGGAAAGTAAGAAATTCTAAACATTCCTAGTTAGGTTGTGAGAGACGGACGCAAGCGGGGCAAATTCGCCATCCATGGCTCAGTTGCCCCTTTTCGGAACATCGTGTTCCGAAATTGCTGGAACCCCAAATAGGAATGTTAAGAATTTCTAATTTCCTTCCAAAGACATAGTTACAGATTAATATATAGATGCGGCGGCTTCGGCAGGCGATTCTACCCGGCAACTTGTCATATTAGGTTTTAAATGTAGCGTTTGACACCTTAGTCCTAAAAAATTAATAAGAATAAGAAATAAATATAATAAAAATGAGTAGCATAAGAAATTATCAGAAAGAACTGGACAGTATAATAGAAGAGATTAGCGGTAGGATGTCCGATTTAGAGATGCAGGAGCCACCGAGACTTTTATTGCATAGCTGTTGTGCTCCTTGCAGCAGTTATGTTTTGGAGTATTTGCGGCGTTTTTTTAGAATTACGGTGTTCTATTACAATCCTAATATTTCTATGGAGCCGGAGTATGTTAAACGTGTCGAAGAGCAGAAGCGGCTGATTGCAGCGTATAATGAAAACTTGAAGCAGGGGCAGGGGGCCCGTGCTGAATTGCAGCAGGATGGACTTGCAGAATCTCAGCTAAAAATGGAGAACGAAGCCGAAACAGCATATCCGATTGAAATTATAGAAGGTGATTATGAACCGGAACGCTTTTTTGAGGCGGTTAAGGGGCTTGAAGAATGTCCGGAGGGCGGTGAGCGCTGCTTTGCATGTTATGAATTGCGCCTTAGAAAAACGTCGCAAATCGCCGTGGGCGAAAAATTCGACTATTTCACAACCACACTAACAATAAGCCCGCTCAAAAATGCTCCAAAATTGAACGAAATCGGAGAACGACTTTCAACAGAGTGCGGAGTTAAATGGCTGCCCTCCGACTTCAAGAAAAAAGGCGGCTACCAACGCTCGATTGAATTATCTAAAGAGTACCAGCTTTATAGGCAGAATTACTGCGGCTGTGTCTACTCTAAGACGTCGAAATAAGATTCTGCTTTAGTTTCCTTCGGTCTCATGACCTTGGATATATCGCTTTTTAATAACCAGAATGATTGCAAACTGAGTTCCCAATACCCAGAACTTAGACAATATAAATAAAAACGGGGCGACCTTCGCTCCCGCGGTTCGAGCCCCGTTTTTATTTATATTATCTAAGTTCGTGGCATTTGCCTCTCCCTTGCAATCACCAATATATTTAGAAAAGGAATGGATTTCACCATGAAGAAATTTTTGGATATAATTTCGAAAGAAATGAAAAAAGCATTTGAAACTGCCGGATATGAGCCAGAGCTTGGAAAAGTTACACTCTCCAATCGCCCCGATTTGTGCGAATTCCAGTGTAACGGAGCAATGGCAGGGGCAAAACAGTATCATAAAGCCCCTATTATGATTGCAAACGATGTGGCAGCCAAACTTGAGGGCAGCGCTGTTTTTTCGCAAGTTGATGCAGTGGCTCCTGGCTTTCTTAATTTGAGGGTTACAGAGAGCTTTTTGAAGGAATATCTCAACAAGATGCGTGAGGATGAGAAATTTGGGTTGCAGATGCCGGAGAAGGCACAGAAGATCATAGTGGATTATGGCGGAGCAAACGTTGCAAAACCGCTCCATGTGGGACATTTGCGGCCTGCAATTATCGGTGAGAGCATCAAAAGAATCTGCCGCTATGCGGGGCATGATGTGATTGGCGATATTCATATGGGAGACTGGGGGCTGCAAATGGGGCTTATTATTACAGAGTTAAAGAAGAGACAGCCGCAGTTACCGTATTTTGATGAAAACTATAGCGGGGAATATCCGATAGAAGCTCCTTTTACCATATCAGAGCTTGAAGAAATCTATCCGACAGCGAGTGAAAAGGCAAAAAACGATGCTGAGTATAAAGCGGAGGCGCTTGATGCAACTTATAAGCTGCAAAGCGGTCTGCGCGGTTATCGTGCGCTTTGGCAGCATATTATGAATGTGTCCATAGTGGACTTAAAGAAAAACTATGAGAATCTGGATGTTGAATTCGACCTCTGGAAGGGGGAATCGGACGTCCATAATATAATTCCCGGCATGGTGGAAAAAATGAAGAGCGGCGGTTATGCATACGAGAGTGACGGCGCCTTGGTAGTAGATGTAAAAGAAGAGACAGACACTAAGGAAATGCCGCCATGCATGATTCTTAAATCAGACGGCGCTTCATTATACAGCACTACGGACTTGGCAACCATCATGGACCGTATGGACAAATATGATCCGGACAAAATTATTTACGTTACGGATAAACGTCAGAGCCTCCATTTCGAACAGGTATTCCGCTGTGCGAGAAAGACCGGTCTGGCTAAGCCTGAAACTGAGTTTGTGCACATCGGAAACGGAACTATGAACGGCAGCGACGGAAAGCCTTTTAAAACAAGGGAAGGCGGTGTAATGCGTCTTGAAAGCCTTCTTAATGAAATCAACGAGGAGACTTACCGTAAAATTACTGAAAATAAATCCATGAGCGAAAAAGAAGCAAAAGAAACAGCAAAAATCGTTGCACTTTCCGCTGTTAAATATGGTGATTTATCCAATCAGGCTTCTAAGGACTATGTTTTTGATATTGAACGCTTTACCTCATTTGAGGGCGATACCGGTCCGTATATTTTGTATACAATAGTTAGGATTAAATCTATTTTAAGCAAATATAATGAACAGAAAAACGTCGCAGACACTCCTTCGTTAAATGACACGCTAAATGAGTCTGAGAAAGCTTTGATGTTGGAAATTACCAAGTTTAATGCAATGATCGAGGCGGCTTATGAAGAAATAGCACCTCACAAGGTCTGCGCATATATTTACGACCTTGCAAACGCATTTAACCACTTTTATCATGAAACCAAGATATTGACAGAAGAGGATAAAGAAAAGCAGGCGGGGTGGATTGCATTACTTATGTTAACCAGAGATGTTTTGGAAACATGTATTGATATTCTGGGATTTAGCGCACCGGAAAGGATGTAGCAGATTCTTATATATTCAATATAGGAAAAAATAAAAAAACCCCTTGACAAAAGCATACCATAAATTGTATACTAGCAAAGCGGGCTGTAAACAAGCAGTCCAATACTTAATGGGATCTTAGCTCAGCTGGGAGAGCATCTGCCTTACAAGCAGAGGGTCATAGGTTCGAGCCCTATAGGTCCCATTATATGGCGAGATAGCTCAGTTGGCTAGAGCACACGGTTCATACCCGTGGTGTCGAGGGTTCAAATCCCCCTCTCGCTACTTAAGAGAAGTCCGGAAACCTTATAAAATTAGGTGTTCCGGACTTTTTGGCTTTTGAACTGTATAAACAACGGTAAGCGTAGTAAATTAGGTAGACTTTACACTTCTGTGGTTTAGTGATTATATGGCAGTTTTACTCTTTGATTTCGTCAATGTCTGTGAGATTCACACCCAAAACATTGAGTAATGCTTTTAATGAGATATATTTCTTTTTTAATTCAATATATGTTTTTGTGGCATTCTCTTCTTTTGCTATAGCCATATACCTTTGTATTTCTCTGAAATCGTCTATGGTAGTTTTAGCAATTTCCGCATTATTTGGCATATGATCACCTGCTTTCTTAATTGTGGCTTTTATTGTTGCTACAATCTAAGCATATCACAATAGATTTGTAAAGTCTATTAAATTATCAAGGAGCTTTATGTTCCAACATAGCTTGGTGCGTTGTTGCCTGAGCAAAAAAAATGAATTTATCGCATCAATCCTCCATGAAAATAGCATTCATAAACCTTTTCATTGTTGCTATATATTTCTTCATATCCCTGATACCAGTGAAAATCGCCTGTGACTTTACATTTGTAAATATATTCCCCTGATTGATAAAATTCAGGTCCTCTATATGGCATATCATGAGTTGCCTGTCTTAAGGCTTCTTTCAGGAAGTTACTACTAAAGTTTTCTCCTAATACTCTGCCTAGATAATTCATTGCATAAATAGCTTTTCCCTCTTTCCAAACAGCCTCTTCTCCAGCAAACTGTTCGCCGCCAACATATGTATCATGATATACATACTGTCCTTCTTCATATCTGAAATCATGAGAATCTAATCTTGTAGCGCTAACCTCATTCATAAAAGCTGCATATGTATTAATATTTGCTTTCAATCGGAAACCAATTATTTCATCAATATTATTTGCTGCACTGTTTATTAGTGATGTACTACACTCTTGGTCTTTAACTAAAAAATCAACTGTAACATTCATGAGATTGCTGATTTGAATAAGATTTACAATGTCTGGATATGACTGACCTGACTCCCATTTGGCGACAGCTTGTCTTGATACATTTAATTTTTCTGATAATTCCTCTTGTGTATAACCTTTACTTTTTCGTAAAATCTGTAATTTTTATGAAAAAATCATATTTCTGTACCTCCTGATACAAGCATATCAAAATAAATATTCCACGTCAGTAAACGTCCAGTTGCATTATTTCTACTTCTGTTGGATAGTTGGAATAGGTGACTTAGAAAATATCCATTATTCAAGGGTTTCCAGTGCCCCTATGAACTTGTAATGGATAGTAAGTCGTTGAATTTTCTGCCCGTCTATCTCTACGGGTTAAGAAACAAGAATTTTTTCTATGAGTTGATTGATTATCTTGAAATTGAGTTCTGTTATCCCTGCATAACCGCTGATTTGTACCGCAAACTGCTCAATGGAAGATAACTGCTCCCTGTCCTCTATGGCACTTTTTTCAAGTTCCTTTATCCTTGCTGACAGTTCCTCCTGCTCGCTGTCATATCGTGCCGACAACATCTGAAAACGCTTTTCCGTTATCAGTTCCCTTGTCATATCCTCGTACAGCTTGGCATACAGGTTTTCTATTTCCGACACACGCTGCTTACATTGCCTTAGTTCCTTTTTCTGCTGTTCCTTGTCCGCTGACAGTTGGAGATTAAGACGCTCGGCAATATCCGTTACCATTGCTTTCCTGTCCGTCAATGCCTGCTGTGCGTGTTTCTGAATGTCTGCAAGCACAACTTCGTGTACCGTCCTCGCCTCAATGTTGTGTGACGAACACCCCTCTTTTCCGTACTTACGGTATTTGGTACAGCAGTAGAAAGTCTTGTCCAGTACATTGTTCCGCTTTCTTTTCTGTTCCACTTTGGCAAGCATGGCACTCCCACAATCGGCACATTTGATAATCCCTCGGAAGATGTTGTCATATCCGCTTGAACTTTCCCCGATAACGGGCGGTCTGCTCTGCAAAATCTTCTGCACATTGTCCCAACGGTTCTGTTCAATGATTGGCTCATGTGTGCCATAGATGACTTCACGCTCTGCAAACGGGATATACTG
>JAAUZJ010000021.1 GCA_014804695.1 Lachnospiraceae bacterium
CCATTCCCGAAAGTGCATAAAGCAGAGTGGATTTGCCCGAACCCGATGCACCCATTATAATAGTGAAGTCCTTTTCCCTGATCTCAAGATCAAGATTCTTGATGATATGCTGCTGCAAGCCGCCGCTTGAGAATGATTTGCACAATTTATCGGTATGAAGAATTGTACTCATGTTTATCCCTCCATAGTGATTGAAAAGAAGTTTGTGTTTCTATGGTATTATTATACATCATATTTCGAAAAGGTCTTTATCTGTTTACTATTTGTTTCTTATCTGTTTATTAAATGGACAGTAAGGCTGCGGAAATTCACTGTGTCGCCCATATATTCCCACTCATCCATGCATTCAAAATGGATACGCTCTTTGTCAGTCGTAATTGTCACATAATCTGTGCTATATGTTTCAGCCATATTTTCAAGTTCTTGTACTATATTGCTTTCGCTCATTTTTAATAGCTTCTCAATATCTGTGTTGTTCCAAAATACGTGTCATTTGGAGATATGCGGCGTTCCACATTGCCGTCAAAGTACTCGCTTGAATTATTATCATTTTCTGTGGACAAAGGGAAATACACATATTCAATGGCAATGCTAACTTCCGGTGTCTGCATATAGGGCAACGTTCCCTCTACATAAGTTTTGAGTTCTGTCAACATGAACGTTTCATTTTGCAGTTCTTCCTTCGTTTTGTTTCTCAGAATATCCTGCATCAAGTCTTTTACACCTAATCGCATATCGCTGTAATCCTTGACCATAACTTTATCAGCTGCCAAAATGGTAAGCGTATAGGTGTATTCCAACGTTGCGTTATCCTCCCATGCAGGAAAATCACTTGTGGCGGCTCCGCTGTAAGTGCGGGTCTGCCATTTTTCTGCCGTGAGCGGCTCCAACACATAGAATAAGAAAGCAGCGGTTTCATCGCTGTCTCTCATTTGATACAACGTTTCGTTCTTGAAAAGTCTCTCCATTAGCTCCATGTACTCCGTCGTGTCTGTCATCGCCCATACCTTGTTTTGAAATTCCGAAATCGTCATATGCTGATAATCATCGAATTGCAATGCCAATAACTTTTGATAGTCCTCTTTGCTGAAGAAATCGTCCAGTATATCTTTCTTTTCCGGCGTACCGGTAGGAACGTTGGTATTTGATACCATGTGCTGCTCCGGCGTGTTGGTCTGTTCTGCGCAGCCTGCCAGCGCACCCATGATAAGCAGAGCCGCGAGAACAAGTAATAGGTATTTTTTCATGCAAAGTACTCCTTTCTGTTACCCTTTCCGGGTACAGCTTTATCATAGCGGCTCAGTTTGAATTGAAATTGTATTGAATATGTTTTTTATATGGAAAAACGCAGTTATGTGTCGTAAAAAGGGCGGCAAGTTATTAGCTCGCCGCCCGACATGATTCTTAGAACTGTACAGAAACAATAACACCTTTACCAGTATTTTCTATCTTTATTTCTGCTCCATGCAAATCAAGGATTGTCTTTACAATATATAAGCCCAAACCCGTACCGCCAGTTTGTCGGTTTCGTGACTGGTCTACACGATAAAACGCTTCAAACAATTTCGGAATGTCCCCATCTGGGATATGTACGCCTGTATTTTCAATCGTTAATTTAGCTTTATTGTCATTTTGCCATAGCTTTATAAATATATGGTTTCCTGCCGGAGAGTAAGTAACGGCATTTCCCAAAAGGTTGTCCAGTACTTTTTGAAGAAGCCGCATATCACCCAAAACAAAAACCATCGGGGATATAAATATCTCAACAGTTAATTCTCTCTGCATAAACAAATCTTCATGTGCAGAAAGGCATTCATTTATAAGACTGCTTAAATCAAATTCATTCTTATTGCAAACATAGTCCATCGTATCTAAACGGGAAATTGTCAACAACTCCTGCACCATCTTTTCCAAGGTGTTCGTAACTGCTAAGGATTCTGCAATATACGTTTCTCTGTCCTTATAACGTCCCACTTGATAGAGCATACCTTGAAGCTGTCCCTTGATAATGGTAATCGGTGTCTTTAACTCATGAGATGCCGCAGAAAAAAAGTCCATGCGCTGCCTCTCCAATTCACGCTCCTTATCAATATCTGCTTGCAGTTGTTTGTTTGCACTTTGCAACTCTGACAAGGCGGACGATAGTTTCCCCGACAGGTCATTTAAGCTATCAGCAAGAATACCTATTTCGTCAATACGCTGGACAGTACATAGCCCACTGAAATCCAATGTTGCCATCTGCTTTGATATTTTGCTAATCCTCTTAATTGGCATTGTCATATAGATGGTATAAAAAAAAGCTGCAACGATAGAAACAGCAATAATCACAACGCTCAAAACAGGAATTGCTTTTTGAAGTGCCTCGACAACCTGACTCTCCTTTTCCGTGTTTTTGGAAAAGAATACTATATACTCTTCTGGGCTGTCCACAAAGGTCAGTTGACACCACCTTGATGTATCATTCTTGTTGAATTGTCTTAGTTCTTCACTGTCACTTTGGAATATGTTAAAAACAAACTCATTGTCATTTTCTTCAATAATTCGACCAGTATAATCCTCAAGGATTAATAACACTTCCTCCTTTGTATAATGGGAAAGTTCCTCAACCAAAAAAGGCAGTTCCTCATCTATCGCCGAAAAATCATGTGTATATATATACGGGGCAAATTGGGTTATGCAAAAATATGTTATAGAACAGCAGACCGCCATCAGAACAGCGGTAATCATAAAAACTTTGGCAGACAGGCTGCTTCTAATTCTCTTTATCAATTCTATATCCCACCCCTCTGATTGTTTCTATGTAGTCAGCAGTACCAAGTTTTTTCCGTAGATTTTTTATGTGCGTGTCAATAATTCGTTCTTCCCCGTAAAACTCATACTTCCAAAGCGTTTGCAAAAGATTTTGCCGTGTTAAAATCCGTCCTTTGTGAAGTAGCAACTCCCGCAGTATCTCAAACTCGCGGGGCGTAAGATCAATACTTTTTGTCCCTGCATAGACTTTATATGCCGCCAAATCCAGTGTCAAGTCCTTATAGCTCATGGTCTGCGGTGTGTCATTTTGCTTTGATGAACGGCGCAAAACAGCCGCAATTTTCCGCAACAAAACAGGCATGGAAAAAGGCTTTGTGATATAGTCATCTGCTTGCAAATCCAATCCTTTAATTTGATTTTCTTCTCCGTCCAATGCTGTAAGCATGATAATAGGCACATCTGACTTTTGCCGGATAACCTCGCAAACGCCGTAACCGTCAATTTTGGGCAACATAATATCAAGCAGTACCAAATCAAAAGTCTGTTCGGAATATTTCGCAAGAGCTTCCACACCATCAGCAGCCAACACAACACTATATCCGGCTTCCTGTACAAAATCATGCAGCAACGCTTGTATCGATAAATCGTCCTCAACAATTAAAATTTTACTCATAGCACACCTCCTAACCGTAATTGTAACAGAGTAATTTGAATCTATTGTGTAGATTTGAAATTTTTTCGTCTTTTATCGGTTGGTTTTTCTGCGTCCTTTGGTATTAACCACATACGGCTAAATTTTGCCACACAAGGTATACGGCATAGCGAATAATAGCAAGTTTGGAAATATAGCATCATGGAAATGTTGCCACAAAAGTGTTTCGGTTACGCCAACCTTTTTTAATTCCCTGTGGACATAGGCATAATCTACCGGTGCAAACACTGTAAAAAAGCCTTTGTCGCAAGCCGGAAAGGGAATGAATTTTGCAGCCCGCAATGTAAAAATCAGTTTAATGCCTACAAATCAAGAGGAAAGAAAAAGGGGAACAAATCCAAACCGGACAGCCGCTAAAAAATGCTTGCGACACTCCGGAGATTATGGTATATTGAACATAAAGAAGGACATCTGCGCTAACAGATGCCCAACAGGAGCTACCGATAGACGGTTAGCCCGATTATTTAGTCACAAAATAGCCGTAACCTTTGGTCGGGTGGGCGGCTATTTTTGTGTCTCGTTATTATCTTTGCTACCGATGGCGTATCCGAGACCGAAACAGGTCAGGCATAAGCCAAGCACTGAAATCAATCCTTCTATCGTCAACATTCGCTTCAGCCCTCCTTTCCTTCCTTTTCTCCTCCCGGTTTTCCCTTATTCAATAGATAAGATTACTGTAACATCGCCGGTTCCCAGCGCCTCTCTCAATTCTTCTGCATCCACATTGTCAATTTTCCCAATAGGTGTTAAACTCCACGAATTGGTGTCATAATAAATCACAAACGTCCTGCCCTGATACAGAATAATATCACCGGCCCGGGTATTCATCTGCTCATTGTTCTGCGGCAGCGTAACCCCTAACTCTGCGCTTTTTTCCATACCGGCATAATCGCTCATATTCAGGGTGAGAGGGCCATTTGCCATCAGTTCCTTCAACGAATCCACGGAAGAATTCTCCGCCAGCGTTGCCGTAAAAGTGATATCTCCAACCTGAACTTTCATCTTCATTTCTGTTACCTCCTGTTCTGTATTTTCCTGAGCGGATTCTGTGGACTGAATCTCTGTCTGCACACCGCTTTTTTGTGCGGTTTCTGTCTCCGCCTCTTGCGCTTCCTCTGATCCGGTATCAGACTGCATAATCTCACTGGTATTGATTTCCGGTTTCCCATCAGGGTTTTCTTCCTCCCTGCTGTTTCCACAGGCTGTTATGGTAAATAACACCACAAGTAGCAGTACCATGCAGATTATTTTTTTCATATGCTGCCTCCTTTACTCAATACCAGTCATGTTTTTCATTTCTGTCCAATGCTTCAATTTCTTTCATTTCTTCATCCGTCAATTCGAAGTCAAATATCCCGATATTTTCCTGAATATGTTCGGGATTGCTGGAACCGGGAATCGCAATAATATTTCTTTGGATATTCCATCTTAATATCACTTGTGCTACAGATTTTCCATGTTCTTCTGCTATTTTTGCAAGAACAGGGTCGCTCAGCAATTCTGTCTGATGCCCTCTGCCTCCCAACGGATACCAGCCTTCCACGATGATCCCTTTGCCCTGAATATAGAGTACCACATTATTTTCCTGATAATATGGATGTATTTCATTCTGTACTAATGCCGGTGTGATATGGATCTTAGGAAGAAACTCTTCCAGCTCTTCCCTATAATAATTTGATAGTCCAATGGAATGAATTTTACCGGACTCTACATATTTTTCCATGGCCAGATATGCTTTTACATCGTCTGTTCCGGGATGATGTAAAAGCATCAAATCAATGTACTCCAGATCCAATGCATTGAGAGCTTCTTCAATGGCGGCTTCCGGGTCTGTATATTGGTTGGGATATAGTTTCGTAGTAATAAAAATCTCGTCTCTTGTAATGATTCCATTAGCTATTGCTTTGCGAACACCTTCTCCAACCTCTTTTTCAGAGAAGTATTGTCAAGTGTGTTTGTAAACTTTTAATACAATCTTGTAACTACCAATCAAAAAATTGTTGCATACATTCATAGATTTTTTTACTCTTTCAACATTTGAATCACCACATCATAATTTTCAGGCTGATGGGGAAAGGTACAGTTTGTACAATCTTTTATCTTTCTCCTATCTTTTTCTATATATGACGGATTCCCCGGACACTTCTCCCTTAAATACAACGGACAATAACAAAACAAACAATTGAAGTCTCCCACTTTCTTATGACAGGGAAAATATTTACAGTCCCTGTTTTCAAAAAATCGGTGTGAATTTTGCATATTCACTTTTACCCACTTCCTCTCCTATATCATTGCTTTCTTATATTTCCTTGCTTTATCAACAAACTCTTTTGCAAACACAGGATTCGACGGATAATATAAATGCGGAAACCCCATCCACTGTGTTTCATTTTCTATAATACAGGAATATTCTTTTCCTGTCACTGGCTTGGCTGCTATTACATCTGCTCCATTATAGGCGCTGTCGTAATAATGAAATTCATGTCCTTTTATACCCTCACCATTTAGTAGAAAATGCTTTTGCTTTTCCCGAAGTTCTATGTAACCGAAACGAACCAGTTTTCCAGTATAAAAGCAAGTTGCAGGAATAACCCCTACCATATCATAGCAAAGTCCTTCTTTATCTTTTAAAAAAGAATGTAAATACATAAAACCGCCGCACTCTGCCACGATCGGCATATCATTTTCCACCGCATTTTTGACTGTCTCACGCATTTTCATATTTGTGCTAAGCTGCTTTGCATACAGCTCCGGATATCCGCCCCCAAATAACAAGGCATGACATCCTTCTGGTATTTTTTCATCCCATAACGGAGAAAAATACGTTATCTTTGCACCATATTCCTCCAACAAGTGAATATTATCGGCATAATAGAAACAAAAGGCTTCATCTTTTGCCACTGCGATCGTTGGACGGCTATCCCAGACAGCAGCTCCTTCCATTAAGTCACTGACTGCTTTCTCATGATTTATGTCTCCGTAACTGTCAATCAGCGCTTCTCCCGTCAGTGTTTCATCAAATTCCATTTCTTCCGCGCTTTCCGCTATTTCTTTTATACACTCTAGGGAAACGGTTTCTGAAAATAATTCCGAGGCTACCTGTAATTTCTCTTTTATATGATTCACTTCATCCGGCAGAAAAAGTCCCAAGTGCCTGCTCTCAAAATGCAGTTCCTCCTTTTCCGGCAAAAATCCAAGTAACCTTATTTGCAGTTCTTCCTCTATCAATGGCTTTAATGTTTCATAATATCCTTTTGACATCCTGTTCAGTATGATACCTTGTA
>JAAUZJ010000022.1 GCA_014804695.1 Lachnospiraceae bacterium
CCTCTGTCATGGGTTTTACTTTGTAAACTTCTTTTTTTCTGTTTGCCATAATAATAGGCCTCCTATGATTTAGATTTTATCATAGAAGACCTTATAAATCTTTATTTACAGAGATTTTTGGACCTGTTGACGAACTCATTTTTTCGATAATTTATACGAATATATTAAAAATTATAATTAAACGGTTGGTAATGCTGTACATTTAGACTGCTTTTACCATCTGTTTTAGGTTCAATGCTTTAGCAGAAAGAAGGCATTCTTCCGTTGCCCGATGAATCCCTCTCTTATGGATACGTTTTAAGTTGTGTTCTCTTTTTAAAACCGCAAACGGTCCTTCCGACCAGATCTTCCGGAGCCGCATGGCTGAATAGTACTCTGGAGTCTGGTATTTTAGCTTGTTTCAGCGAAATGCCGGATAATTGCCACTTGCGCTTATACGGATACTTCCACGGTCTATCTCACAGTTACCTATTCGTGGACATCCTGAACATTCTTTGCGTGGAAGTACATACAGGCGGTAATAATTCTGGCTGCTCTTTTTAAAAACAAGTCTCTTAAATAACAGTTCCTTTCCTTTTTCACAAATAAAACAATCCTTCTCCTGATCATACTGAAATCCTTTTTTCAAAGCATTATTCTGATAAACCCTGATTGCGGTATATCCATCTATTCCTAAAAGTTCAAGTCCTCTGTGAACAGCACCAACATCATACCCGCCATCAAGCACCAGTCTGTTTATTGTCAGTGATGAATCTTCCTGTTAGCGTTTTATATGCTTTAGGATGATATCACTTTCCCTGTGATTTGCAGGATAGCAGTCTACTCCGGTAATGATGCCGTGGGATGTATCAACTGTCATTTCTGTTAAGTATCCCAGTCCCCGCTTGTTTTTCTGATTGATATATCCGCAATCGGGATCCGTACGGCTCTGAAGTGTACGTTTTTGGATTTCTCTGGGTTTAGGTGGCTGATATCCCGGAAGTTCTGACATTTCTTTTTCGAGTTCATTCAGATATTTGATAGATGACTGTTGTACAGTCTCTGTTACTTCTATAGAACTTTGTACAGATATATTTGCAGGCAGAAAAGAACCGTCTGCAACGAGCATATCCCCACTGACAAGATTTCGTTTTATGCCATTGAATGACTATTGTGTTAAAGACTTCTCTGAAAACAGAATTGTCACCAAAACGTCTCTTCCTGTTTTCCCTTCATAAAAATAACCTCCTGCAGTTGATATAATAATTATATCATACAGAAGGCTATTTTTCGCTAGTTTGTCAACAGTTCCAATAATTTACACTCTCCATTTTCAACTCACAGATGCAATTCTATAGAAGCAGAAAATTCTATATTTTTTTTCAAAATAATTTGAGTCATCGTCTCCATAAGTCACTTTGATATACGCTCACCTTTTTCTTTCTGGTATCTTTTCTGCTCTGCTTTCACCCATTCGACTACCTTAAACGAATCTTCTAACCGTTCACTTAAAATTATATGCCATTCCATGATTATCTCCTTCCCATCGATTATCATAATTAATACAATCCATATAACAGTTTTTCAAGAAATATTCGTTTGCTTTCAGTAAACCCTATATACCTTTGACTTTGTTATTTAAGCTAACAATTCAATGTATATAAATACTTATCTATATCAAATCAATATCCAAACTGGCAAACGTCACTTATCTCAATTCATATTTTCTCTAAAATTACATCATGGTCATTAACTTAATCACTTTGACCAAGATGTAAATCTTTCTTAATTATCCGTTCACAATTCGCTCATCCAAAATGTGCGAATTATTCTTTTTTACTATTAAAACTAATCCCCAAAGTGTATGAAGGCTCACCTCAGCTTATATTTTCCCATCTCCTATCAATTTTTCTTTTATTTGGTCAATAAATGGCTGCATTCTCCGATATGCCTTTTTGCTCAAATCCAACTCATAATTAATGCCCTTTCTTTGTTCTGCAATAATATGTATACCATTTCTATATGAATATATTTCAATTAGTTCAGAAGGCAAATCCACTTCTATCCCTTCTGGATTAACAAATTTATGAATCAATCCCAGTTTTTCCGCCGTTCTACATTTATCATCGAATCTAACTTGTGGTTTTTCCTTTTCCTTTTTCGCATAATAAAACGGCACTATAGTCTTATTGTCATGAATCAATATATTTTGTAATTCATTTAGTTTGCTTTGTGGAATTGATATTTTTACAGGTATAGTATGATGCATTAAAGAATCAAACTCTTTAGTGTCGTAATAATATGTACTTAAAATATTTTCTATTACGGCTTCATAGATTGATGCATACGCAAATATCTGATTACGCACCTCAAACATTAAATTTTCGCCAGTTGCTTCTATTCCCTCGTAAAGCTTATATGCAAATCTAATAGCTTTAAATTCTGCAATAATTCGATTCTTTAACTCATTGTTTTGAATAAAGCAAAATGTATTTTCGTACCATTCATCAGGCGCCAAATGATTACTACAATACACTTCTACTTCATTTTTAAGTTCTTTCGAAAAAGCCATTTACTTATTCACCATCCACTATCTTCACTTATTCTTCTAAATTCCGTTCACTTAAAACAATATTTTTCCTAATCATAATTACATATTCTGCCACTTATCATGATCCAAAAGTACTATTTCGCGAAATAACTACTCATACAATTTATAAATGCTGTAATTGCACGTTTTGTACATTTAATTTATCTTCCAGTAAAGCAACCATTTTGTCCGATAAACTTCTTAATTTTCTCCGAAAAGAATTAAAATCCATCCCCCCATAGCAATTTTCAACAATCCCATAAAATGGTTTTTCTATATTCTCCATTGATATTACTCCTTGATCTTCAAGTCCGTAATGCATCATGCAATTTCGAAATTTAGACATAAATATGCCCTCTGCAAAACTAAATACATCTGTAAATCCTGACAGATCAGTATGTACATCTGCATTATTTTCGCAATAATTTTTCAATCGTTGGATTGCCATATAAGTATAATATGTTACAATATATTCTACTCTAAAAATCCATATATTATTTTCGTCAAACAACGGCCGTAAAATATATTTCACAAAATTCATATTACAAACTATATTAAGAAAAAATAAATTAACAATTTTTGATGAATTTTCAACAAACAACAAATTTCTTCTATGTGTGTTTAAATCGTAGTAATATTCAATATTGACTCCCACATGACATCTATTTATTAGCGGAGGTTTAATATTGCTTGAAATCCCCTCCCTAACAGATGCCACAAAAGCTCCAATTTGTCTTCCCATCTCATATTGTGCCATTCCTGTTTTACAATCAAATAAATCATTGATTTCCAAAAAATCCGCAAACATTTGAGTATTTCCAATAATATGTTTATCAGCCGTCCAATAAGTACCCAAATTAAAATGAACATCCCAGTCTTTCATAAAATCAAATCTCAACTGTGACTTATATTGTTCGTCTTGCTGTATATCTACCGAATCTATTCTTTTTTTTACCTTTCCAAAAGAATTTCCATATACTTTTATAAAATTACGAATATCCTTGATTTTTTCCCAAAAAGCGCCTTCCACAAAAGTATCTCCCATATATTCTTGACAAGCCTGAACAAACAGCGCATAATATGGGATAATCTCCATTGCAAAAATGGGATCCCTTTCAGTTTTCAGAAGAGAAAAAATAGTTTCTGCATCCTCTTGTATTATACGAATCGTAATCATTTTTTCTAAATCCCTAGTGACATCTTCTGATTTTTCTTTTATCACCTAAATTCCCCTCTTCCATCTATATTCTAAGTACTGTAATCTAACCTTTTTATCTAATCTTCCGAACCCACACCTACAATAAAGATACCTTAACCACAACATACCGTTTTGGTCATGATATATATACAGAATTTTATCTATAAATCATATTTTTGCTTTCCACTTTTCGGCTTGTTTGGAATTGTCATTTTTA
This sequence comes from Lachnospiraceae bacterium, assembly GCA_014804695.1. GTDB lineage: Bacteria > Bacillota > Clostridia > Lachnospirales > Lachnospiraceae > UBA3282. Next base: position 3,985 of record JAAUZJ010000022.1, read on the forward strand.
GCTTCCCTATTTTAATCATTGGATTGAGATAATGCCTTTTAAAAAAGATACTATCACTTATTTTTATATAATCCATGATTTCTTTAGCGGAATATGGTCGCTTACAAAAATCAATTATCATTTTGGTCATATCTCGTTCATTATCATGGTCGCTTTAATCAAGATGGAAATCGCTCTTATCATTCAGCATCTTCAAATACCTATCACATGCCATACAAAGTACTCAAACTCTTTTTCCATTTTATCATTTATATCAGAAAAGACATATAGGTAGAAACTATTTGTATCAAACTGCATCTCTTTTTTACTGATTTCAAACGCATCTTGCTTATCATTTGGATTAGTATTCTTAAGTATATATTTTTCTTCCTCCACTTTAAATTCAAACGTCTTTTTCATATCGTTTCATCCTTCCTTGTATTGTTTGTAATCCACCTTCAATGTTATCCGCCACAATTCTTAATATACTGTAATTTTCATCCTCATATTCCAATGCCCCTGATTGTATCGTAAACTTTCCATCATCTTTACTCAAATATATAACATTATCGACATCCAAATTTACAATAAACTGCGGATTATGTGTTACCATAATTACCTGCCTCTGTAATCCCATCCTTCTAAATTGATCTAAAACTTTTTCCTTAATTGCTCGTTGAGAAATATGATCCTCAGGCTGGTCGATTATATATATGCCCTTATCTCTAGTTTCTCCACACAATAGGGTAAAATACATTTGTGCATCAAAACCAGATGATACCTCATCATATACATCCATATCTTCTTCAACAATTGTATTTCTCACTTTGAAATCTGCATCTAGTCTTAATGCAATTTTATCTTTCAGGGCATATAAAGCTCCCCTCTCCTCATCATCAGGATATTTTTTAATCATTTCTTTTAATTCAATTTCTGTTATTTTCTGTGTATCTATATTTTTTCCTTTTTTTATTATTGACTTTAAAAGCTCCACGATATAGTCATTATCAATCTTTTCAATTTGAAGTTTTGAAACAAACCTATATTTATCTACAGGATTGGTTTCTGGCACAATCATTGTTACCGAAATATCTGGGATATATTTTTTTAAGTCCATCCGTTTTATCAATAGTGCAGTCATACTTTCTATCGAGATTTCCTTTTGCTCTAAATAATCCGAAAACATTGACTGTTCATCTGTAACTTTCCTATTATACTTGGCTTTATAGTTCCTTATATAAGTGTTAAAAATATTTATTTTTTCGTTTTCTTTTTTACTCTTTTCTAACTTTTTTGCATATTTTTCGTTCATTATGTCAAATACATCAATCGATGACTCAATATGATTTCTATCTACATCTGCCAAAACTTCATTTTGCAACACCTGTTTTAAATCTTCAATTACCTTACCCAATGAATCAACTATATTTTGAAGTTTTTTTGTATCGAGCTTTTTTGCATTCTCAATAAAAGTAATGCTTCTTTCTGCAGAGTCATTTATAGGTATTGCAAATGTTGGAAGTTTCTTTATATATTCGTCATAATCAAACTTTTTAACTATAGCATCATATAAATTTTGCAATTCATTTTCCACTATATTTCTATATTTTGATACATTAATTGCATTCGGATAATAATTAGATAAATAATTATCTGGTTTTAATCCTTCATCATCAAATATTCCCCTAATTTCTCCCTGTCCATTAAAACGAAAAATGTCTTCTTCTTTAATGTGGTTTACAAACTCCAACTTGTTTTTATTGATATATTTCTCATATCCTGCACGCAGCCTTCTATCCGCTTTTTTATAGTCATTTGTTATGGCATTTAGAAACAAAGATTTTCCAATTGAGTTATCTCCTATAATCACATTTAGCCCTCTCGAAAGAGGAATAACATTTTCTCCCCCATCAATCTCGACAACAAGTTCTGGAATATATTTTGCATTAGGATTATAAAATGAGTTTTCAAGTTCTATTCTGTGATTATCAGTCACTGCCATTGCCAAGCCTTTAAATGTAGGCAATGATTTTATGTATGTGAACTTAAATTCCGCTTTTTCGTTTTCTTCCGTATATGGATAGTATTTCCATTGATGACAATCCGAGCCTGTTATAAAACGCAGTTTATCTTCTATATTATTTTCAATCGAATAAGCCTTATTATATATCTCATTCTTCTTATTACGAAACTCATATGCATCAAAATAGTCCATAAAAACCAATTCATTAAATGCATCTTTCCCCAATGACATTACATCATTTGAATGTGGTTTATTCTTAGAAGATGGTGTTTTTTTCTGATGTGCTATCATTATAAAGTCTATACCAATATCTAACAAAATATCAAAGTAATCAGCTCTTGTATATGCACTTTTGGTTTTTTTATAACATGTAAAACCCTTTCCGCTTAACATTACTTTTTCAATATTTTTTACTTTTTCATTATCCTTATCATCAAATAATGTCACTATATGAATAACTTTACCTTCTACAAACTCAACCGAAAATTCTATTCCTGGCAAAACTTTACAAATACAATTATTCTTTAACTCTTCTTTTTTCAACTCAGAATATAGTTCATAATTAAAAGCATCATGATCCGTTATTGAACACATAGCTACTTCGTTTTCAATTAATCCATTTACTAATACTGATAAATTACTCAGCGTATTGTCTGCCACTTTTTTTCCATCTTTATTTTTGGAATATTCTGAGTGAATATGCAAATCAACCTTTATTCCTTTAGATACTACCTTCTCCATATTTTACCTTTCTTTTTACAAATTGTATGTGTTTAATAGTTTTCAATAAAAAATCTAAATTATAGATTGATTATATTTCTTTGTGCTATTTTTTTCCATAAAATGGTTAAAAATATCAAAAATAGAGTAAAATTAGCATAATTAGAAATATTTCATCAATAAAAATATTGGATTATCCACCAAGCGATTAACATATAAACTATATAAAAGGATAACATATACATAAACATAAACATTAAAAAGAAAAAAACATAAAAAGACCTTGCCGATATTCAGTTTTCATATTTGAAAATCAGCAAGGATTTTCTTATGCTATTAATGTAATTATTCAGTGTGAATCCTGCAAGGCCCTGATTTTAATCTATTATTTTACTGCTCTCAGCAGAAATTATAATCTGCACGGAGCAAAAAGTGTGTATGCAAGAATAATGCCATCTACTCGAACTCAGCGTGATCTTCGTTGCTTTTAACTATATTTTTTAAGCTCCATACAAATACACGTCTGCTTTTACTTCAATTACATCATTTATTATGGCTTGATGATTTTCCGTTACCAAAATGTTGCCATTCTTTATTAAAATATCCCCCGCAAAATTGACAACCCATCTTTGAAATATTACGCAGCAAAATCCCATTCACCTTTAATCTCTCTTATAACATGGAGCCAACTACATGTCTATATAACCAACAAGGCAAACTTCTCATCTCCATACCACTATTAAGCAATAACCCACATGATAATTTACAAATCCCTTTCCATATATCCACAAGTAAATGGAAAAAAGTCAAACTTCTTTGTTCCAATGTGAATAAAACCATTATCCTCATACCATTTTCTTAACATTGTATTTTCTTCTACAATTCCAATACACATTTTTTTGCATTCTTTTTCTTTTGCTTTTATATAAGCATCCTCCAGCAGCTTTGTCCCTATATGTTTATGTCGGTATTGCGGAAAAACGCAAAGATTATTAAGTTCGCACTCATTATCATCTTGTAATGATAATGAATAGTAACCAATAATTTTATTATCATCATAATATGCAAACATGGGCCTATGCTCATTTTGGTATTGATATAGTAGTCTATCTTCTGTTGCAGCAAACGCCGTAAAACGTGGGGCATTGTCAGCCGTATACCCCAGTTCGTCAGCAACCGTAAGAAAGCTTTCTTTTATAACATTAACGCATCCCGCAATGTCTTTTTCATGTATTTCATTTATCATATTTTTCATCTTTTATTGTAAACTCTTTTTATCTGAATAAATTATGTTCAAATCTCACAGCTCACTAACAGGAATTTATCTAGTTAAGCAATATACCATTACTGCTTGTTGCACATTAAGCAAGCATTTTTTAAATTCATAACCAACAAAATATTTTGACTGTATTACATCATCAGATACTTCCTCTCCACGATAAAATGGCGGACAGGGATTTAATATTGCTCCCTTATTTGCCATGTCCATAATTGATTTTGTAATTTGACAATTTTTGAAATCATCAATAATGTTTGACGGTAGTGAGTCTGTGCATATAATATCTTTTCCTTTTATTGCTATAGCAATATTATCATGAGTTATAATACCCTCTATTTCATATCCCTTTCCACAGCATTGTTCCAAATCAAATTCCATAACATCTGCAGCTTCTTTCCATGCCAAACCTATATTACCTTTTTTGCCGCAAAACAAATATTTATCTTCAAGAAAATTATTTCTGATCTTTGAAAGGGCATACAAATCTGAAAGCACCTCACATGGGTGGTTTATATCTGTCATTGCATTTATAACAGGCACTTTTGAATATTCCGCAATAGTTTCCAGTATATCAATATTATTATGCCTTACAATTACAATGTCTGCCCAATTATTTAAATAACCGCATACATCTTTTATATCTTCTTTTTTATCTAACGCATCTGTTGGAAATAGTATTGACTGTCCGGATAAAAGATGAATTCCTTTTTCAAATGTAACTCTGGTCCTAATGCTTGAATTAGGAAAAAAGAGAATAGCACTTTTCTCTTTCAATATTTCAGAATGCTTGCCCATTTTAATCTCATCTGCAATACAGAAAATTTCATATATGTCTTTTACAGAGTAATCTGTTAGCCTTATTAAATTTTTCACTTTTACTCTCTCCTTTCATCTTTAATTGAGCGAATTCTCTGTCCTTCTCTTTATCATAACAAAGGCTATTAACGTAACAACAATGTATCCAATAAGTGCAATAACTGATGCTTCAATTCCGAACTCGCCTCCTGTTATTGCAAAGGATTTTGAATCTAAAACATAGGTCATAACTGAATACTCATTTGCTTTTTCGCCAATTCCAAGACCTCCCCCTATGATTATGATATTCCAAATTGAATGAACAATTCCACTGTTCCATACTGAATCACTTTCTATAGCAATCATTGAAAACATAATGCCTACCATTGTTCCTGCTGCCAAAACTAAAATACAGCTATGCACCGAAAAATTCATTCCAATTAAATGCATCGATGCAAATAAGACCGACGGAACAAGAATTGCTGCCTTTGTGCTCCACCTTTCCCTTATAAGGCTCATTATGACACCTCTAAAGACCATTTCTTCAACCAATCCGGCAGCAATACCTGTAAATACAATTCCTGCGCTTAATATAGTAAATATCTGATTTTTATCCATTCCTGATGACACAAATTCTCCCGGCAACAATAAAAAAATCCCCTTAACAATAACCGGCAGCGCAATGGCTACAATAATCCACTTTACATTTACCGTGATACGAAGTATTCTGATATCTGTTTTTAAGAATTTTCTTACTAATACATTTAGCAGGAAATACGCAAGCGATATATAAATAACACCTGCAATTATATTGCAGATCCCTATACTAATTCCAGTTAAATAAAACACACTGGCAATCAGCTGCGCACCAATCTGAGAAAAAACAAGCACAAAAATAGCAGCAATAGAACCAATTATCACTTTATTTGTCTTCATTACATCACCTCATACATTGGTAAACCATGTGTAATGACATAAATAATAAACGTTAATAAATCAACTGCCAATACTCCTATAAATACGTACAGTGCATATCTAAGTATTTTCTTCATACGCTTTCCATTCGTATCTGTCAATATCTTATTATCTATCACATCACCAACTGTCATGTGTTCTATTTCATTTGTCGGTTCAATACCTTTTAGTAGGTAATCTGTTGTTACATCAAAAAAATCACTCATCAATACAATCTTTTCCAAGTCCGGTGTACTTTGTTCACTTTCCCATTTTGAAACAGCTTGTCTTGAAACACCAATTGCCTCCGCCAATTGTTCCTGCGATATTCCTTTTATCTTTCTTAAATTTTGAATTCTATTCGCAACATTCATGTCACGGCCTCCCATTTTATTTATTTTTGTAGTAAGTATATACTTACAGGCGGTTGCAATTCTATCACCCAGGAATGGAAGTTTGTAAACTATGTATTGCTTTTTTGTATTAAGTCATAATCCATCATGCTACTCACCAATATATTTCTGTGTGAATGCACAAACAGCAAAACATTTACCACACAAATCCGTTTTTATACCAGTTTGTTCTTTCATAATCTGTAGCATCTTTTGATAACATTTCTGTTCGTCAAACAGCTTGCTTCGTTCCATTTCTCTTTCCCATAAAGTTCCGGAAAGTGCCTCTGCCGGACAACATTTAACACAAAGAGTACAACTGCCACATTTTGATTTCGTAATTTCATCCGCAGTCTCAAGCGGTGCATCAGTCAAAATTGACGATAACCGCACTGCACCACCATATTGCTGAGTTATCAGCAGACAGTTTTTTCCAATCCACCCAAGTCCTGCTCGTGTTGCTGCGGTCTTATGTGGAAAGTTTGAAATCCATTTATCACGATCGAGTTGCACTACATCAGTTGTCATTGCAACGGCATTATATCCTTTATCTTTCAGATACTCCGCTCCGTTTGTTACAATTTTGTTTAGTCTGTCGTTCATCTCATTATATGTGTTGTAGTAGGCTTTGTTTGGTGCTATTTTCAGAGACTGCACTATATCAGCTGGCACAGGAATAGCAACAGAAACCGCTCTTGGATAGATTAGTCTTTTATCCATACTCATGTCCGCAAAGCCAACAAGTGCTGCACCAGAATCATGAAGATAAGCATAAAGTTGATTTGTAAGATTCATATTTCATACCGCCGCTCTTAAATATTTTTATTTTTGCATTATTTAATTTATTTTCTTCAAAATGACCTTTATTGGATTATTTATAAAATCAATTTCTCTCATGAAAATCTCCTTCATATTTAAATTATCTCCATCATTATACCATAAATGATGGAGATTTTCTATTGACGATACTATCATTATATAGTACTCTATATATAAAGTACTATATATTCAAATAAGGAGAATAAAGATATGCTATCAAAACCAGCTACGTTGCTTTTAGGGATAATTAATGAAGAACCACGTAATGCATATGAGATAACAAAAATGCTAGCTTATATGAATATTAAGTGGTGGTTCAATATTGCCGATTCAACAGTTTATACAACATTGAAAAATTTAGAGAAAAGAGGCTTAATTGAGGGATCGATAGAAAGAGTAGGAAATATGCCAGATAGAACGATATATTCTTTAACTGAGAAAGGTAAAAATGCATTAAAAGAAACCATCAGAAACTCTATTCTTCAATTTAATTACGATACTAATATTTTTACAATAGCCGCTTTCATTATGGACATTTTAGAAACAGAAGAAAAGAAAGAATTGCTGGAAAAAAGATTAAACATACTGCAATCTTATCTCGCAGGAATCAGTAAACAGGACAACGAAGCATGGAAACAGGAAGTGTCAGCTTTTCATGTGGCGAATGTAAAGCGCATGATTGATATAGTTAATGCTGAAATATCCGGAACAAAGAGGTTATTGTCTGTTTTTGAGGAGTAAAAAACTAATGAAGAATAAATGGATACATTTCGACATTGACAAAGAAAATATATTTGCTCTGATTTGCGGTTTAAATATGGTTTTGTTAAGCATAGCTATGACATTATTTAATAATGAAATTGGAAATATCATATTGAGAGATATACTCATGATTTTATTTTTAGGTTTTTTTACGCCTATCTATTATATCTTAATCATAAAAAAGAAAGATTTATCAGTCTTGGGAGTACATAAAAATAAGCTGACTGCCAGCCTGGCAATTAATGTGATCATAGGTATTTCTTTATTAGCTATGTTTATTAGCAAAAATACGAAAGATATAGTTTTTGATAAAAATTCATTTTATGCAATTACATATATATTAGTTGCCGGAATATTTGAAATGATTTTTATATATGGATTCTTACGTTATGAATTTGAGAGGGCTTTGGGGATACTACCTGCTATTCTTATTACTGCCATTTTTTACAGTTTACATCATGCAGGTTTTCAACCGGAATTTACAAAATTATTTTTTGTTGGAATTATGTATGTTACAGTGTTCTATTTTACACACAATATCTTCTCAATATTTCCGTTTTTTTGGGGTGTTGGTGCTATTTGGGACGTATTAGTAAATTCAGAAGCAGGCAATCAGTTAAAAAATGAAACATCATTTATCATTGCAATATTGATGTTTATTGCCATGATAGGTATTGGGATTTTTATTCATTGTAGAATAAAAAAAAGAAATAAAGTAAACTTACACTTTTAAGAAACGGAGTTGATAACATATGCCACAGATGAACAAAGGCGGTAAATTTATTTTTGGAAAGTCACTGATACGAAATGATTTAACAATACATCTCCCAACACAGGCACTTACAGAGTATAATGTCTTGGCAGAGGGAAAAGTCTATCTTTTTACCGGAAGCAAGGTCACCGGCGGCTTTTGCGTGACAAGGAAAGGATTGTTAGCCCCCTCAAAGTTAGGACACATTCTTACTGATAATCCGGCTTTACAGAATTACCAAACCGCAGAATGTAAATTTATCAAATACAAAGGTCGGTCATACTGTTGGGTAAATATTTCAGAGAATGGTGTAATTCAGCTTAATCAGCAAATATTGGACTTCCTTAATCTGAAGATTGGAATGGAACTTTTATCTATCCGAAGCAGCGATATTGCTTTTACAATGGGCGCAACAGGTCCTCTACTGGAAAGAGCCGATAATTATGAGGGCGAAATCCCTCTGTATTAGAAAAGCGGGTATCATGATACCCGCCCAAAATCCGTAAATAAAGCAACTTCTTTGTTATAAAATCAGAAAGTCAAACTTGAATTGAGCGAGTTATTTGTCCTTCTCCTTATCATAGCAAAGGCTATTAACGTAACAACAATACATCACCAACTGTCATATGTTCTATTTCATTTGTTGGTTAAATACCTTTTAACAGATAATCTGTTGTTACATCAAAAAAATCGCTCTCGCCATAGTGCTAGCACCATATCTATATAATCCATCATGCTACTCACCAATATATTTCTGTGTGAATGCACAAACAGCAAAACATTTGCCACACAAATCCATTTTTATACCAGTTTGTTCTGTCATAATCTGTACCATCTTTTGATAACATTTCTGTTCGTCAAACAGCTTGCTTCGTTCCATTCCTGCTTCCCATAAAGTTCCAGAAAGTGCCTCTGCCGGACAACATTTAATACAAAGAGTACAACTACCGCATCTTGATTTCGTAATTGCATCCGCAGTCTTAAACGGTGCATCAGTCAAAATTGATGATAAGCGCACTGCACCACCATATTGCTGAGTTATCAGCAGACAGTTTTTTCCAATCCATCCAAGTCCTGCTCGTGTTGCTACGGTCTTATGAGGAAAGTTTGAAATCCATTTATCACGATCGAGTTGCACTACATCAGTTGTCATTGCAACGGCATTATATCCTTTATCTTTCAGATACTCCGCTCCGTTTGTTACAATTTTGTTTAGTCTGTCGTTCATCTCATTATATGTATTGTAGTAGGCTTTGTTTGGTGCTATTTTCAGAGACTGCACTATATCCGCAGGCACAGGAATAGCAACAGAAACCGCCCTTGGATAGATTAGTCTTTTATCCATACTCATGTCCGCAAATCCAACAAGTGCTGCACCACATTCATGAAGATAATCATAAAATTGATTTGTAAGATTCATATTTCATACCGCCGTTCTTAACTATTTTTATTTTTGCATTATTTGATTTATTTTCTTAAAAATGACCTTTATTGGATTATTTATAAAATCAAATTATCTCATGAAAATCTCCTTCATATTTAAATTATCTCCATCATTATATAATAAATGATGGAGATATCAACAGACATGATGGAGATGCACACATCCCACCTCTCTATCTGTTGAGTACAGAATTTCCATTGTTTTTCACAAAATACCAATCATACGGTAAATTGAATCGTCTGAATTCCAAACGATTTAGAAACTTCTTAAAATCAACAATTCCCAACAAACACATAGTTCAGATATTTTTTCGCGGTATCAGCCAGGCGATGTATTTGCGCTATATCTGTCGCCTCCTTATCATGCATATGATAGCGCGGGAAAAAGCGTGTCACATGAAGCGGAATCGTTTTTCCGGCAGTGTCTTCCACAGACGCAATCCATGCCGCTTCCTCTTCCATTTCGGAAATTCCGTCATTCTCCCCGGGTACGATCAATGTTGTAAGTTCCACATGACAGTCTGCGGCCGCACGAATAATGAATTCTTTCACGGTTTCCAGACTCCCGCCGAGCTTTTCGTAGTATTTCTGCCGAAAACCTTTTAAGTCAATATTCATAGCATCAATATAAGGCAAAAGTTCTTCTAATATCGAAAGTTCCGCTGTGCCATTTGTCACCAGCACATTTTTCATTCCGGCGGCTTTCACTAAGACGGAAGTATCACGCACATATTCCCAGCCAATCAGCGGTTCATTATAGGTATATGCCACTCCGATGTTTCCGGCGCCTTTATATGCCAATGCCTTATTTGCCAAGATTTGCGGAGTCATTTCCATTGTATAAGCGCCCTCACTGTCTGCCATGGAAATCTCATGGTTCTGGCAAAAAGGACAACGCAAATTACAGCCAAAACTTCCGACGGATAAAACCAAACTTCCCGGATAAAACATATATAATGGCTTTTTCTCAATCGGGTCAAGCGCAAGGGATGTTATCCTACCATAATTCATACATGCAATTTCGCCGTTCACATTTTTTCTTGCCCTGCAGATTCCCATCTGACCGGGGGATAAGGCGCAGTGGTGCATACATACCTGACAGACTGTTTTCATACTGACCTCCCTAATAATGACGGACTACTTCAAACCTTTCCAGTTCAACTTCTTCTTGCGCACTGATTCCCGCCTTGTCCTTTGCTATTGCGATCTGTTCTTCTACCGTATCTACACCCTCTAAGTTTGGAAGCAGCAATCCGCGTTTATAGCCCTTTGTCACGATCACACCGTACCGTTGCACATCTAACTGATCCAGAGAATCTATGCGCTCCGTCTCCCCAAGGACATCTACGCTTATTGTCAGTTTGTCCAGTTCCCAAGCCTCTATCGGGAAAAACCTCGGATCTCTGGTAGAAGCGCTGATTGCATTATTGATGATTTCTTCAGCTATGGATTCCTGCACAGCCTGAATCGTGCCGATACAGCCGCGAAGGTTTCCATTTTCCTTAATCGATACAAAAGTTCCCGCCTGACGTTCATACATTTCCTGCGGAAGTCCATCTGGCACTTTTATCTTTTTTCCTGTCCGTACATAGCCTTCTATTGTCTTGCGGGCAAGCTGTACATATGCGTCTTCGCATACGTTATATGTGCAGATTCCATATCCTACTCCAAACGGTCCCTCATAGGAAAGTTTTTCGGTTGTCACTTTCATTTTATCTAACGCTCCCGCCATAATCGTGAAAGAGCGGTGTCCGCACTCTCCTGCCTTTTCACAGAAATCCTCGGAGAACTCCAGGAGCCGTCCAAAATCACCCCTGCCCATTACATCCATAATACGGGCGTCATATGCAGGTCCTTCTTCCCGATATCCATATGGACCGTCTTCTTTCAGTCTGTGTGATAAATCTCCGCTGGCAATAATTACAACTTTCCGGTTCAGCGCATTCGCCGTTTCCTTAATGCACTGTCCTAACTCATAATGCGTGGTGAGAGGCAGCCCCGATAACCCGATTCTGACAAGCTGATAATCCGTCCAATATTGATTTACAAAATATAAGGGAACCATAGTACCGTGGTCTAACATCCTGTCATGTTGTCCCAAAGTGCCTGCCGGTAAATCTTTTTCCTCTGCCAATGCACACAGTTTCTCTACAAAAGCGGTATCGTAAAAGACCTTCATTTGTTCTCCTGGTGCGCGAAACTGTCCAAAATCTCCATAAGCGCTTTCTCCCGGAGAAATATGAAAATAATCGGCATACATGACCTGATGTGGGGATATGAGGACGATCGTCTCCGGCTGGCACGCTGCGATTCTGCGCGCAGTCTCATGATATGCATCAATTGTCTTTTGAATTTTCTGCTCCTCACCCCTGCCGACAGCCGGAACTATGAGTGGTGGGTGGGGGAGCATGCAGGTTAATATAATTGACATGATAGTGAGTTCCTTTCGTTAGATATATTTAAGAATTTAGGTATAAAAATAGGATAATCATAGTATACAGGTAAAACTACTTTATTACAAATGTGAAGTTGCTTTATATAAAACTAGAAAAAGCCTTTTTAAAATCTGCGCCATAATTTTTAAAGACGGGACTAACAGAGATATTAATAAAATATTTAAACCTTTATAAATATTATAGTCTCTCTTTGCTCATGATACAGTAATGAAAAGCGTTATTGGTATCAAATTTGAAACTAAAGACTCTAATCGTACCCACGAAATACGCACCATACCGCATATAATCATTTACCCCTCAATTGTAAACCAAGATTCCCGTCCAAGGTTGAAAGATAATTACAAAAAGAATAAAAGACAGCAGTGAAGCTGGCAGTACAAAGACAGATGGAGAATGATCCACCTGTCTTTTCTGTTATAGTGGAAGAGGCCGGCGGGGAAAGGAGACACATATCATGGCAAAGTTTTTAAATTATGAGGACCGCCTGGAGATAGAGAAAGGATTAAAAGAACATCAGACATTTACTGAGATAGGTAAAGGCCTCGGAAGGGACAGGACTACAATCACCAAGGAAATCAGGAATTATAGTGTGGAACAGGATATCGGGTACGGTGTATTCCCCCACAATACCTGTAAGTACCGGAAAGGATGCAGGAGGAAAAAAGTATGCGGGACACAAGAATGTAAGCATCCACTGGTTCCAACCTGCAGACAGTGTGAACTCATCTGTAACCGCTACTGTGAACACTTTGATGAGGAAGTATGCACCCACCGTTTCAAGCCGCCCTATTATGCAAAGGCTGCCGTGAGTTAAAGAAATGCACCCTGACAAAAACGGTTTATAGCGCACTTGAAGCCCAGAGAAAGGCATCAGAGAAGATATCAGAGTCAAGGAGCGGGATACTGTCCACGGAAGGGAAGATCGCAAGGCTTAATGAGATACTGGTGCCTTTAGTAAAGCAGGGACAGTCAATCCACCAGATCTACCTGAACAACAAAGATGAACTGATGTGCAGCGAAAAGACACTCTACAACTACATAGACGGATGCCTGTTCGATATCCGTAACATAGACCTACCAAGAAAGGTAAAATACCGCCCAAGGTATAAAGAGCCGGAATTGAAGATAGACCGGGGCTGCCGTGTAGGAAGGAATTACCATGATTATGAGGTATATATGGAAAAGCATCCTGATACTGCAGTGGTGCAGATGGATTCCGTTATAGGGAGTAAAGGAGGGAAAGTGTTGCTGACGATCTACTTTGTGAACGTATCACTGATGCTGGGATTTCTTCGGGAAGCAAACACATCAAAATCGGTAATAGATATCTATGATGACTTATACCAACATCTGGGAGGGCAGGATTTCCGGAAGCTGTTCCCTGTGATACTCACAGATAACGGAAGTGAATTCTCCAATCCGAAATGCATAGAAAACGGACCGGATGGGAAAGGCTTCCAGCGGACAAGGATATACTACTGCAATCCAAGCGCACCGTATCAGAAGGCAGAGATTGAAGTTGGGCATGAATTCATCCGGAGGATCGTGCCAAAGGGAAAAAGCTTTGATGAGCTGTCGCAGGCAAATATAGAACTGATGATGGATCACATCAATTCCTACCGGAGAAAGAAACTGAACAGAAGAAGCCCGTATGAAGCATTCTGATTCTACTACGGAGAAGAACTGGCGCAGAGGCTTGGGTGCCACGAGGTTGCCGCCAACGACATCAACCTCACGCCAGGACTTCTAAAAAAGTAACCAGATAAAAAGCGCAGACCGCCGGCTGATGATAAGGAACGTATCAGGCGTGAATTTTGTGGTACAAAATTTGTAAGACAAAACTGACGTCCGGTTTTTGTGCGCATTTTTATCCTGTCATAAGTAGATTATAGCATAGAATGAGCGGAAAAAAAGGGAAAGTCATTACAAAAGTGGAAATTTGGTTACAAATTTTGAAGGTTGCTTACAAAATGTGAAATTCGTTTACAAAACGGGAACCTCGGCTTACATTCGACAATAATCATTTACCTAGTCCTTAACTTATTGCAAATATTGCCATTTATTTAACTAAATTCGCCAAAAGGATTTATTTTTATAGCAATACATGTTATATTGAGAAAAATTTTAAGTGAGGAGCTAGTTATGGAACATTTACGGCATTTACATGATGATATGGTTGCAAACAATGTCAATTCTTCAGTGTTTAATACAATTTATAACGCACATGAGTTCTCTTGCATTTTTATTAAAGGCACAACAAATCATCAACTATATATAACAACTGTAGAAAATAACCCGCATACTATTTGGGTTACAATAGGAGCAGATTTTCAAGCACCTAATCATCTTGACAATGAGTTTTACGTAGTATTGGCAAATTATTTAGGTTTTACTGGTAGTAGTAATAATCGATTCTATCCAATTAACTTTTTTGAAGAATTTGATAATCATATTCCAATGCACCATGTTGCAACTCCCGCTGTTGCGACTATGATAGCTATAATCTGCAATGCAAGAAATGTGCCTGACGCAGACAAAATATATTTTGTGGGTTGGAGGAAAAATTCTGACGGTCAACAAGTTTCACCTGAGAATTACTTGAAAACTCTCGCCATAGTCGGGGAAGAAGTTGCTAGAAATTTACGTGAAAACAATATAAGTTCCCGCTGGTCAGATATCCCTCATGACGAACAGTTGCACCAAATTAATCAATATGAAAATATATTATAAAATTTTATGCGTCCTATATTTACTTGTGAATTGAAACAGGTTTATTAGTTTATCATGTGCAGGAAAAGAAAATATGAGTTTATCCATTTTTCTAAATAATATTTGGAAAAACACACAGGACATTTGTTATAATTGAATCACCACAAACCAAGGAAATGCTTTTGCGTGATATTTATAACAGTTTGGATTATGAGATTAAACGGGATTTAATCAATATATTTTCTCTTTCATTTTACATAAAATACGGTATACTATAATTAATCCTTACTTATTTTCTGTTGCCAATCTAAATAGCTTGCATGGAACAATCCCACGAAAAGTGGTCGATATATTTAAGGAGGAAGAACATAATTAATGCGCTATTTAAGACTTGTACATTGTGTGCAGGTCTTTTTTATGAACACCTAGCGGTGCAAGTTTCCAACAGGTGCAAGTTCCGGATCTGCCCGGTGGTGGGAAGGAGCTACGCTGTTTAGGTTGTTATCTGCAATAATCTGTTCCTTTGTTGTGGACATAAAAAATCCTCCTTTTTGATAAGAATTGTCATATCTTGATTCTTACCAAAAAGAGGTGTTTTTTCCAAAGACACAAACTATTTTACACTACCTATTAAATATGGCAAGTAATCTCACGGACCACCTGCCACATAAAATAATTTACATATACTTTCTCATTACTCGAACTCTTTTTCCTGTTATTGACAGGGTATGTTTTATATTGATTTTTCCTGTAAAATCGTATCATTTTGATACGATTTCATTGTTTGTTTATGTGGTTTCAAAGCTGGTGTACCCAAATTGTACCCATGCCATAGATTCTCAATAATCATCTGTGTGCATCAATAGCTAAGCTAGCAAATGCATCTTAAAATATAAGCGATTGGGAAAAGCATTTTTAGAATCAGTGGCTATAAATAGAACCAGAATTACACTGCAATTATACAGCTTTCCTCATAAAGCGGAATTTTAGAGTCATGAGTAATAAATTTCAATCCATCTGCTTTTGCCTGCGCGATCATAATACGATCAAACGGATCATTATGTACTTGACCCTGATCATGATATACCAGCGTTTCCAGCATTTTTATATGATTATCAGCAATAGGCAGCATCCGATAACCCATCTCTTTGCATAAATCGGATAACTGTGAACCACTAATATGAATCTTATCCGGCTTCGCCATATATTTGATCGTTGTCTCCCAAATAGACGCAGAACTGTAATAAATATCATTTCCTGCATCTACAATCAGTTTTCTGGCCTGACTGGATAACTTAGGATTATCGTCCAACGCCCACAGAATAATATGCGTATCCAATAGCAGCTTCATTACATACCTCCAAATAATCTCGCAATTTCAGGATTCATTTCGTCAAAGTCATAATCATCCTCATATAAGTTCTGTCCTTTCGCAAGACCAATTCTCTTAGAAACTAATGCTGCTCCTTTTTCCGTAGAATCCGATTGCATAAAGCGATTAATCATTTCCAATATAAACTGCAGATTATCTTCTGACAATCCATTTACCTTTTGAACTACCTGCTCTTTTAATGTCAACATAAAAGCTCACCTTTCTCCAAAACAAATCTATTTTCTGTTTATATTATACCGTCTATACGAGTTATATATTTATTATATACCCAAAAGGTTTTTTTCTCAATCCGTTTCTCTGTTCAGGATAGCGTGTTGCCCAAATAAAGTCTTTATAGCGTATACATGGACAATTCAAAAACAGACACTTATAATGTTGTTAAAACGAAGGAGTGTGTTTGTCTATGAATACTTTGAAAAGTTATATCTCGGAATATCTTGAATACTGCAAGTACCGGAAACGTCTGGATTCCAAAACTTTAAAGGCCTATCGCATTGATTTAAAACAATATGAGCATTTCTGTACCAGTCAATCTGGCTGCTTCTCCAAAAATACTGTGGATCAATTTGTTACTGGCTTGCATAAGCGGTATGAACCCAAAACAGTAAAACGCAAAATTGCAAGTCTGAAAGCCTTTTTTCATTACATGGAGTATAATGAACTGCTGGTGGAAAATCCTTTTGCCAAACTGGACGTCCACTTCCGGGAACCCAGACTCCTGCCTAAAACCATTCCTTTTCACTCGATACAAACCTTTTTGTCTGCACTTTATACCCATAAGGAACAAGCAAAAACTGAATATCAGCATCGCTGCTGCATTCGGGACATTGCCGTCATTGAATTGCTCTTCGCCACTGGAATACGGATATCCGAGCTGTGTGCGTTAAAACCCGCAGATATAGACCTTGAAAGCGGCAATGTTCTAATCTATGGAAAAGGCGCAAAAGAGAGAATTCTGCAAATCGGTAATCCAGAAGTCCTACAGGCACTGACCGTATATCAGGAAAATTTTCAAAAAGAAATTGGAATTTGTGGATATTTTTTTGTAAATAAGCGGCAGAACAGATTGTCCGACCAGTCGGTGCGGTTTATGATTCGGCGCTACACGGAACTTGCCGGTATCAGCCAGCATATTACACCGCATATGTTCAGACATTCTTTTGCCACACTTTTATTGGAGCAAGATGTGGATATCCGGTATATACAGCGAATGCTGGGGCACAGTTCGATAAGTACGACGGAGATTTATACACATGTGTCGAATGCTAAACAGAAGGATATTCTTGTGAATAGACATCCTCGGAATTGGATGGAAGTTAATGGAGGATAATTTGGGATTATCCG
>JAAUZJ010000023.1 GCA_014804695.1 Lachnospiraceae bacterium
AGTGCGGGAGAGTTTGAGAATACGGTTCTGGATGGTAAACTGTATGGTTTCAGGGGCGAAGTTACTACTGCCGGCGGTAATAAAAAAGCGAGTGTTTCAGGATATGACAGTGACACTTCATCAGATATGGGTAGTGGAATTTCATCAGATGTAAACAGCGACGCATTGACGGATAATGGTAATGCTGATATACCAGATGGAAGCAATAATAATTCGACAAATGGAGTTACTGTAAATATCAATAGCGACACAATAGAAAATAACGACCTTGCATATGCTTTATTGGACGGTGCAGAGGGAAGTTATATTCTTAATATATCAGATAATGATGCAGCTAAAAGCGCAATTTTAAATGCCTACAGGAAACTGTATGGAAATAATACGCCAGCTAATCTGCAGGCATATGATATATCCTTAGAGGAAGCTGATAAGGCTATTCCGATCACGGGACTTGGAAAACAGAAAATAGAGATTACAATTCCTGTTCCGAGCGGAATTACAGAGAATAATCTTCACGTAGTAAGTCTTGATAATAACGGTCAGTTAGAAGAAGTAGAGAGCCGTATTGCTTCGGTGGATGGAATGGATTGCCTTGTTTTTACGACCAATCATTTTTCACCATATGGCGTATATAACTATGCTTCTGGTAATTCTGCAGGAGTAGAGAATGGTCAGGCAGTATTTACCAGTCTTTCCGGAAATAAAGATGCTTCACCGAATACAGGCGATAACAGTATTCATCCGAAATGGTTTTTAGTAATGGGGTTGCTGTTTACAGGCCTTGCGCTTATGCTTTATCGTGGGAAAAGACGCAATATCACCGTTTGACTAACGTAAGGATAGTTATCTATAATTTTTATATGAAACATGACATGAAAGGACAGACAGAAAATGAAATTGAAACCAAATGAAGTAGCCAAGTGGGAAGAATCTTTAAGAAAAGCGGAGTATATGAGTGAAGAAGACCATATCATTGAACATGTGCAGGGTGATCTGTGGGAAATGATGTCGCAGACAAGAGGAAATTTTTTCTTTACTAATGAGAAGTTCATCTTTGCCGGCGGTCTGTTGGGCGCCAGTAACTTCGCCGTTAAATACAGTGATATCAAGGAACTGAAGCTTGTTAATGTGGGTGGCCTGATTCCTATTATTCCGACAGGAATTATGGTAATTTGCCAGAATCCCGAAAACGGCAAGATGGTGAAACATAAATGCTCTGTTATGAAGAGGAAAGAGTGGATTGAGTATCTCCGTGGGAAAGCGGGATTATAAGCACCAAAATACGACTCCCGGCATAAAATAAGGAAAAAGCCGGGAGTTTGTAATGTTTCGCGTCAGGAACCAACTAGGATGCAGTGACCGCCTACAGCAATCCTGTAAGGGCGACCCGGTTACGGTTGCTGTACTGGATACCGGCATTTATCCTCATCCGGATTTCTCAGGGAGGATAATTGCTTTTCAGGATTTTGTAAACTACAGAAACAGAATGTATGATGACAGTGGGCATGGAACCCACGTTGCAGGCTGTATAGGCAGTAATGGTTATATGTCCAACGGAAAATATAAGGGGATTGCACCGGGCAGCCTACTTTGTATCGGAAAAATACTGGACCATCATGGAGACGGTTCAATTGAATGTATGTATAAAGGTCTATTGTGGGTAATGCAGAATCGTCTGCGTTATAACATCCGCGTCTTAAATATATCGGTCGGTATAGGAGAATCCGGGGAAGAAAAGAAATTAACTGAATTAATAGGGCTTCTGGAGGCAATATGGGATTCCGGTATAGTTGTAGTATGCGCAGCCGGTAATGCAGGTCCGGAAAGTGGGACTATTTCGCCTCTTGGAAACAGCCGNAAAGTAATTACGGTAGGCTGCCATGAGGGNGGNTATTTTGGTAAAAGAAAAGACTTGTGCGAGAACTATTCGGGAAGAGGCGATGATGATATGATGCTTAGAAAACCCGATGTTGTTGCACCNGGAACNGATATCAGATCNTGTAATAACAGNGCTAACAATTATGTNAAAAAAAGCGGCACATCTATGGCNACTCCAATCGTATCAGGANCCTCAGCCCTNNTNCTGCAAAAATATCCNTATTTGAATAATGAACAGGTAAAAAGGAAGATTGTTTACAGCGCAAGAGATTTGGGTGATTCATGGAATAAGCAGGGATGGGGTATGGTTGATTTTGAGAGGTTGTTTATGGGGTGAGAGAGTAGGAAGTAACGATAAAAGCCGCCGATTATGTCATATGTCATGGATATATGATATTATCCGGCGGCTTTGTGGTGGTCATTTTTCTTCACTAAAAAGTGAAAAAATATATAAGCGGTATTTTAAAAATTTGATGCACCTGTCGCAAAATCAATTCCCCACAGCATTACGCGAAGAATTCCGAATATAGAAAGGTGGAGGGGATAATAAACATAAAACAGTTTCCCAATTCCCTTATGCGAACCGCGCTTGCCGTTATAAAGCCACAGAAGCGGAATCGTCAGACAATTGCATAGCTGAATGAGCGCATATACTTTGTCAATAAATAAAAAGTACACCAAAGCATACATAGATGTCCAAAACATCATCCCTACCATTTGCTTCTTAAAATCGCCTCTGTTTAGACCAATATGTAAGATTGCCATCGACGCTATGCAGCTATGGTCGGATGGAAACGTGATGACGCAGATTAATAATGTAAGTATAGTCTTTTGCCAGTGTTTAAAATTGCTTTTATCATGAATATAAAGAAGAACCAGCCCCCATGCAAGCGGCCATATAACGCCGGTTTGATTGAATATGGTTGTGCGGAATGGAATGAACGGTATTCCGAAACAGAAGTTATATGCAAAATGGGATATTGCTGCCAGTATAAATAATCTTGTGGCATACTTTTTTATATCGTGCGTGTGGTAATATCCCTCGGCAATAAAAAACAACATAGTAGGCGCTGTAATTCTTCCGATGATATGAAAAAGGATAACAAACCACCTAGTGGAATATCCGGGGAAGAGTGTCCATGTTAAATGATCAAGCGTCATAGCTGCGATGGCTATTAGTTTTAATTGATTTGCATTTAGACCTTTTTCTTTGAGTTTATGTAACATATCTTAATCTCCATGTTTTTTGAGTATTATTTTTATAGTATTGTCATTTTATATAATTGTTATTTTATAGAGTGTTATTGTATGGTTTCCAGTTTCTCAATACAACGTCCAGCCCACTCTATACAGGTCTTTATGAAGCTATAGCCAAAGTCGGCCGTAAACTGCCAGTAAATTGTCTGATAATTATCCATATCCGAGCCGTAGTTTTCTATGCTTTTAGGTATCGAATCCATTCTCTTAAGATAAGATTCACAATCTGTCTTGAATTTTCTTAGCATATCAGCGCTCTGCGTGGGAGTCATATTTCCGGAAAAAAAGACTTTCATGAGAAAAGGACTTTTAAAATGCATGGCGTCTTCACTGCCGCCTTCGACAAGCCAGTCCATGAACTCCTTCCTGCCGGTATCAGTAATTGAAAAAATCCTTTTATTGGGCCGTTCTGACTGAATAACGGTTTCACCGCAAATATAACCTTTCTGTTCAAGTTTTTTTAATTCGAGATAAATATGGCTGTTTTGGGCATGCCAGAAAAATTCAAGAGATGATTCAAATGCTTTGACTAAATCATATCCGCTCATAGGTCTATAATTTAAAAATCCCAGGATTCCGAAAGATAAGGACATAATGATAACTCCTTTTTGATAGTATAATTTTATACTATTATAAAATTATACTGCTGTCAAGCTTCTGTTGTTTTATGTGCCGTAATTATAGTATAACTATGTGCATTGACTGTTATCTTACAATTGTCTACAGTTGCGTACCAGTTTTTTCCAAGCCTTTCAATAAGAGCATCGTTATTTAGAATTTTTTCTTTGCACCAGGCAACAACATCGTCTGTCTCAAGAGACAAATTTCTTTTTATGCGTTCTATGCCCATTTCTGTAGTATGAAGTTTGTCAATATTTTTAATTAAGTCATTCATCTGGCATCCTCTACATAGGTTTTAAATTTTTATTGAGTCTATCTACCATCCAGGCGATTCGTTTTTCCCGTCCGTCATCTGTCTTTGCGTCAAAATATGCGCGTGTGTAGGTTTTCTTTACTGATAAGGACATGGCTTGGAAATTTGTGTATGCAGGCTCATATTCTTCCAGCAGTTTGGATAAGCAATCAATCTGCTCCTCTGTAACCGGCATGGATTTTGGAGCATCCCACTGACCGTTCTTTTGGGCTTCCTCTATTTTCTTTCTGCCGAAATCGGTCATAAGTCCCCGCTCTTCGAGGTCTTTGACTAATTTTTTATTTTTCTCGGACCATTTGCTGTTTTCCCTGCGCATAGAAAAATATTTCTTATAAGTTTTATCGTCAATGCTTTGCATCAGTCCGTCTATCCAGCCAAAGCAGAGGGCTTCTTCAAGAGCTTCGGCTGCTTTTATTGTTTTTGGACCGCCGGATTTGCCAAATAAAAGCCAGAAGCCGTCATTTGACAGGCAATTCTCATTAAGCCATTTCCTGAATTCTTCTCTGTTGGAAAATTTCAATATATCGCTCATTGTGTGTTCTCCTTACAAATAGGTAGATTTTTGATAATTGTGAAACGAATATCTAACATCTAAGTATAAAAATTAAGTTTCAAAATTATCTAAAGAAGAAATTTTTGCATTAATATAATAACATAATATCAAAATTTTTAAATGTATATTTATATATTTTTGAATTCAAGTACTAAAATTCATACATTAAAAATTTTCAATAATATTGACATAAAGAGTACGATTGTATACAATTATACGAGGTGAGATTAATTTTATATTGTAAAGTTTTATTATGAAATATAATAAATAAAAGTTATGCAAAAAAGATAAAATTTATATTTATGTGTGTGCCGTTAAGCGGCGGAATGAGGAGTAAAATGAGCAGTTATGATAATAGGCATGCCGCAAATGAACAGTATTCATTGCGGGGAAGAGTCTTTCAGAAGATTAGGGATGACATTCTAAGCGGTAAATACAAAGAGCATGAGGAGTTAAAAGAAGTAGCCATCGGAGAGGAACTGGGAGTCAGCAGGACTCCGGTAAGAGAGGCTTTCAGGCAGTTAGAGCTTGAAGGGCTTATTCAGATCATTCCTAATAAAGGCGCTTATGTTACCGGAATTACAGCCAAGGACGTGAAGGATATCTATATGATCCGTTCGCTTCTAGAGGGTCTGTGCGCAAGGATGGCAACTGAGAAAATAACAAAAGAGCAGCTCGAAGAGATGGAAGAAAATATATATTTAGCGCAGTTTCATGCTGATAAGGGCCATATGGACCAGATGGCGGAGCTTGATAACCGTTTTCACGATATTCTATATGAAGCATGCGATTCCAAAATGTTAGAACACCTGCTAAGGGATTTTCATCAGTATGTGCTTAGGGTAAGACAAAAGACTTTGTCCACGAATACCCGCGGACGGGCTTCCAATGACGAGCATAGGCAGATAATGGAAGCAATTAAGGCAAAGGACTCTGCAAAAGCGGAACAACTTGCCAACATACATATGATAAATGCTTATGATAATATGGTTAAAAACGGCTTGAACGAGATTTATGGAGATGAAAATATATAATCAATATTATTAACAGGAGGACATTAAATGGGAAAAATTGAGATGACCACACCATTAGTAGAGATGGACGGAGACGAAATGACCAGAATTCTCTGGAAGATGATAAAGGATGAATTGTTGCTTCCGTATATTGATTTAAAAACGGAATATTATGATCTGGGCCTGGAATATCGTAATGAAACAAACGATAAGGTTACGCATGATTCGGCAGAGGCGACTAAAAAATACGGGGTTGCGGTAAAATGTGCAACCATTACGCCCAATGCAGCAAGGATGACGGAATATAATTTAAAAGAGATGTGGAAGAGTCCAAACGGTACGATCAGGGCTGCGTTAGATGGAACGGTATTCCGCACACCAATTATCGTAAAAGGGATAGAGCCTTGTGTGAAAAATTGGGAAAAGCCTATTACATTGGCTCGTCATGCATATGGAGACGTATACAAAAATTCAGAGATTAAAGTGCCCGGTGCAGGTAAGGCTGAGCTGGTATTTACGGCAAAAGACGGTACTGAAATACGCGAAACAATACATGAATTTACAGGTGCCGGAATCATTCAGGGAATTCATAATACCGATGAGTCAATTACAAGTTTTGCAAAAGCCTGCTTTAATTATGCCCTGGATACAAAACAGGACCTATGGTTTGCTACCAAGGATACAATTTCCAAGAAATACGACCATAATTTTAAAGATATTTTTCAAGATATTTATGAAAAGGAATATGATGATAAATTTAAAGCTGCCGGAATTGAGTATTTCTATACCTTGATCGACGATGCAGTGGCGCGTGTAATGAAAGCAAAGGGCGGTTTTATATGGGCATGCAAAAATTATGACGGGGACGTTATGAGCGATATGGTTTCTTCAGCCTTTGGTTCACTTGCGATGATGACCTCGGTATTGGTATCACCGTCGGGCGTTTATGAGTATGAAGCTGCTCATGGAACTGTGCAGAGACATTATTATAAGCATCTTAAAGGAGAAGAGACTTCCACTAATTCCGTAGCAACTATATTTGCATGGACGGGAGCGCTTAGAAAGCGTGGAGAGCTTGATGGAAATGAGGAGCTTATGCAGTTTGCGGATAGGCTGGAGAAGGCGACGGTTCAGACGATTGAAGGTGGGAAGATGACGAAGGATTTGGCGTTGATAACGTCGCTGAAAGATGTCACAGTTCTTAATAGCGAAGATTTCATAAAGGCTATACGTGAGACATTTGATAGGTTGTGATGAAGGGACGAACGGAGACAATATAAACAAGAAACGGGGTTCAACCGCGGGAGCGAATTCACCCCTTTTTCTTGTTTATATTGTCTCCGTTCTGGTTACTGGTATCACCTATGCAAATATGTTTGTGGATAAGCGACGGACCTTTATTATTTTATCTATCCGTTTGCTATACTTTATTATTAGATTATTTACTCTGATAATTCTTCCCACTGTGAATACAGTGCATCCAATTTCGCTTCGTTAGCAGCTTTTTCCCTAGTGAGTTCCTGTAGTTTGGCGACGTCAGTGCATACGTCTGGGAGAGACATGGTTTCGTCGATTTCGGCGTTGCGGTTTTCTAAGGTTTCTATGGCTTCTTCGCATTTTTTTAGGGCATTTTCTTTTTTACGTCTTGCAGCCTGTTGCTCTTTCTGGGTTTTCCATGCCTGCTTGTTCTCTGAATCATTATAATCGGAAGATGTAGCACTGCCTGTATGGGAGAGTGCTTGAGCCGCGGCTGAAGTCAGCGTCGTGTTGGAAACGGATGTAGTATTAGAAGAAAGTTGTGTCTTTTTTTCTAAATAATACTCATAATTTCCCAGATATCCGGTCAGTGTTTTGTTATTAAGTTCTAAGATTCGGCTGGCGGTTTTGTTAATAAAATAACGATCGTGTGAAACGTATAGTATGGTGCCGGTGTAGCTGTTTATTGCGGACTCTAATATTTCTTTGGACATAATGTCTAAGTGGTTCGTAGGCTCATCCAGAATCAGAAAATTAGATTCGGAGAGCATAAGTTTTGCTAAAGATATGCGTCCGCGTTCACCGCCGCTAAGGGATGCAATTTTTTTAAAGACGTCGTCTCCTGTAAAAAGGAAGGCGGCAAGGGTGTTGCGTATTTCTGTGTTGTTAAGTGCCGGATATTCGTCCGAAATCTCGTCAAACAAGGTTTTTTCAGGATGCAGGACATGGTGCTCCTGATCGTAGTATCCGATTTCGACATTTGTGCCAAGACGAAGTAAGCCGCTGTCGGGGGGAAGCAGTTCGTTGATGATTTTTAAAATTGTGGTTTTACCGGTTCCGTTATCTCCGATTATGGCAACATGTTCGCCGCGCTTAATCTCGAAAGAGAGGTTTTCAAACAAAGTCATCCTGTCAAAGGATTTGGATATTTCTTCTACGCGAAGCACGTCGTTTCCGCTGACGATCCTTGGTTCTAATTTAAGGTGCATATCGGCTCGTACTTGTGTGGGCTTGTCCAGAACTTCAATCTTACTTAGCATTTTTTCCCGGCTTTCAGCGCGTTTAATAGACTTTTCACGGTTAAAGGATTTGAGCTTCTCAATAACTTCTTCCTGATGTTTAATTTCACGCTGCTGGTTTATATATGCATTGTATTCTGCAATCCTAAGCATTTCCTTTTTGGAGGCATAGTCAGAGTAGTTCCCGATAAAGGAGGTAGCCTTGGTATTGTCAAGTTCAATTACCTTGCCGGCAATTTTGTCAAGAAAATAGCGGTCGTGGGATACTATGATAACAGCGCCTTTATAATTGAGCAGGTATGTTTCAAGCCACGTGATCGACGACATATCCAGATGGTTTGTGGGCTCATCCAGAATAATAAGGTCAGGATTTTGCAACAAAAGTTTTCCGAGTGCAACGCGTGTCTTCTGGCCGCCGGAAAGGGTATCAATGGACTTATTAAATTCGGATTCTTCAAAGCCAAGTCCTTTTAAAACTCCGGTTAATTCGCTTTTGTATGCGTAGCCTCCTCCGGATTCAAAATCGTGGGTGAGTTTTGAGTATTTCTCCATTAACTCAGATAATTCATTTTCAGATGCGGATTTCATTGCAAGCTCGGCAGAACGTATTTGACTCTCTAAGTCAATAAGATTTTGCTTGACGGATAATAATTCTTCATAAATGGTATTTTCTCCGGAAACAGTCTGATGCTGCGAAAGATATCCTACACTTTTACCCTTAGATAAAATAATGGTTCCTTTATCAGCATCCAATTCACCCATTATAATGCGAAGGAGAGTAGTCTTACCAGCTCCGTTGATTCCGACAATGGCAGCTTTCTCATGATCCTCCACATGAAATGACACATCTGTCAGAATTGGAACCTCTAGAAATGATTTATGTATATTATTAACTGAAAGTATCATTTTGTGCTTATGCCTTTCTTAT
This sequence comes from Lachnospiraceae bacterium, assembly GCA_014804695.1. GTDB lineage: Bacteria > Bacillota > Clostridia > Lachnospirales > Lachnospiraceae > UBA3282. Next base: position 9,059 of record JAAUZJ010000023.1, read on the forward strand.
TAACATTAAGGACAGTCCGCAGCGCGTGCTGTCCGTTGTTTTTTATTGGAAAATATCACTGTTTTTTAGTTTACAGTATTAATGTGTGGTATGTCAATTGTTGTGATATATGCGCTATAAGTTCATATTTATAGATTGTTGTCTGATTCAATTCCTTCAAAAAAGCTGTCATATGTAGTTGAAAAGATATTCTTAAGTGCGGCTAATTCTGTGATACGTATATTATAAGTGCCACATTCAATTTGGGCATAGACACTCCGTGACATGTCGAAGCCGAGTATTTGCAGTTTTGCTGCTACCTGCTCTTGGGTTAACTTATTCTTTTTTCTCAATTTGCGCAAATTCAATCCAAATTGCTTATTTGTTTTAATTTTTTGGCTCATGGCAAACTCCTTTTTGCAATATATACATTACAAGTTTGCCTTGATTTTAATGTTTTTATTTGTTACAATTGCAATGTATACATTGCAATCGGCGTTTTGGGAAAAAATATTTACAGAAATAAAGATAGTGGGAAACATAACATATGAGAAATGAAAAAAGATACAATATTGTTTGCGGTATGTTAAAGGAAAAGTATAATTTTATCGTATTAATTTTATTTACTGTTATGATAATTTCTCTTTGTTTTCAAGATACAATTAATTATGATGAATATTTTAGTATGCATTGGTGCCGGATGAAATGGAAGGATTTAATACAATGCCTGATTAACGATGTACATCCACCATTATATTATTTATTGCTAAAGCCAATAGTAGACTTAACAAATGGTAATATGTTATGTGCAAGACTATTGTCCGCGGTTTCTGGAATCGTGTTATTATGGTCAGGCAGTCTGTTTTTAGAAAACAATTTTGGTAAGAAATCTGCAATCTTTTTTTCTTGTTTTCTTTGTCTGAATCCTTTTATGATTCAAAAAGTAACAGAAATAAGAATGTATATGCTTGCAAGTATGTTTACAGGAATAAGTGGAATTATATCATACTATATTTTAAAAAATCCCAAGAGAAAATATTGGATTATCTTTACTGTTTCTAGTCTTTTGGCTGCTTATACTCATTACTATGCGTTGTTTTGCATGATATTTTTGTATATGGGAATTCTAATATTCTTTGTTTTTATCCATGCGAAAAAAGAAATAATTAATTGGCTTTTTTGCTCGTTAGCAACAATTATAGGATATTTATTGTGGCTGCCAACAGCGTTGAAACAAGTCGCATCCGTAAATAATAATTATTGGATTAGTATATCGAATTCCATACTAGCGCCTTTAAAAGAGTTGTTTTATACTATGATTCCTTATACAGAATATGTTTATTTAGGAATAATTGTTATATTAACTGTTTGTTTATTGCTGCTTTTTTTGAAAAAGAAATTATTAGATGATTACTGGGCGCTAATTTGTGTAAGCGCATTATGGGGGATTTTCCTTTTTGCAACATGGTATTCATACAAGATTACACCTATTCTTCTAAGCCGGTATCTGATTATACCAATATGCCTTTTATTTATGGGAATAAGTAGTATAACAAGAGTGTTAAATAAATATATTATTATTATTACTTGCTTATTCTGTGTGCTTATAGGTGGAAATCGTTATATAGATACTGTTAAGGCTCAAAGTAATCATAATACAACTAGAACAGTTGAATTTGCTAATGAAAACTTTGTCGAAAATGATGTAATTCTATATTGCAATGTAAATGAGGATGATATTTATTTTACAAATTGTGTGACTTACTATTTTCCTAATACAATTTGTATGCCAATAGAAAAAGTACAGCTTAATAATCCGGAAGAAATTGTATTGGAAAATAATATGTTAAGCCATATGGAGACAGCATGGCTTTTAGATACCACTTATTCTATGATGGAAAATGAATTTAATATGGAAGGTTTTACTATAGAGGATTGTGGAAGTTACGGTTTTAACACAATGACTTTTGAAATTTATAAAATAACATATAATAATTAGGTATCTTTATTAAAACAGTAGTTTCATCAACTCCTACATAATTATAAATCTTTCCTCAAAAGGAGCTGCATCATCAATGCTTGTAACATTATTAAGTTGGTTATACATCACATTATTTACTAGCCTGATTGGCATCTTAGTCCTTAGCAGTATTAAATGTACAAAATTCACATTAATTCACTATATAATCGCTGGATTTATCGTAATCACCGTCTATGTTGAATTCTTTAGCATATTTACCAAAATAGGAGCTGCCTCGCATATAATTTTACTTATAACTGCTATATTATCAGTATGTTTAAAACATAGTCAATTACTTTTACTTTGGAAAGAATACCGAAAGGTAATATTCTCATGGGAAGGCTTCTTTTATTTTGGTTTTATTGTAATAATTGCCTTTTTCACGTCAAGGGGAGAGTTCCACACCGATACAAACATATATCATGCGGCGGCAATCCGCCTATACGAAGAATACGGTCTTATTAAGGGTGTAGGCAATTTGCAGCTGCATTATGCTTATAATAGCTCGTACCTTGCCTTTGCGTCATTTTTTAGTCTGAACTGGCTGTTTGGACGCTCACTGCATACCACAACGGGCTGGCTTGAGGTTATTATGTGTTTGTATGCCTTTCATGGGTTGAAAGATTTTAGAAGGCATAACTGCCATATTACGGATATGATGAAGGTGGGAATCTTATTTTATACGCTGGTAAACCTGATACGCAGTATGTCTCCGGCTACGGACTATGCAGCGATGTATTTTGTGTTTTATATAATTACGTCATGGTGTGAGAATTTCGAATGGAAGAGGAACAACATTACTATGTATTCGCTGCTATCCGTTGTGGCGGTTTTTGTGGCGACTCTTAAATTTTCGGCAGGGCTTATGGCGCTTATCACAATATATCCGGCCTTTTATTTGATTAAAAATAAAAAATGGAAAGAAATCATAACATATATAGCATGCGGATGTGTGATCTTAATACCGTTTTTTATAAGGAATTTCTTTATTTCCGGCTGGCTTCTTTATCCCTTCGGAAGTATTGATATATTTAACGTTGAGTGGAAAATTCCTAAGGAGCATCTGCTATTGGACGCTGCGCAGATTAAAGTATGGGGCAGATGCCTTTATGATGTGGTAAAAGAAAACCTTCCATTATCTGAGTGGCTGCCTGTTTGGTGGGAGCATCAGGAGCGGTACGAACAAATGTTTATTATGGCAGTTGTTTTGGGAACAGTTTTACAGCTTGTTGTATTGACTGATAGAGTCGTTAGTGGGCGAAAACTTCGTCCCGAGCTTGCAGTGCTGTTTTTGGCAATATGGGGAAATCTGGCGGTATGGTTTTTTATGGCGCCTTTTATAAGATATGGGATTGCTTTCTTATTTGCGGTAATTATGATTGCAGTAGGAGATTATTTAAGTGACTTTGGCAGGATGAATGGTGGTTTCTATGGTATTGTAAAGGGGTGTTTAGTGTTTTGTATAGTGGTGTCGGTAAGTCCGTATTGGGACAGGTACATTACCGACGCCGGTATTTTTATTAAACATAATATTATGGAACCTTATTATATCGTACAAAAGGATTATGAGAGCGGAAATATGGAAAGTTACGAAATTAACGGAAATAAAATATATTTTTCTGCAGAAGGTGAAGTAAACAGTTATTATACCTATCCCTCTACACTCTATAAGGGGATGCTTGATGAGGCAGATCTGATAGGTGAGAGAATTGAGGATGGGTTTAAGGCAAAATAGTGTCTCCATTATATTGACATTTTTTTAACGAAAGGAATATAATAAGTAGAAATATTGTAATCAAAACTCAGACAAAATATTATTATAAACAGGAGGCATCACAATTGGAGGAAAAAGAGATTTCACAGGCTGTAATCAGCCGTCTTCCAAGATATTTCCGGTATCTTGGGATGCTTAAAGACGAGGGTGTAGAAAGGGTCTCCTCACATGACTTAAGTAGAATAATGCATTTAACAGCCTCACAGATCCGCCAGGATCTTAATCATTTCGGCGGTTTTGGACAACAGGGCTATGGATATAATGTAGAGAATTTATATGATGAAATTGGCAAAATTCTTGGGCTTGATAAAGAACATAATTTAATTATTATCGGTGCGGGTAATTTAGGACAGGCGCTTGCCAATTATATGAATTTTGAACGCAGAGGCTTTATTTTCAGAGGGATTTTTGATAATAATCCTGAGATTTGCGGAACTAAGGTAAGGGATATTGATGTTCGTCCTATGGAGGATATGAAATCCTTTGTAGAAAGAAACAACATTGATATTGCAGTGCTTACGGTGCCCAAAAGCTGTGCCGCCTCTATTGCAGAACAACTGGTTTCTTACGGAATTAAGGCAATCTGGAATTTTGCGCATGTGGATTTGAATGTTCCGGAAAATATTCAGGTTGAGAACGTTCATCTTTTGGATAGTCTGATGAAATTGTCGTATAATCTGGTTTCGCATGATAAGCAGGGAGCGTAAGGGAAAGGATTTTTTTGTATAAAAATGGAATATCTTGTAACACAATCCGAGATGAAGCAATATGATAATAATACAATAGAGAAACTTAAAGTTCCCTCAATTGTGCTTATGGAGCGGGCCGCGCTTGTAACTGTGTGGCAGCTTAGAAAAGAAATGGGCAATTCCGATTATCGTGTACTTGTAGTGGCCGGCTGCGGCAATAACGGCGGTGACGGATTTGCAATCGGAAGACTTCTTATGCTTGAGGGGTGCATTGTCGATTATGTACTTCTTGGTAATCGTGATAAGTGCAGCAAGGAGACTGCGCTGCAGCTTGAAATTCTTGAAAAGTATGGGCATAGACCATATGACAGAATCCCCCAAGGTGAATATGATATAGTAATAGATGCTGTATTTGGTGTCGGATTATCCCGAAATGTGGAAGGCATTTATGCCGATGCTATATCCAAAATCAATGAAATGGATGCCTATGTATGCGCAGTAGATATTCCATCAGGAATTCATGCAGACACCGGTAAAGTGCTTGGATGTGCGGTGCAGGCGGACTTGACGGTAACTTACGGATTTTATAAATTAGGAGAATTTTTGTATCCGGGTGCAGGATACTGTGGTAAGATCATATGCGGAAAGATGGGAATCGATGAGCATGGATTTTTTGGAGAAGAACCAAAATGGAATACCTATACGGCACTTGATGACGTAAATCTCCCCGCAAGAAGACCGGATGCTAATAAGGGAACATTCGGTAAGGTGCTTGTTATTGCAGGCTGCGATACTATGTGCGGTGCGGTGCTTATGTCGGCAAGAAGCGTTTTTTATATGGGTGCCGGAATGGTAAAAATAGTGACATCTAATAAGAATCGTGATATTATACAACAGTCACTTCCGGAAGCTATGCTTACTGTTTATGACATCGGGCTATGGGTGGGGGCTGAACCGGATCCTGGGTTTGCGAATTCATTCAAAGAAGCCTTGGAATGGGCGGACTGTATACTGATAGGCCCCGGAATAGGAATGGGAAAAGCGGCAGAGTGGATGCTTGAATACTGTATACAAAATACAGAACTGCCTATTGTGATAGATGCAGACGGACTTAATCTTTTAGCAAAAAAACTGAATGCAGAGGAATTAAATTCAAACGAAAGTTTTATAAAGCCAGACGGCAATGTCAGTCGTGAAATTGTTTTAACACCTCATATTGGTGAATTTGCAAGATTGTATGGCTGCGATATTCCAGAAGCCGTTAATAATATTACGATATATCCTAAAAGGCTTGCAGATAAGCTTGGCGCTACGATAGTCTGTAAAGATGCAAGAACAGTAGTTGCCACATATGATAGTGAAGCGCAATATCTTAATTCTTCCGGCAATTCGGGAATGGCTACGGCCGGTTCGGGTGATGTGTTAGCCGGTATAATAATGGGGTTGATGGTACAGGGAATGAAGGCGGCAGAAGCTGGCGTAACAGGAGTCTATCTTCATGGATGTGCAGGAGATATGGCGGCTGATGTAAACGGAGGCCGCAGCATGATGGCTACAGATATTATGGAACAGATGAAAGAAATATTGAAGCTATTAGAATCAAAGTTATAAAAATCAAAGTGATTAAATCAAAAGAGTGTGAGAACAGGAACAATGGAGAATTATGATCGCGTATATGCGCAGATAAATTTGGATGCAGTTCTTTATAATATGCAGCAGATGAAGAATAATATTTCACCGAATACTAAGATGATGGGAATTATTAAGGCAGACGGCTATGGTCATGGAGCCGTTATGATCGGAAAAGAGCTTGAGCGGCTTGATTATGTGTTCGGGTATGGGGTGGCATCTGCCGAAGAAGCTGTTATATTGCGGGAAGCAGGACTTAAGAAACCGATACTGATTTTAGGATATACTTTTCCGTATTGTTATGAAGAATTAATTAACAGGGAAATAAGGCCTGCGGTATTTAGATATGATATGCTTGAAGAACTTTCGGCCTGTGCTGCCAGACTTGGTAAAAAGACCATAATTCATATTAAGGTAGATACCGGAATGAGCAGAATAGGTATATCACCTGATGATACAGGGCTTGAATTTGTAAAAAAAGCATTGTCTTATGACAATATAGAAATAGAAGGTGCATTTACACATTTTGCAAGAGCGGATGAAAAAGACAAAACATCTGTCAAAATGCAGATTGACCGTATTAGTCAATTTATTAATAGAATAGAATCAGAGCTAGGATTTAAAATACCGGTTAAGCATTGCTCAAATAGTGCAGGAATCATAGAGCTTAAAGAGGCCAATATGGATATGGTACGTGCCGGGATTTCTCTGTATGGGATGTGGCCCTCGGATGAGGTTAGAAGGGATATTATTTCCCTTAAACCTGTGCTATCATTAAAGAGCCACGTAGTCTATATTAAGCAGGTGGAAGAGGGAGTCCCTGTAAGCTACGGCGGCACTTATGTAACAAAGAAAGCTACGCGAATAGCTACGATTCCCATAGGTTACGGAGACGGATATCCGAGAGGCTTATCTAATAAAGGATATGTGCTTATTCATGGGAAAAAAGCCCCGATTCTTGGAAGAGTCTGCATGGATCAGTTTATGGTAAATATAGATGACATTCCACAGACCAAAGAGGGAGACGAGGTCACTTTGATCGGGCAGAATGGGCAGGAGCAGATTACCATGGAGGAGTTAGGAGATTTATCAGGGAGATTTAATTATGAACTTGCCTGCTGTTTGTCTAANCGNATTCCCAGAGTTTATATAAANCAAGGAAAAATTATAGCNTCCAAAGATTTTTTTNAGGATTTTAGATAGTTTTGTGAGTATACCTTCAGAGAAATTGGCAATACTATTGCTGTCAGTTAGAATTGCTGTATTGATTGAAGGAAGTGTGTGATATGAAACGAGGAGANATTTATTATGCTGACNTGNGNCCGGTTATCGGTTCGGAACAGGGAGGAGTCAGACCTGTGCTGATAATACAGAACGATATTGGAAATAAACATAGTCCNACTGTTATCTGCGCAGCTATTACATCNAAGATGAANAAGGCTAAACTGCCTACTCATATAGAACTNAATGCAAATAAATATGATATGGTAAAGGATTCCGTNATTTTNTTGGAACAGCTTCGTACAATAGACAAGAAGCGNTTAAAGGACAGAGTATGTCATTTAGACCAGGAAATAATGAAGGAAGTCAATATGGGTCTGATGGTCAGTCTTGAGCTTGGTACATAAGAAGCTGTATAGGNATACTGCCAGAGAAAGGAAGAGAGGTTTTTTATATGGATGATGATGTCGCGAGTATTGGNATGGTNGCTGCNTTTTTGTTTCTGCTGATTTTGGAGATGATNTTNTACGGTTTCAGTGCNGCACTNCANAATCANAAAAACATGGAGACGGANGANANCGACAAGGAGCCTGATAAAAAGATGAAAAGGCTNCAGTATATGTCTGATCATCCGGCCAAATANGCTAACGCGATGCAGCTTGGCATTGTTGCCGTCAATATGTTGTTTGGTTCCTTTTATTTATACAGAATGTATANTTATATGCAGGTTTTCGTATATANAATAACGCTAAAAGGTACAGGCAGCCTGCATGGATGGNAGCTTCGCGGCATGCTTATACTTACCGCCATAATTATTACGATTTGTCTTTTATACATATTATTGACATTCGGGGTGCTTATTCCAAGGAAAACGGCGTCCAGATATCCGGATGTATGGATNAAACTGTGCATTACNCCNATTTATTATTATGTGAGGGCNGTAGCTCCGTTTGTTGTGCTTATATCNTCAACGGCAAAAGGGATTCTTAAGCTGTTTGGAATCAANGGNNTNGATGATACTGCGGATGTTACGGAAGAGGAAATCCGTTCCATGATAAGTGTAGGACATGAGCAGGGNGTTCTTCTTGAAAGCGAAGCCGAGATGATTACCAATATTTTTGAATACGGCGAAAAAGAAGCCAAGGATATCATGGTGAANCGTAATAATATGATAGCCATTGACTGTAATACCACTTTGTTGGATGCGGCTTCTTTTATACTTAACGAGCACAACAGCCGNTTTCCGGTATATGACGGCACAATCGACCATATNGTGGGTATTTTGCANTTAAAAGACGTCATGCGTATGCAGATGAATGANAAGATGCTNTCTAAACCCATAGGCAAGATCAAGGGACTTTTGAGGGANCCNCTGTTTATTACNGAAACCAGAAATATAGACGANCTGCTCAAGACCATGCAGACTGAAAAAATACAGATGGCNATAGTCATTGACGAGTACGGNCAGACCGCCGGATTACTTGCGCTGGAAGATATNCTNGAAGAGATTGTAGGTAATATTCAGGATGAATATGACGAGGAAGCAAGCTATATTAAAGAAAANGGTCAGGACGAATATATAATCGACGGTATGATGCCGCTTGATGAATTGGAAGAACAGCTTGANATTGAGCTTAATGAGGAAAANTTTGATACCGTNAANGGCTTCGTAATATCCCGNCTTGAGCACATACCGGANGANGAAGAGGAGTTTGAGTTTGAGTGNCAGGGATATATTTTTAANATCATTCAGGTNAAGGACAGGATGATACAGAGCGTTNTGGCAACNAANNTACCTGATAAGGGTGATGAAGAACAAAATACCCAGACGGAAGAAGCGCAATAATAGTTGAGGATACCGACGTAAGCAGTAGAGAATCTAACTGCCTATAGGAATAAAGAAGAAAAGAATNNTCAGACGGTTGAAGAAANNAAAGAAAAATGATAAGATAACATTGCATAAAAAATGAATGATGAAAAACAAAGGAGATTAATAANATGTCAGGACATTCAAAATTCGCGAATATAAANCATAAGAAAGAGAAAAACGATGCGGCTAAGGGTAANATTTTTACNATNATAGGAAGAGAAATCGCAGTTGCCGTAAAAGAGGGCGGTCCGGATCCATCCAATAATTTCAAGCTTGCGCAGGTAATTGCCAAGGCTAAAGCAAATAATATGCCAAACGATACTATTGAAAGAGGAATTAAAAAGGCTGCCGGCGATAACGATAACGTTAATTACAAATATGTTACCTACGAAGGCTATGGTCCGAACGGAATTGCGATAATAGTTGACGCACTTACCGATAATGCAAACAGAACGGCAGCAAACGTAAGAAGCGCCTTTACCAAAGGGCAGGGCAATGTTGGAACCCCCGGCTGCGTTTCTTTTATGTTTGATAAAAGAGGACTTATTATAGTAGACAAAGAAGAGTATGATATGGAAGCCGACGATTTGATGATGTTGGCATTGGATGCCGGAGCTGAGGATTTTTCGGAAGAAGAAGACAGCTATGAGATTTATACGGCACCGGATGATCTGGCAGTTGTTGTAAAAGCGCTAGAGGATGCCGGAGTTGCAATGGTGTCTTCAGAGGTTACAATGATTCCCCAGAACTGGGTTGAGCTGACGGACGAGACCGCAATTAAGAATCTTCAAAAGACGTTGGATTTGCTTGATGAAGATGATGACGTGCAGGCTGTATACCATAACTGGGACGAATAAAAGGGTGAAAATATGAGCAAACAATACGAAAAAGAAACAATTTGTATACAATCCGGTTGGAAGCCGAAGAATGGGGAACCAAGGGTACTTCCAATCTATCAGAGTACAACCTTTAAATATGATTCTTCGGAACATATGGGTAAATTATTTGATTTGGAAGAAAGCGGATATTTTTATACGAGATTACAAAATCCCACCAATGATTTTGTGGCATCTAAAATATGTGAGCTTGAGGGCGGTGTTGCCGCAATGCTTACCTCCTCAGGACAGGCTGCTACTTATTATGCCGTATTCAATATATGCGAGGCGGGAGACCACGTTGTATTATCTTCCACAGTGTATGGCGGTACATATAATTTACTTACCTGCACTATGAAAAAAATGGGAATAGAGTGCAGCGTTGTAGATCCTGATGCCAGCGAGGAAGAACTGAGTAAGGCTTTTAAGGAGAACACGAAGTGCGTATTTGCTGAAACTATTGCCAATCCGGCATTAGTAGTACTGGATATTGAAAAATTTGCAAGACTGGCGCATTCACATAATGTACCTCTTATTGTCGATAATACGTTTGCTACACCTATAAACTGTAATCCGTTTGAGTGGGGCGCGGATATAGTTACACATTCCACTACAAAATACATGGATGGACATGCGATGTCCGTAGGCGGCTGCATTGTGGATTCAGGTAATTTTGACTGGACTAAATATCCTGAAAAGTTCCCCGGACTTTGTACGCCTGACGAATCTTATCATGGAATCACATATACGGAGAAATTCGGTAAAGCCGCATATATTACCAAGGCAACCAGCCAGCTTATGAGGGATTTAGGCTCCATACAGTCACCCCAGAATGCGTTTTTATTAAATGTAGGCCTTGAAACTCTGCCGCTTCGTATGGAAAGACACTGTTACAATGCTCAGAAGGTTGCTGAATATTTAGAGGCTCATGAGAAGGTTGCATGGGTAAATTATCCGGGACTTAAGAGCAATAAGTATTATAACCTCGCGCAGAAGTATCTGCCAAACGGAAGCTGCGGCGTAATTTCATTTGGCTTAAAAGGCGGGCGGAAAGCTGCTGCAGATATGATGGATAAACTTAAGCTTGCCGCTATTGTAACGCATGTAGCGGATGCCAGAACGTGCGTTCTGCATCCTGCAAGCCATACACACAGGCAGATGAATGATGAACAGCTGCTTGAAGCAGGCGTTGCACCGGATCTGATACGTCTTTCCGTAGGCATTGAAAACGTAAAAGATATAATCGCGGATTTAGAGCAGGCACTCTCACAGATTTAATCAAATAAGCTCTTATATGTATCAAAACGAAGGATATAAAGTATGACATACAAAAAAAACTGGCTGAGTTACATCCTGTGGGCAATATATACCTGCATCACAGGGGTAATGTTAGCTGAATATACAATGTTACTTTGGAAAAAACAGATAAATTTAACCACTCGTATGTATATGATTGGTTTTGTTTTTCTGTTTTTTGTTATGGTAGCCGGATTATTTTTTCTGCTTAAAAAAGTGGGTGCGGAGACTTTATGTAAGAATAAAATAAGTGAACACACAAAATTAATGTGGGAAATATTTGCCGTGCTTTGTATTTTTGTTACGGCACTTTTGTATCGTCTTTATATGTTGATACAAATCGGCACAGATACTGTAATAGACACGCACTTCTATGATATGGCAATAGTGGGAGGCGGTGCGGACACAGAGCCGTTAGTACATGGAGCTTCGTATATATACGTGCAATTTCTTTCACTTGTTTTCTCTTTTTTGGGCAATAAAATCATGGCGGCAGTGTGGATGCAGTTTTTTATTGAAATGCTTACGATTCTGCTTAGCTTTTTTGTAATAAGAAAACTGCTTGGAAGTATTCCGGCGTGTATGGTTATGCTTATACTGACGCTGTCTGGTGTATATAACAGCCGGATTCTTATGGTTACTCCGGAGCTTTTATTCTTTTTGCTGTATCTTATCGGTCTTTACATTGTCGGCAGCTATGTGAAGGCCTATTGCAGTAATCGTTTAAGTAAACCGATGATGATTGCAGGGGCTTTGTTTTCAGGAATTATTATAGGCGTACTTGTTTATCTGGATGCAATTTCACTTACTATATTTATTATAATGGCGGGACTTATAACCGGCATTGATACCAAGCCTGACAGGAAAAAAGTTACTCCGTATTTACTGTTTTTACTCACTGTAATAGGAGCTTTTCTTGCCATGTCAGGTGCTTTTATACTGGATTCTTATGCCAGTGGAGATACAATAGAGGCCATATTAAATGCATGGCTTGATTTATATAGAATTCATTTACAGAAGGATACAATTATTTACCAGAATAAGTATTCCCTAGCCGAATGTCTTATTCAGGTTGTTTTAGCCGCGCTCCTTATACTGTCATTCTGTAATCGACGCAAAGTCCAGAATTCTACACCTTGGATGTGCCTTATGTTTCTTTTGGCGCCAATGCCTCTTTCCAGTGTGGGGGTGTTGGATTATCAGGTATATTATGTCTTCATCTGGAGCGTACTGGCCGGACTTGGACTTCAGCAAAGTCTTGTGGCTGGGGATGATGGGGCGCAGTATACGAGTGCGGAGATAGAAAATGTAGAAGAAGATAAAAGAGACATGGAAAACATTAAAGATTCAGATGATAAAAGCACTGCAACGAATATAAATGTTGAGCCAATTGAGCCGATTTCAAAACCTGAATCTGAGACCGAGCCTGGTCCAGCACCTAAGCCCGAACCTGAGTCGGCACCCAAGCCGCGTTTTATTGAAAATCCGCTCCCGTTGCCTAAAAAGCATGAAAAAAGAGATATGGACTATCAGTATGAGGTGGCGGAAGATAAGATGAAGTTTGATATTGAAGTCGATGACAATGATGACTTTGATAAGTAGAATTATAAATGGTACGCTTTCAGGCTGATAAAGGAGGTGTCCGTATGGAGAAAAAATTTGTATATGACGAAGACACTGCACTTGTAGACACAGCAAGTGGAAAGGTGCGTGGATATTTTTATGATGATGTATACATATTTAAGGGAATCCCTTATGCGAAAGCTAAACGTTTTCATGCTCCGGAGCCGGTAGAACCTTGGGGAGATGTGTTTCAGGCAACGAATTACGGTTATGTGTGTCCTCTTATAGATTTGCCAAAGCCGGATGGAGAACTGATGGTGCCACATCGTTTCTGGGTTATGAATGAGGAATGTCAGAATTTGAATATTTGGACGCCTGGTTTAGATGGAGAGAAGCGTCCTGTTATGGTATGGCTGCATGGAGGCGGCTTCTCTTTTGGTTCTGCGATTGAACAGATTGCCTATGAAGGCGGGAATATGTGTAAGTTAGGACAGGTTGTAGTGGTGTCCGTGAACCACAGACTTAATGTACTTGGTTATTGCGATCTTTCTCCTTTCGGGGAAGAGTATATAAATTCCGGAAATGCAGGAACAGACGATATTGTAGCTGCTTTAAAATGGCTGCATGACAATATTGGAAGATTTGGCGGTGATCCGGAGAATGTGATTGTTTTCGGTCAGTCCGGCGGCGGTGCAAAAGTAACTACGTTATTGCAGACACCTGCGGCAGATGGATTATATGCCAAGGGAATAAACATGAGCGGCGTGATTGTCGATCCGGATGTTATTGATGGACAGGGAAATGGAGAGAAATTAGGGCTTGCTCTTATGAAAGAGCTTAAGGTTGATGACGTGAAAGCTCTTGAGACAGTTCCTTATGAGGCACTGGCAGCTGCTTATGATAAAGTAACGCCTGCTTTGAAAAAAGCAGGAGAATATGTAGGCGGAACACCGTATATTAATGCTTTTTATAAGGGAGAACCTATTAAGAACGGTTTCCGTAAAGAGACAGAGCATGTGCCGTTAATGGTAGGCAGCGTATTCGGGGAATTTGCCTCTTTTTCACCGACTCCTTATAACCGTTCCAAATTGACGAAAGAAGACGGAATAGCTATTGTGGAGCAGGAGATAGGAAAAGAAGAAGCAAAAGAGTTGATTCCGCTGTTTAAAAAGGTTTATCCGGAACGCAACCCGGTGGATATCATGACATTGGATTTTAGGTTCAGACTGCCTGAAATTGACTATATCAGAGCAAGAAGCAGATGCAGCGGAGGGGTATGGTCCTATTTATTCAATCTGGATATGAACTTTGACGGCGGACGTACACCATGGCATTGTGCGGATATTCCTTATTTCTTCCATAATACGCAGTTTGTGCCTTATACTCAGGAAAAAGGCGTTACAGAACGCGTGGAGAAGTTAATATTTGATTCCGTTATGGCCTTTGCCAAAACAGGTAATCCTAATAATCCGGAGGTGCCTGAGTGGACGGCCTGTACACCGGATAAGGAATTTACGCTTGTTATCGGTAAGGAAACGAAGGTGCGTGAGAACTTTGACCATGAGCTGGTTCCTGTTCTTGAAAAGTGTATGGAACCTGTATATGCAAGAAATAGGGAAAAACAGATGGTAAATGTCCAACATTAATAAGGCAGAAACAAATTACAATAAAGATATGGGGTTTACATAAATGAGAGAGCAGGGATTTTGGCAAGATAATGCAAATTACATAGATTCGGTAATGAATAAGCTGAATATGCTCGCAGAAGATACCTACATATATATTCTGCATTTAGAGCAGGACGTAGCATGGTTTTCAGAGACAGCCAAGACCTATTTTGGAATTAATGATACATATGTTTCAGACCATTATGAGATTATGCGCGGTATTGTCCATCCGGATGATTGGTGGGAGTACGAAGAGGGGCTTCCGGAAAGGACACAGGGTAAGAATCTGGACAGGGAATTGTGTGTCCGTATGAAGGGGACTTCCGGAGAATACCATATGTTCAGCATCCATACAGATATTGTAACAGATGTGAAGAATGCGCAAGAGTACTTGCTCATTCTGCTGCATAATGAAAATGTCCTGCCAAGAATTGATGCCTTAACAGATTTATATTCCCAGGCAAGATTTGTGGCAGATTTAGATACGACGATTGGAAATAAAGAACCTTTTGCCGTGTTGATGATCAAGATTGAGCGGTTTACCAATTTGAATATTATTTACGGAACTGAATTTACCAATCAGATATTAAAAGAAACCGCGCTTCAGTTTATTTATATGATGGATGAGAACAGCGCTGTTTATCGTTTGGATGGTCCCAAATTTGGGTTTATCTTAAGGAGATGCGACAGAGAAAAGCTACTTACTTTCGAGCAGACTCTTAGAGATAAACTTGCAAAGGGAATTTATGTAAACAACAGGCAGATCACACTTAAAGTATGTGCAGGAGCGATTTTGATTGAGCAGTATGATGGAGAAGCAGATTCTATAAGCTCTAAGGCTGCTTATGCGCTGGGACATTCGGAAGTGGAACATCAGGGGAAACTGATCATTTTTAATGATGAAGTGCGCACCTCAGGGAATGTAGATTTAGATTTGATGAAAGTAATCCACCAGTCAGTCAGGGAAGGATGCAAAGGATTCTATGTAGAATACCAGCCAATTGTGGATTCCATGACCGGGCGCATCGTAGGAGCGGAAGCGTTAGTCAGATGGCGCAGAGAGCCTTATGGAACCGTGCCGCCCGGCATGTTTATTGAATGGATGGAAAAAGATCCGGGAATGTATGAACTCGGTAATTATGTGCTGCAAACAGCTCTGAGAGAAACCGTAGGGCTGCTTGAGATCTTACCGGAGTTTGTTATAAATGTCAATGTGTCGGCAAGGCAGATGGAAAGAGAGGAATTTCGCGCTGAAGTGCTGCATATTTTAGAACAGACGAAATTTCCGCCCAGCCATTTGTGTCTGGAACTTACAGAACGATGTAAGGATATGCCGTTAGACGTGATTAAAAAAGAAGTAGAATTTTTTCAAGGGTATGGTATCCGCATGGCAATGGATGATTACGGAACCGGAAGCGCTTCCTCAGGAATCGTGCTTTATGCCCCTATGGATGAGATTAAACTGGATATGAGTTTCATACGTGGAATTACCGAAGATGCCAAAAAACAGGCTATGGTTAAGTCAATTGTAGAATTTGCCAACAGTTCCGGCATGAGTACCTGTTTAGAAGGCGTGGAGAATGAGGAAATACAGAATTATCTGCGAAGATATCAGGCCACATGGTTTCAGGGGTATTATTACTCAAGGCCGGTTGAGATAGGAAAGTTGTGGGAACTGGTGAGAGGTTTACGAAAAGTGGAAAAGTAGCATGATTTGCAGGAGTATAAGTATGTGGTGTGTACGAAACTTTTTTGTTTCCTTTATTCCGAGACATGTGAGTAACCGGATATTGTTAAATATTTATCATGCACTTGCATTCTTTAAAGTACCGCGGAGGATCAGAGAGAAGAACTATACTGTTAATTGCGAACGGTTAAACAGTGAAAAGTGGGACATGTGGAATGACTCATCTGCTTATATCGAGAATCAGAATGAGTGGAAGAATATTCGGTTTGGAATGGGATTACACCATAATATGAGCTATTCCGGCTGTGAAGTCATTGCCTCATTCAATGCATGGAAGGCATTGAAAGGTTCCGGAACACAGGAGCAGATGGCGAAATTAATCCATGATTATGAAACACATGGCGCGGCACTGTGGGGAGAGTTTGGAACATCACCATATGCAATTGAAAAATATTTTAAGAAAAATGGATTTTCTGTGGCTGCTGCTTACGGTGATGATTACACGGCAGTGGATGCGATTGACAATACATATAAGGTTATGATCGCTACGGTATATAATGATCGAAATGATATTACAAAGCAGATTCATACAGTGTGCATCACCGTAGATTTAAAGAAGGGATATATCTTGCACAATGCCTATATCGTAAATAAAAGCGGGGCTTATGTCGAAAATGTCCCGTATGGTACTCTTGCGGATGCAATTGGACATATATCAAGGTATGAGCCGAAACTGATTTATTTGATTGGGATAGATTATTTATTTGGGGATTGAAATCCCCTTTGTTTTTTTAAACGGGCGGAAAAGCAGCACAGAACGGAAAGATAAATATATGATAAAGACAGCGGTAATCGGAGTAGGAAATATGGGAAGCAAATATGCTTCTATCATACAGGACGGCATGATTCAGGGAATGGAATTGAGCGCTATCACAAGGGTGCGTGGTATATACAGGGAGATGCTTCTTCCGTCCATTGAGGCGGGCATGCCCGTATATGAGACTGCGGACGAGCTTTTTACGGCAGTGGAAAATAAAGAGCTGTCGATAGACGCCGTTGTGATAGCAACGCCGCACTATACGCATGAGGAAGAGGCAGTCAGGGCGTTTAAGAATGGGCTGCATGTGCTGTGCGATAAGCCTTCAGGTGTATATAGCAGGCAGGCGAGGATCATGGAGACCGAAGCCGTTAAGTCGGGCAAGGTATTTAGTATGGTGTTTAACCAGAGAACATTTCCGCTTCATATACAGTTGTATGAGCTGGTAAACAGCGGAAAATATGGCGCTCTAAAAAGAGTAAACTGGGTTGTCACGGACTGGTACAGACCGGAACAATATTATACTTCAAGTTCCTGGCATGCAACATGGGATAAGGACGGAGGCGGTATTTTATTGAACCAATGTCCGCACAATCTGGATCTTTTGCAGTGGATATGCGGCATGCCTGTCAGGGTCCAATGCTTTTGCAAAGAAGGGCATTTTCACGATATAGAGGTAGAGGATGATGTGACCGTGTATTTTGAATGGGAAAACGGAGCAACGGGGACATTTATCTCTTCAACCGGAGATGCGCCGGGTATAAACCGTATGGAAATATCGTTAGAGGAGGCACTGATAGTCTGCGAGAACGGAAAACTGCGAATCGGGGAACTTGTTCAGGAGATGGGCTGTAAGGAGGCGGATTATCGCAAAAGTTCCACGGATTATTTTAGGAAAATAAAAGGAACATGGACAGAAATAACTCCGGAAAAGGAAGAGAAGCCATACGAAAAAGTTTTGCAGGGCTTTGCCGATGAATGCATGGGTGTCGGAAAATGCATTGCTCACGGCACAGAAGGAAGAAAAAGCCTGTTGCTTTCCAATGCGGCTTATCTGTCATCATGGGAGAAAAGGATGGTGAATATCCCGAATATAGGAACTGACGAAGAACTTAAATTTGAACGGTTATTTGAAAAATGGTTAGAACAAAAAAGATGTAGTTAGATAAGTCTAATCGATCCCAAATTGCAATTCATGTCAAAAAAACTGCAATCTATACCCAAAAAAGTGCGAATTATACCATGCCGACAAATATTTACCTTTTATGTGATATAGTAAAGTCTGACATGCAGGGTATTTTGTTGCAGTGAATGATAAGGATGAATATTGTGGGGGTCGGAAAGTATGGTAAACGAGATTGAATTTAAAAAAGCTAATAACTATTCATTAAAATGTATGCGAGTCACCTTTATTGTATTGGTTATAGCATGGATTTTGAACGTGCTGCACGTTTTTATAGTGGATCAAACCATTATGAACAACGCTCTCATTGGTGTAGTTGTATTTGTGGTTCTGGGACATGCCGTTAAATATGTAATTGGTTTTGAAAAGGCGGCAGCCAACTACATTATGCTTTTTTTGCTGGTGTCTATGATTTCCTTTGCTAATTTGGAACTGGCTTATCATGCAACCCTCTTTATGATTTTTCCTATGATAACTTCCATTGTCTATACTGAGAAAAAGTATAAAACCTTTACTTTTGTACTGACCATTGGAGGTTTCTTCCTCTCTGTTATTGGCGGATATTATTGGGGACTGTGTGATGCAAACACATTACTTTTGACTACTACAATCTCAGCCAGGGAAGCAGAAACACTTTTGGCAGGCACTTTTGAAATTAATACGAATATTGTTAATCTTATTTTGTTCTATGTATTTCCCAGAATCATGGCGCTGGTGGCATTTAATGCTGTTTTGAATTACATAAAAAACACTCTTTTGGAAAAAACCAAAAAAGAGCAGGAAGGTATGCAGATGGCTGAACTTCTCAAAAAGTGTGAATCTGCCTCTGAAGAACTGGTTACTATGGTGGGAGATGTGGAAGAAAATCTGGAGAACTCAAGACGAGCCAATGAACAGATTGTTTCTTCTGCCCGTGATACATCAGCAGATTGTGATGAAAGCCGTAATCAGGTGGTACGTATTCAGGAAAGTGTATCGGAGATGTCAGAGGCTATCGATGGTATTTATCAAAATACCAAAGAAATGTTTAGGATATCCGAGGATGTTACCAACCATACTTTAGGGTTTGTCAAGACGATGGATGTTGCAGTGGACTCCATGCATCAGATTAAAGAAACGGCAAACCAGACCGGAGAATCTATCAGCCAGTTGGAGAATGGAATCGATGAGATTACCAACTTTGTCGGACAGATTGCCGGAATTTCTTCACAGACCAATCTTTTGGCTTTAAATGCAAGCATTGAAGCGGCACGAGCCGGAGAACAGGGTAAAGGCTTTGCAGTTGTGGCGGATAATGTACAACAGCTGGCTGAACAGTCCAAAGCCGCAAGTAGTTCCATTCAGGAAATTGTACCCAAGATCCAAGCCAAACTGGAAGGGGTAAAATCTATCAATGAGCAGAATCGTTTATCTGTTGAGGCGGGAATTGACAAGATCTTAGATGCCAAGACCAAAGCCGAATCTTTGGGGGACATGCAGAAGAATTCCATAACCATGACCGAGCAGATTGTAGAGCGCAGCGACAAAACCAGATCATATAGTGAACAGGTGCGCGATATGGCGCTTTCTTTGGATGAATTGGTTTCAAACTTTAAGAGCAGGGCTGATGAGATCGTAGACGATGCCAACAATGAAGGAGAAATCACGGGACTGACCGAAGAGTCCTTTGCAAGAGTAAAAAGTATTGCAGAGGAGTTGTTGAGCTTGTCGCATGCATCCGTATAGCATTGTATTTTTTGAGGAGAAATTTAAAGTATGAAGACATATGATTTAAAAGAGCTTTTAGACAAAGCATATTCAGATGGATTTACAGAAAAAAGTATTGCTATAGCAACAGGTGTATCCATCGAATTAATTGACCGATATTATAATGGAACTAACATAGAACAATCTGAAATTCAGGAACTTGGATATTTGTTGGATTTTTTAATGGAAGTATATCGTGAAGATGTCGCGCAAGATGAATATATAAGGGGGATTGTACAGACACTAAATTATTTTTTTCAGATTTCAAATAAAACGATAGCTAATTATTTGGATATCAGTATGGAGGAATTTGAAAAGCTTTTGCAGAATCCCTGTGAAAAGGTAGAATATTATAGATATTCATTAAAAATATTACACTTATTTATGTCATTTGTGCGCGATAGGAAGTATTCATATGATTAAACATTAACAAAACAGCCCCAAAGCATGAAAGTGCTATGGAGCTGCTTTTAGTATAATATATTTATATAATTTAGTTATTAATTTGCTTTTTGACCATTGCAGTCAAAACCAGGATTAAATGCATAGAAGTTCTTTTCATTTAATCTATCCTGAACGATTCTAAGCGCTTCACCGAAACGGGAAGATTGAAGTAAAAATTATCTGTTGATTTTCTGCATTTTCTTTATAATGGATTGCCAATACATTCGGTCTTTTAAAACTCGAATTACCGTAATCGTGGAATC